>DATEPB010000058.1:0-213551 GCA_035273425.1 Pyrinomonadaceae bacterium | reverse complement strand
CAGGTCGCGCAAAGCCGCGACCGGTGAAAGCGCCGACAAGGCGGCGCACTCCAAGGAGATGCCTGCTTCCAAGTTGAATCTGCGCATGACAAATGAGAAATGGAAAATGATATATGGAAAATCTATCTTCACATCGAACACAATGAACCTCGTTGGTACAAAGGTCGTATAATCGAATCATGGCCTTCATCCAAACACTTGCTATTGCGATGGGCGCATCATGGGTCTCCGGCATTAATTTGTATGCTGCGGTGACTACGCTTGGACTGTTGGGCCGGTTTGCTAATCTCGAACTGCCCGGGGAATTGCAGGTGTTGACCAGTTGGTGGGTCATCGGAATCGGCGCAGGCTTGTATCTGATCGAGTTTGTGGCTGACAAGGTTCCTGTCGTCGACAGCACCTGGGATGTAATCCACACATTTATCCGAGTCCCGGCTGGAGCTGTGCTGGCCGCAACGGCTTTTGGTGACTTCGACAAAAGTGTTCAGGTGATCGCCTTTCTGTTGGGAGGGGGCCTCGCGCTTAGTTCACACGGAACGAAGGCGGCGGCTCGGGCGATCGTTAATACCAGTCCTGAGCCAGTTTCAAATGTGGTAGTAAGCTCCCTGGAAGATGTGCTGGCGGTCGTTTCGATCCTCTTGTCAGTGTTTTTCCCGTTTGCGCTGTTTGCTGTTGTGGCCGCAGGGTTACTTTTCTCGTTTTGGCTGCTGCCAAAAGTTATTCGCTTCTTCCGCGGAGTTTTCAGAAGCATTCGCAATTTTCTTAGTCCCGCCCGCGCGTAACGCAAACTGAGTCCGTAACGCAAACTGTTAGTTTGCGGATCTCACCCTAGAGACACCCCTAGCTTGAATCTAAACACCGATCCGCAAACTAACAGTTTGCGTGGTTGGCTTGTTATGCTGGTTAGGATGTCAACAGCCTTTGCACAAGAAGTCCGATCCAAGTCGACGCGAAGTGGTCTCATTAACACCGTGGCTTCAGCCCGGTGATCAAGCGAGTTCATCACGAAGACTAACCGTTTCAACGGTTTCTCTGCGGGCCGACTGAAAACCGTTAAAACGGTTAAGAAAACCTGGGGGTAACCTGTGATCACCGGGCTGAAGCCGCGGTGTTAATGAGACCGCTCCGCGTAAACACTCTTGGGCAATACTCTGTGAAGTACAATCTAACCCAACCCACTTCGACTTTTTGTGCAAAACCATGTCGAAACCAGAAAAAGATCAAACCAAATCATCTAAGCTATTCAACCGCGCGATCGAGTTAATGCCCGGCGGAGTGAATTCACCGGTCCGTGCTTTTCGCGGAGTTGGCGGCACACCGCTATTCATCAAAAGCGCGCGCGGTCCATACATCACAGATGTCGATGACCGGCAGTTTATCGACTATGTCGGGTCGTGGGGTCCGATGATCCTTGGCCACGCTGACGAAGAGATTGTTGAAGCGCTCTCAGCTGTCGCGGCAAATGGCACCAGTTTCGGTGCGCCCAATGAACTAGAAATAGAACTCGCCGAAGAGATCACCGACGCGGTACCGTCGATCGAGATGGTGCGTATGGTAAACAGCGGCACCGAAGCAACAATGTCGGCGATTCGTCTGGCCCGCGGCGCGACCGGACGCGACAAGCTGGTGAAATTTGAAGGGTGCTACCACGGCCATGCTGACAGCTTGCTGGTGAAGGCAGGTTCAGGTGTGGCCACGCTTGGTTTGCCTGATAGTCCAGGCGTGCCTTCATCGCTCGCGCGGCACACCATCACCTGTCCTTTCAATGATCAAACTGCACTCGCGGATATCTTCGCCCGGCATCAAGATATCGCAGCGGTAATCATCGAACCGGTCGCAGGAAACATGGGCGTCGTGGGGCCGGCGCCAGGCTTTTTGAATTTTGTTCGTGAACTCACAACAAAGCACGGCGCGCTTCTGATCTTCGACGAAGTAATGACCGGCTTTCGAGTCGCTCGCGGCGGTGCGCAGGAGTTGTACGGAGTGAAACCTGACATCACTTGCCTCGGCAAGATAATAGGCGGCGGATTGCCTGTCGGCGCTTACGGGGCAGGTAGGGAGCTAATGCAAAACATCGCGCCCGCAGGTCCTATCTATCAAGCCGGAACTCTCTCAGGAAACCCGCTGGCGATGACCGCCGGTTTGATAACTCTGAGGCGATTGAAAGAAGCATCGGTTTACGAGACGCTGGAGACGCGTGCCGCCTCCTTGTGTAAAGGCTTGACCTCAGCAGCCGTCGAGGCTGGAGTCACGAGCACAACCAACAGGGTCGGTTCGATGTGGACGACGTTCTTTGCTGGGGACACCGTGACGGACTGGAAAAGTGCAGCAACCAGTGACCGTGAGCTCTATGGAAGGTTTTTCCACGCGATGCTACGCGAAGGGGTCTATCTCGCGCCCTCACAGTTTGAGGCAGGCTTTGTGAGTATCGCTCACGATGAGGAGATCATCGAGCAGACGGTGGCTGCTGCGGAAAAGGCCTTTCGTTCCTTGTAGGGGAATGCCGGACTCAACTCGGAGGTCCGCGCGACGGTAGCGGCTTGCCGTAGCACAGTGCGGTAAGGCTCAGCCTTACCGACGATCGCGCTCACAGCCTCGGGAGGCTGAGCCTCCAAGTGCCCCCGAGGCCTAGCCTCAAATGCAGAGACGAAGCACCGGAAAGGCATAGCCTTTCCGCACTGTGCGGCGGCCAAAGCCGCTTCTGCGACTCTTCCTAAAAGCGCGAGCAAGTCTACGATCGATTCCCGCAATTACCCCAAAACGTAGGTGAAGTGTCGACACCGCATACCGAATCGGTGATCTCTCAATTCAACACCGCTGGAATCGTTTCCCACAACTAGTAAATCCCTTAGAAAAGCACGGACTACGAAATAGGAAGGATTGAGATCCGCGAAGTGGCATGGCCGTTGCCAATGTTCAGAGCGGAGGCTCTTTCGAAGGGAAAACGATGAAAAAACTTATTGCCACCGTTATCTGCTTATTTGTTATCACAATGAGTGCGATGCCGTTGGCCGCTCAGACTCGTAACCGGCGGTACCAGAATCGTACTTACAGCACGCGTTATGACAACCGCTCTGTGAATCGCGCTCCGGTTTATGACCCGCGGTATGACAACGACGTCTACAGTAATGATGACTACATCTACGACGACGGGTACATCTACGAGGACAACCGTTCAGTTTGGGAGAAACACCGAGACAAGATCACGACGGCGGCAGGCGCTGGCGGTGGAGCTGCACTCGGTGGGCTGCTTGGCGGTAAGAAGGGCGCGATCATTGGCGCGATTGCGGGTGGCGCCGGCGCAGCTATCTACACTTACAAGATTCGGGACAAGTACCCACGTTACTAACTTGTCCCTCTAGTTCGGTTGCCGGTTGAAAAATTGGTAACCTTGATTGAGGCCCGGATGTGAAGGGGAGAGCACATCCGGGCCTCATCATGTCTGGGAACGGTCCAGAGTCCAAGGTCCAAAGTCCAAAGAATTCAACTACCTCATGGCTCAAGCAGTTTAGAGTACAAGCTTTAGCTTGCGTTTTAGTCGCCCAAGCGCAACCTGAAGGTTGAACTCTGAACTGCTTGAACCATGGGCTACTTGAACTATGGATTACTCGCACGACTTTGGACTTTGGACATTAGACTTTGGACTTCTTCGGTAACCCCTTTTGGACAAAATCGTCGCCGTTCGCGTAAGGTATCTGTTCTTCAAATCAGTGATCGTGAAGAAAGTCTCCAAGTGGTTCTGCGAATAGCGTCGCCGTTTGAGTTCTGCTACAACTACACCATTCAATCGTTTCGGAGATCTGGATGCGCTACCAAGAAAACGTACTCGGGCTGATTGGCCACACCCCTTTGGTGAAGCTCAACCATCTCACCCAAGGTATCAAGGCGACGGTGCTCGCCAAGATGGAGAATTTGAATCCTGGCTTCTCGGTCAAGGATCGCATTGGGATCTCAATGATCGAGTGGGCCGAGCGGGAAGGGAAGTTGCAGCCGGGTGGCACCATCGTCGAAGCCACGTCTGGAAATACAGGCATTGGTCTCGCGCTGGCGGCGGCAGTTAAGGGTTACAAATGCATTTTTGTAATGACTGATAAGGCCTCCGTCGAAAAGTCTCGTTACTTGAAAGCCCTTGGCGCCGATGTCGTGATCACTCCTGTTTCTGCCAAACCGGGCACTCCCGATCATTATGTTTCCACAGCGCAGCGCATCGCTCGCGAAACGCCAAATTCTTTTTATCCGGATCAGTATTCTCATCCCGGGAATCCCGAAGCGCATTACCGGACGACCGGTCCCGAGATCTGGAAAGATACCGAAGGAAAGATTACGCACTTCGTCGCCGGCATCGGAACAGGTGGAACGATCTCGGGTACTGGCAGGTACCTGAAGGAGCAGAATCCGAAGATCAGAGTGATTGGAGCCGATCCTTACGGATCGATCTTTAAGACCTTCAAAGAAACCGGAAAGGTAATTGAGACCACGCCTTATCTGGTTGAAGGTATTGGCCAGGAAGTAGTCCCCCCCAATGTTCACATCCAGTATATAGATGAAGTTATCAACATAACCGACCGAGAGTCGTTTGAGTTGTCGCGCCAGCTCGGACGCACTGAAGGCATATTTTGCGGGGGTTCCAGCGGGACCAACATGGCAGCGGCTTTACGCGTGGCGCGCGATTTAGATCAAGATGCGGTCGTCGTCGTCATCATCTGCGATACGGGTGAGCATTACTTGACCAAACATCATTCGGATGAATGGTTGAAAGAGAAACGCTTGCTGGAACCGCAGCGAATGACCGCCGGCTTAATCAGCGGTACGAAGGCAGAGAATGCACCTCAGCAACTGATCTGGGTGTCGCCCACCGATAAGGTTGCAGACGCTCTCGCGAGGATGAACGATCTCGGTCTGACGCAGATTCCGGTGTTGGATGAAGGTAAACCTGTCGGCTCGTTGCGCGAGAATCGCGCCCTCGCAAAGGTTGTTCGCGACCGGCACCTGCTCGACGCGCCGGTAACGGAAGTAATGGAAAAGAGTTTTCCAACTGTTGACGTAGACGTCAGCGCGCAGGAAGTAACGCAAAAGTTGCAGGCCAGCCCGGCAGTGTTGGTGGAAGAATACGGACGCATCGTCGGCATCATTACTCGCCACGATATCCTGGATCTGAAACTGAACAACACAGGCCCGCTGAGCTGAGACAGCTTAGGGCCGCACATCAGCGTCCTGATGTTAGCGTCTCGATTGCATAGCTCGCATAGCCTGTCACGGTTGTGACAGAGGATTCATTCCCCCCTTTCCTCACTCAAGTACAACCACCAAACGATTTAGCTCGCATAGCCTGTCACAAGTTGGGAAGGAGGATTTACCCCCGCTCAACTGACTCATGTCCAACCACCCAGAGAATTTAGAGTCCCAGTCCTTCCCAACTTGCGAGGGGAGGTGCGATCTACATTTCTTTGAATGGTTGTAGATGAGTAGGTTGAGCGGGGATAAATCCTCCTTCCCAACTTGTGAGAAGCTGAGCGAGTTCGATTCTATGAGTGGTTGGACGTCAGTAGGGGTTGGCTCAACGCTGCAGGTATTTAGACACGAAGAGATCCTCATCGAGTCGCTGCGATTCCTGTAGTTCAAACCCCTCTAAATAATTCTCCGGCATAAAGGTGTCAGCGCCTTCGACGCTCAACGGAATCTCCGTTACCAGCCATTTCTCGATGTAAGGCAGAAACGACCGGTAAACCTGCGCGCCGCCGATTACAAACAGATCTCCATCGCGTTTCTCCGCGATTGCAAGCACCGACTCAAGGTCCCGACATACGACAACTGAATCTTGTTTCTCTATCTCGGCTTTGCGAGTCAGAACGATGTTTAAGCGGTTCGGCAGAGGCTTCTTCAAAGTCAGCCAGGTGTTGTAACCCATCACGCAGGCGTTGCCGGTTGTAGTTTCTTTAAAGAATTTCATGTCGGCAGAGTAATGCCACGGCAATTTGCCGCCTTTGCCAATCGCCCCGTTGCGATCCACTGCTACGATTCCAATGATCATATTTATTTGCTACCAAGTCTGACTAAGTGTTCACGAGCAACATTTGTGATCTGCGCCGAGGGCGCAACCTCTACGGCCTTCTGAAAGCTTTGTCGAGCAGCTTCAATGTTACCGGATCCCTCATAAGCGAGACCCAGGTTCGTATGAACAAACTGGTGTTGCTGGTTTACTGAAGCTAATTGGTTCAGGACTTTAATCGCATCCGGGTAACGCTGCAATTTGAGATAAGCCTCACCGAGTATGTGCAACATGGTCGCGTGCGAGGGCGCAACGGTGCGCACCAGCTCAAGTTGTTCGATCGCTTCCGCTTGCCGACCTTGCTGACTAAGAACTGAAGCAAGATTTATTCGGGGTTCGATATACGTTGGCCTGACTTGCAGCGCAGCCCGGTAAGCATTCTCAGCCTGGCTCAATTGGCCCATCTGTTGATAGACATAAGCCAGGTTGTAGTGGGCGTCCGCCTGTGAAGGACTCAAGCTAGTGGCTTTCTGGAACGCAGCCAGTGCCTCCGGGTATTTTCGCAATTGAATAGAAGCAGATCCCAGATTGAAATAGGTTTGCGAGTAGGCGGCGCCAGCCGCAATTGACCTGGTGTAAAACTTCTCGGCCTCCGCCCACTTGTTTTGTTGCAGGTAAATGTCTCCCTGATTGGTAAGCGCGTCGTAATAATTCGGATCGTGACTCAGGGCCTGCTGATAATATTTTTCTGCCTCAACAAAATTCTTCCTCGTACTGTAATGCGCACCCAGCAGATTGTAGAGAAAGGGTTTGCGTGGGGAAACGAGAAGCGCACTCTGTGCCAGCGCGACGTCGTTCTGCCAGGTTTGATTCTGAAAAAAGGTAGCTCCCATCAAAACTACTCCGAGAAGGGAAAGCGCTGTGGGAACCAGCCACTCGTGTTTGCGGGCTAGTTGCTGGTGAAGATAAACCGCGCCTATTCCGATCAAGATACAGAAGCCAATCGAAGGCAGATACAAATATCGATCGTGGAGCACAGACTCGCCTGGATTGAAAGCTCGTAAGTTGAGGACTGGCAAGATTGGCAGTAGAAAGAGAACTAATGCTTTCTGCCCCGCTCGTGAAAACCGCACCATCCACACTGCGAGAGCCAGGATCGCCACCACCGCGATTGCTGCCGCCCAGAATTGCGCGCTCGAGAGTGAACTCACGAAAGGGTGCTCATACACAATCGCCAGTGAAAACGGAAAACAGATCAAACGCACATAACTTAACAAGACGGAAGGGATCGTCAGTAATGCCTGCTCTGTCGTCACGCCGATACTCTTCGGTTCAGTCTTACTAATGAAGCCCAGCGTTTGGTAACGCATCGCCAGATAGATTCCGGCAGCACTTCCGTAGACCACCGCAATTCGGACAAGCTTTGGGATCAGCGCTGACCATTGTCGCGGCGTAGGTTCGTCCAGGATCTTAAACACCAGAAACGCCACCGGCATCACCATCGCTGTTTCCTTGGTGAACATCGCGAGGAGTAACACCAGAGCGCTGAGAAGCAACCACTGTTGATTAGTGTCTTCAGCTCTTTGGTAGCGTTGCAACAAGAATAGTGACGACATTACTAAGACCGCGAGTAAAGGATCCGGCACGCCTGAAATCCAGGCTACTGACTCGCTGTGAATTGGATGTATGCCAAACAAGAGTGATGCGACCGCCGCCCCTGCCCGCGATACTTTCCACTCGCGAGCCAGAAAATAGACCATCAACGTCGCCGCCATATGGAGGAGCACGGATACCATGTGCCAGCCAAAAACGTTGAAGCCAAAGAGCTGATAGTTGATGATCAGCAAGATGTTGAAGAGGGGGCGGTAGTAACTTCCGATGGGCTGATCAGAAGATCCACTCATGAATTGCCAAACGCTCTGAGTAAACATTGAGGGAATGTTTCCCAACGACTGTAGGGTAGGATTCTTCTGTATCTGAAAGCCATCGTCATACACAAACTGCCCATCCAGGGAGTTGGCATACGCCACGAACGTCAAAACCAGAATGAAAGTGAGGGCGATGCGCTCCTGCTTGCCGGCGCCCAGCTCCATCCGAAACCGTGATGCGTCAACCCTCTTCGCTGCTTTTGGTTGGGAAGCTTCGTGTTGAGTATCCGTTTGGGTAGGTGGGCGCGCGGTCTTCGGCTTCTGGGGGCCGACCTGTTTTCGTTTTCCTTTGCGCATTAGCTGGTGCTGCTTGGTGCGGTTGGTTCTTAAATCAAACCGCTACGGCCGCGGAAATCTTGCCGTGTGATTGGTAACCGACGAGTTTGAGATTCTCATATCGCATCGCGAGTAACCCTTCAAGACCGCGAAATTGTTTAGCCTCATCGCTTATCTCCAGGGTGGGCAATGGATACGGCTCGCGAGAAAGCAGCTCTTCGACCTGGTCCTCGTGGTTTTTGTAGATGTGATTTGTCATATGGATCATTTCCCGCCGTTTTAGTACGCGTAGGCATGGTACTTTCATGTTTAGTCTCTTGACTAGTGTGGTAGGGTATTCGCGCTTGCTCGGAGGATAGGGCAACGCTGGAGAGCGACCTGAGCGCCGCAGCAGGTGAGTATACGGAGGGGCAGGGCTAACGCTCTGCCCTTTTGTCGTCACTCACTTCTGTCCTGCCCCTCCGGTACTCCGCAAAGCGATAAACTCAATCCATTGTTAACAGGCTGATTGCTGGTTCTAAGTTGTCGAGTGAGGTTTCCAATAGCTCCACATCGCGCTATTCTCTCCTGAAATGAATCGAGCCGAATTAATATTCCTCCACGTCCAAATGAATTGCTCGAGGAGGATGGAAGATTACACTCAAACGTCTTGGCGACTCTCACGGATGTGAACCGTGGTTTGAGGACAATAAGCTCGTTTGTTTCGGAATGACCAACCACGGTCCCGACTATATCTCTTCTGTAATCCAGACCCGCGGCATTAGTTACTGAATCCCTGGATTGCAGTGTGATTGGCCGAGACACAAAAGTCTGAACGTGACAAAAAAGAAACCCAAATGAAAAATTGCTCTGGGAGTTCTGAGTGTAGGGAACAATCGGTAAAGATTGCTCAATTGTTTTGATTGTTGTTCTCAGAAAAACGCGTCATCCAAGTATTGCTGTACACTCATGACTTTTTAGCCAAACCATCAGATGTCGCATCCCATGATTGATATTGCTGTTGTTGTAGCTCTTACTGAGGAATTTCAACAGCTTTTGCAACTCATAAATGAAGACATCGAACCGATACCTGATGATCAATTAGGAGGTTACTCCTATCGCTTTTCGATCCCAGGTAAGGACCAATCATATTCGTGTTTGGGTGTCTTGATTGGGGAGATGGGATCTCTCCGGGCAGGAACAAGTACATCTCACCTGATCGCCACCTTCGCTCCAAAAAGTATCGTCATGGTCGGAATTGCAGCGGCCATCGATAAAGATTTGAAACTCGGCGACGTCGTTTCTGCTGATCAAGTTGATGCATATCTCGCTACCACCAAAGCCGTTGACCGCAAAGGGCGGGGCTTTGATCTTGAGTTCAGAGGGAATGCGTACAAAACGTCAAACCATCTTCTGCAACAAACGATTCACCTTCCATTTGCATTTCCAGACGATTACCTCAAGTGGCAGCATAGGTGCCGTGAGGATTTGGAGTTGCTAATTCCATCTACAGATTGCGCTAGGTTAATTGAGTCGGGCCTGATTCGAAAGGAACCGGAACTCAGCGCTGTTCATCTAGCATCCGGTCCAGTTCTGAGCGCAACCAAGGATTTTGGCGAATGGCTAAAGAAGAGAGACGGAAAACTCGCTGTTTTGGAAATGGAGGCCGCAGGGCTTATCGCTGCAGTTCATGAACGGAATTCATCAGTGGAGACCATGATCATCAGGGGGATTTCAGATTTCGGAGACAGTCGCAAGAAAGAGTTCGATCAAGTGCGCGACGGCGCGATTCGCAAATACGCAATGAGAAATGCGGTACGTCTTTTTCTCACCTTGGCATCACGAGATGTTTACCGGCGAAATAAATCAACCTCGTCGACCCCCAATGTCATGACACTTAAGGACGCAAAACGCTCCAACACACAAACAGTTGCGGAGCTGTCGCTGACTGAAAGCAAAATGTCGCTTAAGGCCGCCTATGCGCAAAAACGGGAGTTTGCGCTCTTAGGACGTGATACCGTTAATATTGAAAACCAGATTCTACAGTTACGGCGGCGTGTCAGGGAACTCGGGCTCTTGCAGTCAGGCTTTTTCCTCGAAAACGGAAGGTACGAACTAATCGAGGAATTAGGTTCCGGAGGCTACGGCACAGTCTGGAGAGCCTACGACCATATAGATGAGATTGTCGTTGCAGTGAAATGTCTACATGATCGGTGGGCTCGAGATGAATCGAAGTGCCAAAGGTTCTTTCGGGGTGGGCGAGTGATGTGGGGATTGAATCATCCACACATCGTGCGGGTATTTCAGCATGAAGGAAGCGATCCGCCGTATCTCTATTTTGTAATGGAATATGTGCGCTTTGGCACCCTTGACGCTGCAATCCGAACGGACTCGGTTGAAGTCAGGACGGCCTTCGAGATGTTAGGTCAAGTCGCAGAGGCCCTGCATTTTGCGCACACTCAAGGTTTCGTTCATCGTGATGTCAAGCCAAGCAATATTTTGATCGGAGAACAATTTCAGGCAAAACTTTGCGATTTCGATCTGGTATTGGCGGAAGACACGACTGGCGGAACGGGAGTTGGCCAATTAGGTACGGTGGCATTTTGTGCGCCTGAACTGTTCGATCGACCATTCGACGCCGATGCCCGAACCGATGTTTATTCACTAGGAAGAATAGCGATCTTTATTTTGCAAGGCGCTGAGAATTATCGTTGGCATAGTTTGATGACGAATTCTAGTGACTATATCAGGAGTCTTAACTGTAGCGAATGGCTGAAAGAATTCATAAACAAGGCGGTTGCAAAGCATCCTGACAGTCGTTTCAAAAGTGCGCAACACTTCGCGGTAGAGCTCAAGAAATTGATCTCGGACGACCACTTGCTCAAGTCGCCGTCAATACGTCCTGAGAGAACATTCATTGAGCAGCCCCGTCCACAATTGAGTATGGAAGGATTGGACGATGCTACATGATAGTTAGTCGGACCCAAACGTTGGTTACTGGAATGCACCGCTCAGGAAAATCGACGTTTGCAGAAACGCAGCTCGACGATTATAACTATTTTGCTACTCTCGAACCGACTGACACCCACCGACAAAAAATAGAAGAGCATCGAAAGCGCAGAGGCGAGAACTGCAAGGTGTACGAAGCAGTCGCTTCTGTACCCGATGACCTCGAAGGACTTCAAGGATTGGTCGACGATAGCAAGGGGTTAATCTTCGACGGGCTCACTGTATATCTCCTGCGAGTCTACAAATCGGTGTTGTGGGATCTAGAGTTGTGGTTGCATCTTTCGGAGCAGTTCATCAACGGTTTATGCACCACTCTGAAGTGTTCAAATATCTCATGGGCTGTGGTAGACATCTGTAGTCATGGTTTAGATAGGTTTGGTTCTGACGTACGTTCCGTAAACGAATACACACATCAAAGAATTGCATCTCTCCCAGGAACGCAACACGTCGCCCTTTGTTCTCAATGCAGGTGTAAAGAGCCCCTTTGATTGCCTAAACGCGCCGGCCCAAGTCCCTGTGTATAGGGACCGTGCTCAGATTTATGCCAAGGCTCGCTCAAAACTCTGGGAAGAGGTTAAAGAGCAAGGCCAGTACACTCTTCACAACAAAGTGGCTTCAGAAATAGCTGGACAAATCTTAACACCGTAAAATCCATCCGAGTTTACATGCGCATTATGTGGCGGAGAATTTCCGCCTTTTAGCAGGTGAAGAGAGAGTGGAAAAATGGATCTATCTATTTGAGGATGGCGGCGACCAGAAGTCGCTGTTCGGCGGCAAGGGGGTCGTACTCTGCGAGATGACTCGAGCTGGCTTGCCGATCCCGCCCGGCTTGATTGTGACTACTCAAGTCTGCAATGCGTATCACACTCACCACAAGCAATTTCCTGAAGGCATGTGGGATCAGCTAACCGATGCGCTTCGAGAGATCGAAAAGAATGTCGGCAAGAAATTCGGCGACCCTAAGGATCCTCTGTTGGTTTCGGTTCGCCCAGGCGCGGCCTTCTCAATGCCAGGGATGATGGACACGGTTTTGAACGTGGGCCTGAACGAAGAGACAGCCCGAGGTTTGGCAGAACAGACTGACGACCTCCGCTTCGCGCTCGACACCTACCGGCGCTCTGCCTCGCTCTTCGGAGAGATTGTGCTCGGTGTGGCGCATGAAAAGTTCGAGCGGGTGATAGATGGTTTTAGGGTACGAACCACTGGCGGTCGCGACACCGATTTGAAAGCCGAAGAGCTACGCGAAATCATTGCGGCTGAAAGAGAAATTATTCGAGGCGAGCAACTGGAGATCCCAGACGATCCTTACGAACAACTGCGTATGGCCATCGCTGCGGTATTCAATTCCTGGATGGGCCGGCGCGCGATAGACTACCGCCACCTAAATCGCATTCCCGACAGCTTGGGCGTCGCAGTCAATGTGCAAGCCATGGTCTTTGGCAACATGGGTGCCGGTAGCGGCACGGGTGTCGCCTTTAGCCGCAATCCCTCTACTGGCAAGAAAGAGCTCTATGGCGAATATCTCCTAAACGCGCAGGGCGAAGACGTGATCTCCGGAATACGAACTCCAAGTGCGATCGGCGAACTCAGGAATGAACTACCAAGCGCCTATGCGGATCTGATAGCAATCACGGAGCTACTAGAACAACGCTATCGTGACATGCAGGATTACGAGTTCACGATTGAGCGCGGCAAAGTCTGGTTACTGCAGACTCGGACTGCGAAGCGGAGTGGCTTTGCAGGGCTGCGTTTAGTGCTGGATTTTCTCGACGAAGGCCTCATCAGTGAGAAGCAATCCATACTTCGTATTTCGCCTAGCTGGATCTCAGAGCGGTTCGCTCCAAAGCTTCCGAGGAACCTGAGGGAAGCACCGCTGGCGGTCGGCCTACCTGCAAGTCCTGGGGTCGCCATTGGAGTTGTGGCTCTCTCGCCTGAGAGCGTAGACAACTTCACAACAGCAGGAAAACCGGTGGTCTTTGTTTGTCATGAGGCGTCCCCCGATTACTTCCACGCAATGAGTCAATCGGAGGGGGTTGTAAGCCTGCGAGGAGGGATGACAAGTCACGCTGCTGTGGTTTGCCGCGGCATGACAAAACCATGCGTGGCGGGCATCGGGGGATTTGACATTGACTATGATAATGCTCTTCTTAAGGATCTGAAGGGGGAAGTTAGTGAGGGAGACCTGATCACCGTCGACGGTCACTCCGGACGGATTTATCGTGGTGCTGTCGAACTAGTGAAGCCCAGTCCGGATGAAGATGTTCGCAGAATCGGGTCGCTGCTGTGGCGAGCTGATGCGCGCGACTATCTCGAGGATGGACTAGGGCTATTATGGGAGCTAAGAGACATCATCAGAGATCAGGGGCTTCAGCGCACGTCCCTATCCAACCCGACGGGTTACAGACCGTTGCCCGAGCAGACTTCTTTGGTATCCCAGAGTTACATAAGTTTTGTCCAGCCACCACCCTCTGAAGTCGGTGATATCTTTCGGGCCTTGCACTGGGATAACAGCGGAGATACGAACATCATAGGTTGGTCGATCCTCTACGAACTTCAACGACAATTACAAAATGAGATTGGGATCGGAAATCATCCCCTCGCCATACGGCCCCTAAACGACCCAGAGTTAACGTTTTTTGATCGAGATTCCTTCTCGCTGCTGGATCCTGTAGCAAGCAGTAACGATTACAGCAACAGAGTGTATCAACTAGTTGGCCTTGAATTTTTCGGGATTAACCGTTTCTTGCGACACGCTCTGCCTTGGGGTTGTCTTCAATGGTGGGGCGCCGTGCAAATAGACTCGAGCCTTGGCGACGCCTGGCAATTGGATAGAATCAATCCAACCGGGGAAAGCTTAGTTGCGCGATCTCATGAACTCGCCGCGCAACTCATCATTTTGGACAATGAAAGACTCAGGGTTGACGAGACTAGGAGATGGTATCAATTGTTCCGGGAAAGAGAGCTAGGCTGGTCGTGGTACAAGGACAACGACTTGAGTAGTCGTGAGGTTGTTGAGAGTTTGCAAGATCTGAAAATGGGCGTGCCCGTGAACGAGCAGACGATGATTAAGCTTCGCGGAGTTGGGTTATTGTCGGCTGAGATGGAGTTAACTTCACAAGGACTGTCGCTGATCGAGAGCCAGACAGCCTGCGAGCGAAAGCATCTTTCTTTTGAAGGGAGGATTTTGAGCGATGACAGATGACACGGATTGGGAAGCTCAAAAAAACATAGACCACATCATCCACGAGGTAGCCGCAAGGGGTTGGGTCGACACCCAACTCCAAGTCGACGATTTTGCGGAGTTGCGTATGGATGCCAGATTTCGTGATGCGCAGGTGGCGGGACTGTATGAGCAATACTTCCTCCCGGAGCGACATGAATTCGAATGGCTTGTTCTCTCAGAGATTGCCAGGGCAGTGGTCCACGCCCCAGTTACCGGATACGTCGCATCAAGCGTGGCCCTCGGTGTAGCAGGGAACGTCGCGTTCGCGTTGTTGAAAAAAATGTGTCTCGAGGCGGCAAATCGCTTTAGAGCTAAACTAGGAACACACGCTATTGAACGGGCAAACGGTTTTGAGTACTTGGCGGCCGACGCTGAGAAGATTCAAACTTTCTTCGGCCAACACTCCAAAGCGCGCATCGATGAAATCGAACGCGAAACAGGAGTGGTAAGAGAGCGAATTCATCCGCTCATGAAACTTGCTGGACTGAAGCATTATCGAAGAGATGAGGCATGCTATTGGGAAATGCCAACGTTGGTTCGTCAGATTGAGAGTAACCAGCGTGAATTCCACGATGAATGAACTCTGCCTTGTGGGGGGGGTCTTAGGACTAACAAACCATGAGCGACAACGAGATCCTTAAGACTCTCTGTGAATCGGCAGACAAGGGTGGTTTGCTTGAACGTGTGCTTGTCGAACTACTTACCGACCTAGGCTTTAGGCAAGTGCGTAGACAGTTAGCAGGAAGCCAATTTGGGTTCGACATTAGCGCTTGCCAGACGTCACGACTCGATGGTCGTCAAGAAGTATGGAAATTCGAATGCAAGAATTTGATCAAGTCAATCACTATCCAAGACATCGCTCCGAAGCTTATCTGGCACCATGGCCGAGCCACTATCGATCACTTCGTTATTGTTGGGATTTCCACTATCAGCAATGAGCTCGACTTCTTATTACAAACCCATCAATTTCCGATGTCTATCCACGTATGGACCGACGCTGACTTGGCCCAACTAGTTGCCAATAGTCCGCGCGCAATGAGTTTGTTGAATCTAACTACTGATCGGAACAACAACTCGCACCAACTAGACCACAATCTTATCGGTTGCTACCCTGCCGCTCCTATCTCCGTTGATGTTGTGCATTGGCATGATCCTCCGCACGCTTTCGATTATGTGAGGGTTGATGGCGAGGTAATAAAAGCCTACACGAGCACTGAACTACGGCTGCTTTTAAGCACTACTAACCCCAGTCATACTCCATTTGAAGTTCATACGGTTGATGTCGTCACCTTAGACTTCAGACAGTTAAGCGACAGAGTGCTGCGCTTGGTCAAACCTAAGGGCTTCATCGAGCCCGTCAGAGTAACCTTTCGGCCCTCTCAGCAGTGCGGGTCCGCTGTACACGTGTTAGGCGACAGAATTTGGCAGATTAATGCCAATTCGACAGAACATTTGGTTCTTGTGCTCGACAAAACAACTGGTCCAGGACTCTACTCTGTTATGGTTCGAATCCACGGTAGGCGCGACGGTGAGTCCATAACGCGCCTTAGTCCAATGTTCGTTTTCCATGTCGAAGACGCAGGAACCAATTTACTCACCTTGCAGGTTGTGGGGCGCCATTATGATTCTCCAGCTGCTCAAGTGCTAAATCTTCCTCGGTCGGCTTGGAAGAGATTGAAGCGAGAGGTAGAGTCCAAAAACACGCGCGTATACCTTGGCCCTACCGATCACGAGATAATTCATCACAAAACGGACACCACATGGATGATAAGGAGTATTAAGACCGAACCAGGTCGGACCCGGCAAACGGAGACCTGGAGTTTTCAGGATCCCTACACTGTTGTGGTGGACTTGGGGACCCCTGTAGATGAAGAGCTTTACTCAGCTTCTGAGGCATTTCGGAGGGTCACGGGCTCGGATGAATGGCAGGATCTTCTGCCATTGCAGCTAAAGCGGCGTCGTGCACGTGACTGACTGAAGAGTCCTCAGGAGAGCGCTGAGCTCAAATCTGTAGGGCCCGATCCATCTAATCTGGCACATTTCTTCAATCTCTTTAAAGAAATCCTGTTGGACGCTGGTGGTTCGTCTGTAGAGTATCGAAGGATTAGACCTCGATCCTTGAATTTAAGCGCTATTGAGCGCGACAAAAGTAGATCGCAAGTAAGCAAGATGTCAGGGCGTAACACAAACTGTGATCTAGTGGTTGAAAGTTGGCTTTCCCTGTACAAGAGACCGATTAGTGATGCCGATTAGGAGATTGTATCAACGGCCTTTTCTAGGTTTTTCCATGCGCGCTTTATGGTTGATTTGTTCCCTGAACGGATCGCCGTTACAAGTTCTGCCACGAAGGTGGTTGTTTCGAGCTGTCTGGATTTTGCGTTAAGGTCTCGTTCTAGACTGAGGAGCCTTTGTTGCAGGTATCGGCGTCTCTCTCCATCTTGGGTTGTGAGCCGGCGCTTGCGAACCAAATTGAGGTATGGCCGCAGGGATGCGGGACTCGCGTGTCCAGCCGCCTCCGCGGCTTTCAGAAGGACGATGTCAAAGCTGATTGAGTTTCCGTGTTTCGCGAAGGCTTCATCATAGTAATGCTGAACCAAGTTCGTTAAGTAACGTGCCCTCATGCGATGTCCTGATCCGCGTACACTAGCTTTTTTGAACGCCTCTCTGAAGAGGTTGGTGATCGCACCCAATGTGAGGCGTCTGCCAGTTTTTTCCGATAAGAACACTGCTGTCGGCGCTTTGTAGATCCCGCCGTGCTTTTGTTTGAAGCGGCGAACCACTGCAAGGCGATCTTCCTCTATGTAATTTCTGGTGCGGAGCAGGAGATCCGGTACGAGCTCAATAATTCGGTGATGCCCGCCCTTTGTTACTACCAAGTCAAGGTTCTTACATGAGTCCTGCTGAATCAAATCATAGATCTCATTCCAATCCGGAATCTGATCGACTGTTAACGATGCAAACTCTTTCCGTCTCAATCCTGCTTCCTCCGCCCATGACAGCATAAGTGTATTACGCTCAGCGAGCGTTGGGCGGGCGACTTTCGTGAGCGCTGCATGTAAAGTGATGGCTTCCTCCGCAGTTGGTGTGTGGACATTCGGCTCTCGTGTGGTTCGATAGAGAAGAGAACTACTTAGCTTGAATTTGGCGTTGACTCCGGACTTCGTTCCAGCGAGTTTTGCGGCTACTGAGATTTGTGCTGGCGCAAGGCTTTCTGCGTTACCAGGATCAGGAACAACGTTCTGAATGTAATCGTGACTCTGAGCCCACCAATAGAACTGAAAGACCGTTGAGAGCCTTTGATTAATTGTTCTTTTCTTTACACCGTTTTCGATCTCTTGATGATTGCGCCAGGTCATTAGCACATTGTCGTCGACCTCTGTCCACCCAACTCCCTCCTTGATGAGGTAGTTCCAAAAAGACAGCATAATGTCCGAATACAATCGAAGTGTCGTTGGCGGGGAATTGAACATCACTGCCTGATAGCGAAACCAGTCGCTTACTGAATTGACGACTGCTCGCTCGCTGTTTAGCAATAATGGAATTCCTGGTTGGGGTCTGCCATTGATATTACAACGTTCGTCGGTGTAGAGGAGGATAGCTTTACGCATGATTAGGTGTCGTTGAAAGCTATCGGTGCACCTTGGGACGATGGGATTCGCAATCTGTTGATTTCATGTCAAAACAGCGCTCATTTCACCGGATATAGCCCGGCGTGTTGTCTAGCTGCGCTGTCAACTTCGCGTTTTCCTCTTTTAAGTCAGCGATGCGATGGTCCTTGCGTTCACTTTCTCTTCGCTCAAATTGCAGCTCCTGCCGAATTTGGTGTACCTCACCAGCCAACTGTTTTAGAGTAAATTTGATTTCGAGTTTTTCTGCTCTGAGTCGATTTAACGCGTTTATCCCAGTCTTGGAAGTCTTACGCCTTGACCTCAAGAGTTTAATAAGTCTTACAATTTCGGTTCTAAGCTCACCATTCCAAGGTTGATATAAAGTTGACTTGCTGCCGATTTGAGCGAGCTCTAATTCTTTATCCGTCCATAGCCGGAACTGCTCGAGTGACTTCGGAACAAAGGCGCCGTCAGGCACTCCTTTTTTTGAATACCTTTGAAGGACTGCAATCTTTTCGTTGATCTTTACACGGGCGTCGTTTTGGTTTTGAAGTGCGATTGCTGGGGCTTGGCTTTTCGTTTTCTTGCCCATCCTGTGACCTCACAGTCGCCGATCGCTTAAAGGATCGGTTGACGTATTCACGCAACTGCTTTGCGAATGTGGCGCTGGCATTCCTTACCAGGTGTCCATTGTTTTTATCTTGGGAAGCCTTTTCATGGAACTCCATTTGAGTGGCTGAATATGGGCGAAAGGCCTCGTGGGTAAAGTGGTGGGGACAATTAGCGCATGTAAAGAGTGTTGCTTTTCTTTTGTCCGGTCCTCTTGCTTCTGCGAGATCACCGCTGTTCAAACATTTCGCTTGACGAATATCTCGTGACGAGGATCCGCAAGTGCAATATCCCCAAGGGGAACCCTTCAGTACCTTACCCGAACGTAATATCAAGCGCTCTATTCGCGCAGCGAATTTCTCTTCAGTAAATACATGCACCGTACTTATCATTTGACTGCGAATCTTTTGAGCAATTTTCTTGAATCGTTCTCCGAATGGTCCACTTCCGTCACGACGTCCAAGCGCAACTTCTTTCAAGATGGAAACAGTATGCTCGGTTTGTACCTCTCTGAAAATCTTTCCTTGTGTGGGCTCGGTAATATACCTGCGGGTCATATCAAGATTGTAATGACGTAATTGATAGCTAAGAGCTGAGAGCTCGCCAAATTCATAGCGCCAGGCATACATGATTGCAAAGAATCGTCGCAGTTGGTGCGGATTGAAACACCATTTTGACCCATCGGCTAAAGCAGGTATATCGAGGTGGGTGGTTAGCTCTTTGAGCCCCTTTCGGACGCGGAACGATGAGGTTTCGTTTGGGCCGATTAACTTGTACTGAAAAAGATCCGGCTTGCCGCTTATTGTTCTAGCGCTTTCGCTGAGCGCGCGAAGAACCCCCACTGCTTTGACCACGACTTCCGGGCATGGAGTTTTGTCCCACTGCTGCACCGTTTTTTCAATCCACAACTCAATCCAATAGCCCTCCTCGTCAGAGGTGATACAGTATTCGTGGTCAGGTCCTTTCTCTCTACAGGAAGTCACTTCGGTGCGACGTCGGGCCGTAAACGCAGCAACGACAACAAAGCAACTGGCAAACAGACATCGAAGAACACGGGCTATAGTTAGGCTCTTACTGTTAGGATTTCCAGTTATCTTAGGGATCATCGGCCATGGTTGCCCCGGGCCTTCTGGGAATTGCAAATTCGTCAGAATTGTTTCCAATTGTTTTGTTCTCTGTCGGGAACGCAAACGATTCTGCTTTGCTTTGCCAACAGCCTCGACTTGTTTGATCATTTCAAGTATTGAAGGCGAATAGTCGAGAACCCAACGTATGCTTCGGTCGATTAAAAACATGGCCTGAGGCACCGGAACGGACTTCGTTCTACCCGAGACCATGCCCAGATTGGCGACGGTTTTCGCGATACTCTCGGAAGGAAACGGGTCGAAAGTGAGCTTGTCTCCAGGAAGCGTACGGCGCATATTCCATTGGTATTCCCAAGGCTGTAATAAACGAAGGAGATGGATTTGAGATATACGCGATGGGGTGACGATCCCAGCTTCCAGAATCCTTAGTTGCGACGACTTTAAATATGATCCCGCTTCTTGAGCTGACTTGAATATTTCGTATAACGGGGCGGTCTGACAACAAGCACGTCGACCGATTAGTGCTTCGTCGAAAATGCGATGAATATCGGGGATATGACCTTTCATCGGGAGGGAGACACCCGCCGCCTTTAGAGCGGACAAGTGGTTCCTAATGCGCGCGGCAAATTGCAATAAGTGGGCCGTACCATAGATAGCTTTTTCCTTGTAGGCTGCCAGGTCGAATCGCGTTAACTGACCAAAAGCTCGTATGCCGCTTAGATCCATCCACAACACCCACGTGATAATGGCATTGGTCATTGCCACATGGACTGCTGGATCTGTGACCGTTGCATATGCTCCCGTTCGTAACCCGATCGACATCCGTCGAACCGTATCCAACAGATGGAAATGTTGTGGATCCGTCAAGAATGAGCCGTCCGACATCAGGGCGTTGAAAAAAATCTTATAATAGCGGTCCGGCCAAGGTCCTACAGTGAGCCAGTAGTCAGCGTAGTAGGACGACCTTAACCATGCCGGTCGCGGCACACCTGAAGGGAAATCAAATTCAGCGTAGTTCTCAGGATTGAGAACAAGTGACGCAGCGTTAATATTAATCGGACTCACGATTTTAGTTTTGAAATCAAGCTCATTACCACAAGGGCGGAAGATTCACCGCCCTTGCTTCGATGCGGGCCTCTGCCGCCATCTTCGCTCTCAAATAGATTGCCGCAGATGGGCCGCGCTGAGCTTTCTCAAGGGCAATTTCCGCAAAGACCAACCAGGGCAGCCATGTTTGCACCCATCTCTGGGGACGTGTGGCCTCAAACTCGAGTCGATTCTTTCGAAGATGCGAATAGAAGAGGATTAGGTCCGTCAAATTAGGAACAGTTGCTATTACAAAGCGGAGTGGACAACTGGGACACCTCTCCAATTTCGCGCAGTTCTTACCTTTGGTCGTCCCGGGCTGATACCCCGCCTTGGGATTAAGGCACGCTATTCCGAGCCCCGTTTGATTGGCCTTTTTTAGGAGCGATCGAAATTGCATGTCAGTCATTTGAAGTTTCTTGGCGGCGCCCTGAATATCAGACACGGAGACGACCTGAAAAAGCAGTTGGAATTCGCGGATTAGGCGCGCGTAGAGAAGTCGCATGGCAGGTTTGCTCGCATAAGCGGATGTTGTAGCAAGAGAACTATGATCGCCCAATGCGTTGGCCGCTAAAAGACTCCCATCATTCTTGTACGTAGCCTGAAAGAGAACGGTTGGCCTGATCATGTCCGCTGTTAGCCTCATGCCATAAAACTCTTTGTGTCTCGCTAGAAATCCTTGGAACTGCCGTTCCGCGCTGGAAAACGAAAGAACCCCAACTCTGTTTTCCTTGTAATGATGTAGGAACAATGCGTCTTTTAGTTTCGTAGGCGCACAGTCGGACAGCGGCTTGGACATCTCTCGGTATATTTCGAGTGCTTGGACGCAACTAACTTCATAGCGGGCATCTTTAATTGGTAGCTCTGAAACGATTAGCTTTCCTCGGGCGCGATCCTTAAATCCGGCTATCACTTTATGTTCCCGCAGGTCTGAATCTGAGAGACAGTCTCGAGTCAAAGAGTGACATACAGCGACGTTCGCTCCGGTATCTACTTGAAAGATTATCCTCGCCGCATTCGCCGCTTCAGGGTGCGGAATCAGGTACGCTCGTAATTTGTCGATTCCTCCTCTGGACTTACAGAAGTAACGATGAAAAGAATGAAGACGGGTTTTTTTGCCGAATGGTATAAGGCCCCCGCGTTCATGTAGGATGTATGTCAAATAGCGTGAGAGCGCGATGTGTGGCAGGTCTCTTGGGAAAAGTTTAGTTAACGCCCATCGTCTTGTAGTATTGTTTTTATATCGCGCATGCAGGACCTCTTTTATTTGCGAGAAGGGCATGTCACATAACCCAACTAACCTTTGGCCCTCACGAAAGTGTTCACTCCATTTCTTCAGCTCTTTCTCTGCACACCTCCTTAGATCAGTTAGGCGCGCTTGGTTAAGGTGTGCGAGAGCCTCAACATGATCAGCTGCCCCGTCTTTTAGTTCAGCTATCCCAATTGCATCCGGAGATGAAAGATCATCTGCCGAGACAGATTCCCTATCGGCACCACAAACTGGGGTATTGGCCTCTTTGATCAAGGACCGCGACGACACTTCAGCGAGACATTTCTTTGGCGTCGACTTCTTATTGGAATTCTTAACTGGGGCTAGTCTGGAAATGGGTCTCATGATCCGGGCTGCGACGAGAGCTTCGAGCAGCACATTCACGGTTCTTATTGTCTGGGCGCGCGTCGTCTCCGATTGTCGATGTTTGCCATTAACAAGATCGTCTCGCCATGTGTTGAGTACCACTTCCCACTCATCAACCAAAATAGACTGGTAATCATGGAATAGCTTTTGGCTAAAGGCAGGGAAATGTTTACCATTGGCCTCAATCCAGCGCAGAAGAATTCGAAGCGCATAGCAATCGGACTTAGCAGTACATTTGGCTAAGCCTCCAGCGCGCGTTGCAAAAACCCTAACCAGAGCTATCACAAACGCTTTTCCGAGGTGTGCGAAGGTTGTAAAGTCATACGAAGTCTGGTGCTGGGGAACATACGGCCGAAGTGGATCGCTAAGAGATGTCATCCATTGATTAACTTTTTCTTGTTTGGGCATGATTCAGGAGCACCTCAGAATCACCGCAAAGCGCTTGAATATTTATGAAACGAGGCAGCCGCAGAGCTGCTCGTTTGGCGCTTGATCTAAGGTAAAACTGAAAGTGTAACGGTGTAATTAGGACTCTGCGGCGCGTTCGCACTTTGACGAACATGCTAACTACCACGATAGCTGGAGACTTGCAAGGAGTTTTGGCCAGCGAGAGCGTTTTTTCTGGGTGTGGCTTAAACGAAATGCAGCTATCGACGCGGCATATGTCAGCGCAAATTCCTAACGAAGCGCTGCTTGGAAGGCTTCAAAAGCCTGGATGACCTTTTTCTCGTCATCAGAAGACCGAATACTAAAATAGGTTGGAGGAATCCGTCGCGTGACCAAATAGAGGACTTCCATTGGTATGTCGAGAACCTTAGCGAACTGTTCAATCAAGTGATCCGAAGAGGGTGAGCGCCGATCATGCTCGATATCATTTAGATAGACAGCAGATATTGGTTTGCCATTCGATTTTCGTATAAGCGCTGCGGCCTGACGTTGCGTTAACGGTATGGCCTTACGTCTTTCTAGAATTATCTGACCCAAGGATCTGTACGACTTTTTCTTGTTCATGATGGTGGCTAATGCCGCAATCCCTTTAACGATTCAACCCTCGTCACGCGTGGCAATTATACCTTTGCTAGCCCGGTGTTCAGCAACTTAGTTTCAGCATAACAAACTGTAGCTTAGCGCGTTCCCTTGTTCAGACGGATGCAAACGCTGACTTAGACAGAGAGTTCTTACTGCTGCTCCACTCAAAGTGTAGGGAGAATTGTCGTGGCATGCCAAGGTCATTTGGTACTGGCCTAAGGAGAGCCGCGGGTGTCTTACAGGCGATAAGGAAAGCGGTACGGTAAAAGGATTAGTAAGGCTTGAGGCCCATCTTGGAAGAAGCAAGCGGCTTAAGTGTTCGTCGATAATCTAAGCGCCTAATCCAGCAGCCCGTTCTACCTGTCATGGGACTTAACGATGCGAGGGCCGTGTGCTCAATCAGTAATTAGGAAATCTTCAGCGAGGAAAAACTAACTGGAGCTGTGATAGGGCAAGGATCGGGTGCATCAGATTTGTGGACTATTGGCGCTCCAAAGATGTCACGCGGCTCCAATCCATGCCCAAGAGGCTTGCAACACGAAGTTCATCCACGATTTCCTGACTAAACTCGACTTGAACGTATTCGGCGCTTGAGGGTGGGTCCTCAATTCCAGACTGATTGGCGAATGCGTAAGCTACAATAAGACGAGAAATGCTCACACTGTAGCCTGACATGTCGGGGAAGCTGTATTGGTTATCGTGTGCCACAAGGTATGAGGCCCGAAAATACTTCCGGATTGCACCAGCGATGATCGCTCCGGTGTGACTTGAAGTCTTCCACTCTAGCACCGAGCATATTTCGTCAGTTGGAGTGATGACTTTACTTCCGTCAACCAGATCGCTATTGCTATTCAAAAGTTTCACAAGCGCGAGGAGAACCAAAGGCTCTTCCCCGCGGGGAAGGCCGCAAGCATCTCCCGTGGAAATCTTTATTATCTTCCTAGTCCTGAGACTGCGCCATTGCGTTAGAACCTCAAAGCACCGCGCATGGACGATACCCAGTTCGTCATAACCGGCCAAAAGAAAAGAGACTAAATGCGCGCCAAGTGTTTCTATGGCTTCTTTTATGAGCCGGCTTTCGGCAGAGCCGCAGTTGCTCATCAGTTTCCATCGTGACTGGATGAAATGTAGTGCGCTTAGCTGTAGTCCTGCACGCAGGCTTCGTACGTCACGTCGCTCGTCCTGGAACTCACTCAGGCGGCAGTGAGCGTTATGGTCGGCGTCGAATATTAGTTTGCTATTGCTTAGCTCTGGCCCAACAGAGAAGCGCGCAGGATCGGCCTTATTGTCATCTTGATCGCGGTATCGCGGGATCGTGCCCATGGGGAAACGTCACTTAGTCGGTTTCAGGACAAGGCCCATCGCAATTACGGGGCGTGCAAAAATCTAATCTCATCATATCTTCTGAACAAATCATGAGCGCTTTGCTATGATGTGCGCTCTATCTTTGAAAATCTGGCAGCGGCCAAATGCGTAGCTCACCTACTAAATACAGGAGTGATGAGCATCGCAGTTGAGCGTGACAGGTTCACACTCACGGCGATTCCCTTAAGCGAGCGCAGTCTATGTATATTCATACATGGAGTCAAGCCGTTTGCGGTAGCCGGCGCATCAGGAGGCGAATCCTGATGGGCAAGGGTCCTCGTCCGAAACCTAAGCGCTTGGCTGAAAAGCTTCTGCGGGTCCGAAACGCGCTCGGTCTCTCTCAACATGAGATGCATAGGCGGTTAGGAGTTGAGAACGACATTGACTACACGACAATTTCGAAATACGAATTAGGCCGCAACGAACCTTCACTGATGACTCTCCTGGCATACGCGCGTGTTGCTGGGGTACATATGGAAGACCTTGTCGATGATGATTTGGACCTACCTGAGACACTGCCCGGTCGGATTAAGTATGAGGGAATCAAACTTAGCGGTGTCTCCCGCAAGAACCGACGGAATAGATGAGATGCCTTGAAACACTTGACCTCACAACTCAATATGTTCTACTTTCTAGAGGATATAAAAACCGATTCATTAGCAATTGATATAGAGGTGGCGAACGATGAACAAAAGCAAGGATTCCTTAGGCCAGTTCGAAGAAATTGTACTTTTGGCGGTGCTGAGGCTAGGAGATGAAGCTTATGGCGCAAGAGTTCGTCAATTGGTCCAGGAAACTACAGAAAGAACCACTTCCATTGGCGCGGTTTACGCGACTCTAGAGAGGCTGGAACGAAAGGGACTCGTAAGTTCGAGGCAAGGTGAGGCGACGCCGGAACGGGGTGGGCGAGCCAAGCGGTACATCAGAATCGAAGGAGCCGGTGTGCAAGCTCTCAATGCCACTAGGGCCGTGCGCAATAGACTGGAAGTAGGCTTGAGCTGGAGCCCGAAACCGACGGAGGCGTAATGAAGGGGACAACGAGTTGTACAACCGAGCTGGGCATCGGCGCTACAAGACGGTGTATTCAGGAATGGGGCGGTGACCGCTCCCAAATCGGTCTGCTGATTGCATCAACAGAGACACCAAACCAAATGCTACCTTGTCTCGCCTCTGAAGTGTTACGCAAAAGCGAGGGACTATTTCCACCCGCTATCAGAACTGTAAGCATGATGCCAGGTGGCTTCGCATTGGAGAAATCGATTGAGGTCGCTCGATGGTTCCTGTCGGCGAATCCCGCCCAGTTGGCAATCATTTTGATGGCAGAATCAGGTGGTCCAGCCGTTGCCCCGCTTTTGCGCAATCAGTACTCCAGTCCACGGAGGATCTTGAGATGGAGGAAACAGCACAAACTTGATCTTGAACAATTCGTGGTTCAATCAGTGCCTTTCAGCGATGGCGCGGTAGCGTTGCTGGTAGGCGGGCGCTCAGCGGATATTGTCAACTACGCATTCGCCGAACCCCTCGAAGGGCTGGGAATTAAGACATATGACGCTTCCGAATCTCTTTATTACTTAGCACATGTACGATCATCGCCACCAAGTCTGGCGGAAAAACTTCTATTGTTGTTCCTGTCAAAGAACGACCGCGAAAATCTAATCGGTGACTTGGCCGAAGAGTACACTGCCATCGAGTTTAGACATGGACGCACCTTTGCGAAGTTTTGGTATTGGAAACAGGCGATGGCGTCAGTATATCCACTGATCAAGAAAGCGTTTAGATGGAGCTTGTTTGCCTGGTTGGCACACTGGATACGCGGACGCATTTAGCAGGCAGTGAGACGAGACTCTTGTAGTGCGTCAATTGCCTTATTGGAGTTCTCCCGAGCAGGCCAAGCCAGCCAGCTAGCTGCGCTCCCTTTTAACCACAAATAGATCTGATGTCAAAATAAAACTGGGCGGGTATAACTCAATCGGCAAGTCCGGAATCTCTCGCCACTTTTCAATGTAGTTGGCCAGGTACTGCAGAGATTGGTCCTCCCCCTGGGCCATCAATGCATTATGGACGAATGTTGTAAGTTGATCGTATTGAAGTAATTTCAAACCATAAAGCCCCGCAACAGATACCGCTTTAACGCGCAACGCCCATTGAATGAAAGGGTGTTCGGCGTTGACCAAACCGCACTCCATGTCCGATTTAGTAGCCTTATGAATTGCTGTGCCAATAGCTGCTCTATCGGGCAACGTAATGATCCCGAGAGCGTTGATGTGGTCGGAGTACATCCAGTCGTCCTCAACCACACCTTGAGACCAATCGATTTCCAATTGGTTGCCATGGCTCGACCATCGCGCAGCAGTGACATGCCGGTCCGTAAGCATGCTGACACGGCAATAGGTGCCAATTCTGGCGAAATCTGGAGGGATGATCGTCGGGGCGCTGCCCGTCAGTATTGAGGGGCCTTCGCTAATATCGTCATGTTCACGATGTTGCCTACCGTCCGAAAGCTTCTTACGCGTTGATATGAAGGGAACGTCAATCACGACGGTTACAACCGGTAACTCTCGTGCCTCGGCCAATGAAATTAGACTTGAAGTGTGTGCTCTGTGAATGCGGATTGTTTCGGGTACAGTGTCCCAAAATGACGGGATGGGAAAGTAGTAGATAAGCGCCTGTTTGTAGCGCCACGCATCTTCGCCCCGAGCCCATGGGGTGGTTTCCAGATGTTGTTCCAGAATCTCCTGCCACCTCGAAGCAACCTCCGGTGCCAAGCTTCCATCCGGCAGCCCTTCACCCCAGATGCTTCTAAGGTTCGACGAATCGCGCGCGAGCGTTGGCTGATAGGTGTCGCTGCGATAGTCCAACCGCGCGCTCATCGGCATGTTCTGAATTCTATGGGGTGCTTCAGCCTTAATTGCTAGACCATGTATGCAGGTCAGGTTCTTTGGGAAAGGTGGCTGCTCAGCCTGAGGATGAATTTGTGGATAATGTACCTCCGCCCAACCCCAATCACACCACGACTCGCCTTTTTCATGCTGCACGGCAAAAACATAAAGCTCGCCTTCGACGCCATAGCGATCAACGGGAAAAGCGCGCACTGCAAGTTTTATTTTTTCGTCAGTGACAGTTTGCATGTCATATTCGAAGTCTTCTCGGCGCTCAGCCCGGACGACGGTTTCGAATCCCAGTTCATCAACGATCACCGGAAATTCAACACGCCGGCACCACTCACTCACCAGCCGTGTGAGTGAGCCTGGTGCCATAGGCGTTTGCAAGGACACCGCGATCCGCGTCCCAGTATCCTTTCGAGTACCCTTTTTGATTAGTAGATAATTACGCGGGCCGGTGAGAGTAAGCAATATCGGACCATCTCCGGACTCAGAGCTTCGCTTGAAAGACTCGACCACTACATGGTCGCTTACCGCAAAGACTGCAAGAAAGCCTATTCCAAACCTGCTAGTCGGAACGAAGCTAAACTGCTGACGGAATTCGTCGGTAATATAGAAGGACCGTCCGATTTGCAGAAAGTAACGCTGGATGATGTCTTTGTCCATTCCGATACCGCAATCTTCGACGCTCAACACTTGTTGTTGTTCTACTTCGCCCGATATCGGATTGACGACTTGCTGATGTTCTAACTTGATTCGTACGGGGTACTGCTCGCGTGTGCTTTCGGCGGCCTGAGTTGGGAACTCTGGCGACTTGGCACCTTTGTCCTTCAGGTCGAGGTACATTTGACACCGACTTGCATCCAAGGCGTTCTGCAACAGTTCGCGAATGAAGGTATTCGGGCTGTCGTGTACGTCGTAGATCAAGCGTCTCAACACCGGTTCGGCGTTCAACTCGAACTTCCATTCCGAAAAAATGTATGACGCGACAGCACCCGGGTGAATTTTTATGGTTTGTTCAGGAGAGTCAAACGTCGCGATAGGCACTTGCCAGTTGGCATGTCTCTTGGCGCGCGCCGTCACTGTCTTGGCGTTGCGCACCTCGTCGACTATCCACGTACACCAGTCATACAACAGGCGGTGTTCTTCCTGAGTCTCACACTGAGCGTGTATTTCAATGCGGTCGGGCGCGGTCAACCGGTGATGAATACGTTGGTATTGAGTCCAATGTGCCAAACTGTCGGCTGGTAGGGGAGAAGCGGCGCTCAGAAGCAGAGGACACGCACGTTCATAGGACATGTCCAAAAGGTCTCCGAGCCTAATCAGAATGGCTAGAAACCTAACATTCACCACATTGTCAGCTACATCGCGCCGCTCCGGGAATCGATCGTTATCTTCCAATTGGTATCTTTCAAGCCCGTGTGCAACGCAAACATCTGAGACGGTTCGCTGAAGCACTGGGTCATCAAAAGCGAATCTTCCTAACAGGGTTTGGTGCCGGCCGATCACATCTGCGGCGCGCAAGTGATGAACGCGACGAACGTATTCGGCTATAAGCACACGCGTTTGAAGGTCAGCAATGAAATGTTTTAGTGTCTCGTCAGCCGGATTGTCTCCCGAACGGAAAATCTGAATCTCACTCCATCTCTTGGCGCCGCCTTCACCGTCCGAAGTCCACTCCTTCCAGTCGTCGGAGGCTAGTATTTCTAGCTTCTCTTTGTTAGCGACAACCATGCCGGCATCATGCAAATAAGCAGCGGCTATTAGAATGTAGGCTTCGATGGGGGAAATTTGCACAACTGGCTGGGATGGGACACCATTGTCGAACAGTAACTTGGACACCTGCGCCACAATCTCATCGCTGTGCTCTAGGGTGTGCCGAGTGTAGTGAGGAAATGTTTCGGAGATGTAGCCCAGCCACTGGCGGACAGACGTGCGAAGTTCACAAATCTTGCCGTAATAAGCAGCATGATTGTTCTTGATGAACTCGGAAAGTGCGGTTTTGGGTGGCTCTTCGATCAGCATCAGTCGTTATTTCCAACATCCGATGTTAGCGGGCTTAAGCGCAGCCGCGGTCCTAAATTGGCGGCACGGGTTATTCGACGTTGTCTATTCTATCGAACACAGTGCGTGCAAACGAAATAAGCGGACGAATCATGAGATAATCAAGGAAAATCTGGTTTGTGATTTGTAATGAAAAACGAAGAGATTGCGAAATTAGACTTCTCAGGCTGGCCTCTATCTGATGAGTATCTTATCGAGATCGGGCGGGTTTGCGCGCTTTGGGCACAACTTGAATCATTCCTGAATATTTGCATTGGCAAACTTGCGGGATTCAATGACTTGAGCGATCCCAAGGCCTTCATCCTGATTACACATTCGAGCTTCCCTCAGCGATTGGACATACTCGGCACCCTTTGCGAGCAGTTGCTTCCCGAATTCCCAAGTCTCACTGGTTACAAAGAGGTCGTTGGCGATCTCAAGGCTGCTCAGAAGCTTCGAAACAACTTCACACACAACGGAATGGCTCTAAACGAGGAAACAGGGTTCGTGGAGATGCCTATAGGAAGCGCGCGAGGCAGTTTAAAGGTAACCGTGGAGAAAATAACGATCGCTGACATAAGACGAGCCACCATCGCCATCAGCGAGGCCCATGCAGCACTATATAAGCTTGTGCTGCAAAAGGATCTTCAACCGGCATGGAAACGACGTGCCGCGAAGGGCCGTTCAGATTAGGAGCCTTCAAGCCAACAATTCTAGGTCGCGAATAGGACGGAAGGAGTTGACGTGTTAGAGACCTTTAGACTGCCGGAGTTTGAATTTAAGATCAATGGCCAAGCACGCTTTGTTCTTGACAGAAGCCGATCCAGAATAACGCTCATAACCAAGGTATCTGCACAACCCTGGATTCCACTTCTCACAGTAAAGAGTAGGACACGCTTACCAGAGGCGACAGCAGCCGAGCTTGCAGCGAATCCCCAGGTCATTCAAAGACTACAAACTTTGCTCGCCTGTGCACTAGCTCCGGGCACGCGGCAGCCGCACTTCGATTCAGCCCCTTTACCTCTCATTGACGCAATGCCAGAGCAATTATTGCATGCAGCGGGAATGGCGCTGCCCATGATGCTGGCGGCCGTCTGCAACTACCTCGGATTGTCACCGGTTGACCTCAGCGAGGAAATAGATAAGCACACCGCGACCTTACGCCGAGCGCTCAAGGACAATTTGGGTGTCACTTCACCGGGCCATCCTACGGAAACCAAGAAGGAGTTCGTTGAACGAATCCGACGCGCCGTGCATGGACTGCTGCCCGCACTGAATGGACGGAGCCCGAAGCAGCAGGAATTGGCAGACAGATTGAATTGGGATGCCTCATACCTACGGGCTCGACAGAGAAAGCATCGGATCAAAAACCATGAAGAACTCTTGCGGTTAATTGGTATCCGAAAGCGCCCCCAAACGAGGGCAATCAAATCCTCGGGTAAATGAACTACCTCGCGATGTAATCATGATAGCGCTACATTGCCGCTTGCCGTTTGCCTTTCAGCACGCGAGCAGCGATATCATCGAACTTCCGAAAGGATTGGCGCGGGTTAGGTTTTCCCTGCGACGCCGGAATGCTAGAAAGCGACTTTTACAGACTAGAGGTCATCGTTCTCGAGATAGGCTCAGCGCTGAGCTTGTTTCTACTTGTTGCCCAACATGCGATCAAGGAATTCGAGCGAACTGTCCTGCTCTTTCTGAGAACCTGGAATGCCATTAGACGAGCACTAAGTGGAAAGAGCAGCTAACTCAGTTTCTCAGAATGTATACCGCCTATTTTGATGAAAGTGGTACTCATGCAGCAAGCAAGGCTCTCATCGTAGCGGGTTATGTTGCGAGTTCTGAGCAGTGGGTCTCGTTTGAACGTGAATGGAGGGACTTGCTTTCAGATGCGAACCTATCGGGATTGCACATGCGCGATTTCAACCCCAGCGTTCGGGAGTTCGCTTCTTGGCGAGGAGATCGTGCGCGTCGAGATGATCTTAGAAAGCGTGTCATAAAGGTCATAAGAAAAAACGTTCGTCGAGGATTTGCCGCCGCCGTCATTATGGACGACTACAGGAGAATTGATGCGAAATACCGCATGACGGAATGCTTTTTCCAACCCTATCCGCTGGCTGCACTCAACTGTGTTAACAAAGGTGAAAAGTGGCGGACGGATCGCGGATATCAAGATCCAATCGAGTATGTTTTCGAGGATGGAGTGAAAGGGAAGGGAGTGATTGCCGACGCTTTAAGAGCCTTTAGATTATCGCCGCCCAGCTTCAAAAAGAAATCTGAAGCGTTGCCCTTTCAGATAGCCGACTTTGCCTCGAATCAACTACACAAGCAGTTAACGAGATTGCTAACAGGTATTAAGGGGGCCGAACGAGACTATTTTCCGGAACTGAATTCCATCCCGAACGACTATTCCGTGTGGGAAGAAACGTATTTGGAAAATTATTGCCAGCGGAAAGGCGTACCTCTCAGAGAATGAGCGGATCGTATGGTGCCTTTAGTCCCCAACCCCGAATCAAGTGATGAGCCCGCGAGGCAACCACGTCCTGCAAAGGCCGGTGGTATTAGCTTGCTGCAATCCCTCTTTACATCAGCTGAACTATCCTTTCTCAAAGCGGTGCGCCGGAAAGATCGGCGTCACCCCTGGCGCCGCTTATTCTTTCCTAACGAGGAGGACACCGCTTTCATTGACAACACGAGCCAGGCGCTGGGTCTGATCTTCGAACGAGACAAGGGATGGATTGAGCGTAAGAAGCGGCAGTTGCGATCGGTCGAAAGCTTTGAAGCGGCGTCAAGCCTCTTGGGAGAGATCAGAGCCTACGGTTCTTTATTGTCTGTTGGACTTGAAACTCGATCCGGAAAAGTGGGTTCAAAGTCGGAACCGGATTTTCTGGTCGAGAATCATGTCTTCGTTGAGGTCCACACGAAACAATCCGAACCAAACGAGGCGTGCGCGCTGGACCGCTTCAATCAAGGGTCTAAACTCACCACGAGTGATTCAACCGGTATCCATGCGAATTCGCCCTTCGGTGCACCAAATCGCGACGACAGTGTCACAAGAATTGCAATCCAGAAGTTGGCCCAGATTAAACAAAAAGAGGAGGAAGTGAAGAATCAGTTCAGCGCTCTAAACCCCTCGATCTTGTGGTTGGACTTCCAAGATGAAACGTGGAATGGAATCATTGATGCGTCCTTTGCTAAACCTTTGACTGTGTGGAATGAAGAGTACTATTCAGGGCCCCTTTGGTATGCTTTCTATGGATGGACCGGAGCACCCGTGTTTCAAGGCGAAACGAAGCTTCAAAGGCCTCGCAGAACCGTAACCCGTATGGAGCATGACGGACGCTTTAGGCGAGGCACCAAGATCGACGCGGTGGTCGCATCACTTCCTCGCGATACGATTATTCTCGAAAACCCATCGAGTCAGCAACCTATTCAATCTTGGATTGGTGACAAGCTTGGGAGTCTCCCCAATTTTAACTCCGATTATTCATTTGTTGATTGGCCAAATGGCAATTTGAGCGCACGCGTCGCCTCACAAAAAGCCTCGTTGGAAGCGTTGGCGGTAGAGGCAATCTTTGGTTGGTAACGTACACTCCACAATCCCACATCGGAGAGATAAGAGCGAGGCATCGATGAAGAGGCCACAAGCCGAAAACCTGGATTCGTTTGACAAAGAGTCTTTCAATACCGCATTCGAGAAATTAATCCCCCAGTTGGTTACCGAGATGAGCGATCTCCTGGAAAAGCCAACTCCTCGAGTGACCAAACGTAAGAGGAAAGAAATATATCCAATGACATGGCCTGGGGCCTTGATGTTTCACTTCCTCAGTTGAGCGCCCTTGAGACAATCAGCAAGGGTCCGAAGCGAATCGCCGAAGGCTATCGAATTCTGGAAGAGTTACTTCGGACTCTTCTCCGCCGGGCAAAGTTGAGGCTTCGCCCAAAGGAAGACGCTTTTGATTACTTCGTTCGAAGGTCTGCTTCACTGTTGAGGGCGCCCTACGCGCTAAAGCGCCAAAAGCAGTTCCGAAATGTGCGAGCTGGCGTCGAGCGGTTGGTACGCGAAGCCGTTAGTGCGAAGTCCGGTATGACTGATACACAGAAACTGATTGAAGAATTCGGGCGCAAACATCTAAAGGAATACATGCGCTTCGCAAACACCATCGACATGCGTATGACCAGTTATCGAAATCTTGACTTCAGACGAATAACCCCGCGGAACATCACCCGCCTCACTGACTTATAACGTGATTCAGCAGCCGGTTTCGAGAGTAGGTTGCGACTTTTGGTAGGCCTGAATTGCATCGCATGCGGAAAGAAGAAGACGTATCCTGAATTACGTAAGCTTGGCTACAACCAACTGCTGCAAGCCGTGGAATCGCCGCGAAATTCGTTACTGCATTTTTTGAAGGACTCGATTGATAGACATGTTCGCAACTCCATGATGCATGGCGGCGTATCCTCGTCGGTTTCAAGACATCGAATTACCTTCATAGATTACTCACCATCGAAACAAATGGAAACCGAGGTGCTTTGGACGATGAGCGAATTCGTGCGGCGCACCAAGAATCTCGTGTTAACAATTTTCGCGGTAATGTATTTGGAGCAGGAGTTTAACTATTTACGCCTCTATTGCACCGTCGCCGCTTTTAAGGGTCTTAGCAAGAAGCAGAGCTGAACGCGCAACAGTCTAAGAATTAGCTTGGGGTTTTGTTTCCATATGAATCCGATTTCAAAATTGCGATTCGATTCGCTGGCAGGCTATTCGCGGACCTGGTGGATGCCCTACGTTGTACGCGAGCTGGGCTGGTTCGAAAGCGGAGAAGAGAGGGTCCTTGGCATGCTTGTCTTCGACAAATCCGACGACGATTATGCCTGTTACGTCCTGGGCCGCGATGCCAAGAATAGGTTTCGAACCGTCGACTTGGAATGTTCGATTGCGAGCGAGTCAGCGGCGACGGAAACGTTAGAGAGAATGCTTACTCACGCCGCGACATTACCGGCGGAAGAGTTCTATCAAGGGGATGAGGTTGGCAGACCTGTCGACTTTTTCTCCGCGGTCGTACCGCCCGAAACACAAAGCCCGAGCTTTAAGCTGTTAATCTCTGGAGCTGGCTATTCTCCTGCCTTGGGACTGCTCTCAGAAATCACACATTACTTTGAAGATCCCGATGGGAACTTTGTACAACAGTTTCAGTCGGGCGGCTTTAGCGCACGACTCTGGGAACTCTACCTTTACGCATTGTTCACCGAAATTGGATATGGAGTCATTCGGGATCACGCCGCCCCGGATTTCCACCTGGAGGGTCCGTTTGGCCAGATTTTCGTAGAAGCCACAACTGTTAATCCCTCGGCACTGCCACCGGACGCCGAAGAATTAGAAACTCTGGATTACTTTCAAAATTATGTCCCGATCAAGTTCGGCAGCGCACTGTACTCAAAACTGCAGGAAAAGTACTGGGAGCTACCTCACGTCACAGGCAACCCTCTCGTGTTTTCGATTCAGGACTTCCAGAGTGGGAAAGCCATGACTTGGAGTAACTCCGCGTTAGTAGAGTATCTCTACGGAATCCGGCAGCTGGAACGCAGGAATCAGGACGGGACCACGGCGATTGTAAGCGAACCTGTGACAAGTTATGAATGGAAGGGCAAACGCATAGCGGCCGGTTTCTTCTTGCAGCCAGACAGTGAGAATGTCAGCGCCGTTCTCGCAAATCCCAGCGGCACACTTTCAAAATTCAACAGAATGGGCTTTTTGGCCGGCTTTGGAGATCGTCGAATCCGAATGCTTCGCAAAGGCATAGCCTACAATGACGGCTCGCTTTATCCGGAGGATTTCTTTTTAGAAGTTCATTCGGCGGGTTACTCTGAGGCTTGGTGTGAAGGACTATCGGTGTATCACAATCCGAACGCAAAACATCCTTTACCCGTCGACGCATTTCCTTGCGCGGCTCATCATACGAGCCGAGACGGCCGCATCGTTAGCAGACGTCCCTCGTTTTATCCTGTCGGGTCTATCACCGCTATCTTTAGTTCCGATCAAACCTAGCCTCCGAGAGCTTTGTAAAGAATTGAGGCGGTCGGCTATCAAATTCGAACCGTTCGATCTGCGGATTCGCGTATGAGACGCATCGACTTACGTTGAACAGGTGATTTGGCAACCAGTTTTGACGAACAGACGAAAAGATCAGAATGGAGATTGATCAATTGTCACATCTCTATTTGAACCAACAAGTTGTGCAAACACCCATCCAGACCACCTGATGCTTTCTATACGCGGAGCGTTTATCAGCATGAGAATTGTCTGAAAATGATGCTCGGAAGACAATAGATACTCGGCGTATTTTGCGAAATTGTTAGAATCAAACGAGAGAATGCCTCCTTCGATCATTAGTATTGTGGGCAAGAACTCCGCAGAGAATCTGGCCATCGCCACGCAAAGCTCTATGAGAGTTTTTCCTCGCTGACTATCTGATGTTCTGCGGAAACAACGTGCGACGGGCTCACCTTCGTGATCTGCCAGCAAGGTCAAGCCGTCGCGCGTGTCCACTAAGCGAAGATTCTTGACACACCCCTGGTTGTGGCGATTCACGTAGGGAATAAGATTGCGAACGGTTGATGTCGACACCTTTAAAAGGTCACTGACCAACTGAAGCTCGTCGCGATTGTCGTCATCATGCTGTTCTCTAATGGAGTACTGGGGCAGGCGGACCAATCCCAGTTTCAACGGATAGAATGGGACCTCTCTATTTTCAAGATAGTATTTGATAACATCCTTATCAATTACTTCGATTCGGGCATGCTTCTCTAGCGGATCAAAATAAGTGACTTGCAACCTAAGCTTCGGTTGCTCTTCGCGCGGATGATCCCACCTGCGTAACTCCGACGGATTCCCCAAACCCGCCATCCATTCGCAGAGCGCAGTTTTTCCGCTGCCGTTTCCGCCCACAACCACTGTAAGTTTGCCAAATCGAATTCGAGCATTCGGGGTAAAAATAGGACTTTCGCTAATCTCTAACTCGTGAAACCAGCCAGTGGGTGAGTTGACCCCGCCTTGTTCCTTTGCAATCCGCGCTTCGTGAAGCGCTTTGTAACTCAATAGAAGTGCTGGCGGAAACTTTTCACCCCGATTTGTGTCGACGTAAGAGGCGTGATCGGAACACATCCAAATCGCGTTTTCAGGCGAACGGAGTTGCTCTTCGGTTAGGTTGCCCTGACCACGGGGCCCGCCTGGGGATGCACTGAAAATATGTGCTGCCTTTCCAGTTAGGGCAATCTGATCGGAACGGGCGCCGGGACCTACCGTTGGTTTATCGCAAGCAGGAAATGAGCAGCGGTAGGCGCATCGGCCAGCCACACTAATTCGCGTTTTCTTCGTAAACTTTATTGGATCAGTCATGGTGTGTGCTGTTTGGCAGCGATGCACTTCATAGCCGAGTCTCTCACAGAGGATTTTTCGAGACACTCTGTTGCAGCAGGTTTTCTAAACCTCGATTCGCTAACGTTAGTTTTTTATGGACCTCCAAAGTACGCTGAAGTAGGCGGAGATCGCTTGATAAGATTTTGTGCTGATGCAACCAGTGTTTTAGTAGTCCGGAACTGGCGTTGTATACACCCATGATGCTGTAGTCATCATTATCAACAAAGGAAATGTCATCAGATCTATAAAAGCTGTCTTTCTCAACTTCGTCTAGTGGCAAAAAGAACAATCCAATTACCAGAGAATAGAGGGAGATATGATCTTGACCCAACTCCATTATGAAGGAGGTGTTCTCCAACACCTGTTTGTCATCGTATTCGACGTCGTCGGACAACAGACTCAAAAACCACGAACGAATATCGGAATCGGTTATGGAGTTTTGGAGTAGTTCTCTCAATTCCTTGAGCCCTTGCGGGAAGGATGTGGCAGTCGTACAGGTAGCAATGTGCGCGAGTTTCGATATTGTGCTTGGATACACCAACTTCGGTTCGATCTTCTCAATGATTTGTTCTACTAGGCTCCTGAAGCGGGCGATATCTTTTGGCATTTCCTGCTTCAAAAGAAGAAATGACTCTTGATCTATGGTCGCCGCCGGCGTATCGAGCTGTTCACCAAGAACGCTGCTGAGGTCAATGTTGAGTAACTTAATCATTAATGCTGCAGCGACAACGGCGTAAGCCTTAACATCGTCAGAAGCGACAGTCATTACCGATCTTTGGTGATAAAGTTGATTTCGGACACTATGGTAGTATTTCGCGTGCTGCAGCTCGGTCTGGTTAATTAATCTCTTTGCTGACGCAGTCACGCCCTCTGCCAGGCTATGGAAATTACCGTTCGCGTACTTCCTTCTATCAAAATATTTCAGGTCGGAATCCACCACCCCGTCAGGCAACGACAGATAGGTCCTTAATGTCGTCTCAACACAAACGTCTATAAGTAGAAATGAAACCAGTTGATCGATTGAAGTCATCGATTTTGAGGTCTTAAGCGCGAATTGCAGAAGCTCAAGGGCCGGCCGTTGCCAAGGATGAAGTGAAGATGAATCCATAATTGATCAGTACCAGGGAAGTGCGTTGGGCCGGATTACTGTTGCCGATGATATCCTAAGAATGCTTCTTGCATTAAGTTTGGAGAAATACGCAGCACGGATTTGGAGTGACGAAAATGGAGCAGCTCAAAGCATTAGAAGAAGTCTGTCAACCAGATGTGAGATACCGAAATCGGGTCGACCTCGACCTGACGACTGGCGCGGTTTCGGAAACAACTATTCAAAGCCTTTACTCGGTGATTGAACCGATCCGACTTAACAAGAAGGTGCCAGAGGAATTGCGCAATCATTTTGAGGTCGCCGGGAACCTTGCTCTCTACTCGTGGTTTGTTTACCCATTTAATGTTGTTGCGGCCATGCACGCATACTCTACGCTTGAAATGGCTCTGAAGCAGAAGGTGGGGAAGAAAAGAATAAGTTTAAAGAAGAGCCTGGCACAGGCTTTCAACGGCCGGCAAACTCGCGGGCGGACTTGGCCCACCTGTCGATCTTTCGGAGGCTATAGCTTATCTACGAAATGATCTGGCTCATGGCAACTCAACGATGCATGGACAAGGCATCGATGTCTTGAAGTTCTGTGCCGAGTTGATTAATGAACTCTTTGCCTGAAACGGAAAACATGGGGCTAAGCCGGTTGCAAGATGATTAACACTTAACGTCTGAGGTTAGCTTTGATTGCCGAGAGAGATTGGTAAGATGTCATTGATGCGCCCGAAAGAAATGAATTTCAACGGTGGTGTGATCATTATTGGCTCTCTCTTGTGGGAGGATGACGGCGGTCGCGGCGAATGGCGACGGAGATATCTTAAGCCGGTAGATGAAAGATCTTCTGTACCGCTTAGAATTTGTTACGGAAGAAAATCCAGAACGCGAGAGTGCACCTATACGATGATTTTTTCAAATCATGACACAACTGGGGTTGGCCAAGGGTGCATTCTCAAATTTCTCAAAAGTGTCGACAGTTTTGAAACGATAAAAGAGCAGGCACTGCAACTAGCACGAGCTGAACATATTTGGAGGAGAGAACCGGCCTTGCTTGCAAATGAATGGGGAGCGGTAGGGCTTTTGCTAAACCCTGAATTTGAACGCATGGACAATGCGAACACCGAAATGATCCGCTCGCAATGGACAGAGACCTTTCACCAATACAGCCGGCGATTCGACCATTCACAATATTGTATAGAGGATGAAGATCCAGTGATCGATGAGGGTGGCTTTCTGAAAATTGAATGGGTTACGGAAATGAATGACTTCCATTTTCTCATTGGGGCACCGACAGTTCCAGATCCCAAACGACCGCTGAACGAAAAAGAAATTGCACAAAGGATGATCGTGAACGAGTACCGGACTTACTTCGATTCGAATCTTAAGCATCATATTTCAACATTCCAGGACGACCAGATACTTAAGTGGCTGACTGACTTGGGCCCCAAGGAGCAGTGATTGCAAACGACGTAATGCTCACCGGCTGACGGTTTTTTTAGAAGGAAGTCTCGCGATCTTGATGCGCCGCGACTTCTTTGATCATAAATACGATGGTTTTGAAATGCCGAACAGTCGTTCAGTCTTGTTCAGGCACAGCCTTCCGACAGGACGTTGGAGCTGAGGCCGATCTAAGCTTCAAATTTTGTTAGAGCATCGGATGTCATGACTGATTGGAGCAAACTTAAGGCGTACCAGAACGACAAGAGAAAGAGCTTCGAAGAGTTATGCTTTCAACTTGCCAAAAGACTCTACGGTCACCTCGGCGAATTCACGTCAATTGACGATACGGGCGGAGGGGACGGAGTTGAGTTTTTCTTGACCCTTCGTGATGGAACAGAATGGGGCTGGCAAGCGAAGTTTTACTACCCTCAACCACGCCTGGATGACTCAAGAAAACGGGCGATCACCACTTCACTAACTACCTCTCTGACCAAGCATGGAAAGTTGAAAAAGTGGTTCTTGTGCACACCCACGAATTTCACGATCAAAGGCAAAAACAACGAACTCTCCTGGTTCAACTCAAAGCTCAAAACGCTCAAGCCATCTTTGGACATCGAACACTGGGGAGATAGCGAATTATCGGACCTGCTTAGCGACCCTCGCATGGTTGGCAAGAAGCTGTATTTCTTTGGTGAATTGGAGCTAGGTTCCGAATGGTTCCGTCAACAAGTCGAGAAACAGATTGCTAACGTCAGTGACAAGTTTTTCCCGAAGCTACATACCGAGACAGAAGTAGACCAACGAATTCACAGCCTGCTAGGAGATTCATCCTTCGTCACCGATCTGAGCAAGCACTCGGAGGCGGTGAAGCGCCAGCGGTCTTTTACAGTCGAATGGCTCGACCGAATTGATCGTCATGCGTCTGAGGCTGAATGGCGAGAGGATCTCCAGTCTTTCAAAACGGTCGGAGTTGAAATCATCCGTCTTTTCGGCTCGGCTGCGGAGGCCATTGAGCTTTCTGTTGAACATCTGGCTGCCGGCCGGATTAGCGAAAGTCGGCAAGTCGATTTGAAGGAGCCTCTGGAAAGATTACGTGAGCTTACCGATAGGTTCGCTCAGCAATACTATGCGATTGAGAGCAAGAGAATCGTTCGCGGGAGTTTGCTTACGCAGGAGGAACGTGACTCTAACAATCAGGCCCAGTTCGTTTTGGCGGAGATTTGGAAGCCAATCGGTTTCACTTACGCCGCAGTGGATCACTTATCTTGGGCCAGTGCCCGTTTGAGCGATTTCAAACAAGCAGATTTCCACATTTTTGGCAACGCCGGCGCCGGAAAGACACATGTCACAAGTCATCTAACCCAAACACGAGCAGACTTGGATCTTCCTGCCATCCTATTACTTGGCGGCGTTTTCGATTCCACGAGCACAATAGAGAAGAAAGTTCTCGAAGTACTCGACATTCCAGCAAGCTACTCCTGGAGCGATTTTGTACAGGCATTGGAAGCCTACGCCGAGGCGAGCCGGAGCAGGGTGCTCATCGCGCTCGATGCCCTCAACGAAGCCGGCAGCATTGATCTCTGGCGAAACGAACTGCGCGGATTCATTTTGACACTTGCAGCTTCGCCATGGTTGGCACTAGTAACGACATGCCGTGAGAGTTATCGTCGGGCTATCTGGGATGAGAATCCGCCAGTCAATAGGCTAACAGCTGCAGGTTTCGACAAGGAAGGATTGGAAACTGCGATCGGCAGATACTTTGATCACTTCAAGATTAAAGCGGACCTGACTCTCGCACCGCTTGAACACTTTAAACATCCGCTGTACCTGAGAATATTCTGTGAGGCCCAGAATCGCGACCGGGCACAAGAAAAAGAAGTCTACATAGGGCAGCAGACGTTGTTTGAAGTCTTTGATGAGTTCTTGAATATTTCAAACAGGACGGTGTGCCGGCGCTTATCTAAACCTCCATCAACGGGGCTCGTGCAATCCATCCTTCTGAAGTACGCCCAGTTGCTGTGGCAAGAGAATGTTCGGCACATTTCCTTGCAACAAGCTATCAATCACTTCGATGAAAAGAGTGTCAGCGATGTCAATTGGGAAGAGTCATTCACAAAGGCCCTTCTCGATGAGGGACTGTTGGTAGCACGGGACTGGCTCGGGAACGAGGACGTTATATCCTTCACCTATGACCTTTTGGGCGGCTACCTAATAAGTCAATCTATTCTTAACGATCTTGATTCCGGCTCTGTTGCGCGGTTCATAGAATCCGATACTTTCAAGACCCGGTTCTCAGATGACGATTACAGGAGGCGTCACCCCTTACATGAAGATATCCTAAGGGCTCTATGCTCGCTTTCGCCAAGCCGGATAGGCGTGCACTTCTATGCGCTGACAAAAGACGAGACCGTGTTTGCCTACGCAATTCACGCGCTCTTCGAAATGAATCCTCAGTTCGTTGGTCAGGCCGAAGTGCGCGAGATCGAAAATTTATTCTCAGTGGAGTCAAACCGCGCGGCGTTGTTACGCCAGCTCAGCGGATCGGTTGCCAATGTATGTCATCCCTTGAATGCGGGTTTTACTGATAGGATCCTCACTGCTCTGGCAATGCCAAATCGAGATGTGAGTTGGAGCGAATACGCTAGAGGAAATTTCTACGAGCTGCGCCAGAATCTGGAGAGATTTGAGAACGCGTGCCGTGATGGCAGTGAAATGACTGTGCTTGCCGAAGCCCGTCTCGATTTGGCTGCTTGCTACTTCAAGTGGTTGCTGACAACGACACACCGATACCTGCGCGATCTTACCACCCGGGCACTCTATTGGTACGGTCGTCGCTTCCCGCAGAAGCTGTTTAATCAAACGTTGCAATCACTTGAGATTAACGATCCCTACGTGTCTGAGCGAATGCTTGCAGCGTCCTACGGCGTTGCAATGGCCCTTCACTCAGATCCTGGTGAGGAGGCATTCCGCGAGGACCTCTTGCCCACATATGCCCGCAAGCTCTTCGAGGAGATCTTCGCCACAGGAGCACCACACGCCTCAACGCACGCTCTGGCCAGAGACTATGCTCGACACACTCTAGAACTGTCAGTAATTCATGCGCCGAAGCTATTCAAAAGTCGCGAACGCGAGCGTTTCACCCCTCCATTCCGCTCCGGCGGAATTCGCAAGTGGGGAACCAGCGAGGATTTGGATCGAGGAAGATATAGTGGGGGCAATGCTCCGATTCACATGGACTTCGAGAAGTACACACTGGGCCGACTTTCACCCTACCGAAGCCCGCGGGATCGTCGCAAGCAATATCGACAACAACGTCCGCTCGCCAACATTTTCTGGCGCATTTACGAACTTGGCTATTCTTTAACCACGTTTGGTGAAATTGACAAAGAAATAGCGCGTTTAGGTTGGAGCCGGACCGAAATTGAAAATGGGAAAGTAGACCGGTATGGGAAAAAATACTCTTGGATCGCTTACTTTGAGTTGTATGGGTTTCTCGAAGATCGAGGAGTATTCGACAATTCTCATGGCAATCCTCGGCTGTCAAGAGTTGATATTGATCCGAGCTTTCCAGAAGAACCAAAATCATTCTTATTAGTCGAAGATGATTTTCTTGATGATCGATCTGTACCATTGCGGACGTGGATTTCAAGCGGTCAACAGCCCAATCTTTTTCCACATCTAATTAGAAAAGAAATTGACGGCCAGCTAGGACCCTGGGTGATGCTTTCTGGCGACGTTCTTCAAGAAGACGAGAAGACACGACGTCGGATTGATCTCTTTACCTCCGGTTTAATGATCCAAACTCGTCGACGCGAAGAGTTTGCGAACAGCTTTTTGAGCAACCATCCATTGCCGCTTGGATGGTTCGATATACCAGAACTCTTCTACACTTTTGCTGGGGAAACAGCTTGGGCAGATTCTTTTCCGCCCTACTCACGGTGGGATGTACATTTTGAGGCTGGAAAACAGAAGAAGAAAGTTGAGGGCAAGGAATTCCATGTCTACCGCCACGGGCAAAAACTAAATGAAGATCAGACACATCAAATCTTTGACAAAGTTTACGAAATCAAAGGTAAAGGAGCCCGCCAGCGGCAAACGGAATTGATTTCAAACCTAGTTGAGGAACACAAGCTAACCATCAAACTTGAGACTACGTATCAAGAGGTAGAAGAACCACTAACAAAGAAGTTTCGTGTGTTGATTCCGATGTGTGAAAGCCTTTGGGAGTCATACCATAGCTTGGTTAACCCGGGACAGGCGGCTGTGGTGCCATCGCGCGAACTTGTTGATGCTTGCGGACTATGGATTCACCTACCTTCTTGGGATATGTACGACGCTAATGGCATTCGAGCCACCATAACGTGCCAGTGGAAACCATCTTGGGGGAATCGGCAAAGCTTCATGTATATTCGGCAAGACCTCCTGGATGCCTTCATAAAGTCAAAACGTCTTAGCTTTTTCTGGATAGTCCGAGGTGAGCGACAACGGCGATACTCAGAGGAAGAAATGGTTTTAGCTCGGAAAGAGGACTTCACTCCGTACAAATACTACCGTCAAATCCATTTTTACGATGGAGGCCAAGCTCAACCAGCCAAGTCGATTGAGTTGAGCGAAGGGAGCGCGGCATGAAGCAGCGTCAAAGTCGCTGAATGTCTCCAGCTAGCGTAGCAAAGCCTATTGAACTAGAGACAGCGTTGCATTACATCACCGAAAATCGACTCGCCAATCTGGTTCTTGCTTAAGCCTACTATCAGATTTCTTTTGGCCTAGTTGGCATCCGGTAGTCCTGCTTGCTAAAATGCACGGGTGCAAACACAGATTGCACCCCGTCCGCGGAAAGGGACTATCCCATCTGTATGGTTTTCTAAGAAGCGAGCATTAACCTTTCTTCTGCCCATTTTGCGGACGTCGGGCCTACAAAGAAGGAGGAGAAATGTCGCGAAGTCTCCCAGAACAACCCAACCTCGAATATCTCAAAAAACAGGCTAAGGATTTATTGCGCGGCTACCGCCATGGAGAAGCTGTAGCAGTCGAGCGACTGAGTTCGCAGGTCGCTAATGGGTGTGATCCGCAGCTGGCGGACACTCAGTATTTGATTGCCCGCGAGTACGGTTTTGAAAGTTGGGCGAAGTTAAAGCTCCAAGTCGAATCCGTTCAAGCCAGCCGCTCCATTTGGTTTCCTGAGCCGGCCGTGGAAGATGATTCCAGGGCACGTCACAATGAAGACACCTATCAGTGGCTGAACAGATCAACCAGCGCAAAGGCGAAAGGCTGTAGACGTTTTCTCAACGAAAACATCAACCTCGTGCCCCTCGAGTGGCAGAGCAAGTTGGACAATGACTTCAGAACCAAAGAGTGGAGCAATGTTTTCTTCGAACTGATCGTCGCGCGGACGTTGCAGCTACTGGGAGCTTGTATTGAGGTTGAGGCAGAAATTCCTGGAACCGGCAAGCGGCCGGATTTCATAGCGCGTTTTCCCGATGGGGAAGTGATCGTTGAAGCGACAATCCCAGAAATCAATGAGGAGATGACCCGGCAAAGCGCTGAGAACGAAGAGCTGGTGCAAATCATTGAAGCCTTGATACCCGCGGATTGGACCGTTTCCGTTTGGAGATTGCCGCGGCTCGGTCCGAATGATTCTAAAAAGGATTTCAAACGAATGATTCGGGAGATCTTTGCTCGTTTGCCGCCGAATCCAAGCAAGGACCAGATGCCGATCGAGGTTGAATTGAGCTATGGAGAATTCATGCTAACCATAAGTCCGGGGCGTAAAGGGAGCCGGGCAGCTGTGGTTCGTGGAATGGCGTCGGGCGCCGATGACACCGAACAAAAAATTCGAGCTATCGTTAACCGCAAAAAGAAACAAGTGAGAGGCGCGACTTCGCCGGTATTGCTGGCCGTGAATACTTCGCCGTTCGGCGAGCGAGAGGATTATGACCAAGCCCTTTTCGGATTGACGTTTGAACGAGTCGACCATCACGGGAAAACGGTAGAGACAGGATTCGATCCGGTTGGAGTGTTTGGTGCCAACCGGCCTGAGCCGCCCACGTGCGCTGGCGTGCTTGCGTTCACCGAAGTCGGTTTTCCGGGTGTGGCAGATCCGGTGCTGTACTTACATCCGAGGTTCACCGGTTCGTTGCCCAAGTCGCTGCAGAGGCTGGAGCGGCGTAGTTATCGTCAGGGAAGCGGCATTAGCGTGGAGCGAGCTACTATTCACGACTTGGCCGCGCCGCTTGGTTTCGTATCCAGATTCGGTTGAGTCATTACCCGCAACGAGGGTGATCAAAGACGATGAGGACATGTTGCTGTGCACGTTCCTGCGTGTCACCAATAAATAAGAGGCCGACAAACTGATGAAAAACGTGATGTCGAAGCTGGTGGCAATGGATGCCGCTCCCACAGACAAGAAGGAATTCAGCAATTGGTTGAGTTCTTCTGATGCGATCGAGTTTCTCAAAGATCAGCTCCGCAATGATGAGGTTGTTTTATACGCTGGGTTCCCGCATACGTTCATCCATCTGGTGTTGGTACCAAATGATGTGCTTGATCCAATTGATGTTGATGATTTGATGTCGTGGAGCTGTAACGCTAGTTCATCATGGGGCGTCGGTTATGTTTTATCTGAGCCAGCTTCAGCTTCCCTTGAACCACCACTGGGTGACACCGGCAGTAAGATTCTGGATCACGGGGAGCAACTCGTCTTTGCGAGATTCTTTGAAGGTCGATTAGAGGATAGGAGTTATTTCGAGATTCTTCAGAAGATGGTCCATGTCCTCGACTTACACTATTTGCCGGAGCGCGCGGCTTACTGCCGGCTTGATAAGTTTGGCGATGTTGAAGATGTCATCCGCATCGTTAAGCCGGAATTACCAACCGTCGATTTCAATGGCAGCCTTGTTACGATACGACGAGTTGAGTTCGAACAGTATATGGCCCTAACTGATTCGTCAGCGGTCCAAATGTTCGACATTACGAGATTCAGTTTCGACAGTTTCAGCGGTTGGGGTAATCATCCAATTCCAAACCCAACCACAGAAGGCGGTCTCACATATAGGCTAGTGCTGGAGCCTGGATATGCGAGTTACCTTCGTGGCTTCCACATTATGCGGCCCTCGTTAACCAGTTCGGAGATGGCCGCGCGATTTGTAAAAGGCGATGCGCGCAGGCTGCACGAGTCTTTCATCGCTTTTGACTGGAAAAACAATGTGGTCAGGGAAATCTCCTGTGGGCCAGGTGGAACGGCCAACTACTTCACTGCGTCTGATCTTCCCTTCGAGATCAGCCCCGCGTTTTTCCGGCCGGAAGTGTTGCTGAAGTACAAGGCAGACTCTGAGAAGTACAAGTTGAGTAACAATTCCATTTCTTGCCGTGGTTCGTGGCACTTGCAGACTTACGATATTAACGAGTACGGACAAGTGCATACCTACATACGATATCTGAGCCAGTTGCCTTATGAAGAGCAGCGTTATTGGAAAGCGTTTAACGAAGCGCCGAAGGGCCCGATCAGCGAAAGAGCGTTTAAGAGTGATTTTGAAGGCAACTGGGATATTCAGGTCGATCCGCTCAGCAGCATCAAAGCGATCGTAGGCAAATTCAAGCAGAAGGGAGTGCCATGGTGGACCCTTCGTTCCGCAAAACTTGTGGACCAGGTCAACTACCCGGTCACATCGTCACCCGACGAGTGGGCCGACGAAATTCTTCGGCTGGACCAACTAATAGTTGAAGGTTTCGAGCAGAAATACCTTCGTGGAAAGTCCAAAGACTTGGGTCGCGTACCAGATGTCCAGGCGGGTTCTTTGACGTTAGTGGAGGAATGTCTGAGCGGATTGGGATTCGAAGATGCACGAGCTAAGGAGATCGTGAAACCTCTAAAAGAGTTGCACTTCTTAAGATCAAAAGTAAAAGGACACGCATCAGGGCAGGAAGCCGTCAAGATAAAGCGGGACTTGCTCGCAAAGCGAGGTAGCTATAAACAGCAGTTTTATGCTTTGTGTGGCGAGTGCGAGGAATCCCTCCGCACAATTAATGAGGCATTTGCGGTCTTCAAGTGATGATTGTGTGCCGGCATAACACAACGAGGCTGTGACCTGGCGGATTGAGATGCGCCTTAACAGGGGCCAGTTTTTTCAGCAAAAATTGAAGACTAGAGTATCAAAAATGTAATCACCCCTGACTCAGGAAATATTCCCTTGCTCGATCATCACGGACCTTCGCGATCGTGAATAAGTGCTCGGTTGATCTAGGAAGAGATGTCGTGTGGAGCGCCTTATGTTGCCAAGTTCAGACGCCACTCCCGCCTACCGTGGTTATCGCTTACAGGCGCTTTATACGTTGGACCGCATTCTCAGCCAGAAGAATGGCCTATTAATCTTTCAACCCGAAGGGATCGAGGATCTTGCGATATTCGACGATGAGGATCGCTTGTTGGAAGTGGTCCAAGTAAAACAGCGAACCTCGAACCTAACGTTATCCTCATTCAAGCCTGAAAAACCTAATTCATTCTTTTATCGAGTTTCGTCCGAGCTGGATAAGGACCCTCGTGTGCGGGTGACCATAGTCGCTTTTGGGACCGTAGGTCCTGAGATTAATAACGCGATAAACAACAATGGGTCAGATCGAACGAGCGTTGCGAAAAAGATAGCTTCGTATGGCTTCCTGACTGAGTCAAAGGCCGCCGATGTCCTGGAAAGAGCAACGCTCGTGTTTGCGGCTGAGGATGTCCTCATGGCAGCTGTTCATAAGGCGTTACTAGAGAGTTTGGCGGGCGTCGATGCTACCGCCGCGTTTGAATTATTGACCCACTGGCTTTACATCTGCGCCGAGAAGCGAACGCAAATTAGTCGGACTGACGTTATCGATCGGATCAATAAAGTTGGAGAGTTCGTGGCCGCTCGGGCTGCCCATCAGTTGGAATGGTTCACGTCAGTAATCCCCTTAACCGACAACCTTAGTGATGTGGCTGAGTTCCGCCAACAACTCGCGGACGAATTTTACCAAGGCATATCAGCCCGATATGAGCACATTTTAGCGGGATTAGACGTCGTGCGAGCTGAGAAGTTGGCGGCGATTTCGGTTGCCTTTGATGAAAATCGGGTTGTGATAGTTCACGCAGCGTCAGGCCAGGGCAAGACGACCCTTGCATTCAGGTATTTGCGCGACTTCTTTCCTGCCGAATGGCGCTTCCGCGTTGCCTCACTAAGCAGTCGGGAACAGGTTCTTAGAGTGGCCCTAGCTATTACTAAACACGCTGACGCAATTGGAATCCCGCTAGCCGTCTATGTAGATGTCACACCGCGCGACACGGAATGGACTGATTTGGTAAGGGAACTTGCGAACCACCCAAGCATTCGCGTGCTGGTGACCATTCGGGAGGAAGATTGGAGACGCGCCAACGTGTCTGGTGCAGAATTCAGCTTCACAACGATCGACTTAGAATTCAATCGCTCAGAAGCTGAGCAGCTTTACGAATCCCTTACGTCTAAGGTCACACCCGCAAATGTTCTTAACTTTGAAGAAGCATGGGCGAAATTTGGTGAGCAAGGTCCGTTAATGGAATTCATATACCTTGTTACTCAGGGTACTTCACTACGGGACCGACTGAAGCAGCAAGTTGTGAACTTGGAGAATGATGTTAGGGAAGGTCGATTAGGCGTTGCTGAAATGGAGTTGTTGAGACTTGTGTCTGCCGCGTCCGCCTTTGAGGCGAGACTGCAACTCGTTCCTTTAATAGCCCACCTTGACCTTCCGGTGCCGGAAGCTACGCTACGACTGTTCGAACGCGAATATCTACTCCGTGTCAGCAATAAGGGCGCGCTCGTGGATGGTTTACATCCTATCCGGTCCACGATTCTATCGGCTCTTCTTTCCGATCTGGCGCTGTCGCCTTGGTCGCAGAGTTCAGCTGCATGCCTGGAATTCATTCATGAGCAAGACGTGGAAACATTTCTTCTCTATTCGTTTTTCCGCAGACGCGACGAGCTAGAACCACTTTTGGAGAAACTAACAACCTATCAGCCGAAAACGTGGACTGCCATCACCGGCTGTATTCGATCTCAGATTTGGCTCGGTGTTGCTGACTATCTACGAGCGAACGAGAACCTGATCAAAGAGGCCGCAGGAGGAGTCGGTCAAGGCTGGGCTCACTTCTTGGATTTCGACCTCACCGATTCTTCTGACAACGTTGCGAAGTCATGGTGGCGCGATTTAGATATCATTCCCGAGGAGGGTAAACGGCTGATAGAAGATCTTCAGTCGCGTCAGACTGACAAGCACGAAATATTTCGTCGGGTCACAACATGGCTATCTGCGCGAGATCAAAGCCCCGAGATACCGGTAGACGAGAATGACTGGCAAGCTGCGGCAGAAGCAATCTTCTGGCTAAAGCACCTAAGGGTTGAATGGCCATTGCAAAGCTGGTTACCTGAAACTGAGCTTGATAGCACGGTCCAATCGTTATCGCTCGAACCCCTAGCAACCTTAGTGTTTAGTCTTGTAATGAGTGAACAGTATTCTGATTGGATAACAAAGAGTCTTCCTGCATGTCTCGATCGATTCAAACGACAGATGTTGTCAGTGAAGTTCGAAGATGATGGCTCCAAAGTCACAACACATTTTGTCTTTGATTTGGACGAACTCAATGAACCTTTGTCCGATTCGTCAACTAAGAAAATCAATGCGTCAGAAAATCGTTTTCATTGGGAAGCGTTGAGGCGAGTTGAATTGCTCCGCAAACTCTTGCCGGAACGAGAAGAGTTTGGAAGTCAAGGATATGGGCATCTATTGTGGGAGGGATTTCTTGACGTCGACGAAAGCACCAAGGCTGTCGCTCGTCGCTACCTTCCTATTCGATGGTTAACCTCCGTGAACGCTTTGCTCGGTGGACTTGGAAACCAGCAGTTTCGACCCAAGTCATGGCAGGACTATGGGGAACTGCTCGTAAACCTTCGAGAAAGAGTTCTTGAGTCATTGAAGCAGCTTGAGAGAGGGTTGGACGTCTATTTTAGAAGAGCGGCACTCACTGAGATCCTTACGCACTACATTGATACCGACGCTTGGGATAGTTGCAAGAGCATGCTGAATAATTCACCTCTTTTACCAGCGAGCGCGGTGGATGAATGGGGTTTTGTCAGCGAAGCCTCCTCGAGAGAGAGTGCTCAAGAGGAATCCGAACGACGAATGTTAGTAGGTCGAAACGGCATTGCTTTGCAGAAATATCAGTCGTACTTGAAAGCGTTTAACGAACACACCAGAACGCTAAGCAACTTCTTTTCTCAGGCAGTTAATGGAATCGCAATTCAGTCATTAATAGGACGTGGTGGTGACAGGGACAAAGTTTTAGCCCTCGCCAAAGAGAATGGGATAAACCCCAACTCTGCCAGGCTTGCAACGCTCAACCTTGCAGAACATTTGAAAAACCTATCGCGATTTCAATCGAAGGTGAGACCGTTGCTGACTTCATTTTACAAGCTCGATGATTTAGAAAAACTGGACAGACAAGAGCGAGAGAAGGTGTGGCGAATATGGGCCATGTGGTTCGAATTCGCAAATCATCCAACTCGAGTAATACAAAATGCTCCGTCTGTCTGTACACAAGAAGCAACTAACGCTTTAAGAAGGATTCGTCAGAATCTGCGGGATCGACTAAAGGGTAAATCATCAGATCAGCTCAAAATATCAATCGTATCGGAGAGCCTTACCTGGGATGATCGACCGGCCTTGTGGATTACCGTCGATGCTTTCTTCCCTTGGGCCGTATACGAAGCATTCGGAGTCATAATCAACGAGCTGAAGCAAGCCGTCCAGACCGTGAACCAGGAATTGCGCAGATACATCTTGGATTTATTCTGGCCGTACTTAGTCGTTATTCCGCTGACTAGGGGCAAATGTATAACGCCTGTCGCTTGGCGTGTTAGTGTCCCTGTCATCCTGCAAACGGATGAGTCTGCTGGTCTGAAGTGGTGGAATTTTGCTCAACATAACATCCCGACAGAACCTTTTGAACGACTGAAACTATCCACGTGGGATTTACCGGAACTTGCTCCCGGCCAAAAGCTATTGCAATCGACGGCTTTGCTGTTTTCTTTAGCCGCACATATTCGAGACTTTCGCCGGCTTGATGAGATAGAAGACGAGGGACTCGCACTGCTTCAAGAATATATTCATCGCCTGAACACGAAACTGAGTGAGTCGCTTCAGGGCGCATTGGATGCTGAAACCGAACTTGCCCTGGCCATTAATTCACTTGAACCATCGCAACTTCAGGATCGGCCAGCTCTAATTGAAATGGCGGAAACCTTGCCTCGCCTTCATGAAGTGATAATGCCTTGTGCGGACTTTGATAGCCAGCAAACTCTTACTTTAGAAAAACTTATTGAGTGGGCAGACCGCCTCGAACAGGCCCCACAGCTGGCCTTGCTCTGTTCGCTCGCCTGGACTGCTGATGTCCTTGAGAGGCGAGAAAATTGAAGTTACTTGCTCTCAGGCCAAATCCATCTAATGGGATGTGATAAGAAGTAACAACAAACTGTGCTTACCTTAGCGGTTGGACCTCACACACGCATTCGAAAGAGCTTACCAAGTGCCACCGTTCTAACGCGAGTCAGGACTGCATCCACCAAACTGCACGATTCGTATTGGAGATCTGAATAGAATAACTGATTCTGGTTTTGGCGTATGGCTCGAGGAAAGCTGCTGGAGTCTTCGTATTTCTCATGCGTCAGAATGAGCAGCTTATGCGCCAAATACGATCCCACAAAGTGTGCGATCTCTTCACCCGCTCCCTTGGAAGTATCCAAGACCACACAAACGTCACATGCCGCCAAGTGCCATAGCTCCTGTTCAGGAATAGTTAGTCGTTCTGAGCCGCTAATACTCTCCGCAAGGTTCAAATTCTCACTAAAAACCACGTCTGCGTTACGGAAATAGGTTCTGATTTCCCTTTGTATCTTTAGTCTCTTCTGATAGTGCGCATCGACTCCCTCACTCGGTCCCCACACGAGAATGCTTAAATCGCAAGCCTCCGCGATATGCGTCAAGTTCTTGAAGCGATCTCTGAATGACATTTGATTCTACGCGGCTTGATATCAAGGAGTTTTTGTAAATATTGTTTGAACGCTCTCTAATACATTCTCACCTAGCGGAGAACATGCGAAATTGTTTTCGGACTGAGTTATTAACCCCGTTTGAAGTAATCTTTCGAGCGTTTCATCTATGAGGATCTCATCGAACTCCAGGGTCAAAGCGATATCTTCCCGCGAGATCGGGTTGGCCGGAGACTTACTCACAACGAGTATTGCTAGCCCACACCAATCATGCGCCATGATCGTTGCAAGTAACTCGCGATTTGCATGAGCCTCTCGTAGTAAACGCTCCCATTTGTCGTTGTGATCTTCCAATGCGACAGAAGAGCGGTCGCTGTTGAGTGGCTTATGTTGACCTAATAACCTGGGAATCAGGGACTCGAAAGGGCTCGTGGGCGTAACGGCCTGATAGCGGAATTTCGATCTGTCATGCTCTGAAACATATTGCTCAAGCGTTTTGACGAACGCTAGTTTATGGAGCTGTTGGGGACTGGCTAGAAAGCTTCTCTCCAGTTTTCTCTGCTCTTGCTCAGATAGTAAGCCGAGTGCATAAGCATCAAGGATCTCATCCTCGACTACTAGCGAGGTTTCAAAGAAGTCACGATCAATGAGCAATCGTTCTTCGATCCGATCCTGTTCTGGTGGCCTGAGATCACCAAGAAAGTATGCCCGAATAACTTGCTCTTCTTGTAAATTGTCTGATGTGGTCACTAGTTCTCAGGCTCAGAATGTTGGTGATGTATGATTCGTTGTTTCATGCAAATATTAACGCATCTCTGAAGATTGCTGCTAATCCTATGAACCTGAAGCCTTAATCTAGGAATAGTAAGCCCAAGTTGGGCGGCCATTTGCTTAGTAGATCTGGTCCTGGCGGCTTGATAATACTCTATAAAGATTTCTCTTTGATCGGGGCTGAGTATTTGCAAGCATTTATCAAGGCAATCGTACCGAGTTTCTTGGATTGCACGTTCCTCTGCCTGTTCAACTACAACCTGAAAATCTTGGGAAGGCTCATGTGTTTCGGAGCGCGCACGAAGCCGTCGTTGATATTCCATAAGCAAGTATTTTGCGACTCCATGAAAATACCTCGCAGGATCGCCTTCGTACGTCTTAACCAAGTCGGGCACTTTCTTAACGACGCGGTCGATAGTTTCATCGGCGAGGTCCTCAGCATCCGAACATCCCCGCCAAGTGAAAACTTTAATGAGCGACCGTCGGATTTCTTCATACTTCTCCCCGGCGCGCCGACGATCGTGATCGAGCCAGTCTAGTAGTTTGTCAAAACCTTCCGACCATTGTTTATCGGTTGAGGATTCGGGCATTTGATTTTTGTCACGTCCTCGCCTTCATTCTCATACCTGTCGGAACTCTCGCCCCAATACTTTGCGTTGTGTTCAAAAGGTTAATTATGACCAGTTCGGCATTGTGGCAATGGGTAAAATCCATACCCTTTTTGAGGTGCACCTATATTGCACAATTTTACACAACATTTCTATAGCCACGGTGCAGTCTAATTAGCGGTGGGTGGACGCTAAACAGCTACAGTAGCAGGGATATGAGGATGGAACTGGTAGTTGACGATGTGAAAGTCTTCGAACGTGTAGTCAAAGATCGTCGCGGGACGTCGAGTGATCTCTAACTGTGGCAAAGGGAGTGGCTGTCTGGTGAGTTGCAGCTCTGCTTGGGCTAAATGGTTTTCGTACAAATGCGTATCGCCAGTCACGATCTGAAAGTCACCCACAGCCAAATCGCATTGTTGAGCGATCATATGAGTAAGCAAAGCGTAAGATGCTATGTTGAACGGTAAACCAAGGAAGACATCAGCACTCCTCTGGTATAGCTGACATGACAACTTCCCGGCGCCTATGTAAAACTGAAAAAGAACGTGGCAAGGTTGAAGAGCCATCTTCTTTAGTTCTCCGACATTCCAGGCGCTAACAATAAGGCGTCGACTGTCGGGATCTCGCCTGATGGAATCTATTACGTTTGAGATCTGGTCTATTGTGTTTCCATCGGCCGACTGCCAAGCTCTCCATTGACGACCGTAGACTGGTCCTAGTTCTCCGTCCTCGTTAGCCCACTCATTCCATATTCTGACACCGTGTTCGTTGAGATACCGAATATTTGTTTCACCCCGGAGAAACCAAAGCAGCTCGTAAATGATTGACTTGAGGTGCACCTTCTTAGTTGTGATAAGTGGAAATCCGTCACTCAAATCGAACCGCATACTGCGGCCAAATACTGATCGAGTACCCACTCCTGTGCGGTCGCTCTTCGGCAATCCGCTTTGAATAATCTCCCTGAGAAGCTCCTGATATTGTTTCATCGATGTCGTTTCAAATCATGAATTTCAAGTTTTTCTGAAGCCCAATTTTGCATCCGTACTCTACGGATACACATGAAAGCTATATCTTATTGAGCAGCATAGATTAATTCTTACTCATACCGTTTCGAATGTGACTAAAGATATGATAATCGCCCAGGGTGTAGACGAAATCCCCGACATTCAGATCGCAGACATGGGCCACCATGTGCATCAGTAGCGCGTAGGAACTGATATTAAACGGTACGCCGAGAAAAGCATCGGCAGAGCGTTGGTAAAGTTGGCAATGAAGCGTGCGGTTAGCCTCAACCTTAAACTGGAACAAGGTGTGGCAGGGCGGTAAGTCGACATTGTCGGCTTGTCGGGGATCCCATCCGGTTACGATCAAACGTCTTGAGTTTGGGTTCTTTTCGATTTCGGCGATTAATCTGGCGATCTGATCTATGCCGTTGTGCTCCGGATAGTTTCCACCGAAGGAACGCCAAAGATATCCATAGACAGGGCCGAGATCGCCCTGTTCGCGGTTGAAGCGGCTGGTATGTTCTTCGTCGGCCCACTCGGCCCAGATGTCTACGCCCTTGGCGCGCAGGTTCGCTTCGTTAGTGTCGCCGGAAAGAAACCAGAACAATTCTTCGGCTACCCATCGAAAGGGGACTTTCTTGGTGGTAACAATTGGGAATCCCTCGCGCAGGTCAAAGCGAGTTTGGTGGCCGAAGTGGGAAAGTGTTCCGACGCCAGTGCGGTCCTGATGCTCTTTGCCGTTTGCGAGAATCGATTTTAGGAGATCGTGATATTGTTTCATTCAATGAAGGTTGTCAGTAGTCAGTGGTCCGTTGTCAGTTGCTACTTGATGGTTACTGGCTGAAGAATTACTCAACACTGCTTCGCGATGTGTGAGCAGTATAAACTGCGGCGAAGCTCATTAGGTAGGGATGACACAATACAATCTTGGCTTTGTTGGGTTTGGCAACGTGGGTCGCGCTCTCGTGCGTTTGTTGGTTTCGAAATCTGTCGACCTACGAGAAAACCATGGGATCGAATGGCGAGTGACGGGCATTGCCAGCCGCAGGATTGGTTGGCTCGCCGACGGGGAGGGATTTGAAGGAACACCGTTAGCTACGGCAACTGAGTTTCCAACAGCGGCGCGCTGTAATGACATCAACGAATGGCTTGCGGCCGCAAGACCGGACGTTGTCTTTGAAACAACCTCACTTAATCCTGAAACTGGCCAACCGGCGATCGATTACCTACGCGCTGCTCTGCAATCTGGCGCACACGCGGTGACGGCGAATAAGGGAGCGATCGTGCACGGTTACGAAGAACTGAGTAATCTCGCCAACGCAGTGGGGAAACGGTTGTTCTTTGAGTCAACCGTGCTTGACAGTGCCCCTGTCTTCTCGCTGTTTCGTGAATGCCTGCCCGCTGCAAAGTTGCGCGCGTTTAGCGGGGCGTTTAACTCAACTACAAACGTGATTATCGAAACGATGGAAGCGGGGCGAAGTTTCGACGAAGGGGTAAAGACTGCGCAGGAGTTGGGCATTGCAGAAACTGATCCCAGTCACGATGTCGATGGGTGGGATTCAACAGTGAAGATCTGCGCGTTGGCTAATGTGCTGATGCGCGTCCCAACCAAACCGAGCGACGTAAGTAGGGAAGGAATTCGTGGGCTGACTCCGGCGCAAGTGCAGAAGGCAAAGGCAGAAGGGAAACCTTATAAACTGATTGCACGGACGCGGCAGTCGGAGAATGGAAAGCTGATTGCGACTGTTCGCCCGGAACAAATAGCGATGACTGAACCGTTGGGAAATGTAAGGGGAACGTCGTTAGCGATTCACTTCGAATTGGACATGATGCCTGGCTTGACGATTACTTCACACCGGCCAAATCTTCAAAGCACCGCGTACGGACTACTGGCAGACTTCATTAATGCGGTTAGAAGGTAAATCAACAAGCTTGACTACAGGTGTTCAGAGTACAAGCTTTAGCTTGCGGCTTGCGCGACGAGGTAGGTGTTAGGCAGCTCCTTGGAGTGCGCCGCCTTGTCGGCGCTTTGGTAGCGCCGCGGCTCGGCGCTGCGCTCTATCCCCAAAAACTATTGAGCTTTCAGAAGTCTCTTGACCGTCAAGCTGCGACCCAGTCGCAGCTGACCAAAGCGCCGACAAGGCGGCGCACTCCAAGGCGTTGCACTCCAAGGCGTTGGCTTCATCCTACTTGAATCCTGAACTCCTTGAATGACTCTGTACATTGGACCTGGACCTTGGACTTTAGACTAACTCTGTTACTCCTTCGATGAGCCGATCGATCTCTTGCTCAGTCGTATAGCAAGCGCAACCCGCCCGCACTAAACCTTCCTCGCCAAGTCCTAAACGTTCCGGAATTGTCGCTGCATAAAAATCCCCGTGAGACAGAAATAATCCACGCCTTGCAAGTTGACGAGCGACATTTGTCGAAGTGATCCCATCGACGGTGAACGAGATGGTCGGTGTCCTAGGTAAGTCAGGCGGAGGACCGTAGAGGCGAACTCGGGCTATTGATTTCAATCCATCCCAAAGTCGCTTCGTAAGCAGGGAATTCCGGCCATGTAATTCATCATAAGCAGCCTGCAAACGCGCACGACGCGATTCACCCGCGGCGAGCGAAGCCAGGAAATCAATTGCTGCTCCAGCGCCTACCATGCCCTCCTGATTCTGGGTGCCAGTTTCTACTTTCTCCGGCGCTGAGTCTGGCGCTGGCTCCAGCTTTGGAAAGTCCAGCGATTCCAGTAATTCATGTTTGCCAAACAAGATTCCGATATGTGGTCCATAAAACTTATACGCAGACATCGCGAGGAAATCGCAGTCGAGCGTGCGCACATCAACCAGTGAATGCGGCGCGAAATGGACGGCATCGACAAAGACAAGTGCACCCACTGAACGGGCCATGGCGGTTGCTCGCTTAAGATCATTGATCGTTCCCAGAGCATTTGATGCAGCGCCGATCGCGACGACTTTCGTGTTCGTCGTTACGCTCCGTTCGAACTCGTCCCAGTTTAGTTGGCCGGTCTCGGGAATCATGCGAACGGTTTTTACTTCAACATCGCGTTCGATAGCTAATCGACGCCAGGGGGCGATATTCGCATGGTGATCGAGCTCACTGACGACGATCTCGTCGCCGCGCCCGTATTGAGCACCCAGCGTTCGGGACAAGTGAAACGTCAGCGTTGTCATGTTGGCCCCAAACGCAATTTCTCCGGGACTGGCGTTTACGAAATCAGCGCACGCTTCTCGCGCAGCTTCGATCGCGGCATCAGTCTCTTCACTCGTTGGGTAGGCCCAATGAGTATTTGCATTGTGGTGATAGAGATAATCCGACATTGCCTCGCCCACAAACCTTGGAACTTGCGTGCCGCCTGGTCCGTCGAAGTAGGCAACTGGAAGGTTGTTATGCAAACGATCCAGTGCAGGGAAGTTGGCGCGAATCTCAGCGGTCGACGATACGGTTAGTGTTGGCTTGGTTGACATGATTAATGCGCGACATCATAGATGCGCTTGCTGAGTTTGGCTAACGCTCGTATTGAGGCTACTCAACGTGCGAGTCAGCAACAATGTTACCAGAAGGTAGAGTGCACTTTGCGCAAGCATCCACTCATCGTAACCCGCGATTGTGACACAGGGCGCGCGGGCCAAAGCGTCCCGACCTGTCGGGACGCACTCCAAGGAGTTGAATAGAAATAAAAAGGGCCCCTCGCGGGAACTACGCGAGGGGCCAAATAATCAACAGGAGGAAATCGGTTTTGTTTAGTCTTTAAGACTCGCTTTGCGACGGCGTCTCCGTAGCGCAGCGATCCCGGACAAACCGCTTCCGAGAAGTAGAAGCGTAGCCGGCTCCGGCACTGGAGTCTGCTGCGCTGAGAAGATGTCACCGGTAAGTGCGGCGGTCTGTCCTGGATTAATCGACAGATCGTTAAGTCGGAGTCGGAATGAACCCTCGCCGCAGGTTACCTGTTGTCCCGGAGGCGCATGGGCCGGCAGCGGATTCGGTTCGCAGTTAAGATCGTTGAATGTAAACAGGACGCCTGACTGGTTAATGTCCTGGCTGAAATCGATTCTCACGCCACCGCTTTCATCGGACCTGACTGTGCCCAGGATGTCGGCCGAGAATACTCGCGAAGGATCGGTCATTCCTTGTGGCGCGGTAAACGTGACGCGAAGACGGAGTTCAGCGCCGTCGTAACTCGCCGCTATTGTCGGGTCAAGGAAGAATTGGCCAAAGTTATTCGTGCCTTGCGTTGGCAGGGGCGCGGGGTTTCCACCAAAGGCGAGGAAGCCGTTGGCCGTTACACCCTGGAACCTACTGTTCTGATACGACAAGCCAAGCAACGACGGCAAGGGCGAGTGGGGATTTGGGTTGTCGATTGGCTGGCACGGGTTTGCCGCTGTCGGGAAACACGCATTCGTGAAGCCAGTAATCAACACCTCATCAGCCTTAGCTGTACTTTGGCTTCCCGCGAAGAGGACTAACGCGAGCAGGCCGAGTGATAACGATTTGAGTAAACCCGGTGCAGTGATTCGCATAATTGGATCCTTCCAGGTGTCCGGTGGGCAACCAGGCACTGAAAAAAGTTTTTAGTGGAAAAGCGCCAGCCCAGTTTCGATTACATTACCGGGGTTCGCTTTCTTTCCGTCTTTCCGGCAAAACCTCAAAGAACCTTTAGCCGGAACTGGCACATCGGTGGAACTGTATGTGACATTGAAATAAGGAATGGCTCGAACTTTCCATAATAATCAACGTCGTTCTGCAAAAAGGATCGCACTTAACTGAAGAACCGGCAGCCGACGAAAACTGGAAGTCAAAGCATGTGACGAGTGAGTTCCAGAAAACCTAAAGGAAGTGTCATAACTTTAGATTACAGCCAACTCCTTGGAGTGCGCCGCCTTGTCGGCGCTTTGGCCAGCTGCGCCTGTGTCGCAGCTTGATGAGCTAAAAGGCTTCATGAAGCGGTCAGTACTACATCTATAAGACAGCGCGGCGCGAAGCGCTCGCGCGACCAAAGCGCCGACGAGGCGGCGCTCCAAGGAGTTGGCTTTAATCTCAAGAGCTTAACGGGCCAGGTTGACTGGCAGAGTCTGTAATACAAATACGCCAAACTCTGACGATGTGTGCCGCGGCTGACGCTCAACGTTTCCTATCGGCGTTGAAACGTTTGACAGCTTCATCGGCAACACGAGCTGACCACCTTTGTAAATCCCACGCATAACTGGCGCAGCGAAATAATTCTGCGCATCTCGTATTTCGTATGAAGTTCCTGGCTTCAGAATTCCGTCAACGTCGATTGCGATCTGATCGCTGTCGATCCAGTTAAAGACGACGATGTGGGTTCGGCCCGGCTCGTATCGGTTGGGACGAATGAAGATCTGTGCACCTTCAGGTCTGCTATTGGGCATTAGCTGGCTTTGCTGGTCCAGTTGAGTTGATTGACGCCAGCGCGTAAACCCGTACGCCTGATCGTCGCCAACAAAGGAAGCGGCCCCTCCGCCTACCGAGAAGTACTTATTGAAATTCCATTTGTAACTCGAGTGGCTAAAACCTTCAGGCGTTCGCAGCTCAACCAGATCGCCACCAGTTGAATAGAGAGTGTTACCTTCGACCCTGGCGCTCTGCCACCACCAAAGCAAGAGAGGCGTCCGACTAACGATGTAGTTATTGACTAGTTCGACATCTCGATTTGCATGATCCTCATAACCAAGCCGGATACCGACGTTCTTGCTGGAGGCGTTAGTCGCCGTGTTGTAGATGTAATTGTTCTTTACGACGATCCTTTCGGCCGCTTCTCCCTGGACGCCTCCGACTTGAAGGTTTCCAGTTTTCTGATCATCTTGAGTGAGGACGCCGTTGTTGAAGCTCACGTTACCCTCAAGGTGCAATCCTTTTTGAGAACTTGCCGAGGAGTCTGAATGCGACAGGATGCCGTAACCGCCCTGGGCGAAAAGAATATTATCGGTAACGTATTTGGTACCGGTTCGATTGCCGATATATAGACCATGCTCACGCTTATTGTTGCCGTTGTAATAGAACAGGCAGCCGTGAATCTCAGTCATATCCTGCTTATCCCAGATTCCCTGGCCATTGTCGTGAAAGATCATGTTGATGAATTTCACGTGAGGAGCGTAGACATCTGCTCCTGAACCTCGCCACGGTTGATCCCGACCCGTGTATGGGCTGTTTCTTCGTCGATCTGGGCTTGAATTCGTAATCTCGATCCCCCAAAACCAAACCCATGATCCTTTTACTTTTAGCGCTGGTTGCTTCTCGGCATTGACCTCGGCTTTGTCAATCACCACCCGTTCACCGGGCATTGAACGCACAATGATTGGGCGACTCTCCGTGCCGCTCAGCAAGCTCACGAAAGTCCCTTTATATACTCCGCCTCGAAGCCAGATCGTGTCGCCCGGTCGAATGTCACTGCGACGTGGGCCATGTTGGAGCGCGGTTGCCAGATCCCACGGTGATTCCCTGGATCCGTTTCCTGCTCGGGTTCCGCCGGAGGACGCAAACCATTGACGGTTGCTTGCCGGCAGGAGGGTGACTAGCGTTGTTGCGGAGGCATTCTGGTAAGTCGCAGATATATTGAGTGAGACCAAGTCTCTGACCGGGCGCGTGCTTAAGTGAAACTTCCCGGTCGTCTTGCCCTCAGCAACGACGACCTGAGCGGGAAGGTCTAGCTTCCCTTTATCGTTGTTCTGTAGCGAGACGACGAGTCCGCCGGCAGGAGCTGGATAACGCAGCGATATTGTTCCAGTTGAACCTTCGCCGCCCTGTAGAACAGCCGGACCCAACATCAGGCTTGTTATTGACTGGCCGGCGGCTACTGAAACACGAGAGCCGGGGTGCTCGATTGAGAGATCGGAGTCTTCCGGACCACTGGCCGGGAAGCCGGCGCCGTGACAGTGCACGCTTAACATGACAGCCAGGAGCGGGAAAGGCAGGGCGAAGGCCGTGAGCGCAGCCAGCTTAAATCTTTTCATTGGAGTTTAGAGGAAGAAAATCGGAGGCCATGCCAGCGACGAGGAATCGCCTCTGGATGGCTTTACACAAAAAGTGCGATAGCGTGTCGCCGCGAAGCGATTTCGTTAGCACCGCGGCTTAGCCCGGTGATGACGACGTGAACAGCGCCGAAGGCGCGACAGTCAGTAGCCGCGGCCGTAAGGCCGTGGATCAGAGTTCGAAATGAAATCGAGGCCCGGGAGGGCCGGCATTCGTTTACGCTGTAAACGCAGTCTGCCGCACCTTCGGCGCTCGACCATTTTTCTTCCGACCATCCAGCATAGGCGCTTCCTCTTTTCACCGGGCTAAAGCCGCGGTGCTAATGGAATCGCTCCGCGTGATGTTTCTTGCACGAATGCTGTGATCGGGCGCCACTGCGCCGAGGGAAGTCCTACTGGGGATTTGGAGCGACTTCGCGGCTGGCAGCTAGCACCGCTTGAATCTCGGCGTCAGGCACATTACAAACTTGAAGCCAAAACTTGCCATTCGCAGCGCGAGGGATTTCGCCAACCGGTTCGAGAATTACTTCGACGCCTTTCATTCTGGCCTGAACGGCCTTAACGATTGAGCGAGCAGACTCTGCGGTGAAGCCCGCCGCCGGCACGTAGCGAGCACGAATCAGGTCCAATCGTTCCTGAACAATTTGTGCCTCGCGAATTGGAGTGTTGAAGAAGACATCTTCGAGTCCGAGAATTCGCCGGCCGTCTTGCGTGATTAGCAGATCGTAACTGCCCGCTTCGACAACCTCGATGGCGGGAAGTCCCCGTCCGCAATCACAAGGGGAATCAACCAGGAGACGTCCGCGATCACCCACGCGGTACCGGATGAGCGGCATGTCGGAGTTGAGCAAACTTGTGCACACCAGTTCTCCAAACTCGCCATCCCCGACCATACCCCCTTTTCCAAGAACTTCGACGTGACCAATCTCGGGCCACTGATGCAAAGTCCCGGATCCACATTCACTGCCCGCGGTTACTTGCTCGCCCATCCCATAGGTCTCTCTGACAGAGCATTGGAATGCCTCTTCGATGACGCGTCGTTGATGTTGGAAGAGTGGCTCGGCTTCAGTAATGACGACCTTTAGCTTGATATCGGTTCGTTTCAGCCGGACCATCTCCTGGGCCAACGCGAAGACGGATGAGGTATATCCAAATAAGTACTCGATCCGGTGCGCCACTAGGGCATCGAGATAGTGGCCAATTAGATTCGGGGCCAGGTGGTAGGTCGACATGTAGAGCTGGTTGAGCGCGCCGTTCCAGACCCAGAAGGGCGGTTCTTTCTGATGACCCGGTGTTACGACCTGTCCGCCAAGCTTGGCCCAACGATCATTATTCTCGACTCCGTGCCACCCGCGAGTTCGCGATGCTGATAACGCGTAGAGCGTTCGCATCGTGGTGCGGCTGCGCCACAAGTCAATAGGAGTTCCAGTTGTTCCACTTGTGTGGCCGTAAAACATCCGCTTCGGATCGCAATCGTCGGCGACGAAGTCGCGAGGACGGCTGCGGACAGCTTCTTTATCCAGGATTGGCCAGTTTTCGAGTTCCGTCCAACTCGAGAGATCGCCTTGACGTCGTCTCTCGGCCCAGAGCTCACGATAATAGGGAACACGTGTTGCCGCTCGATGAAGAACACTTGAAAGTCGTTCCTGTCTCCATTCTTCCCATTGTGCATGAGTCCAGTGGTCACGCTCCTCGGCCTCCTGCATGAGCTTCGGAGTCTCAGGACCGAATCGCCATGAACGGAGATGCAGTCCATGAAGCCTTACGGCACTGGATCGCATCCACGCGGGCAGGCGATGGTAGATGTTCAGTAGGGCGGCACTCATGAGTGGCTAAGTGTTATCAGCGAGAGAAATCAGATGCGACCATCATGCCGGCCGCTTGTGATTCAGGACTGCTTTCGCCAATTCCGGGTTGAACCGCATTTCGAAGATCAGAGGGCAGTCTTCGTCTGGCGGTGCGCAGTAGGGCAGCGAGGCTTCTGCCATTCCGCCACATGTCAAACTTATCCTCGGCGCGTTTTCGGGCTCGCTCGGCAAAGATCAGTCTCTGTTCGGAATTGGATAACAATGATTTGATCGCGGTGACGAGGGATTGCACATCTCTTGGTGGAACTAACATCCCACAATTGCCATCATCCAGCGCTTCATGAATGCCGGCGATGTCGGATGCTATGACGGGAGTGCCTAGCGCCATCGCTTCGCGGATCACATTGGGCAGACCATCGCCCAAGCCATCGGATGGATGGACCAGGATGGTAGCGTTACCAATCGCCTTCTTTACGCCTTCGAACTTAAGCCAGCCGCTGAAAGTTACTCGGTCAGCGATCTGTAAGTCTTCAGCCAGCCTCTTCAAAGCAGCCGCTTCTTCACCGTCTCCGACAAGTTCGAGTTCGACGTTGGTTCCATTGCTGATTAGCTGGTGCAATGCGCGCAGGAGATAGCTAAAGCCTTTTTCCTTCGACAAACGTCCCACCGCCACAATCCTGTGCGACTCGCGTCCTTCGGGGCGATATGGGAAATCGGGAAAGTCGAGTCCGTGATAGCAGACGTGAATCTTTTCCGAGATAGCAGGGAAAATGTCGGCGTGATGTTCGGCTAAGAACTTACGGTTGAAGGCGCAGCAGGTCACGATCTGATCGGCATAAAGTAGCTTTTGTCTTAAGTACACCGGCGTGTCATACAAATCTGCACCGGCATGCAGCCAGATCGATAAAGGAATAGGCTTGTCGAGCAGACGGTGAAACGCGTATGCGCTAGTGGCTGCGTAGTTACCCCAGTAGGCGAGCACGTGGTCATACTCTTTCCCATTTTTCTGCGCCCACGCCCATGCTTTGGCGACGGCATAACTGGTTTTTGCGAATGGACCAGGACCGTATTTGATTGCCGCAGTCGTCGTCACTGCCAGGTCGCGAATGAAGGTGGCCAGCTTCTTGACAGGGTATGGCCTCATCGCCAGTAGGGCTTCAGCCAAACCGAGGTGATGAATCTTGTCACGCGAGAGCACTTCCTCGTTAAGCGTTCCGTGGGAGTAGTCCCACATACTGGAATCGAGCGGATAGATGGGAAATACATCTATCTCAACTCCTGCTTCGAGCAACGCACGCATGTCGCGCTCAAAAAAGGTCGCCACTCGGGCTGGATATTTACTGGTGAAAACAGCAAGTCGCATATTAGGTAGTTAGGGGCGAATCATAAACCGATGGGCGCGGTACGGACCGGCGGTCCCTTTCTCCAGACCAGTACACCGCGTTGATCCTCTTTTCCAGACGCATGGCCCAGGCTGAACGAGAGTAATGCTGATCGACGTAACGCCGCCCGGTGGTCCCCATCGTGGTTCGCAATTTCGGGTTCACGTATAGATGTAAGATCGCATCCGCGGTAGCGCTTGAGTCACCAGGAGGCACCACTATCCCGCCGCCCGATTCATCGAGAACGCGTGCACTCTCGCCGCTTAAGGCTCCTACGACCGGCTTCTCGCAAGCCAGGTACTCAAAGACTTTTACAGAAATAACTTTTTTGGGATAAGGCTCGGGCCGCACCGCGGCAAAGCAAACGTCCGCACGGGCGAGCAACGAAGGTACTTCGCTAACCACTCGTTCATCGCCGAAGATTACGTTGGTCAATTTCATTTCTTCGACCTGACTCAGCAACGCATCTTTGCGCGCTCCATTTCCAAGTAAGAAGAAAACAATGTCCTTCCGATCTCTCAACTTGTTAGCGGCTTCCAATAGGACTTCCAGGCTGTGCTTGATTCCAAACAAGCCCGAATACATTACGACGAACCGATCTCCAAAATTGTATTCACGCGAAATCGGATTATCACCGGGCAGAGGACTGAAGATCTCGAGGTCAGCACCATTAGGCAGTAAGAACGTTTTGTTGCGTGCCACGCCTCGCTCGATCACTGCATCGATGATGGCGTCAGTCGTCGCGGCGACACAGTCGGCATTTCGATAAGCCCAGCGCTCAACTATTCGTAGCACTCGCACCGGCAAGGACCCCTCGCGAAAACCGCCGTAAGTTATGAGCTCGTCGGGCCATAGATCCCTCACGTCAAGGATTAACTTGGCGCCTCGCAGTTTTGCCAGGAGGATAGCCGGGACCACACTGAAGAGCGGCGGGGAAGTGACGAAGACCACATCCAGTTTTCCCGCTCGGAGACCGGCTAGTAATGCGGCTGGGATAAAGCTCAGATAGTTTCGTAATTGGGACCACTTGGATTGGTTTCGTGGAGCCGTATACGAGGAGCGCCGGAAGATCGTGTAGCCATCCACCTCTTCGCGCATCGAACGCTTGCCCTGATATTGCGGAAAAACGACGCCGCGAGGGTAATTCGGCATGCCCGTCGCAACCGCGACTTTGTGCCCTCCAGCCACCAGTTGCCGAACAAACGGATATAGCCGATTTGGCAGTGCCCCCATTTCGGGCGGAAAGATTTGAGTTACAAACAGGATACGCATGGTTGTCGCTTGAGTTGGTGCGGCGGTCCCACGCGATAGCCTTGTTCCTGAATCGAATGCTGGGGCGCCCTGTGCCTGTTGACCCCGGAACCTCGGTTCCTGGAAACAAGCTTTGATGGCTTTTATAAATGTCCAATACCCCTCCGACTCCCGCGAAATGCTCTAAATAGACGGTTTATCCGGTGGCTAGCAGGCCCCGCTCTTCCTGATGACGGCTGAGGCAGTAAGTAGCAGCAGCCTGAGATCCAGGCTGAAGCAGCGGTGATCGATGTAATGCATGTCCATCATTACGCGCTGCGGATAGGTAGTGTCGCTGCGACCACACACCTGCCATAGCCCACTCAGACCAGGTCTTACACTCAAAAGCTTGTTGGAATAGATGGAGTACTTGTTGAGTTCACCTTCAACGATGGGGCGTGGTCCTACCAGGCTCATCTCGCCACTCAACACGTGAAAGAGTTGGGGTAACTCATCAAGGCTAGTCTTGCGAAGAAAAGCACCCAGCGGCGTGATCCGAGGATCGTCTTCGAGCTTAAACTTTTCTTCAAATCTTTTACGCAGCTCAGGATCTTTCTTAAGACGCTCCTCGGCGTTAGCAATCATCGTCCTAAACTTGAGGCAGTTAAACTCTTTGCCGTTTCGGCCTAGTCGCCGGTGCGCAAAGAAGACTGGCCCCGTGCTACTCAGTTTTACCAGCACCGCGAGCACCATTAAGACCGGACTGACCGCAAGCAACAAGAGAAAAGCAACGCTGACGTCGAGACTTCGTTTCCCGATCTGATAGAACGATCGCTGCTGGTAGGATGCTTCGCCGGCAGCAAGCCGTGCACCTGTTAATCGAAAGACTCTCGCGTCCATGATGTCGGGAAGCGCGAAGTCCATCGATCCAAAATCGCCGGCGCTAAACTCTTCGCGATCTGATTCCACTCCGGCAAAGTCGCGCGCTGAAAAATTTGTCGCGACTTCATGGAACGGTCTCTGGACCGGACTCAGTCTGGTGGCGCTCTGAGCAAAACTGGTTTGTTGACGTCGAGTAACTGATTTCGAGCGTGGAATAGGATGTGGTTGCATTGATCTTCTCCGAAGAAAAGGGGATTAAAAAAGCCGGAAAACGCTCTTCAGCGTCTCCCAGCTTCTTTCTTCCTGGATTGTGGGTTTCTGTGGTTAGTGAGTCTTAGGTCTCATGTCTGATTACGACTTACGAACTTCGATGACTAACAGCCTCGTTAACGGCTTACTGAGGCACGTCGTATCAATTTCAGAGCTGCCGGAGCTTTGCGTCCGGTCAGTACTGACTGATAAATGTTCATTACTTGTTCAGTGGTGATGTTTTCGTCGAGGCCGAGCACCGTTTCCCGACCGTTGATCCGGCCACCCCTTACCAGCGCGCGATTCAGCGCGGCAGCTATGGTCTCGGGATTGTCGTCGCTGCAAAGTTCACAGCCTTCCACCCCTTTTATCCTCGACTCCACGTCACCAACCGGAACTGACACTATCGGGAGGTTACATGCGAGGGCTTCCTTCACTACGTTCGGCGAGCCTTCCTGCATCGATGTAAACACGAGCACATCGCAGGCGCTCATGTAGAGTGGAATGTCGGTGTGGGGAATGGCCCACGCGATTATGAGTTCTGCTGTTAGCGACTTGTTCAGAATTTCTACCGCCTGCTGTGCAAGGTAGCCCCGTTTGCGACCGTGGTTAGTGCGGCCGACGAACAGAACCAGCTTCTCGTCCTGTGGCAAACCCAATCGAGTGCGCGCGATTCGTTTTTCCGTTGGCCGGAAAAGCTTCAGGTCGAGTCCCGAAGGGATTACATGTGAATCGATTGAAGCATGGAGCTGCGACTTCATGTGCTCAGCTACGACGATGACGGCGTCTGCATGGGCCGCAACCTGACGACTCAGGAATTTGTGCAGGGCGCTGACTTTTAGATGTCGCCTGGTCTTATCGCTTACCGTGCCGAGCAAATCGCTGCCGCGGAACGTGACCACCAATGGCAACCGCTTTGGCAACGCCAGCAATCCGCTTTGACCAAACTGGGCGTGGACCAGGTCATACTTCTCGCGGCGCACCTTGGTCTGGAGACGAACCCAATTCTTCATGTAGTTGAAAGGATTCTTGCCACCTTTGAAGGCGAATACGGTGACGTCGACTCCTGCGGCTGAGAGGAACTCGGCCTGCCGCTTGATGAAGTGCGAGGTAACGTTAACGCCCGGTTTAGGCCACTCTGAAGTAACCATCAAAACGCGAATTGGATTCATGTTCATACCCCTCCCCGAGATTCCTGGTCCATCATTTTGATGCCCCAATAACTGTTTTGCTTCCAAGGTCTGGTTGAATAGCTGAGGTCACCAGATGGGAAGCCTTTCTGCTGATCCTGGAACGGATTGCCTGCGCCCCTCGCCAAAAACCCGCAAACACAAATGGCTTCGGATCGTTCCACGCCAGCAGTCGTTTTGCATCGCACCGGAAAGCCCATGCGAGCCATGTCCGTAGGGGAATCTGCAGTGCCTTTGCGGCTTGAACGTCTTGCCACACTCGACACCATGCCAGACCCGCGCTCGCAGGACCGTTGTCGCGTCGAGGTTGGCCTGTCAAATCGCTAAAAACTAAAGCCGGCAGATTCACTCCTGCCAGTGCTCCAAGGTGATGCCACAAGTTGAAGCGCGGATTTATCTCGAGCAAGAACAGAGTTCCGTCCGCGGCTCTCTTGAAATCAAACTTCGCCACCCCCTGCAGACCAATCCGATGGACTAGTTCACGTCCTAGTGACAAAACATCGGGCGCATCCGTCGTAATCAGCGCGGTGCTGTCGCCATAGTCAACGGGAAATGTGCGAATCTTTCGACCGGTAAACTCACCGACGATTTCGCCCTGGTCATTGACGTACACGTGATAACTCTCAATGCGTGTCTCGGGCCCATCAATTAATTCCTGGGCCAACACCTCAACGCCCGAAGCTGCCAACTTCGGCCAAAGCCGGGCCAATTCAGCCGCGCTGTTAAGTCTTAACGCTTTTCCTTCCGGTGTAACCGCTCGCCATAGCTCAGGACGACGGGTCAACGGTTTGATGATGACTGGGTATTGCAGATCTAGTGTTTCGGTATCGAATTCCCCTTCGGGGTGAAGACGCCGCGCTGGGGGAACTGGCAGAGATAAACGAATGGCTAGTTCCTGGAACCGTTCTTTATCGACCAGATTCTCGACCAGCGTTTGGTCCGGAACAACGAATCGAAAGACTTCACCTAATTGCTTCCGATATCTTGACACTAGCAGAAGCTCACCATCCGATTCGTAAAACAGTACTGGTGCTTCTGACTGAGTCTTCCCGAAGTCGATAAGGTTTCGAACCAACGTGTCGGCTTCTTCCCATGGGCTGGCCCAGTCGATGACGGCCCGGGTGTAACGCGAAAAGCGAGGCGGCGCTCCGGGTTGGACCGCAACCGCACAGTCGATGCCGGCGATTCCCAGTGGTCGAACCAGGTCCATGTCTCCGAGCACACAAGCGAGTGGTTTGAATGACATCAAACTACGCGGCTCCCTTCAGCTCGGATCCTGGCGGGCCCTCTGGTTCCGAAACGGTGTGACCATTGAACAGGACTCTCCGGATCATTCTTCCACGCACGGCCTGCTGCCATTTGTAACCGCGCCCGGCGAGGGTGCGGCTGATGGCTAGCCATTCGTAGCGACTCCACGACCAGCGATGCTTGGTTAAATCGAGTTCTGCACCGAACTTCGCTTTGAAGTCGCCGCGTCCCATGAAGTCGAACGTGTCACATCCAAGATCCATTGCTTTCTTCATCACGCTCCAGGTCATTAACTCCGTTGGCCTGTACCAGCGGTATTCGGTGCGGTGTGTCCACATCCAGAGGAGTAATTCGCGTCCCTCGATCGTAAACATGCCGGTGGCGATATTCGGCCCGTTGTTAGGCAGGTAAACCGAAACCGCAATCAGATTTCCGCCGGCTCTCATGTAGCGGAAGAAATCCAGCGCTCGTTTCTTGCCGAAGGGGAGACTGTTGCCGCCGCGCGCAAACACTTCGCGCAGTTGATCGTAGTGTTCATCTACAAAGCTCTCGTCTTCTTCAAACTTCACTTCCAGGCCTAACTTGATTGCACGCTTGACGTTGCGCCTGGCACTGTCTTTCATCATGCGCATCGAGCGATCCTGGTTGTCGGGGAAGAGTGGTGCGCGAAACGTGGGTAGAGATTCGTTCCTGAAACGGAGGTCTTCCAGAACCTGCTGGTCCAAGTCGCTGCTGATTATCTCAACATGGTGGACGCCATATCTTGTTTCCAGGAAATCAATCAGGGGTGAAACCAACTCGTCGGTTGAGACCGCATTTGGATCAAACACCGGCCCCATGCTGACTGTCTGCCAGCCCTGCAACGGTGAGCCAAAGAGCCGCAATGGGCCGATGTGAGTGAGAAATCCTGGAATACAACCGACGATCCGATTCGACTTTTCATAGACCAAGAACAGCGCCTGTCCTTTAACAGTGGATTGGAGCGAATGTATCCATGCGAGTTTGTGTGAGACCCGATAATTGTCGAAGCTCATGACCAGATCGTCCCAGCGATTCAACTCTTCGCGAGTAGCTTCTCGGATGACGATTGAACTCTGGCTGCCATGACCATTTGAGGTCTTGATTAACGAGCCTCGACCGTTTGTGGGCGGAGCCAGGCGCAGCGCAGGAGCGACTACCGGCTTTGCAGCCTCGGTGCGGTCTCGCCAGCGAACCAGATCTCTGATGCCGCCGATTAGTTCGCCCAGAGCCGGAAGCGGATCATTTCCGCGCACCACTTCGAGCCGGGTTCCTGCCGGTTGGCGGCCAAACACTTCTTTGAGCCCCTGACGGATGGAAGGGAAGTCACCCGTGTAACCTGTCGGGGCACCGCGCATGATGAAAAAGAGACGCTTGATATCGCCAGAGAGCCAGCGCAGTGTTTGTCCCACTTTGAAATCGCTTATTGGCTCGACTGCTTCACCCTTCAAAATTGATACCCACAACGCCGGGAAATTCACTCCTGAATCAATAGCGAGTTGAAGTGAACCCCAGAATCTGCCGTTCACTTCCATGAGGTGGGGAGGGTTAACGCCGTCGTCTCTAAACTCAACCATCGCCGGACCATGCCACTCGAAATCTGCAAGAAGCTTCTGGGCGGGTTCGATTAGTCTCGGGTCAAGAGCGGCCGAACGTCGCAGACTGCTGCTTGAACCCGTTGGCCGCGTGTCGCGTAAACGTTCGTGTGCGAACCAGGCAACAACCTTTCCCCGATCGCATAGAGCAAAAACACCTTTACCTCGACCCGGAACGAACGATTGGAGCAAAGGCCAACTTGTTTCTCCGTTATGGCTTGATAAAACCTGTAGTAATTGGTCGCGATCGTTTGCATAAGTAGGACTTTGCGTTGGCAGGAATGTCTTGCCGTTCCAGGCGTTACTCCAGCGAGGCTTGATTACGCAGGGGAAGCCTATCTGATTCACCGCTGAAAGCGCTTCATCGAGAGACTCGGGGATTAGTGTCCTGGGTACGCTTACTCCGAGTGCTTGAGCGCGCCGCACTGTAATGGCCTTGTTGAAAGCAGCCTGTAACATCTCATCCGGCGCACAACCCAGAGTAACTCCAGCATTTTCCCATTCGGCTCGGTCAGCATTGCATAACACGCAAGAGCGTTCGGTGAGAGGCAGCACGATCGTTACGCCCTTGCGTATGGCCCACTCACGCAAGGCTCTGAATGCCTCGACTGTCTGTCCTTTCAGGTGAAACGAGCCCGCGGAATAACGGGACCATGCGCTTAGAGGCATACGTTGATGGCTCGCGACCACCACCTTGTAGCCTGCTTTGCCCAGCGACCGTACACACGCCAGCGCCTGGTTCGTGTGTCCGTCCAGGATGAGAATCCGATCTTTAGTTTTCATGCGCGATAAACGCCTCGAATGTGGTCTGTCAAACGGAGTGGTCCGATCGAGCCATGCACTTTTGCTTTCAAGATACCGGCCGAATCAGTGATGTGTGCTTCAAGACGTGGGAGTGTGTATGGATCGTCATCAGCTTTTGCGAGACCGAGATTAGTCGTCACCGCAAGCTTGTAACCCGCAGCCTCAACCGCTGCGACGTAGTCAGTCGAGACATCCCGAAGCTTTGTGTTCCCGTACGGGTAAGCGTATTGACTGCTGTGCGCTTCGCCGAGGTGATCGAGCAGCAGCCGATGTGATTCGCCTGCCTCGTCCACCATCTGTTGAATGGTGCATTTACTGCCTCTGAGATGAAGATGTGAATGTCCTCCGATCGTAACAAGACCCGAAGCTGCACAATCTTCCAATTCCGACCAATTCAACGGGCGCCACGTTTCCGCCGGAGCACGATCAGAATTTCGGTTGGCCCATCGATCAAAAGGCATTGGTTGTTTGCTGCCAATCGCGCTGGTTACCACAAACGCAGTTGCCGGCGCCTGGTATCGCTTGAGGATCGGGAGAACGAAGGAATGAAAGTTTGCGTAACCATCGTCAAAGGTTAGAGCCACAAGCGGCTTAGCATGCGGGCTGCGCGAACGAAGTCCTTCCTGCAACTCACCGAGTGGAATGATCTCGGCGAAGGTAGCGAGCGCCGCAATCTGCTTTTCAAAATGTTTTGGAGTTACGTTCCAGTCGTCGACTCTAGAGTCGTGGAACCCGAGGTTAGCCACCCGATGGTAATAGAAGATAGAAGCGCGCGACTGGGTAGAGCTTTCTCTGAATGGCTGAGCAAGTAGTGTTGCCCACCCGGTCGTTTGCTTGAAGGTCTTTTTTAAAGTGGCTGGGCCAATCATCTTTCTGTCACTCGATAAGGAAGGAACCAATCGTGTGGACGCCTGCGTGCTCGTTTCCACGTGCGGTAGAGTTTCACTGACAACGCCAGCCAAAGTGCCCCCAGAAGGTAGGAACCAGGAAGATCGCTAACCCAGTGTTCGCCCAGAAATACCCGCGAGAGCCCGACGAGCACTATCAAGGCTACTGCCAGAAACATCACGACGCGGCGCAGGATCGAGCCTCGCGTCATCTGATCGCGCGCCACAAAGAAGATGAAACCAAAAAACCCGACGTAGAAAACGAGATGGCCGGAAGGGAAACTTCCATTGGCCCACTGGTGGAAAACGGCAACCACATCAGCCGAAGGCCTCGGGTTCGCGAACAGTGTCTTCAACTGCATGGCCACAAACCAACCACCTAAGCCGCTGAATGCCAGCCAAAACGACTCGCTGCGCTTATTGCATGCCAGCAGCACAATTGCAGCTATGCTTACGAGTTTTGGGGCGTTCCCAAATCCCGAGACGAAAAGCAAGAACTCATGAAGACCGGGGAAGCTCAGTGATTGGACCGTTCGAGTGGCACTAACGTTCCAGTCGGCAGGCGTAAAAGCATGGACCAGCAACGACAGAGCACCAAGGAGAATAACCAATAGCACGAGCAACAAACGTCGTCGCCAGCGAACCGCTTCAGCAGGGTCTGCTTGTGGAAACAGATCGTCCTGGGTAACCACTTTCATCAAGATCACATCGCTCTCAGCCATAAATAAAAGGAGCCAGTTGCTCCCACTCCCGACTATGACGTTCGAAGTTTCCGAGCAATCACCGTGAGGCCGAGCACCGGCAAAAGAGACAATCTGCTCGCCACACTCCAGTTTTCCGCGAGGACCGCAGAACAAAACTTGTTCGCATAGTCGCGACTGCCGACTGCAAGTCGCGGAAACCGGTAAACCCCATCCTTGTATTCAATTGGTGAGGTTTTCCTCGAGCCCATCGCGCTGCGTAGCGTTCTCGGGACGATTCGTTTCCCAAAGACTTCGCGATGGATGTGCTCAACGAAACTCAAGTAGCAACCGAGGCCGTAAAATATGTTCAAACCCTTGGCGGCGTTAAGAACATAGTTCGAATTCAGGTCGTGGCGGCGAAGTAGTTTGACCGTGGCGACAACATCAGACAGGCGCAGATAACTTCTTTGCACTACCCGCTGTAATGCCTGAAGGACCAGCTGATCCTCAGCCGAAGGCACCAGGAACTCATCATATTCCGCCGTGACACGCGTGGCGTTTCCGATGATCCGGCCAATGTAGAGTTTGTGTTCCCCCAGCATCCCCAGCCTGCCATGATGTACGTCCAACAGGGATTCACACCCGGCTAATCGGTAAGTGGCGGTGCCGTCGATGCGGTTGCGCAAGTTTCGTTTGACCGGAGTGGCTTTGAGCCCTCTGAGAAACAGCCGGTCAACGTCAATCGATCGCGAAGTGACGTAGAGATCGATGTCGCCGCCCATGTCCGGATAATTCTGCAAAGCCTTGGCGAAGATGAAATCGACGTTGGCCTCTACGCACTGCTCTCCAATGCGGGAAATAGTTGCGAGCTTGCGTTGATTCCGGGCCCGCATTTCTTTAACCGCCGCATAGAAAAAGTGGCGTGGCTCCAGCCCCATGGTTTGGAGTTGGTCCACGACGCGGATCAGCACTCCGTTTTGGGCCGCCACGTGGAGCAGTTCGCCCCACAGCATATTTCCGCAGTCGTTTTGGTCCAGGGTTCCATCGAGCAATAAGCGCAGGATGATCGAACCGTATGAATGGCGTTCTGACATTATTAGTGGGCGATCAACCGCTCCCGTACGGCAGTCGCAAGATTCATCTGAGTAGCTTCAAGATCCTGGTCGGTCGAAACCACCAGCATTCGCGGGAGATTTGAGATTAACTTTAAGTATGAAAGCCGGCGCCCTTTTAAATAATCGACGGAGTATTCCTGCTTGCGGAGGAATGCGTTTTCCGGATTACAGTCGAGGTAGATCGAAAGATTTGGAGTTGGTATCAACCACGACAGCAGTCGCGTTCGTATTGAGCGTTGGGCTCCGGTTAGATCAACCAGCGTGTCGTAAAAATAACGATCCATTATCAGCACCTGGTTGTTTACCTTTTCGACATAAAGGCGGTAAACGAGAAACATCACCACATCAACCGGATAAACCAGAACGCGAAGGCCTTTGTTCCAAACAAGGTTGTACCGAAGTTTTGCAGTCCTCGATGTAAACCTGTTTTCGAAGGCCTGTTCTCGAGGAGCATGGTTTTCCTGAATCTGTGTTTGAGCGGATTTGCCGGCGCCCACTGCTTTCTTTGCCAGAGCACGAATGAAGGAATAGAGGCCCACGTCGTAATTCATGTGCGAAACCGCCACCTTGCGGTTCTCCTGTTCGAGGCTGTCCTTCAGGTGTGCGATTAGCGTGGACTTGCCGGAACCATCGAGTCCCGAAAAGGTGATGAGCATGACGTGGAAAGAAGTTAAGCGGCAGCCGGCCGATCTAACGTAACAAGATCCTGTGTGGTGTTAGCGCTGGTTGCAGGTTGCGCGGGCCCGTAGTAAGCGCTCGCGAGTGCGTAGGCCATCATCAGCCAGTGCAGCTTATTGAACAGCCACACTCCGCTCATATTTGCCGCCAGCACACAAATGACCATCGAGAGCGGCAACATGCCGTGCGGACCATTCCGAGCCTTCCACGCGGTAAAGGTAGCAAGCGCGATTCCCAAAAATAGTGGGAAGGATCCTAACAGCCCGGTTGTGACGATCCCGTAGAGGATGAGGTTGTGGGGATTCTTTATTTCCTCTTCCGGGTGGCCCAAACGCATGCCGAGCTCATACACGCTCGTCACCGGGCCCCAGCCAATCAGAGGCCGTTCTTGAAACATCCCCCAAGCGGTCGGATAGATTTTTTCTCTGCGTGCCAGATCGCCGTCTTCAATCGTTTCTTCGAACCGAGACCGCATAACGTCAGATTGGAGTGCCGAGACCGTCAGCAACACCAGCATGATCATTAAACCAAAGATGTTTAGTACCTTTTTCTTTAGGGATCCTTTGCGCAAAGCAAAGGTTAGCAACGCCAGTCCCAAAGCCAGGATTGCGCCTCGGGAACCGGTCTGCAGTAGGACCGCACCTAACATCAGGAGACAAGCGGCGGTGAAAACCGTGAACGCCGTCGATCTCTTCTGGCGAGCATATAGGGTGCCGATAAATATCAGCATGCCGAGTATGAGAATGCGTGCCAGGTGATTGGGGTGGAATCCAAAGACTGCGGCGCGCATTACCGAGCCTTTAGCCTCGACTGTGCTGTGGGCCATCCCGGTGATTTGTAAGAAACCAAGGAATGAGCAGGCCAGCGCAAGCGTCATCAGTGCCCGCAAAGCGGTGTCGCGATCGCGCATGATGTTGAACGCGAGCCAGGCTAGTATCGTCAACTGAATCAATACCGTGGCGTCATGCACAAACATGGGCCGAAATGCTTTCGGCTCCGTCAATCCCATTGCCACAAAGAAATAGATGTAAACAATGAAGCACCAGAAAGCTTTCGGGGGCCAACGAAGGAAAAGTCCGGGTTGCAGGAGAACACTCAAGACCAGTAGTCCGCCGACAACCGTCGGTGGTTCGATCATTCCAATTCCATCACCCACGGTTTCAAGACAGAGGGAAAAGATAAAGGTGTAGAACAACCACCGGATCGCCCGGATCGGGTGGTGATTACTGCGCTCAAGGTCTTCGCGACTCAGTGTTGAAGACTGGTAGCCGAAATAAGTGGATGTCTGTTCCATCATTTGATTGTGCTGGCGTGCGTTCGAGGAAAGTGACAACTACTGGGTTCTGGCACTTGCGATATTGCTATATGACGAACTGCCAGCCTCGTTGTAAGAGCGAACGCGATAATAGTAGGTCGTTCCAGAAGTCAGCGTGGTGTCGGTGTAAGTTGTCACGTTTGGTCCGGGCTTTACGAACTCGACAAAGGTAATTCCATCAAGTGACCGGTAAAGCTTGAAGGCGTATTCATTGTTGGAATTGTCGGACCAGTTCAATCGAATCTGGCTTGAAGAAAGAGCAACTGCTGAAAGATTACTGGGCGCATTGGGCTTGACAGTGGCCTCGGGAAACGTAGTCACGGTGACTGTATTTGAAAACGCCGTGTTCCCCGTAGCATTGAAAGCAAGCACGCGGTAGTAATAAGTGGTCGCTGCAGGCCGGCCAGTGTTTGAGTAGGTAGTTACATTCGGCGCAAGGATCGCCGTACGGGAAAATTCAATCCCATCGATCGAGCGATAAAGTTTGAATCCATCTTCGGCAGTTGAATTGTCTGTCCAACGTAAATCGATTTGTCCGGACGAGACCGCCGTCGCAATCAAATTACTGGGCGGGCCAAAGGGATCGGCAATCGAGGTCGCTGCTTGAGCGATGTTTGAATATGCAGACGTGCCGGTCGCATTGAATGCTCGAATCCGGTAGCGGTATGTCACACCCGCTGAAAGGGAAGAATTGGAGTACGTCGCAGCATTCGATGTTGCTTGTGCGATCTGCGTGAAGCTGGTGCAGTTTAAGTTGGTGCATCGCTCAATGTAGAAACCGGTTTCGCTAGTGGAATTGTCAGACCAGGTAAGATTGATTTGGCTCGATGTTGCAGCGACCGCGGTTAAGTTTGTTGGCGCCGCCGGCACAGTTGGAGGCGCACTGGTTACCGACTCCGCCACATTTGAGTAACTCGAATTGCCGTTAGCGTTAAATGATCGAACCCGGTAACGATACGTGGTGCCGGCTGTCAGCCCGCTGTTTGAATAGGACGTTACGTTAATACCCGTCTGAGCGATCTGACCAAAATTGGTGCAACCAGCACCCGCGCAAGATTCCACGTAAAAGCCGTTTTCGTTGCTCGAATTGTCACTCCAGGCCAGGTTGATCTGACTGCTGCTGGAAGCAGTGGCGGACAGGCCACCAGGCGCTGCGGGTAATGATGGTTGCTGGCCCATGGAGTAGTTATCAATCACCACTCCACGGTGAGTGATGAATTCAAACGTGATTAGGCTCGAGCTGGCGGTGATCCTCATTGCCCCGTAATCATCACCGAACCTAACCATGCTGCCTTCGATGGGAGTGTAGAAGTCGCCAGTACTCTCTCCACCCAGTCCATTCGTGATGAATGGGATGCCATTCTTCATCACGCGTTCATATAGATGTGCATGTCCGGCGAGCACGGCGCTTGCGCCCCACTGCTGAAACGGCCACTGCAGATTTGGGTAGGAAGTGCGCGATGAAAAAGGCGGATGATGGAGTACGACGATCTTCCATGGAGAAGTTGAGGCCGCCAACTTGGTGCGCAGCCAATTTGCCTGGACCGACGTGCTCTTGTAGCCATCCGGCTCTTCACCGTCGCTATCGAGCATAAAGAAATGCACCGGTCCGCGCACGATATCGTAATAACGCTCATTGCCAGGAAGAGTGAAATAGTCCAGGTATGGTTGAAGCTTTATACCAATCTGATTGTCCCAGTCGTGATTGCCGACGGACGGCCAAAACCTGTTAGTGGTCGCTCCCGGGCCGTAAGTTCCGCGGTAGGGATAAATGTACTCGTGATAGTACTTTCCGATGTTTGCGTCGATGGTTGAGGCTTCGCCGGAGGGATAGTTGTTGTCGCCGAGGGTGATGATGAATTCAGGATTCCAGCTCTTCACCAGGTTCGCGACATCAAGTTCGTGCTGATCATCTGAACCATAGTCTCCGATGGCGGCAAAGGTAATGGTCCCCGATGTTTGCGCACCAACGCCGGAAGGTTCTGTCATTACCGCGCCGAGCGCGATTAGCAGAAGCGGGATGATTGACAAGCGTACCAGTCGCTGAAGAACCTTGTTGGTTTTTAGGAAGTTCATGATGATCGTATTTCCGTTGTGTGTCAGCGCGAGATTAGGAGTGTACGGAGCATGAGCACCCGCTTCTTCAGCGAGGCCCTAAGCTGGCTGTCAATACCGGCAATCATTGCCAAACCCATCACGATGCAGAAGGTCAACGCCGAGCAGATCCCCCAGATAATCCAATTCTTGACGAGCAGCATTTGACCGAGATAAGAGCAGATGATGAACATGGCAGTCATCGCCAACGCAGGCCGAACCGTGCGTCCCAGCTGCGGTTTCCATGTTCCTCCGAGGCTGCGGTTAATAATGAGCGGATAAGAAATTGAGAGTGCCATCCGGCCAGTGATCATGCCCAAACACATTCCGGCGATTCCCATTCGGGGAATGAGCAATGCGCTAAGGCCAATGGATACGACCGAGGCGACAATAGCTACTAAGACTTTGTCGCGGAGTTGCAGGGTAAGGTCAATGATGTACGAGTCGTTACGAATATAAATAAGCTGGACAATCATCAGAACCATCAGGAAGTTGGCCCAGAAGCCTGAGTAGTGTTGGGGTCCCACCCAGAGGAAAATGAACGAACGGTTCCAGAGCAGGATGGTCGATCCGACGGCCGCCAGTAATAACCAGCTCACCGTCATCATTTCGATCCTGATTTCGCCGGCTCGCGCGTATTGCTTTTGGCCAATCACGCCACCGAGGCCTGGAGTGACGGCTCCCAACACGATGGTCACGAGACTCAAAAGTGTCGTACCCGCAAAGCTCGTCAATGTGTAGGTAGTAACATCCGAGGGAGAAGCGACCATTCCCAGAATCAGAATGTCGCTGGCCATGAGAAACTTGCTCACCAGAGTCCATACGAACCACCAAACGCTTAACTTGAGGAAGGAGCGAATCTCGCTAAAGGCTGGCCGGGCTACGCCAAACCACGGCACATATTTCTTAACCACAACCAGAAACAGCACGCCAGTCAGCGACACGAGGATCACCTGCCCGGCAGCGAGGCCGATGATTCCGGCCCCAAAGTAAAGAGCCCCTGCCGTCAACACACCGCCTAACACGTTCAGCGCCGCCTGCCATCCCATGCGTTTGTAGCCGAGATTCATCCCGCGCAAGACGGCTTCGGGAAGCGATACCAACTGAATGAGCAGGAAGTTTGCGACTAGCAGTCCACAGGTCAGACGGATGGTTGTGAACATCTCGGCCGGAACTTTGGTTATGTAAGGCGAAATCCAGACCAATAATCCGCTGATAGCAATCAGTAATGGCAGGAACATCAGCCACACGCCCATCGCGCTACCAACATGTCGCCGCTTAACTTCGTCGTCTTCGACGACCTGCTGATTCGCGATTACCCACTTCAGCGCCTGCGTGGGCCGGCCGTCGGCCGCGTGCATGTAGGCGATCAATCGACAAAGGATTTGCCAAACACCGAACTGTGAACTGCCCAAGCCCGCGACCACCATCGGGGTTACCACGGCCATGACCCCGCCCTTGACCACTGCATCGAGCAGGGAAGCAAAAGCGTTGAGGTAGGCCTTGTGCGTAAGGCCCTTGACCCGTGGCTCAGGTCGCGCAACTTTCGGCGCCTCGGTGGTTGCAGTTAAATTCGCTTCAGCGATTGACATAGTTAGACTTGACCACCAGACGTGGCGAGGATCTGTTTGGCGATTGCTTCTAAAGACTCTCGATCGGTTCTGAATCTAATGACCTTCAGGCTATTGCGTCGGGTGAGTTCGGCCACAACTTGCTCGAACGCGGCGCGATAGCGAGCGAGATGTTCCCGGATAGCAGCGTCGGGAAGATGCTTAGTCCTATGCGGTTTCTCGCGCTCCCGTATGCGCTGGGCCAGCACAGCGTCGGAAGCGTCGAGCCAAATAACCGTATCCAGGGTGGGAGCCATTCGATTAAGAAGGCCGCTCATCCAGGTATTCGAGCGCGTTCCGCCTTCTGATGTTTGCAGCTTCGCCAGACCAAAAACTCCGCCTTCGTCCATCATCAGCGCGCGATAGCCTTTTTCAGATTCGCGGGAAAGCAGTCGTCGGAGAGCATTGATTTGGATGACGAGCTTCACCTCTTCTACGGTAAACACCCGTCGGCGTATTAGTTTGACCAGGTCTTTTAAGGAGAGGAGTGTGCCGGTCGCCAGCAACGGGAGCGATAGGCCCCAAATGCTAAGGCCGGTCTTGATGGTTGCATCATGCCTTAGCAGATTCGTGAGCGTACTCTTACCGGAGCCCGCAGGCCCGATGATTTCCGCAGTATATGTTCGTCCCATGCTCGTTAGATGTGTCGCCAAACTTTAGTTCTTAAATCGGCCAGGACTTCAGCGGCAGACTTGCCGGCATCGATGACGTGAGCCCGAGTGTTGGACCAGTCTTTCTCCCAGATCTCCTGTGAACGAGGACGGACGTGTTGCTCACGCTCATCTGTTTTTCTTCGTACTGCAATCTCAGGATCGACGCGCAGGATCAAAAGCAGGTCTGGTTCCTGGATCAGTTGGTACCGCTTCGTCTCGGCGTCTTTCAAAGCCTTACTAAGGACATTCAATTTTGCGCCCCGCATGGTCTCCTCAATGTTTGGACCATCCATTAACGAAATTCCTCGAACAAGGTAACGATCACAGATTGCAATACCACCACGAGCTACGAAGTGGCGTGCCTTCAGGTAAATACGATGTCGATCTCTGGCTGCACACACCCAGCGAACCATGCGCAAGTATCCGGGGCGGTTCGAAGAGTAGTATTCACGCGTCTGCGGTAAAGGCTTGCCAACGAGCTTATTGACAAGAGCAACACCTCGGAGGGCGAGGATTACGGCGATGGTAATTGGTGAACGTCGTGGTTTGCCGAAGTGGAAAGTCTTGACCTCGAAGGATTCACCGAGCCACTTTCTGACGCCCTTCACCGCGGTCGTCTTGCCCGAGCCATCTCCGCCGACCAAAGCGATCAGGGACCCGCCATTCGCCGAGTGTTTGCTACGCGGGCGCTTCAGAATATGGTCGTTGAATAGTCTGGTGGAAAACCTCCATGTCCTTAACGCGCCATCTAACCGCCGGCTACGACGTGCGTGGGTGGCTATTACCTTTTCAAGTCTGCGTTGAGCCGTTACTCGGGTTGTGATCGAGCTGTCAATTCGAAGTGATTCAACGCACGCCTCAAAAAGTGAAACAGAGAGTGTGGGGAAAACCTGTGGCAGAAGCTGATAGACCCTTGATCGTTCGGTATGAAGTTCAAGATAGTCCAACTCGCTTGCGGTCTTCTCAAAATCAACTGCACGTCCGGAGAACCGGCGCAGCATCGTTTCAGCCGACCAGAAGCTGAGCACTTTGCGCACCACAAAAACAATCAGTTCGAGTTCGGGTTGGGGCACCGGAATAAAGCTGGAGCTGCTAACCGAGTTCAAGAGAATCTCTTCGATCGGGAGGCGGTAGTTGTTGGTCAGATCGTGACCTACCAGAAGTCGAGAATAAACATGGAGGTGGACGAACTTCTCCGCAGCAGCGTCCCAACCGTAGTAGTGAGCGATCGCAGGCTCGTCTTCCTGTTGTCGTGAAATCGCCTGCACAAACCCGAGGCTAAAAATGATGGTCAAGAAGCGATCCGAGTCGGACGTGGATACGAGCAGGTCAAGATCTCCATGACCTCCCAGCCAACGGCTTAGCTTCCAGTTGCTCTTCCAGTGACAGTAAGAGACTTCTTCAGTTCTCAGTGCATTGCAGAGTTTCTTAACCAGGGGTAATGCACAAGTTTCGAGAGCGACTTGCCGCCGTTCTTCGTTGAACGGAGAGGCCACCAGATCGAACGGAGACACAGAGTGAACTTCCGGCCGCGGCAAAGACAAACCTACCGGCCACTCCTGTATCGCGCTGAGTGACTTCAGGTGCGAATGCGAAAACTTGAGAGATTCAGACATCTGTTTGGTGCGAAGAAAGCGATTAAGCTTCTGCGTATTGGGTCGTAGGCGCCGCATACTTCTTAAACTTTTGTCGCGGCTCCCTGACGTTATTTAGAACGATTCCCAGAGTCGGAGCGCCGGCATCGTGAAGTAACTGAGCTGATCGCTTAACCGTTTCGCGTGACGTCTTGCTGCTGTCCACCACTAGTACGGCGCGATCTACCAATGAAGAAATCAGAACGGCATCCGTGAAGAAGTTGATTGGGGGCGAATCGATAATCACGTAATCGTAAATGCTCTGAAGTGTCTCAATCACGTCGCGCATCCTCTCGGTACCGAGGAGTTCGGCCGAGTCATCGAAAATCGGACCGGCGGTCAAGATGCCGATTCCTTTTTCTGAATGCTGAATAAACTGCAACGGATCGTTTTCGTTGAGTCCGTTCGAAAGCAATGTGGTCAAGCCGTTCTCGTTTTCCAGATCGAAGAAGGAGTGAAGATTCGGCTGTCTCAAATCGGCATCGATTAGCAATACCAAGGCACCGGTTCGGGAAAGACTCAGAGCTGTATTGACCGCAATCGTGGTCCTACCTTCACCAGGCATGCTGGAAGCAACCAGCAAAGACTTGAATCCACCGCGTCTCGAAGAAAGCAGCATCGAGGTGCGGAGTTGACGGTAAGCCTCTCTGAAAGGCAATGAGTGATTCACCTCGGGTGACGGATCTTCGCCCGACTTGCCGTCTCCGTTAGCCCCATTACCGTTTGCTGCCCCGAGTAGCAGCTTGCCGTTAGTAGAGGGGATTGCAGTGAGAGCGCGGAGGTTCAGTGTTCTTTCGAGATCGTCTGTGGATCGGAATGAGTCGTCGAGGAAGCCAAGTAAGACTGCTAAACCGATGCCCACCAGGAATGACAGTGCAAAGGCAATACCGACAAACAACATCCGCTTGGGTCCGACGGGCGTCGACGGAATCACTGCATAATCGCCGACATGTATGTTGTTACGCATGGAAGCGAGGGCCGCCTCATTTTCCTTACTTCGTTGCAGCATTCCCTCGAGTAGCAATCGATTGGTTTCAATCTCCTGCTGGAGGATGCGGTAGTTAACCGCAGCTTCGTTTTGTTCCAACGTTTCAGCGCGCTGCTCGTTGAAGGCGCTGCGCAAAGAGCGCTCACGTGTCATCGACTGCCGATAGTGCGTGCTCAAGTTAGTTACAACAACGGAGGAAGCGCGATTGCGGGTCTGCTTTAGTTGACCTTCCAACACGGCGATCTGATTGTCGATCTCTTTTACTTCTGGCCAGGCGGGAGTGAAGTCGACCATCAATTGTGATCGTCGCTGCACGAGCTGTGACAGACGAGCTTCGATATCGTTCGGTTCGCGGCCGGCTCCACCCGATGCGAGTGCGTCAGCAGCACCCGGCGCCAGCGCCGCTTGATATGCGGCTTCGGCGACCTTGCGCTCGTTTTCAGCTTCGAGCAGCTGGCGGTTCAGGTTGGTTAGCCTTTCGACTACAGTGTTTTGTGCTGCGTCGAGAGACAGAATCTGGTGGTTCTTCGCGTAGTTCAGCAGTTGCGTTTCCTGATCCTTGATCTGAGTTCTTAGGTCAGTGATGCGCTGCTGAAATACTTCGCCGGTGCTCTGATTGTTGGCCGTTTTGCGTTCCAGATTTGAAAGCACAAACGTTTCAGCAATCCGATTGACAATCTTCGTCGCCAATTGAGGGTTTGGATATGAAAAACTCAAATCAATCAGCCGGGTGTCCTTAACGAGCAGACGGACCTCTTTCACAGGCTCGGCCTTCAAGTTAGTTTTTAATGCTTCCACGTAAGGGGCCAGGCGTGTGGCCTCAGCCAGATCTTCGCGTGGTGAGTCGAGATCTTCATCGCCGCTTACCGCGGTTTGGTTTACAACTGGGGTAACGCTTCGCGCCGGCTCCCCAAAAAGCTTCTGCCAACGAGATGGAGTGGAGTTCGGTAATTTGAAATTTGGATCATGCTCCAGATCAAGATCCCTCACGACTCGTCGTAGCAAGCGCGGACTGGTCAGGATTTGCAGCTGCGTGTTGAAGTAAGCCGGATCGTTGACTGGGTTAACGACGTAGGTTCCGCCCTTGCTGCTCCCCAGGGTTGGACTGGAATTCTCCAAATCAACCTGAACGCGCGCCATCGCTTCATAAATGCTCGGCTGCCTCGCCATGTATACGGCTACCAACGCAGTGACCAGAAGCGGGATTCCAACGACCAACAGCCAATATTTACGGAGCGAGAACAAAAACTCCTTCAGGTGAGCTGCGTCTTCGGATTGCCTGTGGAATACGTCCGCGGCAAAACTCCTCTGCGGCACTTCAGACTTAATGGGCTCTGGTAGGTTTTGTGAACTTCTGGCAACGAGCGAGTTGTTTTTCATATCTTTGTTTCGGTTCATGGCAAGTACCTATTGGTTCATCTCGGCAACGAAGTTCTAGCGAATTACCTGGATGGGCATTCGCGCGATCCCCGGCACTACGCCTTCGATAAGATTTCTGAGAAATCTGCGGCCGTTAGCCGTTGGCACTTCAACAATGTCGTTTGGTTGCAGGACAACATCAGCCGCTAGGCGCTTGTTAATCGCCTTCAAATCAACCACCAATTCCTGCTTGAGATTGTTAGACGCGTTTTGTCTGATGATCCGGATGCGATCGCTTTGTGAATCTCGCATCGCGCCGCCTGCCATTGCGATTGCCTGCGTGAGAGTGATTTTCTCCTTAAGTGGGAAAGCTGATGGTCTAATCACATTGCCGACTACATATATCTGTTCAAACTCGAGCACCGTGATCACATCGCCCGGTCGCACGTATGGATTCGAACGACTGTTACCCGCTAACGTGTCGCGCAACCTGAAGACGCTGACGCCGAGAGCGTCGTCTGAGCGTGCTGATAATTGAGAATTTGAGGCCTCGCATGTTGGGTATGACGAACCGTGAACCACCTGAATGTTGCCGCCGGCACGTTCAGCCGGTCCACCCGCGAATGAGAGCAGGTCCAGCAAACGAATCTGGCGTTGTAGTTGGAATCGTCCGGGAGTGTTGACCGCGCCGAGAACGGCAACTGGTCGAGAGTTGTATTCCTTGACGAAGACGTCTACCTGCGGATTTCGCATCAACGTTAGGTAGCGCGAGGCAATGTCTTTCGCGAGTTCGTTCTCTGTCCGGCATGCAGCCTGAATCTCATCGTTGATGAGCGGCATTCGAATCGTTCCAGTTTCTTCAACTCGCAGGGACTCACGCGATAAGTCGGGAAGTTTGTAGAGGCGAATCTCCAGAACGTCGCCAGGACCGATCCGGTAACGCTCGGGCGCCGAGTTGCGCGCCGCAATCGGGGGCTGAGCCGTGGTCAACCGGGTCGCGGGAACCGGACCGACGGACTTTGGTCTCACTAACGATTGCTTCGCTTGTTGCGCTGCTGCCGTGCCTGCACCGAACAAACCAATGACAACGAGTATCAGGAAATGTGCGAACCAGTAGGTCGCTTGCGACGATGCCTTGTATTCCGTTTGATTTCTCATGAGTTACCTGTTTTTTGAACCGCCCTGTTTACGGGCGAGCAGTGCTTCTCGCAAATGATTTGGACACGCGAGATTTAGAACTGTGTTGCTAATTAGTACGGCGGTATCCTCAAGGTCTTTCACGAAATGCCCAGTCAGCGGGTAATCGTGTGACTTGACGATCACACCCTCGCGGACCCACTTCCAAAATTGATTTTGGGTGGTCCAGAACTGCTTGCTGTCCACACAAAGGACACGAGCAGTTCGTTTCTTTTTCCGGTTTTTGGGGATTAACACTGAGAAGCTTCGATTTTTATGCAGGCTCCGCCTCTTACGAACTAGCCGTTTTTTTAGACAGATCGGCAGTCGCAGATACCCTGAAGCGGGAAGCCTCATTTCGAGGCAATAGAGTTGTGTGGTTCTTGATGGCTTAAGAAAACGTGGTCTTTTCTTTGCCACTTAAGAGCTTTTTGAAACTGAGCTCTACGGGATGTAATAAAGCTGTAATGAGGATTCAACTCCAGCTTTAAGTGTTTTGGCAGTAGCAGTTGGACAGTTGACGTACGTCAAATGACGCGCTTGTGGCCGGTCTGGTTGAATAGTCTTCCGAGGAGAACCGCAAAAACCCATGCTGGGAGCATGGTGACTTTGCGCGCCGGTTTCCTGGAATTTCTTATGGAGGGGTAAGTAGATTTCAGAATTGCAAAACTGCGCGTTTGAATGAGATGTGTATGAAACATCTCAAGCGCGCGTGAGTAATTAGAGTGATGTGTATCTAACTAACTATTTCTATGGGCCACCACGCGTAGATCGATGCAGATATAAGAGAACGTTTTCTGGCAAGCGTCGCGTTTTCCTACTTTCTAGTTAACACAGGAATGACGAATCGAGTTTTCAGCGGCGAAGTTTGCAGCGACGCTCTCGATAATACTTTTATCGATTACGAATTTAATCTATGGCGACCCTAGTACAGGATATTCTTCGAGTTGGAGAGCTTGACCGTTCTTCTCAACGAAACAAAAATCTCAGCGGCTTCAACGAGGAAGTTGTGGTCCATCTTCATGAGCGCTGTGTTCATGAGTTGTTTGAAGCAGAAGCGGAGCTAAACCCTGAGGGCCTGGCGTTAATAGCCGGCGAAAAGCAGTTTAGTTATCGCGAACTCAATGAGCGAGCCAATCAGCTCGCCCACTTCCTGATGCGCTTTGGAATAGGCCCGAATTCGCTGGTGGGTTTATTCAGTCATCGCACGCCAGAAATGGTCGTCGGCATATTGGGAATTCTCAAGGCTGGCGGAGCTTATGTTCCGCTCGAGCCAAGATCGTCCTCTCGGTACCTGACTTCCATCATTGAGGATGCCAACATTTTTGTCATACTCACCGAAGCACGGCTCCTGGATAAACTTCCAAAACACAACGGTCCGCGCCTTCCGCTTGACGCTAACTGGGAGATCATCGCCAAAGAGCGACGCACGAACCCAGGAAGTCGGGCGACTTCAAAAAATCTGGCTTACTCCATCTACAATACTGGGGTTGGCTCCGAACCTCGTGGGGTGAGGATCTCACATCGCGGATTGCTGAATTATTTGAGTTGGGGTGCAGAGGCTTTCCAGATCGCGAAGGATATGGAGTCTCCGTTGGATTCGTCGATTTCGTTCGATCTAGCTATTACCCGAGTGCTGGGGCTATTGATGTTTGGGCGAACGATCTACCTTGATCCAGATAGCGCAGCCTTACCGGAGCAGGCAAAGTCGGTGGCTCGATAGACGAACTGACTAAGCTTCCTCGACTCCGGTCTCGGCTTCTTCTTTTTTCTTCCGCCACATGCCGGCGATCTGATTGGCTTCTGCCAACGTCATGTTGTCGTAGATATCCGCGTTGTTTTTAATCTCGCCGTCCTCAAGTTCAAGAACCTCCCAATCCGGGGCTTCGGGATCTGTCCCTGAACGTCCGGGCTTAACCCGCACGTCGTATGAAATCTCGGGAGCTCTCACGTCGTCGTCCATAAGTGCATTTCCTCTTTTTAGTTAGTTCTCACAGAATCACCGCAATCTAGCACAAAGGGCCAAAGGCCGAAAGTAAGGCCTGACTTGAAGAAACGCGTAGTAAAGTGCACGGCTTTAAGGTCCGAAGGACCGTTATTGAATAGCCACGGCCGTAAGGCCGTGGATCAGGAGGAAGAAAAATGGTCGAGCGCCAAAGGTGCGGCACTAATCGCACAGCACAAACGAATGCCTGCCCTCCGGGCCTGGGCCTCATGTCGAGCTCTGATCCACGGCCTTCCGGCCGCGGCTACTAACTGTCGCGCCTTCGGCGCTGTGCAAAGGTTTTTGATAATCAAGCAGCTCTCAGTTAGCATGTCGCGCTACAAAACGACGAGAACAAAACTATGTGCACTGATAGAAGAGACTTCCTTCGACTCTCCGCGGGTGCGATCGCGGGCGCAGGCCTTATGGGAAACGCTTTTGGTGCGGAAGCCACCGCGACCGAAGCGGCTCAGCAGCGTGAGATTCCCGACGCAATCCGAAAACTAACTCGAATGACCGCCGGCATCGTGCCCATCACTCTTAATGAGCGGCGGGAACGAATCGAAAAGGCGCGGCGTCTCATGCGTCAGCATCGAATTGACGCGATTTACATCGAGTCAGGCGCCACCATGTTTTATTACACCGGCGTGCGCTGGGGCCTCAGCGAGCGGATGTTTGCGGTCGTAATCCCACAACGCGGCGAAATTGCCTGGGTATGCCCAAAGTTTGAGGAAGCAAAAGCCCGTGAACTGATCAAGATTGGCGAAGACATTCGTACCTGGGAAGAAGATGCGAGCCCATATAAGGTCGTCGCGAACATCCTGCGTGATCGTGGAGTTCGCACCGGACGCGTCGGTATGGAAGAACGAGTGCGGTTTTTCCTGTTTGATGGAATTCGGAAAGAAGCACCGGGTCTGCAGTTTGTTAGTGCCACTCCGATCACGGCCGGCGGGCGCATGTTTAAGTCACCTACCGAGATTGCCCTCATGCAACGTGCAAACGACATCACCATCGTCGCCTACAAGGCAACACACGACAGCATGCGAGAGGGAATGACTCAGGATGAATTTTCGTCGAACTGTTCCGCAGCATTTCGCGCTCTTGGTGTGCAGGGAGGCGTGTTTTGCAGTTTTGGAAAATACACGGCGTTTCCTCACGGCAGTTCCACACCGCAGAAATTGAAAGAAGGAGACGTAGTTTTGATGGATGGTGGTTGTGGCGTCGATGGCTACCAGTCAGATATCACCAGGACGTTTGTCTTTGGCAAGCCGACGCTGCGACAGCGACAGATTTGGAACCTTGAGAGGAAATCACAGGACGCAGGTTTTGCGGCAGCAAGAGTCGGATCTCCTTGCGAGGCTGTAGACGCGGCGGCAAGGAAGGTGATCGTAGATGCCGGTTTCGGTCCTGACTATAAAGTGCCGGGACTACCTCATCGTACGGGGCACGGGATCGGACTGGAAGGTCACGAGTGGACCAACTTCGTGCGCGGCAATAAGACGCTGATTTCACCCGGAATGTGCTTTAGCGATGAGCCTACTGTGGTGATCTACGGCGAGTTTGGGATTCGCCTGGAGGATTGCCTCTACATAACCGAGGACGGTCCAAAGTTTTTTACGAAACAGAGTCCTTCGATTGAAGAGCCATTCGGATGATATACGTTCGTCCGGTTTCGTGAAGAGTTGGTGGATCGGATAACAGAGGCCCACAAGAAGGATCCACGAACCTACACGAAACCACGCGAAGCGATTACTTCCCATCTCCCGCATGTGCCTTGAGACTGCTTTCGCCCTTAAGCTCCTTTAAGTTCAACTGATCCAAGGCTCTAACATCCGCCTTCAGTACTTCTTCCATCTGCTTCAGAGCGTATTTGTTTGCTTCCTCGGTTGGAGAAACGACGCAATCTGCGGGAACAAAAAGTTTGAAGTCGCGCATGTAAGCATCATTCGCGGTGAAGAGAACGCAATTGTTTCCGGCGATTCCAGCTAGAATTAAGCTTCGCGCCCCCAGGTGATTGAGCAGCAGGTCCAGGCTGGTGCAATAGAATCCTGAGTGTTTGGGTTTCAAGATGAAGTAGTCATCTTCATCCGGAACGACCAGCTTCACAAAAGGCTCACCTCGAACTCCTTCTTCAAGGCAATGCGAAACAATCTTGTTGAGATCAGATTGCCACTTGCCGAAGTTATCGTTTACGTAGATCGCGGGAATGCCGGCTTGTTTAGCCGATTTCTTAAGTTTGGAAATTTGTTTTCCGACCGGTATGGCAAGTTCGAACAGCGCGTCGCCGCCTTCAAACTCAAAATCGTTAACGACGTCGATTAGTAATAGAGCCGTACCGGCGCTATCGGGGACGCTACCGTGTAGATCGTTACTTTTGATAGGCATTGAAAACTCCCTGTGGCTCACAAGCGTACATCAAGCTGAAACATTCGTTGTCTTCTAATCCGGTTCGTTATGAGAGAGTATGAAGTCAGCAACCCGAATGCCATGAAAGCAAAGTTCACCGAACGGTCGCTCAAATTACCGCGAAGCGGTTACGTAATTTAGCCCAGGGTTGTCGCGTTTCGCGGCTACCCTGGGTTAAGAGTTAAGTTATGAAACAACCCTGAAAAGGGTTGTGGCTGACTTTGAAATTGCCACAACCCATTCATTGGGGTTGACTTTCCAATCGACGCGTCCCAGGGTAGGCGCGAAGCGCGCCAACCCTGGGCTGAGTTACTTAACCGCTTCGCGGTAAGGAATCCAAACCTCGTGTCGTCTATCAGCCAAACCTGGGGAACTACTCCGCAGGAACGACAACAGCGATATCCCTGCGATGCCGTGATAAGCACACCCGACGCAACGCTATACCGTGGTGTGACGATATACGCTCCGGCGGCAACCATCTTTCGTTGGTTATGCCAGTTACGCGTGGCGCCTTACAGTTATGACTGGATCGATAATGGGGGGAAGCAAAGCCCACGCGCGCTGATTGAAGGCCTTGATCAACTGGTTGTTGGCCAGGAGGTGATGACAATCTTTGAGCTGGTCGCTTTTGAGCGAAATCGCCACCTTACGCTTCGAATCAAGCAAGGCTCAGCGAGCTCTCGAACGTTTGGAGATTTGGCTGTGAGCTACCTACTCGAAAGCGGCGAGTCTGGTCCATGCAGGCTGCTCGTTAAGTTAGTCGTTAACTACTCGAATAGTCTGCGGGGTCGATTCATGCGACATTTTCTTCCGTGGGGCGATCTATTTATGATGCGCCGCCAGTTGCTCAATCTGAAACAACTGGCGGAACAAAGTCATTCTTAAACGAAACCTGCCGGCGCGCTTACGCGACGTCAGTTTCATCGCCCTCGTCCAATACAAAAGTAATCATCAGATTCACCTGATATTCGACGATCTTTCCACTATCAATCCTGATCTGCTGCTCTTTAACCCAGGCGCTGCGAACATTGCGTAGTGTCGTCGTAGCCCGACTAACGCCTCCCTGGATTGCATCCTCAAAACTCTTTGTCGAAGTTGAACTGATTTCAGTAATTCTTGCGATAGACATGATTCTTTTCTCCTGCTGTTTCGTTACTGGCAATACCGCAGGCGAGTGGTTTGTTCAGCGCCACGCGGTTATTTCCTAAATGGTTGATCCAATTTGGGTGACGAAACCAATACGGGAAAGGAGTCACGATTTGATGGCAACCGCCTGGCTCGTCCAGTGACGCTGCAGAACCCCGACGCGTCGGGGTAGCGACCGGGTCGGAGATGTAAAAGGAAATACCTGAAGTGCTGTAAGACTCCAAGGTGCGACTTGACCCGGTCGCTACCGCTCGCGGTTCTGTACCGAGGAAACTTTTTCCGAATCACTGAAAACCGGGATGGCGTGTACCTCTCTTCGGTTCCGGATCGCGTTCTTCAGTGTCTTCACGGTCAATCCGCCCTGACCAGACCAAAACCCGAAGACAGTTTGAGCCAGGTCAACCATGTGGCGGTTGCGAATTGCGGATGCACTCTTTCGTTTCGGCAACCGCAGTTCAACTACTCGCTCGACCTCGTCAAGCCATGGGTGAAGCCAACGCGGCTGACTGGCCCTTGTATATGGCACAACGATCCAGCAGGTCTCGTTCTGCTCCAACAACCACTCGAGAGCCCATTGGTCCAGGCCCCGACTGCCCCCGAGGAGCCAGATTCTGCCTTGTGATAGGAACGAGGAGAGGTGCTGTTCAAACAACGAATAGGCAGTCTCTCGTTCAATGTCCCGTGAACCAACGATTGCTATGGTTTGCTTTGATGTCATTGGGCCAACCTGCTTGAAGTCGCTTTCAGTTTCGGGAACGATTCTAAGCGCGGCCTCCTCGGAAAAGCCAAAGTTACTTCGAGATTCTTCAGATTGGGACTCTCCCTAGCAATAGGTACTGGTGAAGGTTGAACTTAACGCTGAAAGCGTTCGCTAATTTCAGTCCAGGGTTAGTTTTCGCAACCCTGGGAAAGACGCGTCCATTTAACAAGATGCAATCCCGATTAGTTGGGATTAGGTCGCAGGCAACAGCACGCCTGTCGGAACTCCTTCAGAGTCAGACAGGCACCCGATCCCCCAGGGTTTCATAGCAAACCCTGGGCTGGAATTAGCCAACGCCTTCGGCGTTCAGTCAAACTCCACTCCCCCTAAGAATAGAATGTCTTGACATAATGATGCTTGTTTGCTCAGTATTAGCAATACTCTCTTAGGTTTACCGGGGTCGCGGCGCGGAAGGTTCGCGACGCTAGGGAAAACCATCGGCGCCCCGCTCAGTGCACCCACACGGGGATGCTCCAACGAGGTGAGAGGCGAGTCGAGTTCCTGGGTCTAACTAATGCCAACCAAACTCCCGTGGTGAGGTGGCATTCCATCCATTGATCGGAGATACCTATGTCATTTCAAAAACAAGGCCACGCGCTCGCGCAAGTGTCGTCACCAAGCCAAGAAGAAGCTGAAAGCCAATCCCAGCTTGATGGTGAAGCCCAGCAACCGGACGTCGGCAATATCGACAAGATCCGAGAGATCCTCTTCGGCGGTCAAATGCGCGACTACGAGCGACGGTTCATGCGCGTAGAGGAGCGGCTGACCAAAGAATCTCTCGACCTGCGCGAGGACACTCGGCGACGATTCGAGGCGCTCGAGCAATTTATCAAGACGGAGTTTGCTGCGCTTGCAGATCGATTACAGGCCGAGCAGAAAACCCGTGATGAGGCGCTCCAGGGTGTTTGGCGCGGAGTTCACGACACCGGACATTCTCTCAGTGCCAAGATAGCTGAACTGAACGACCAAACTGAGCGAGCGCAAAGCAATCTGCGTCAACAAATTCTCGCCCAATCGAAGGAGCTGAGCGATGCGATGCGGCAAAACCGCGATGAGATAACCGGCATGCTGCAACGTGAAGTGGCAGATCTCAATCACGGAAAAACGGATCGTTCCTCGTTGGCAACTTTACTGACTGAGATGGCCATGCGATTGAACAACGATCTGAAGATGCCGGTCACTAACTAGGTACACCTGCCCGAATCGCATCGGTAAGTTTGGCCAAAGAAGATCGCCATGATGCAGTCTGAAGCACCAGACGTGCTTGAACAGGATGCTCCCGCCTCTTCATCCACCGATGAGGAAAACATGGCGGAGCTCCGCTCGTTGCTGCTTGGCCCAGCCGAGGCGCAGCTTGCGGAAGTTCATTCCCGTCTGACAGATCCCAGACGGCAATTGGAAGAAGTCAGCCGCGTCTTACCGGCTGCAGTTTCCGTCCGTGCTCGCCAGGGTAATGAGCTCACCGATGCTTTGGCGCCCACGGTAGCTTCGGCCTTACAACAGTCAGTCCGCAGGAACCCACAGCCGCTCGCAGACGCGATTTTTCCCATCATGGGACCAGCTATTCGCAAGGCTATTGCCACTGCCTTAAGCGGAATGGTCCAGTCGCTCAACCAAAGCATGACTCACAGTCTCTCAGTTCAGGGATTGAAATGGAGACTGGAAGCAATGCGCACCGGCAAATCATTTGCCGAAGTGGTCATGCTGAAAACTTTGCTCTACCGCGTCGAGCAGGTTTTCCTGATTCACAAGGATACGGGTTTGCTCCTGCATCAGGTCTCGGCTCCAGGAACCAAGACACAGGACGCCGACATGGTCTCTGGGATGCTGACTGCAATCCAGGACTTTGTTCACGATTCATTCGCGACGCCGGATGGAGAAGGATTGGAGGATCTGCGCGTCGGAGAGTTGACCGTTTGGGTCGAACGCGGGCCCCAAGCGGTCCTTGCTGCAGTGATTCGGGGCAATGCGCCAGAGGATCTCAGGGCGGTTTTCCAGGAATGCCTGGAAAGAATCCATTTGCAGTTTGGCACGCTCCTCAACGAATTCCAGGGCGACGCGGCTCCGTTTGTCGCCACAGCTCCTCTCCTCGAAGATTGCCTTCAGGCTCATTACGATTCCGGCTCGCACGCAGCCGGCGTGAAACGACGCATCACTCCAGTGACCGTGATCGCGGCGCTGCTGTTGGTAGCCGCGTTAGTGTTAGCGTTCTTCTGGTTGCGCGACAAGCGCCGTTGGGATGGCTTTGTCGAGAGATTGCGAAATGAGCCGGGAATAGTTGTGGCTGAAACCGGTACCCGTGATGGGAAATACTATCTCAGTGGTTTGCGCGATCCGCTGTCACGGGATCCACAACAGGTCATGCAAGACTTCAAAGTTGATCCTCAGAGCGTGCTCAGTCATTGGGAGCCTTTTCATGCGTTATCACCCGAGTTCGTATTGGCACGCACGCGCAGTCTGTTGAAAACGCCCGCCTCCGTCAGGCTTACATTGAACAATGGAATTTTGGCGGCCGAAGGATTTGCATTGCATGAGTGGGTAACAGAAACTCGCCGAGCAGTTCACCTGTTGCCGGGAATTAGTGGGTTCAACGAGGACAAGTTGCTGGATCTTAATCGCATCGAAGCGCCCCAGCTCAGATTTATTTTGGACCGGGCCGAGCTGGTGCCGGGCCAGGCTGAAACCTTCAACCTGTTGATGGCAGACATCGAGCGACTTCAATTGTTGGCCGTGCAGTTGCAGAAAAACGTGCGACTGGAAATCTCCGGGCATACTGATGGTAGTGGGACCGAAGCCAGAAATACGACACTCAGTCATGAGCGGGCCCTCACAGTTGCTTCTGCTTTGCAAGCACGCTTGCCGAAGTGGCCCAACCTGTCTATCAGAGCGGTCGGTTCCAGGGAGAAGTTGCGTGAAGAAATCACGGACAACGATCGCGCTTCTAATCGCAGCGTTACGTTTAAGGTAATATCTACCGACGCCCAATAGAGAGAATCTTCCTTTTATGATTCAGAAAAAGATCTGCATGCTCGGCACCTTCGCCGTGGGTAAGACAAGTTTGGTACGGCGATTCGTCGAGAGCATCTACTCGGGTAAGTACCACACAACCGTAGGCGTCAAAGTTGACAAGAAGGTCGTCACCGTCGGCACTGAAGAAGTAACGCTGTTGCTTTGGGACATCGAAGGTACTGAAACCGAGCATGAGTTTCGCAAGTCTTACCTGCGCGGTGCTTCAGGCTACCTTCTGGTTGCGGATGGAACTCGTAAAGACACCCTTTACAAGGCCCTGGCGCTGCAAACTCGGGCTGAGGAAACAATCGGCAAAGTGCCGTTTTTGCTGCTTCTGAATAAGTCGGATCTATCTGATCAGTGGCAAATCGATGGTCGTGAGAGTTCTGCCCTGGACGAGAAAAACTGGAGCGTGACGAATACCAGCGCTAAAACCGGACAAGGCGTTGAAGAAGCTTTCCTGGCTCTGGCGGAGAAAATGTTGGAGAAACAAAATGACTGAGCTGCCGCCTCCTATTCGCGAGTTCATTGATGCGCTCACGGATGATCTGTTGGCGCCCGCCTATTTGCTAGTCAGCGATGACGGCGGATTGTCGGTCTGGGGTGGCGCTCTCGACTCCTATGGCATCTCCGGTTTGGCGGAAGGGATGAAAGTCGCCGATGAATTTGTCTTCCTCGCGGGAGTCCTACCGGTCGACGCTGGCGGAGTCTTTCTTCCTAACGTACAAACCAGGGATCAGGTCTTCGCGGACATTTATTTCTTTCACCGGAGTCAGGGAACCTGGATTCTGTTTCTGGATGCGACTGCCGATGTTAAGAAACGACAGAGCCTGCAACAGAGGACTTACGATGTCAGCCTCCGAGCGGCTGAGTTGGAGCATGAGGGACGAACTCTCTACGACGTTAATAGTATGTTGGAGCAGCGCGTAAGGGAGCAGACATCTGAGCTTTCCCAGACGGTGGTACGTTTGCAACAGGAGTTAGCCGAAAGCAGGAAAACTCAACGCGCTTTGACTTCAAGTGAGTTGCGCTTTCGCAGCGTTTACGATTGTAGCTTTATCGGAATTGTGTTTTGGGACGCCGGCGGAAAAGTCACTGATGCCAATGATGCTTTCCTGGGGTTTGTCGGGTATTCACGAGATGACCTCGCGCACGGCTTGTTGCAATGGAACCAGCTTAGTCCCAACGAAGAACGAACTCCTGTCGACACTACTGCGGATACTCGCCAGCGCAACGCAAGAGACTTCATCCGCAAAGATGGCACACGCACCACCCTCCTGTTTAGCGCCAACCCCTACAAAGGAGCGGCCGCCAACAACGTCGGCTTCGCGACGAAAGCGGCCAACTAATCGTCACTGAGCGATATCAGGACTCAAAATGCGGGTCATGATGTAAGTACCACCAACAACGCTGAAAGCGTTCGCCAATTCCAGCCCAGGGTTTGCTTTGAAACCCTGGGTTGTGAAATGCCGCAAGAGATTCCTCGCAACTCTGAAGGAGTTGCGAAGGTTTTACTGTAGGCTTACCGCGACGCAACTCCTTCAGAGTTGCGTCTTCGATGCAATCTGCATTTACCCAGGGTTGCCAAAGCGCAACCCTGGGCTGGAGTTAGCGAACGCTTTCAGGGTTGTTGAGTTTTCACAGTCTTAGCAGTGGGTGGGCCTTCAGATTGCCAATTGTCGATTGCCCTATGCAAAAACCAATCGGCAATCGGCAATTGCAAATCGACAGTCCACCAGACCCACCCGCTACCGCGTGGTGGCGCTGACCTCGTGCCACTGTGGCCCCAGACGTCTTGCCAGCCTCTCCTCTCCGAATAATCGAACGGCACTCCAAAGAACAATAGATCAACAAAATAGTTTGACGGATCATATGCGCTTAAATAATATATGGCTATGACATATAACGGCTCACGTGTTCTCGATCGCGAGTTGAAGAAGGGAAGTGCGGAGTTGCTCATCCTCTCACTCGTTGAAGATCAACCGCGTCATGGCTACGACATCGGAAACTTAATCGAGCAGCGATCGAGCGGCACGCTTAAGTTCAACGTCGCCTCTCTTTATCCGCTGCTGTATCGACTCGAGAAGCGACGCTGGATTCAGGGACGCTGGGTTGAGAAGGCCGGCCAACGACGACGGCGTTATTACCGGCTTACTGCCGAAGGCAAGAAGATCCTGGCCGCGCAGCGTAATAGTTGGCGCGACTTTGTTGAGGCGATCAATCTGATCACCGGAATCAAACATGCCTGATTGGAAAGCAGAGATAAGCCAGCGTTTGGTGGGCCTGAAGCTCTCGCCTGCCCGCGAGGTCGAGATAGTCGACGAGTTGGACCAGCATCTCGAAGATCGGTATCAACAATTGGTCAGCGGCGGTGCGTCTGAGCAGGAAGCGTATCAGTCCACGTTGAAAGAGCTAGCGGAGAGTGACGTGTTGGCCCATGAGCTTCAGAGGGTTGAGCGCACCGTTGCCCAGAATCCGATCATTGCGGGGACGCAGAGGAGAACCAATATGGTGAATGACTTGTGGCAGGACGTAAGGTACGCCCTTCGAATGATGGTCAAGAATCCGGGCTTCACGTTGGTTGCGGTAATGGCGCTGGCTCTTGGGATCGGCGCCAATAGCGCAATCTTCAGCGTCGTAAACACCGTCCTGCTGCAACCGTTGCCCTACAAGGATCCGGATCGACTCATGATGGTGTGGGAGGACAAGGCTGCCCGAGGGTTCCCCCGCGACACGCCGAGTGCCGGCAATTACGTGGACTGGCGCGATCAGAGCCAGTCGTTTGAAGGCATGGCAGCCATTGCCGACGAAAGTTTTAACCTGACTGGCTCCGGCGATCCCGAAAGGATTGTTGGGAGAAAGGTCTCTGCGACATTCTTCAACTTGCTTGGCGTCGCCCCGCAACTGGGCCGGGGTTTCCTTGCTGAAGAGGATCAACCTGGACGTAATCAGGTTGTAGTGCTCAGTCATCCTTTGTGGCTAAGGCGCTTTGCGGGCGATCCAAACATCGTCGGCAAGACGTTGACGCTAAATGGTCAGCCTGCACAGGTCGTTGGAATCATGCCGGCCCAGTTTCAGTTTCCTACTCGTGAGGATGAGTTGTGGGTTCCTATCGCGTTCACTAATGAACAGGCTGCGAATCGTGGCCGTCACTATTTGCAGATCATCGGGCGTCTGAAGCCTGGCGTTACCCTCCCGCAGGCCCAGGCGGAGATGAACACGATTGCGGTGCGACTTCAACAGCAATACCCGCAGCAGAATGCTGAACAGGGAATTGTAGTGGTTCCACTTCATGAGCAACTCGTCGGTGATATTAAGCCCGCGCTATACGTGCTGTTGGGCGCAGTGGGTTTTGTGTTGCTGGTCGCGTGCGCAAACGTCGCGAATCTACTTCTGGCCCGCGCTGCTGGACGTCAAAAAGAAATTGCTTTGCGACTTGCGCTCGGGGCGAGCCGCGGTCGATTGATTCGGCAATTCCTGACCGAGAGTATCCTGCTGGCCGCATTCGGCGGCATCGTTGGACTGTTGCTGTCGCTGCTGGCCCTTAACGTCTTGAAGGGTTTTATTCCGGCGACCATAGCTCAGGCCCAGTCAGTTTCAATTGACGCGAGGGTTTTGCTGTTTACCCTTGGTGTTTCTATTCTGACTGGGCTTGTCTTTGGTTTAGCGCCGGCCACCCAATCATCGAATTTCAATCTCAACGAGTCGCTCAAAGAGGGTGGACGTGATTCATCAGTTGGGGCTCGCGGGGGCAGACTGCGCAGCTCGCTGGTGGTGATTGAGGTAGCTGTATCGTTGCTGCTGCTGATCGGCGCCGGTCTTTTGATCAACAGCTTTCTGAGACTACGGAGTGTCGATGCCGGATTTCGTACTGAGAATCTACTCACCATGAAAGTGGTGCTGCCTCGGTTGAAGTATGAAACGCCCCAGCAGCGGTCGGCTTTCTACACTGATCTGGTGCGACGGGTTGAATCACTGCCGGGTGTGATCTCTGCGGGCGTGACCACAAACCTTCCGCTGTACCGTCAGGGGAATTCGATCACCGTGAATTTTGCCGGACGTCCGGAGCCACCGCCCGGCCAAAAGCCTGCTGTTGTTACGCGTGTCATCAGTCCAAACTATTTCTCCACCATGAGCATTCCTTTGCTGTCTGGACGAAACGTCAACGACCAGGACCGGGAGGATGGGCAGGCAGTAGCTGTTATCAGCGAGACTATGGCGCGCCGCTTCTGGCCCAATGAGGAGCCGATCGGACAGCGGTTCACGCCGGGGCCAGTCAGTTCACCACCAGAGAATTGGATCACGGTGGTTGGAGTGGTGAAGGATGTGCGCCAATTTGATCTGATCGCCGAACCAAAACCGCAAATGTACTTCCACTACCAGCAGGCTGGATTCTTCGAACCAAACGATCTGGTGGTTAAGACATCCGTCGATCCGCTTAGTCTCGCTGGTTCTGTGCGCAAGGCTGTGTGGGACATCGACAAGGACCAGCCGGTTTCCAATATCAAAACAATGGACGACATCCTGTCCGCGTCAATTGAGAAACAGCGCTTCACGATGTTGCTGCTAGGGATCTTTGCGGGGGTGGCGTTGTTGTTGGCAGCGGTAGGTATCTATGGCGTGATGAGTTACACACTCGCGCAACGGACACATGAAATCGGCATCCGCATGGCGCTTGGTGCACAAGCGCGAGATGTGTTGAAGCTGGCAGTGGGCCAGGGGTTGAAACTGGTTTTGATTGGTGTGGCGATAGGCTTGATTGCCGCGTTTGGGCTGACGCGTCTAATGACGAGTCTGCTATTCGGCGTCAGACCAACGGATCCGGCAACGCTCGTGATCATCTCGACGATACTGATCACTGTTGCGTTACTAGCGAGCTACATCCCCGCCCGCCGCGCAACGAAGGTCGATCCGCTCGTCGCCTTGCGCTACGAATGAATGTGGAACCGCGGCTTTGCCGCCGCACAGTGCGGAAAGGCTCCGCCTTTCCGAATCAGTGCCAATCTTTTTCTGAGGCTGAGCCTCAGAAGACTATGGGCGGTTCACGGAAAGCCAAAGGCTTTCCGCACTGTGCGGCGGCGAAGCCGCAGCCGCAGAGGCTGGACCGCTATTCTCTAAAGCTGTCGGTTGCCCTCACGAGAGCATCTGCGATTCCAGGTTCAGTTACAGAGTGTCCAGCATCGGGGATGACTTCGAGTTTTGCTTCGGGCCAGGCGCGATGCAGCTCCCAGGCGCTGCTTAGCGAACAAATGATGTCGTAACGCCCGTGCACAATCACCGACGGAATGTGTCGAATACGGTTGACCTGTTCGATGAGGTAGTTGTCAGTCTCGAAGAAGCAGTTGTTCAGGAAGTAGTGACACTCGATGCGAGCAAGAGCTGCCGCCGTATCAGGTTCGCTAAACTCGTCAATTAGCTTCTGATCCGGCAAAAGTTTTAGTGCACTGGATTCCCAGATGGACCAGGCCCGCGCAGCCTCAAAACGTACGGCATCATCAGCGCTTGTCAGGCGACGATAATAGGCGCGGATCATGTCTCCGCGTTCGGCTTCAGGGATGATGCTAATGAAATCTTCCCAGCCATCCGGGAAAATCGCGTTTGCACCACGACTGTCTTCGTAGAACCATCTATTCTCATCTTTCCGGCCGAGGAAGATGCCACGCAGTATCAATCCAGTCACATGCTCTGGGTGAGTTTCCGCGTAGGCGAGTGCGAGCGTGCTGCCCCATGAGCCTCCAAACACCAGCCACCGTTCAACGCCGAAATGACGACGAATTGTTTCAATGTCTTCGACGAGGTACCAGGTAGTGTTGTCATCGAGGGACGCATGCGGAGTGCTTTGCCCCGAGCCGCGCTGATCAAACAGAATGATGCGATAAGCCTTGGGGTCAAAAAAGCGACGATAATCCGGAACCAGACCCGCACCTGGTCCACCATGCAGGAAGACCACGGGTTTGCCGTTCGGATTACCGCATTGCTCGTAATAGAGTTCATGAATCGGAGAAACGCGCAGGCGTCCGCTATCAAAGGGTTCGATCTCTGGGTAAAGGGTTCGCATGGACCGGATGTAGCGCTTTTCTGTTTCGTGCTCTTTCGTGTGATTTGGTGGATCGTTCTTTCGGTAAGTTAGCATACGATCCACCAACCCACACTAAATAACACGAAACAACAAAACCGTTTCTTTTCTTCCTGAATTAACCCTGCTGACTTCTTTGTGTACTTTAGTAATCGCTCTCGAAAGGTCTTGAACGTTCGATGATTGCGTCAAAATCATTTTGCGGCGACAGAGTGCCAAACGCGAAGTGACTCTCCGTCAGCCGCGACGAGCAGAAAGCCTCTGTAACTGCCGGATGTCCGTGTTTCAAAAGCAGAGAAGCCTGAAGGGCAAGCCCGAGCGATTCGACAATCCGTCTGGCCCTCACCTGACTCTGGCTCTGGTCTGATAATTCAACCTGGATCTTCCGGAGAAATTCGTCGTAACGAACATCGATGCCTTGCGCTGCATCCAGTTCCGCAAAGAGTGCTCTACCGGTCTCAGGTTCCTTTTGCATCGCTCGCAACACATCAAGACATTGCACGTTACCCGAACCTTCCCAAAGCGAGTTGAGTGGCACATCGCGATAGAGGCGCGCGAGTGGGGCTTCTTCAACATAACCGTTACCGCCGAGGCATTCGAGCGCTTCGGCAACGACCGCGATCGCGCGTTTGGTGATCCAGTATTTGCCCACCGCGGTTGCCACCCGGCTGAAGTGGCGCCCAGATTCCTCTGTCGCTTCATCGAAGCTGCGCGCCAAACGCAGCGCGAGGGCAAGCGCAGCCTCATACTCAACGCACAAATCCGCCAGAACGTTTTTCATGAGTGGCTGATTGATGAGCCGGTCGCCGAAGGCATAACGATGCTGTGCGTGATGGAGCACTTCCGCGATCGCGCGCCGCATGGTCGCGGCTGAGCCAAACGTACAATCCAGTCGCGTGTGGCGCACCATCTCGATGATATTGGCGACGCCGCGACCTTCTTCACCAATCAACCAGGCGGCGGCGCCATGAAATTCGACTTCGCTCGATGCGTTAGAACGGTTGCCGAGTTTGTCTTTGAGCCGTTGAATGTGAAACGCGTTGCGGGAGCCGTCAGGCCTCCAGCGTGGCAGCAACAGGCAAGACAGTCCGCCCGGAGCTTGGGCCAGAACTAGAAAGGCATCTGACATTGGCGCCGAACAAAACCATTTGTGTCCGGTGATTTGGTAGACCTCGCCCGGACCGCGTTTGGCAACCGGAACGGCGCGGGTGGTGTTTGAACGGACGTCGGAGCCGCCTTGCCGTTCAGTCATGGCCATTCCAAACAACGCGCCGCGTTTCTCTGGGGCGGGGATGAAGCGCGGATCGTACTCATTAGAAAGAACGCGCGGTTCCCACTCGGCTGCGAGCTCAGGTTGGATACGTAGTGAGGGCATGACCGCGAAGGTCATCGTAATCGGACAACTGTGTCCTTCTTCAACCTGGTGACTCAGCATCATCAAAGCCGCGCGCGCCACGTGCGCACCAGACGTGTTGCTGGTCCACGGTAGCGAGTGGGTGCCGTGGCTGATGCCTAGCCGCATTAGTTCGTGCCACGCGGGATGAAATTCAACTTCGTCGATGCGATTACCAAAGCGATCGTGCGTGTGCAACACCGGTGGATGACGGTTTGCGAGTTCTCCAAGCTTTAGAGTTTCCGCTTTGCCGAGCAACGCGCCAAATTCACGCGCCTGTTCTTCAACCCAGCCTCCGCCCTCGCGCGCGACAGCCTCACGCAGAGATCTATCACATTCGTAGAGGTTGTAATTCTCCAGCGCGGGCGGTTGATTGAGCACTTCGTCAGGCGCGCGCGCCGCAAACTCGTCAGCCTTCATCGCGGTTTCTTTTTAGCTAAAAGGGAAAGTAAGATCAAGAGTCGTTCTACTCGTAAGAGCAACGGATCTGTTGCAGGGAGCTAGCGCCGGCAGGCGCCATCGTTCAACTTGTATTTGGCATGAAATTCATCGATAAATTTATCGCCTTTGTTGATGTACTTGGGTTTAAGAGTTTGGTTGAGGCATCTGAAGCTGGAACAGGGATGCCCCTAGTTGAATTGCTAGAATTGCTGGAGAACCTTGGCTCTGGTGATGAGAGGCTCAATTTTGGCAAACACGGTCCTACCTGTTGTCCTAACAGTTCTTATCTGCAACGCAATCTCGATTTCCGCGTGACCCAAATTTCCGACTGTGTGATCGTTTCCGCGGAGATATCGCCTGCAGGTCTCATAAATCTCATTCATCATTGCTGGGGTGCAACGATGATGCTACTCAAGCTAGGCATTATGTGCCGCGGCTATATCACCCAAGGAACCATTTACCATACTGAAAAGCACGTGATTGGGTCCGGATACCAGAATGCTTACGCGGCCGAATCGGCTGTTTCATTCAAGCGGGCGGCGGACGAAAGGGGAACTCCCTTCGTAGAACTGGACAGGGCGGTCTATGACTACGTGCAACAATGTCAAGACAACTGCGTGACGGAGATGTTCTCTCGTTTCGTCAGGCGTGAAGGTGAAGCTGCAGCACTATTTCCTTTTCAGGCATTGTCGCATTCATTTTTGGTTAGTGGAGATAGAAAATTCAACCCGCAAGAGGAACGGCGTGCGAATCAGGATACTAGACTCATGCTAAAGAGGGTTCGCACTAGAGTGATGGATTTCATTGATCCTTCAAGTCCGAGTGCGATACAAAAGGCTGCACACTATCTTAGCGCGATTGATGCTCAACTGATTGTTTGCGACAAGAAGGATGAAGAAATTGAAGCGTTAACTTCCCCAATATGAACTGCACCCTTGACTGACACAAAAAGTTAAGCACATATCCCTACGGGGGAGGAGGCTTAACGATGAACAAGAAGGCGCGGTAGCCGCCAAGACGGCGGTGCTCAAACGCCGCACATTCACCCGCGAGTTCAAGCTCCAGGTCATACGCGAGGTCGAGGCCGGCAAGAGCCAGGCGCAAGTAGCTCGCGAATATCAAATCAGCGACAACACGATCTCAAAGTGGCGCCGCGAACTGCGACAATATAAAGATCGCGCGTTCGCCGGTCGTGGCCACGCTTACACTGACGAAGCCCGCACCAACGAGCTGGAGCGCATGGTGGGCCGGCTCACCATGGAGAACGACTTTTTAAAAAAGCTTTTGCAGAGGCTGGAAACCGAGAGCTAAGCAGCCCGCGGCAAGCACAGCAATTGATCATGGAACTACTGCAAAAGGAACTAGCAGAGAGACCGACCGCCGAGCGAGCCATTAGATCGCTCGGCGAGGCGGTCGGGCTCTCGCGGTCGACCATCTTTCGCCATTTGCATTCGCCTGATTCATCCTGGTCCAACGACGACGTCGAAATACGGGCACAGATCCAGAACGTAGCTTTGGAGATGCGCTCTTACGGTTATCGGCCGATCACCGCAGAACTGCACCGGCGTGGGGTGATAGTCAATCATAAGCGCGTTTTGCGGCTGCTGCGCGAAGACAATCTGCTTTGTTTGCGGCGGAAGGCCTTCGTGCCTACGACCGACTCTAATCACCGGCTGACGGTCTATCCCAACCTGGCGCGCGGGTTGGAACTTTCAAACATCAATCAACTCTGGGTGTCTGACATTACCTACATCCGACTGCGGCGTGAGTTCGTCTATCTCGCCGTGATCCTGGATGCTTATAGTCGCCGCTGCATCGGCTGGGCGCTTTCTCGTCACATCGACACGCAACTGACGCTGGCGGCCTTACGCATGGCTTTGCAAACACGCACCATTGAACCGGGGCTGATGCATCATTCCGATCGCGGGGTGCAGTACGCGGCCGCCGATTACGTCGCCCTTTTGCTCGAACACCAGATCCAGATCAGCATGAGCCGCACCGGCAACCCTTATGACAACGCCAAGGCCGAAAGGTTCATGCGCACCCTCAAGTACGAAGAGGTTTACATGAACGACTACGAAACGCTCGCCGAAGTGTTGGCCTCGATCCAGCATTTCATTGAAGCGGTCTATAATCGGAAGCGACTTCACTCGGCCATCGGCTACCTGCCGCCGGCTGAGTTTGAAGCCTCGCTTTCACCACTAATACTTTCTTAACTTTCTGTGTCATTTCAGGGGTGCACTACAATAATTGGGCGACTAATTTCGGAGGAATTCTCCTAACGGTAATCGATTCGGCAGTGGTTATCATCGCGGGTGGCCGGAGAGTATCACCAAGATCGTATGCTCATACCGATTGTTGACGTTGAAATTGCCTTTGCCGACTTCGTCGAAGAGTACGGCGGAATTGTCTCGGACCGCTTAGGTGAAGCACCGGATAAACCGAAAAACGCTGACTACATTTTTCACGATGCAAAAGTAATAGCAGAACTTAAGTTATTAAAGGAAGACCCACTCACGAACAAGGACTTCATTAAGTCTCGAACTAGAAAAACGAATGAGTGGCTGCACAAAGGCTACATTACGGAGCAGCAACTTAGTCAAGTGACGAAGATTAACCAGCTTCCCGACACATGCTACAGAGATATAGTTAAGTTATATATGCGTCCAGTAAAGTACCATCTCGAACAAGCGAACAAGCAAATCAAAGCCACCAAGTTAAGTATGGATTTACCTGACTACAAAGGATTGGTTTTCATTGCAAGCGACGGTAATTACTTTATTGAGCCGCGTCATGCCAGTCGGTTTATCGCGAGCATTCTGGATAACGAAACCATTTACAAATCGATTAGTACGGCCGTCTATCTAACGGTTAACGTCGTCACAACAAGACCGGACGACCAATCACTATCCCGTCTATGGGTAAATCTCTACCGCGATAAGAAGCACTTTGAAAATGTGCCGTTAGCTTTTTTGAAAGATATCTATAACAATTGGGTCGAGTATTACAACGAACTCACCGGTGCCGACTTAGATAACATTAGTGAGATGAATGAAGAAGGTCTCACCGAAGATGACTTCTTAGCACGCACTCGTTTTGTCAAACCAATCAAACTTGAGTGATTAGGAACGAATGTCTTCGACCTTGCGCTTTCAAGGCCTGCAACCAAGCCATATGGGTCGGTCCGTTTTCACGATTGCAACGCTCTCAACCGCGAAACCTTACGCTCCCAACACTCCCGCGATTGCCTCAATCGGTGGTGAAAAGAAATAGCCACCGCCAGTCGGAATCACCCATTCATCGCTGAGCTTGATGCGGCGCAGTCCAGTTGCGGTTGGAAAGTCGATGAAACGAGTGCGCGCGCCACGTTCGTCGCGTTGCCCGATGATCGGATCGTGACCGCCAAAGTTTGGTTGCACTGGGGAATTCGCCCACCGGCGCGTCAGCAGTTCAAACTGATCTTCAATGGTGCTGGCGTAACAAATGAACATCAGCCCGCGTTCTTTCTTGAGAAGTTGCGGAGACGGCTTCTTCAAGCCGGCGATGGGCGGACCGAACGGAATCCCGCGACGCAGAACCATGCGCAACATGCTGTCGTGTGGTTTGCCAAGGTCGGTGGCGATGTCGCGCGGGTTCGCTTTGCGAATGTGCGCGAAGTGCGGGCAAACGGTTGCGAGCATGTCCTGGACAGCTTGCGGAAACGCGTCGCCACCATAACCCGGAATCGGACGCAAAGGAATCGGCTGAGTACCGTCGTTGAAAATGAAATGGTTGTTGGCCCACTCGTCGCCGGCGAGAGCCGCGTTGTCCGCCGCGGGTGTGCGCATGACCGGCGCACCGCTGGGCCAGCGTCCAACCAACATCGACGCAAACTTTACGTGATCAATGCCCAGGACTCCGGCCGCAGCAACCGCAAACTTCCAGAAAGCGGGCACGTCCTGACGCAGGCGCCGGCATACGACGTAAGAGCCGAGTGCAGCCCACGCCGGAAAATTCTGCGGAGCAGGCGGAGGTGGCGCGGGCAGGGCAGCGGCCGTGGAGGCGAATGGATGCTCCGGATCCTGTCGCGGCTCGCCCAGCAGGAATTGTCCCGGCCAAATGAGCAACTGGCCCGGCTTGGCGAAGATTCGCGCACGCGCATCCGTGTGGTCGATGTAGCGCGGAGTAATGAAATCGCCGGGCGCAGGTGAAACCTTGCCGCGTACGCCCGGTTGCGAAACACCGTCTTTGAAGCCGAAGTGTTCATGTCCTCGCAGTGGGCCCGGCAACGTGTCCCCACGCTGTTCAAAAATCAAACGAAGTCGAGCCGCGACCGCCTGGCGTTTGATGACGTCAACCATGGTCACCAGATCGTCCGAGTCGTCGGCGGCCACAATCACCAGAACGTCCGCTTCGTTTTTTGGACCACCAACCACCCACCTCTTTCTGTGACCGGGATGGGAAGGGCTCGTCGGGTCGCCAAGATATGTGGATCGCGCGGCGAGTCCCTGACGAAAACTCTGTTCGTTTAAGGCTGCGGCGTCGGCTTTGCCGGCCAGCACTTCAATCGCGCGAAAAGAAAACGCAATGTTCACCCACGTGGCGCACATCGGCGGCTCGGCTCCGAGCCGGTGGCGCATCGCGCGAAATGTGCGCACCCAGCTCAGCACGTCTTCCATCGACGAGATCCACGGCGCGATCCACCGAAGCCACTTTTTCGTTCGCGGGATGTCTTGGATTCGGAAAAAGAGGAAGTGCTGGTGATCTTTGTTGAAGCCTGGAATGGTGTTGCCCTGAATCGTGGCTCGCTGTTTGGGGCCGTACACGGGTTCCGCTTCAGCGCCGGGGATCTCGGCTCCGGGATCTCCGGTGAGCGCGGGCAAAAGTATGCCGCTCTGAAACTTTGGTTCAAACTTTCCCAGCTCCTGGAGTGCGAGGTTGAACTTGGAGGTCACGGCTCGCGAATTAATCGCAAGTTCAAGCGGTACAAGATTGTCCCGCTTGATTATGACCGACTTTTTCGCGACCCGCTTGCGGGTGACCCGTTTGCCCGGTGTTTTCGTTTTCGATTTCATGATGCCCTCACTCCGGCAACGCCGACGACCGATACCGTGACGTGTTCAGCAATTTGCCCGCCCCACTCGATGGCTCGACCACCGATGCTAATGTCGCCCACGACAAATCCAGCGCCCGGTGGCACCTCGTATTGGAGCCGCAAGATCTGCCCTGGATTGCCGCGAAGGATGGTCCAGTAGTTATCCACTGGCGTACCGTCTGGCTTGGTCCAACCCATATCGTCGTAATCCGTCATGTACAAGCCGACAGGATCGCGCAACGTAACCGACAGGGGTTTGCGTACGAGTGCGGCGACGTCGTAGGTAACGCGCGGGTCGACAGAAGTATTAGCAACGCTCGGCATTTGGTAGTTGTCACTCGCGGGCGGGATCGGCGGTGGTGGCGCCGGTATGCCGGTAAACTGCGCTTGCGGCGTGGTGGCACTGCCCTGCGAAAGCCCTAGTGCCGCATCGAGAGTGTTGATGGTTTGCATCAAGTGCATGATGCCGTCGGCATTGTTCCAACGGTTGCGACGCTGGTACACGCCACCGAGATGTAGATCGGCTTCAACGACGGCTGGATTAACAAACGTCTGATAGAGGGCGACAACGCGAGCGCGATCAACCGCCCAGAGATGTTCCCAGTATTCAGGCGGCTCAGTGGTAAAAGTGACCTTCGTGATTTTTCCGGCTGGGTTGCGCTCAACACGCCATTCGCAGTACTCGTCTTGCACCATCCGGTTTCCAAAGTCGCCGCCCGGTGTTCTATCCGCCTCGATGAAAGCCGCGGTGGGGTCGTCGCGTCTGGGCATCAGCACCCGGCGCGGAAACGCCATCCAGACCAACGCATGTTCGCCGAGGATATTTACATCGGTTTGAGTTGCATCGTAAAACTCTCCGCCGTTGGTGCCCACGGTGCTGGCATTCAGTCGCATTGCAATATGGTTATGCCAGTTGTCGAAGAAGGGCGATCCGGCAGGCATGTCCCTTAACGACGCCGGTGTATCGTAGCGCGCGAGAAGTGCCATGAGACTCTCCTTTTAGTTCAATACAGAGGGTATGAGGTTATCTTGTCAGCCTTGAGAAGAATTGAGCGCGGCAACAATATACCCACACCCACAGGGTGTCAATTTTTTCGGGAGCGTTAGAATTAAGGCTCGCGGGGAGATTCTTTCATGATAGAACGGTTTACGGGTTGCTAAAGAGAAACCGTTGAAACGGCACTAACATACTTAACGCATCAACACTAACACCTTCGGTGTTGATGCGTTAAGTATGTCAATACCGTTGAAACGGTTGAGATCGTCGTATTGCTTGTCGGGTCACCGGGCTAAAGCCGCGGTGTTAATGAAATCGCTTCGCGTCAGACGGATCGGACTTTTTCTGCACAGCAGCGCAGGGGAAAAACCCATGCGTCCCTTCTCAGGATTTTGCTGACCCTCCATTTTGCCGAACGACGCTAAGAACCTTCGGCATAGGAAATGTCGAGAGCTCTTCAACGCTGCCGCAATGGATCACTTACCTTCCAAACCGCGACGCAGTAAGTTGCACATCTGCGCGTGCCCAGGCCTTCTTAAACCGGGCTTCGACTAATCCCGCATCCTCGGTCTTGCCTTGTGCTTTCAAAGCCTGCATCAAGCCATACAGGGCCCAGCCGTTTTCACGATTGCGGCGCAGGTCTTCCCAGTAAACAGTTTCCGCTTCAGGCGCGCGGTTCGCAGCCAGGAGCACTGCACCCAGTGCGTGACGCGGTGGATAGTGAAACTCCGAAGGCTCGGTGTAAACCAAAGCGTCTTCCAACCGAACCGCGCGTTCAAGACTCAACACGGCTTGGTTGAAATCCTTTTTTGCGGCGGCAATCTCGCCGCCCAGAACTTCCTGCGCGATTGAAAGGATCGCGCGACCGGTGTTTGGGGAGAACAACGGCTGGTCGAGCGAGGCGTCTTTCATGATCTCGTTCAACTTTCCCAACTCCCCCTCCGCTTCGCTCGTTTGACCTTTGCCGAGGAAGGCTGTGCCGCGCGCGTAATGCCACGTGCCGCGCATGTACGCGCTGGTTGCAGGCGGCTCAGGCTCTTTCAACATCTCGTCCCACTTGGCGAAACGCGTTAAGGCCAGGTAGGGAATTACGCGAAAGCCTGCGAGCAAAGGAGCCGCTTTCAAAGTTTCATCATCCACTCGAGACGCCGTCTTCCGTGCGTTTTCGATTGCCAGCTTGCTGCGGCCATCAGCGGTGGCGGCGAACCAGAGGAAGTGCAGGTTATGCGGGTAGTAGGCCATTGGATAGAGGCCCTGCGCGTTGCACTGCGATATGTAGTCTTCATCGGCGGCGATCGCCAGCTCATTGCTGCGGGCGGCGTCTGCATATCGGCCCACGCGTTGATAGATATGCGCCGGCATGTGGACCATGTGACCGGCGGCCGGCATGAGCGTGAGAAGGCGATCAGCTGCGGGTTCAGCCTTGAACGGCTCATAAGCTTCCATCAGGTGGATGTAAAGATGCAGCGCACCTGGGTGTTTAGGATTACGGGCCATCACTTTTTCAGTGAGTCCGACGATTTCTGTAGTGCGATCATAAGGCGTGCCATCACGCGTCCAGTAACCCCAGGGCCGCAAGTCCATCACGGATTCAACGTAGAGCATTGCGATGTCCTGGTCATCCGGGAATTGGAGATGCACTTTGCGCATAGCGTCGGCATAAGCGGCGTCGCGCGCTTTGCGATCTTCCGCCTTGCCCGAATATCGGTGAACCAACGCATCGATTAGGGCTCGTTCGCGCGGTGTAGCTTTTGCTTTTAGGGCAACGGCTTTTTGAATAACTTCGACCGCCTTCGGCTCGTTTGCAGGATCCATCGGAGCGTTGATGTTCGGTCCGAGCGCGAGTGCTTCGCCCCAGTACGCCATCGCCAGCTTCGGATCGAGTCGCGCTGCTTCGCGATAAGCGCGCCCCGCTTCAGCGTGATTGAACGCGTATGAGAGATTTAGCCCCTGGTTCATGAAGAGCTGCGCCTGCCGGTTTTTGGTTGAAACAGGGAAAGTGTGGGCTCCAAGCTTTTGCAGTCGTGGTGCGAGGGCGCCCGTCGGCGAAACCCCCGGTGTAGCTGGTTCTTTGTAGTGAACGTGGCCTTGCGGTGATTTCTTGTCCTGCGCGGATATGGTTTGTTGACTTGATACTGAAAAGAGACAAGCAACGAGGGCCGCAAAAATGAGTCGTGGAAATTTCATCGACTTATCCTTTCTGGGGAGGCCTCCGGTTTTCGGCAGCCTCTTCATGAAGCAAACTGCGGTTTGCAATGACTGAATGGCATTCCTGGCGAGTTACAAGAGTCGGGCCCAATCTGGCTGTTCGGGAACGTATTCTATAGCAACGCCGCTACCTGATCACGCGTATTTTGGAAGGGGAAAGGGTCACAGCGCTCGGGTATTTTCCTCGATGGATTGCACCAAGTCTAAACAGCAGAATGTAAGAACCAATTAATCGCGAACATAGCAGGACTCAGCAGCATTCTGCCTGCCTGCCAAGAGTCGCCTCGATTAAAGATACTAACTTCATGTAACTCGCACACCTTAGCGATCGATCGTGTCTTAGAACGGCAATGCAATCGTAACAACGTTAGTCCCAACACTGGTGTTATAGTGCGCGTACAAGGAATTTTCCTTCCCCGATGCGCAGCGGCAGACGTCGCGAGTCTCCAATTCTCCTAACAGTTCAAATCGAAAAGGTAACAACTATGCCAATGAGTGGTCAGGCAGTTGCGAAAACCGAAGAACGTGCCCGGCGAATTAACATCCCCAAAGACAATTGGCTTGGCTTCATAGGTGATGTCACAAGCTTTACCGGTGAAGTGCACTTCAAATCGATGTTGCGAATCGATGGACACTTTTCGGGGCGCGTCAGTTCTCCCGCCGGCACGCTGATCGTAAGTAACGGCGCACAACTTACCGGGGCCGTGGTCGAGGTTGCGGTCGCGAAAATAAACGGGACCGTTGAGGGAGACATTCACGCCAGCGAAGAACTTGTGCTAGGGCCAACGGCGAATGTCAGTGGAGTCCTCAACTCACCCGGGTTGACCGTTGAGGAAGGCGCACAGCTGAATGCAAAGTGCCGGAGAAATGTGAGAACAAGTCGTGAATCGTAAATAGCTCTAAACTCTTAATTAGGTTTAGTCGCGCCGGTTCTGTGTCTGGACAGGCTCCAGCTCATAGGAACCGCCGGCTGCCATGCCGGGACAAGAACAGGTGTCCGTTCCGGGGTGATCGTATCGCCGTCGCCGTTTTGAAATTTCACCAGGGCCAGAACGTGCCCGCAAGCGCAGCCTCTGGTTCTACAACGCGCTGAAACTCAAATTTGATAAAGATTCCGCTCGTACACTGAGGAACGATCCACTGAAGCCCACAAAAGGACGCGAACGAAAATCTCAGTACTTTGCGTAGGATATGACCGGCAGGAGAATTCAAAAGGGCTTAACAGAACTTAGTCTGTTAAGCCCTCTATTTCGAAAGTGGTGAGCCGAGCAGGACTCGAACCTGCGACCCACTGGTTAAAAGCCAGTTGCTCTACCGACTGAGCTATCGGCCCACATGAAACACGGTGAAGGCATAATAAGGAAGTCTATTGTCCAATGTCCAATGTCCAAAGTAAAAAAAATTTGTTGGCTAAAATCCAACTCCTTGGAGTGCGCCGGCCCGGCGGCGCTTTGTTATGCGGCGGCCTCTGCGCCGCTGGTTGAATAGTCCGTACCAGGTCGCGCAAGGCCGCGACCGGCCAAAGCGCCGACAAGGCGGCGCACTCCAAGGAGGTGAACTAGTCGTTAAGCCAGCTCCCGACCGCGGAGTCTCGAACGACGATTGTTTGCGAGCGTTCCGGACCGGTTGAGACGAGACCGATCTCTACACCAATCTTCTCGGAAAGAAATTCGACATACTTGCGTGCCTTATCGGGAAGGGAACTCATCTTGGTAGTTCCTACTGTCGAAGTCTGCCAGCCGGGTAGAGTCTCGTAAATCGGTTCGACGCGTCGAAGATCCTGGGCCACAGCCGGAAGTGATTCACAGATGCGTCCGTCGAGTTCGTACCCGGTGCAGACTTTGATTTCTTCTAACGCGTCGAGAACGTCGAGTTTCGTCAGAGCGACCGACGTGAAACCGTTGATCTCGGCGGCGTAACGGGTGGCGAAAGCGTCAAACCAGCCGCAGCGGCGTGGGCGTCCAGTTGAGGCGCCGTATTCACGCCCGCGTTCACGGATGAGTTGGCCCATCTCCGCTTCACCTTCCACCATCTCTGTGGGAAATGGTCCCTCGCCAACGCGCGTGGTGTAGGTGCGCACAATGCCAAGCACGCCTGTTAGACGTTGCGGCGCGAGGCCGGAACCGACAATAGCTCCGCCCGCAGTAGTCGATGAAGAAGTAACAAACGGATACGTGCCGTGATCGACGTCGAGCAATGTTGCCTGGGCGCCCTCCAGCAGTATCGAACGGCCTTCTGAGGCTGCGACGTTTAAGAAGTGAGTCGTGTCTCCGATGAATGCCCCCAACCGTTCAGTAAGCTGCGACATTTCTTGAAACATTTCATCAGCATCAAGTGGCTTTCCACCGTAAGCCTCGATGATCCGATTAGCGTCTTCGAGATTACGTTCGATGCGAGAGCGCAGCACTTCCGGAACGAGCGCATCGGCGGTCCGTATGCCACGGCGGCCGGCCTTGTCTTCGTAAGCTGGACCAATCCCACGCAAGGTGGTGCCAACCTTTTCGTTGCCCAACCGTTCCTCACTCGTGTGGTCCAGGGCGCGGTGATAAGGCAATATCAGATGCGCGCGCGAACTAATCTTCACGCGCTCGGGCGAGACTTCAATACCTTGCTCCATCAACCGATCGGCTTCCTGAAAAAACGCTTTCGGATCGATCACCATCCCGTTGCCAAGTACGCAGGTCTTACCGCGGTGAACGATTCCTGATGGCAGGAGGTGCAGTACAAACGACTGCTCGCCTACTTGGACTGAATGGCCGGCATTGTGGCCACCCTGGTACCGGGCGACGATATCGAAATGCTCGGCGAGCAGATCGACAATCTTGCCTTTGCCTTCATCACCCCACTGGGCGCCGATTACAACGATGATTTTTTTCATGGTCAGTTGTCCGTTGTCAGTGGTCAGTTGCTATTCCTTGTTCTCGGAGCTGTGGACATTCCTTAGTTGGTGTACAGGGCAACTAACAACTGACCACTGACTACTGACATTCCCCGATAAACACAAATCCGGCGCGGACCACAACAGGAATCCGCGCCTGAAGTTGAACCACAGTTTCTAGGCAGTGGCAGCGCTCGCGACGTGCTTGTCAATCAAGCGCGAGATTGCGTCTTTAGAAGTTGCTCCGACGATGCGCTCTTCCTCTCTGCCGCCCTTAAAGAGAATCAGGGTGGGTATTCCCTTGATGCCGTAACGTTGTGAAATCGAAGGGTTATCATCCACGTTTAGCTTTACCACGCGCGCGTTCGCAGCATACTTTTCAGCAACGGCGTCGATTGTCGGCGCCAGCATGCGACACGGCGCACACCATTCGGCCCAAAAGTCGACCAACACCGGTTTGTCAGACTTCAACACGTCCGCTTCAAAACTGCTATCGCTAACTTCAGTCACAAACTCACTCATCTGGTTCCTCCCATAGTCAACAGGTGTTCAGAGTACATCCTTTCGGCGGCTTCCTCGCCACTCTCGATCCTGCCATTCAAAAGACGCAAGCTAAAGCTTGTACTCTGTGCGCCTCTAGCCTCGACGCTTAATTCGGCAGATCGATTATTTCCTGGTAGAGCTGGACATATTTCTGCGCTGCGGCTTCCCAGGAATTGTCGACTGCCATGCCGTTCAACTGAATGCGTTGCCATGCCTCGGGCTTGCCATAAAAGTAAAGGGCTTCGCGAATTTTTTCAAGCAAAGCGGATGCATGGTACTGATAGAACTTGAAGCCATTGCCAGTACCGTGCTGAGGCATAAATTGCTGGACCGTGTCGTCGAGTCCGCCGGTCGCGCGAACGATAGGTACGGTCCCATATCGCATGCTGTACATCTGATTCAAACCGCACGGCTCATACTGCGACGGCATAAGAAACATGTCGGCGCCGGCCTCAATCTGATGCGCCAAAGGTTCACCGGCATAACCTTTATAGATCCCCACTTGGCGAGGAGCGCGATCATGCCAGTCCTGCAAAAACTCTTCATACTCCGCGGCACCTGCGCCGAGGGCAATGAAGAACGCGCCAGTACCAAGAATGGGTTCGGCGAGCTGCCGGATTAGGTCGTATCCCTTCTGCGAAACCAGCCGCGAAATGATCGCAATGATTGGTCTTCGCGTATCCTGATGCAAATCAAACCTTCGGAGCAAGTCGCGTTTGCACTCGAGTTTTCCGGAAAGGTCGGCGGAGGAAAAATTCGCGGCGATATGTGGATCTGTTTCCGGATTCCACAATTCATAATCCACACCATTCGTGATTCCGGCCAACCGATCCTTACGCGCCCGCAGCAACCAGTCGAGTCCCGCACCCTGCTCGGGCGTTTGAATCTCCTGCGAGTAACGGTGACTAACTGTCGATAAGGCGTCGGCGGTGATGAGTCCTGCCTTCAATGCCGATGCCATACTCTTAAGCATGAAGTCATCTTTCTCGGGCGACTCACCGAAACCCAGCCACCAGAGATCGTTTGGATCAAACGCACCCTGGTAGGCGAGGTTGTGTATCGAGAAGAGTGATTTGCTTTGACGGAAGAACTCATCGTGACGACGTCGAGCGCGAAACTCAGCAGCTGCAAAGCCACACGGCCAGTCGTTGCCGTGAACTATGTTCGGTTGCCAATCCAAGTGCTTCATCAGCGTTAACGCGGCACGCGAGAAAAATGCGTAGCGCTCATGGTCATTGGAGTAACCGTAGATTGAAGGTTTGTCGAAGTACTCGGGCGAATGAATTAGATAGGCCGGCGCCCCTGCTACGTCTGACTGGAAAACGCGGGTGGGTCTGGTTCCGCCTCGCCAGGGAACAGGTAAGTCTTCGATGACCGTGTCGCTAAGGAGATTCTCATCGATTTGCTGATGCAAGGGCAGGATGACGCGAGCATCAACGTCCTGCTTCGCGAGGGCTTTGGGCAAAGCACCGGCCACGTCGGCAAGGCCGCCCGTCTTGGCGAAAGGCACAACTTCAGATGCAAGTATGGCTACACGCATGATGTTAAGGATGAAGGCTGAAGGATGAAGGATGAAGCTAAAGAGATCAAGCTGCGAAAGAACGATCCACGAAATTAGAGGAAGTAGCAAGAAAGAGATTAGTGCGTATTCGAGTGATTTCGTGGACCATTCCGCTTATCGGGCGACACAAAAAAGCGGAAGCATAAAGGCTTTCATCCTTCATCCTTCCGCCTTCATCCTTGCGGGCCTTAGCTTTGCATTGAAGCCAGGAATTCCGCGTTCGATTTCGCTTTCTCGAGTCGTTCGAGCACAACTTCCATCTGCTCAACGGGTGAAAGCGGATTCAAGACGCGGCGCATGACCCAGATGCGGTTGAGATCTTCCTTGCTAAGCAACAGCTCTTCTTTTCGCGTCCCTGAACGCTGCAAATCGATAGCGGGGAAAAGTCGCTTGTCGCTGAGCCTGCGATCGAGGTGAATTTCCGAGTTACCAGTACCCTTAAATTCTTCGAAGATCACGTCGTCCATGCGAGAGCCTGTATCAATCAACGCCGTGGCAATGATCGTCAGTGATCCGCCTTCTTCAATGTTACGGGCGGCGCCAAAGAAACGCTTTGGTCGCTGCAACGCATTCGAATCAATACCGCCGGAAAGGATCTTGCCGCTGGGAGGCACAACTGCGTTATGAGCTCGCGCGAGACGTGTGATCGAGTCCAGGAGAATTACGACATCGCGTTTGTGTTCTACCAGACGCTTGGCTTTCTCAATCACCATGTCGGCGACTTGCACGTGGCGGGTTGGTGGTTCGTCAAAAGTCGAAGAGATCACTTCGCCGTTGACTGAACGCTGCATGTCGGTAACTTCTTCAGGTCGCTCGTCGATTAGCAGCACGATCAAGGTTACTTCAGGATGGTTCTGGGTCACCGAGTTGGCGATCGTTTGCAGCAACATCGTCTTACCGGTACGAGGAGGCGCAACGATCAATCCGCGCTGACCTTTTCCGAGCGGCGTAACCAAATCAATCACGCGAGCGGAAAGATTGTCCTGAGTTAACTCCATCTTCAACTGTTCGTCCGGATACAGTGGCGTGAGATTGTCGAAGAAGACTTTCTCGCGCGCCTGATCGGGCGACTCGAAGTTGATTGCTTCAACCTTAATGAGCGCGAAATAACGTTCGCCCTCTTTCGGTGGGCGAATCTGTCCACTAACGGTGTCGCCAGTGCGCAGATCAAACTTGCGGATTTGCGATGGCGAAACATAAATGTCGTCGGGGCCTGGGAGGTAGTTGTATTCCGGGGCACGTAAGAATCCGAAGCCGTCTGGCAACGTTTCGAGAACACCCTCAGAGAAAATGAGTCCGCTCTTTTCTGTTTGGGCCGCAAGCACTTTGAAGATCAACTCCTGCTTGCGCATACCCGTGGCGCCGGGCACATCCATGCCTTTGGCAATGCTGGTCAGCTTGGAGATAGACATCTCTTTGAGGTCGGCCAGGTTTAAGAAACCTTCCTCCCTGCCATCGCGACCTTCTCTGCCTTCTCGCTCCGGAGCTTCAGCGGTGGCTACGCTAGCCCCGTTGTCTCCGTTACCGTCGTCGTTGTTCGCGCCTGCAGCGCCTGAGGCGCGTGAACGTGATCTCTGTGCCATATCAATTCGTTCCTAAGTAATCCTTCATAAAACTGGGCGCACTCGAAAAACTCTATGCGGCCGAGTTGGGTTGTTATTCCTGGAGTTAAAAATGAGTAAGTGCGGAACTGGCAATTAGTCCCGAGCCGGTCCGCTAAGCTCAGGCATCATTCGCATGGTTATCAACCTTGCCTGTTAACGCCTATGTCGAGTGGGTCATTACTAAGATGCGATGTACCGCCTCATTGTGGTCTGGAAAGATCAGGTTTTTCAAAAGGGGCTTGAGAATTTTTGTCGACGCGGGGATCAGGATTCAACAACATTCTACGCATCGGCGGGCATTAGTAAAGCCGCCACAGGTAAACTGAAAATCAGGCTGCTTCCAGGGCCCGCCAGATTTCGGTACCTCCGCGCCCGGTTTTAGCAGAATAGGCCACCACCCGATCTGTGCTAAACACGCGCTTGACGCGTCCCAGACTCTCTTTCAATTCGTTGTTAGATAGCTTATCGGATTTCGTGGCAACTATTAACCATGGTTTGAGACTATGCTCAAGCCACTCGTGAAGCTGCAAATCCAATGTTGTGGGTTCGTGGCGCGAATCTACGATGTGAATTGATAGCACAAGCTGTTGCCGCTTGGCAAGGTAGCTTGTAACCATGTCACCCCAACCTGCTCTAACTGATTTCGGGACGCGAGCATACCCGAAACCAGGAAGATCGACAAAGCGAAATCGATCATTAATAGTAAAAAAATTCAGCGATTGAGTTCTTCCTGGAGTCGACGACGTTCGCGCTAAACCTCTAACGCCGAGCAGGGAATTTATCAAACTCGACTTCCCAACATTGGAGCGACCCATGAAGGCAATCTCTGGTTTCGAGTCGGTAGGCCAGTCACTTTCCTGAAAGGCACTCTTTAGAAATTCCGCTTTCGTAATTTTCATTTTATCCAAGCGCCGCGAGCGGGTTCGGCCGAGGTTTTTGGTCAAACCGCTCACGGCCTGAATACTGAACGCAAACTAGCTGGCTGCTGCCGCTTGAACTTCGGCGGCCGCTTGCTGCGTTCGCATCTCGGCGAATTTTTTCATCCGCTCCCTGAGTGCTGCAATCCGCTCTTCATAGTTTGGCGTGCGCTTGATTAACTGTTCGAGGTTGCCAAGGAAGTCGGGATTTCCGAAGAGATTTCTGATGTCATCGATCAAATGGGCAATCTTCGAGTAGACAAACAGGTGTTCGCCGTTAGTTTCGTTGAACAGCTTTTCGTCGAGGGAGCCTTCGATAACCATGGCCGCGGCCATTTCCCAGTAGCTGACTACCATTCGGTAGTGACCGCTGTGTTCGCTTAGCAGGACCTGAATGATGTCCTGAACACTGGTCGGATTAAACGTCCAAAACCAGTTGCGCGCTTCGCGCATGGTTGCTTCGCGTCTGAGCTCGTAGAGCTTTAATATCAAATCGGCGTCGTGATAGTTACTCATCGTTTCTCCTTTTCGGGGGGTGAATGAAGGTCAGTTTGTGGTGCGTAAGTCGAGCGGCATAGGGGTCGACCCACCATGGGCCCCAGGCCTCATGGCAGGTTAACTCTATGCCAACGCAGGTAATGATCGATCCAGATTAGCTGGTTTGAATGCCTTGGGAAGGTTGCTCGGTTGTCCAGATCGGCGGCGCCTTCGTTTCGTCGGTGCCGGCATCGGTTGGACAAGCGTCCTCGAGCGCAAGCGCCAACACTTCATCAATCGTTTCAACCAGATTGATGCAGAGCGCGTTGCGAACTTCCTCCGGGACTTCCGGCAGGTCCTTCTCGTTCTCTTTTGGCAAAATAATAGTATCGATCCCGAAACGGTGAGCAGCGAGCAGCTTTTCCTTAACTCCACCGATTGGGAGGACGCGACCGCGCAGGGTGATCTCACCCGTCATGGCCACGTTCTTTCGAACAGCGCACCGGGTTAGGGCGGACGCCATAGCCGTCGCCATGGTGATACCGGCTGATGGCCCGTCTTTGGGAATCGCGCCTTCAGGCACGTGAATGTGGAGATCGCGTTTGCGGATAAAGTCCACACTCATCGCCAGCCGTTCTGATCGAGCCTTGATGCAAGTCAGCGCGGCCTGCGCAGACTCCTGCATCACGTCACCGAGCTTTCCAGTCAACATTACACCACCGCGGCCTTTAGTAAGTGTTGCTTCGATCTGCAATACCTCGCCACCTATTTCGGTCCAGGCGAGACCGGTGGCTAAACCGATTTCGCTCTCGGCTGCTACGGCGTGTTGCCGGAACTTTATTGGCCCAAGCATTTCACGAACACGATCGGCGTCGACCACGTCTGCAAAATCAGATGCGACGCTCTCGGATACAAAACGGCGCGCAATCTTTCGGCAGCACGATCCGATTTCGCGTTCCAGGTTACGCACACCAGCTTCGCGAGTGAAGTGACGAATGATCTCGAGCAAGCCTTCATCCGTGAAACTCAGTTGTTCAGGTTTCAGACCATTGCCTTCAGCCTGTTTTGGTACCAGATGTCGCTTAGCAATCTCCAACTTCTCGCGTTCGGTGTAACCGGAAAGTCGCAGGATCTCGAGGCGATCCTGAAGCGCCGGGGGAATCGTGTGCAAAACGTTTGAAGTCGCGATGAAGAAGACTTTCGACAAATCGTACTCAACGTCGAGGTAGTGATCCTGAAATGTGTGGTTCTGTTCCGGGTCGAGGACTTCTAGTAGTGCCGAACTCGGGTCTCCACGAAAATCAGCACCCAGCTTGTCTACTTCGTCGAGCAAGACAACCGGATTAATGGTTCCCGCTTTCTTCATCATCTGAATGATTTGACCGGGCAACGCGCCAATGTAAGTTCTCCGATGGCCGCGAATCTCCGCTTCGTCACGGACTCCGCCTAGCGACAGCCGAACAAACTTGCGACCGGTAGCTCGGGCTATCGATTTGCCAAGACTCGTCTTCCCGACTCCCGGAGGGCCAACGAAACACAGAATCGAGCCCTTCGGATTCTTGACTAGTTGTCTGACGGCGAGGTACTCAAGAATGCGTTCTTTGATCTTCTCCAGACCAAAGTGATCTTCGTTAAGAACCTCTTCTGCTTTGCTAAGGTCTTTAATCTCTTTGCTCTTTTGTTTCCAGGGAACATTGACCAACCAATCAATGTAGGTACGCGAGACAGTTCCTTCGGCAGACATTGGCGGCATGGCTTCGAGTCGATGAAGCTCCTGCATGGCTTTCTGCTTGGCCTCTTCAGTCATGCCAACTTCTTCGATCTTTTTCTTTAAGTCTTCGAGCTCTGCTTTTTCGTCTTTGCGGCCAAGCTCCTTGTGGATCGCCTTGATCTGCTCGTTGAGGTAATACTCCTTCTGCGCCTTTTCCATTTGACGCTTAACTCGAGTCTGAATTGAGCGATCAAGTTGACGCTTCTCGATTTCAAGTTCGAGCAATTCGATCAACCGCTGGAGACGCGCCTGTGAGGAAAAGAGTTCCAACAGGCCTTGCTTGTCTTCCACCGAGATTCGCAACTGGGAAGCGAGGGCATCGGCGAGATGAGAAGGATTCTGATTACGAAGCGCTGTCTGTAACGCATCGGTCTGGCTTTCCGGTGCGAGACGAAGATGTTGTTCGACGAGTTGTCCAATTTTCTGGACGAGGGCGTCGAGTCGAGTACCTTCCTCGTTAACAACCGGCGCCCGTTTAACCAGGGCCATGAAAGCACCGTCGGTATTTTCCACCCGGACCGTTGTCGCGCGCTCGCGACCCTCGACGACGACTTTGATTTGACCGTTGTCCTGTTTCTGAGACTGGAGTATTCGTCCCAGAGTTCCGACACCGTAGATTTGATCGGGCGCCGGCTCGTCAACAGTTGCGTCGTGTTGGGTAGCCAGGAAGATGGTGCGATCAGCCGCTAGCGCCTGCTCCAACGCACGCACCGACCCTTGTCGTCCAATCTTGAAAGCTACTTTAGTGAAAGGGAATATGACGACGTCGCGGATAGGCACCATGGGGTACCATGCAACGTCGGCAGGAGCGCGGTCTGAATATTCTTCCATAATTATTAGTGCTTAATTTTTTTCGGGCTGTTTGCAAGAAGGGCGAGCCGCTCAAATTGCCGTCTCGCCCTTAAAGACACCCAATTGTAGATCATTTCCGAACTACATGCTACGTGGGTTTTTTCACCACAGCGCTACTGATGCCTCCAAACTACGCTGCTGCCCCATCGATTCCCGCCAGGCCTTCGCCCGGAATGGCCCTTCGGCGCTCCACCATTTCACTGGTAATGACGAATTCCTTGACTCTTTTTTGCGAAGGAAGCGTGTACATCGCGTCCAAAAGCAGTTCTTCGAGAATCATCATCAATCCGCGGGCGCCGACTTTACGTTCAACCGCCTGGCGCGCCACCGACTTCAACGAATCGTCCGTAAACTTCAATTTTACGTTATCGAAATCGAACTTCTTTTGATACTGCTTGACCAAAGCATTCTTCGGTTCGGTAAGAATCTTGATCAGCGCAGCTTCGTCGAGTTCGTGCAGAACGCCGCAAACGGGTAGCCGGCCAACAAACTCCGGAATCAATCCGAAGCGAATCAGATCTTCAGGCTGAACCTGCGCCAGCGCCTCCGCGTGCCGGTGGCTGCCGCTCTTAACTTCAGCCTGGAAGCCTAAGGATTTGTTCCGCAGTCGTCTGCCGATAACCTTCTCAAGACCGACGAACGCTCCGCCGCAAATAAACAGAATGTTTGAAGTGTCGATCGGGAAGAATTCCTGATGCGGATGTTTTCGTCCGCCTTGCGGTGGAACATTCGCAACCGTACCTTCCAGGATCTTCAGCAACGCCTGCTGCACGCCTTCACCGGAAACGTCACGTGTGATCGACGGGTTTTCATCCTTACGACAAATCTTGTCAACCTCATCGATGTAGATGATGCCCTGCTGGGCGCGCTCGACGTCGCCATTTGCAGCCTGCAGAAGTTTAAGGATTATGTTTTCAACGTCTTCACCAACATACCCAGCTTCGGTCAACGTAGTGGCGTCAACGATGGTGAAGGGCACGCTAAGCATGCGCGCGAGTGTCTGTGCCAGGAGAGTCTTGCCGGTTCCGGTTGGTCCAATGAGAAGAATATTCGCCTTCTGGATCTCAACTTCCGAGCGTCGTCTGCCGAGTTCGATGCGTTTGTAGTGTTGATAGACGGCCACAGCCAGTCGCTTTTTGGTTTCATCCTGGCCGATTACATATTCATCGAGAAAGGTTTTGATCTCACCCGGCTTTGGGAGCGGCGGTCGAGTTGCTACCGACTCCGCCTGCTGATCATCTGTAATGATCTCATTACAGATATCGATGCACTCATTGCAGATATAGACGGTTGGGCCGGCTATTAGTTTCTTCACTTCATTCTGCGACTTACCACAGAATGAGCAGCGGAGCGTGTCGTCGGTTCGTCTAACCATGTGTTTAGGGGATCTCCTTAAGCTTCGATCGAACCCGCTTATTTGCTGAGCACGGGAGAATTGCCGGGCATGTCTGGGGTACTTGCCATCTCGCGATAGCGCTGCACACACTCGTTACAAATAAAAGCCGTCTTGCCAATCATCTGTTTGGGAACTCCGGGAGCGCGCTGGGGGGTGCCTGACACAATGTTTGCGACCTCTCCTCTGGAGCGGCCACAAAATGAGCAGCTAAATCCGCGTGCTTTCATTTTTGCAATCATTGGAGGTCTCCAGGGTTCCGGCCCTATTCGCGGTGCGCGATGACTTCGTCTATTAAACCATAATCCTTGGCTTGCACGGCAGACATTATTTTATCGCGTTCTACGTCACGCTCAACCGTTTCATACGATTGTCCAGTGTGTTTGGCAAGAATTTGCGATGTAAGTTCACGCATGCGCAGGATTTCTTCGGCCTGGATGCGAATGTCGGTCGCCTGTCCCTGCGATCCGCCGGACGGTTGATGGATCAGTATGCGCGAGTTAGGCAGGGCAAAACGTTTACCCTTCGCGCCGGCTGCCAGGAGCAGCGCACCCATCGACGCGCACTGGCCCACGCAGATGGTGGTGACGTCTGGACGGATAAATTGCATCGTGTCGTAAACGGCCATGCCGGCGGTAATCGAGCCGCCCGGGGAATTGATGTAAAGATTGATGTCCTTTTCAGGATCTTCAGCTTCAAGGAAGAGCAGCTGGGCCACGATCAGGTTAGCGATTTGATCGTCGATTGGCGTGCCGAGAAAAATGATATTGTCTTTGAGCAGTCGCGAGAAGATATCGAACGCACGTTCACCGCGCGACGTTTGCTCAACGACCATTGGAACCAGAGCCATGTGTTATTAGCCTTCCTTAGCGGGCAGTAAAAAAGGATGAGAAAGAAAGGTTGAATGATGAACCATTGGAAGTCAGAAAAACTCTTCTCGTGTTCATCCCTCAGCCTTCATCTTCATCCTTTTTTTCGCGCCACTCTTCGTCAGTTACTCGTGCGTTTTCAACCAGCAGGTCAAGCGCTTTACGGTTGCGCAACCTGTTCGCGATGCTACGTTCGCCCCCATCCTTTGTCAAGACGCCTCGCACCTGTTCTATCGACTGTTGAGAGCCTCGCGCGATGGTCTGGATCTCTTCTTCGATCTCATCATTTGTTACCTCGATCTGCTCCTGTTCCGCAATGCGTTCAAGCAGCAACGAGCCGCGTACATCCTCTTCAGCCTGGCCCTTCAGTTCGTCTCTCGCACCCTCCCAGTTGATCTGTTGACTTCGTGGATCCAAGCCTCGTCCCATCATGTCGCGCACCACGCTCTCAAGACGCACGTTGGTCTGATGGTCGACCAGAGTTTGCGGTACATCGATCTGATTTGCTTCGATGAGCTTGCGCATTACATCGGCACGGACGCGATGGGACGACTCCTGCGCCGCGCGATTCTCAAGATCCTCCCGGATCTTCGAGCGCAGGGTGCCGATGGAATCGAATTCCTCCCCTAAACTTTTCGCCCATTCATCGTCGGCTTCGGGAAGTTCTTTCACGCGCAATGCTGAGACCGTTGCAGTGTATTCCACCTTCTTACCGGCCAGGCCTTTTGAGCTGAAATCCTCAGGATACTCAACCAAAAACGTCTTTTCGTCGTCGGGCCGCACGCCATTAAGGTTCTCAGTAAACTCAGCCTGCACGCCCTTGGCGCCGAGTGTGACCTCAACGTCTTCTGCCTTGATGTGCTCAGCATCGGGTTCACCTACAAATACGCCGTCGACATTTATCGTGACTGTGTCACCCAGAGTCGCGCCGCGATCCTCGACTGGCTGCATCGCGCCCGATGACTCGCGAAGCGCCTCAAGCATCTCATCTACATTCGCGTCGACGATTGGACGAGTTTGACGAGTAACCTCGAGGCCCTTGTAGTTTTGCAACTCGAACTCGGGAAGCACTTCAACGTTTACGCGGACAGAAATCGGCTCATCGCCAAAGTTCTGGAGCGCTTCAGAGTTATCCAATTGAACGTCCGGTTCGCCGATAGCACTGGGCGCTAATTCGCTGATGGCATCATTAACAGCGGCGGGAACCAGTTCTTGAAGTGCAGCTGCACGAATCTCGCTTTTGAAACGAGAGCGCACCACGGAGCGTGGTGCATGACCGGGTCGAAAGCCCGGCACCTTCGCCTGCTTCGCGTAGTCATCGCTAATTCGATCGTAAACCTCACGCACAGCCTTGGGATCGATCTCGATCGTGATTTCTTTTCGTGTCGGAGAAACATCAACAGATTCTGTCTTCATTAAACGTGCGCCCGTTGCAAGCAGTGCAACGGGCCTTCCTTTCTAAGAGAGCGACGAAATAGCAATCATCAATCAGCTCAGCGATCAGCAATCTATTTGCTTGAGGCAAACAGCGAGTCATTTCAAACACTAGCCCAGAAAGAAATCTCCTGAGTAGCTCTTCTGGTCTTGACTGACTACTGAATGACCGCTGTTTGCTTCTGTCGCAAATCAGTAACTCACAAGTTATTAATCTGGTAACTTACTTTCGACAGCCTAGTGTCGTTAAACAGCCCGTGCGGAAAACTATATCATTGCACCTGAATAACTATGTAACCCACCTCCATGAGGGAATCTACTTACTGCGAAGTTCGTTTTACGAATCGACCAACTTCCGCAAGAGCAATGCATAACAGTCAAACAATAATCCGGGACCAAGACAAAGAGTTGGAACCGGAGCACCGCTTATTTACGAAAGTCATAGGCGGTTTTTAATTAACTTACGATTGCTGGAATCTCTTGACCTACTTAGAGTTACGGGTCTATATTCCCACTGCCCCTTTGTTCCAGACGTTCTCTCACAGGAAGGTCCTCATGAAAAGAATCACGTTCACACTCCTGTTAGTTCTGGTAGGGATAGGTTTAGGTTTTAGCCATCCTTCTCCTCAACATTGGCCTGTCTCTCTCCAATCAAATCAAAATCTAGGCGTTGAAATCACAACGAACAGTTGTCATGGCACCTTATACGTACCCGTGGCAATGACAAAAGAAAAGGGGCTCGTTGTCACCGTGCCGGTAAAAGATGGCGGGTTGGTGTCTGCCGTTCGCATTGAGCCAGTGATGGAAATGGGTAAGGTTAAATTCGATGTCTTCCTGGTGTCCGGTAACTACTCTGAACGTATTTCAACTGAAGCATTGAAGCGACTAACCGCTGTCCATGTTTCGACTCGTGTCGCCGCGAAAGAGGAAACACTGGTAGTCAGAGATGAAGTCAGTAATGCACCGTGGTCGGTAAAAATTAAGGCGGTTGATTTGCGACCTGCTCCAAGTATCTCGAAGAATACGCGGTTCGTAAAAGCCTTCGCCGCGCAAGACCCGTTTAACAACGGAGAGGGTGGTCTAGAACCGTGCGGTTGCGCGTATTGCAACGACTTAATGCTGTGTCCGGCTAGGGGCAAGTGTCTTAATAGTACTTGCGGCACAGTGTGCTGCCCAAACTGATATAGTCCTGAAGGCACCTTTGGAGAACCCGCTCTTGATTCCGGTTAGGGCGGGTTTTTCTTTGGTTTAATGATACGTTGTCGGCAAATAGAGGAGAAGGACGACGGCAGTTTTAAAGCCAGTTGACCTCGGCTACATGGTAGGCCGGTGACGAACCTGCACTATCCACAGAGTATTAGTCAGTCGGTAGGGTGAAGATTTACTGGTGCGAAAGGGGGGACTCGAACCCCCACACCTTGCGGTACCAGATCCTAAGTCTGGCGCGTCTGCCAATTCCGCCACTTTCGCGATTTTCAATACGAAAAAAAGAATATCACGTGAGCATTGGTTTAGTCATAAGGCGGGGCTCGAACGCGCGGGAGCTTTGGCGCACAATAGTGGAATGCGTACTGCCGCGCAGTGAACTCCCATCATTTGAGGTTTCACAGATGAGGCTCAGGCCACGCGGTAGGTTATTTTCTGATGACCCAGAAAATCTTTGGTGGTTTCTTTCTTCAACAGTCCTGACTGTTCGAGCTCGAAATAAGCTCGCTGGATCTCGCCTTTATCAACCGAGAGTTTTTGCGCGAGGACGCCGGGTGAAGGAAGAGATTCTCCCGGCGCGACGGTTTGACTGCTGATATGTCCTTCTATCTGTTCGCGCACTTGCGCGTAGACCGGGCCGGCGGTCGATAGATCTTTAAGTTCAATGTTCATGGTCGGGTATTTGTGGGAGCAAGGTTAAACTCAAAAATCACAACGTTCGTGTCACCTTCGAAAGCGATCGAGGCTGATCCGGATCCAGCCCCTTGGCTTCCGCTAGAAGTGCCGCAAACAATTGGCCGGGGATTATATAAGGAATTGGCGCACAAAACTCATCAATTTCTTTCGGCATGATTACCGAGCGGGTGCTGTCACTCGCCGTATCCAGATCGCTGGTGAGCACAAGGGTGTCCGCGTGCAGCTCACGTAATCGCTTGATCAGGTCTCTGACGCCTGCAAGCATCACGCCCGGCGGAGCAAACAAGATGACAGGGAAGTGTCGCTCAACCATCGCCAGTGGTCCATGCAGAAAGTCTGCCGATGAGAAGCGCTCGGCCACCACGTAGCAGGTCTCCATCAACTTCAATGCGAGTTCATACGCGTTGGCGTAGGCAAGACCTCGCCCAACTACGACACAGTTTTCCATGAACACATAACGTTGGACCAGTTCGCGTATCGCTGGCTGCTGTTCAAGAGCACGGGCCGCGAATTCGGGAATCGCATCACACGACCATGAAGGTTTGCGTTCAGCAAGAGCCAGCGCGAGCAGATAAAAGAGCATCATTTGCCCGGTGAAAGTTTTGGTCGCAGCTACGGATTGCTCACGCCCACCATGCATTAGAAGTGTTTCGTCAACCAGGTTCACCATTGATGACGATTCTTCATTCGTAATCCCGACTGTGTAAGCTCCGCCTTCACGCGCGTTCTCCAGTACCTGATTAATATCTTCGCCTTCACCAGATTGGGAGACACCTACTACGAGCGCACGTTTCAGATTGAGGCGAGCTCGATAGATTGTGTGAACGGATGGTGCTGAGAGTGAGACTGGGATCCCGGTTGTGATTTCCAACAGGTATCGTCCAAAGAGGGCTGCGTTGTCGGAACTTCCGCGGGCCACCAGGACGATGAGATCAACGTCTCTTGATTTGAGAAACGTTCCGAGTCGAGAAATCTTCTCGCGCTCAGCCTCGATCGTGCGAGACAAAGCTTCCGGCTGTTCGGCTATCTCCTGAAGCATCAGGGACAAGTTCAATACCTCCGTTTACAAGTGCATAGAGTACGCCCAATGTCCGACATGCTTCAGCTTGTCGTTTGAAACGAATTACACGGACGCAGTGAATAATGATACCGACGCAGGCATTGTCAGCGAAGTGACGGCGCATATTGCGTTTTCCCAACGTCAACGACAAGCTAAAGGAAGGCCTGATCAAGTGTCTTCGACGCGTAGCGTCGTTACGAGTTTAGCCCGGCGTTTCAACGCCGGGACCTCGTGTCGTCGGGTTTTCGTCGCGTGGCGACGATGGAGTCCACATTGTTTTCCTGCGTCGCTACGCGACGCGAAGACTTCGTTTGGGTTGTTTCCCGGCCTTGAAAGGCTGGGCTAAATTCGGAGCGACGCTACGCGTCGAAAGTACTTATTAAAAACGAGTAACGACAAGCTAAAGCATGCACGACATTGTAATCACACGCGATATGGGTTAAATACTGCTGCGTTTTTCCAGCCAGTTCGCAGAAATACAAAATCAGACGAATCTCCAACTATTTTGATGCAGACCACTCTATCACGAAGCGCAATCCTGACTCTGTTGTTATGTTTTCTCTCCACACTAGGTACGGCCCAGGAGTCCCAGCCGTCGTTACAGGTCATACCGCGACCGCGATCGATGACAGCAACCGGCGAGCGATTCAAGCTCGGCGGTGACACGCGGATCGCCCTGGCCAACCCGCGTTCACGAGACAATCAGTTTGCCGCTAATGACTTCATCGCCGATATGCGCGACGCAGCCAAGCTTAACCTGCGCGTCGGCGGAGGACGACGTCGAATCCTTGTCGGTGAGTTGGACCACCCGCAGATCGTTCGAGCGTTGAAAGGGTCTAACTTAGCAATCCCGACCCCGTTCGACGGCGAGGGTTATGTCCTGATAGTGGATCGCGATCAGGTTGTCGTGGGTGGTCAAACTGAAGCGGGAACATTCTATGGCCTGCAAACTCTGAAGCAGCTAGTGCGCGGCGACGGTGCAAACGCCTTTATCCCTGGGGTGCAAATTGTTGATTGGCCCGCGATGCGTTGGAGGGCGGTTTCGGATGACATTAGTCGCGGCCCTGTGCCTACGGTGGATTACATAAAACGGCAGTTGCGCACCTTCGCCGCGTTCAAGTTGAACATGCATTCCTTTTATATGGAACACACGTTTAGCAGCAGCTCGCATCCACTTATTGGACCAGCGGGCGGCTCGTTGACCCCGGACGAAATCCGCGAGCTCGTAGCTTACGCGCGTTCGTATCACATCGAGCTGGTACCAGAGCAGCAGACGTTTGGTCATCTGCACAAAGCTTTGAAGCTGGAAAAGTATAACGAGCTGGCAGAGGTGCCACATGGCGACGTGCTTTCACCGCAACAGGAAGGTTCTTACAAGTTAGTAGCCGATTGGTATCGCGAGCTGGACCAGCTCTTCCCGGGAAAGTTTTTCCACATTGGAGCTGATGAAACGTTTGAGTTGGGTGAGGGACAGAGTCGCGAAGCAGCCCGACAGCGGGGAGTAGGTGCGATCTATTTCGAGCACTTAAACAGAGTGCGGGATGTATTGCGGCCCTACAACCGACGTCTGATGTTTTGGGGTGACATTGCCTTAAGCCATCCGGAGTTGATTGGAAAGATTCCGAAGGACTTGATTGTCATGAATTGGCAGTATGGTGCACGAGACAGCTTTGTTGATCGAATCAAGCCGTTCAAGGATGCCGGTCTCGATCAGTTTGTCTGCCCCGGCGCAGGCAACTGGAATCAAATCTTTCCCAATGTTGATTCAGCCACCAAAAACATCGTCAACTTCGTGCGTGACGGCCAAGCGGCAGGCGCCATGGGAATGATGAATACAACCTGGGACGACGACGGGGAAACGCTCTTTGAAATGACCTGGCACGGAATGGTCCTTGGGGCCGCTGCTTCATGGGAAAACAAGCCGGTCGATGTTGCTGCCTTCAATCGCGACTTCGACTGGGCTTTCTTTCGAAACGACGATCACCAGTTCACGGAGGCCCTGACTGATCTCGGAGGTGTCAATAGTCTCTTGGCCGCTGGCCAAACCGACGAGTTATTCTGGCGCGACCCGTTTACATCAAGTTTTCAGCTTCAATCGCGAACTCTAAAGAACCAACTCAAGGAAATGAGACTTGAGGTTGAGAAAGCCGACGAAACTCTTCTGAGAAATGGGGACCGTGCGCGTCGGAACCGGTCGATGATTTCCTCGATGCGTTTTGCGGCGCAGCGATTCGATCACTTGGGCCGTCGCATGCAGGTGATGGAGAAATTCAGTCAGGAGTACTGGGACGCCTATCTGAATCTCGGCGACCGGCGCAAGGTTGGCAGGCTGCGAAACTACTGGGGCAATATTTACAACTGGCTGCGCGAAATGGCCGAGGAGTTGACGATATTGAAAGAGGAGTATCGAAAGCAGTGGATGGCAGAGAATCGGCCCTATTGGCTGGAGAGCGTTCTTGCGCGCTACGACCGCGCAATCAATATGTGGCTCAACAAGAGCAAGAGTCTCGAGGAAGCGGTGCGGTTGTACAACACGACATCTGTTCTACCGAGCCCTGAAGAGTTTGGACTTGGCCCAAGGCCGATGCCGGCGCCAAGCCCCGCGCGATGAGTTAATCGCAACAGGTCCGCTTCGTAGATGCGCGTTAGAGTCAACGCCTTGGAGTGCGCCGCCTTGTCGGCGCTTTGGTAGCGGCGGTTGTGCCGCCGCTGTGCAGCATCCAAACAACTCGGAGCTAATCTTAAGCTCATCAGGTCGCGCAAAGCCGCGACCGGCCAAAGCGCCGACAAGGCGGCGCACTCCAAGGAGTTGATCTACGCCACCAGGCTTTTATGAAATGCCTAAAGCTGCCGCTACCAACCCTAACGAACGCCTTATCTCACTCGATGTGTTTCGCGGGATCACCATCGCCGGAATGGTGCTGGTTAATAATCCTGGTTCCTGGGCGAGCATCTACTGGCCGCTGGGCCACGCCGAATGGCATGGTTGGACGCCCACTGATCTGATCTTCCCGTTCTTTCTGTTCATCGTCGGTGTGGCGATACCGCTGGCGTTTGGACGCCGAATGGAAGTTGGCGGCAGCAAACGCGATCTCTATCTGAAGATCGTCAGACGCACTCTCATCATCTTCGCCCTCGGGATCTTTCTCGCCGGTTTCCCTTATTTCAATTTTTCAACAATTCGTATTCCTGGAGTGCTTCAGCGGATTGCAGTCTGTTACTTATTCGCCTCGCTAATATTTCTTAACACCAAGGTCCGAACCCAGATCATCATTACCCTCGCGCTGCTGCTTCTTTACTGGTTGTTGATGACTCGTTTACACGCGCCTGGGTTCCCGGTTGGCGATTTAAGTAAAGAGGGAAGTCTGGCTTCGTACATCGATCGAGTCATGCTTGGCCCACATATTTGGAAGCAGGGAAAGGTCTTTGACCCTGAAGGCTTGCTCAGCACCATTCCAGCCATTGCCACAACGCTGTTCGGAGTGCTGACCGGGCAATGGCTACGAACTGAAAAATCCGCTTATGAAAAAGTCGCTGGATTGTTTGTGGCTGGTGCGGTTTGTATTGTAATCGGCTGGACCTGGAACCCGTTCTTTCCGATCAATAAGTCGTTATGGACCAGTTCCTACGTATTCTTTACCGGCGGCATGGCTCTGGAATTTCTGGCCTTGTGTTACTGGCTGATCGACATCAAGAAGTATCAATGGTGGACCAAGCCGTTTGTGGTGTTTGGAGTTAACGCGATTGTCCTTTTTGTAGGATCCGGGGTGATGGCCAGATCGCTGGGGCTGATAAAAGTGAACGGCGCTGATGGAAATAAAATCTCCTTGCACAGTTGGATCTTCCGGAACGGCTTTTCATCGTGGTTGCCGCCGCACCGGGCGTCGCTCGCATTTGCGATCTGTTTTATTTTGGTCTGGTTGGGACTAATGTGGATACTCTACCGGCGGAAGATATTTATCAAAGTCTAAGCTTGGTCCAAAGTCCAAAGTCCTCTTACTTAGATTGAATTTTGGGAGCCTGGGTTTACGGGACCGCTCCCATAGGAAGGACATTGGACCTTGGACCTTGGACTAATTTGAAAGGAGAGCGAAATGCCAACCTACATAACACTGCTTCGTTACACACAGCAGGGCGCATCAAACGTCAAAGATAGTCCTAATCGTCTAGATTCTGGGCGCAAGGCATTCAAGGAATTTGGCGTTGAAATCAAGGATACGTATCTGCTGATGGGCCGATACGATCTGCTCTGCGTTATTGAGGGACCTGATGATGAGACGGTTGCCAAGTGTCTCTTAACGTTGGGGTCGCAGGGCAACGTCCAAACTGAAACCATGAAGGCGTGGAACGAAGAAGATTTCCGGAAGATCGCTGCTTCAGTTTAAGTAGTGGCCAAAGTCAAAACTGAAGCAAATCTAAGGGGCAGGTCCACAGGTTCAAGCCTAGGCTCCTCACAGGTCAGGAAGGAGGATTTATCCCCGCTCTTCCTCGCCTGTCCGAACCTCCAAGAGCATTTAAGCAGGCTTAACTTATTCAGCGGGTTCTGTATCGCGGACAGAGCGGGGATAAATCCTCCTTCCTGACCTGTGAGGAGCGGATCTTGGATTCTAGACTCGAGACTTTTGACTATCGGGTGTAGCCCGGGCCACGGAGGGGTCGACCAGCGAGAGCCGAAGTACGTTTACCATCGTCCACACTGATCTGCCCATTCGTAATCACGAATTTAATACCGTCGGGGTATTGGTTTGGAATTTCAAACGTGGCGCGGTCTATGACACTCTTCGGATCGAAAATCGCAATGTCGGCGAAAAAACCTTCACGCAACAACCCGCGCTCCTTTAAACCAACTCGCTTTGCCGGACCACCAGTCATCTTGTGAATTGCTTGAGGTAAGGTCAGCAGTTTCTCGTCACGCACATAGCGCCCTAGAATCCTGGGATAGCTACCCCAACCACGCGGATGAGACTTGGCTCGCGATAAAGGTCCATCGGTCGCACGTGCTCCGGAGTCGGTACAAAAATTGACGAAGGGGGAACGCATTGCCGCCCGCAGGTCTGCCTCACTCATCATGAAATAGATCGCGCCAGTCTGACCGTTGTCAGCCAGGATCAAGTCAAACATCGCATCGAGCGGGTCCTTGCTCTGTTCGGTCGCAATTTGAGACAGCCGTTTTCCCAGTAATGGTTCCAGCTCACGATTTACAACTGAACTAATCAACACACCTTCAGCTTCGCCGCTGCCGAGATAAATGTTCTCCCATTCTTTCGAGTCGGCCGGAATCTCTTTTTTCAATTGCTGCCGAATGTTCGGATCACGCAGGCGGGAAAGCATTTTTTCAATACCACCTTCGAGCGCCCATGGCGGAAGAGAAGCCGTGAGCGACGTACTTCCCGCGATATAGGGATAAACGTCAGCGGTGATGTCCAACCCGCTGGCACGGGCGCGCTGAATCTTCGCGAGGACTTCAGGCATTCGTCCCCAGTTCTTTTTATACGCAGTTTTCAAATGCCAGATCTCGACAGGGATTCGTGCTTGTCGTGCGATCTGGAATACTTCTTCGAGCGAGGAGTCCAACGAGTTAGCTTCGCTGCGCTGATGCGTCGCATAGATGCCACCGTGCTGACGTGCGACCTTAGCGAGCTCGACGATTTCGTCTGTCTTCGCGAAACGAGCTGGAACGTATTGCAGTGAAGTCGATAGACCGAGTGCCCCATCCTTCATTGCGGCGGCGACCAGATCCTTCATCTGTTGTAACTCGGCGGCAGTCGGCGGTCGATTTTCAAAACCGATAACGTAGCCGCGTACCTGGGTAGCGCCGACAAATGTTCCGAGATTGACTCCGCTCCCTTGTCGTTCAAGCCGGAGAAAATAGTCATCGAGCGTGGTCCAGTCGACTGTTAAGTTGTACCGGCGGTTGAAGTCTTCCTGTTCCTTAATGGTTCGATCATTAGCTGGCGCAATTGACTCTCCTTCGCCGGTGATTTCGGTCGTGACGCCCATCATCACTTTGCTCATAGCGCGGGGGTCGATCAGCACAAACGTCTCCGACTGGCCCAACAGGTCAATGAATCCTGGCGACACTATCATTCCGGTTGCGTCGATCAGGCGCGTCGCCTGAGCGCTCTTCATTGAACCAATGCGAACGATTCGATCGGTCTTGATGGCGAGATCGGCCCGATAGCCTGGGCGGCCCGAGCCATCGATGATGGTTCCGTTCTTAATGATCAGATCGAATTGGGGCTTGGCTTGGCCTGCGCTATTCGGTACGAGAGAGAAGGGAAGCATCGTTGCGAAGATCAATGCGAGCGAAACTCTTCTGAACATCTTTTCACCATTGATTGGATTGGCGGAGCGCCGCATCGTAATCATTGGGATCGTCGAGCGCAAGGTGAAGAAGCTGCCTCATGACCTTCGAGCTGTGAGACCTGTCAGGGTTATCTCAGTCGGGAAGGAGCACTTGTGCCCGCTCGTCCACCCATCTCCAACCTATCGACCACACCAAGCCCCTGCAGTTTCCCGCCGGTCATAGAAACTGAAGGAAGAGCGGGCACAAGTGCTCCTTCCCGACTTGTGAGAAACGAGAGGGCATACAGGGAAAGCAGGCTTGGAGATTACAGACCGCTCGTAAGCTATGTGTTGCGGAACCTGCAATGTACTTTCGTCGTTTACGTCCGTAGAATTCAACCCCGTGACCAGCAAAGACGTAACACTCAAACAAATTGCCGAACTAACAAACGGACAGCTTACTGGCGACGGTAGTGTAGTCGTTTCCGATGTGAGTCATGATTCCCGTAGGGTGAGATCCGGAACCCTGTTCGTCGCAGTCCGCGGCGAATTGTTTGATGCGCATAAGTTCATCCATGAGGTTGTGGACCGAGGTGCCGTTGGAGTTATCTCCGTTCAGGATCGACCGCCTGAGTTTCTGGCCAGTGCAGCTTGGATCCGAGTAGACAACATTCGACGGGCAATGGCCGTCGCCGCCGCCGAAGTACACCGACACCCATCGCGCGAGCTCCAACTCGTGGGCATCACTGGCACCAACGGGAAAACGACCACTGCTTATCTGGTCGCTTCGATTCCAGAAGCTGCCGGCGAACCTGTGGTAATGACCGGCACCGTAGAATATCGACTTGGCTCGGAACGTTTCAAAGCAGACCGCACTACTCCCGAGGCAACGGATATGCAGCGGATGCTACGTCGCGCCGTTGATGATGCCGGTTGCAAGACTGGCGTTATGGAATGCTCGTCACAGGCAATGGATTTTCATCGTTGCGACATGCTGGAGTTTTCAGTTGCCGTTTTTTCGAACTTGACGCGCGACCATCTCGACTATCACAAGACGATGGAGAATTACTGGTACGCAAAGCAGCGTTTGTTCGATGGCAGGTTAGGGACCAAACCGCGGGTTTCAGTAATCAATGTAGATGATCCATATGGACTCGAGTTGGCGGAAGCGTTGGAAAAGGATCGCATGGAAGTCGTCCGATACGGAGTCAAGTCGGAAGCTCAGGTAATGGCAAAGAATCCTGAGTTTTCGTTGGAAGGCATGCGCTTTAATCTAGTCACGCCTGCCGGCTCGCGAGAGTTTCATTCTCCCCTGGTTGGACCACCGCATATCTACAACACCCTGGCGGCGGTAGCGAGCGGCCTCTCGCTTGGATACGACCTCGACGTGATCACGAGGGCTTTGGAAAAATGCACGGGCGCACCAGGTAGGTTTGAACGCGTTCCGCACAACGGTGAATTTGCCGTCGTTGTTGATTACGCGCACAGCGACGATGCCTTGCTGAATGTGCTGCGTACCGCACGTGACGTTACCAAAGGAAAGATCATTACGGTGTTCGGATGCGGTGGTGACCGCGACCGTTCCAAACGCGCGCCCATGGGAGAGGCGGCGGGCAGTTTGAGCGACGTGGTCATACTGACATCGGATAATCCGCGCACGGAAGATCCGGAGCAAATATTGGCGGATGCTGAGCTCGGGATTAAGAAAACCGGTAAGCCATATCGTAAAATCGCTGACCGGCGGGAGGCGATTCATGAGGCGATCGGCCAGGCAAAGAGCAGCGACCTCGTATTGATCGCCGGGAAAGGCCACGAAGACTATCAAATCCTGGGTCGCGAAGTGTTTCACTTCGACGACAAGGAAGTGGCGAGAGAAGCGTTGGGACAAGCCGCAAGTTAGGGGATAATGATGACGCCGCCGAGCTGGGATTAGACCTAACACAGGTGGCGCACTCCAGGGAGTTGAGAATCATCAAAACCGGGTAATGGATAGGATTAGCCCAAAAACGAGAATTCTGGTGCTGGTGCTTTGTGCATTGGCGGTTTCGGCATCCGTGCTGTTTATTTTGCGCCGTCGCGCAGAAGCTCTGCCGTTCAGACCCTCCACGGCAAACATCTCGGCTTCCGCGTCATATGGCTCGCCCAGGAAGATTGCCAGCCTGAAAGAGCTGGCAGTTAAGGAGAGCAGTGGATTAGTCGCTTCCCGTCAAACTCCTGGCATGTATTGGACGCATAACGATTCTGGAGATGGTCCGTTCCTCTACGCTTTTAATGAACGTGGCAAGAGTCGTGGGGTTTGGAGACTTAATGGGGTGAAAGCGCGCGATTGGGAAGCGATCGCAGCTGGCCCAGGTCCTGACGCTAAACGGACCTATCTCTACATCGGCGACATTGGCGATAACGGCGAGCGCCGTTCAGCCATCATTATTTATCGAGTCCCCGAACCAATCCCGCAAGCAGGCGACGAGCAAAGCACACGACGGAAACCGCTGTTTACGGAAGCCTTCGACACGATTCGGCTTCGTTATCCCGACGGATCACATGACGCGGAAGCTTTGCTGGTCCATCCCAAGACCGGCACCGTTTATCTTGTAACCAAGCAGGTATTCGGGAACCCTCATGTATATGAGGCAGCGGTCCCGTCAGCGGTGACCGGTGACACGCTAAGTCTTCGTCACATCGGCGAGCTTGAAATCCCCAGCATGTTTGGCGGGATCATTACTGACGGAGCGATTTCCCCTGACGGAACCAGGATTGTTCTTTGCGATTATTTGAGAGGATATGAATTGGTTCTGAAGAGTTCGAGTGCAGCCTTCAGCACGATTTGGAAACAGCCTATTGCAACGATCGATCTGGGTAGTAGGAAACAGGGAGAAGCGATTACCTACCGGTTGGATGGCCTCGCCATACTCGCAACCAGCGAAGGATCACCGGCACCCCTGCTGCAGATTCTACGGCGCTAGCGCCGGTAAGCAGTGAGCAGTGAGCGGTGAGCGGTGAGCGGTTGGTAGGTAATAACGCTCGGCATGACGAAATCGCTCTCAGCTATCACGCTCCGCAAGTACAGAACTCTTCAACTTGGACCTTCGTAGACTCACTGCTCACTGCTCACTGCTTACTGGCTCTCCGGATTCTTCGAAGCAAAATAAAAGTAAACCGGCAGACCCGCGGCGATGATTGCGAGGCCAACGATTGATCTCACGGGATAGTTGTAGATCGTAGTTACGATCAGATAGATCGTCGTCAACACAAACAGACCGGGCACTACCGGATATCCCCACGTTTTGTAAGGCCGTTCGGCATTCGGTTCTCGCCACCGAAAAACAAATACCGCCGCAGCTACCAGCCCGTAAAAGAGCCAGAAGGCGAAAATCGCCATGTCAGTCAATTGGTCAAATGAACCTGAGAGTGTCAATACCGCCGCCCACACTCCCTGAACAACCAGGGAGATCACCGGCACTTTTGTGTTCTTTGAAACCCGAGCCAGACTTTGGAAGAAGACTCCGTCGCGAGCCATCGCATACGGAATGCGGGCGGTGCCCAGAATTGAAGACTGCAGCGAACCCCAGGACGAGAGCATCATGACACCTGCCATCATCGTCACCGCAGCGGGCCCGAGTACTCTCTTGATTGCCTCAGCCGCAACCGAGCTGGCGCTACTGTCTACACTCGCCACCTCAGTGGGCGTCATCACGTAGTAGTAACTGACATTCACGATGACATAGAGCACGATGATGATGAGCATGCTGGCAATCAGCGCCAACGGCAGATTGCGCTCAGGATGTTTCACCTCTCCGGCCATATAGGAAATGTTGTTCCAACCGTCATATGCCCAGAGTGCTCCAACCATCGCGGCGCTGAAGGCAAGCATCCCTCCGCCGGTTACCTCGCCCTTACAGGCTGCCTCACTCGCCATGCTGAAATGTCCCCAGCTGCCGTCCTGATAGAAGAACGCAGCGAGGCCGACGCCAAGGACAATGACAACCTTCAATATTGTGATAATTGAAGCGACATGTCCGCTGACACTTACTGCGGCACAATTGATGAGCGTGGTAACTGCGATCGTGATCAAGGCGATTATGGTTAAGCTGTTCAACTCGACGGTATGACCGAACAGAGGCATCGTGAAACTGGCATACGCGGCAGATTTAAGATTGCCGCCCATCAGATCGTTCATGAAGATTGCAAACCCAACGGCAAGAGCTGCAGCGGAAGCGGTGCGTGAGATCAGAAACTGTGACCAGCCATTCAAGAAACCCCAGACCCGGCCATAGGCGTCCTTGGTGATCACATACTCAGCACCAGCGTGCGGCCGCATGGTAGTTAACTCTGCATAAGTGAGGGCGCCGGCTAGTGCTAACAAACCGGCAGCAACCCAGGCCAGTATCACGCGCGTAGGTGTACCGACATTGCAGGTCATCACCCGCGCTTTGAGAAAGATGCCGGTGCCTATGATGTTGCCGACGTTAATGGAAATCGCAGCGATTGGGCCAAGACCGCGAACCAGCTCATGATGTTTTGTGCTCATGTTCTTTTAAAGAGTCCAATGTCCAAAGTCCAATGTCCAAAGTTTGGCCTGACTAACGATATTTATTTCCTCTGAACTCCGAATTACGAAGATATTTCATTAGCCCAGAGATCAGTCGGCCAATCTCATTTGCAATCAAAGACAAATTCTCGAACACGTCTTGAGAGAGATACCCTTGATCCACCGCTATGTAGAGTTGCGCCCGAACTTCGCCGCATGACCCTTTCGCTACTGCGAGAAATTGAAGGAATTCCTTGTCTCCACATCGTTCAAACCCTTCGGCAATGTTGGAGACGATTGAGATCGAAGCTCGCCGAATTTGGTTTTTCAGAACAAAGTCCCTGCTGAAATAGTCACCGCGGGTTGTATCGTAAATCCTGTTGGTTAATTCTCTTGCTTTCTTCCACGATTCCAAATCCTCAAATCGTTCAATTCTCATGATTCACCTCCAAGGACTAATGAGGGTGAATATTAGCGGTCACGCGGCCACTCCAAAGGGTGGTTATCTTAGCGACCTTGGACCTTGGACTTTGGACAGTGGACTAACAGTTACCAGACGTCGTTGGTTAGCAAGTCGTCGTAAGTATCTCGTCGACGGATCAGATCAACTGTGCCGCCGTCTTTAACCATGACCGCTGCCGGTAACGGTCGACCGTTGTAGTGAAACATTTGCGCCAGCGAGTATGCGCCCGAATTCAGTAATGCCAGCACTTCGCCAGGCTGAACGTTCGCAGGCAGTTTCCGGTAGTCAGGCAAACGCCCCTGGCGCTCGATATCAAAATAGACGTCACCTGAATCACATAATGGTCCAGCCACTTTGTAATCGCTGGCGTGTGGATCTCCCGCGCGACTCGCTGAGACGAGGTGGTAGTACCACTTATAATTGTTCATCGACAACATGATGTTGTAGCCCGCATCCGTTAACAGCCACACGTCTCCCGTCTCTGGACGAGTTTTGATATTGAGCACAGTCGTCAACACCAACCCGGCGTCAGCGATAACGCTGCGACCGGGTTCCAGCAAGAGAGTTGTCTGATCCAGGAGATGCTCAGCCTGAGCTTCGCGGGCCGACTCACGCGCCACTCGCAGGGCCTCGGTCAGGACGACCTGGGGTTCAAGATCGGCTCCCAACATATCGCGTTCATGTTCGGGAAGCTGATCAGCCTGTGATCGATCGCGCAGGTAGTTGACGGGAATTCCGCCGCCGAGGTTGATGTGTTCGAGCGTGTGACCAGTTTCGCGGTGAATCGTGACCAGGTGTTCCCACATGCTGCGAAAGGCTTCGGCGAAGGGCTCTACATCAGGTGTCTGCGAGCCCACGTGAATATGAATGCCGCAGACGTGGATCAGATCTCTGTTTTGTAAGCCTCGGCGAAAGGCGTCGAGCACCTCCGAAGACGAAATTCCAAACTTCGAAGTGAGCAGAGCTGTTTGTAATCCCAAATGCGATCTGGTTCCAATTTCAGGGACGAGACGCAGCACGATGCGCGCAGGCTTCATGCTAGTGCCGTCTGCCGCGGCTACCCGCTTAACTGCTTCCTCGACGAGGCCGATTTCGTAGATGGAATCAACGTTGATTGCATAGATGCCTGCTCTCACTGCATCGTCAAGCTCACCAGCGCTCTTGCTGGTTCCATTGAAGATGATCTGATCGGGTCGGAACCCGATGCGCAGAGCTTTGAAGAGTTCACCGCCGCTATTAACTTCAACATCGATGCCACATTCGAGGACCGTCTTAAGGACAGCCATGTTTGAATTAGCTTTTGACGCGTAAAAAAAACGAATGGGGTGATCGACGGATCGGGCAGCGCTGGTCAGGCGCCGGATGTTTGACTTGATGCGTGGTTCGGAGAATACGAACAGCGGCGAGTCGTACTTTTGCACGAGTTCGGACGCGTTCGCGCCGTTAATATTCAGTTGTCCCTCATGAACTTCGAGGTAATCAGAGATGGTCCAGGCAGGACTCTTGGTAGCTAGCGTAGTCGACATTCTTGGAATTTCTCGATTGAACAAATTTGAAGAAATGAATTCGAGCGAAGATAGACTGGGGATGCGCTTCGGTCAAGGGGTTAGGTAAAGCGAACTGTTAGTTTGCTTTACTAGAACAATCAAATCGACTAACCAATCTTCTTGAGCACCTCGCGAATTTGTTTGTAATGTCGTTGTTCGTGGTAGCTGACGAAGGAGATCGTCGCGACGCCATCAATCTTGCCAAGGAATGGATGGTTGAAGGTCAACCGTCTGAACCGTTTCACGTCATGGAGATCGCAGAACGCTTTTAGCTTGCGGCGAGCAGACTCGAGAGCTTCAATCGTGGTCTCCTTCTCAGTAACTGCCGTTGGTGTCACAGCCTTTGGAGACTTAACTTTCAGCATTCTCGACGAGACGATCGACGTAGGCAGGAGTCGTTTCAGAACGCCAACGCGTTGAGGATCCCTGCGTACTGCTTTTTCCAAATCATGGAGTACGCGTTCCTCAACCAAAGAAAGGTGCTGGACAATATCTCCCACGCTCCATTCATTTTCCGATGGTCGTTGGGTGAAGGTTTTGCTGTCGAGGGGAGTGACGGTGCGAAGCAGTTTTTCATGGACCGAGTCGAGTCGTTTTAGAACTCTTTTCATCGTGGGTTGGATTTCAACTTTGTGGAGTGCGACGGGCGGCCGCACTCCAACCAGTTACTGCTTGGCGAAGTTGTACATGATCACGCCGGTAACTTTCACCGGGTCGCCCATTAGGGAGGTGGGTGCAAACTTGGCAAGTTGTGCGGCGATGACAGAAGGTTGCTGCAAGAGTGGATGGCCCGAAACGGCCCGAGCCTCTATTACGTTTCCTGCTTCGTCCACCGTCACCTGAACCGCTACAGTGCCAGTTATACCGGCGTTCTGAGCCTCAATCGGATAGTCAGGTTTCGGCAAACTTGTGGCTTTCCCGTTGAGCACACCACCGGAGATTGACTTCGGCTTGTTAGCTGCTGCGTTCGGCTCGCCTGGTTTGCCATCCGGAGTCTTGGCGGCGGCGGTTGGCACGGTCCCGTCGGAGCCGTTAGGCGTGGCAGAGCCGTCAGGAACCTCACGTACACCTGATCGAGGGGCAGGAGGCTGAGTTGTAGCAACCGTAGGGGCCGGGGCGGCCGCTTCGGGTAAGACAAATGAGCTTAAGAACTGCTCCTGAATTTCGTCATTCTTTTTGTCACTGAGATACGCAACGGCGTAGAAGCGCCGCCGGGTGGCAAAGGTGTGAACTATTCCCGTCATGTCGCCGATCGTCATTCGATACTCGCGCCCGGCGTTTCCTTGCAGGTTCTTGGCGCCTACCAGGGTCAGCTTTACCGGCGTAACTTTTCCTTTAAGTTTCGGCGGAAAGAGGGTCTTGAAGGCGTCAACGTAGGAATTAAGCCGCTGCATTTCGGTGTACTGGGGGGAATTTGGCGGGATACCGCTAAATGACGCGATTGCGAAAACTGGGCTACCGGGCGCAGTGGAAATGTAATACCGGGTATTCAGCTCCATTTTGTGGTAGAGCTCTTTGCCGGTTTCGACCGTCGAGCCTTTGGGCATCGACACCGAGAAGACCTCTTTCTCTGGTCGCAACGTCTCCCACTCAGGTGACTGCGCAGCAACGACCGAACAAAGACCGCAAAGCATTAATAAAGCCAGAGACGCTCGAAAGTTAATACGCTGAGTTTTCATGTAGTCGCCCCTTTCAATACCTTGATGATCGTCAATATATCGCAGTTAAAGATGCAGCTAAAGCTGAGCCACCATCTCGGCAGGATTCCAGTAGGCACGTAACGTTTGAATCTTGCCCGATTCGTTTATTTCAAACGTGTCGATGCCTTCAAATTTCACGGATCGGCCCTGCTTACTCACCCCGCGGCCCGTCCATTTAACTGCCGCACCATTTCCGGCGATAAAAATCTCGTTCTCGGTCAGACCTACTTCTTTAAAGGCCGCCGTAACGGTTTCAAAAAACTCTTCTATCTTCTTGTGACCATTGTTGGCGGGTGTTCCAACTGGATCATATGTAACTGCGTCTTCAGCAAACGTTCTAAGAATTGCAGGTATGTTCATCGTGCTCAACGCGGCAAAATATGCTTTGACCGCTTGTGAGACAATCTCAGGCGACATTTACTTTTCTCCTCTCACGTTCTCCCTGGACCAAAGTACGGCGCAGGATCTTGCCGGACGGCGACTTGGGAATCTTGTCGATGAATTCTACGGACCGAATCTTCTTATATGGAGCCACCCGCGCTGCTACAAATTCCATTAACTCTTCGGCAGTGGCCTCTCCCTTTAGTACGACGTAAGCCTTCGGCACTTCGCCTGCCTCATCATCAGGAATGGGAATCACCGCCGCGTCAGCCACATCTTCGTGGGTGAGCAGCAACGCTTCGAGTTCAGCGGGTGGAACCTGAAATCCCTTAAACTTAATTAGTTCCTTCGCTCGATCAACGATGAAGAAATGGCCATCCGCATCTGCGTATCCAATGTCTCCGGTGTGAAGCCAGGCATCGGAGTCGATCGTTGCCGCAGTGGCATCAGGACGATTCAGATAACCCTTCATTATTTGAGGACCCCTAACACAAACTTCACCTTCCTGGTTTGGTCCTAGTTCTTCACCGGTTCCCAGATCGACAATCTTGCATTCCGTGTTGGGAGCGGGAACTCCAACCGAGCCAAATTTGACTTCATCTGGATTTGCCGGAGATGAGTGAGTAACGGGACTGGTTTCAGTCATGCCATAGCCTTGCCTGACATCGCAGTTAAGCCGCTGCATACACGCTCGGGTAAGGTTCTCATCAAGAGGGGCGGCGCCACAGAAAATGGTTCGCAAGCTCGGCAGGTTGTAGTTGTCCACGACCGGATGCTTGCTAAGCGCAAGTACGATCGGCGGCACCAAGTGGGCCATCGTGACCCTGTGATCCTGCAAGGTCTGGAGGAACTGCTCCAGCTCAAAGCGTGGCAGAGTGACGATTGTTGCGCCCTGGTGGAGACCCATGTTCAGCACGACCACGAGACCGTAAATATGAAACAGCGGCAGGACGCCAATCAGCGTGTCCTTCTCGCAAAAATAACTGAGGCCGTCCATCTGGCACATATTTGAGACGAGATTGTAGTGCGTGAGCATGACGCCTTTTGGTAAGCCGGTCGTGCCGCTCGAATAAGGAAGCGCCACCAAATCTTCGTGCGGATTAATGGTGACTTGAGGGACAACTCCGTCGCCATCAAAGAGCGAAGAGAAGGGAATTGCTCCAGAAGAATCGCCCGCCTGGTCGAACACAAACAATTCTTCAACTCCGGCTGTGTGTGCTGCTGCTTTGGCTTTCTCAAGACACTGCGGCACCGTCACCAGAAATTTTGCGCCGGCATCTTTTAACTGGTGAGCAACTTCCGGTTCAGTGTAAAGCGGATTTACCAGAGTGCTGATGCCGCCGAGTAATGCGACGGCATGGAAAGCAATTCCGTACTCAGGAAGGTTCGGACTTAAGATCCCGAACACATCGCCCTTCTTGAAGCCACGAGCGGCTAGACTCGACGCCACACGTGAAATCAGGTCGCGAAGTTTCGAATAGGAATAAGTGCGACCGCTAGGGCCTTCGATCAGCGCGGGCTTCTCACCGAGGGCGCCGGCTTTTTGAAAGACAAAATCCGTGACGGAAACTTCGGGGATGGTCAATTGGGGGAATGGGCCGCGAAAGATCATCGTGTGGTCTAGCCTGAGGCTCCTAAGTGAATCGGGATTTGTCTGGGAAAGAAAGACTCAAAAGTTGCTACTGTCAGGCCGAATACATTAACAGGTGACCGCAGTCCTGCAAAGGTTTATAGTGACCCAATCTCATGTCGGAACCAGAAAATCGCTCACTCAACATTTTCTGCCTGGCCACCTACTTCAAAGGTGGCGATTTCATCCGTGAATGTAAGCGACAAGGTTGTCGGGTCACCCTTATCACAAAAGAAAAGATGCTTCAGGAGGACTGGCCGCACGACAGTCTCGATGAGTTGATTGCGGTGCCTAACGATGCGGGGCCCGCGCTCTTCATTGATCTGGTTGCATACCTGGGTCGCAAACAAAAACCGGATCGCATTGTTGCGCTTGAAGAGTTTGATGTAATGACCGCCGCGCTAATCCGTGAGCATTTTTGTCTGCCGGGAATGAACAGCTCTACCGCGAAAGCGTTTCGCGACAAGTATCGCATGGCCCAAAACGCAAAGGCTGCGAAGTTGGATGTCCCCGACTTTGTGCCATTGATGAATCCGGAGGAGGTGCGCGCGTTCATGGAACGCGTTCCGGCTCCGTGGATCGTCAAGCCTCGATCAGACGTTTCGGCGATCGGTATTCGTAAGGTCGAAAGCGCGGATGAAGTTTTAAACCTAATCGAAGAGATGAATGTACGCGAGGACCTTCGTCAACGGTCGTCTTACTACCTGCTGGCCCAGTTTGTCCACGGCGAAGTGTTTCACGTTGATTCGATTGTCCACAATGATCGCGTTTCATTTGCCGGTGTAAACAGGTATGGAAGTCCGCCCTTGCAAGTGGCCCATGAGGGCGGCGCTTATATATCGAGAAGTGTGGCCCATGGATCGGCAGATGAGAAGACTTTGCTCGCCATTAACCGCAAGCTGATTAAGGCGCAGGGAATTGAGCAAGGGGCCACGCACGCCGAGTTTATTAAGAGTGATGCTAACGGACGGTTTTACTTTTTAGAGATTGCGGCGCGAGTTGGTGGCGCGTACATCGCCGAGGTGTTGGAAGCGGCATCGGGTTTGAACCTATGGCGAGAGTGGGCTCGAATTGAAGTGTCCGATGGAGCAACGCTTTCAGCCAAACCGCGCAAGGATTACGGCGGCATCATTCTTTCGCTAGCCAAACAGGAACACCCAGACACTTCAGCGTATGACGATCCAGAGATTGTCTTTCGCTCACAGAAGCGCCATCACGCGGGCTTGATTGTGAAGTCAAATAAATTGGAGCGGGTGGAAGAACTACTCACGAATTACAGTCAGCGTTTTGTCGAGGATTTCGTGGCTGTGGTGCCGCCGCTGGAGAAAGCCGAGTAAGAGGCATCCGCAGATGCGCAGATTTCCGGATGCACTGAAAACGTTCTCGCAGAAGGTGCAGTCGAAAAACTCCCCAACCCTAAGTTTGTTTACTGAATCGGCGTAATCTGCGAAATCTGCGGATTATCGGTTTACACTTTTTTCAAGGGCCAGATCTCCACGTCGATAGCTTCCGCGTATAGAAGGCGAGCTTTCTCCTGCGGCGTCTTCACGCCAAGTGATTCAGTCATCGTCGAAGCAAACTGTGACACTGACGCTTCCTGCAAGGGCCACGGTTGGTGATGAATGAGCGCGCGATATAGCTGCCCTTCATTTTCACTGTACAAGCAATACCGCTCAGTCAGAAAGAACTCGAGAGACTCGGGGTCCGCGGTCGGCAAATGGTTTCCAATGGACCACGTGGCCGCGAAATCCGCCGTTGGACCATTATCATCCTGACGAACTGATGAATAACTTATCGTCTCGGCGTTCTGTTCAAGAGACATCTCGGCGTTGAAATACGGCAGGTGGTAAAACTGCCGCGCTGCCCAAACCGCCATGCTATTCGCCGCATCCAGGGAAAAGAACCAGACACCGGGAACGCCATTCAAATGAACATAGGTGCGGACGTTCAATTCATGAAAGGCATCGGTGCCCGGAATGGCCGGAAGAAACGACGCCCGAATACCCCACATCGTAAACGGAATCACGCCGATCCAGGCCGAACCATCAAAGGTATCAATCTCTAATTGTTTTGGAATTTGGCTGCGCAGAATACTAGCGTCGATGGGCCAATGCATGAAGAGCAGCTTTCCCCAACTCTGATGCATCAGAGGGAAGCCTTCGGGGCGTTCGCGAATTGAGAGTCTGTCTATTTCCATTGGGCCGTGTCAGGGGCCAGGTGCTGTTTTTGGTACTGGCCTAGTTTGAAGATCTCTGTGTTCTCTGTGCCTCTGTGGTGGATTGTCGAGTCGCATGCTTACTAAACCACAGAGACACAGAGAACACTGAGATTGCACAGAGAAAACCAAAGCTACTCCAGCCAATCTTTTTCACCGGTCCTCGGAAATGGTCCTAAAGACCATCTAACTTAATCATTAATCACAACCAACATGAGTGAAGAAAACATGGAGACAGAATTACCAGAGAATGAGGTAGTAGACGCTCCCATTCCTGCAGATGTACCAGAGCCGGAGCCAGATGTCGAATAAGCTAGTAAAGCCCCTTCGCCGGGGCTTTTTCATTTAACTCCTTAGATTCCAGCTTTACCGCAGCTAATTGCAATTCCATTTTACGCATTTCGGCTAAGTCTGTTTCCATTTTTGGATTGGTAGTTTCGAGTATGTGTAATGTCGAGAGGTAAATCTCATTAATCCTTTTTATCTGGTCTGATGAAAGCTGGGCGATTGCGATAACCTCTTCAATATTTTCCGCGTCTTTTACTGAGGTATAACCAGCGCAAAGCTTATGAAGTCGCTCAATTTGGTTATCCCATTCTTCCGCTTGCGACTGAATATTTGTCGCCAGAGTTCTGATGTTAACTATGAGGGTCTTATTTAGTTCCTCATACTTCTGAGGGACGGCTGTTGACGCTTTCTCAGTAGCAATGGTTGTAAACCTGGCTCCACTTAGACGAGTCTCGGAATTCTTAGCATTAAAGTTTGATATTGCTTGAAAACAGTGGTCGCGCCTTTGGAAGAATTCATGCCTTTTAGATTTGCTGTAGTTCTTGGTGCCGAGAACAACAGTAGATATTAAGCTAATAATGGCGATTATTAATGCAGCGAATGCCATGGCCCATAACCTAACATACCGATAGAAAAAACCGCACCTTAACCTTCGTTAAAATGCGGTTCCCCGTTCCAAGCGTGCGGCCCCTCCCTACTTCAAATACCGGCCGAACCAGTCAAGCACATTCTCATGCCAGAATTTTGAATTCTGCGGTTTGAGAATCCAGTGCCCTTCGTCCGGGAAGAGAACCAGTTTGGAGGGAACACCCTTCCTTTGTAGCGCCGTGTAGAGCTGCAAGCTTTCTGTGTAAGGCACACGGTAATCGAGCTCGCCGGCAGTCACGAGTGTAGGCGTGTTGAAGTTGTTGACAAACATGTGCGGTGACCAGCGTTGATACATTGCCGGATTGCTCCACGGCGTTCCCTTGAACTCCCATTCAGGAAACCAGAGTTCCTCGGTCGCGCCATACATGCTGGTCAAATTGTAGACGCCTGCATGCGAGACGAGCGTTTTGAAACGGAAGCGCGGGTCGTTGTTATGGCCGAGGATCCAATCAACCATATATCCGCCGTAACTCGCGCCCGCACCTGCGATGTTGGCCTTGTCGACATAACGGTGGCGACGAAGAACTTCCGCAATGCCATTCTTCAAATCGATAAACGCCTTGCCGCCCCAATCAGCGCTAATCTCGTTAACAAATCGCTGCCCATAACCTAACGATCCGCGAGGGTTCGGCATGAAAACAACGTAACCGGCGTTGGTGTAGACTTGCGGATTCCAACGATAACTCCAGCTGTTGTTCCACGCGCTCTGTGGACCACCATGAATGAGCACCACCAGCGGGTACTTCTGATTCTCATTAAAGTTCACCGGCTTTAGCAGGAAACCATGAACCTTCGCGCCCATCGCCCCGGTCCATTCGAGCTCTTCGGCCGGCTTAATCCCCGTGCGTTGAATCGCTTGATTGTTAATCGTAGTGACTTGAGCGACGCCGCTGCCATCAACATTCGCTCGGTAGACTTCAGGTGGTGAGGCGAAAGTGCTGTTAGCGAATACAAACGTTCTACCGTCGGAGGTAATCTGCAGGCCCGATGCAAAAACGCCGTCAACGATCTTCTTCGCAACTCCACCTGTGATCGGGACCTGGTAGATCGGCGCTCGGCCACGTTCACCGGCAGCAAAGTAAACAGTGTTGCCGTCAGGAGAAACGGTCATCTCTTCGACGTTGAGATCCAGACTGCGAACCAATTCGGTACTGGTCCCGCTGGCTCGGTTGTAACTCATGAGTCGCCAGCGATCGGCTTCGAAACCTGCAAGCAGCTGCGAACGATAGAGAATGAATTTGCCGTCTGTCGTGTAAATCGGAGTGTCGTCGTAGCCCCGGTTTCGAGCGGTGATGTTTCTTGCCGTGCCGCCAGCGAGTGGAACAATGAACACATCGCTGTTTGTAGATAGAGCTTCCACCTTGTCAGGATTGCGTAGGTAAGCGAGTTCCTTTGAGTCTGGCGAGAACGAATAATCGACGTCGCCCGCAACTGCATATGGCGGCGCATCATAATCTCCCGGTGTCACATCCCTCGCATCGCCGCCGTTGCTCTGAACGACGAATACATGCGTTCGCTTCTTGTCGCGAACCTCATTCCAGTGCCGGAACAGTAAACGCTCTGTTGCGATCGCTTTTACCTTGCCGTTTTCGTTGGCTTCATCTTTTCGCTTATTGCATTCGTCATTAGTGCATTCTGGATAGACCTCGGAAGTAAAAGCTATCCATCGGCGATCTGGGGACCACACAGGACCGGAAGCGCCGGTGGAGATTTTTGTTACTTGTTCCTTGTCATCGCCGTCGTCGTCCATCACCCAAATCTGGCTCCCGGTGACGTAGGCGATCTTCTTTCCATCAGGGGACCATCGCGGTGAAGTGGCAGAGCTATCGCCGCTGGTTAGTCGCTTAATCTCGGCGCCCGGCGTCAATGGCATTACCCAGATATGAGTAACCACTCTATTTGCGTCAAAGTTGACATCGCCAATAGTGAAAGCCACCTTCTTTCCGTCTGGAGAGACCTGTGGATCACCGACGCGTCGAACCTTAAGCAATTCTTCGATATTGAATGGGCGATACTCCTGGCCCATCGCAGCAGAACTAAGAGACAGCAGAGTAATAGTCAGAGCAATGACGAAACTTTTCATGACGCCCCCTCGAGGATATTTTGATATTTTGTGGGAAAGCGCCGCTATTATTGCATTACCTGTGATTCTGCGCACGGCGGCAGGCGACAGTGATGCTATTTCGACCAGCCGCGAAAATGATTGTTCGGAAATTTGCCGTCCAATATTATTGGCGCGAAGTACGGCTCAGACGTCTTCCCATCGGGAAAAGGTGACTATTTGATTCGCAGAATCATCGTCTCACTCCTAAGACTGGCAATGCGCATTTACTTCAGACGCGTTGAGGTCGTCGGCGTAGAACACGTTCCCCTTAACAGTCCGCTCATTTTCGTCTTGAATCACCCAAACGCATTGGTCGATCCGGCGGTGCTGCTTTGTCGCGCGCCCCGGACCGTAGCGTTTCTAGCGAAGGCGCCGCTCTTTAGAATGCCGGTGCTGGGCTATTTCGTTCGCGCGATGGACTCGCTTCCGGTTTATCGACATCAAGACCAGGGTGAAGACGTGTCGAAAAACCAGGAGACATTTATTGCCGCGCGCCGTCTGCTTGCGCGCGGAGTTACGATCGGGATCTGTCCGGAAGGCGTTTCCCATGATGAGCCGCGGTTGCGTCCCATCAAGACAGGCGCGGCTCGAATTGCGCTTGGTGCTGTCTCAACCGGTGAAGTGGTCGACCTCAAGATTGTTCCTGCTGGCCTTTACTACACTTCCAAAACTAAGTTTCGCAGTTCCGCGCTGTTGTATTTCGGTCTACCGATCAATGTGACCGCAGTAACGCTGGAAGCTGATGGTAATCCTCCGCGAGACGCTGTGCGCGAGTTGAGTAACAAGGTCGAGACGGCGCTGCGTTCGGTAATCCTCGATGCCGAACATGAGGAGGCCCTGCAAACCATAACTCGGGCGGAGCGAATATTTTCGTCAGAAGCTGATGGAGCCACCGAAAGTCTTGCTGATGAACTAAAAATTCAACAGCGCTTTATCCGAGCCTATACGGTGTTACGGCAACACGCGCCTGAACGTCTGCGCAAGCTTGAGGTTCGGATGAGTCGCTTTGAAGAGGAGCTGTCTTTGGCTGGGGTTGATCCTGACGATTTTTCAGCACCCAAGTCTACGCTGTCGGTTTTCAAGCATTTGATAAGGATGATTGTGACGTTCCTGTTGCTGCTTGGTCCTGCGATTGTTGGCGTGGTGGTCCATTATCCGGCATACCGGTTGGGGGGCTACCTGGCAACAAGAATCTCAAAGCACTACGAAGACGTGATTTCTACGGTGAAAATCATCTCAGCGATGCTCTTATTTCCACTGACCTGGCTCGTGGCCATGGTCGTTTGTTGGCGGTTTCTGGGATGGAAATGGGCGCTGGCGTCAGCGCTCATTATTCCCATCAGCGGATTTCTGGCTATCAGATTCTTTGAAGCAATCGATACTTTTCTGGGGGGATTCCGGGCACTCGTGTTCTTTCTTATGAGGCGCAAGTTCTTTGTCCGTTTGCTGGCTGAGCGCAGGGCAATACGCAACGAAATCCTGGCGCTGGGAGAGGAGACCGCGATTTTAAGCCAGTGATTTCCTTGTGATATTGCGAGGATGGGGGAAACTGGGAAACGCCGGCGCGACCGTAAATTATTTCTTTCGCGCTTTCGATCCAGCAGCACTCTTCGAAGTCTTGGCGGCGCCAGCTCGCTTCTTTCCACCTGACGATCTCACGGTCCGGCCTTTGCGACCTTCACTCTGAACTCTTCCTGCCTTCATCAGGTTCTCGTAACTTCCACGAACAACGTTGCGAGCAACTTTCAGGGAATTGGCGAGTTCACGTTCGCTGGGCAGATAACTTCCAACAGTCATAGCACCTGATTCGATTAAGCCCGTAAGTTGATCCGTAATCTGTTTGGTCATCGACTCTGGACGTTTGCGATTGACACGAATAGTTGTTTTCACTCTGACACCCTCCTCGGAGATTATTTGCTGTGGCAGAATTCTATGCGGCGACTCATCAAGTGTCAATACACTCGATGGTCCAAATTGTGACGCTTGGTGATCGAATTGGTTGCGTTAAGGTGTCAATCGTGAGGTGTGGGCCGAATAGGACCGTGCTTACTTACCGAGCGCAGCATGTCGGCGCAGGATCTCCATGGTCTTGTCGATCGGGAGAGCTTCGACGGTTTGACCACGGCTCTTCACGGTGGTGGCCCTGAAGAGAGAATTGTAGACAGCTTCTTCAGTGGCTTCGATCACCGCCAGGAAGACGGGTGACATCGCATCGTTTGGCAGCGACTTCAAACTGCGTGGAGAGTTGCCGTCAGGCTTGACGCGATTCTCTGTTGCGGTTGAAAAGGCAATAGCGTAGTCACCGCTGCCATTAGTGCCTGCCGATCCCGTGCGGGCTATCCCCCACATCGCCCGGGCCGCCATTCGCTCGAGGTTTCTCGCATCTACCGGCGCATCCGTTGCGATTACCACTATGACCGACCCGTCAGCGCTGCAGCGGCTCGTATTCGGGTTGCCTGGTTCGCAGGGCCAATATGACGACCGGCCTGTTTCTCGTTTCAGATAGTACTGCCCAAGTTCTCGCCCAACCGGCGCCCCGTTTATTGTCAGAATGCCGCCGAAGTTGGTTTGCACCAGGACTCCAACCGTGAATCCACCTAGTGCCGAGGGGAGCTGCCGTGACGAAGTCCCTATTCCGCCTTTGAAACCATAGGCGACCGTTCCGGTGCCCGCGCCCACTGAGCCTTCATCAACGTACCCGCTTTTCGCATTCTTTATCGCTGAAAGGACGTCCGCGCTGGTGATGTGGCGTCCGCGGATGTCATTTAGGAAACCGTCATTCGTCTCGGCTACCACAGGATTCACCGACCGTACATCTTCATTTCCAGGCAAGCCCAGCATGTAATCAAGCAGTGCATCGGCAGCGCGCGGAACGCTCAGAGTTGAGGTTAGAAGTATCGGAGTTTCAATTTCGCCAAGCTCTTTCACCTGGGTTGAACCCATGAGCTTCCCAAAACCATTACCGACGAATATCGCAGCCGGCACCTTCTCACGGAAAAGATTTCCATTGTGCGGCAGGATGACGGTAACTCCAGTTCGAATGTTGTCCCCACGAATAATGGTCGTTTGACCTACCGTCACATTGGGAACGTCAGTTATCGCGTTTGCTGGGCCAACCGGCAGAATCCCCACGGTTATTCCCGCCTCACGCACGCGTGGGCGATCTTCTCTTCGTTGCGCCGGAGTGATAATCACTGCGAGGAGAACGATTACTAAAATGAGGTGTAGTCCGTTCGAATGGCCGGGGAATCGGTGCATGGGGTTAGTTGGCGAAGAAAGCGATGAGCGCAGGAATGGTAAGCCAGAGAAGTCCCTTCACGAGGAAGAAGAGAAATCCCCACACTCCGAGCCTCTTGATCCAATTCTTCAAATTTGACGCCTTCGCCATCGTTCCAGTCGGGTAGCTAATCTAAGCTAAGCGGAAGTAATAAGTGAGAGAAAGATGTACAACACGTAGCGCCCGACTGGCAACTATGAACGCGATGCAGCACAACGACGCTAACCGGCCGCGGGGTCGGCAATTCTTAACTCAGTCGGTTCACCAGACTTCTGCCACTCGGCCCATCCACCGATGAGGGCGCGTGCTTTGGTCCATCCTGCCTGTCGAAGTTCCTGCGCCACCCGGGCGCTGGTAGCCTCGTTTGGTCAAGCGCAGTAGGCGATGAGCCACGCCTCCTTCAGCAAACCCAGTCGACGGACCACACTGACCGCCTCATCTGGAGGAACGCGAATCGCGCTTTGCGCCTGACGGTCGTCGAGACTCCGTTCAGTGCGAACGTCAAGAATAAAAACCTGCTGCTCGCTCTGCTGCAGGCGTTTAACTTCTTCGAGCGTAAGGCTGTGCCGGCCAACTGTGAAACTTTCCACCTCAGCGGTCGGAGTTTGCGCACTCTCAATTCCCGTGACGCAATCTGGAGCGCTGCCCTCAACACATGAAGCCGGTTGCGCTGGTCCAGAGTTGTCGGACAAATTTGCGGCTGCGGTTTCATGCCGCGCTCGCCGCCGGTCAACTTGTGCCAGCACAAGTGGCGAACCGCCGTGGAGTACGACCGACAGAAGGACCACGAGGGAACAGATCGGGAACAGTTGTTCGGCTCCGGGAAGGCCTGCAAAAATCGGCAAAAGAATAAGCAGTAACGAACTAAGCCCTCGAGGCCCAAACCAGGCGATTAGAAAACGTCCGCGCCGGTCGACTGTGGATCCCAATAGCGAGAGCAGGTACACAGGAGGACGAATGAGAATGACGAAGGCTGCGAAGATTAGGGTGGCCACACTGATGACACTAAATCCCGTCCAGATCAGCGAACTGCCAAACAGGACGAAAGTAAATAGGAGCATCATCTCTGCTGTGACTGCTCCATACTCAAGGAAGCAATCACAGAGTTCGACGTCGAGCGCGGCAATGGTCAAGCCGGCCGCAAAGGCAGCGAGGAAGCCGCTGCCGTGAACGGCCTCGGCCGCTGCGTAGGCAGAAAACGCAATACCAAGAGAGTAAAGCGATTCATAGTCACGTCGAACGCCAATCTTCTTTCGGATCAGATCGAGGGCCGCCACCGCGACCAATCCAACTGCGACTCCTGCACCTGGGCCAAGAATGAATAGATTGAGACCTAACTTGGCCCATGCGGCCCCGTCACCCGGTGCACGCTCACCCATGAACGCCATCGCAACGATTACCACCGGCAGCAAGACCACATCGTTAAGGCCGCTTTCGAGTTGTAACGCCTGACGTGTGTTCGACGCGATATCTTTTCGACGCAGCAGACCGCGTAACAGGACCGGATCGGTAGACGCCAGGGCAGCGCCGAGGATCGCCGCAGCCGGCACGGGTAATCGAAGCAACCACCAGCCAGCAAAGGCGACCAAGGCGGCTGATAAGAGCGTTCCTGGCCCAAGTAATCTCACCGCTAGTGTCCAATGCTTTCGCACCTCTGACACATTAAGCGCCACCGCATCGGTGAAGAGCACTAGGGTAAGACTAAGCGTGGCTACCACGTGCAGCGATGGCGATTGCAGACCAATATCGACGACGCCAACGCCCGCTGGGCCAAGCGCAGCTCCGATCGCGAGGAATACAGCGACTTGCGGCAGGCCGCTTCGTTCGATAAAGCCGGAGAGCAACGCCGACACGACGATGACGATACCGATGATGGCGAGTGACGCAATGAAAGCGTCAGAACCAAATCCAATCATAAGCAACCGTGGCTGTGACGAGTGGAAACGGGTCAGTGCTAACCTGACAAGTTGAATTACTATTAGTGCGAAACTGATGGTATCGTTGAATTAATAATTTGCACAGTTTACGAGCAACGGGCAGCGGGCCAACGCAAGCAACTACATGAAGTCGCTTATTATCCACGGACACTTTTACCAACCACCGCGCGAAAATCCATGGACCGGCGTTGTTGATGTCGAACCGACGGCAGCACCGTTTCATGATTGGAACGAGCGAGTCACCGCCGAGTGTTACCAACCTAACGCTGCCGTAGAAGTTCTGAACGGTGATCAGAAAAAAGTGGTCAATAACTACTCGCGCATCAGTTTCGACTTCGGTCCGACGTTGCTGTCCTGGCTTGAACGAGAAGCCTCAGAAACTTATGCGGGGATTCTGGCTGCCGACGCTGAGAGTGTCGGTCGTCACGGGGGACACGGCAACGCCATAGCGCAAGCCTACAGCCATCCGATCCTTCCTTTGTGCAATCGTCGCGACCTGATCACGCAAGTCCGTTGGGGGCTAGAGGATTTTCGGCATCGGTTTCAGCGTGATGCTGAATCGATGTGGCTGCCCGAAACTGCTTGCAATGATGATGTGCTGGGGGTGCTGATTGAACATGGTCTTCAATTTGTGATCCTCGCGCCACATCAAGCTGGGCGCGTGCGACCGCTGAAGGGTGAATCATCATCCGGCGTCACGAGCGATCTTGCTGAATGGAAGCTCGTCGAGAATGGAATTTTAGATGTGACGGTTGTGTATCGCTATTTTCATCGCGATGGTTCAAACAGATCGATTGCCATTTTTTTCTACGATCAAGCCCTGGCTGGAGCGATTGCTTTTGACAACGCGTTGACTTCAAGCGGTGCGCTCGTTGACCGAATTGGAGCTGCGCGACCTGGCGCAGGCGCGCTGGTAAATGTGGCGACAGACGGGGAGAGCTACGGTCATCATCATAAATTTGGAGATATGTGCCTCGCCTATGCACTCGAAGTAGAAGCGCCTCTACAGGGGTATAGGGTTACGAACTACGGCGAGTACCTCGAGCAGCATGCGCCGCAATTCGAAGTTGAACTAAACAATGGAACTCAAGAGCAGGGCAGTTCGTGGAGTTGTGTTCACGGAGTGGGGCGATGGAACAGTGACTGCGGATGCAGCACGGGCGCGGAAGCGCACTGGAACCAGAAGTGGCGTGGACCATTGAGAACGGCACTGGACTTTCTGCGGGATGAAGCTGCTGCCGAGTTTGAAGCCGTTCGTGGTGAACTGTTTATCGATCCATGGGCAGCCCGAGACAGTTCAATCGAATTAGTGCTCAACCACGAGACGGCGCGCGAAGCTTTTGTTCATCAACATGCTCCTGCTCAGTTAACAGGCGAACAAGAAACCAGAGCCCTCGCATTTCTGGAGATGCAGCGCAACACCTTGTTGATGTATGCCAGTTGTGGATGGTTCTTCAACGATATTTCTGGTATCGAGCCGGTTCAGATCTTGAAGTATGCGGCTCGAGTGATCGATCTAATGTCCCAGCTTGGCCTTCCTTCGCGGCGAAATGACTTTCTTGAACTGCTTGCCGAGGCCAAAAGCAATCGAACGGAGATGGGAAACGGGGCAGACATTTACAGGCAGCTGGTCGAACCGTTGCTCGACCATTCAGGTCGGGTACTTGTGACCAGATAGATCGTTTCGGAAACGATAATCGAATGGCAAAGCTTGCAAAAACCGAAGAGAAGAAAGTGAAGCGTTCTAAAACTGCTGCGAAGACTGTAGCTCCATCAAAGCCAAAGAAGAATGCATCGAAGGCTGTCAAAGCAGCTAGTGGTCGCACAGCGAAAGCACCCGCGCCAGTTAAGGGTTCAGATTTGCCACCCTCGTTCTCACCAGTCCTTGGAGAAATCGATCTGCATCTGTTTGGCGAAGGCCGGCACGAACGGATCTACGAAAAACTCGGTGCGCATGTAATTAATCACGATGGTGTTTTGGGAGTGTCGTTTGCAGTTTGGGCGCCCAGCGCGGAGAGGGTGAGTGTCGTAGGGAGCTTCAACGCGTGGGATGGCGCAAAGAATCCAATGCACCGTCTTAGTGATTCTGGGGTGTGGGAAGTTTTTGTTCCGCAACTGAAGTCCGGTGAACTCTATAAGTACGAGATCAAAACGCCGGGTTTGCCTGTATTTCTTAAGGCCGATCCGTACGCCAGCTTTGCCGAGGCCCCGCCAAATACTTCATCGATAGTTTACGAGTCAAACTACAAGTTTCGAGATTCGAGATGGATGAAGAAGCGTGCAGGTCGCGAACACTTCCGGCAACCACTCTCAATCTATGAGATCCATTTTGGCTCATGGCGGCGTCACCTCGAAGAGAACAATCGACCTTTTACCTATCGAGAAATGGCGCTTGTGCTCGCCGACTATGTTGAAGAAGCGGGCTACACACACGTTGAGTTTCTTCCCTTGAAGGAACATCCATATGGACCATCATGGGGTTACCAGGTCAGCAACTATTACGCGCCTTCTGCACGCTATGGCACCCCAGACGATCTGCGGTATTTGGTTGATCACCTTCATCAACGCGGTATTGGCGTAATCATGGATTGGGTGCCGGCGCATTTTCCCAAAGATGCGTTTGCGCTTGCGCGGTTTGACGGGACCGCGCTCTACGAGCACCTGGATCCACGCAAGGGTGAACATCCCGACTGGGGTACCTACATCTTTAACTACGGCCGTAACCAGGTGCGGAACTTCCTCATGGCCAACGCTCTTTATTGGTTCAAGGAATTCCACATTGACGGGCTGCGCGTGGACGCGGTGGCTTCGATGCTTTATCTCGACTACAGCCGGAAGGAAGGCGAGTGGGAACCAAATCAGCAGGGCGGCCGCGAGAATCTTGAGGCGCTCTCGTTTCTCCAGGAGCTAAATCAAACCACTCATCGCGAGTGTCCGGGCACGATGATGATCGCCGAGGAGTCGACAGCCTGGCCCATGGTGAGTCACCCGGTGTATGCGGGCGGCCTGGGATTCGATTTCAAGTGGAACATGGGCTGGATGCACGACACTCTCAAGTATTTTCAAACGGATCCTTTGTTTCGGAAGGGCAACCACAACGCGCTCACGTTTGGTTTGATCTACGCATGGAGTGAAAACTTTATTCTCCCGTTGTCGCACGATGAAGTCGTTCACATGAAGGGCTCGTTACTAAACAAGATGCCCGGCGAAGAGTGGCAAAAGTTGGCGAACCTCCGCGCGCTGTACGCATACATGTGGGCACACCCGGGCAAGAAGATGCTCTTCATGGGTGGCGAGTTTGGACAATGGCGCGAATGGAATGAAGAAGAGAGTCTCGATTGGCACTTGCTGGAGAAGCCGATTCACGAGGGAATTCAAACACTGGTCAGAGATCTCAATAAGCTTTATCTAAAGCGGCCTGCGTTGTGGGAAAACGACGGCGAAGCTTCGGGCTTTCAATGGATCGACGCCGACAATGCCGCGGCCAACGTGGTTTCATTTATTCGTCGTGGTCAATCGTCCGGCCGTGAGTTGATCTGCGTTGGAAACTTTTCCCCGATCGTTCGTGAAGATCATCGCCTGGGACTACCGAGAGCAGGGAAGTACCAACAGATTGTAAATACGGATGATGAAAAATACTGTGGCGGCGGGTTTGGGGTTGTGAAGACGGTTACGGCTGAAAAAGTTCCGGCGAATGGGTTTGAGTATTCAGCGGTTGTTACCCTGCCGCCGCTGGCGACGATGTGGTTTGAAGCCCCGGCAGTAAAAAGCCGATGAAGAGGTAAGCCCCTCCTTGGGGTTCGCCGCCTTGTCGGCGCTTTGTTAGGTCGCGGCGTTTCCGCGACCTGGTACGCATTAGTCAAGAAGCGGCGCCGAGCCGCCGTGGCCAAAGCGCCGACAAGGCGGCGCACTCCAAGGAGAAGTCTGTCATCGACACATATGATCAATTGGGATGACATCCGCGAACAGTTTCCAGTAACGGAGAACTACACCTACCTAAACACTGCCGCGGCTGGTCCATTGTCGAGGGCAACGAGGGCGGCGGCCGCAAGTTACTACGACTTGATGACCGCGGAGGGAGATGCTCACTGGGACGAGTGGTTAGCGCAGCGAGAGGAAGTGCGCAGCAAGGTTGCCGGGCTGATAAACGCGGAGCCGGATGAGATTGCCTTAACCACCAATACTTCTTCCGGCATGAGCGTTATTGTCGATGCTCTGGAGGCTGACGTCGAGGTGATCTCTTGCGATCTTGAGTTTCCCGTTTCTACCTTGCCCTGGATGAACCGGCGAATTCCTGTGCACCTGGTTGCATCAGTGAATGGCCGCGTAGAGATCGATGATTTGTGCCAAGCGATGTCTCCTCAAACCGGGATCGTCTCCATTAGTCATGTTCAATTCTCGAATGGTCTACGCACCGATCTCGAAGCGTTAGGAAACGCCAAACAAAATCACGCTTTGGTAGTAAACGCCAGTCAGTCAGCCGGCGCCTTCGAGATTGACGTCAAGCGAATGAAAATAGACGCGCTTTGCTCAACTGGGCACAAATGGATGCTTTCAGGCTACGGATCCGGCTTTGTTTATCTCAGCCGGGAACTACAAGAGCGATCCCGACCGCGTGCCATCGGGTGGCTGAGCGTTAATGATCCCTATGCGATGAAGAACAACGAATTGCATTTGCGTCACGACGCTGCAGCCCGTACTGAACTTGGCTGCCCACACTTTGCGGGAATGTTCGCCCTCGGTGCTTCGATCGATTTGATGATGGAGCTCGGAATGAAATCGATTGAGGAACGTGTGCTTCAATTGAATCGAAGCCTGACCAACAAATTAAGCGCAGCCGGGTGGACCATCATCTCACCTTTAGATGACGACACTATGCGATCGGGGGAGACGCTGGTTTCGGTTGAAGAGCCTGGAAGTGTCGTAGCGAAGCTCTCGAAGCAGAAAATAATTGTCACTGAGAAGCCACAGGGGATTCGAGTAGCAACACAGTTCTTTAACAACGACGATGATATCGAGAGATTAGTGCAGGCGCTTGGTCAGGGAAGTTAAGACCTTGGGTAAGAGCCACGCGGAGCGATCTCATTCACACCGCGGCTTTAGCCCGGTGAAACAAGGTGCAGCTTGCATTCCTTAACCGTTTTAACGGTATTGACATACTTGACTCATCAACACCGAAGGTGTTCGCGAATTTCAGCCCAGGGTTGCGCTTTGGCAACCCTGGGAACAAGAGACCAGATGTTTCTATTTTGCAACTCTGAAGGAGTTGCCGAGACGCGCTAACCAAACAAGAATTATTGCAACTCCTTCAGAGTTGCTACCAAATGATCGACATCTAATCTCCCAGGGTTGCCAAAGCGCAACCCTGGGCTGAAATTCGCGAATACCTTCGGTGTTAGTGTTGATGCGTCAAGTATGTTAGTGCCGTTTCAACGGTTCCCGGCGTCGACTGTAAACCGTTAAAACGGTTAAGAAAAACTTGTAGCAGCCTTAACCACCGGGCTAAAGCCGCGGTGTTAATGAGAACGAAGGAACACGAAGCTTCATTTGGTTCACGCAGTAAAAAGTCAGTTGTTCAATTCATATGGAAATCATTTTAGCTATTGATGGTGGCGGCAGCCGGACAAGGTGTCTGGCGGTTAACCATGAAGGAGAGATTTTGGGTTCCGGCGAGAGTGGCCCATCGAATCACCTCTTAGTGTCTCCCGATGTCGTGCTCAATTCTCTTGCGGATGCCACCAGCAAAGCGATGGCCCAGAGCGACCTGCTGCCGGAGCAGGTAGTCTGCGTTTCGGCCGGCATGGCTGGTGTTGATTACGACGGGACCGGTGCAGGTGAAATGGAAGAGGCGTTTCGCAAGATCGGTTTTGCTCGTTCGCTAATCACGGGCGATATGGTGATCGCACATGCGGGGGCGCTGGCTGGTCGTTCCGGGATTCTAGCCCTGGCTGGCACCGGGTCTTGCATTCTTGGCATTGGACCAGGAGGCGAACGCGTCAAAGTGGGCGGCTGGGGGCCGGTGTACGGCGATGAAGGCAGTGCCTATCGAATCGGACAGACCGCGCTGCGAGTAGCTGCGAGGGCTTACGATGGACGTGGCCCTCGCACCATGCTGGTTAGTGCGCTGCAGGACACACTGGACCTCTCCGATTTCAGGGCGACGCTTGAGCGCGTCTACGTAGAGAGAATGGAGCCACGAGAAATAGCGGCCCTCAGCCGCGTGACTTATGGAGTCGCAGAGGCAGGAGATGAGGCAGCGCGTGAAATCTTTATTCAAGCCGGTGAGGATTTGGCGGAGGCAGTAACAGCCGCCGCCCGAAGTCTCAATCTATTGGAAAGTGAGTTGTTAGTTTCCTATCAAGGCTCGGTCTTTGAAGCCTGTGGGCTGGTGCGCGATCGTTTCAAGGAAGTTCTGCAACAGACTCTTTCAGGCGTAGTAATCGCACCACCAAAATTTGAGCCAGTCGTTGGCGCAGTATTGATTGCGTTCGAATCTATAGGTTGGAATCTAGATCAACGCGCGCTAGGGACTCTTGAACAAGGAAAGATGGCCGTGCCTTATAGGTAAGAGCATACGTGGACTGGCTTCGCCGCCTGATGTGAGGCGGAATTGCAACAGGGATGGAAGCGCCAAAGGCGCGAGATGTAATAGCCAGGGGCATGTGCCGTGCGGAGCGAGGCACGTCGCCCCTGGAGGAAGTAACCGCAGATTTCGCCGAGCTCTGAAGGAGCGGTAAACAAAAGTTCAAATGAAAGTCCATTTCGCGCCTTCAGCACTTCTTCCCATTCTTCCTGACTCGATTACCAGGGGCGTGGTGTTTCGCTTCGCTCAACACTTGCCCCTGGCTATTACATTTCGCGCCTTTGGCGCTGGAGACGCATTCAACTGTTGACGCTATACACTTCAAAGTGAAGTTCATGAAATGACCAGACTAACGAACTAGACACGCAGACACTACACATGACATTTGAAGGTTACATTGATGGCTTGCAATCGGTTTTGGAAAGAATCCGGCGGGAGCAGTCCGGCAAAATAAAAGAGGCCGGCCAACTTGTAGGTGCCGCACTCGAGGCAGGCGGCGTGGTCCATACATTCGGAACCGGCCATGCACATCTGATCGCCGACGAGGCGTTCTATCGTGCCGGCGGCATCGCGGCTATTAATCCAATTCTCGACGAACGGCTAATTTTTCTTAAGGGTGCTTTGGAAAGCACGCGCGCCGAACGTGAACACGGACTAGCCGGTGCGCTACTCGCGCTCGAGGATGTCCAACCTGAGGACGCCGCCATCATCATTTCGAATTCCGGTCGTAATGTGGTTCCGGTTGAGATGGCATTGGAGATGAAAGCGCGAGGGATCAAGGTAATTGCCATTACGAATCTTGAGCAATCGCGTTCATCTTCGGCACTTCATGTTTCCGGTAAGCGACTCTATGAACTGGCAGATGTAGCGATTGATAACTGCGTTCCTGCGGGCGATGCATTGCTCTCACTGCCGCGAACTAAATCGAAGATCGGCCCAGCCTCTACCGTTGCCGGCGCCGCCATCATTAATTCAATAATTATCGAGGCTGTGGCGGGTCTAATTGAGCGAGGTAAGGACGTGCCCGTGTTGCCCAGCGCCAATGTCGAAGGCGTCGGTGAAAAAGAGCTGCGAGACATTCTGGCGCCGTACACAAAGCGCATCAGGTACCTGGATCTGGACAAGGTGGACGAAGCAAATCATGCAAAGAGTTGAATCGACGATCCAGCAGCCGCCATTGCTTGAAGTAATCGCTTGCTCAGTCGCCGATGCGATTGAGGCGCAACGAGGAGGCGCGGGCAGGTTAGAAGTGATACGCGATTTTCAGCGTGGTGGTTTGACTCCGCCGATCGAGTTGGTTGCTGAAATTCTCGACGCAGTCACAATTTCAGTGCGTGTGATGGTCCGAGAGGGCGAAGATTACGAAATCGATAGCAGCGCAGAGAAAGAAAAACTCTGCGCCGCCGCGCGACAGTTGGCGGGTCTGAATGTTGATGGAATCGTGTTGGGATTTTTAAACAACGGTGAGATTGACGTGTCGCTGACCGAATTGGTTCTGTCCTGCGCGCCGAACCTGAGGGCCACGTTTCATCACGCTTTTGAAGAAGCCGAAGATCGACTTGAAGCCATCAAGGTGCTGAAGCGGTTAAATCAAGTCGACCGCATTCTGGCGAGTGGAGGCGCAGGGGAGTGGCCGGAAAAAATTGAACGGCTCGCGCAATACCAGGAAGCGGCAGGGCCGGAGATAAAAATCCTCGCTGGTGGTGGCATAGACCAACAGTCAATTCGAATGCTGTGTGAGGCTACTGACATCCGTGAGTTTCACGTTGGTCGGGCCGCTCGTGAGCTAGCGACGGCGACAGGTGTAGTGCAGTCTGACCGCGTGCGAGCGTTGGTTGAAGTGGCCACAAGTCTTGAATGCTTCGACCTAATGCAGTGACAAGTTGTATTAGCAGATGGAACCAATGAGTCAGATAAAATCACTTAGTCAACCAAATGAAACCGGCATGAAGATTCGTGCCGAAGAATTGCGCGACGACTTGGTCGCAATTCGGAGGACGATCCATGCGCACCCTGAGTATGGCTTTCAGGAGCATGAGACGGCCCGTTTGATTGCGGAAACGATGTCGAATCTTGGCGCACGCGTCCGCACAGGTGTGGCAAAAACCGGCGTCGTGGCTGAACTCGGAAATGGTGCGCCGATCGTTGCGATCAGGGCTGACATGGATGCGTTGCCGTTCGCGGAAGCTACCGGGCTTTCGTTCGCTTCACAAGTTCCAAACATGATGCATGCGTGCGGTCATGATGCACATGTCGCCTGTGCGCTCGGCGCTGCGATGCTTTTAAGCGAAGAGAGCGTAACAAGTGGGTTCGCGGGCACAGTTCGATTCCTGTTTCAACCTTCCGAAGAGCAAAGAGACGAAGACGGACACAGCGGTGCAGTTCGCATGATCGATGAGGGCGCACTCGACAGCGTTGACGCTGTGATAGCGCTGCATACGAAGCCACTGCCAGTTGGCAGTATTGGAGTAACAAGCGGGCCGGCGCTCGCAGCGAATGACACGATCAGGATCACCATTCAGGGACGGGCAGCGCACGGTGCGCACCCAGAGGAAGGTGTTGACGCAATCGCGATCGCAGCCCAGGTGATTGGCGCAATTCAATTAATCGTCTCTCGCCGAATGCCGGCTATCTCACCGGGGGTTGTCAGCATCACGACCATTCATGGTGGAGTGAAAGAGAATGTGATTGCGGAACGAGTCGAGCTTGGTGGCACCATTCGCTCAACCGGTGGTGTGGCGCGGTTGCACATCATTGATGAGCTCGAACGCGCAATGAATGTTGGACGTGCACTTGGAGCTACTTGTGAATTAACCGTAATTGAAGGTTACGCCGCGACGATAAATGACGACGGAGTTACCGAGACAATTCGTGCAGCGGCGACGGAGTTGTTGGGACCAGCACAAGTGATCGACATGCCGTTTGACCCTTGGGCGGAGGATTTTGGCTACATGACCGCGCGCGTGCCTGGGTCAATGTTCTGGTTAGGAGTAACCAGCAAACGCGTGCCGAATCCCATCTGGCACAGTGCCACCTTCGATCTGGATGAAGGTGCGTTGCCAATCGGGGCAATGGTCCTTGCGGCTTCGGCGCTGAGTCTGTTGAAGAAATACTCTTGAGGCTTTGCCAATAGTGGCTGACTACTTTAACCATCACTACAGAAGCTGGGCGGTATCAACGTATTTGACTTACTTGGAATTCATTAAATGTTTGCTGCAAACGAACGATCCACGAAACCACACGAATCATCACGAAAACTCTGTTAGTGATGTTTCGTGTGATTTCGCGGATCATTTCTTTTTTACCGCAGTGACTCAGGTACAGCGCTACCGACACGTCGGTGTTCTGTACCGGCCTTGGTGCACAGCCCGAGCTTAATAGAAATAATATGGCGAAAAATATTCCACGAGAAAGAGTAAGTGGCCCTTTGGCGTTGCACGGCGGCATTCCTGCCGTTAGCAGACAACCGCCCGATTGGCCCTTCTTTGATGACACAGATCGCCAGGCCCTGAACGACGTAATGGAGAGCAGGATTTGGGGCGGCTATCACGAATCGGTCGCAGCACTGGAGCGTGAGTTTGCCGCATATCATGGAGCCGCCCATGGCCTCGCTCTGACCAATGGCACTGTCTCATTAGAGATTGCCTTGAGCGCCGCAGGCATCAAACCTGGAGACGAGGTAATAGTTCCGCCGATCACTTTCGTCGCTTCCGCTTCATCCGTGTTGCGAGTCGGAGCGGTGCCCGTATTCGTCGACATCGATCCACAGACAATCAATCTGAACCCCGAGCGAGTTGCCGAGCACATCAATGAGCGGACGCGCGCAATCGTAGCTGTGCACTTCGCCGGGCATCCGGTTGATCTGGATCTACTGACAGACTTATGCGACCAGCATGGGTTGGTCTTGATTGAAGACTGCGCCCACGCTCACGGCGCCGAATGGCATGAACGGCGGGTGGGAAGTTTCGGTGGTTTCGGCTCTTTCAGTTTTCAGGCTTCCAAAAACATGACTGCAGGTGAAGGCGGCATGTTGGTTACCAACGATGCAGAGTTGGCGGAACGCGCTCGTTCGATCAGCAATCAGGGTCGACGCACAGGCGGCGAGTGGTACGAGCATGCGAACTTAGGAACCAACGCGCGTCTTACCGGTTTTCAAGCCACCATCCTACGCAACCAACTTCAACGATTACCGCAACAAGTCGCGACACGAATGGAACGCGCCAAACGTCTGCGAGAAGGCTTACTGACGATTCCAGGTCTTAAGCCCACCCCGGAGATGATTGATGAACGCGTCACCGCTCACGCCTTCCACATATTCTCGATGAAGTTTGACGAGAAGGCGTTTGACGGAGTGCCGCGGTCGCGGGTGATCGAAGCTTTGCAGGCCGAGGGTGTGCCGGTAACGGCGGGTTATCCGCAACCGATCTATCGCAACGAGCTTTTCAGAAAGTTTTCTCACCTCGTTCACGATTGCCCTGAAGCCGAAGCCTATTGCAATACGTCGATATGGTTGCCACACAATGCGCTGTTAGCTGACGAACAGTGGATCGACGATGTGCTCCGGGCGTTTCGGAAAGTGCGGGAAAACACACACGAGCTGGTTTCTGAAAGGTAAGGGCGAAGATAACGCTGAAAGCGTTCGCGAATTCCAGCCCAGGGTTTGCTTTGAAACCCTGGGTGCAAGACGCTCCAAGAAATCTTCGCAACTCTGAAGGAGTTGCGCTCCTTTGGGGTTTGCGAACGGCGATGCAATCCCGATAAATCGGGATTGCCCCTTCTAAAAAGGCCTATCTCCCCAGGGTTGCCAAAGCGCAACCCTGGGCTGGAATTCGCGAACGCTTTCAGCGTTATTGTCGCCTTTGAGTTTTCATTCGCCCTCGATAGCGAACGGTTCAATGGTCCAACGGTCATAGCGAAGGCCGAGATTGAACCGGCTTCGAAATTTTGTTTCTTGAGGTAGTCGACGATGAACCGGCGAAAATTTCTGGGCTCATCTCTGGGAGTGGCGGCGACAATCGCTGAACTGCCATCGAGCAGAGCTGCGCAAAGAAGTCGCGCTCAACAGATTTGGCGCAGCCGGCAACCCGAAAAACTAGCAAACAAGACCCTGGTCCACCTTCGCGACGAGTATAGGAGCGATCTGTTTATCGACTTCCTTCCGTTCATGGAAAAGTACGTGATCGACAGGGAGCTTGGCGGTTTCATGTGCAACGCCGATCACTTTGGCAAGCAAGTTAATCAAAACAAGTCGAGTTGGTATGAGGGTCGAGGCATCTGGGTTTATTCCTTTCTCTACAACAATCTTGCCCCAGAGAAAAAGTACCTGGACGTCGCCCGCCGCTCGTTGGAATTCATAATGAGCATTCGCCCCGCCGGCGATGAGTTATGGCCCAAAGAACTAACGCGAGAAGGTAAGCCGGTCACTTCAGCCGACGGCGAAATCTATGGCGATCTGTTTATTGCTGAAGGGCTGGCTGAGTATTCAAAGGCGGTCAACGAGCGAGCGCATTGGAATACGGCGCGCGACCTGGTCCTGAAGTGTGTCCGTCTGTACGACCGTGAGGATTACCGGCCCACCATTGGGCAAACCTACCTCGGCCCCAACGCACCTCGTTTTCCAGGGGCGCGAATCCAGGGTGTGTGGATGGTCCTGATTCGAGTTCTCACTCAAATGCTGCAGATGCGGCCCGATGCTGAGCTCGAGCGCCTGGCCCACCGCGCGGTTGATGCCATTACGAACCATCACTACAACCCTGAGTTCCAGCTCATCAACGAGCTACTCCATCACGACCTGTCGCGCCCGCAAAATGAGTACGCTCAACTTGTGTACACAGGTCACGGCATTGAAAACCTCTGGATGCTGATGGACGAGGCACGTCGACTTCGTGATCAGAAACTTTTCGACAAGCTGGCCAGTTGGTTTCGACGACATGTGGAAGTCGCCTGGGACGATGTTTATGGCGGCGTCTTTCGCAATCTGCAAAACGTTGAGAAGAACGTCTGGACACTCGACAAAGTGTTGTGGGCTCAGGAGGAAGTGCTCATAGGCTGCCTGATGATCATTGAGCGAACGAACGCCTCATGGGCCAAAGAGATGTTTGATCGTACGTACCGGCACGTCCGCGATCGATATCCATTGAAGGCTCATGGTTCGCCGCTATGGATGTTCGCCTCTGACCGGCGCGTGACTTACGAGGCTTTTACCCGAATGCCGAAACGCGTCGAGAATTTTCATCACCCACGTCACTTGATGCTCAATCTTTTGAGTCTCGAGCGAATGATCAAGCACGGTAAGCGCTGATCGCGATTACGAAGTGAAACATGAAGAGAACCGCAGGAACTTGTATCAGTGTCCAGATCGTCCAGCGCGTGTGCGTGGTCCTCCTACTGATCACGCTGGTCCCTCTGATTGCGTGGGCAGCGTCGGACAACGCCGTTATCAACGTTTCCCTGAATCGAACCAGGCCGCAACCCGGTGAAACAATCGAAGTCAGGGTTGAGGTGATCAAGGACAATGCTCCTTCAAACGAATCGATTCGTGCGGTGCTCTTACGACCTTCAACCGGAACCAGTGAATTGATCCTGGAGAAGGTGTCCAGCAGTCGCAGTCAATATCGATCAGAAATCAAACTCGGAAGTCAGGCCGCAGAAGGTATTTATGTCATCCACGCTTGGGTCGGCGAGGCCGCAAAGCCCACCGTCGTGGGTAAGGCAACCTTTCTGCTGGGGCGAGTTGTGACCGACTTTTTTGTTGCTAATTATTTGGATGAAAAGCAGCCGGCAGAAGACCTTGATAGTTATCTGAAAGAGTTCCGCGGGATTGGCGGCAACTTCCTCGTCGCGCACAATCTCGTCACGCCTACTCGGGTTTACTATCCGTCAAAAATTGCCGCGACGAATATCCCACGCTCAGTTCCCGACATAGTTGAGCTCGTTTTGAGCCGGGCGGATAAGTCCGGCTACGCGGTGCTGCTTTCGGTCAGTTGGGACATGACGCGGCAGTCGCCTTACAAAGATCGGATGGCAGAAATTAAAGCCATCAGTAAGGAGCTATACGCTCTTTACAAGCATCACCCGTCACTCGCCGGCTTCTATTCGTATCAGGAAGGCAGCGGTACCTACTACGTTCCTTTTGTTCGTGAGTTCAGCGCGCATATCAAAAGCATCCATCCCAACCTGCTCACGGCATGTGCGCCACACATGGATGATCCGCTGCTCGCCGGTTACTTAAGCACCGTTGAAGAGTTAGACATCCTCTTCTATCAGACCGGCGTGATGGCCAGTTATCGAACTGACAACCGTAAGAAGTATCCCTTTCGGAGGTTGAAGGACTTTGGCTCTTTAGCAGCCGGTGCTAAACGGCTACAGAACAAGATCTCCATCAATCATGTGGAACTGTTTGGATATCTCGAAAACCGTTTGAACCCCGATACTGCGGCAACTAGCTACGAGAATATCTACGGTCAGATCTTGAGCGCGGCGACTGTGACGGATGCTGACGGGATCTCATTCTTTACTTACCAGGCCCATGTTCACGTTCCCAGGAAAAAATGGGACGAAGTGAAGCGCAGTCACGCTGCCGTCGCTGACGGAGTAAAGGCTTTCAATCTGATAACGTCGCGCGTTTCAAAACAGCGCAACCCGCTGACGGTCTACTTTCCTTATTCCGACTGGATCATTGAACGATGGCCCAACTACTTCCTGCCGGCGCTGGACGCTTTTCGTGTGCTGGGGAAGCCGGTTGACGTGCTGCCTTATGTGCCGCCGCTGGAAGAGTCTGTCTATCCCTACTACCCGTTTCACATGAACAAGGATGTGCTCACTCGTCTTCTCAAAGAGCCGACAGTTTTGGTTTTGCCAAATGTCTCGGGTTTTCAGCAGACGGACAGCGATCTGATCAAAGCGTTTGTCGAGCAGGGCGGAGTCGTCGTTGCATTTGGGCCACAGATTCCGATGGGGCGCAGTTATGAGCGCAAAGAATTGTTTGGCGTCGATGAATCGGAAGTGATGAAAAAGCACGCGGCGGTTCTGATCAAAGAAGCGGTCGGCGAACGCGTTACCGCTGGAAGCCGCTTTGGTCTGAAGGAAACTGAATTGCCGGGTTGGACGATTGGAAATGCGAAAGTGATTGCGGCGTTTGAAGATGGCTCGGCCGCAATTGTCGCCAATCGGTTCGGTAAGGGGACGACGATTTCGTTCTTCACCGACGCGTGGACAGCCGCTCGTGACTTTCCCGAACTTGTGCGCGACGTTCTCGATCACGCGTTGAAAGCGCAGGGCGTAGATTCAATGGTTGATATCGTCGGAGCGAACGAGAACATCGACGTAGCGGTCGGTAAGACAGCGACAGGATTCAGTGTGGCGGTGGTCAATCACAACTTGAGCGACCTCAATGTGATGCTTCGCCCAAGAAGATCTGCGGCAGATCAAAGATGGACCGATCTTGTTAGCGATAAGGTGATAGATACAACTGCGTCAGATCGCTCGTTAAAGCTGACCGTTCCAGGGAATGGATTTCGTGCACTCGAGTTTCGGTAAGAGAGGTCTGTAGTAATAGACCGGTACAGAACCGGAAGCGGTAGAGGCTGTGTGAAAACTCAGGACCGACGAATAACGCTGAAAGCGTGCGCGAATTCCAGCCCAGGGTTTGCTTTGAAACCCTGGTGCAAGACGTTCCAAGAGATTCTTGGCAACTCTGAAGGAGTTACGCTGGTTTGCGGTTGGCGAACGGCGATGCAATCCCGATAAATCGGGATTGCGTCTTCTAAAAATGACTACCTCTTTCCCAGGGTTGCCAAAGCGCAACCCTGGGCTGGAATTCGCAAACGCTTTCAGCGTTATTCGTCGAGGAGGTCGATATGCCTGAAGACTTATCTACCCATCACGAGCCGATAGGCAAACTTTTCGAGAAGCCCAATACGCCCGAAGCGTGGGAGGAGTATCGACTGACCGACGAGCAGGTAGAGTTTTACCGCGAGAATGGATATCTCGCTGGAATCCGGTTGCTCGACGACGCGCAGATTGAAGTGCTGCGCGAGGAATTGGCCGCGTTGGTTGAACCAGGTCATCCTGGCAATGAATTGTTCTATGAGTTTAACTCCAACGAATCCGCCGATCCTGAAAAGATTCTCTTTCATGCTCTTGGGGCCTGGCGCATCACTCCGGGTTTTCATGACCTTTTGTGGAATCCCGCTTTTTGCGTTGCGGCGTCGCAACTGTTGGGCGGTCCGGTTCGCTTCTGGCATGACCAATTGTTCTACAAGCCGGCACACCATGGCGGAGTAGTGATCTGGCATCAGGACTATTCCTACTGGACCAGAACGCAGCCGATGGCCCATCTGTCTTGCTGGATAGGTTTGGACGATTCATCTCGTGAGAACGGGTGTGTGCACTATGTGCCCGGCAGTCACCGCTGGAACCTACTCCCGCGTGAGGACTTCGCCAACGATATGGACACGATCGAACGCGTCCTGAGTGACGAGCAAAAGCGCCAGTTCAAACCTAAGGCCATTGAGTTGAGGAAGGGCGAGTGTTCGTTTCACCATCCTCTGATGGTCCATGGCTCATATGAGAATCGGACGGATCGACCGCGACGGGCCGCTGTGATCAATGTGGTTCGCGACGGTGTTCGTTCAGCTTCCGACGAACCGTTGCTGCAGGGCATACCCCGAACTCCCGCGGGGGAGAAACTCGGTGGTCAGTTCTTTCCGTTGTTGTGGGACCCCAGCGACGTGGAACTTACGAAGGTCCCTTGAGAACTGCTCATGATTCCTAAGCTACACATTTGGCACGTTGGCAACTGGTGCATTCACATTGGGCAGAAGTATGTCGAGTCGCCCTTTGAAGCTCCGAGCAAGGACGTTGAGGTTGTTAACTATGCACAACCGTTTATCGACGCCCTGCGAGAAATCCCATCGGCTGAAGTTATCTCGCAGCCGTCCTGGGAGCTCTACCACATGTCACCGGAATCATTTGACGAAAGACTTCGGTGGGCCAGCACCATTGTGTTTGCCGACGTCGAAACCAAGTGTCTGATGCTGCATCCTGATTTTTTTCAGCGCGGCAAGTGGGGTGATCAGCCGGTGGTTTTTCCAGATCGATTTGATCTCCTGCGTGAATGGATTGCAGGCGGGCGCCATTTCCACATGAATGGCGGATGGCTCAGCTTCTCCGGAGAGTTGGGCAAGGGCGGCTGGGGTCGCTCGCGCTTTCACGATGCGCTGCCCGTCGAATGTCTGCAGCACGATGACCTGGTCGAATCCACCGCCGGCTACGCGGTTCGCTGCTCGCGCCCGGAGCATCCCACCGTCAGAGGATTAGACTGGTCCACCATGCCGCCGGTCCTTGGCTTCAACGAATGCGGGCTTCGAGCAGGGAGCGAAAGCATTGTTGAAATCGAGAACCAGGGGAAATGGCATCCACTGCTGGCCGAACGAAAACTGGGTGAAGGCCGAGTGACCTGCTGGACGACCGGCGCCAGCCCTCACTGGGGCATCAACTTTATGAAGTGGCACTCCTACAAACAATTTTGGACGCAGGTGTTCGCGGCCAGTTTGCGTTAGCCCGCGGAGCGGGCGATAGCTAATAAACCTTCAGACAGTGCTATTAGGACACCCTTATGACGTTCAACCTCGTCGATTGGCTAATCCTGATCATCTATCTTCTGCTCACGATGGCGGCTGGTTTCTGGGTGAAGCGCTACGTGGAAGATCTGAGCGGTTACCTGGTGGCCGGGCGTCGCATCAAGGTTTCGCTGGGAGTTGCCACCTTCGCCGCTACTGAGATCGGAACCATCACCTTCATGTATTTCGGCGAGCTGGGATACGTGTCAGGATTCTCCTGCTTTGTCATTGGTCTGCTGGGCCTGTTTGCCTACATGTTTGTTGGGAAGACGGGCTTTATCATTGCGGCCCTTCGCCGGCACCAGGTGATGACCATTCCCGAGTTTTACGAACTGCGGTACAGCCGCACCGTCCGTTTGCTTGGCGGCATCATTCTGTTTTTGGGAGGGGTGCTCAACATGGGCATCTTCCTGAAATTCGATGGAGTTTTCCTCTCCGAAGTGATGGGTTTCGGACCTCAGGCCGTGGCGATCATCATGGTGGTAATGGTTGTCATAGTCATCGGCTATACCATTCTCGGAGGAATGTTCTCAGTAGTCGTCACCGACTTTATTCAGTTTGTGATTCTCTCGCTCGGCATGCTCGTGGCGACGATCGCCGTCCTGTTGAACGTCGATGTAGCTCAAATGTCCTCTGTCGTGACGCAACAGTACGGCGATGGCGGATTCAACCCGATCGTGAATCAGAGATTTGGTTGGATGTTTATCGTTTGGATACTGATAAGCAATGTGGCTGCGGGTGCACTCTGGCAGCCGGGCACGTCAAAAGCACTCGCATCGGAAAGCCCTGAGGTAGCGCGGAAGGTATTCTTCTATACAAGTCTGACATTTGCGGGCCGGGCAATGATTCCTATGTTCTGGGGCGTTGCCGCGCTGGCCTATCTTGGCCCGGGGCAATCCTCAACCGCGGCCATGCCAAAATTGCTGGGTGCCATCACGCCGCATGGATTCCTCGGTTTGCTGGTCGCTGGAATGCTTGCCGCTTCAATGTCGACCTACAGCGCTTACCTGTTGGCGTGGAGTTCAGTCGCAACCCGAGATGTGATCGCGTGCATGCGAAAGAGTAACTTCGAGGAGAGAACCACGATTCGACTAACCAGACTATTCGCCGGGATCATCGGAACGTTTCTTCTGGTCTTCGGTCTCTGGTACCAGATTCCTGATACGGCCTTTCAGTATCTTTTTATCACTGGCGCAATGTATACCGCGGGGGCGCTGGGATGCGTGGCGGCTGGCATCTATTGGAGTCGAGCTAACACCATCGGCGCTTACTGTGCACTCATCATGGGTGCATTGGCCCCCGCAGGCTTTCTGGTTCTTGAAAAATGGCGCGACTCGCTGCCAAGCTGGATGGCCTTTATTACAGACGTGAATATCTCCGGGCTACTCAGCTTTGTCCTTGCGATCGCCGGAATGGTGATTGGGTCGCTGCTAACGCAAAAGATCTATCCTCCCGTTAAGCTTCAGCCAGAGGAAACGATATGAACAACGGCACCCTTTTCTGGATAATTATCTTCGCCATCTCCGCGCTCACGTTCTTCGTAGTGGCTGCGGTAGTGGCCGTCAAAGGCGTGAGTGATTTACGACATCTTCTTCGCCCGCCAGGAAAGGAGAGCGCTGACCGATAACAGGTGCCGGTGGATCCATACAGAGTCTAGGCGCGAGGCGTTTGTCAGCGTCGTCTGTGGCAGAATGGCTCAAGCGTGCAGTGTTGGCGGTGATATTGGCTCGTGAGCCTGGTTCACTTTTCCCGGAATATTTTCTGTCAGGCAAAGGTGTGAGTGAAATGCCTGCTGCCTAGAAAGATCCTTTCCCTCGATTCAAGGTTCTGCGAACACTTTGATATCACCATCTGTGTCTACTTTGAAGTAATTCACCTTCGCTTCTTTTTCTTCGGAGTCGGTCGGGTCGCGACCGATGATCTTCGTGGTTTGTAGTGTGTATTTCCTCTCCTGATATCCTTGTTCATACTTGTAGTCGTACTTGAGGCACATACATTCGACGGGATCAAGCCATTTATGGCTTATCTGGTGTCCAGGCGAAATAGTAAATGACTCCCATAAACCCTTCCGTAGGATCTTATAAGGGATAAGGCCGTTAGTGTCATTACGCACGACGGCAACAAACCGAACCTCCACGCGAATCATGATTTTGGTCAGTTTGCCGAGACTCTTAAAGCGAAATCTATGAATACGATCTCCGTTAAGGCTAGAGAAGTATATCGTTGGCGAGTCATTGAATACACCGTAGCCTCCGCGGTCTTCAATTTCCACGCGGATTTCAGCATCAGTCGTCCACCCGAAGTGATGTTTGAACGTCGGATTCGCTGCGTCTGGATTGGTGATGAACCATCTGCTACATCCATCTGTCGCTACATCTACCTCGTATTCTCCCGGTTCCAACTGTTCTTCCGACGTTTCACTACACTCCAAAATAGGCCCCTCATTCTTGGTCTGATACATTTCGTAACGACCAGTGGCCCGCATTCTTGTAGCAGCGGCACTTGTTGTCGACGAGCTTGCGAGCCCAGAAGAAATTGGCTCATCGGAATTCGATGTACGACGCATTGACCGACGCCTCGATGATCGTTGAGGTGCCCGTGGTTTTGGCCGTATATTTCTAGCGGGTCGCGAGGTGGCTTTCGGTTGTGCCGGTAACGTTGCGTTCGGGTCTTGCGATGATGATGTGTGAGCGTGCGACGGTGACGAATTCGTCAAGACGATCATCATTAAAGTGAGCACGGTCAGTGTCAGCGACATTCTGGGAATATTGATTCTCATGCTGTCACCAAAGTCATTGTGGTGCATCTTTAGCACAGCGGAACCCCGTGTTCTCGTAGGAAACCTTAGCGTCGGCGGGCCAGCCTCGGCGGTGGGTCGTGGTAGCCTGGTGCTTATTGCACCCGTACATACAGCCGCGTATGATTTTAAGATCTTTGAAACCATAGCTTATGCCCAAAGCGATCTTCGACTTCCCGCGTCCATACGACTGTAAAGGACTCGCCGTCCATTCCCAGGCGTTACCCACCATATCAAACGCGCCAAACGTTGAAGTGCCCTTGTAAGTTCCAACTTCGGCCAAGCCGGTAGCAGCTGAATTAGCGTTAGCTGATCCACTCTTCCATTCATTGCCCCAAGGATAGCGAAACTCTCTAATACCACCGCGCGCCGCGAACTCCCATTCCTCTTCAGTCGGCAAACGCTTACCAGTCCACGTTGCGTATGCGTTAGCCTGCTTCCATGTCACACCCGTGACAGGCAATCTATTTGTGCCAGCAGGAAATCTGTTACCTCGCCAGGTCGAAGGAGGATCACACTTGTTCTCGTCAACGCAATTTTGATAATCCTCGCGCGTTACTTCGTAGAGATCGATATAAAAAGAAGCTACCGTAACCTTGTGGGCTGGCCGTTCGTACTCATCGCCGTCATCGCGGCCCATTGTGAACGCCCCGCCATGAACATGGACCATACCCCTGGGATGGTTACTTTTGGGTGGCGACTGCTTCTCGGTTACGTTCGGCGGCGATGTTGCCTCTGAGCGTGTCTGACTTGGACCAGTCAAGTCACGAGGGGCCACTTTTTGTCGCCAGAAAAAAACGCCGCCAACCACCATGATTAGCGCCACCACCCCAACAAACGCCCGTCTAAGACTTACACCCTTGGTTGGAGCGGTTTCTTCCGCAACAGAAGCAGCGTCCTCGTGATTGAGGTGTTCGGGCTGCGATTGCGGTGCCAACGCAATTATTGCGCGAGGGATGTCTACCTTGTCCGATGATTCTGGGAACTCGGTCGATAGCTCAGGTGGCGGAAAAGTGCTGGGAGGATTCCCAGACGCTGGTTTTGCATTTTCCTCGGCGGTAAAGTGCACGTCTTCTAACTGCGCCTCGCTCGCTTGATCCGCCGATTCGACGCGTCGCCCCTCATGGTGCAACGCAACACTTTCCTGTCGCTGTGGGGCTTCCTTCCTTCTCGTCTCTGCCTCCTGGATCTGTCGCCATTCTGACTGCTTCGCCTCTTCCTCACCGGCTTTTCGTTTATCTTCTTCGCGATGGCGCCGGCGATCTTCAGCACGGCGATACTCTTCTTGCATGGTTGACTGCTGATCTTCGTCCGCAGCCTGTCGCAATGCTCGGCGGAATTCTGTAGCGTTGCTAAACCTTTGCGTACGGCCTATTGCCATAGCCTTGTCAATGACGGATGCAACCTTGGGCGATGCAAAATCAGCAAGTGAAGCCATCGGGTCTGGTAGCTCATCCTCGACCGCTTGATATCGGGAGCCGGCATCAACCGGAGTAACTCCAGAAATCAGGTGATTGAGAGTTGCGGCGAGTGAGTAGAGATCGCTACGACCATCCGTTCGCGAACCTTGTAACTGTTCAATTGACGCGTAAAACAGCGTACCGACGGGCCTACTGGGGCTGCTTCCATCAGTATGCATTTGTCCAAACGCCCCTTTCGCAAGTCCGAAGTCCAACAAGAAGATCCGACTTTGTTCAGTACATTTAATGTTCGACGGTTTAATATCGCGGTGCAAGATCGGTGGATTGTGTCCATGGAGATATTCCAATACTCCTAGTAAATCATCAGCCCAATCAAGAACCTGCGCCTGAGGAAACCGACGCCCGCGCAGATCAAGCCATTCGTCGAGATCCATACCCCTGATAAACTGCATTACGAGAAAGTCACCATCATTCTCGCTGAAATAGTCGGTTACTTTCGGTAGATTAGGGTGGTCTAAATTAGCGAGAAGTGCCGCCTCCCGCTCGAACGCATTTCGTGCTTCATCGTCACGTCTACCCATCATCTCTTTGACCGCGACTATTCTGCCTTTCAGACGCTGGTCCAGTGCTTCATAGACTGTACCCATGCCGCCCTGTCCCAGCTTGCGCACAATCCGGTAACGATTTTGAAGAATGGTGTCGTGAAGTAGCATTCGAGTGAAGTCGATTGCCTGTCGAGAGCTCGTGATCCCAGTGCAGGTACGATCATATTACGCAGGTACGATCATATTACTATGGGCAAATTAAGCAAGCTGAGAGTTTCACATTCCACTCGTTAAGTTGCATTGTGCGATATCTCTCTAGGAGTTCTTTTTAACGCCGCGTGATCCGGTTACTGACGGATTCCATTAAGATTTGACTTTGTGTCGCTCGTTAGATCAAAACGCTCTCTGGCCAAGAATCACTCACGAGCGGCGCGCAGTAACCTGAGAGTTTCTCACCTTTCTCCGAAAGGCTTATCAAGGTTCCATTTTTCCCGGATCTGGCTAAGGAACGGCTTTCACGGTAGCCTTGCGTTCAGCTAGCAAGAGAAAGTTTTGAAGGTGACTCTCAGCTACGACGCGAAGATCCCCAATTTGATAACAGCCAAGCTTGCCGGCATCAAGCAGGCGCATGATGGTTGTGCGATGAACCCCCATGAGATCAGCTACCTGGCTCATTGAGAATTTGGTTTCCGTTATCTTTAGTTTAGTTGTGTGCTCTGACATACGTTTACCTCGTAGCATTTGAAATTTGTTGAACCCACACGTATACGCGCAGCTTCTATTTCCGCCCTCCTCTAAGTGCTGGTATGTGATGACAGTCCAGCCAGACGGTTTTGGGCTTTTGCTCTTTAAAGAGTAGCGAGAGGAATCGACGTATTAGATCGGACAGGCAAGTCCTCAACTGTTTTCAATAACTTCTCGGCGGCATCGGGGGGCAAACTTAATAGTGTGATAACCATTCGTTGCTCTTCTCGACTTAGATTTTAAATGTCCTGATCTTGCCAGTTGGCGTACTACTTTGCAGTCCACTCCAAGTTGATTCGCGAGCGACCGAGAAGTTATCGCTTACGCGAATTGATTTTTCACGTTTTCAACGTCGGCTACCACAAGGAGGAATCAAGAAGTGGAACGGGCAGTTACCAGCCCTTGCTGAATGAACGCTCATTCAGTATTATTCCGTCCTGTTGCCTCGCCGTAGAAATCTTAATTAACCAACCACAGGCCGGAATGCCTGTGTTACTGCTTAGCAAAAATGATGCGTATAGAAAAAGCTGCTGTGCTGGGGGCGGGAACGATGGGGGCGCAGATTGCCGCGCACCTTGCGAACGCAGGTGTGCCTACAATCCTGCTCGACATAGCCCCGCGCGAACTGACCAAAGAGGAAGAAGCTAAAGGCCTATCCCTCGAATCCAAAGAGGTTCGCAACCGGATTGCGCGTGCGGGACTCGAAGCTGCCAAGAAAGCAAAGCCGGCAGCATTCTTCACGCCTGACAAAGCTTCGCTCGTAAGCATTGGCAACTTTGAAGATGATCTGGCAACGCTCAAGGGCTGCGATCTAATCATTGAAGCAGTTGTCGAGAATCTTGAAATCAAGCGCGGCCTTTATGAAAAAGTCGAGCAGCATCGGAAACCTGGCTCGATTGTTGGTTCCAACACCAGCGGCATTCCGATCCGACAATTGGCGGAAGGTCGTTCGGAAGATTTCCGTTCACATTTCCTGGGGGTCCACTTTTTTAACCCTCCTCGTTATCTTCATCTTGTCGAAATCATTCGCACGGAATGGACCAAGCCAGAAGTTTCTTGTTTCCTGTATGGCTTTCTGGATCAGCGGCTGGGCAAAGGCGTGGTTTCGGCGAAAGACCAACCAAACTTTATCGCAAATCGCATAGGCACCTACGGCTCCATGGTGACGATTAAGACCATGCTGGACGATGGTTACTCAATTGAAGAGATCGACAAGATCACGGGCCAGGCTGTCGGCCGTCCCAAGAGCGCTACCTTCCGTACGCTCGATCTCGTCGGGCTCGATGTGGGCGCTCACGTGATCAAAAACCTCTACGAAGCCTTGCCGGGAGATGAGGAGCGCGAAGTTTTTATTGCTCCTGAGTTCCTGACCCAGATGGTTGGAAGGGGACTTCTCGGCAACAAGACGAAAGGCGGCTTCTATAAGAGACAGGCGGGCGAGGGCGGAAAGAAAGAGATTTGGGCGATAGACCACGCCACACTTGAGTATCGTCCGGCGCAGAAGGTGAAACTGCCCGCGCTCGACATGGCGAAGAATATTGAAGACTTGCCCGAGCGGATCAAGGCTTTGGTTTGGGGCAAGGATCGCGTGGGCGCGTTTCTTTGGAAAACAATGTCGCGCACGTTTCGTTACACCGCGAACCTTATTCCGGAGATCGCCGATACCATCGTTGAAGTCGATCGCGCAATGCGTTGGGGCTACAACTGGGAGTTGGGCATCTTTGAAACCTGGGATGCGATCGGCGTTGAGAAATCTATCGCGCGCATGAAGGAAGAAGGCCAGGCGATCCCCGCGAACGTTCAGAAGTTACTCGACGCCGGCGCCAAGTCGTTTTACAAGAAGCACGACGGACAGCAGTTCTATTTCGATTTTGCTTCAGAACAGTATCTGCCGCTTGCCGATCAGCCGGGCGTAATCATTCTCAAGTCGGTTAAGGACCGCAGCGGCGTAATCAAGAAGAATTCCGGCGCCTCGCTGATCGATATCGGTGATGGGGTTGCTTGTCTCGAATTTCACTCGAAGATGAATGCGATTGGCGGTGACACGCTGCAGATGTTGAAGCAGTCGCTGGCCGAAGTGGAAAAGAATTTTGTCGGCCTCGTGGTTGGCAACCAGGGAGCGAATTTCTGCGTCGGCGCCAACATCATGCTGATGCTGATGGAGGCTCAGGAAGAGAACTGGGACGAGCTGAACATGATGACGCATGCGTTTCAGCAATCGACCATGAGCTTGCGTTACTCGCCGAAGCCGGTGGTAGTTGCTCCTTTCAACATGGTGTTTGGCGGCGGTTGCGAGTTTGTTTTGCACGGAGATCGCGTGCGTGCGGCGGCTGAGACTTACATGGGGTTGGTAGAAGTTGGTGTGGGAATCATACCTGCTGGCGGCGGCACCAAAGAGATGTTGCTGCGCACGCTCGACTCGATTCCAAAGAATGTTGATGACGCTGATCCGTTTCCATTTGTGAAGCGTGCGTTTGAAACTATCGCGCTGGCCAAGGTGGCGACGTCGGCGGAAGAGGCGCGTACTCTCGGTTTTCTTGCCGAGGACGATACGATTTCGATGAATGGCGATCGATTGATCGCGGACGCGAAGAAGGAAGTGCTGGCGTTGGCAGCTACAGGTTACGTGCAACCCCAGCAACGCACCGACATATTGGCGCTGGGGAATTCAGCGCTGGCGACTTTAAAACTCGGTATTCACCAAATGAAACGTGGTGGCTACATTTCTGACCACGATGGAATCATCGGTGAAAAGCTGGCGCGGATATTGACTGGCGGCGATTTGAATCACGAGACGCGGGTTTCGGAACAGTATCTGCTCGACCTTGAACGCGAAGCATTCTTATCGTTGGCTGGAATGCGAAAGACGCAAGAGCGACTTGGTGCGATGCTAAAGACGGGTAAGGCTTTAAGGAACTAAAGCAGAACACAGAATACAAGAATACAGAATACAGGACGAGAAACGAATTTGATCCCTGAGGCCGCTGAAAGGTACGACAAGTGGAACCACCCAACTCCACCTTGCGAATGGAGGATCTATGCAGCGGCTCCCAGCAAAGAATTTCCAGGAGTTAATTGTTTGGCAAAAAGCCCATCGCTTTACTCTCGGTGTTTACCGTCTTAGTAAGGCGTTTCCACGCGAAGAGATGTATGGGTTGACTTCGCAGTTTAGACGAGCGGCGGTTTCAGTGGCGGCCAACATAGCAGAAGGATTCAAAAAGAGAGGTCGCCTAGACAAAATGCGGTTCATGAATATTGCCGAAGGCTCGTTAGAGGAATGTCGCTACTATCTGATTCTGGTGAGAGATCTGGAGTATGGAGAGCCGGTTGAATTGTCAGGACAACTAGAGGAAGTCAGCAAACTACTCGGGAGATACCAAGCGGCGATCAGATCTTCAATCTGAATTGGTGACTTCTGTTTTCTGTATTCTGTCTTCTGTATTCTTACTTTGAGGTGCTTATGAAAGACGCAGTAATTGTTTCATCGGTGAGAACCGCGGTTGGCAAAGCGCCTAAGGGCACTTTGCGAAATACACGGCCTGACGAAATGGGTGGTGCGGTGATCAAGGAAGCGCTCGCACGTGTTCCAGGTGTGGAACTCTCCGACGTCGAAGACGTGATCATGGGTTGCGCGATGCCGGAGGCGGAGCAGGGTATGAACGTGGCTCGGGCCGCGGCCATTCGCGCCGGTCTTCCGGTTGAAACCAGCGCCATGACGATCAATCGCTTCTGCTCTTCAGGATTGCAGTCAATCGCCATGGCGGCGGATCGGATTCGCTCCGGCGGCGCCGACACGATTGTTGCCGGAGGATTGGAAACGATGTCGATGATTCCAATGGGCGGACACATCATCCGGCCGAATCCTTACCTCGTTGAACACTACCCGGACTTTTATCTGAACATGGGCCTGGCGACGGAGAACGTGGCGAGTAAGTACAACGTCAGCCGTGAAGAGCAGGACGAATTTGCGCTGCGCTCGCACCAGCGAGCGGCGGCAGCGCTCGATGCCGACAAGTTCAAAGACGAGACGGTGCCGCTCAACGTGACTTTCGAAGAGCTGGATGAACGCGGCAAGAAGAAGATGCGCGAAGTGGTGTTTGACCGAGATGAAGGAGTTCGTCGTGATAGCAGCCTCGAAGGACTGCAAAAGTTGCGACCGGCATTCAACATTAAGGGCACAATCACCGCCGGTAATGCTTCACAAATGTCGGATGGGGCGGCTGCGGCAGTGGTCATGTCGGAGGAGAAAGCCAAGAGTCTCGGTTTGAAACCGATGGCCAGGTTTGTGGCTTATGCGACCGCCGGTTGTCCACCGGAGGAAATGGGAATCGGGCCGGTGTTTGCGATTCCGAAAGCGTTGAAGCTCGCGGGCTTGACGCTCGACCAGATCGATTTGATTGAACTGAACGAGGCGTTTGCTGCGCAGTCGTTAGCCGTGATCAAAACCCTGGGACTGGATCCCGACAAAGTTAATGTTAACGGCGGCGCGATCGCCTTGGGCCATCCGCTGGGCTGCACTGGGGCGAAATTGACGGCCTCGATATTGCGCGAGCTCGAGCGACGCAACGGTCGCTATGGAATGGTGACGATGTGCGTAGGCGGCGGCATGGGTGCTGCCGGAATTTTCGAGCGAATCTAGTTCGAAAGTGGCTTTGCCGCAGCACAGTGCGGAAAGCTGTGGCTTTCCGTCCAAGTGTAACGACCCTGTGAGGCGCAGCCTCACGAAAGAATGAGAGCTACTCGGAAAGGCCGAGCCTTTCCGCACCGTGCGGCGGCGGAGCCGCATGATTACCCCACTAGAAAGGAATGAGCGATATGTCAGCCGTAGTCGAACAAAAACAGATTGTCAAAGGCGGTGCTTTTCTGATTGAGGAGCGTACGCCTGACGAGATCTTTACGCCTGAAGACTTCACCGAAGAGCACCGCATGATTGCTGAAACCACGCGCCAGTTTATTGACAACGAAGTAAACCCTCGCGTCGATGAACTTGAAAAGCACGATTGGGCTCTGGCTCGTGAACTGGTGAAGAAGGCTGCGGACCTGGGCTTAATCAGCGCCAATATTCCGGAGGAGTACGGCGGGCTGGGGCTGGACCAGACAAGCGGTGCCCTGGTCGGTGAAAACATCGGCCGCTGCGCTTCGTTTGCCACCACCCTCGGCGCAGAGAGCGGCATCGGGCTTTTGCCAATCATTTACTTTGGCACAGAAGCGGCGAAGGAGAAGTATCTGCCGAAGATCGCCTCCGGTGAACTCATTACGGCGTACGCCCTGACTGAAGCTGGATCGGGTTCAGACGCAATGGCGGCGAAGGCTACTGCTCGACTCAGCGACGACGGCACACACTACATTCTCAACGGCGAGAAGATGTTCATAACTAACGGTGGCTTCGCCGACATCTTTATCGTGTTTGCCAAGGTGGACGGCGACAAGTTCACGGCCTTCATCGTGGAGAAACAGGCGGGTGTGACTCCAGGCGCTGAAGAACACAAGATGGGGATCAAAGGTTCGAGCACTACACCGCTCGTGCTAACCGACGCGATTGCGCCAGTGGAGAACTTGCTCGCTGAAGTTGGTAAAGGCGCCAAGATCGCCTTCAACACCCTGAACATCGGACGGTTCAAACTTGGTGCGATGTGCGTGGGCGGAATGAAGCTGATGATTCATGAGGCCGTTCGTTATGCGAATGAACGCCAGCAGTTTGGTAAACCAATTTCTTCTTTTGGAGCTATCAAATCGAAGCTTGCCGAGATGGCGATTCGCACCTGGGTAGGTGAGTCGATGATTTATCGAACGCTGGGAATGATCGAAGCGGCCATCACTGATCCGCACGATCCGAACGCGAAGATGAAGGCCATCGAGGAGTACTCCGCCGAGTGCTCGATCATCAAAGTTGCGCTGTCGGAGTATTGCGATTTCGTCGTCGACGAGATGGTCCAAATTTACGGTGGCTACGGCTACTCCGCGCATTACCCGGCGGAGCGCGCCTACCGCGACTCGCGTATCAACCGCATATTTGAAGGCACCAACGAAATCAATCGCATGTTGATTCCGGGACGTTTGATGAAGGCGGCAATGAGTGGGAATCTTGCCTTGTTACCGGCAGCGCAGGCACTGATGGATGAAATACTGACCCCGCAGATGCCGAGTTTTGACGACGATGAAGTGGTGCTGGCCACTGAACAGAAGCTGGCCCAAAACGCGAAGAAGGTTGCCCTGATGACGTTGGGAACGGCGGCGCAGAAGTACATGATGAAGTTGGGTGAGCAGCAGGAAATTCTGCTTGGCATTGCCGACATTATTATGGACGCGTATGCAATGGAGTCGTCGATTCTGCGCGCGCAGAAGCTGGCTGCGGCTGGTGGGGAAGCGGCAGCGGCGCGATACATTGATATGACGCGCGTATTTTGCAACGACGCAGTGGAGCGTATTGAAGCGCGGGCAAAGAACACGCTGGCGGGAATGTCGGAAGGTGATGAACTGCGAACGTTGCTGGCGGCCTTGCGACGGTTCACGAAGCTGACGCCGATGAACACGATCGTCGCGCGACAACGGGTGGCGGATGTGTTGATTGAGGCGAACAAGTGGGCGTTTTAGGGTTTCTGCCAATCTGAGATCTGAGATCTGAGATCTGAGATCTGAAATCTGAGATCTGACAGGGTTAGGTTTTGCGGTTGCGAATCTCTTCGAGCTCCTTCAGGAATTCTTCGCGTTCTCGTGCCTCTTTGTTTCTTGCTCGTGTCTTGTCGGTCAAGTAACGCTGACCTCGGATATCCGAGTTCTGCAATGCCACGCTCCATCGTCTCAACTGACGCGAGATGCTTTCTGCTCTTGATCTGAGATCTGCGATCTCAGATCTCAAATCGGTAAAACCCGCCAGCCGCTCACAGAGGCATAAGGCAGATCTGGTTTCGCCTGATGAACCCCGAGCGATGTATAAGAAGGTGAGAGTCTCCTGTGTTGTTCCGCGCTCGAATCCTTCAGCGATATTGTTTGAGATCGACATAGACGAGCGCTCCATCTGATCTCGCACACTCCTGTAGCGTCTGAAAATGGGCTTGGAGGTGAGGGCGAAAACTCGAACAGCAAGTTCAATGGCATCCTTCCACACTGGCAGCTCTTCGAAGCGGTTGTATTTCATTGGGCACGCTCCTCGTAGAAGTAGTGAAACAAATGAGACTATTTCAATCTCAGCTTCAATCCACAACCAGAAGAAGTTCACCACCCCACACGTTGCATGAAAGAGTTTTTGCTAGACTCAACATCTCAATGATCAGTCGGCAATAGCAATCGGCATTCGAAAAATAACCTGATGCGCATCATTCCAATCTCGCTGCCCACACCTTTCTACGTCGGCCCGGTTAACGTCTACCTGATCGCTGAAGATCCGATCACGCTCATCGATACTGGCCCCAAGACGAAAGAAACAATCGAAGCCCTGCGCGAAGGGCTGAGAAAAGCGCGCTTTCGTGTCTCGGATATTCGCCGCATCGTGTTGACGCACGCGCATGAAGATCATTGCGGCCTGGCGCGCTCACTTCGTGACGAAGCGAAAGACGCTGAAGTGTTGGTCCATGCCTGGGAGAGTGGTCATCGAATCGGGAGACTCGAGTATGAGGATCATCGTTCCCTCCTGGTTCGCGGAGGCGTTCCGCCTACTGAGATCGACGACATGCGGAGAGTCTACGAAGGAGTGCGCCAGTACGCCGATTCATTCGAGGACGGCGAGTATGGGGAACTGCTTGACGAGGCAGAACTTGAATTCAGCAACGGAGCGCTGAAGATTCTGCATACGCCTGGTCACACGCCCGGTTCGTGTTCATTCATCCGCGAAGCCGATCGCACGGTCATCGCCGGCGATTGCGTGCTCAAACGGATAACTCCAAATCCAATTCTGTCGCCCGACCCGGTCGATCCTTCAAAGCGTTTCGCTTCCCTCGCCGAGTATTTGGTTAGCCTCGCGCGGCTGCGAAGCTTCGCGCCGACGCTGGTACATGGTGGCCATGGAGCGCCGGTCAACGACTTTGAGGAATTGTTCAATCGATACGTGCGCGCGATCCGTGAGCGCCAGTCTGAGGTTGTACGACTGGTAACGCGCGCGGGTGTGACTGCGTGGCAGGTCGCTCAGCACATGTTTCCCGAAACTGACGATGTCCATCGTTTCCTTTCTGTTTCCGAGGGGGTCGCTCACCTCGACCTGGCGCATTCGGAAGGGAAGATTGCGCTCGAAATTGCGGATGGCGTTGAGATATACCGCAAAATCGCCTAAATCTGGTCTCTCGCATTCACTCAACACGCGGGTCATGAAGTCATTATCACGGCGCGGTAGCGCGTGGGTCTGTCGATTTCCGATTTGCAATTGCCGATTGTCAATTGGCTTTTAGCGCAGGGCAATCGGAAATCGACAATTGGCAATGGGAGGACCCACGCGACACCGCGCTGTGGTACCGACTTCATGACCCAATTGTTCGAAAATCTGCGGAATCTGCGGATTGTGACGGTTTTTTGGAACCGACCTCTGGGGGTGAGCGTGTAACCGACAAATCTATCCGGAGGACTCTCTCTGTTATGAATTTGAGAAAAGCTTTTTATTTGGTTGGCTCCCTTGTAGTAACTAGCGGCATTGTGCTGGCGCAGCAGACCCCTCAAGCGCCTCCCAAGCCGCCTACCCCCGAAGCATTTGGCCTGATTGGCGATGGCCCGGGCAGTTTTTCAGTTTTCTTTGCTGGAGGTAGTTTTCTCGGCGTTCATGCCGAAGACATAAGTAAAGAAAACATGGCTCGCTACAACATGCGAGAGGCTCGCGGTGTTGGAGTCACGGAAGTCGTTAAAGACAGTCCAGCGGAGAAAGCGGGTCTGCGCAAGGATGACGTGATCCTGAGATTCGAAAACGACAGTGTTACCAGTGTTCGAAAGTTGACTCGATTGGTATCTGAAGTTGCTCCTGATCAAACCGTCCGTCTTGGTATTAGTCGTGGCGGTGGCGAGCAGGACGTTTCAGTGACGATCGCCAAGCGTGATAATGCACACAACGCTTTCCAACTCAAGAATTTTGAAGGATTCAAGAAGCTCGAAGGACTGGACAAGCTGAAAGATCTTTACAAAGAGGCGCCCGATGGCTCGAAGGTTTGGAAATGGGAAGGGCATGGGGGTGACGGAAATTTTGTTTTCTCCCTGGGTAACCATCGCCGAATCGGCGTCAGCACCATGCAGTTGACAAAGCAATTGGCTGATTATTTTGGCATCGCCGATGGTAAGGGAGTGTTGGTGACGGGCGTGACTGACGACAGCCCGGCTGCCAAAGCTGGGATTAAGGCAGGTGATGTGATCACTGGTATCGACGGCGAAAAGGTCGAAGACTCCGGCGATCTGTCGCGCACCATCAACAAGAAGAAGGAAGGTGACGTTACGCTAACGATCATTCGCAACCGGGACACCAAGAGAATTACCGTTACGCCGAAAGCGTCGGAGACCATTCTGCCTGGCACGAATCGGCGCGCGGGTACTCGAACATTCGTGATCCCGCGGATCGAACTCGGTGAGATTCCGGAAGTGAATGTTACCGTTCCGCGAATCAGTCTTCCGACGATTCCGCCCGTGAGTGTTCAGGTTCCTGGAAAGGTTGTGGTGCCGCGCGTTATTAGGAGCGGTGCCAATCAACCGATATAAGCGCAAAGGCAAGGCGCAGCGAGAAAGGGTCAAGGGTGAAGGAAGCCCTTGACCTTTTTTCTTTGGTTGTTAGCAGGCGTTCAGAGTACAAGCTTTAGCTTGCGACTTCTTGAGAGAACCAGCATCTGAGTGACGCAAGAGCAACCTGAAGGTTGTACTCTATACGCCTCTGACGGTGCGTTGACTTACGGCGTGGCTAGTTTCTTTTTGCCTTCCATCGCATCCTTGTATGCACCGCCCGGCACGTCACCTATTTGTATTGCCTTATCAAACGCGATTGTGGCTTCTGCCGGGTTGTCGAGGAAGGCATAGATCCGGCCCATCGCTTCGTGTGCCCGCGAAATCAAAGCGCGGTCCGTTTCCGGTGACGAGGCTTCCAGCGCCAGACGATAGTTTGACAGCGCCCGATTGAGTCGTTCTGCCTGGACGTCTTCATCGGTGGCGTCCGCCGCAGCCAGGCTGGCGGTTTGCGCAAGCGCGAAAAAGATACGCGGCTCACGCGAATATTCCGTCATCAACTGTTTCAGCCGCGCCTCGGCATTAACATAGTCTTTCTGTCGCAAGACCTGCTCAATGTCTCCTAGTTTTTTGACCAGTCCCGCAGCGCGCGCCGCCTCAGCCGGTGTATAGGCCACCACGTCTTCCGTTTGTCGCGAATTCAGTCGGGCTTGCCGGGCGGCAACCGCTCGTTGATGCGCCTCAGCGTTCTCAGCCAGTCGACGCGTTTCGCGCGCTGGATCGAAAGAACCAATCATGTCGACGAAGAAATTGGCCACATCAAAGCCTGAGCTTTCAATGCCTTTTAACTGTTCCGCAAAAAAGAAAGCGAGCACGGCGCCACGTTCATACTGCTCGTATAAGCGCGCGAGACTCTCGTCGTGAATCGTGGCAGTGGCTGCTTGAAACTCTTTAGCAATCGCCTGGCGCGCAGCTTCGTCCTTAGCCGCAGCGATTCGGGCGCGCGAGTTCAGTGCCAGTGCCTCAAGTCTCTTAACTTCCTCAAAGCGAGCATCAGCTGCGGCCACGAATGATCGCGATACTGCGATAAATACGTCCGGCGTAACTGTAGCACCGGCCTTTTCCCTCTCTGCCAACAGAAGTTTTATGTGTTCGCGTCGCGCGGCTATTTCGCGATTAAACCTCACGAGCAACGCATCAACTACATATTGCAAGTAACCGCGACGCAGTTCCGAAGCCCCGGGATCAGTGCCTTCAGGAAGTACTGCATAGTAGTCGTCACCGATGATGCGAAAGTTCATCGCGCCAGGCGCGCCGAGTAAGTCGGGGACGACAAAGAAGCGTCGCTGTTGCTCCCGGGTCGTATACGTTTGTTGAGCTTTCTTCTTTCCCGATGTGGGAGCTTTGACCAGGACCTTCTCAAAGGAAACGGTAATAGGCCGAGTGTGAAGGTAAGACAGAATATCTCTGACCACCCCTTCGGTCGGTTTTCTAAGACGGTCCGCTTCTGCCTGATACGCTCGCGTGTAGGCGAGCAAACGTTCCTGAATGTTTGACTGCCGATAAAACTCATGGACCAGCGGAGCGAAGTCGAGCACTTCAAGCAAACTGGCAGGCAAATCATCGGAGCGCGCAGGGGCATCGAGTGCCGGCGGTTGGCTCAGCGCGAAAGCGAGTGAAACGTATCGTGCCGCCTGGTCGGCTGGTGTAGCCGGAGCCGGTATTTTGTTCCGTTCGTAGAACGTGCGAAGGCGAGCGCGCAGTTGCGGGTCGAGATCTGCGAGGTCTTTTCTTACCTGAGCTCTGAAAACCGACGGCTCACTGTTTCCTGCACTTAATTCAACTCCAGCCGCTTCCAGCGCTGCCATCATGATGATGAGCCGCGGATCGACGCTGAACGTCACTCCGTATTCAGCTAAGTCGAAACTGGAGGGTGCTCGTTGTGGAACCGGCTGGTTGTCAGCGGGTCGTTGAGTAGAGTTAGTTTGCGCGTTTATGAGCGTCCAATTCAGAGCAAAAAGAATCGTTAATGAAAGAAGCTTCTTCATGGGTATGCGGTGATTATTGCCTGCTGGTGGATGTATCGGGAGATATCTAGAGATGCACCATCTGGTCCGATCAGATGCCAACTTCGGCAAACTCCGCGAATTACTTCGCGGCTTTTCGCTGATGATGCTTCTTCAACAGGCTTGATGTTACCGGATATGCAACGAGCGAACAAACCACCGAAAGCACCATGGCCCCGATGGTGAATGGCCATACTATTTGCCAGCTTTCGCGAAACAGTATCCGGTAGTAATCGCCGGACAAAAGATGAGGCTCTTTCAGGAGCGCGACGCCTTTTGCCGGTATCTGAATTGGCTGCCCCAGGAGAAATGCCCCGATCGCATAAGAAGCAATGATGATCGGGACAAGCGTCAGAAACGGGTTGTTGATGAACGTGCCACTGTAGATCGCGATTTTGTTGAACCGGAAAAGGAACGCAATGGCAGTAGCCATCAGCGTGTGGAGGCCTAGAAATGGCGAGAAGGCGATGAAGACGCCGATGGAAAAAGCAAGCGCCGTCCGCTCCGGAGGATCATCCAGCGCGAGCAGACGGCGAAAGGTAGAACGCAACATTTGTAAGACAGCAATTCACTGCGGTGAATTACTGTGCCGGACAGGCAGGATGCCCTGCCAACCTACTTGAAGCTGTTTAGGGCCTCGGCTTCGTTGTCGTAGGAGTCGAAGACGGTCAACAGCTTGGTGATGACCAAAAGATTTTGAATTTTCTCGGTCAGATTCAGAAGCTTAAGTTGGCCCCCGTCGCGGCTGACAGTTGTGTAATTGGCGATGAGTTCTCCGATTCCGCTCGAGTCGATATTCTTCACACCGTTCAGGTTTAGGAGAATGTTCTTTTTGCCGTTATCGACCAACCCGCGGATTGAATTACGGAGCGAAATGGCGCCCTCACCCATTCTCACCGATCCGTTCATATCAAGGATGGTGACGTCTCCCGCCTGGCGTTCATTGACTTCGAGTTCTGCCATTTTTATCTCCCTTGAGCTGAGGTCTTGTGTACCGAAATTCAGTCGGTACTAAAAGATTATTTAAAGCTTCCGAGTGCATCAGCTTCGCTTTCATAAACGTCAAATACAGTAAGCAACTTGGTGATGGTCAACAAGTCTTGCAGTTTCTGCGTCAGGTTAAGCAACTTCAACTCGCCGCCATCTTTATTTATCGCAGTGTAGCTGGAAACTAATTCACCGATGCCACTGGAATCGATGTAGCCCACCTTAGCCAGGTTTAGCAGAATCTTTTTCTTGCCTTCTTCCAAAAGCCGGCGGATAGCCGTGCGAAGCGCAACGCTGCCTTCGCCAATGGTGATCTTGCCATCCATGTCGAGGATGGTTACGTCTCCGGATTGGCGCTCGGATATATTTAACTCAGCCATTTCAGTAAGCTCCTTTAGCGGATTTGCAAATACAAATCCCAGTTATACTTTTTTCATCATCCGTACGGTTGTGCCGCCTTTTGGATCCATCGACCACTCGACTTCATCCATCAAGTTACGCATGAAAAAGATGCCACGCCCGGAAGTCTTTAAGATATTTTGAGCTTCGGTTGGATCGGGGATGTTGCTCGGATTGAACCCTATTCCCTGGTCGTGAACTGTAATCTCAAAAGCTCCGGGAAGACTTTTCAAACTGATATCAGCGAACTTCGTTTCGTCCAGTTTGTTGCCATGGACGACTGCGTTAGTTACTGCCTCACGCACCGCCATGTCTACGCCAAACGCAACGTCTTCGCCTACCCCCATGCGACTGAGAAACTCAGCAACAGCTCCAGCGGCTTCTTCAACAGCCTGAATGCGGCTGGCGAACCTGAGTTCGGTGGTCTCTAAGGTCACAGTAAAAGGGCAGCCGGCCACGCCAGTGCCACACTTGGGCTCGGCTTTTTCTTGAACTCCAAACGTACCCGAAGGTTCGAGGGTGTAACATGCTGAGCTATTGACTGTCAAGAAGCTCACCTGCGTAATTCGTTGGCGCTCAGATCGTTAACGCAAGCCATAGAGAACCGACCGCGCTCGGTTCTGTGCGGGCCGCAGGATAAGATTCAATCGATGAGGATTCGACCTGCCCTGCAAATGAACGGAAGCGTTTGTGTTCCTGGTGATAAGTCTATTTCTCACCGGGCCGCAATCATCGCGGCACTCGCTACCGGCGTCTCTGAGATTTCAAACTTCTCTACCAGCAAGGATTGTGCTGCAACCCTTTCATGCCTCGAGCAACTTGGCGTCGTTGTTGAAAGGAAGGGAAGTGTTCTTCGCATCCACGGCCGAGGAGCGGGCGGCCTGCGCAAGTCACACCTTCCGTTGGATTGCTGCAATAGCGGCTCAACGATGCGAATGCTCGCGGGAGTCCTGGCTGGCCAAAACTTTGTGTCAACTCTCACCGGTGATGATTCTTTGAACGGTCGTCCAATGGGGAGAATCATTAAGCCGCTGACGCATATGGGCGCGCATATCGGATCTCGTGACGGCTGTGGACCGTTGTTAATTGAAGGTCGAAGTCCGCTGACCGCTATTAGGTATGAGCTGCCTATCGCAAGTGCGCAAGTGAAAAGCTGTGTGCTTTTAGCCGGTCTAAACGCGGTTGGTCGAACTGAGGTGATAGATCTCAGCGGCATACACACCCGCGATCACACGGAGAGAATGTTCGAGTGGTTTGGAATCGAGATCGAAAATGGCTCTCAGAGTTCCGGCGCAGGTTCAACAATAGTTGACGGTCCCGCCAGTTTCTCAGGTCGCGACGTGCAAGTTCCTGGCGACTTTTCCAGCGGCGCTTATTTGATTGCGGCGGCGGCGATGATGGCAGGTTCCGCCTTGAGAATCGAAAACCTTGGACTCAACCCAACGCGTACGCAGTTTCTTGATCTCCTCATGTCCTCGGGCGCTGCGATCCAGGTCGCAGAATTGCACGACGAGTCCAATGAGCCAAGAGGTACGGTTTCTATTCAAACCACTGGCTTAGCCAACACGCATCTGGAGGTGAGCGGATCGTTGGTCGCCCCACTAATTGATGAGCTGCCACTTCTGGCTGTTGTGGGAAGTCAGTTTGGTGGAGTCACCGTTCGAGACGCGCGAGAGCTTCGGATTAAGGAGAGCGACAGAATTTCTGCGACGGTAACAAACCTTCGGGCAATGGGAGCCGAAGTGGAGGAATATGAGGACGGGCTGGCGGTTATTGGACCAGTTAAGCTTCGCGGGACAACTATTCAATCATTTGGCGATCACCGTATAGCTATGGCGTTTACGGTGGCTGCGTTAGTCGCCCAAGGTGATTCTGAAATACTTGGTAGTGATTGCGTTGATGTCTCATTTCCAGGTTTCTTCGACGTTATTGAATCCATAGTGGAGAGATAGATGGTTCCTCGGATCGCTATCACCGGATTCATGTGTGTGGGCAAAACGACCGTCGCCCAAGCGCTCGGACAATTACTTGGCTGCAAAGTGGTTGACCTGGACGCCGCAATTTTGGAAAGCGAAGGTCGTAACGCTGCCGAGATTATTCGTATTGATGGCGAGGACGCGTTCCGCGAAACTGAATCTCGGGTGTTAACCGACCTCTTGTCTGACGAACTGGGGTTGGTCATCTCTCTGGGTGGCGGCACCTGGATTATTGAGCGAAATCGCAAGGTACTCGAAGAACATAGATACCTCACCGTGTGGCTGGATGCGCCTTTGGACCTTTGCTGGAAGAGGATTGAAGGGAGCGCTGGGCAACGTCCACTTGCGAGTTCCTACCTCGCCGTGCAGCAACTCTTCGAAGCCCGACGACATGTCTATGAGTCGGCTGACATTCGAGTTCCAGTCACCGAAGCCGAAACCCCTGACGATACTGCAAATAGAATCGCCGCATTAGTTTTGCGAGACGGCAGCAACAGTTAAGCAAGATTTACTTATGATGATGGCGGGGACTACTAAGCGAAGCGATAAAGATTCAAATGACAAGAGCTCTGAAGAACGAAGCGAACTGGAAGTCGTTCGCGCAAACTAGTGACGAAGGCTACTACCATCTTCAAACAGATGACATCGCCGACGTTCCAGTTCGCCTATTTCTTACGCCTGAATTACTAGAGGCAGCCGAAGATACTCTCTACCGCCAGATAGTAAACGCGACCAGGTTTCCAGGAGTGAAGCTGGTGGTAATTACACCTGATGTTCACTACGGCTATGGTGTCCCTGTTGGTTGTGTGATTCTCACTGACGCTGAATCAGGCGCCGTGGCGATGGGACCAGTCGGATACGATATTGGTTGTGGAATGATGAGCGCGAAGTCAACAGTACCATTTGATCACGCCACGCCAGAAAAGAAGGTCCAGTTTAATCGCGCGGTGATGGGTCGGGTGCAGATGGGCTTTGGCGGCAAGAGCGATCGCTTTAGTCAACTCTCCGAAACGGAGTTCAATAATCTCGTTCGTGGTGGGGCTGAATACTATGTGGAGCATTACGGCGCTACGTTTGATCGGAGCCACGCTGAGCGGCATCGCATTCCAGTAGATGACAATTGGCAGATTCCAAAGGGAGGCAAAGGCCGTCCAGAGCGCGGCATGAACCAACTCGGAAGTCTTGGTGGCGGGAATCACTTCATCGAGTTGCAGCGTTCAGAAATGAGCGACACGCTATTTGTTCAAGTCCACACCGGCAGCCGCGGATTCGGTCACGGCATGGCCACAAACTATTTCGAGTTGGCCCGTGAAGAGCGGCCCGACGCGGTCACCGATATAGACCTTGGTTACTTCACTCCCGATTCACGTCATTACCGAAATTATCTAAACGCTGTGGCGGCGGGCGGGAATTACGCCATCCTCAATCGGTTGATAATTTTTGAGCAAGTCGCCGGGGCTTTTCGCGAAGTGTTTGGATCAGATCTCGAGCTTGTTTATGAGATCAGTCACAACCTGGTCCAGAAAGAATGGCATCCGAATTTTGGCGAGGTGCTGGTCCATCGCAAGGGTGCAACCCGCGCGTTTCCTGCCGGCCATCCATCGCTGGAGGGAACGCCGTGGGAAGCGACTGGTCATCCTGTCTTAATCCCCGGTAGTAACAAAGACTACAGCTACATCCTGCGGCCGCTCCCGGGTGCCGTTAAGAGCGGTTTCTCAGTTAACCACGGGGCGGGCCGCAAACTCTCGCGCGGGCAGGCGAATCGCTCCCTCTCGCAACGACAAATCGATGATGAATATGCAGCGGCGGGCATTTTGGTGAACATGGATGGCCGCGTTCCTCTCGATGAGGCCGCTCCAGCATACAAATCGGCTGAGGAGGTGCTGCGCGCAGTTACCGTTGCAGGCTTAGCTGAAGTGGAACATCGATTGTGGCCACTAGCATCTCTTAAAGGCGTCGATGAGAAGAAGCGATTCAAAAGATCCAGTGGCAAGCGCGGTAAGCGGTCCAGCCAACACTACTGAGCCAACCTAATTTTTCGCGACTCAGTGTGCGTTTACGTACACAGAATTGTGGTCCACTCTTCAAAAAAACGGATAGAAATCAACTGTATAAATGAATTTATTGGCAACCTAAAATGCCGTGCTAGAATCCCCCAACTCTTCAAGCGAGTGACTTCATTTAGCACCAGAACGAGCCCGGGCAGTGTAATTCAAACTCCCACTACTGCAGGAGGCTCCTGTGGCTTCACCGCGAATGGTTTTGACAGCTTCTTCAACCGAAGCAAGCGAATGGCACCACAGTATCTGGCAGCAAATGTTGTCAGCCACGGTTCCTTACAAATTCAGCAATACTATTTTTAATAAAGTCTCGTTTGATAACGAGTCGTGGCCTGACGGGCGCGCCAAGTATGTGCCAAACGGACTGCGGATGGTTGAGACCCTGCTACTACGGGAGTACCCCGAAGAAGACGTGGTCACCTGCTATCTCGGCAACCTGGAAAAATTCGTCGGGCCGGAAACCAAAGTACTAGCCATTCATGCGCACAACCCGCTCGGGATCTCATATGCGACAGACGTTTACGCCAAGATCTTCGGAGAGAACCTCTTGCCGCTTAACGCTCATGAATTCATTAAGATCGTCACCCACCCGGTGATTACAAAATACAAGCCAAAGATAGTTGTGGGTGGACCTGGAGCCTGGCAACTGGAGAAAGCAGATCGACTCGACGAGTTTCACATCGACTATTTGATCGATGGTGAGATCGAACGTGTATTCAGCGATATCTTCAAGCGAATCATCGAAGGCGATCCCACGCTGCCAAGAATTATCAAAGTGCCTAAAGAGATGCAGGCAACTGTTGAAGAGATTCCGGTGGTTCGGCATCGCTCAACCTTTGGGGTAGTTGAGATCACCAGGGGTTGCGGGCGCGGTTGCCAGTTTTGCGGGCCGGCCACAAAAGTTGGACGCTCGTTTCCTTTGGACCACATTCTGGAAAGCGTGAGGGTGAATGCCGGTGAAGGCGCCACCGAGATCATGATTTCTTCGGAGGACATGTTTCTCTATGAGCAGTTGCCAAACTTTGAAACCAACGTGCCGGCGCTGGAGCGACTGTTCAAGGGAATTATCAGTGTGCCCGGGGTCGAGACGATTCAGACCTCACACATTACGATGGCGCCGGTGGTAAAAGATCCTTCAATAATCGAGCGACTAACTCCGCTGCTGGTACCTTACTCACACGTTCAGCATAAAGACTCGACTGATCCCGATAGACGCGCCGCAGATCCGATCATTGGTCTGGAGACGGGCAGCGCGCGTTTATTCAACACCTACATGAAAGGGAAAGCTTATCCATACAAATCGCATCAGTGGCGCGACGTAATTCTTAAAGGGATGGAAATACTCAACCGGCATAATTGGTTTCCGTTCTGCACTTTCATCATTGGCCTCCCAGGCGAAACCGATGACGACGTTAAAGAGTCGCTCGATTTGCTTTCCGATTTGCGTGATGCGAAAGGCACGTTTGTCCCGACCTTCTTTGTTCCCCTCGAAGACACGCGTATGCAGAAAAAGGCCGGCGCGAAGTTGATCGAGATGACAGATTTGCAGTGGGAGTTTTTCTTCACCTGCTGGAAATACAACCTTGAGTTTTGGAACCGCGGCGACCGGGTTAACGCAAAGTTTTCGCTAGGCGTTCCTATCTACTACCAGAAACTCGGCAAGCGACTGTTTGGCTCCGGAATCAAATACCCGTTGGCGCGATTCGCCGGAGTGCCTGACCGGTTCCTTCGCAAGCATCTCTATCTCGACTTCACCGGACGCAAACGAAACCGAAACGGAATGAAACCATTTGAGGGTGAAATTGTACCCGGCTTCCACAGCGTTCGTGAGAAAGATCTAAACCTCATCGACGCCAGCCAGCTCCATCATTTGCAGCCTCTGCGGGAAGCGGCTTCCTCGGGCGATTAGAGGACGCCGGGGCAGAGCCACCGTCTCACATCCGGCGGCGAAGCCGAACCATCAAGGGTGTCTCACACTTTGAGGCCACTGGAGCGGATCCCTTTCCCCAGTATTTTCTAGTCACCAGTAACCCTGGGTCCGCCGTATATTAACTCAATGAAAATTATTATCCCGGGTGGGTCAGGTCAGGTTGGAACCGTCCTCGCTACTGCATTCACCGACTCAGGACATGACGTGTGTGTGTTAAGCCGCAGTCAGGCGAAACGTCCGTGGCGAATAAGGCCTTGGGATGGAGAGTCAATTGGTGATTGGATTGAGGAACTGGAAGGCTCGGATGTACTCATCAACCTTGCAGGCCAAAGCGTGAATTGTCGCTACACACCGGAGAATCGCCGGATCATCATGGACTCACGATTGAAGTCTACTAAAGTCCTTGGCGAGGCTGTTTCGCAACTCAAGAAGCCACCGCAAGTTTGGTTACAGGCAAGCACCGGCACTATTTACGATCATCGTTATGACGCGCCAAATGATGAAGCGTCCGGACGTATCGGAGGTTCCGAACCGAACGCTCCGGACACCTGGCGTTTCAGCATCGATGTGGCGACGAATTGGGAACGAGTTTTCAATGAGGCCGAGACACCGCGCACCCGAAGAGTATTGCTTCGCTCCGCGATTATCATGAGCCCGTCTGTGGGTGGTCCATTCGACTTACTCTTGCGGCTGGTGCGGTTTGGGCTGGGAGGAACTGTTGGGAATGGGAAGCAGTTCGTTTCGTGGATCCACGACCTGGATTTTGTGCGCTCAGTTCAGTGGTTGATCGAACACGATGAGCTCGACGGGCCAGTCAACGTGGCGGCACCAAATCCATTGACTAATGCTGAATTCATGCGCGAGCTACGAGTCGCGTGGGGCATGCCGATCGGTTTACCTGCCAGCAATGGATGCTGGAAATCGGAGCGTTTGTACTACGAAGCGAGAGTGAACTTGCCTTAAAGAGTAGACGCGTAGTTCCGGCGAGATTGTTGGAGAGTGGATTTACTTTCGAGTTTCCCACCTGGCCGGAAGCTGCTCGCGATCTGTGTGATCAATGGCGCAAGAGAAAGACAATCCAACTGCGCTAACGGCCTCTCCTTGGAGTGCGCCGCCTTGTCGGCGCTTTGGCCGCGCGCGTGCTCGGCACCGCGCTCTCACCTACTATTTACTTAGCGCTAGTAAAGAACCACGCTGCGACAGAGTCGCAGCTGACCAAAGCGCCGACAAGGCGGCGCACTCCAATGAAAGGCTACATTTGACGCTTGATGATCACGCTCGCCAACCGCTCAGCCACTAGTGGATCGATTGCTCTAAGTCGTTGCTGCTGCTCCAATGCCTTCGCTGTGTTTCCGAGCATGAGGTTGCTAATCGCGTAGTTGAAGTAATAGGACGACTCGCGTGGAGATAAGGCAATGGCTTTTTCATGAAGAGGAATTGCCTCTTTTGCTCGCCCCGCTTTTGAGAGGGTCACGGCAAGTCCGTCATACGCGAGCGCGTAATCCGGATGATTCTTGATCAGACTGCGAAAGACGAACTCCGAATAGCGAAAGTTCTTCATCCGATCATAAGTAACAGCCTGGTTGTATTTCGCCTTCAGTAACTTTGGGTCAAGCCCGACAGCTTTGTTAAATGCCTCAATCGCTCGTGGAAATTGCTTCAGTTCGCCGAGCGCCTCGCCCAGCCCGTTGTAGCCTTCGGCGAATGTCGGACTCAACGTCACGGCCCGCTGAAAGGCTACCTCCGCATTCCCAAACTTCCTTTGGGCCATGTTGACGTTGCCGATGAGGAGACTGGCGACGGCGGCCGTGCGCGGCTGGTTTGCCGAGAGAGCCAACACCTTGTTGTAGCGCGCAATTGCTTCTTCATAACGCCCGGCATCGAATGCAGCTTGTCCATCTCCAAGAAGCTTGTTGACGTCGTTGGTTGTGGTAGTGACAGGGGAATTGGCTGTTCTGGGTCTTGTAGTTGCGGGCGGTGGAGATGCGGGCGGAACTCGCCCGACACTTTTAGCTGGCTGTTGGGCGACAATGGTTAAAACATGTGCAAACAAAAGCGTAGTTATTGCCCCGAAGCGAATCAAGGTTTTCGTAGCTTTTGTTCTTGCTTGTCTCGAATAGTCCATGTTAAAAGAATGCCCCCTTTACATTAAAACGGGTAATCAACAGGAAAAATTGGAAAGACGTGCGGATTCCTATTTTTCTTATCACCACACAGTCTTATGTCAGTGTTGATGGGAATCATCAAGGAGGACTACCGCAATGCGTAAGCTATTAGTGCTTGTCGCGATCACCCTTGCCTGTGCGCCGGCAGGATTCGCCCAGAGTGATTACTCAAACTGGGAGTTTTACATCGGTTACGCTCACGAGCGCGCCATTAATGGCGGCGACCGATTAGACGCTCAGGGACGTGCCTTAAACGCGAATGGAACCTCGTCGCGCGTCGACTTTCAAAACGAGCGCATCCCCCACCATGGTGTAATGGGAGAAGTTGTGGCCAACGTGCACAGGAATGTTGGGCTGGTAGGAAACTTCAGCGCAACCTGGGCTAACGCCGAATTCAACGACCGTTTGAGTGGGCGCACCTTTGATGCGAACATCGCTCGCTACACCATGCTCTTCGGCCCACGCGTTAACTTCCGGAATTCTTCGCCTTTGATTCCGTTTGCCCACGCGCTCTTTGGCGTCCAACGCTACAACGCGGATTTCGACAACGACGACTTCACCTGTCCTGACACTAATGAAACCGCCTTCGCCATGGCTTTGGGTGCGGGTTTGGATATCAAGGCCAGTAATCGAATCGACATTCGTGCGATACAGGTCGATTATCTGCCGGTCTATTTTGATAACCGCCGCGAAGACGGAATTCGGTTTTCAGCCGGTGTGAAGATCAAGAATTAGCGCGAGCTAATCTAACTTCAGCTTCTGCTGATTACTGAAAAACTCGGACCACGCATTACCCTTCTTTTTGAGCAGGGCGGGAACGTTTCGGACTGTAAAGTCGGAAATCTTCACGCCCTGCTCAATCTGTTTCCAGGTTAATGGCATCGAGACTGTAGCCCCGGGTTTCGCACGTGCTGTGAACACCGAGGCCAAACTCTTTCCTCTGGCATTCTGCATCCAGTCGACATAGACCTGAGTCTTCCCTCGCTTCGCGATGGACCGCTCAATAGTTGCGATCGCCGGCGCTCGCTGAGCGATCTCGCTGGCGAGTAGTCGCGAAAATTCGGCGACCTTTTCATACTCATTAGTCGGTTTCAAAGGTATGTAGATATGAATGCCTGACGACCCGGAAGTCTTCACAAACGATTTCAACCCAACCTCGTCGCAAACCTTCCTCGCGGTTAGCGCAACCTCCAGCACATTTTCCCAGGGAGCCACTTTGGGATCGAGATCGATGGCAATCCAGTCAGGTTTATCCAACTTGCTTATCGTAGAGTGCCAGGGGTGCTGCTCAATCGATCCCAGGTTTACCAGGTGAAGAAGCGACGCCGTCGTAGTGAAAACGGCGTAATCGATTTCCCGGCCTTCTTTGTTCGTGAGCCGTGATGTTTTGATAAATGAGGGCGCAGTCTCGAGATCCTGCTGGAAAAACATTGGGGCTTTGATCCCGCGCGGCCAGCGTTGCAGTATGGCCGGCCGATTCTTCAGAAACGGCATTATGTGATCGCTGATCGTGAGGTAATAACGAAGCAGTTCAAACTTGGTTATGTTTTCGTCTGGCCAGTAGACCCGTTCCAGGCTGGTGAGTGAGACGTGTTCGTCGTCGATCGAGACAGTCAATCCGCCCTTGGGATTCTTGAGCGATAGAAACTCGTCAGGGGAAATACCCGCCGCTTTGGACTTTGGCGTGCGTTTGACGGCCGCCTTTTTGGCCCCAGTTTCTTTCCGAGTTGCCACGAGATCCCGCCTTTAGAAAACAGGTCGAGTTAATTTGTCTAAGGGTTAGTCATTGAAGAGGGAGATTTTCCATATATCATTTTCCATTTCTCATTTGACATTGCAAGGCGGTGAGCAAGTTGTGTTCGGAGCTTTAGCTTGCGTTGTGGGAATCACAGCCTAAAGGCTGAACTCTGAACTTCAGGCCTGAAACTCCGGCAATGCCAAATGAGAAATGGAAAATTATGGAAAATGATAAATGGAAAATCTCTTCCTCTTACCTTCGATTGTCGACTAAATCGGTTGAGGTTAGTCCTGATAGCCGTTGGGATGCTTCTCCATCCAACGCCATGCCGACTCAATGATCACTGTCAGATCTTGAAACTTAGGTTCCCAACCCAGCTCGCGTTTGATCTTGTCGGAGGTTGCAATCAGGGTTGCCGGGTCGCCCGCTCTTCTTGGACCAATAGCGGCCGGAATTTCTTTCCCTGTCACCTCGCGCGCCGTTTCCAGCACTTGGTTGACACTGTATCCGTCGCCGCCGCAACCAAGGTTATAGATCCGGCTCCCTTCATCCAGGATATTGAGCGCAAGAATATGCGCCCGCGCAAGATCTATCACGTGAATATAGTCGCGCACACACGTACCATCGGGAGTTGGGTAGTCGCCACCGTAAACCTCCACCAGCTTCCGTCGTCCGGCAGCTACCTGTAACGCGATCGGAATCAGATGGGTTTCGGGATCGTGATCCTCGCCAAAGTTCTCGCTGGCGCCGGCGGCGTTGAAGTAGCGTAATGAGGCGTAGCGCAATCCATAAGCCTCGTCATACCAGCGCATCGCGTGTTCGCACGCCAGTTTAGTTTCACCGTAAGGATTGGTAGGCTTATTCGGCGCCGTCTCTTCGATTGGCTGACGATCGGGTTGACCATAGGTAGCTGCCGTAGACGAAAAAACGATGCGACCTACGCCCGTATCTTTCATCGCAGCCAGCAGGCTAATTCCGTTCACCAGATTGTTTTGATAATACTTTGCCGGCTCAACGCATGACTCACCGACCAGGGAATCGGCGGCCATATGAATGACCGCTTCGATACCACTGCCCACCAGGGTTTCTTTTAAGGTTGTGAGGTCAGACAGGTCTGCGTGAACAAATGATGCTGCAGGGCTGAGTGCGGCACGATGACCCTTTGAAAGGTTGTCGTAGACGACAACCTGATGCCCATCCTTGATTAATTCTTCGGTGACGACGCTCCCGATATATCCCGCCCCACCTGTCACCAGTACCTTCATTTTGTCAGCAAGCTGGAGATAGTTGTTCTAGGTGTGGGCAACCTTTGGTTGGGCCGTCTCAGTATTCGCCGGGGCCGTTCCCGTGGGTACGTAATAAAGAATGCGGTTGCAATTGTCGCAAGTCATCACTTCGTCACCGCGTCGCACCTGGGCCATTGCTTGCGGCCGCAGCGACATGAAGCAGGCCATGCAGGCACCGTTGCGTGCTTCGGCTACTGCCACGCCATCGCGGATCCGCGCGCTAATTCGGTTATAAAGAGCTCCCATCGGTTTCGGCAGGATACCCAACAAACGTTCACGCTCTTTGCGGTCATCGGCCAGCTTTTCAGCCTGCAAACGGGTTTCTCCATCGAATAACTGTAATCGTGCCTCGCGGTCTGAATTAAGCGAGGCAATCTCGTCGGCTCGTTCGTCGAGCGAGGCTTGTGCCTTTTCGAAAGCTTCCATTTGTTCGAGGATCTGAGTTTCCAACGCTGAAATCTGTTTGCGCGCGGCGTCGGCCTCGCGAATCGCGGCGGTGTACTCATCTGGTTTCTTCGAAGACATCAGGTTCCGCTCAGCGCGTTCTACGCGGGTCCGCTGCTCGCCAACTTCGGTTTCGAGACGCGTTCTCGTATGCCGGGCTTCATCGCGGGAATTTTCCAGGGCCCGAATTTCAAAAGCGCGCTGATCGAATTCTTTTTCGATTTCAGCGCGCCTTTCGGGAATTGCTTCCAGCTCTTCTTGTAGTTTTCTTATGCTTGTATCCAGGTTTTGTAGAGCGACTAACTGCTGTATTTCCGCTTTCACTCTATAGCTCTCCTTAAAAGATCAGGTCGGGTTTCTTGTAAATAAAGGCATTCATCAGTGGTGATTATCAGGCATCCCCATCGCTCGTGCAAGTCGGGACGAAAAATCATCGTAAGTCGCCGAAGAGGTGTTGTAGCAGCGTGGCGACAGTTATTGCTGCCGTTTCTGCCCGCAATATACGGCCTCCGAGCGTGATTATTGGCAGACCAGTGTTCCTTGCCAGCTCTAGTTCCTGATCTGTCCAGCCGCCTTCTGAGCCAATCAATGCTGTCAGTGTCGTGGGACTGGATATGGTTTCTTTAAGCGCCCGGAGAGGTAGGCCGCCGCGTTCGGAAAACAACACCGCACCTGGTTCTGAAGAACGGACAACGGAATCGAATGTGGTAGGCTCTTCGACGGTAGGCACCACTGCGCGTCCGGATTGTTTGGCTGCTTCGAGTGCAATCCGCTGCCAGCGTGAAACACGCTTTGCTGCGTCAGACGTATCTCTCAATCTAATATCTGCCAACTTCGTAATCACGGGAATGATTCGACTCGCGCCCAGCTCGGTTGTCTTCTGGACCACAAGGTCAAATTTTTCCCCTTTTAGCAGTGCGAGGGCGAGCGTGAGATTTAGAGGAGACTCCGGTCGCGCAGGCTCGACTTCAGTAATTATTTTGAGACTGGCAGAATCCTTTCGACTCTCTTCGATGCGACATTGAAACTCTTTACCCTCGCCGTTGAAGACATAGACCTCGTCGCCAACCTTCAAGCGAAGCACTTCGCGTAGATAGCGCGCCTCATCGACCGCGAGAGTTACTGACTCGCGGGGCGAATTAAAGTCGCTCGGTGATGCATAGAATCGTCTGCGGGTCATGACCTTTGGCCAAGAAGGAGTGGAACCTTTTGGGTCTCAGCGCCAACGGCGCGAAATGTAATAGCCTGGGCCATCGGCCCAGGTGGACGCGGGTAAAGCTCCTGGCGCTGAAGGCGTGACATGTGATTTCCGAAACCCCCATGGTCAGCCGGAGATATATTATCTCGCGCCTTCAGCGCTTACCTTTATTGTCACGACCTTACCCAGGGCGTTGCCCTGGGCTATCACATTTCGCGCCTTTGGCGCTGAGACCGCAGTTTCCCAATGGAGCGTTAGCGACGGCAGTCATCGGTTTAGTGGACGGCATTCCTACACGACAAACGCCCCCCACTCGCCATCCTGCAGGATTTCAAGTGGTCCCGAAACTCCGGAGTCAAACAGGGCTGACACTATTATTTCTTTCTGCGTCTCAAGAATTCCCGAGAGGATCAATCGTCCGCAGCTGGCCGATAGCAGCATAGGGACCAGGGGAACGATGACGTCTGCGGTCAGGTTTGCACAGACCATGTCAGCCGATGCTGCATCCTGAACTGTGCCAACGTGAAAGGCGATCCCACCGGCATCGTTCAAACTCGCGTTCTCGCGAGCGATCTCAATTGCCTCTTCATCCGTATCGCAGGCTTCAACGCGAGCCGCCGGAAAAAGTTTTGCTGCGGCGATGGCGAGAATTCCGGTTCCGGTGCCTACGTCAAGGAAACTGCCGCCTTCGAAATATTTTTCAATCGCTATTAAACACAGCCTGGTTGTTTCGTGGGTACCTGTGCCGAAGGCCATACCGGGTTCGATGCGAATAACGATCTGATTGTCCGAAGGTCTTACTTCACTCCATGGTGGTGCGATCACAAATCGACCCATCTCAACCGGCTGCCAGTTCTTTTTCCAATTACCCAGCCAATCCTCATTTTCCACTTCCCGCACACTAATCTCGCGAACCGACGAAGTCGGTAGCTCATAGATGCGCAACGCTTCGGCGAGCTCGAGTCGAAAGCGTTCGCGATCGGGTACAGTTTGAAAATAACCACTCACAATCGCCTCATTTGTTTCCGTTCCCCCGGCGCCAGCTTCCATCAATGCATACTCCACTGCCTCAAAAGCCCTGGTTTCAACACGCACATCCAGGGCGTACCATGACGGATTAAACTTTTCTTTCGTTTGCATCTCCAAGAAATTGAACTTGAGCACCTTTTTGCGCGTTATGTTTGCAGGCGAGAATAAACCAGAAGCGATTGACAGGCGACTCCGCCGACTATCGCACCCGACATTAACTAAAAAGCTAAAACGTCCTATCAGCGTAAGCTGACGACTAAGTAGGGAAAATACTTAGGGGATTCATCTTAGCCGTCTGCTTCACAGAACCACGGTGGTTGGCCCTGACCCGCAGTTGTTACTCTCAGGAATCATCCTCTTGTCTCGAGGGAAGGAAACAGAAATGACCAGCCAATCCAGGATTCTCACTGTGATTTTTGTTCTAGCCTGTTCCATTGGGGCAATCGCTCAAGGCCCGGCCGTGAAGGTGCGAAAGCCGGTTCCGAAGGTCGATCCGATTGTAGAAGCTCGTCGCAACATGGCGGTGTCGATGGTGACATCGCTTGCGGAAGAGGCGCGCAGCTTTCGTGATCTGATGCTTCGCGCCCGTGTGCAAGCCCGTGCGGCTGATGTCTTGTGGGAAACCGATCCGGAAGGTTCGAAGGCGCTATTCCGTCGGGCCTGGGATTCAGCAGAGGCTGCTGAGGAAGAAATTTCAAAGCGCACTGAAGACCAAATTAAGGCCTGGCTTGATGCTCGTGGGACCACCTCGAGTCGCCAGCGACCCAGCTTACGACGTGAGGTGTTGCGACTGGCTGCAAAGCGAGATAAGGAGCTCGGCGAAGAATTTCTGCAAAAGCTCGACGACGCGCGAAAGCGAGAAGCCGAAAAGGCGCCCGTCCCTGATCCATCGGCTGGCACCCGAAGAATTAATCCTGACAATCCACCGCCCGACATGACCCAGCGGCTGACACTCGCGCGCCAGCTCTTGGAGGACGGCGATATCGAACGCGCCCTTCAGTTCGCTGACCCGGCCCTCTATCCGGTGAACACGTACGGGATGAACATTCTCGACATGTTGCATGAGAAGAACCCGCAGCTCGCGGACCAGCGCTACCTTTCCGTACTCGCAAGAGCGATCAACGATCCAGTCGCTGATGCTAATAGCGTTTCGCTACTCTCCGCTTACGTTTTTACGCCGTATCTGTACATCACAGTGAAACCCGACGGGAACAGTCACACCCGTCGCTGGAACGATAAAAACTCTCCCCCCGAGAACATCCCCGCAACTGTTCGGACTGCGTTTTTCCGGACAGCCGCGTCAATCCTGCTAGGTCCATTGGTGGAACCAGACTTGTCGTCGTCTGGACGACTGGGTTCTTACGTAGTGATCACAAGAATGCTGCCACTCTACGAAAAGTATGGAATGGATCAGGTGGCCGCCTTGCGAGCGCGACAAGCACTACTAACTCAGGATGTTCCCGAGAAGAATCGCCAGTCCGATGACCCGATTTTTACCCGCGGAATTGTTCCGGAAGACACCACTCGGGATCGCGTCCAGGAGGCGCTCGATCGCGTGGATCGCGCGAAAACATCTGATGAGCGCGACCGGCTCTATTACCAGGCTGCCATGGGTGCAGCCGCGAAGGACCATGAGCGAGCTCGCGAGTTGGCCGAGAAGATTGAGGAACCTGAATTGAGAAAGCAGTTGCTCGCATACCTGGCGTTCGACGCGATGCGCAGCGCAATCAGGGAGAAAAAGCCAGACGATGCCATCAGGCTCTCGAAGAGTATGGAACTCAACAACGTGAACCGTGCCTGGGGACTAACTGAAGCCGGTGGCCTGCTCGGTGGCACCGAACCAGAGCGCGCTATCGAGGTGCTCGACAACGCGACGGCTGAGGCAAAGCGGATCGATCAAAATTCACCTGATCGAGTGCGAGCATTGATTGCCATCGTCACGCAGTTTCAAAAGTTCGACAAGGCGCGCGCGTGGGGCATGATGGACGAAGTAATCAAGTCGGCCAATCAATACTCTGCGTTCACAGGTGAAGACGGCGAATTAACTCTGCGCGTGGCCTTCAAAGGCGGAGGCGCGATGACGAATAACTTCAGAGTTGAGAACTACGACTTGAACGGGCTGTTCACGTCCCTGGCCCAGGACGACTTTAACCGCGCAGTGGATCTGCCGAAGGGCTTCACTGGTGAGTCGCCCCGTGCGATCTCAGTGTTAGCCATCGCGCGAACTGTTTTGGATAAGAAAGAAAGAACAGTTGAGATACAGAACCGAGTGCGGTAGGAACGGATCCTAAACTCTACGTATCCCAAACAAGTAGAAGCGGAGTGTCTGAATCTCATTCACACCGTGGCTTTAGCCCGGTGATCCGATGTGCCGAAAAAGGGGAAACCGTTTAAACGGTTTCTCGTCGTGGTTGGAGCCGTCGGAACACCGCGCTGAAGCGGCGGTGTGAATGAGACAAACCAAACTTCACCGGTGCCCAAACTTGCCCACCTTCCCACACGTGACCATCTAGCCTAAGATACGCCGATTAATGCGGCCTAAAACTCCCGACTACAGCATCTGGAAAGTCATATCTGCATCGGCGGTCGGTACCATGATCGAATGGTACGACTTCTACATCTTTGGCAGTCTCGCTTTCGTCATCTCCCCACTGTTCTATCCGCAGGGAAATGACACGCTGGCGTTGATCGCTTACCTGTCGACCTTCGCCGTTGGCTTTATTGTCAGACCTTTCGGCGCGTTGTTCTTTGGCCGCATCGGCGATCTCGTCGGAAGGAAATATGCTTTTCTGGTGACCTTACTGATCATGGGCGGGGCAACGGCACTGATCGGGTTCCTGCCTACCTACGCGACGATAGGTATAGCTGCGCCAATCATTCTGCTGGTTATTCGGATCCTCCAGGGACTGGCGCTAGGCGGTGAATACGGCGGCGCGGCTGTTTACGTCGCTGAGCATGTGCCTGATGAGAGGCGAGGTTTCTACACCAGTTTTATTCAGATCACCGCAACGCTGGGGTTGTTTGTTTCGCTTGCAGTAATTCTGGCGGTCCAAAACACGATGAGCAGGGAAGCGTTCAATTCGTGGGGCTGGCGTGTGCCGTTTCTCATCTCCATCTTTCTCGTCGGCATCTCTCTTTACATCAGGCTGCGAATGAACGAGTCGCCAATCTTCGAGCACATCAAGAGCGCGGGGATGACCTCAGCAAAACCTTTGAAAGAGGCGTTTACGCAGTGGGCCAACCTGAAGCGTGTTCTGATTTCACTTTTTGGCGCGACCGCGGGGCAGGGTGTTGTCTGGTACACCGGACAGTTCTACGCCTTGTTCTATTTGCAAAGCGTTCTCAACGTCAACGGAACTTCCGCGAACTACATCATCGCGATTGCACTCTTGTTAGGGATGCCGCTGTTTGTGGTCTTCGGATCGCTCTCTGACCGCATAGGTCGCAAGCGGATCATGATGTTGGGTTGTCTTCTGGCCGCAATCTCTTACATTCCGATCTACAGGGCGATGCAAGCTGCTGCGGGTTCAAATGTTGTCACCGCGAGTCCGGTGCGCAACCCTGTTACCGGGGCTATCTCGCTGACGCCGCAAACAATGGTGAATGGCGTGCTGCAGCCTGCTCCTCAGGTCCTGCCGTATGCAGATTTCGGCACCCTGATTACTAATCCGATTACATGGAAACTGATCCTACTGGTTTTTGTGCAGGTGATCTTCGTCACGATGGTCTATGGACCAATCGCTGCTTACCTGGTCGAGGCATTTCCGGCAAAGATCAGATACACGTCGTTGTCCTTGCCTTACCACATAGGCAATGGGGTGTTTGGAGGTTTGCTGCCGCTAATCGGCGTATATGTTGTCTCCAGCACCGGAAACATTTACGCAGGTTTGTATTACCCGATTATTGTGGCCAGTGTAACATTCGTCGTTGGATCGTTGTTGTTGAAGGAAACGAGGCACGTTTTGATTTGGGGTGAGATGGGTAGCGAGAGTGATCACAGATAAGAGTCACGCTGAACCGTTGAGTCTGACCCACTGGAGGAATTGGTTTGGACGGAACGAAGCTTCGAACCACCGTCGGTCTCAGCCCTTTGTAATTCCCATATCATCAAGCAGGCTGATTTTGTCTCGCCACTCTTCTTCGACCTTCACAAACAGTTCAAGATGCACCCGATGGCCCAGCATATGCTCGATGTCTGCTCGAGCACTGATGCCAATCTCTTTCAAGCGGGCGGCGCCTTTTCCGATGACGATCTTTTTCTGCGAAGCCCGCTCAACCAGGATTGCGCAATGAATGCGAGTGAAGTCTTCTCGCTCTTCTTCCCACTTCTCGACCACTACCGCGGTCACATAAGGAATCTCATCGAGCGTCTGCAGCAAGATTTTCTCGCGCACAATTTCTGCGACCATCGTTCGCACCGACTGGTCGGTCAAATCATCTTCTTCGAAAATCGGTTCGCTTTCGGGAAGATGTTTGATCATCTCGTCCGGCAACACCTCGTTTACGTTTCCGCGCAAGGCTGAAATTGGAATAATCTCGCACCAGTCGTAAGCGGTTCGATACCACTCGATCAACGGCAGCAATGTACTCTTGTCCTTGAGTTTGTCCGTCTTGTTGAGCAACAACAGTGCGGGTTTACTCGAGCGCTGGATCAGTTCGAGAACAAACTTATCTCCGTTACCGGTAGCGACTGACGCGTCGCGAATCAGGCAAACCAGATCCACGCCCATCAACGCATCCTGAACCGCCGACATCATGCGCCGGTTCATTTCGTATCCCGGCTTATGAACACCAGGCGTGTCGACTAAGACAATCTGGCCCTCGGGCTTCGTGATGACGCCCTGAATCTTGAAGCGGGTAGTTTGTGGTTTATCGGAGACGGCGGCGATTTTCTGGCCGACGAGCGTGTTGAGCAACGTCGACTTGCCGGCGTTTGGTCTGCCGACAAGTGCGACGTATCCGCTCTTGTAGTTTTGCAGGGGAGCAGCTTCAGACAATCTATTTGCCCTTTTCCGCGAAGATCTGCACCAAGTGAAGCAGTGTCTCGGTACTCTTTTCCAGCCCACGCTTTGAATTGAACTCAAGCTTGCCGTGGAAATTGTTACCGCCGGTAAACAGATTCGGCGTCGGCAATCCACGAAACGTTAGTCGCGCGCCATCGGTTCCACCGCGAATCGGATCCATGAACGGTTTGAGGCCCGCGCGACGCGCTGCTTCAAATGCATTCTCGGTTAGCTGCGGAAACTTCTGCAGCTCCTCCTTCATGTTCTTGTAGTTCTCTTCGACAGTGATGGTGATCTTAACCTGCGGAAACTTCGCCTGGGTTTGGGCCACCATATCTTTCAACATTTTCTCTTTTGCATCGAGACCGCTGACATCGAAATCCCGCAACAAAACTTTAACGCTCGATTGCTCGGTGTCTGCCACGCCGGCATAAGGATGTACAAAGCCCACGCGTCCTTCCGTCGTTTCCGGCAGCATGTCTTTTGGGAAACGCGTTAGGTAATCGCCGAGCGCGTAGGCGGAGTTGATCATTATGTTCTTGGCTGTGCCCGGATGGGTGCTCAGTCCCTGAAACTTTACAGTTGCAGTGCGAGCGGCCCAGGTTTCTTCGTTGATCGATCCCAGTGATTTCCCGTCAACGGTGTAGGCAAACTGTGCCCCAAAAGCTTTCACGTCAAACTTCTCGATGCCGCCGCCTACTTCTTCATCAGGTGTAAATGCGATGGCCAGGGTTCCGTGTTTGATCTGCGGATTCTGTATCAGGGTGTCGACCATGGTCATGATCTCAGCAATGCCGGACTTGTCGTCAGAACCCAGTAGCGTGGTGCCATCGGCGGTGATGATGTCGTCGCCGATCAGCGTTTTCAGCACCGGAGTCTTTTCAACGGTGATTACCTGGGTCGGATCTTTAGGCAAAACGATGTCGCCGCCCTGATAGTTTTTGTGGACGATGACGTTGACGTTTTCACCGGAGACTGCCGGCGATGTGTCCATGTGGGCGATGAAGCCGATCACCGGCACTTTGGAATTGTCTGGCAGGTTACCCGGAACGGTTGCGTAAACGATCCCAAACTCACTGACGCTTACATTCTGGGCGCCCAACTCTTTCAATTCCTTAACCAGCAAATTCGCCAGGTTTAATTGCTTGCTGGTGCTGGGAACTTTGTTCTGATCGTCTGCCGACTGCGTGTCGATTTTGACGTAGCGTAGAAACCGATCCATCGCGGTTTCTTTCGGGGGTTTAGCCGACTGTGCCTGAACTGAAACAGTAATGAACAAACCAAGAACCAATATAAATAACGATTTCATTCGTAAACTCCTCAAATGTTGTGCGGGAGATTGATTGTAGAGAGAGTAATCAAGGATGCGAAGAAAGCAAAGCGCGCTGCCTGAAAGCAGCATTCCGCACGGCGTTATCAGGCGTTTAGAGTACAAGCTTCAGCTTGCGGCTGAGATTCTCTAAAGTTTTGTGCAGGCACAGCCGCAGCCTAAAGGCTGAAGTCCGAACGCCTGTTACCTCAAGCTTTAGCTTTGCGCTCGCCATTCTTCGGAGAGGCGATTTAGCTCATCCAGCGATGCTTGTAGCTCGTCGCGTTTTGCCTGTTGCATTGCCTCGTCCGCATCAGCGGGCACATAGATCCCCGGTGCAACGTAAACCCGGGCGCGCGTGAAAGGCTTGGGAACCTGAAACGAATCCCAACTGGGCGCCTTCCAATAATTCTTCAGCGCCATTGTGACGGGCAGCATTGGATGGCCAGATTTTTTTGCGAGCAGCACCGGCCCCATCTTAGCCACATAAGGTGGCCCTTTTGGTCCATCAAGCGTAAACGCAGTCGTGCAGCCCTGGCGCATGAGTCGAACCATTTCAACGATCGCTCCTACGCCACCACGGCTTGAAGAACCACGCACAGCGCCGTATCCAAACCTCTGAATAAAACGGGCGATGTATTCTCCGTCAAAGCTTTTGGAAGTTAAGACGACGATACGTCGTTTGCGCCACCAGTAGGTAGTAAGGAAGATGCGGTCGTGCCAGAAGTTGTAGATTGGCAACCCGCCTTTACGGGTGATGTCTTCATGGTTTTCCCAACCAACAACCTCAAAACGGGCGGTCCAACCGATGAGATTGATTACCACATAAAAGGCCAGATCCGCTGCGCGGATCATTAGCCGCTGTTTGAAGGAGTAGTCAGACAGATCGGCAAATGAGTAAGCGCGCTCGACCGCGGGAGCTCGTGTTGTTCCCGAGGATCGAGAGTCCCTTTTCGTGAGTCGATCATCCACGTCTTCGAACATTAGCTTGTCTGCGATCTCCTTGGAGTGCGCCGCCTTGTCGGCGCTTTGGCCGGTCGCGACTTGTCGCGACCTGGTTCATGAGAAACTAGCTTCGATCAAATTGAACGTTCACTTCGAAGCGTCGCAAAGCCGACACGGCCAAAGCGCCGACAAGGCGGCGC
>DATEPB010000057.1:0-32913 GCA_035273425.1 Pyrinomonadaceae bacterium | reverse complement strand
CTGAAGGAGTTGCAATAATTCTTGTTTGGTTAGCGCGTCTCGGCAACTCCTTCAGAGTTGCAAATAGAAACATCTGGTCTCTTGTTCCCAGGGTTGCCAAAGCGCAACCCTGGGCTGAAATTCGCGAACACCTTCGGTGTTAGTGTTGTTGCGTCAAGTATGTTAGTGCCGTTTTAACGGTTTACTGGTCACATAAAAGAAACCGTTGAAACGGTTTAGGACCATCGTGACTAACTGTCGGGTCACCGGGCTGAAGCCGCGGTGTGAATGAAATCGCTTCGCGGCCACCAATCGCTGTTCTGCAAAAGCGCGTGAGTGGACCGAACGCATGTTTCCAACCTTTACTTCTTCCGTTGCCCGCTGTGCTTTGATTTGGGCTTTGTTTTGGCGGGCGCCGGCGCTGGTTCACCGGCAAAGTACTTTCGCGACAGCTTTATGAAAGTCAGCATCGTTGGCGATTCGTAACCACCGGTCAGCCGGGCAATTCCCAGTTCCCAATTAATCTGGGCTCCCTCAATCCACCACCTAACCAATCGGCCTTTCTTCACTGACTCTGCGACCGACTGCAAAGGCACAATGCCCACGCCCATGTCCTCTTCGACCATTCGTCGAATTGCTGCCTGACGGCTGAGTTCCATAGACACGTGAAGACTAACTCCCGCCTGAGAAAAAAACTGGTCGATCAGACGCCGGGTATTGCCACCACGTTCGCCCAGAATCAATTTTTCTCCGGCGAGCGTGTAGGCGCTTATAGTGCGCTGTTTCGCCAGGCGATGACGTGGCGAGGCGACCGCGACCAGCTGATCCTGACTGAGACGGTCCGTGTTGATTCCCCGGGCTTCAACCGGCAGTGAAACAAATGCAATGTCAATCTCACCAGCCAGAATCTGCTGGACCAGGGCCTCGCTGGTACCGGAAGCCACCGTTATTTCCGATCGCGTGTGCTGCTTGCGCAACTCTTTGAGAAGTTTTGGTAGTACATCCGTTGTCACCATAGCCGACGCGCTGCCCACCCGCAGTCGGCCGCGTTCAGCGCCCGCCAGTTCCGCGATTTCGTCGACCGCGGCATCGTGATCACGCAGGATCTGCCGCGCCCGTTGCAGCAACTGTTCGCCTGCTTCCGTCAACATTACATGACGCGGGGCGCGCACAAACAACCTGGCGCCAAGTTCCGTTTCTAGCTGTCGAATCTGCATGCTGATTGCCGCCTGCGTCACGTGTACGCGTTGCGCGGCGGCAGTGAAAGTGCCGAGTTCAGCGATGGCAATGAATGCTCTTAATTGTCGAATTTCCATGTTTTCGTAATCTCCAGGTAGGTATCAATGGCCGTTATTGTAATAATAAAATCTTTTAGTTTCCATTATAAATCATCGCTGCCTAAAATATGAGTCTGGTGGTCCATCGCTCGATGAGTCCGTCCGCTTCTCATATGGCTACTGACCGAAGAAAGCCCGGCGTGTTTTCCATCCCCAAGTCTGGGGTGCGCCGTCCCGTGGTTGGTGTCGACGGGGGTGGAACGAAGACACACGCAGTAATCCTCGATTCCAATTTCTCAATCGTGGGCGAAGGCGTCGCGGGAGCTTCAAATCCTTTGCGAGTTGGAATTGCCAACGCCGCAACGGCCGTCCGGGAAGCCATTGAAAAAGCTTGCGAAGTCGCCGAGCTACGCCGCACCGATCTCCTGGTCGCGGAAATTGGATTGGCTGGCGCTCGACGACAAGAAATCCGCGCCCGCATGCGAGATGCGCTCCACACAACGGGTATTGGCGAGATCATAGTGGTCGGAGACGCTGACATTGCTCTTTACGGCGTAACTGAAGATGAGCCGGGAATTATCCTCATAGCCGGAACCGGATCGATTTGTTGTGGCATCAATACCCGTGGCAGAAGGATGTGCGCTGGAGGGTGGGGCCCGGTTGCAGGCGACGAAGGCGGTGGATCCTGGATTGCTCGTCAGGGCCTGCGCGCAATTGCACATGCGACGGACGGCCGAGGCGAGTCGACAAATCTTACTGAGGCAGCTTGCTCATATTTCCACTGTTCCGATCCCAATGATCTCTCGACTGCGATCTACTCGCCTACGATCACAAACGAACGGCTGGCAGGTTTTGCCAGGCATGTGATTGAGGCCGCAAAAGCAAAGGACGCAATCGCGCGCTCAATAATTGCCGAGGCGGGAAAAGAGCTTGGCATTGCAGGCGCCGCGGTCATTCGAAACCTGAAGCTGCAAGCTGAGACTTTTCAGGTTGGTTATGTAGGCGGAGTGTTCACAGGCGCGGGAGAGCTCGTCTTGGCAGGAGTACGTGAGGAAGTAAAGAAGGTTGCGCCGAAGGCCTACCTTGCTCCGCCCAGGTTCCCACCGGCAGTGGCGGCTGCTCGCATGGCTCGACATCACGTTAATCACGTTGCCCTGGCCGTATAGCGTCATCCCAAACGATGAACTCTGAAACCCCAGACCTGCTTCCGGTCACTGAACAGGAAAATCCAAGAACGGCCAACCTGAGTTCGCTTCCCACCCTCGATATCGTTCGCTTGATGAATGACGAAGACGGTGTTGTTGCTACTGCCATTCGAAATGTGCTCCCGCAAGTCGCTCAGACTGTCGATGAAACATTCGAGCGTTTGAGCAAAGGCGGGAAACTTTTTTATATAGGGACAGGGACGTCTGGGCGACTTGGTGTCTTGGACGCTTCCGAGATTCCGCCCACGTTTGGCGTTTCTCCAGATCTTGTCCAGGGAATCATTGCCGGTGGATACGACGCGTGTCACCGGGCGGTGGAAGCCTCCGAAGATGATTTCAAGGCGGGTCGCGACGATTTGTCAGCCAGGGGTTTTGGCGGAGGCGATGTCCTGGTGGGAATCGCTGCTTCAGGAAGAACTCCTTACACAATTGGTGCTTTAAGCTATGCCCGGGAGCTTGGGGCTCTTACCGTTGCGCTTACCTGCGTGCCTGATAGTCGGATAACGGAAGTGGCTGAAATCAGTATTGTTCCGGTTGTTGGCCCTGAAGTTGTAGCGGGCTCCACAAGACTGAAAGCCGGCACGGCCCAGAAGATGGTCCTGAATATGATTTCGACTGCGGTGATGACTAAGCTGGGTTATGTCACGGGCAATCGAATGACGAATGTGAAGGCGGGAAACGAAAAGCTTCGAGCTCGTGCCGCGAGAATTTTCATGGCTGAAACCGGCGTCGACGAAAGCGACGCTGAGCGAATGCTTCATGACGCCGGCGGTGATTTGCGCGTAGCCCTGGTGATGTTTGCGACAAAATGCGATTCGGAAAACGCGAAGAACGCCCTGACTCGTGCAAACGGCGTGGTGAAGAATGCGATTGACGATCTGCGTCACGCGATGTGATTAGAACTCAGAATCACATCTCCAAGCTGGATATTGTGATCACCGGCTTGTTATAAAGACTTCGCTGCCGTGGCGTAACCACTATCCGCCGTCAACAGTTTCACGTTTACAAAATGTCAACCTACATTTTGCAAAAGTTTTCTAAGACTCTGTCCGTTCTCGTTTTCGTCCTGTTGGCGACTGTCGTAGTGTTTGGGCAATCAGGCGGCCCTGAACCCGCAAAACCATCGGCAGCGGTTGATGCTCGTGTCAAAGAAGAGATTGCAAAGTTTAAGGGGAAGGTAAGTCTGTTCGCTAAGAATCTGGACACCGGAACCGTTTATCAGTTGGGTGGTAACGATCGCGTACCCACCGCCAGTACCATCAAAATTGCGGTTCTGATCGAGGCGTTTGCCAGAGTGGCTGACGGAAGAGCTAAATGGACTGACGAGCTTCTGCTAACAAAAGAGAAGAAAGTTGGCGGCGCAGGAATTCTCCAGGAGTTCTCCGATGGTGCCCGACTAACTCTCCGCGACGCAGTTAACTTGATGATGATCTTAAGCGATAACACTGCGACCAACCTGGTCATCGACGTTCTCAGCGCTGATGCAGTCAATGCGAGGATGGAGTCGCTGGGATTCAAAGAAACCCGGCTAATGCGGAGAGTTTTTGGAGGCGGTGTCAGCGTTGAAGGAAAGAAAGAGGAGAACAAACGATTTGGTCTTGGGCGCACCACTCCACATGAGATGGTGACCATTATGGAAAAGCTCGAACGCGGCGAGATCATTAGTGCAGCCGCGTCGAAGGAAATGCTCGAGTTGATGAAACGCGAGCAGGGCACCAACGGCATCTGGCGGGCACAATGGCGGGTGCCAAAAGCAACCAAGTCCGGCGCTCTCGATGCACTCCGAAGCAATGTGGGAATTATCTATCACCCCCGCGGTCGTATTGCTCTCGCGATTACTTGCGACGAAATGCCTGAGGTGGAATGGACCGTCGACAATCCTGCAATGACCCTGATGTCTCGGCTATCCGAAATAATAATTGAGGGACTGGGAAAGTAAGCGATAACTAGATGACCGCTGTTGACCTGACGATCATATTTGGCTATCTCGTCGGTATTGTTCTGTTCGGGGCCTGGTTCGCGCGAAAACAGAAGACTACCAGCGACTACTTCCTGGGTGATCGCTCTGTGCCTTGGTGGGCCGTCGCTGCTTCTATAGTCGCGACTGAAACCTCGACCATCACCTTTATCTCGGTTCCCGGCATTGCCTTCGCTCGCGGAGGGAATTTTCAGTTTCTTCAACTGGTCTTTGGTTACCTGCTTGGAAGAGTTGTGATCTCTCTACTCTTCATCCCTTCCTATTTCCGTGGGGAATTGATGACGGTCTATCAGCTACTTGATCGCCGGTTCGGCGGCAAGATCAAAGTACTGGCGGCGTCGTTGTTTGTAGTCATGCGAAACATTGCCGACGGAATTCGGTTGCTGCTTACAGCAATCGTGCTGGCCGCCGTCTACACTTCGTTCCAGCCTGCGGCGAATGCTGAAGTGATAATTGTCAGTTCGATCGTTCTCATTGGCGTGGCGATGATCATTTTCACCTACTTCGGCGGTATGGAAGCAGTGATCTGGGTGGAAGTGATTCAACTTGGAATTTACATAGTTGGAGCAATTGCAGCGGCCGTCATTCTGACGTCGTCAATTGACGGAGGGCTTAGCGCGGCGATCGCAACCGCCAGCCAATACAACAAGTTTTCGTTGTTTGATTTCACGCTCGACTTCACAAAGACATTTACGTTCTGGGCGGGACTGATCGGCGGATGCTTCCTGACGATGAGCACCCACGGGACCGATCAGTATTTAGTGCAACGCTACCTGTGTACTGATCGCCCGCAGCGCGCTTCCGCTGCCTTGCTCACCAGCGGCGCGATTGTTCTGGGACAGTTCATCGGGTTCCTTTTTATCGGGGTCCTGCTTTTTGCTTTCTATCATCCGTTCAGCGACCCGGGTTACGCGGCGGCAGCCTCAACGGCATTTCCTTTTGCGGGCGGCGATCGCGTGTTTCCCGACTTCATCACTCGTCACTTACCGCCGGGACTTTCCGGTCTCGTGGTCGCAGCAATTTTTGCGGCTGCTATGTCATCATCGCTCAATGCAATTGCGGCCACGGCCATGAACGACCTTTACAAGCCATTGCGTCCCGGCCGAGCGGATAAGCATTATCTAAAAGTGTCGCATCTGCTTACGCTGGTATGGGGGGTGGTCCAAATCGCTGTTGCGCTGGCGCTACGAAACAGGAATCGGTCGGCATTGGACCTGGCTCTGTCGATCGCTTCTTTGATCAATGGGCCGATCCTCGGCGTGTTTCTGGTAGGAGTATTTCTGCGTCGCGTCAGCCAGCCGCCGGCCCTCATCGGCATGCTGGCAAGCAGTGCGGTGATGCTCTATATCTATTTCGGCACTCGGATCGCCTGGACATGGTATGTCTTCATAGGCAGTGTGGTTACTCTGGTTGTCGCATGGCTTGCGAGTCTGGCTTTTACCGCAGCACCAGAAAGCAGGCAAGACGAGCTCGCACCGCGAGGGGCGGTCAATGATTAATGTGGGAGAAAGTTCATAAATGAATCGGTTCAGTCTATTAATGCGCTCTGTTATTTGCCTGGGTATCAGTCTTCTGTTGGCCGTCGCCCCTGGCATTGCCAGCAGCAGCAATCCTGGTTCTACGCTCAACCGGCCTTCTGTTACGTCCGTTCCAAAAGCCAAGCCCTATTCGTTGCAGCCGTCTAAGGAGGCGTTGTCGTGGGCCAATAACGAACTTCGCAAGATGTCTTTGGACCAAAAAGTTGGACAACTAATCTCGGTAGGAGTGAATGCAACTTTTCTAAATCAAGACAGTGAAGCCTTCCAGACTCTAAAGCGCCAGGTAGAAGTGAACCACGTTGGAGGAATTATTCTTTTTCGAGGGCCTGTTTATGAATCGGTCGTGTTAATGAATCGCATGCAGCAGTTCGCTCATTACCCGTTACTGATTTCTGCGGATCTCGAAGCCGGGGCGGGAATGCGCTTTGACGATACCGTGAACTTCCCGTGGAACATGGCAGTGGGCGCAACTGGTGACCCCGAGTTCGCGAGACGACAAGGTGAGATCACTGCGCGCGAGGCACGCGCGATGGGAGTTCAACAGATCTATGCTCCGGTTGTAGACGTTAATAACAACGCGGCTAATCCGGTTATTAATGTCCGTTCATATGGAGAAGACCCGGCTGAAGTGGCGCGTTTCGCGGCGGCCTTTACCGATGGGGCACAAAAGGGTGGCGTGATCGCGACAGCGAAACATTTTCCGGGTCACGGCGACACTGCGGTTGACTCGCATCGTGGCCTACCTGAAATCAATGTGGATCGGAACCGGCTTAACATGGTGGAGTTAGTTCCTTTCCGCGCGGCGATCGAAGCTGGTATCGGGTCCATCATGGTGGCCCATGTGAGTCTGCCTCAAATCGATCCGACAGCGGTGAAACCGTTGCCATCCGAAGCTCGCATGCGGGTCGACACCGATGAAGGCGGCGAGCTCGTCACCGAAAGCTCCTCAATACCTGCCACCGTGTCGCCAATAATCGGTTCAATCTTGAGAAAGGATCTCAACTTCGGCGGGTTGATCGTTACCGATGCCTTAAGCATGAGCGGCTTGACGATTTATTTTCGCCAGGACGAAGCCGCAATCCGTGCGCTCGAGGCAGGAGCTGACATGTTGTTGAAGCCGGCAGACAACGACCTGGCATTTCGCGGAGTGCGAGATGCGGTAAAGAGCGGCCGGTTGACTGAACAGCGAATAGAGCAGTCGGCGCGAAAGATTCTGGCTGCCAAGTACGACCTCGGGTTGGTTAAGCAACGGATCGCGCCGCTCGAGGATATAGACCGAATCGTTTCAAGCAAGGATGTCGGTGAGCTGGCGAAGGACATTGCGGAAAATTCAGTAACGTTGGTACGCAATGACGAGAACCTGGTGCCTCTTCGAAATCTTAAACCTGATGCTCGAGTCTTCAATCTGGCAATAACGAACGGCGACGATCGCGTTTCAGTTGCAGGACCGTTTGTGCGAGCGTTGTCCCGAACTGTCAAGAAGATCGAAACGATTGTTTTGGACGATCGTTCGTCCGAGGCTGAAGTGGAAAAGGCAATTGAGAAAGCGCGGAGTGCTGATCTGGTGATCGCATCTCTTTATGGCAGAGTGCGAAGTGGACAGGTTCGGAGCGTAGGTCTACCTGAACCAGGCGCCAAGGCCTTGACCGCTTTGATGAATAGTAAGAAACCGATAGTCACCATCAGTTTTGGAAATCCTTATCTGTTACAAAGCTTTTCCTCGTTACGTACATATCTGGTGGCCTACGGCGATATGCCCAGTTTGCAACAGGCTTCTGCTCGGGCCCTCGCGGGACAGATTGATATCAGGGGAAAACTCCCCATTACATTGCCTGGCCTGCATCCGCGAGGGACAGGGATACAATTGAAGAAACTGCAATAGGTGTCCGACATGCTTCAGCAAGGTCTGCAGGTCTGAATAAGTCGATCATTAGTCGTATTTGCCTAGCCCGCGGAGCGGGCGAAAACGTAAAGCCTGGGGTGGAGCGGAGCGGAACCCCAGGACCGGGGGAATACCAAGACAGAGCCCTCGAAGTGGGCGACAGCCGATGATCATCAATGAATCCGCCGTCTGCGCTATCGCACGCTTCGCGCGCTCGATTCCTTCTACTGGTCGACGACCTGGGCTCCGCTCCGCTCCACCGCAGGCTTTACGCTATCGCCACGCTTCGCGGGCTAGGGCAAATCAAATTGCCAGACTTGATTAGCGCTTCCTGAAGCATGTCGGACACTGTGGCGGCAAACCGCAATCGATGAATCGGATTAATCAAGATATCATGACCCTACACGATCTATCTGACGCCAAGCCGATCTGCTCTCGGCTTTTGTTGTGTTCACTTCTTGTTGTCCTCTTAACTTCGTCATCGTTGGCCCAACTGCGTCTGGTCAAGCCGTCGGCCGTTTCTGTTTCCGACGCGCGACTAGCGCAAATGGACCCAATCATTGCTGACGCTATCGGTAAACGTCGGTTACCCGGAGCAGTTGTCCTCGTTGCAAGAGATGGCGATGTCGTTTGGCGTAAGGCTTATGGGAGCCGTGTTATCGAGCCTGCATCCGAACCGATGACCACGGACACAATCTTCGATGCGGCGAGTTTGACGAAAGTGGTTGCCACCGCCACGAGCATCATGATTTTGGTGGAGCGCGGAAAGATTCGGCTCAACGATCCGCTCTCTAATTACATTCCGGAAATCAAGGGTGACGGAAAGGATCGGATCACCCTTGAACTATTGCTGACCCACCGCTCCGGATACGCTCCAGACTTTGACTTGCGTGAACGATGGACTGGCTACGACGAAGCCATCAAAAGATTAATTACCGAACCACTGCGTAATCCGCCCGGGGCAAGGTTTGTTTACAGCGACATTGGCTACATCGCCCTCGGTGAAGTCGTGCGACGCGTGAGTGGAATGCGGCTCGATGAATTCGCGCGACAGAATATCTTCATGCCTTTGGGTATGCGCGGCACTGGCTTCAATCCTTCGCCGCAATTACGAGCCCGTATCGCACCGACAGAGAAACGCCGAGGGCAGATGAGTTATCTCGGAGACACTCCGCAACCGGATGCGATTGATGCAGATAAGTGGTTGCGGGGAGAGGTTCACGATCCAACCTCGTTTCGCATGAACGGTGTCGCTGGTCACGCAGGCCTCTTCACCACCGCCGACGATCTCGCGATCTATGCCCAGATGATTTTGAATGGAGGATCATATGGAGGAGCTCAGATTCTTGGACCACTGACAGTGGCCGAAATGACGCGGCCCCGCTTAGTTACAGAGACCGGCTCGACCCGGGGCGTTGGTTGGGACATCAACTCCAGTTTTTCAACGAATCGCGGTGATGTATTTCCGCTTGGTTCATTCGGTCACACCGGTTTTACCGGTACATCTCTGTGGATCGATCCAGCCACAAAAATGTTCGTGGTTTTTCTAAGCAATCGGGTACATCCGGATGGCAAAGGTGATGTGGCTGCATTGCGCGGTCGAGTTTCCTCTATTGTCGGCGGCTCGGTCACAGATATTGCCGCTGTTGCGCGAGCGCACGTCCAGCAAAACGACTATTACCGATTACTAACTGGTGACTTGGCTCGCTACACCTTTACGCGCGAGCAGGCCATGGCGTCGACTATCTCAATCAGCGCCGACGAAAAAGTTCTGAATGGCATTGACGTAATTGAACGTGATGGCTTCAAGCAACTCAACGGAATGCGCATCGGCTTGATCACGAATCACACCGGCCGCAACCGCGCCGGACGCGCAACGATTGACGTTCTGCACAAGGCGCCAAACGTAAAACTGGTCGCCCTGTTTTCACCCGAGCATGGCATCCGTGGTCTCGCTGACGACAAAATTTCTGACTCGAAAGATGATCAGACTGGTCTGCCAATCTACTCGCTCTATGGGGAGAGCCGGCGGCCGAAACCCGAACAACTCAAGGACCTCGATGCCCTGGTATTTGATATTCAGGATATTGGCGCACGGTTTTACACGTACATTTCCACTCTGGGTTATGTAATGGAAGAAGCTGTGAAACTTAAGCTTCCGGTAGTCGTTTTGGATCGACCTAACCCGATTGGTGGAATCGAGATCGAAGGTCCAGTAGGCGATCCAGACAAGCCTTCGTTTACTGCTTACCACACGATTCCGGTGCGACATGGGATGACAATCGGCGAGCTGGGCCAACTCTTCAACGAGCAGCGCAAGATCGGCGCTGATTTGAGAGTCATCAAGATGGAAGGTTGGCGGCGACCGATGTGGCTCGATGAGACGAACCTCACCTGGGTAAACCCATCGCCAAATATGCGCAGCCTTGCCGAGGCAACGCTCTATCCGGGCATTGGTTTATTGGAAACCACGAATGTCTCAGTCGGTCGCGGCACTGACACTCCTTTCGAGTTAGTCGGCGCGCCGTGGATCGACGGGCAGTCGCTCGCGGCCCACTTGAATGCGCGCCGGATTGTTGGAGTTCGTTTTGTGCCTGTGCGATTCACGCCCAAGGCTTCGGTGTTCAAGGATCAGGAATGCAGCGGCGTGAATATCATTGTTACCGACCGCGCGCGTTTCCGTCCGGTAACTGCTGGTCTGGAAATGGCAGTCGCCTTACGCAAACTCTATCCAGCCGATTGGAAAGTTGATAGCTATTTGCGGTTGCTGGTTAACGCCGAAACGTTGGAACGAATAAAGCGTGGGGAATCAGCGGTGGATATCATGCGAAGTTGGAACGCCAAATTAGACGAGTTCCGAAGTGCTCGCGCGAAGGTGTTGTTGTATTAGATCGATCTCTACACCAGTCGAACCAGTTCTCAAGAAAGCAGCGATCAAACTAAATCACGAAGGTTCACTAACGATTGGCTCGTGCTACTTCGTGTGTTTTAGGGATCGTTCATACCGCTTGAACATGAGATATCAAACCCATAAGAAAGCGATCGTTTCAGGCTTCGCAGTGATCGCCATTGCGTTTGCGCTAGTTCAAAGTTTGTTCCGAAACGCGACGACGTTAGCGTCAGGCGAGATCTACGACGTCGTCGTTACGAATGGACGAATCATTGATGGCGCCGGGAATCCGTGGTTCCGCGCAGACATTGGAATTCGGAACGGACGCATCATCAAGGTTGGGAAGATTAATCCGGCAGAAGCCACCACGACGATCGACGCGAAGAATCACATCGTGGCTCCAGGGTTCATCGATGTGCATACCCACGTCGAATCACTTTTCAATCTGCCGGCTGCTGAGAACTTTGTGCGCATGGGCGTCACCACCCTAATCACCGGAAACTGCGGGACCTCGACTACTGACGTGGCGGAGTTTCTTGGTCGAGCAAAAACGCGTCCGATCGCGGTGAACGTAGCAACCCTGGTGGGCCACGGCTCGGTGCGTCAAAAAGTGATGAAGTTGGACGATCGCATTCCGACCGCCGATGAACTCAAAGCCATGGAGGCAATCGTCGATCAGGCGATGAAGGATGGAGCGGTCGGACTTTCCACCGGACTGATTTACCTACCTGGGACGTTTGCGAAAACAGATGAGATTGTCAGCCTTGCTCGGGTAGCCGCCAGGCACGGTGGTTTGTATGCTACGCATATGCGCAGCGAAGGGGAAGCCGTTCACGATGCTATTCGTGAGAGCATTCAGATTGGTGAGTTGGCAGGTTTGCCGGTTGACATTTCACATTTCAAGATCAGTATCAAGAAATTCTGGGGCGAGAGCCCTTCGATCTTGCAGCAGGTTCGTGATGCGCGGGCGCGCGGTCTATTGGTTACAGTCGATCAATATGCCTACACCGCGAGTTCAACTTCACTCGAAGCCCGTATTCCCGCATGGGTGAGAACTGGAGGTTCAGATGAAGCCAAGAAGCGCCTGGCTGATAAAGCTGCGCGCGATCGCGTCGTCAAAGAAATGAAAGAAACGCTGAAGCGAACCGGTTTCAAAGACTTTTCAGTTTCTGTTGTGGCCAGCTATAAACCCGATCCTTCTTTTAATGGAAAATCGATCGCTGAGATTACCAGGCAGGTGCGTGGCAAGGACGGAGTCAAAGATCAGATCGAACAGATCCTGGCAATGTATGAGGCCGGGGGAGCCGCGATGATTTACCACGTGATGGACGAAGGCGATGTGCAACGCATCATGCGCGAGCCATTCACGATGGTTGGCTCAGACAGCGGAGTTCGACGACAGGACGAGGGTGTTCCGCATCCTCGTGGCTATGGCAACAACGCCCGCATCCTGGGTCATTATGTTAGAGAGTTAAAAATCATTACGTTGGAAGACGCCATCAGAAAGATGACGTCGTTACCCGCACAAACATTTGGACTTCGAGATCGAGGACTGCTGCGTGAGGGTTTCGCCGCCGATTTAGTAATTTTCGACGACAACACTATCGCCGACCGCGCGACCTTTGTTAACCCACATCAGTTTCCTAACGGGATCGAATACGTGATGGTGAATGGCGAGCTGGTTTTTGCTGACGGCAGCATGACCAACCGCTTGCCGGGAAACGCGCTGCGGGGGCCCGGATCAAGTTCTCCTAGTCAGGCAATGTCTCAGCGGCTATAATCAGCCACTCGAAAATAACGCAAGTAGATCATCGGAGGATTTCTATGTCAGACGCTAACGTTTTAACTGCCCGCTCGTCATTTGAAACTGCACTCGTCGAAGCAGTGATGGAATATTCAATGCTCAAGCACCCGTTTTATGTTGCGTGGTCCGAAGGCAAGTTGACCAAAGATGTTCTGGCGGAGTATGCGAAACAATACTACGCACACGTTAGCGCGTTCCCAACCTATGTCAGCGGAGTTCACTCCGCGTGCGAGGATCTTTCGATTCGGCAGGAACTGCTTGAAAATCTTATTGAGGAAGAGCGAGGCGACGAAAATCACCCTGAGCTGTGGATGAGGTTCGCCGAAGGCCTGGGCGTAGATCGCAAGGACGTCAAAGCCGCCGAACTCCTGTCATCAACAAAAGAGTCTGTGGCAAAGCTTAAGGCGCTGACTCGTGGCGGCGACTATCGAGAGGGTCTTGCGGCTCTATTCGCGTATGAATCACAAATCCCTGACGTGGCAAGGACGAAGCGTGAGGGCCTGAAGAGCTTCTACGGGATTGAAGACGAGCGCGCAGTTTCGTTTTTCCGGGTACATGAAGGCATCGACGTTCTTCACCAACAGGTCGAAAGCCAGATCTTGAGCCGTGAGTGCTCAACCGTGGAAGGGCAGGAAAAGGCCATCAATGCCGCCACGGAGTCTGCGAAAGCATTATGGATGTTTTTAGATGGAGTCTACGAGGCTTACCTGGGTCCGAACTGTGAAACGGTCCACTGATCTGTGCACGCGTCGCACCACATGGTCCACTGACATTAGCTATTCTTATTCTAACAATAAGAATCTTTAGTTTTTCTTATTTGGCGGAGTACGTATAATACCTGCCGTCCCGTGATCTGCCGGCGCCAAAGTCCTTCGGCGCCAAACCAAACAATCCAGGGTTGAAGAGGCCAGCTGGTTACTGGTCTCTTGAATCACTTTCCTAGCGAGGTTGAGGAGTGTCGCTCGCTGCGCCCGCATGCTTTGAGCGAACTCATGAGTATCTTGATTCACCCGTCTGATAAGGAGCACAAAAAATGAAGAAGAGCATTAAGTACATGACATTCGTCATGACGCTGATTGTTTGTTCGGCGGCAGTGGCGTTTGGACAGGAAACAAGCGGGACCATTGAAGGCACTGTTAAGGATACGGCTGGCGCGCTGGTGCCTAACGTGACTGTGACGATCGCAAGCGCCGGGGCTACATCAAGCGGTACCACTACCACCGGTACCGGGTCCGGCTTTAAACGGACGGTCACTTCCAATGACGAGGGTTTCTTCCGCGTCTTGCAAGTGCCGCCGGGAACTTATGATGTAGTGACTACTGCGACGTCAGGCTTTGGAGAATCAAGATACGAGAACGTTACCGTTGCTATCGGACAAAACACGCAGCTTCAGATCACAATAAATCCTGGGAACAGTGTGACCACGGTAGACATCGTCGCTTCAGATGTCATGCCAGTCGACACGACCAATAATGCTATTCAAACGACGATTGATGCTCAGAAGATCGAGTTAGTTCCTAAGAGCACCGGCTTTACCGGTCTCTTAAAAACAATACCTGGCACGCGTCCAGAGAGTCGCACCGGCGGGTTTTCGGTCGACGGCGCTTCCGGTGGCGAGAATGTCTTCGTCATCGATGGCCAGGAAGTTACTAACTACCGAACCGGAACTCTTAATGAGACCTACAATATTCCCACGCAGCTGGTCCAGGAACTGCAGGTTAAGTCGAGTGGGTTTGATGCAATCTACGGCGGTGCGACCGGCGGCGTAATCAGTGTGGTTACCCGCGGTGGCGGCAATGAATTTCACGGCGAGTTTGGCATGCAGTTCGAATTGCCGGAGTGGGGTGGCACGCCTCGCCCGCTGCTGACACGATTTACGACGGGTGCGGTGACACCGGTCAACAATTTCACTCAGACTTTTGAATACTTCAATCCAGCTAAGTACGGCGGAACGAATACTTTTCCAACCGCGAACCTCGGTGGCAGGATCATCAAGGACAAGCTTTGGTTTTTCACCAGCTACACTCCTCAGGTGTTCCAGACCAACGTCGACACGCCTTACTTTACGAATCTACCCGCCGCCACCAGGACATTCATTGCCTCCGAGAGATATACACGAACGAGGACGTACCAATATGCGTTTGGGCGTCTCGATGCGAACCCTTTCAGTAAGTTGAGACTTACGGGAACATATCTCTGGAATCCCGTTGTTGACCGCGGGTCCATCCCTACTACCAGCTTTACGAATGTGAGTTCAGCGGCGTTCGGCTTCAACAACATCCCGACTGCCAACTATGGCGGAAACATAGGCGTCTTGACGGGTCATAACTTTACAGATTTACAGGGTGGACGTCAGAATTCGAACCTGGTGACTGTGGCCGGTGTTTACACGGCCACCAGCAAGCTCGTGATCGACGGCCGCTACAATCGCGGTTTTCTAAACGAAAAGAACGGTAACTATTTTATCCCGACGGCATTTCCGCAAATTTCGGCATGCGGCACTGTAAACGCAGCCTTCCCTTGTGCGACAACCGGGGCAAATACAATAACCGTGAAAGATGTTTCGGTACGTGAGTCGGTAGACTTTTCTGGCGCTTACATCTTCAACGCGGGCGGACAGCATGAGTTCAGAACCGGTTACCAGCGATTCACGATCTTCAACGATGTTCAGTTGGGTAACAATGCCATCGGACAACTGAGGTTCAACTACGGTACTTCCATAACCACGCTCATCGGCGGCAACGTAACCTCGACGCCTGGCGCAGTAGGATCAGGTTCCTTCCGACGGCAGGGAACCAACGGTTCCGGATCGAATTTAAGTCAGGGAATCTTTTTCCAGGACAAGTATCAACCCACTCGTCGCTTAACCTTGAATCTGGGCATTCGTTTCGAGAAGGAGAATCTACCCTCCTTCAATCAATTCCCCAGTCTGGTCAACTTTGGATGGGGCGACAAGATTGCTCCCCGACTCGGGTTCGCTTATGACCTTACCGGTGACGGCAAGACTAAGATCTTCGCAAGTTACGGTAGGTTCTTTGACCGGGTGAAGTTTGCCCTTCCGCGAGGCTTATTTGGTGGAGACATTTTCCTTGAAGACTACTTCGAGCTTTTTCCCGGCGACACGTCCACTGGCTTTAACATCGGAAATATCGTCGGCAACTTTACTGGTCCAAGCATTTGCCCAACTACAGGCTTCATCACGGCAGGTGCGCGAAGCCGTTGCCAGAAGAATTTGCGCGTAAACGCAAATGAGCCTGGCGCAACTGCATTAAACGGTGGCGCGGTCGATCCTGACCTCCGGCCCTTCCAGCAAACTGAGTTCACTGTGGGCGGCGAGCGGCAGTTGAGTCAGAACTACGTGTTCCGTGTCCGCTACACCTACAAGAATGTCGATGAAGCGGTTGAAGACGCTGGTGTCGTGAATCCGGCGGGGAGCGAAGCCTATATCATCGGCAATCCGGGCAGGGGACTGCATCTTCAGACACTTACGTCGCTGGGCTACCTAAGATCGACGCGACCCCAACGTCGCTATGACGGCTTGGAGTTTGTAATTGACAAGCGTCTCTCGAAGAACTGGTACTTCAACGCCAACTACACCCTCAGCCGGTTGTACGGTAACTATTCCGGATTGACCAGCTCCGACGAGCCGCACCTGGTTGATGGTCGGCTTGCGCCAGGTGTTAGCCGCGCGTTTGACTTACCATTTATCGGATTCACCGCCACCGGACAGAAGGATAACGGTCGACTACAAACCGATCGACCCCATGTCTTCAACATCTACGGGGCCTATATTTTTGATTGGATGGGTAACAAGTCGCATTCAACCGAAATCTCCGGCTTCCAGACAGTCACTTCCGGTCAACCTCAAACGACAACGATTTACGGCGCTTCGACGGTAACTCCGCAAATCCTGTTCGGCCGAGGCGATCTGGGTCGCAGCCCAGTCTATTCTCAGACCGATATTAACTTTACTCACCGTTACCGATTTGCTGCCGAGAATCGGGTAACCCTTGCCTTCGATTTCAATATTTTGAATTTGTTCGATCAGGCAACGGTCACGGGTATCTACACAACTGTGAATCCAAGTACCGCACCGGTTAACGCTGCTGCTCTCGGATTAACTCAAGTGCAATATGCAAACGGTTTGACCGACGGCTCATTGCTGAATGCTGTATTAGCGCGCGTGGCTTCGCAGGCAGACAGAAGTGACGTTCGCTACAAACAGCCATTCTTGTATCAAAATCCAAGGGTGATGCGATTCGGATTCCGTATTCTTTTCTAAACGGATTGAGTCCAATACCGAAGTGGAAAAGGACCAGAGGGAAAGAGACCGGGAGCGGATTCATCCGAACCCGCTTCCGGTTTCTGATGTTGCTGGAGGCATCCAGAGCTGATCTGAGCAAAGCTTTGGGCCTGACAGATTAGGGTTTGGACGCCAGTCTAATTTGCATCTGCGACTGCTGAAGCAGGTGAACAAACACCAACGTCTTTCGAAGAAGTAATTGCAGGCGATCAAGTTATTCATTCCTGGTTTCGATTCTGCAGTGTCACGCTAAAACCAAACCCTCGCGACCGCCGTCAGTGGCGGCATAAGGAGGCTCTCCATGTCGAAGGCAAAATCCTTCCCGGTTCGAATTTCGTTTTTGGCAGTCGCTTTCGCGATCTGCGTTTTGTTTTTGCCCGCGCGCGCAGATGCGCAAACCGTAACCGGGACGCTGCAAGGCACCGTCACTGACGCAAAGGGTGATGTTGTTCCCGGAATCGAAGTCGTTATCAGTAACGTCGACACTGGACAGGATCGTCATGTAACGACCAACGGCGAAGGTGTGTACAGCGCGACATTTCTGCCTATCGGTCGTTACCATGTGGTCGCGGCCGGGAAGGGTTTTAGCAGCACCACCCAGGAAAATGTGGAGGTGACTCTCAACCAGACTCGAGTGGTGAATCTGAGTTTGCGCCCCAGTGGCATCAGTGAGTCTGTACTCATCAGTGCCGATGCCGCCCCAATCAATACGACGAATGCCGAGATTAAGGGTACGCTCAATTCCCAGGAGATTCAGGACAAACCGGTTGCCAACCAGGGAAGCTTCCTCAATCTGGCAGAAACCTTTGCGGGGTATCAGGAGAACCCGGTAAGCGGGCAAAACAATCCTACCGCGTCATCCGGATCGTCGATTAATTTCAACGGGACCGGGACACGTGGGGCCACGTTTCAGATTAATGGCGTAAACAACGACGACTCATCAGAGAATCAACACCGGCAGGGAGTTTCCCTCGCGACGGTAAAAGAATTTCAAGTCATCACTAATAATTTCACTGCCGAGTTTGGTCGTGGTTATGGGGCCGTTGTGCTGGTTCAAACACTGTCGGGAACAAACAAACTTCACGGGAGTGCCTACTGGTTCAACCAGAACAGTGCCTTGAATGCAACTAATAATGTCTTTTCACCTGGCGCCGTTAAGCCAGTCAATCGACGTAATCAGTTCGGATTCGTGACCGGCTTTCCGGTATTGAAGAATAAGTTGTTCGGGTTTATTAGCGCTGACCACGTCGAAGATACGGGCGGCTCCAACATTGCACGTGACGTTTTTTTGCGTGCTGAGCACAACCCGGCAAACTGGTTCTTGCAGACACCACAATTTGACACTCCCGCCAACCGGGCGTTTATCACGACGACGCTCGCACGGTTTAGTACCAACAACATCTTTCCAAACGATCCCAACCGTTGTGTGCGCTGCTGGGCAGGGGTACAAAACCGCGATTTTCCCCTGCGAGACTATTCGGCCCGTTTCGATTGGAGTCCAAGGTCTGAAGATCAAACGACAGGCAGATGGCAGTACACCCGGCAGCAGTTTATTGCTGACGACCCTGTGATCGGAGAACGAGCGGATCAGAATCACAAGCAGCAGAATGGCGGCTTTACCTGGACGCACCTTTTCTCGGCGGCGACGGTGGGCGAGTTTCGCTACGGTCTCGGTTTGCGTACGACACTGGTAAACATCGCTGCAGGAAATGACACTCCAGTGATTCGCTTTCAAAACCCGTCAGCAGTTGCGGGTGGGACGATTATCGGAAATGCCGGGGGATTCCCAATCCAACGTTACCAAACTGATCATCAGTTCGTTTACAACCTCTCTACACTTTTTGGGGGAAATCATTTCTTCAAGGCAGGCACGGATATTCGCCGCCAGAGTCTTGACGATCTCGCCGATAGCTTTTCCCGGGGGTTCTACAATTTCAGCGCCACCACCTGTGACGCGATTCCCTATGGCAGTGGATTGAATGCCTTCCTGAATGGATGTGTCGCCAGCTTTACCAGGGGTTATGGTCCATTCTACCTCGAGAACAGAATCAGAGAGTACAACGTCTACGGCGAAGATAACTGGCGAATCAGGCCTAACCTGACGCTCAACCTGGGACTGCGATACGAGTACGTCGCCGCACCGGAAGAGGCGGAAGGCCGGATTGACTACATCTATGGGGACGATAAGAACAACATCGAACCCCGAGTTGGGTTTGCCTGGAGTCCAGATTTCAAGGAAGGTTTTCTGAGCAAGGTCTTCGGCGGTCCCGGTAATTCATCAGTTCGAGGCGGATACGGAATTTACGATGGACGAGTTTTCCAGTCTGTCTTTTCTCAGGGCGGCGCTGGCTTGCGTTTCAATCCGCCAAACTCGCTGCAGAAGGCCCTGACGGCAACTACGACCGCGGCCCCGGCAGACTTCAATCCTCATGACTACGCGGATCCCACGCGCGGCTTCGTGTTCGTTCCCGGCCCTCAGGCCTCGCGACATTCCATCACTATTGTCGAACAGGATCTCGAGATGCCTTACACCCAACAGTGGAACCTGAGTATCGAGCGTTCGATGCCATTCAACTCAGCACTGCGAATTAGTTACACCGGCAACCGTGGAATTGGGCTGCTGCGATTCGCGCAGGGGAATCTGCCGGTGCACGATCCCGTTAATGGCGTGCTGGTCGTGAATCATCCGAACAATCCAGTGGCGCTACGGGGTCAGATCATTAGGGTCGCCGCAAATGCGGAATGCGCCGGCACCACAGCTACGACGTTAACTGCGGCTTGTCCCGTGGTCGTTCCAATCGGCGCAACTGAGTATAGCCTTCGCGTGCCCAGAACGAATGAACGCCGGCCTGACCCGCGCTATGCCCAGAACCTGCTCGTCAGTAATTCGTCCTGGAGTTACTACAACGGGCTCCAGGTTGAATGGACCAAGAAGCTGAGTAAGGGTCTTAACTTCCAGACTACGTACACTTGGAGCAAGTCGATCGACACGACTTCCGAGGCGACTGACGTAGGAGTGGCTAGTGGCGATACCAATCAGACCGGTAATATTTCCCGGACTGCGCGTGGTTTGTCGCTATTCCATACGCCACACCGTTTTACCTTCTACGGAACCTACCGGTTGCCGTTCTTCAACGCACGAAAAGATCTATTAGGCCAGACGTTGGGAGGCTGGCAGGTTGCGACTGTGGTTCGATTCGCAGCCGGCACACCTTTCAGTGTCAGGAATACCGCAGGCGTTGACCTGAATTTCGACAGCTTTATCGAGAGTCGTCCCGTGATTATCGATACTTCGATACTGGGGCGAGGCGTGGACCATCCCTCGACTTCGCGAGATGCGTTACCGCGTTCCGCGTTTAGAGCGGCAACTCTTGCAGATTTTGGGAACGGCATCATTGGCCGCAACACCTTCTTCCGCGACGGACAGAAAGTAGTCGACATTGGGATTTCGAAGTTTTTCGAAATGCCCTGGGAAGGGCATCGGGTGATGTTGCGGGCGGACATGTTCAATGCTTTCAACCATCCCTGGTATGGAACGCCTGTGACTGACATCGCCGCAGCCAACTTTGGCGCCATTACCGGTAACCATGGATTGTATACACCGCGTATTATTCAAGTGGCACTGCGCTACACTTTCTGAACCAATCGGTAATCTGGGCGGGAGTAAAAATCCCGCCCATAATTGTTGAAGATGCCGCGACATCAAAGTCTTCGCCTGTGGGCACTGATTGCTATAGCCTTAATTTGTGCACCAGTTCTCAGCGCTCTTAACCCAACCTCTCGTTCAGAAGCCAACCTACCATCCCGCATTGCAGGTGTCCCCGACGGAGAAGTGCGCGCACTCTGGGTCGTGCGCACCACATTAACGTCGCCTGAAAAGATTCGGGCCATGGTTGCGGCAGCCAGGAACAACGGCTTTAACACTTTGATAGTTCAGGTACGTGGCCGGGGCGATGCGTATTATCGCTCCAAACGTGAACCACGAGCCGCCGAGTTGAAGGACCAGCCGAAGAGTTTTGACCCGCTGGGACTAACGATCTCCGAAGCTCACGACCAGGGCTTAAAGGTGCATGCGTGGCTGAACACTAGTTTGTTGGCAAACCTTGATGCCTTACCGACCGATACTCGCCACGTCTATCACAAACATCCTGAGTGGCTCGCTGTTCCTAAACCAGTTGCGGCCGAGCTTTATCGAATGTCGCCCCGAGATCCGCGTTATCGAGAACGGATCGTGGAGTGGTCTAAAGCGAATCGGCAGGAATTGGAAGGAATTTACACTGGGCCCAGCAACGCACGAGTTCGCGATCATATTTATGAGATTTGGATGGACGTGTTGAAGAGGTACGCCGTCGATGGTTTGCACTTTGATTATGTCAGGCTCGCTAGTCCTGATTTTGACTACAGCCGGACATCGTTGAACGGCTTTCAAAAGTGGATTAGGAGAAAACTTTCGGGGGATGAACGACGCGCTTTAGAAGACGCAGTTAAGATCAATCCACTAGCTGCGGCCGAGTTGCACCCGAAGCTATTTGCTGACTATCAACGCGAACAGATCACGAACCTGGTGGCGCGCGTCTATCAGGGGGTAAAAATCAGGAGGCCCGGAGTTATCGTTTCAGCGGCAGTGTTCGCCAACGATGAAAACGCCTTCTCGCGTCGATTTCAGGATTGGCGCCGCTGGCTACAGATGGGGATTCTCGACGTTGTTTGCCCGATGGCCTATTCGACAGACACGGCGGTATTTCAAAAGCAGATCGAGGTTGCGTCAACGACCGCGCACGCAGCCGGGCGTAAAGTCTGGGCCGGCATCGGCTCATACCGCATTCCTGCAAATTCAACTGTGGAAAAAATTGTGGCGGCTCGTGGCGTTGGATCAGATGGTGTGATTCTTTTTTCCTACGACTTTACCATTCGCCCGAGCGAGCTAAATCCCCAGACAGAATATCTGAAGCTGGTGAGTAGTGGCGCGTTTCAGAAAACGGCGTCGCCGCGGTAGAATAACGAGGCAACAGCCCAGAAAGTATTTCTACCAAAAGAAGAAAACGAACCCTGGTTCAACCTGTATACGTAACACCAAATTGGTTGTAGACGATCCGAAAACCGTGATTTGGTTTAGCAGGCTTGCAGTCGTCGGCGCTTAGATTACAAAGCTCGGCGGACCAAGCTGTTTTCTGTGCTAATTACGACAATAAACATCTTGTTCCAATCGACAGGCGGGTGTATAAATCTAAGTCTCCGTCAGGATTTCAGATAGACTTCAGCTTACAATTGTTAAGAAGAACGAAAGAGGACACCCCTATGAAGCACCACTCTACAGTCATGCTCCGTTTTTTATCACTAGCCGTAGTTCTACTCTTCGGCATTAGTGGCGCAGCATTCGCACAAGACATAACTGGAAGTATTGGCGGAACAGTTCGGGATACTAGCGGCGCGGCCGTGCCGAACGCTACGGTAACGATCACCGACGAAGCAAAGAACGTCGTGGTTCGGACATTAACCACCGGTGACGAGGGCGAGTTTTCAGCGCCATCGCTGCCGGTGGGAACCTATTCCGTGACCGTTGAAGCGCCAAACTTTAAGAAGGCCCAGCAAACTGGCGCCAAGCTTGACGTGAACCAACGCCGTCTGATTGACGTCGTGCTCGAGGTTGGCAACGTCTCCGAGGTTGTGACAGTGGCTGCCGACCAGTTGACCGTCGAACTCACTACTCCCACAGCTTCGACAGTCATCAATGGCGATCAGGTACGCGAGTTGTCGGTAAACAACCGCAATTTCGTCCAGCTTATTACTCTTGCTCCTGGTGTTTCGAATGACCTCGCCGATCAGGTGTACGTCGGTACGACGAATCCTGCGGGACAGGCAAACACCGTCAACGTCTCGGTCAATGGTGCTCGCAGTAGCTCGAACACCTTCCTCGTCGATGGCGCTGACATCACCGACCGCGGGTCCAACATCACGATCCAGGCATATCCCAGCATCGACTCGATTGGGGAATTCAGAGTTTTGCGGAGTCTGTATCCGGCAGAAACCGGCAATAGCGGTGGTGGCCAGGTCAACATCATTACGCGGTCCGGCGGAGATAAATTTCATGGGTCGTTGTTTGAGTTTTGGCGAAATGACAAGCTCAACGCTAATGACTTCATAACTAATTCGACGGCGGCGCCCCCGTTTGGCAGGGACTCCAATGGAAAAGCAAGACGCGGCCCATTCCGTTACCACAACTTTGGAGGAACGATCGGCGGCCCGGTCTACATGTTCAACTTCGGCGAAGGGAATGGCGGCGTTGGTTCCAGGGTTCCGCGGACCTTCTTCTTCTTTTCGGCTGAAGAGCGTCGCGACATTCGTTATCCAACGCTGGTAGCGACGGTACCGGACGCAAACCTGCGACAGGGAATTTTCCCGATCCCGGTGTGTATAAATCGTAACGATGTGGTCGGAGCAACATGTACTGGTGCGAACATCCTTCCGGCAGGTACCCCGCTGCCCGCAGGCTTGCTCAATCCAGCTGCCCAGTTATACATCCAACAGATTTACAACCGTTTGCCGCAGCCCAACGGTGCAAATTTCGCATTGAACTCGGCGGCCCAAAACGTGGCGAATTTCCGCCAACAGATTTTCAAGCTGGATCACAACTTCACTGATAGCTGGTCAGCCTTCTATCGTTTTGAAAACGATAAGATTCCAACAGTTGACGTTAACTCACTGTTTTCGAGCGGCGGCAGTTTGCCTGGTGTGTCAACGACCGAAACCAATTCACCCGGTAAGACGCACGCATTCCAAACCACGTTTTCGCTTAGTCCGAATGCGATTATTGAGGCCCGATACGCCTTCTCGTATGGCGCGATTCTCAGTAGTAACGTTGGGTTGTTGGCACTCGTAAATTCAAGCAACCCGGTGACCTTGCCGTTTACAAACACTCGCGACCGAATCACATCGGTGTCGGGCAATGGCTTTAGCGGGCTGACAAGTTTCGGGCCTTACGACAACTTTTCAAACAAACACAACATGGGGGCTAATCTGACCCTGGTAAAAGGAACGCATACGCTCAAGTTTGGCGGCGCTTACTCCAAGTACCGCAAAAACGAGAATGCGCTGGTGACGGATGCTACAGGAGCCAATCAGGGGATCTTCACCACCTTCGGAACGACGCTCCCTGCAGGTGTTACTGCCAGCACGTTGAATCAAAACCTTCAACGTTGGGCGAATTTTTTGGTCGGTAATGCAGCGACCTTCGTCCAGGGACGCTTCGATTACACAGCTGACTTCCGCCAGGCCAATATCGAAGCCTACGCTCAGGATGAATGGCGCTTCCGCTCAGGTCTGACGTTCTACCTGGGTGTTCGTTACTCGCGATTTGGTCAACCAAACGATCGAAACGGTCGCTTGTCGAATTTTGATCCGGCGCTCTTTAGTTCGACCGCGGCCCCGACTGTCACCGGCGCCGGTAACAGGGTCGCGGGCAGCGGCAACTTCTGTAACGGCATAATTGTTAACTCGCAAAACTTCCAGACCGCGGTGAACTGCACCCCCACTATTTCTCCTTATGGCGATGAGGTTGCCAGAACGCCCGGGCGCGATTTTGCTCCGCGAATTGGTCTGGCTTGGGATCCGTTTGGCAAAGGTAAGACCGCCGTTCGTACCGGCTACGGCATCTTCCACGAACAGTTCTTAAATGGTTTTGCGCTGCAAATCGTCGGGCTGAATCCTCCTTACCAGGAGAACTTCACCATTACCAATACGCGTCTGGATAACCCGGCCGCAGGTACGACCTCGCCGCCGTCAGCGGCAGCGTCAACCATTCGCGGTATGGATACGGATTGGAAAACCCCGTACATGCAGCATTGGTCGCTGGATCTTCAGCATCAGCTTGACAGCAAGACGGTGGTGACAGTGGGCTACTACGGTTCCAAGGGTACCCACCTCGTCGGCGTTACTGAATTCAATGACCTTCCTCCGGGCAGGGCTCTGAATACCTTCTGCGCCCCGGGCAACAATAGCTTTGCAACTGCCGGCGTAACTCTGGTTCGGTGCCAGCCGGCTGGATATGCTTTCCGCAACACGGCCACGGCAACTGGAAATCCAAACGTGGTTGGGGCCACCACCTTCACGGACAACGCGATTCTCGATCAGATTCGCCCGTTCCGCGGTTACCGCTCAATCACGATGCTACAACCTCGGTACAACTCGAACTACCATAGCTTGCAGATCTTCGGACAGCGTCGTTTCGGTGGTGCGTCTCAGATCAGCACGTCGTATACATGGTCCAAGAACCTGACCGATAACCAAACTGATCGTTCTACCGCTCCGCAGGATTCTTACAATATCCCTGGGGAATACGGCAGGGCGACTCTCGATCGCCGCCACATTTTTTCAGCTAACTACATCTATGAACTGCCGTGGTACAAGGACCAGCACGGATTTGTCGGACACGTCCTGGGTGGATGGCAGGCCTCAGGTATCGTGACCTTGAATTCAGGACTTCCGTTCACCGCCACGACCTCGAGCTACGATGCGGCGGGCTTAGGCAATAACCCGGCGGCAGTTGCCGGAAACAGGCCGAACCTGCTTTGCGATCCAAACTCAGGCGGCGCCCAGACACTGCAACAGTGGTTCAATACGTCGTGCTTCCAGCCTAATCCGGCTGCAACCGCCACGGGCCTGAGTAATTTCCCGGGTTCATCCGGCCGCGGCGTAATTCAGGGACCGCCAACACACCGTGTTGACTTCACCATGACCAAGATATTCCGGTTCGGGGAAGTGACTCGATTACAAATTCGTGGCGAAGCATTTAATGTCTTCAACCACACCAACTTTAGAGTGTTGAGCACTAACGTTACATCCACGAATTTCGGTGCTGTCACTACGGTGCGCGACCCTCGTACAATCCAACTGGGAGCGAAGTTCATCTTCTAGAAGCTTCAACTCAGTCGTTCCGGTAGTAGCCCGCCATAGGGCGCTGGCCGGATTGAAAAACATCTGCCCGCGCGCATAGAAATGTGCCGCGGGCAGATTCTTATCCAGGAATGGCTTCTCGATGCGGTGATACAATCACGGAGCAATAAATCCTGGACAACAAGAATCCCAATAATAAATTTGCCAACATCTGAAACAACAACAAGTCTCCTTTCAAATGCGAAGGTAGTGCTCCCGGAGTGCGTATCAGAGAAAGCCGCCCTATTGATCGAAGGCGGGCTTATTACCCAAGTGTTCGATGCTCAAGCCACGTTGCCGAAAGCGGACTCAGTTGTTGACCTTCAAGGCGCAACACTTTTTCCCGGCTTTATTGATGTTCACATTCATGGCGCAGTTGGTGTCGACACCATGGAAGCCAACGCTGCCGATCTTGTCCGGCTATCCAAATTCCTGGCGTCCCAAGGTGTGACAGGTTGGTTGCCGACACTCGTGCCTGGACCAGTAGCCGACTATGAACTGGCCATTCGAGCAATACGTGAAGCTTCAGATAGCAACGAGGGCGCACGTATTTTCGGCGTGCATTATGAAGGTCCCTTCGTAAATTCAGCTCAGTGTGGAGCGCTGCGCACCAGTTACTTCCGAACCTACTCTGGATCGCCTGATGTCTCCGATTTGCCGGTTCTCACCAATCCCAATCTAAAACATATGATGACGGTTGCTCCCGAGGTCCAGGGCGGAGTCGCGCTAACACGTGAGTTGACCAGTCGAGGCTGGATCGTTTCCGTAGGGCACACCCGAGCGCAGTTTGATTTGCTAGACCAGGTATTTGAGGCAGGCGCTCGTCACATGACGCATTTCATGAACGCGATGTCGCCGCTGCACCATCGCGCGCCTGGACCAGTAGCGTGGGGTCTCTTGCGCGATGAGGTGACTTGCGATTTCATCGCCGACGGGGTGCACCTCGACCCGCAAATCTTGAAACTGTTGCTAAAGACGAAAACTCCCAATCATCTGACCATGATCAGTGATTCTGTGGCGGCGGCTGGACTTGGAGATGGCGACTACCAGATCTGGGGCGAAACGATCCGGGTGAAAGATGGACGCACCAGCAACTCGGCTGGCAGTATTGCGGGCTCAGTGATCAGCATGCTTGATGCTGTGCGACTTATGAAAGAGGTGGGGGCGTCCGATTTAGAGGTATCGAAGATGGCATCAGGTAATCCGGCGCGGCTACTTAGCCTGGACAGTGAGTGCGGTTCCATCGGGGAAGGGAAACGTGCTGACCTCGTGGTCCTGGACCAGGATGGCAAGGTACGACTCACCATCGTAGGTGGCCAGCTCGTTCACGGAAAATAGACCGCAAAGAACAATACAGGTCGCGGCTTGCCGCTCATCTTGATTGCCGCCGGTCCCATGTAGACGCCGGGACCAACCTCACGAACTTCATCCACGATCTGCGCAATGAGTGGTGGATTACCCTGACCCGAGTAATCCAGTACGAAACTCGGCTTCCCATCAAGAAACGATTTATCAAACCTGGTGCTGAACGGAAACCACTTCATCTTCGTAAACAGGTTGATCCGATTTATTCCCGCTCCCTTGTCTGAGTGTTCGCTCTGAAATGTTTTCCCTTCCCAGGGAAACTTCGGCGAAGCTCCCATCGCTTCCAACAACCGCGCTAAGGGACCAGTAGCTGGTGAACGCCAGGCCAACATGGCGCCGCGTGCATCGCCATTAAGATCTGAAAGAGATCCCGGTGGTTTCGCTGAACGGTACACGTCGCTGAGTTGCTCGAAGTTCATGCGACGCAGTTCAGGAATGGTCAGCCGGTCTCTGGAGTCAGCTACTTTGCTGGTTGCACTCATTTGGTCGCCTCCGATGTTTCGGCGTCGCTACCTTATAAAGTTAGGTGAGCGAGAGTGGGATTTCAGCCCGCGGAGCGCGGACTCGACTTGAACAAGCCGTAGCACCCTATGATGAGTAATGCGAGGCCAATGACGATGTGCAAAATATCATCAACTGGTGTCCAAAGGAAATACTGTTTTGGTAGAAGATTGAGATAACTCGCGGCGGCCTGGTACAAATCAATCAGTCCAAACCCCGCATTGAAGAGACTGAGGGTAAGCTCTCTTTGGAACCAGACGACAATCAGGCCGATCAACCCGAACACGATATGAAACACGTTGTAAGCTGGTGCTCCACTCGTGAGGCTTTTATCGGCCGGGATTAAGAAACCAGCCACTCCGACCAGAAGCAAGACGGGAGCGAAGATAGCGAGGACTTTAAAGTTTAAGCTCTTGCCGCTGATTTAGTCGCTACCTCCCTCGTAAAATCCAGCGCGACGATACGACTCGTCGAGTAACTCAATCGGATGACAAACGCTGAGATTCATTCCGTTCAACCGAGCACCGGCGCCAATCTGCATTTGGCAGCCTGGATTACCTGTGGCCAGAAGTGATGCGCCAGTCTGCGCGATGTTGTTGAGTTTCTCCGCGAGGACTGCTCCCGACATTTCTGGTTCCATGAGATTGTAGATGCCTGCGCCTCCGCAACACCTTTCTGATCCTTCAAGCTTGGCAAAGTTGAGTCCTGGCACAGTTCCTATCAACTTGAGTGGCGCTTCGCCCGCGTGTTGACCATAGAGTAGATGACAAGATGCATCGTAAGTCACAGTTTCTGTAGGTAACTCTGAACCGATCTTTGCTTCTACCGTTTCAAGCAGTTGACTGACGTCGCGGACGCGAGCGCTGAATTGGCGTGCTTCTTCAGAGGTGGATTCGTGTTCCAGTAGATGACCGTAGGACGCCAACATCGCTCCGCAGCCCCCAGCGTTAGTAATGATTGGTGAGTCAGGTGACTTCGAAAAGGCGTTGATGTTGGTGCGGGCAAGCGTGCGAGCGCCGTCAAGATCTCCGGCGTGCGCGTGCAAAGCTCCACAACAGACCTGCTCAGCCGGGGTTTCAACGGCGAATCCGTTCACTTTCAGCACTCGCGCCGTAGCATCGTTTACGCGCCCAAATAGTCCGGCGCCGACACAACCAGTAAAAAGGGAACCTCCCTGATCCCCATTCAGCGCGGACTTTGACGTGAGGTGTTCGGTGCGACTTCCTTGTTTGAAATGCACGCCCTTTGAGCTTTCCAGAAGTGCGAGCCCAAATTCAATTCGCTTCGAAAAGAGTCTACCGATGCCCGAACGGCGAATCAGCCCTGCTAATCCCGAGTTGCGGAAGACACGTGCGGTAGAAAAGGTGAACTTTAGTCGAGCGGGGTGGAGCCAAACATGTTTCAGCACAAATCGCAGCAGGCCGTAATTAGATCCTCTGTCCGCAGATGTGGTGAACAACTCACCGCGGGCCGCCTCCAGAAGTTGTCCATACTCAACGCCGGCAGGACAAACTTGTTCACAGGCCCGACAACCCAGACAGCGATCAATGTGTCGCTCAAATGATGGCGAAGTATTTGGGAGCCGGCCTTCACCAACGGCCCGCATGAGATACAGGCGGCCGCGTGGACCGTCGTTTTCATCTCCGGTAACGACGTAGGTGGGGCATGCCTCGAGGCACAGGCCGCAGTGGATGCAGGCAAGAAGCTTTTGCTCTTCTGCTGCGAGCGTGGATGCCAGGTTGGGAGTGCTGGTGTGTGTTTCCTGCAAAATAGAGAATCCACAGATTACGCTGATTCCGCAGATTCAATTCTACGGCATGGCTGATGGTCCCTAATCTGCGAAATCAGCCTAATCTGTGGATAGGTTCCTCGATTGATTTCGAGACTATTTAGGTTGGATTCTGATAATGAAGTCGCAAATTGCGATCTTCTGATCTGGCTTGACCTCGGCGCGTTCTTCTCGCGGGACCTCGCGCCCGCCGACCATCGTAGGATTACGTCCCTTCGAAACTATCCAATAGCGGCCGTCGTTTTCGCGGGTCAATACAGCATGCACGCGACTCACTTCCGGATCACCCTTTAAAGGCAGGTCAACCGTAATTGATCGGGAGCCGCGGCCAATCGTAATCTCAGGCTTGGTGATCGGAACGACTGCTTCACGCACTCCTTCTTTCCACAACTCAACCGAATAGAGCTCCTGAATCCGTGGACGCACCACGGTCTGTTCGCTGCCATCGTTTAACTCGACCTCATCCCTGCTGCCGTCGGCGCGTTCGCGAATTGTATCCTGGAAGTTTAGGGCGGGTGCCGGAGCTTTCGGCGCGACCCGTGGCGTGACCTGAGTGTGACCGCTCTCAGTTTCATCCCACACGCCCTGCACGCGAAACTGGCCTTTCTCGAGTGTGCCATCAACGCGAAGTTCAACTGCAAACGACTTAGTCGCCAGTTGAGTTGAACCGCTCAATTCTTTCGCCCGCTCAGACAACACATGGAAGAGACCCTGTTCGAGGCCGCGACGTTTGTCACCCTGCCAGTCTTTGTCGTCGTCAGAGCTGAGATAGACCACGTATTCACGGGGAATGTAGGTTGGTCCACCCGGTGGGGTAAACATCTCGCGTTGCATAACTGCCTCAATTTCGCGCGCGATCTTCACCAGGAATTCTTCCCAAACGCGTCGGGGCTTAGCATGCTCGTCTGCAACTTCGAGCAAGTCTTCGCCAGTTTCGCCGTCGATCCATTTTCGAATTGTTTCAAGGAGGCCCATAGGTTGTGAATAGTAAATGGTAAAGAGTGAATAGTAAAAAGCGGCAGCGCTTAATCTTCCAGGACATTACCAGGACCTTGGGAACCGATGGTGGTCCCCTTAGTCAAACTTTACGAATCGTTTGTTTATCCAGCCACGGTCGGAGGTGAAGGGATCGGTCTTAGCGCGACCATGTTCGAGCACCTGTACCTCGTACCAGTTGTCGTCCGATCCCAGGATCTTCACACGCGAGCCGCTTTCGGCTAAACCGATGGGTGGATTGGCTGTGCTGGCATCTGGCCGCAACCTGACGTCCGTTGTTGTAACACCTTCGCGCCCAATTACAAAAACGTCACTGACCCTGGCAAGGCTGGTAAGCGGATTCCACCGCGAGGTGACATAGCGATGGGTTGCGAGCAACATCCCCGCAAACGCCACGACGAGAATAGCGGCTACCACGAATGGACGCGCCCGACGTGGGCCAACCGGGGCCCGCGGATGCGCAGGCAATCGCCCACTCTTAGCTTTGGCAACTTCAAGCGGCTTACGATCTAGCGTTGTTTTCAGCCCGTTAGCTGCCGTAGCCTCGTCAACGCGAACCACAATCTTGGGCCGTTTCTCCGGCTCGATCGCTCGCGTGAGGGGCGGATAATCGGGAAGGCCGGCGGGTCTTGATTTTGAGTAGCCGGTGATGTCGCTCCCTTCCAAGTGTACTTCGTCCTCATGCGCTCCTTCCGTTGCCGCTATCACTGGTTCGAAATGCGCCTTAGGCGGGGCATTTGGGATCTCTACCGGGTCGACGCTCAAGTCAGCGCTGGGTTTTCTGTGTCTCGCCTCGCTCAGCAGTTGAGTTGGTGGCAGCCCGGCTTCAGCCAACTCATCCCAGAACTCCAGGACTGTTTGATATCTCTGGTCCGCCTGAGTTTGGGTGGCCTTCTCAAGGACTCGCAAGACGGCTTGCGACCAGTGCTCATTAGCGATCGAAGCCGGCAGCTCGCGAATAGGATGTTGCGCGAAGCGGCGCGGAGATTCTCCGGCCAGGAGTGTATAGGCCGTTTTCGCGAGCGAATAAATATCTGCCGCCGGGGTCAGTTGTTCGCTGCGGATGTGCAGCGCTCCGGTATCGAGTTGACCGGTGTGGACCAACGGGTTGTGTTCGGGAGCCGAGTAAATATTTGTTCCGACGCGCGTAATTGCGCCTTCGGAAGCTTCCAAACGCGCGACCCCGAAATCGGCTATCTTTACGATCCGGCGGTCGGAATTCAGTAACAGATTTTGGGGCTTGATGTCTCGATGAATGACGCCGCACCGGTGAGCGTAAGCCAATCCTGAACAGACTTGCTCGAGGTAGAAGAGTGCCTTATCGAGGGGAATGGGACGGTTCCGCGATAGAGCGAACATATCGCCCCCCGACAGGTATTCGAGCACGATGTAATGAAAGGTAGTGTCAGAGAGGTCGATTGCTGTTCCGTGTCCGAGACGGCTAATGATGTGCGGATGACGAACTCGGTCAAGCGCCACAGCCTCATTTTGAAAATTTTCAACGAGAGTGCGTTCCAGTTCGGCATCAGGAAAGTCGTTTAGTGACATGTTGAGCGCCTTGATTACAACTGTCGAAGGCGCACCTGGCGTCGCCGCGTTGTCGCGAGCGACGTAGATCTCTGCATAGCTGCCTCGGCCCAGGCATTCAACAATGTCATAGCGACCATCGAGCCTGCTTTGTTGTAGCTTCAATTCTGGCATCTGTTCGTAAGTTGTCCCGCGTTTGGATGCCTTTCGTTGAGGTGCAGTTTCGAACTTGAGTCGAAGACTGGCCAACGAGCAGAGAAGGCAAGCTACGGCAAGCCCAATGGGGACCCGCGAGGGGAACTGGCCGGAGAGCCGAGCGGCGACGTAGTCGACGGGGTCTGACTTTGCATTACGTCGTTGAAGCGCTGGAGTGCGGCTGGTCTGTCTTTGTCAGATTTAAGTGCCACGGCCGCCAGCCCAAAGGCTGCCTCTTTGCCGAGGGTTGAGTTTGCGGGTGATGGACTGAGCGCCGCTTTTGCAATCGCCGCTTCGAAGGCTTGTCGGGCTTCTTCATTGTTTCCCGTTAGCAGGGAAGCACGCCCGTAAAGGTACAGAAATTCCGGATCTGAAGACTGTAGGGGATTCTGCACTCCCTGGGTTACGAGACCTTTTAGCCAGCCGGCCGGATCGGCATCTACCAGCCGCCGAGCGTTCCCAAATCTTACTGCTGGGTCATCAGTAGGTGTCGGAGTTGCGACCGCCTCGGCGATTGGTTGGCTTTGATCGATGTAGGGAATAGTGCCTCTATATCGTCTGCCGGCATAGAAAGCAGCCGCTACCGCGCAGATGAAAAGGACAAAGAGAACTATCCGAGTCGTCGTCCGTTCGCCGGCACTCCTGGTTTCTTGTGGAACGACAATGTTGAGTGGCGTCTCAAGAGTGCGATCAGGGCGAACCTCTTCTGACGCCAGCGCTGGAAAGGCCCTTCGCGAAGGTGGCATCAAGGAC
>DATEPB010000056.1:0-73657 GCA_035273425.1 Pyrinomonadaceae bacterium | reverse complement strand
CTCTCTCTTGTTACTTAGTTCCAATTACCATCGAGTCAGGTCCGACCAGATGCTCGACTCGAGTTGAAGAAAACCCGGCATCGCGCATCCACTCCGAACAGTCACGTCCGGTGTAATCAAACCCTCCCGGCGTTTCGATCAGCATGTTGAGGCTCATCAACAACCCGAATGGATTCTTCCTTCGTTCGTCATCTATCAGCGCCTCAAAGACAATTAGCGATCCGCCTTCCGGCAGAGCCGCGTACGCCTTATCCAACAGCATTCGTTTCTCCTCCAGATTCCAATCGTGAAGGATATGGCCCATCGTAATCACGTCAGCCTTTGGCAGCGGCTCTTCGAAGAAGTTTCCAGGTAAAAAAGTAAGGCGATCGCTTAGTCCGTTTGCCGACACATAGTCTTCGAAGATTGGGCCAACAATGGGCAAATCGAAGTTGCTGCCGCGCAGATGCTGGTGCCGAAGGCAGAGTTGGACCAGCAGTCCTCCCTGGGCGCCACCAACATCAATCACTGTTTGATAGTCTTTCCAGGGAAACTTCTCGGCGATACCCATTGCGGCTCCGAGGCTGAGACCAGTCATGGCGGCAAGAAAAAGACGCAGTCGTTCAGGGTCAGTGTAGAGAGTTTCAAACAAACCAGGACCACCGGCCTTCACTTCATTTTGCGGCTCACCCGAGCGCAGCCCTTCAGTCAAGTTACCCCAAAATTTGTAGAGCCGTTCGTTAGCCATCTCCAGCATCCCACCGAGGTAGCTGAGTTTTCCCTGGACCAGGAATTGGTCTGACTCTGGAGTATTGCTGTAAACACCGTCGTTGCGTTCGAGCATGCCAAGCGAAACGAGCGCGTCGAAGAAATCGAGCGCGCTGCGCGGGTGGAGTTTGAGCTTAGCGGTGAGTTGCTCGGCATTTAGTGAACGATCTGCAAGGACCGTGAACAAGCCGAGTTCAATCGCACTGAGCAACGTCTTCGAGGCCATGAAGCCGAGGCCCAATTGCATGCATGCGTCAGGAGTGACTGCCTTTTTGGTAGACATTTATCAAACCTCTTCTTTTAGTTTGGAAAAAACAAGTAGTTTCAGAGTTCAGCCTCTAGGCTGCACGTAACGAAAACTACAAGCAGTTCAGAGTTAAGCCTTTAGGCTGTGGTTACGCTCAGTAAGACACAAGCTGAAGCTTGAACTCTGAACTGCATTCGAGTAGCTCAGGGTTCTTAGTCGAGAATTTCTATGCTTGCAGTTTCAGCCGTTTGACGACGCCACCTTCAGCGTCGGCGAGTGCATGGACCACCACGAACGCGTTTGGATCTATGTCACGAACAGTTTTCTTTACCCTACCAATCTCGAGTCGCGTGACGACGCAGAACAAAATGTCCTGCTCTGATTCACTCATGCCACCGCGTCCTTTGTATATCGTAACTCCGCGGTGCAAGTCTCGAAGTATTGCCTGCCTGACTTCGTCGCTACGCTCGGACATGATGATGACAGCGGTGTACTCCTCCACGCCATGGATGAGAAAGTCGATGGTCTTCGAGGCCGCGAAGTAAGTTAGCATCGAATACAGAGCGGACTCGATTCCGAGAAAGAACGCTGCGGCTGAAAAGATCACGACGTTCAAGATGAGAATAACGTCGCCTACCTTGAGGATATGACTGCTTTTACTGATCAACAGCGCTGCGATCTCAGTTCCATCCAAAACTGCGCCACCACGTATCGCCAGGCCGATTCCGGCGCCAATAAAGAACCCTCCAAAGACCGCAGTTAACAATTTGTCCGGAGTTACGTCGGGATACTTCAAAAACGCGAGTACCAAAGAAAGTCCGGTAATCGCGAGAATGCTTTTGAGTGCAAATAGTTTTCCGATCTGACGAAAGCCCAGCGCGATGAACGGAAGATTAATAACCAAAATCAGAATCGCGAGCTGCCATCCGAAGATGTTCGACAGCAGCATGGACACACCGGTGACGCCTCCGTCGATGAACCGGCTTGAAAGTAGAAAACCCTTCAGGCCCAAACCGGCGGAAAGGATGCCCAGAACAATCAGAAGAACATTTTTGGCCTCACGAATGACTCGGTACATTACTGATTGTCTAATTCCGTTTCGTTGAAGTGTTTTCTGAAAGCACCCAACGATCCGGGTCCAAGTCCACCTTTGTCGGCCTCATTGGGAGCTTGATCGAGAAAGGAGCTTTCGGTCCATCGGCAGCTACCGTAGTGATAACTGTCTGCTTGCCACCGAAGCTCAGCCCCACGGGCAGGACCATGAACCAGTCGTTGGGAGCGCCTTCCTGGATTACGTTACCTGTCAGTAAGACTTTTCCGTCAGGCTGATCCTGAAGTTGATACTCCATGCGATATGACGGTAAGTCAGACTGATATACCCATTGGCTAAAAAACCAGTCCAGGCTAGTCATGCGATACATTCGAGCAATCGGAGTCTTGATAAAGTGCTCATTCGCAACTAAACGAAAATCATCGGTCGACGCAACTCCATCGCGGTGACGATTAACAAAGTCTCGCATCATGGCGAAGAAAGGTTCGCCGTCGCCGGTGGCCGGATCGGTAAAAAGGAAGTGGAGCATCCGCAGCACCAGGGCCCCCTTGTCGTAGATGAGGGTTTGGTAGGCGCCGAAGGTTTTTTGAGTGTTCAGACGATGTCCCAAAATTATTGGCCCAACGTCGACAAGCCTTCCTTTGCCGGGTCCGGTTAATGTTTGAGGAGGAAGTTTCAACCGCGAACGCTTGAGATTAATCAGGTCATCGCGCTTCCCCGCTCCGGCCCGGAGACCCGTGTAAAGAATTCCCGAATATTCCGCAAATCCTTCGCTTAACCATTGGTCTCGGTACGACCGCCACAGAACGATATTGCCCCACCACTGATGGGCAGTCTCGTGCGCGATAAAACTGTACGTCCCAACATCCGCAGAGTCCTCGGCGGGCATCATCAGCATGCTGGGGAATCCCTGGCCGAAAAAAAATGGATGATAAGCCGCCCCAAAGACAGGGTAGGGATATTTTCCGAACATGACACTGAAATAACGGAGCGAGTTATCGAGTTCTGCCAGAACAAAATCTTCTTTAATCGCCTTGATTGAACCAGGAAGAGAGTTGAATTCAATGGCTACGGGCTCACCGCTACCGCCCTGGTCCCAACGACCGACCTGCTTGTGTCGTTCAAAGGGTCCCATGGCAAACGTCGCCAGCGCGACCGGCTGCTTCATTTCATACCTGGTGATAACACCATCTTTCGACTCGGCGTCAGCCTCTTCGCTCAACCTCGACCCTATGCTGGCAATGCGTAATTTTTTAGGGTGGCGAAAAGTCATATTGAAAGTCGAGCGATCGAGATAGCCGTGACGCGGATACCAACTGGTCGTGGAACGCGGGTAGTAAGAGTCGATTACCCCATGTGGCGCGAAGAACCGGTAATAATAGCGATCAATAAACAATTGACCATCGTGCATGAAGTCACCGTCAAGCGTAAATTCCAGCTCCACTTTCTTGCCGGCCTCAACTGGAGCGGGGAGGAATACTGTAAAACCACCTTCCCAATCTTCCTGGGCGAAGGAGAGTTCAGTTGTGCCAAGGCGAGCACGCTGGAGCCGCATCTGTTTTTTTAGCCTGGTGTTTTCTTCCTCACCAAGGCTTTCACCAATGCTGAATGTTATCGCGCGTGTATTTGCGAATTTGTTTTCTGATTGAAGCCGCGCGTGCAAACGCAAATTCTTCTTGTGTTCCCGCAGGTCGAGGTCCAGCTCGTAGTTGTTGACATTGATAATGTCGTTCAAGTCTGAGTAGCCGACAGCCCCACGTTGATAGTCTTCCTGCGAATAGAAAGCCATCCATATATCGTTGTTGCGCAGCCCAGAGTCATAGTGGAAAAGCAGACCTTTTTCGCCGGCGTTCAAACGGAAGTTAGCTACCGGTATGCGGTTTTGATAATCGAGCATAAGACTGAAGCGGCCTCGATCTCCCCCATCAAAGTTTGCAAAGAAGAATCCTGGTTTCTCCCGATTGAGTATTGATAAGGCAACGCGCGCCGAGAGGTTTGCGCCGGTTTCCTTAAGGATGCGCTCCTCCATCTCAGTGGCAAGTTTCTGAACACCGGCATCAGGCGGACCGGCAACCCCTGAACCTGCCGTCTTTTCACTGAACCTCTCAAAGGTGTCATCGCTAAATCTCATCACTGCAGTGTCAAAATCGGATTCGACAACGTTGATACCAAGCAATCGCTTCAAGTTCTCTTTCTCGAAGTCATTCGGCGGGACTTCGACCCTGATCCTCCCCTTCCCCACAAATACTGCACCCGTCACGCGCCCCTCCACTGGTGCCGCAAAGTAGAAGGTGCCGCTGAAAGTCATTTGGGCGCGATCGCGATTAAAGGTCAGCGCATTGACGGTGACTGAAGTGCCGCCGAGGGAAAAAGACTTTAACTGGGAATAGAGTTGTTTGCCGCTTGCCGAGAGGTCAGCTTGTGCGACAACGGAAGTAGCGAAAAGTAATGGCCCAAATAACAACAGAATAACGCTGCAAGAAATGTTGAGGATCGCGCGTTTCATGACCTTCTCCTTGGTGACTACCCTTTGGATGCGAGCAAGATTCTGACCGAACGCAGGAGAATCTCCAAACGGGGTCTACAGAGGACCGGCCACATCGGCACCGTTCACGGCGAGAAGTCAACTCCTTGGAGTGCGCCGACCTGGCGGCGCTTTGGCCCGCTGCGACTTAGTCGCAGCGTGAGTCGATGAATACAACCTGGCGGGAGGACAAACCTATCGTGTTGTTAAGCGCGGCGGTTTTTTCGCGTAATAGATCGTATTAGCAGTAGCTGGCCAAAGCGCCGCCTGGCCGGCGCACCAAGGAGTTGGATTTTGGGTTCGTTGATTTTCACAACACATCCTGAGCTGCACGATCTCTTCTCGCGACACCCGTCTGATACGCCGCTTCTTCAACACCCAATGCCACTGCCTCGGCGACGCGTTTATCGAACACCGACGGGACGATGTATTCAGGATGAAGCTCGTTCTCACTAATGATTGAAGCGATAGCGTGCGCGGCGGCGAGTTTCATTTCTTCATTGATCTGCGAAGCTCGACACGCCAGCGCTCCCTTGAAAATCCCCGGAAAGCAGAGCACGTTGTTGATTTGGTTGGGATAGTCCGAACGGCCAGTCGCCATCACAGCAACGAATGGTGCCGCATCCTCCGGCATGATTTCGGGTGTCGGGTTGGCCATCGCAAAAACTATCGGCTCTGACGCCATCTGCTGAACATCTTCTGCGTTGATAACACCTGGCACAGACAATCCCATGAAAACGTCCGCGCTCTTGATGACGTCGTGGATAGTTCCCTTCTCCCCATTTGGGTTGGTGTGCTCGGCATACCACTCCTTGACGGGATTCAATCCTCCGCGCCCCCGATAGAGTGCTCCCTGCTGATCACAACCGATAATATTCTGTACTCCCGCCGCCATCACAATTTTTGTGCACGCAACGCCGGCTGCCCCAACACCGTTTACCACTACTCTAATGTCGCCCATTTTCTTGCCCACGATCTTGAGCGCGTTAATTAGAGCGGCGAGTACGACTACAGCGGTTCCATGCTGGTCATCGTGAAAGACGGGAATGTCGAGTTCACTCTTAAGCCGACTCTCTATCTCGAAGCATCGCGGCGCAGAAATGTCTTCGAGATTGATGCCACCGAATGCAGTCGAGATCGATTTCACAGTTCGCACAATCTCGTCCGGATCTTTCGTACTCAAACAAATAGGAAATGCATTCACACCGCCAAACTCCTTAAAGAGCATGGCTTTTCCTTCCATCACCGGCATGGCTGCGGCTGGACCAATGTCACCAAGTCCCAGCACAGCGGTACCATCGGTGACGACCGCCACCGTGTTCTTCTTGATGGTTAAGTTGAAAGCTTTATCGGGATCATCGCGAATAGCTTCGCAAACGCGTGCAACTCCGGGCGTATAAGCCATGGAAAGATCGGCACGAGTTTTTAGCGGCATTTTGGAAACTACTTCGATCTTGCCACCAATGTGCATGAGGAAAGTGCGGTCAGAAACCTGAAGCACTTCAATTCCTTCAATCGCCTTTACCGCGTTAACAATCGTGTCTTCATGTTCACTGGAAACGGTATTGACGGTAATGTCGCGGATGATGTGGTCACGGGCAACGCTAACGATATCGATCGCGCCGATGTCGCCCCCGGCCCTTCCGATCGCGGTGGCTACCTCACCAAGCGTGCCGGCACGACTAGAGAGTTTCACACGGACGGTCAAGCTATAACTGTCGCTGGGAGAGCGTTCCATCTATGTCTCCTTGAATAAGATCCTTGAAACAACCTGATCCAACCTCAAACCATTTTCCATATATCATTTTTCATTTCTCATATTTCTCATTTGTCATCGCCGAGCCGCTGATTACGAGGCGGCCATGAGACATGAAGTTCAGAGTTCAAGCTTTAGCTTGCGTTTGGTGAGCAACAGCCTAAGGCTGAACTCTGAACTTCCAGTCTCAAGCCACGTGCTTCAGGCAATGAGAAATGAGAAATGGAAAATGAGAAATGGAAAATTTGTTTTACTTGTTCGTAATCCATGAGCGATCACTTAATCAACTTCCGAATATCCGCTACTAATTTCGGATCAAGTCCCGTCGCCAAGCCAAGCGATCGCAAGCCCAGTAGCTTGTAAACCTTCAGCGCTTCAGCCTGTTCAGTCCCAGACAATGCCTCGAGGTGGCGCCGCACCGTTTCCATATCTCCGCGCGCGAATGTCCCAGTCAGAACTTTCTCTGGTGGTGAAACTTTCAAATTATTTACAGCACTCTCCACCAAAGGCATCAAGACCTTCTGTGCAGTCGGGCGATCAAGGCCGCAAGCACTCAGCATTTCCATCGCCAGATCGATGAGCGCCGTCAGGTGGCCGGCAGCGGTCAACGCAGCTGCGTGGTACAGAGGTTTTTTTTGTGCCTCAATATCGAAGCTCTTTCCGCCCAAGTCTGTCACGATTCTCTTTGCCAACTTTTTAGCCACCGCGTCACCTTCAACGCAGAAAAATGCTCCGCCGAAAGCCTTTGCGCCCGTCGACGGTTCGCTAACTGAAACCAGAGGATGCAGCGACCCGACATGAAATCCAACGCCAGCTAATCGTGAAAGTACTTCCGAAGATAGTGCTCCGCTTGTGTGGAGTACGATGCCCCGCTTCGTTCCGCTTCTGTTTGAAGTCGCCACTTCGAGCTGCCTGGCAACGTCTTCAATTGCATCGTCGGGAGTAGTGATCAGAATAAGATCGGTTGGCGCCAACTTTGAGAGTTGAGTCATTGAGAAGACGTCGACTCTGCGATGGGAGGTTGAGAGCAAAACCGATATTTTCCCGGCTTTTATCGCGCGCCGCGCGACCAATGCTTTGACCCGGTATCCCGAGCTGGTAAGAGCAATAGCGAGAGCCTGGCCAAGGCGACCGGGTCCGATGATTGAAACTGTGGGAAATGTTCGCCGGGATGGTTTTGCAGGCATTGTAGGGAATGGTTAGCAAATTGAGCCCGGAACGCAGGTAACAACGCCTCAAGGCGCAACCAACAGCTGGCTCAACAGATTTCTTAGCTTTTCCTAAGGCGGTGCATTATACTGGCGGCTACTCCGCGAGGGCGAAAAAGATCAAGGTTTTGGCGAGTGAATGACAGGCTGTTACTCTTTTGTAGCATCACTGGCGCGCAACCATCCGCCAACGTGTGGGCATCAAAGACAGCGCTGAAGTAGCGAAAACAGCCTGAGCGTCCTGACCGGGCATGAGTATTCGGAATCGGTCGTTTTCGCCCCAGTAACCCCTCAATCCTTGAGCCCTGGAAAGTGTTTCCCCAGAATTCTTTTCAGCAAAGATAAATGCCGGAATCTCTGGAGGTTTTAAGATGAATAGCTTCTCCCGCGTCGTCACCGCTCTAATGCTGGTGGCCTCTGTCCTGACAGGCTCTATTGCGGGCTTGGCTCAAACCACTTCGCCATCTCAGACGTCGACCCAAAAGGACTCGGCCTCGACGACGGCGACTGCGGCCAAGAAAGACAACAACAAAAAGGAAGAGCCGAAAACCACTTCGACTAGCGCGAAGAAGCCGCTTTCGGTTAACGAAGATCCTGCCCTCATCGGCAAGCGCAACATCAACAAAGGCATCATCTCCAAGATGAGCGGCGGCACCGAGAAGGAAGTGAAAATGGGTCGGGAGCTGGCTGCCGAAGTGGACCGCCAGGCGAAGTTTGTGGATGACCCCATGATCACCGAGTACGTGAACCGGGTTGGCCAGAACGTAGTCTTACATTCCGACGCGAAAATTCCCTTCACGATCAAGGTGATCGACTCCGACGAAGTCAACGCTTTTGCACTGCCGGGCGGATTCTTCTACGTAAACAAGGGCTTGATCCTGGTAGCAGACAACGAAGCGGAAGTCGCCGGTGTTATGGCTCACGAAATTGCACACGTGGCCGCACGGCACGCTCTGGAAAACCAGACGAAAGCGGGCCTGCTCGAGTATCTCGCGCTTGGCACCTCGATCTTCCTCGGCGGCATTCCGGGAATGATCTTCCAAAACACTGCCGGGCTGGGACTGTTAGGCGCTTTCATGAAATTCAGCCGCAACGCAGAATCGGAAGCTGACAAGCTTGGCGTTCAATACATGTACGCGGCGGGTTACGATCCCAGCGCCATGGCGACGATGTTTGAAAAGCTCGAAGCCAAGAACAAAAAGAAACCTGGGTTCATTTCCAAAGCGTTCGCATCACACCCCGCTCCTCCGGACAGACGGGCAGCTGCGCTCGCGCTGGCAGCTCGCTTCCCAGAGAACGAGGAATATGTAATCAGCACCTCAGAGTTTCAGCGAGTTAAAGCTCGTTTGTTAAGACTATCGAATGCGAGAGCCTCAACCGCGGGAGCCTTGCCGGGAGCAGACGAAGGCGCGCCTGGCCGTCCAACGCTCAAGCGGCGTCAGCCGACCCCGGATGAATCAACTAGTCCGGAGGGTACTCCCGTTGAGAAACCGGCACCGCCGAAGTTAAAGAGAAACGACGGCAGCCAGCCAAATCAACCGGAGTAGTTCTACCGGGTTGAATTAAATCAAAGGCTTCCGGGCAAATGCTCGGAAGCCTTTTTGTTTGGAGCGATAAGAGCGACGTCCTGCGAGAGGCTCCCTCCTTGGAGTGCGCCGCCACGCCACCCCAGCGCGGCTGCCGCGCCGGGAACCCCGGTTGTCGGCGCTTTCGTCGGTCGCGGCTTTGCGCGACCTGGTACCCATTAGTCAACAAGCGGCGCCGAGCCGCCGCGGCCAAAGCGCCGACAACCCGGCGCACTCCAAGGAGAGGCTTTTGGGCTAGGTCGCTAAGAGAGTTGGGTCGTGACCAGCAATTAGTTGAACCTCGGGGCTGCCGCGCAGTTAAATAACAGGCCGCGATAATTCATCTCAACGCTTTTCAATTTCCTCAGGTATATGTCAGTGGAAAGACTTGAATTTGCAAAGATACCGAGCGGGGCTCACGAAATGGCTCAGGCCTTAGAGATAGAGTTGAGTGTAAACGCCCTGACTCCTAATCAGCCATCACTTCTCCGTCTTATTGAACGCGCCGTCGATGGCGATACCGTGGCATTCGAACAAATCATGATTGAGTCGCAGCAAAGAGTGATGACTATGACCTGGCGGATGCTGGGGAATGAAGCTGACGCTCGCGATGCCTGTCAGGAAGTATTCTTGAGGGTTTTCAAATATCTGGGTCGCTTTAGGCAGGATCAGGATTTCTTTGCCTGGCTATACACGATCTCCGTAAATGTGTGCCGCGACATCTCGAAGAAACGGCGTCATCGCAACGATCGTATTGCCACGGACGATGATGTCGCTTATGCGCTCCCTTCCCGTGAGGCGAACGCAGAAGAGCTGATGGTTGCAAGCCAGCAGCGCGACTTAATTGCACAGGCGATTTCTACGCTGTCGCAAAAAGAACGGGCGACTATTGTGCTGCGAGATATCGAAGGACTGTCTACCGAAGAAGTAGCACGCATTCTGAACTCCAGCCAAACCACGGTGCGTTCACAGATCAGCACCGCACGAAAGAAGATCAAAGCCTATTGCGAAAACTATCTCCGCAGGAAGGAGCGAGCCCGATGAATTGCAACAACGTTCAGGATTTGCTCCCACTTTACGTTGGCGGCGACCTCGACGCCGAAAAGATGAGGCTCGTCACAACTCATGTCCGCAGCTGCTCGACGTGTGGTGTTTCAGCAGATGAGTATCGTAAGTCGTTTCGAATGGTGCAAAGCTTCGTGCCACCGTCGTTTAGCGAAGAGCTTTATTCCGGAATTCGCCAACAAGTGTTGCGGGAAATCCGGCGCGACCCAATTTTGCCTAGAGCCTGGACTTTGGGCGATGTTATACCCAGCGTCTTCCGACTGAACCCCAGATGGGCAGTCGTATCATCAGCCTTGCTCCTGGCCATGGCGATAGGCGCGCTCTTCTTCCTTGGCGACAATCAACGGAACCAGGTCGTGAAAACAGGTGTGGAGTCGAAGTCGCCAGCCTCCACACCCTCCATTACTCCCAGTTCAAAAGAGCAAGACGAAGTACGCGCGGCTGTCCCGAGCACAATGGGCCAAAGAGCGACGAGGCGATCTGCTTTACACAATGGTCGGATCAAACACATCACGCCACGGGCACCTGTGGTTGATGAAGGAAATAGGGATCTCGCTACAAACAATTCTGCGCGCCAGGCACCGACAGTTTTCCCGACGGTGACTGGAACTGATCCGTTAGCTGTTTCAGTCCCGGCAACGACGCCAGAGAAACCGCTTCGAGTCGAAATGCAGACAAACGACCGGAACATTCGCATCATCTGGTTTTCTTATCCAAACACTAAACAAGATCCCCAAGGAAAATTTCCCAGGGGAATCTAGGAGGTAGCTGACTAATGCTTGGTTATATGAAGAGTGTATTGACGACGATTATTTTAGCTCTGGCATTTATCCCCACTGCAATTGCGCAGCAGCCAGACGCAAGTACTGCGCAACGGGCCGGCAGCGACTTCGTTACCGAAAAGGGATTCAAGAGCAAGGTATTCGATGTCAAGTATCGCGACGCCGATAGCGTGGCGAGGGTATTGCGGCAGCTTGGCAGCGGCTTCAAGGGCGCATCGATGGCGGCCAACGATGAGTTTAAGACCATTACAGTTCGCGATTTTCCTGAGAACCTCGCTACGATTGAAGAAGCGCTGAAACGGCTGGACACGCCCGGCACACCGCGACCAAACATCGAACTTCACATGCACGTGCTGCGGGCGTCCAACGCCAGCGGCTACGTGACGCCGCCGACTCGCGAAATTCCGACCGAGCTCCGTGACGTGCTCAAACAGTTACGTGAAACCTTGAGTTTCAAGAATTATGATCTTGCTGCTTCGGTAGTTCAGCGTTTGACGGAAACACCCCGCGGGCTGAGAGGTAAGGGTCTGGCTGAAATTTCATGGGCGCCGACTCCCGCAGCCGCAGTTAATGTGCCCTACGAATACTTGATCAATCAGGTCTCTTTGGTGCCGACTTCATCCGGTGTCCCCATAATTCAGATTGGGGAGTTCACCTTCAACACTGGGGTCACCCCACAGTCGCCGGTCGACAACCGTACGCAGGTGCAAACGGCCCTCAACCTTCGGGACGGTGAAAAAGTTGTAGTAGGAACAGCTACCATGGGCGACCGAGCCCTAGTTATAGTTCTGAGCGCAAAGCTGTTGAACTAACACCAGTCCTCTTGGCGACATGGTTGGGGTGGCACGCCGTTGCCACCCCTCTTTCGTTTCCAGCCTATCGTGGCACAGACATCTCATTTGAATCCTGGCCCCAACTCCCAATTCCCTCGATACCGGGGTCGAATACCGGTGATTCAGCACGGCACAAAGGCGCCCTACCAAAGCCCCGCCAAACCGCTAAGCCCTCGCCTTGACAATCTTTTAGAGGCCCGAGTATTCTAACCGTTCGCGTTTTACTCGCTAAAAATAGGAATTCTTAACCATGTCTACATACTTCCCCAGCGGCAAAGACCTCGCTGGAAAACGCAAATGGTACGTCATCGATGCCGCCGGTCAAACGGTCGGGCATCTGGCATCTGAAGTGGCCTCGATTCTGAGCGGCAAGCGTAACCCTGCATGGACGCCTTTTATGGATATGGGCGACCACGTGGTCGTAATTAATGCTCGTAAAGCGGTTCTCAAGGGCTCAAAGATCGATCAGAAAATGTATCGTCACCACACCCTGTATCCAGGAGGCTTGCGCGAAGTTTCGGCTTCCGACATGTTTGCCAAGAAGCCGGAAAAGGTGATTTCGCTGGCGGTGCAGGGGATGCTCCCCAAGAACAAGCTCGGCAAGGCAATGGCGAAAAAGCTCAAGGTTTACGCCGATGGCGAACACCGTCACGCTGCCCAACGCCCGCAGGAATATAAACTCACCGCAAAGCAATCAAATCAATCAAAACAAGCTTAAGTAGTGGCGTTAATTTAAGAGGACGATATAGCTGTGGCTGAAAATCAATACTACGGAACCGGAAGACGAAAAACCTCGACGGCAAGAGTTTACCTGCGCGCCGGCGCCGGCGATTTTAAGATCAATCGCAAGCCTTTTGATACGTATTTCCCCAATGAAACGCTGCGCATGATCATCCGTCAGCCTTTGAATCTGACCGAGACGGTTGGTAAGTTTGACGTCTTAATCAACGTTAAGGGCGGTGGACCGGCCGGCCAGGCAGGCGCGATTCGCCACGGCATCACCCGCGCGCTGCTCGAATACAATGGTGACCTGCGATCTACCCTCAAACAGGCTGGATTGATCACGCGTGACGACCGCATTAAAGAACGCAAGAAGTATGGACAGAAGGGCGCACGCAAGCGCTTCCAGTTCTCGAAACGATAAAGAGAACTTGTTCTTTGTTTGATTGCTAGAAAATCCGAAATCCGCATTCCGAATTTCGAAATTTTACAATCCATTGCCGTAGCTCGGATTGGTTCTCTTCGAGTAAGAGCCCGCAGCCACGGTGAGTACATTAAACCAATTCACTGCAAAGGAGACTCAGCTTGGTATCGGTTACGATGAAAGAACTGCTGGAGGCCGGTGTTCACTTTGGCCACCAGGTAAGGCGCTGGAATCCGAAGATGAAGGAATACATCTTTGGCGAGCGCAACGGCATTTACATTATCGACCTGCAAAAGACGCAGCGGATGTTTCGCGATGCGCTCACGTTCGTGACTAACGCAATTGCGGAAGATCGCGGCAAGACGGTTCTTTTCGTAGGCACAAAGCGACAGGCACAGGACGCAGTTCGCGAAGAGGCGGAGCGCGCCGGCCAGTATCACGTTAACCAACGATGGTTGGGTGGTTTGCTGACCAACTTCCAGACCGTCCAGAAATCAATTAAGCGCCTGAAAGATCTCGAGGCCATGCAGACAGATGGCCGTTATGAAAAACTCACGAAGAAGGAACGCATCAAGCTTGATCGCGAACGCGAAGGCTTGAACAAGAATTTGTCGGGTATCAAGTCGATGACTCGCCTGCCCGATATCATCTTCATCATCGACGTGAGAAAAGAAGAGATTGCGGTTGCCGAAGCAAATCGACTGGGCATCCCAACTGTTGCCGTGGTCGACACCAACTGCTCCCCTGAAGGCATCGATTACGTGATTCCGGGAAATGACGATGCGCTGCGCGCAGTGCGGCTTTTCGCCTCGCGTATTGCTGATGCAATCCTGGAAGGCCAACAGATTGCCACTGAAGGCGGTGTGGCTGCTCAGACCGAAGACGGCGAGCCCGTTGAGGGAGCGACTTCAGAAACGGCTTCAAACGCCCCAGCAACTGAAATTGCCGAAGAACCCAGCCAGGCAGCGGCGCCGGTTGAAAGTTCGGAACCCCCGGTTGCTGCGGAGCCATCCACTGCTCCTGAGCCTGCCGACGCAGACTCTGGGGCGCAACAGAGCGCTGAGTCGGTTGTGGCAGCAAGCTAATATAGCTTTACGATTTTTACGTATCGGCGAGCGCAGCCTATAAAGCGGGAGTTCCGCCGAGGCTGCGCTTTTTCTTAGTTAAGCGACGCCGGACTTATTTCCAGTGTCGAAATAAATCGGGTTGCGGACCGAAGTCTGCACCACAAGGGAGAAATTTGTAATCATGGCAGAAGTAACAGCAGCAGCAGTGAAGTCGCTTCGTGAGAAGACCGGCGCGGGAATGATGGAATGCAAGAAGGCGCTCGTCGAAGCCGATGGCAATGAAGAGCGGGCAATCGAAAACTTGCGCAAACATGGACTGGCGTCTGCAAAGAAACGCGAAGGTCGAATTGCCGCTGAAGGTATCGTAGGCTCCTACATTCACATGGGTGGAAAAGTAGGCGTGTTGTTGGAAGTGAATTGTGAAACGGACTTTGTGGCACGCGGCGAAGAATTCCAACAGCTCGTTAAGGACATCGCCATGCACGTCGCGGCATCGGAGCCGCGATACGTTTCGCGCGAAGAGGTAGTGGCCTCCGATTTAGACAAGGAGCGCGAGATCGCTCGAGCACAGGCGAAGAACGATCCAAAGAACGCTAATAAACCGGATCAGGTGATCGACAAGATCGTTGAAGGCCGCCTCAACAAGTATTACGAGGAGACGGTGTTGCTTGACCAGCCATTCGTGAAGGATCCAAGCAAAACAGTTGCTGACGTCGTGACCGAGAAAATTGCCAAGACCGGCGAAAAGATTACAATCCGGCGCTTTACTCGGTACAAGATGGGCGAAGGACTCGAGAAGCGTGAAGAAGACTTCAGCAGCGAAGTAGCTTCAATGGTCAGCTAGCGTGGAATGTGACCGAAGAATCAACTCCTTGGATTGCGCCGCCTTGTCGGCGCTTTGGAATGCGGCGGCTTGGCGCCGCGATGCTTAGCATTACTCAACTTGATTCAAACCTCCACCAGCTGCGACCTGAGTCGCAGCGGCCAAAGCGCCGACAAGGCGGCGCAATCCAAGGAGTCGAGTTTCGGGTAACAAGAATATGACCGAGCAGCCTTCGAAACCCAGCGCAGTGGCCTATCGCCGCGTACTTTTGAAAATCTCCGGCGAAGCCCTGATGGGCGAACAGAACTACGGCATCGATGTTGACGTCGCTCGTATGGTCGCCGAAGAGCTGAAAGCAGTTCGCAACCTCGGAGTTGAGGTTGCAGTCGTAGTTGGGGGCGGGAATATTTTTCGCGGAGTTTCCAAGAGCGCCGGCAACATGGACCGCTCGGCCGCCGACTACATTGGAATGCTCGCCACAGTAATGAACGCGGTGGTGCTCCAGGACGCTCTGGAAAAGATTGACGTGCACACTCGCGTCATGTCGGCGCTAAACATCCCACAGTTGGCCGAGCCTTTTATTCGGCGTCGCGCGGTCCGTCACATTGAAAAGGGCCGCGTCGTGATCTTCGCCGCCGGCACCGGCAACCCCTATTTCACGACAGACTCTGCAGCTGCTCTGCGTGCGCTCGAGATCAAAGCCGACATCATTCTCAAAGCGACCAAGGTTGAAGGCGTTTACAATGCCGACCCGATGTTGGACGCTACAGCCACTCGTTTCGACTGCATCACTTTCCAGGAGGTTCTGGAGAAGCAGTTGAAGGTGATGGATGCATCGGCGATTTCGCTTTGTATGGATAACGACTTGCCCATCGTCGTCTTCAATATGCGCAAGTCGGGTAACATCATTCGCGTGGTAACTGGCGAGGCTGGTGTGGGAACCAGAGTTTCGGTAAGCAAATAGCACCTGATATACAGTTCCGAAGCGCCGGTTTTTGTAAACAACCATTTGGAGTCGAAACATGAGCGAGAAAGATGTAATCAAAGAGACGAAACCGCGAATGGAAACCGTCATTGATGACTTTCGGCGTAAGCTAGCGACGGTGCGGACTGGCCGAGCAGCAGTCAGCTTGCTCGACTCGGTGATGGTGGACTATTACGGCACCATGACGCCGCTAAACCAGATGGCCTCGGTGCATGCACCTGAACCGCAGATGTTGACGGTGCAACCTTGGGATCAGACCCAGGTCCCTGTGATCGAGAAAGCAATTCGTACGGCCGATCTTGGTCTCAATCCTTCAAATGACGGCAAGCTGGTACGCATACCGATTCCGGCGCTGACCGAAGAGCGTCGCAAACAACTCGCCAAGCAGGTCCACGAGATCGCGGAAGATCACCGCACGGCCGCCCGCAATATCAGGCGCGACGCCAATGAGAAACTGAAGAAGATGTTGAAGGAGAAACAGATCTCTGAAGACAATGAGCGTGACGGTCTTGAAGAAGTTCAAAAACTCACCAATACCTACATCGGCAAGATCGATGATCTGACTAAATCAAAAGAACAAGAGATCATGAGCGTGTAGAGTCTCGAAAGTCTGAATCAAAGAAAAGGGGCTACTCAGGTTGAGTAGCCCCTTCTCTTTTGGAAAGCTCGTTTTGGATTAATTGGGGATCACGAAAACATCATCGCCGATCGGGTTGTTGAGTTTCATCTCCTTGACGTTGTATTCAGCGAAGAACGCGCCCTGAGGCATTTCCATCCTCCAGGTAAAGCTCGAAGGAACAAGCACTCCATCGACTTCCTTGAATTTCTTGTTTTCCGTTCCGAAGGTATGCCCTTGCAACGGAACCATGAAACTCATGACCCGGCCGGTCGCCGGATCCACATAGAAATCCGTCGTAAATCCTTCAGCGTCCGCGATGCGGAAACCTCGCTGTTTTTTCTTGTCAGGAATCGCTGACACCGTATAGCCCGGCTGATCGTATCTGGTCAGCATCGACATGCCTATCTTGTTGAACGGCGGCATTTCGACGCCGGGCAATGAACTGTATGTCTGTTGCCCGTCGAAGATTTGTTTGAAAGCTACGGCCGGCCGCGCATCTATCTCGATTCGCACCTTGTCGCCCGCCGTCACAATGATGAATCCACCGGGGACGGACTGGGTTGAGTTAGGCGCGTAGAGATCGACAGAACCGCGAAGCACCATGCTGGTAACGGATTTGAACTTGTCACCACCCTGGGCCACAAAAGCTGCGCGCGCGAGATCGGCAGGCGATGTAGTCGCTGTGATTGCGACTGCCGGAACGGCGGGTTTGACCGTCGCGGCGACGGGCTTTGCATCTCCCTGAGCATTAGCGCTAACCGCTGCCAATAAGGTCACTAACAGCACTAGCAACTCGATAGTATGCTTCTTCATTGGAAACACCTCTTTATTAATCCGGCAACCCACCAACAAAGAGAGACTCGGACCCGACTCCTTGAAGTTTAGTTTCTAAAGCGGCAGCCTGAAGGCTGTACTCTGAACTCCTGAGATTAGAAGTTGAACCGCACCTGCGCTGTAACCCTGCGATTGCCAACCCCGGTACCGCCGCCAAATCCACCGCCGCCGCCGCCTGGCCCAAATCCGCCGAACCCGCCGTTCAGTGACAAGCTCTGGCCAAAGAATGGCGACGAGAGGTTGCCGACTGGCGTGTTAAGGTTGACGCGATTGAACAGGTTCTGGAAATTCAGCGAGAAATTCATGGTGTAACGTTTGGCTTCAGAACCGCCTCCCGGAGGTCCGCCGATGCCGGCCATTCCGCCACCACCGCCGCCACCGCGAACGACTGCTCCGCCACCGCCACCGCCGCCGGTGTTAACACGGGGGACACCCTGATTTGGACCACCACCGCCACGTTGAGCAGTCTGTGGTTGTCCCTGAGTTGGCGCGGCCGACGACGATCGAATCGTGCCAAAACTCCAGGTCTTGCTGATGCGCATATTCACCGAGAAGAATGAAGGACCTTCGCCGAAATTACGCGGAATCAACGCTTCACCAAGTGACGGTCGCACGTTGAAATTTCCATACGGGGTACAAATGATGTTTGCTGCCGGGTTGTTGCAGTCAACGCCTGCTGGAGCAAACGATGGCCGGTCAACAAACAAGCGGTCTCCATTTAGATCGGTACCAGTTGTGATGTTGAAAGGTCGGCCTGAACTGGCGACGATAAAGGGGTTCAGACTTACCTGCCACCACGGCAGGTTCACGGTTCCCGCGAACGTAAACCGGTGACGCACATCGAATGACGCGCGGCCATATTCACCCGTCAAGTCGTAAGAGTTTGCGGGGAACCCACCGCCACCATCTGTGTCGTTGGTAGTCTTGCTTAACACGTAACTCGAAAAGAATGAGATCGTTCGGCTGAAGCGATTGTTAAAGCCGATGAACAGCTGCTTCATGTTAAAGCGACCGCTCGACTCATACTGATAAACGTCGCCGATGTTTCCGAGGGGACGAGTCAAGTTTGGTAGCGGTGCGTTAATGTCGCGAGCGCGAATCACGTGCTGGATCTGCATCATGAATAATCCAGCGAACAGCGTGAATCGCTTAGGCAGTTGGCGCTCAACCTGAGTGCCGCCCATATACACAGTCGGAGCCTGCAGGTCAGGAGCAACCCTCCAGGTAATCTGCTGGTTTACTCCAAGTGTTCCAAGTGTGGGAAGGTTTGGAAAACTGTCCAACGGTGAAGTTGGCGGCGGCGGGATAAACTGGCCCGCAGCGTTATAAAGCGGAAGCTCACTGACAAAGTACTGCTGCTGGCTAATTCCATTGTAGCGATTTGCCTGCAGCGTACTGCTTTCGCTGAATCGGTTATAAAAGATCCCACCGCCCGCGCGAATCACCATTGAAGGTGGTTTAGCGCTATTGGCAGCTCCCGGTGACCATGCGAACGCGATGCGCGGCGCAAAGTTGAAGTCACTGCCGATATTTGTTTGACCCTCGTAACGCAAACCGTAACTCAGCGTAAAGTTGGGCCGAATTCGCCAATCATCCTGGGCGTAGAATCCGTAATCCGTCTGCGAAACTGTAGCCAGTGGCTCACCAGCCGAGATATTGAATTGAGTAGCGCCACCACCCATAGCTCGAATCTGTTGCGGCGTGCGGCCAAGTTGTTGGCCCAGCAAGGTTCTTCGGTAACGTTCCAAGCTATCCACAAAGACTGGCTGATTGGTTATGGGATTATTATTGGCGTCCAGGGTTGGTACCAGCGCACCCCCGAATGTGAAGGTGCCGCCAAAGTTGTTCGGGTTACTATCGGAAATGCTGACCCAACGCAAGCGGCCACCAAATTTGAGCGCATGCGAACCACGTTGCCACGCGAGGAAATTCTGGAGATCCACGCGCCGATTAACATTTTCGACATCACCAACCTGGGACCCGCCGCTCGTAAAAGAACTACTGACATTAAGGGTCGGAACGCTGATATCCCCGAGACTCTCGGAGCGGTTTTGCGAAAACTGAAACCTGGTCTCGTTAATCATGGCCGCGTTTAAAACGGCCGTCTCGGTTAACTGAATCTCCTGTTGAGTAAAGCTTGATGTGTAAGCCCGCTCTGGAAGCGAAAAGCCGCCTACGCCATTATTGTCCGTAGATGAGTGGGTAAAGTTGTAGCGAGCAATCAGCGTATTGTTCGGATTTAACTGGACATCGAAACGCGGCCCAAAAGTCACAACCCGGCGAGGTACCACAACTCCAAAACCGACATCCTGCGGGTTTAGATTAGCGTCCAGTATTGTTGCCTTCACCAGTTCGCTATCATCAGTCTCTCTTCGTTCGAAGTCGACAAAGAAAGATGCGCGTTTGGCCACGATTGGCCCACCCAAATTTCCGCCATACTGTCTAACCTGATACGGCGAGCGCGTGGAGGAGCTGGTAGCAAATGGGTTTCGTGAATTTAAGCTCTCATCTTGAAAGTTGAAGAAACTGCTGCCGCGTAATTTATCTGTCCCTGGTCGCGTCAGAATGTCCATGCGACCCGATGGCTGATCGTTTTCGGCAGCGAATGGGTTCTGATTGATACGAATCTCGCGAATCGATTCCTTTGGGGGCATACGGCCGCCGGAGAATCCGTCAACAAATATCTGACCACCATTCGGGCCCATTGAGGGACCAGCCAACGCCTGCAACGCGGCAGCAAGTTCATCCGGATCATCCGGCAAAGCATCGAGATCTTTTCCTGTGATTAAGGTTTGGTTTGCATTGTTGGTGGAATCGGTACTTAGCGGTGTTTCCGCGGCGATCGTTACCTTCTGTTCCTCGATCGTAACTTTCAAAGTGATATCAAAGCTCGGTCGCTGACCGGCCACGACGTCGACTTCGGCTTCTTCAGGAACCGCAAAGCCAGGCGCCGTTGCGCTTACCGAGTATTTGCCGGGGGCTAGACCATTGAAGACGTAAACACCTTCGCTGTTGGTGGTGGCAGTCTTCACCGCTCCACTTTGATCGATCAGCGTTACTGTCGCGCCTGTCAGAGTGCCGCCTAATTCGTCTTTAACGACACCGCGCAGCGTCCCGCGCCCTTGTTGGGCCAGGACAACTAAAAAAGATAACAAAACGACGAGGGACACACTTAAACCGCGCCGGAGGAGATTGCTGGAGACGTTCATATATTTAAGCCTTCTTAAAGTTCTACACCCGACTAAATCCTTAGCCTGGGTCAAGGATTTTCAGGAGTTACGGCAAACCAATGCCAAATTGAATTCCGCTGCCGAGTCCTCCTGCGGGATTCGGAGTACTTGGACCACCTGCTTGTTGCTGTCTGGCGGCCATCATATTTAGAAGCGTATCGGCGCCGGAAATCAGACTGATAGCAGTCAAACGCGTAGGATCAGCTCCTTTGGTGCTGGAGACGATGATCGTGTCGCCTACTTTGACATCGGCGATGGCAATAGTCGGCAGCCTCTCTAGCATGTCCTGAATGTTCATGCCGCCACCACCAGCCATTCGCATCCCACCGCCTTGAGCACCCGGTCCCTGCGCCTGCCCGCCAGCCGGAGCACCTTGTGCTGCCGGAGCTGCACCGGGGGGTCGGGCCATCATCATGGCTCCACCTTCACCCATCGCCGGGAACTTACGCAGCACTGCATCCTGCTTAACAACAATCGTTAATGGCTGCTTCGTCTGCATGTCATTAATCTTTACTTCACCCGTAGCAGGGTCGACGGCAGTCACGGCGCCGGCTACCGTCTTAAAAGTTCCGGTCACCACTTTTTCTGCCTTGAATGAGGCACCATCCGGGCTGCGGTCGCCTAACGCACGAACCTGATCGCCAACCTTGAGTTCATCGAACACAGAGGGTTTGGCGTCTGCAAACTTGATCGAGTCAGGAGCATAACGACGCATCTCGACCTTATCTGAGACCGGGATGATTACAGACTGCATCCCTGCCATCGATCGACTCGAGACTGTGATTTCCTTGGTTTCCGGCTTGAGCGCGGTAATCATCCCGAGTAAACCGCGTTTCTTCCATTCTGCTCGCTCGGCTTCCTGCTTCTTCGCGATGTCCACTTTGTTCATGATGATCAAAGCGGTAGCAGGCACGGATTTGCGGTCCTCGGCAACTTTGCCGCGGGCCCACACGCGATCGCCTTCACCTACATCTGTAAACGCTACTTTGGTAGCATTTGTTAACGTCTTTTCGCCTGGAGCCAACCGCATAAATACGGTGGCGTCACTCAGCGACACGTTCACCAGGCTTCCTGCGTCGGTCTTAATGATTAACTGCTTGGCAGATACGTCAATAACTTTGATTTCACCGATAGCTCCATTCGCAGTGATGCCCGGGTCGGGAGCCTGTTGGCCAGCAGGTGCCGTAGTGGACGACTGGGCGGCCGGCGCAGTGGAAGACGATTGGGCAATTGCGCCCCCAAATGTACAAATCAAGAATCCGACAGACGCGATTGCAAGAAAAAACGCTTTCATACTCCTCCTGATTGCGAGAACGATACGAATAGATGCTTAAAAATTGAATCCGGAGTTTTGCTGGGATGTTCCGGCTACCTCTGTTTGTTTACGCGCCAGACCCAGCGAATGTTCTACCTAAGTTGCTCTGAAATATGACTATCCGAGCCCCGCATGTTTGCGATTTCACGCTCAGTGTTCGATAAAGTTGCACAAATCTCCCGGCCGGAAAAAACCGGAAGGCTTTTGATGCGCGAAGGCCCGGAATCGTCTTATTTTTTTATTTGGTGAGAAGGATTTAGGCTTCCTGCCGTCGCCAACCGACACGGTAGCGAGCAGTGAGCGCCAGCCCCAAACTTGTTACCAAAACCGTGGTAACCACGAGAGGCCAGATGTAAGGCAGGGACGAGAGGACGATCCAGAAGGTGGTACCGAGCAAAAGCGCCACCGATTCGGAGTGTTTACCAGTCTTCAAGAATTTTCTTTGAAGCAACCGGCCGGTCGCGGCATAAATAATCACTCGGCCAAAAAGACCTGCGATCAATATCAACAGGAGCGCCAGCAGCCCTACCACCAGGCTAATGGGTGATGGTAGGTAATGGAGTGCCGACGGAACCACAACTCCAATGACCAGCGCCCCCAAGAAACCAATAACAGCAACCCTAAGACTGCTTAGCTGGAGTCGCTCGATTCCACGGCTAATTGTGCCAGGCATCGCCGCAGTTATTGCCAGCGAAACTACAAACCAGAAAAGAATGGCCAGCAGTCGTAACCCGATGTATGCAGCAGACCAGCGGGGCGTCAGGAGGTCGGCAGGATTACGCATGATATTTCGAAGCTGCTCCTCGTAACCTGCGTACATAACGGTCTGAGATGCGCCGTTTCGAAGGGGTGTTGAATCCATGTGGCGATAAGCGCCACCCACCACCATTACATCTCCACCAATGCGCGCCCCTTCCATCTGAATCACAGAGCCGCCGATGGCCGCAACGTCCCCTTCGACAATTCCGTGCACGATGACGTCGCCGCCGAGAGCAATCGCTCCGTTTTTAACGGTGCCGTTGATCTTCAGTGAGCGGCCTACTGAGTAGGCCATTGTGTCGCTCACGCCATCAACTACGTAGGGACTGTCAGAGGGAGTCGGCGCGACGGAAGTTTGAGCCTGGACCGCGCCGAGCATAAGGGCCAGCAACATCAACAATATGGGAAGCAGAGAAACAGTTTGCAGCCAGGGCAGAATGAGTGGATCGCGGTCGCGCGGAAATACAAATTCATTTGCCATTGATGACGTGGAATTCCATGCAACGCCTTGCTTAATCGCTCAGGCGCGTTCGGTGGTAACGGGAAATCAGAAGTGTCAGCAGACCGATGGCGAGCGCCACTAACAGGAGAGCAGTCCAACCCGCAAAACGAGAATCTTCAATTAGTCCACCGCTGAGGACCCGCATAATAACAGCGAAGCCCGTGAAAACATCGTAAGCAGCCTTCCCAACCAGTCCCAGCATTGCAAACACTTTGTTGATAACTGAGGTGGCATTAATAAATATGGCCTTGAAGGAAGCCACTCCCAGCAACGCAAAGGCGGCCAGCGCCAGGATCACGCACAGCCTAAATGCCTTTTTGTGTTCCGAAGAATCACGTAGTCCTCTCATGTCGCTTTCGGCGCGAACTGCCACAACCTTAGCAAAGTTTGCGGGGACCGACAGATCGGAAGAGTTGGCAAGGACTGATTCCAGTTCACACATGAACGACTGCTGAGACTTCAATTCCACCGCGCAACTTTTGCATTCAGCAACGTGTTGCTCCACCAGCAAGCGCTCGCCGGGTTCCAGATCGCCTTCAATGAAGCCGGCAATCTTCTCGACGTCACAGTTGTAGTCGGCGGTTGTCATGATGGCTAGATTCCGGTTATGCCTCGATGTAGGAATTGCTGTCGCATCATTTCACGAGCTCGAAACAGTCGGTTCTTTACCGTTCCCAAAGGTAAACCCGTTACCTCCACAATTTCCTCGTACGTAAGATCCTGCGAGTGACGAAGAAAGATAAGTTCGCGATAAGGCGTCGGTAGCGAGCGCACCACCGTCTCAATTTCTGCCCTGCGCTCTGCTCGTTCACTCTGCTGCTCCGGACTCAGTCCTTCGCTCTCGAGGGGAAGATCGTAGTTGTCGCTTTCGGTACCAACCTGGAGAGATCTTTCGCGACCCGAATTGCGGCGCAGGTGGTCGATTGCCGCGTTGTGCGCAATCTTGTAAATCCAGGTTGAAAACTTGAATTCGGGCCGGTACTTCGAAAGCGATCCATAGATCTTGATGAAGATTTCCTGGGTCAGATCGAGCGCCGACTCATAGTCGCCAACCATGCGGTAAACATAGGCTGAAATCGGCCTTTGATAGCGTTTGACCAGTTCTTCAAAGCCACCATCGAGCCCTCTGATTGCAGAAGCAACCAGCTCGCGATCAGAGGTTGAAGCAAAGTTCGAATTTAGGGCGGAGCCGGGAGTTGCAACAGTATTCATGATGCCAGGGTATTACGGTTAAGAAATCATTGAGGTTTCAAAAGACTGCGGTCTACTGGGGAGCAAGCTGGTTCAAGGGCACCAAAAACTACAGCCTAAGGCTCTCGGTTGCGCCTACTGCCACGAAAGAGTAGCTAAGCCCGCCGGAGCGGCGATGGCGTCGAAGCTTAGTTGGCGGGTCGCGAGTTGTAGGCCGACGTCTGGCGCAGCAAGCGGACGCAGATCGGTCCCCAAAGTTTCATTCACGATCCCGACCGCAAGTTCCTTATCAAAAGTTTCACCGATCACGAGCACTCGCGCCAGGACCTGGCTTTGCGTCTCGCCGCTTCGTCGATCGCGATAGTAAAGCAGGAGGCGATACAGCTCATCCTGACACTCTTCCTTGTCGCAATTAACGGCACGGATCATCAATGGCTGCTTTCCACGAAAGACAACTGCGAGAAAGCCCTCCCGCGACGAACTCAATAACAATGAATCACCAGTTGCGCCATTCATCGTAAGCCACTGGCCTTCACCAACATGCCGCGGAAGTATTAACCCGGCACGCCAACCCATCGTGCTCAAGACCGTCTCAAATTCTTTGAGGACCGACGAGCGCGTAGCCACCACCATGTAGCGGTCCTTACCCTGCGCGTCCGCCGGTAAACGCTGCCTGGCGATCGACAGCTCGTCGAGCGGACTGGAAAATCCCCGTTCCATTTTCCAGGCGAGGACTTCTTCCAGTTCAGCGTTAGAAGCGGGCTTGGTTTCCAGAGTCAGAATAAGACTGCGACTTGCCGCTTCCGGCAACGCAACCGACCATCGTTTTTCCCGCATCAACCCCGCGCTGGTGCCCAGCTCAGTTAGGGCATTGGCGAGCTCACGCATGTCCGAAACATTTGACTCGTCAAAACTTGGAGTGATCAACGAATCGGGCAACGCGACTGTCGCAGCCCGGCGTACCGTCGCAGATCCGTTTTTACCTCGATCGAGTTGAACGACGCTGGCAAGACCCTTTTCAAACCCGACAGAAGTTGACGGATACCAGGGTTTGGTTAGTTTGGAAAGAATGTTTGCCATCTAAGAATTTCGAATTGCTGATTTCGGATTTCGGATTTGAAGCTGATGTCGAGGTGCGCTATTCACAAATCCGCAATCCGAAATCCGAAATCCGCAATCGGTTCACCATTCGTTATACGGAGTGCCCTCGCTTGAAACATCAGTGGACGCGCTATGAAGATCGACCACACCTTGTTCACCGTTGGTTGAGTTGGGATCTTCTCCAGTCACCACGGTCCAATCAGCTTGCCCGGTTATCGGATCCACCGGTAACTGGCGCATGTATCCGCCTGAAACCAGATCCTCAAGCGACTGCGGGAGCTTTTGCTTATCTGCCGCATATTGGTCAAGCAACGAGCGCATCTTATAGAGATCATCGCGCAGAACCGCTTCGCGCGTGGCCATTATGGTCTTCTGATATTGGGGTAAGGCGATTGCGGCCAGGATGATGATGATCGTAATGACGATCATCAATTCGAGCAGGGTGAACCCGGCGATCAGCTTGAAGGCAGTAGAGTGTAAAAGGCCGGTCTGCTGCGTGCCCACTGACTTCTGACTGCTGATTTCTGATTTCTGCTCTTTACCAGTCACTGTATTTCTCGCCGTTCAACGCAATACCTTTAGATTTCGAGCGCACGTCGAAAACGTTTTCCCCGCCCCAGGAATCGGAGTCGCCCGAGTCGTAACATGAACGCAAATCCCAGCTAGCTTCGCCAGTGATTGGGTCTATGGGAATCGCTCGAAGATAGACCTTCTTCTTGGTCGAGAGTTCACCAACCTTAGTAGCATCAACGCCGAGATCTCCGCGTCCACCCATCCCACCTGCACGCGGGATCACGTTGACGCCATCCACCAGAGTTTCAAGGTCAGGCGGATATCGATCCGGATTATCAACGCCGAAGATGGTGCAATCCGAAAGCACAACCTTGCTCCGGGGATCTATAAAAGATTGCCCCGGCGGGCGACCACCTACTTCACCACCCGGGCCTTGACCTGGTGCTCCGGGGGTCAAACCGGTGCATACCATTCCCACAGTATCTCTACGAAATTCATCGATGGCCGTGCGCATCTGTCGTAACGTTTCTCGCAGTTGCTGTTCCTTCTGCCGTTTAACCGAGAGCTTCATCAATGGTACGACGCCGAGAGTAAGAATTGTCAGCACCGTGATCGTGATTACCAGCTCAATCAGCGTGAACCCGGCTTTCCCACCTGGGTTCAACAAAGTTACGCGGCGACCGGAAAGCCTAACCGCTCTCACCTTATCGCCGCGAACTCGATCACTCATTACTGGGTCTTGCTGATAACTCGACATCTTACTGCTTTGGAGTATCCCGCGCCGGGGTCACTTCAAGGGACGTGCCCTTAGCGTCTTTTGCTACCAGATGCATTGCATCCTTATCGAAAACAAATCCCGGGTCGCCGTCAGCTATTGCTTCCACCTCGATAAACAAGAGATTTCCAAAACTCTGGCCGGATAATCCGTTGTTCGAAATGGAAATCAGGCAAAGGCCCGAAGGATCTATTGACTGAGTTATGCCTGGAAATGGCTTCCCGTCAGGCGTGGTCAGCAAATCGCCATTTAAGATCGCTTTCACCTTCACTACCTTAGGATCAAAGCGCAGCGCCAATACCGCAAATGACAAAGGCGCCTGCGTCTGCAGGTCAACCGCAAGTCGCCGAGTCTCGCCGGTCTTCATGGGTTGGCCTGCGGGAGTCAACGAAAAATGAACTGATCTCGCAGAGGTTGCAGACGGATTAATTGCCGTTTCAATCGGTTTTGCGAGACTCGTCAAAACCGCATGGCCGTCGCCCTTAAGATTCGAATTAACAGCGGCCACGTCGGCAGCGGCCGAACTGCTAACCAGGGATTTTGGAGCCGGTACGAAAGCGGGTAACTCTTCCGAACCCGCCGCTTCTTTGGTTGCCGTTTGAGACGTACTCTTCGCCACCTGCGATGGAGTTGTTGTTGCCGCCTGCGAAGTGGTTACGACAGGAGACTGCACGTTCGACGCTACTGACGTGTTCGTCTCTTTTGGCACCAGGGAATTGCTGATCGCAGGCTGGGTAACGGCATTGCTTGCGGAATCAGTCGCTGCAGCCGGTTGCGAGCCATCATGGAATTTCCACGTTGGTTCAGGTGAAACTGCAGGCCGCCTTTGCGCTACTGCTGCTGCTTGCTTCTCCGCCTCGAGAGCGGCTAGACGATCATCCCGGTCGGCTTCGCGCAACATGGCTTCGAGTGTTCCGGTTGTCGGAGACTGCAACGTACCACTTGGACGCATCTCTTCGTCTCGAGGAGTCACGGCAGGTGCTCTTAGAACACGAGGCGTAACTGCAATAACGATATCGATTCGGCGATTGTCGTTAGTAGGGGCCGTAAACAAGCGCCCCAACACCGGCAGAAAACCGAGGATGGGCAAGCCCTGGCGGCCCACCGCCTGGACGTCTGTAGACACGCTCGCCAGCATCATCGTTTTATTGTTCTGCACTCGCGCGGTCCCAGTGATCGTTCGCTCTGTAAACGTCGGCGTCAGCGTGCTGGCGCCGATGACGTCTTTCGATTCGATTGACATCTTGACCTGGACGTCCTGATTAGGAAATACCTGTGGCGTAAACTTCAGTGTGAGACCGGTCGGCTCGTAGTTGATGACCGGGAAACCGCCGCTTGGGAAAGTCGTTCCCGTGGTGGGCTGGCCGGTTTGGACTCCGAACGGGTAGGCCTGCGCAGTCTGCACCGGCACACGTTGACCTATCCGGGCGGTCGATTCCTCGCCGTTGAAGGCGTGCACCTGGGTTGAAGCAATCAGCTTTGTATTGTTCTTGCTGGCGAAAGCGTGCAGTACTGACGGGGGAATGACCAGGGCGGCGGCCAGGGCTGTGGGAACACCACCCACTATTCCGGCCAGGTTAACTCCGCGCTGGGCATTACTCAGAACGCCGTTGTCGGTGAGCAGTGAATAGCCCGGGCTGCCGCCAATTGGAAGTCCAGCCCCCGTGCCGACCTGATTTCCAAATTGTAAAAAGTTTGATTTCGACACTTCATAGATATTGACGTCCATCACAACCTCTGCACGGTCCTTATCTATGCTCTGGATCAATTCGCCAATCAAACGAACGTTCTCAGCGGTATCGCGGACAGTCAAACTATTGGTGTCTTTATCAGCAACCACGATGGTCTGAGGTCGTCCCACCGAAGCCGGGATCGCCTGACTGACAAGACTCTTCACTTTATCCGGCTCACTGTTTGCCAGATAGAACGTTCGCAATACGAGTTGCTGATACTGAGGACGCCGCGTTTGATCTGCAACGAGAATGGTTCTCCTGCTGAGTTTTTGGAAGAACAAATTCTCCTGCAGGAAGATGTAATCAAGGGCCTGCGACGTGCTGACCTCTTTCAGATTTATGTCGATTGTTTTTGGTTGAACGAAAGACTGTCGATCGAAAATGACGTTGAGTTGCAGTTGCTCGGCGAGACTGCGGATGAAAGCCTTCAAATCGCCACTGTAATTGATCACCCGCATCTGCTCAGTTCGCGAAGACGTCGGCACGCTGGCTTCCGTCGCGTTTGCAGGAAGCGCGGTTCCGTCGGGAAGTTCTCCTGGCCTCGCGTTCGTCGAAACGTTCCGTCCTTCTTTAACCGCCTGCAGACGAAGCATGCGCTCCATCTCGGAGACCGCTAATTCATTGACCGGATCGTATCCATAGGCCTGCCGAAAAGAGTTATACGCCCCCACGAAGTCACGTTGCTCCGCGAGGCTCCGACCTTGCTGCATAAAGGCCTGCGAGGCATTGAAACATGCCCTGCGAAAATGGAGTTGATACTCCACATTGGCAGGATCCGCGGCCACTGCTAGCGTGAACTCACGAGCCGCTGCCTCCCACTGTTGGGCCGCTTCGAAATCCAAACCTCGCTTAAAGCTCTTGTCACCTTTCTTGCCCAGAGCCGTTATCGGCGCGGACAGTAAACAAAAGGCAAGCAACAACGAAACAACGACGTGAGTTTGGGTCTTTATTCTCATTTTCTTGTCTCTCTCGGTGGAGGTGGACGGTCTCTACGTGGGCTAATAATGCCGTTCGGAGGGCTAAGATGCAACTTGTCCGAATTCATTTGCTTACACGCCCTTGAAAAAGCTCGGTTCCCTTAATGACTCTCGTAATAAATGGCCAAAAATTGGAACCACTAGTGCGCGATGCAACCTACCGGCGCGAACATCTATGCGCCGGCACTTATTTCGTGAACAAAAGTTACGCGATTGATTTCGTGCAGAGTTGAAATTCCCGCAAACACTTTCTTTAGTGCAGATTCTCGAAGGCTCTTGAGGCCTTCTGCCTCGGCCGCGCGACGCACTTCGGAGCCTGGCCGTCGCTCGACAATCATCTCGCGAATGTTGTCGGAAAGATCCAGCAGTTCATGGATAGCGGTACGTCCGCGATAGCCAGTGTGATTACAGGCGTCGCATCCAACATTGATGTAAAACGGAGTGTCGCGATGTTCATCAAGGCGAAGCCCGGATTCATTCAGCTCCTCTTCCTTCGCGTGATATTGCCGCTTGCAGTAAGGACAAAGCATGCGAATCAGCCGCTGGGCCAACACGCAATTCAACGACGAGACAAAGTTGTAAGGCTCGACACCCATATTGAGAAATCGTCCAATCACGTCGATCACGTTATTGGCGTGAACGGTGGTGAATACCAGGTGACCTGTTAAGGCAGACTGGATAGCAATCTGCGCCGTTTCGGTGTCGCGGATTTCACCGACCATGATCTTGTCTGGATCGTGTCGAAGGATGGAACGCAGACCACGATCGAAAGTCAGACCCTTTTTCTCGTTAACCGGGATCTGAGTGATGCCGTGTAACTGATACTCCACGGGATCTTCAATCGTGACGATCTTGTCTTCTTCGTTTCTGATCTCGTTGAGAGCCGCGTAGAGCGTGGTCGTTTTGCCGGAACCGGTTGGACCAGTAACCAGGACCATGCCGTATGGTTCAGCAATGTAGTGCCGAAATTTTCTCAGGTCATCTTCGGCAAATCCCACCACGTCCAGATTGAGATTTCGAAACTCCTCGTTAATCTGCTCCTTGTCGAGGATACGGATAACAGCATCCTCGCCGTGAATGGTGGGCATGATCGAGACGCGAAAATCTACATTGCGTCCTTTGTACCGAACTCGGAAACGCCCGTCCTGCGGAACACGTCGCTCAGCAATGTCGAGTTCTGACATAACCTTGATACGAGAGATCAATGTTTGGTGATAAGCGAGGTCGATTGGATCAACCTTCGCGTACAGGGCGCCGTCAATTCGATACTTGACCTGGACCTCAGTGTCGCGAGTCTCGATATGAATATCTGACGCGCGCGACTCCATTGCGTTATAGATAATTGTGTCGACCAGCTTGATGATCGGAGACATCTCCGAATCGGTTGCGAGCCGATCAAGATCGAGCACCTCTTCGCCTTGCTCGGTTTCCCTTACCAGTGAGATGCGAAAACCCGAAGCTGCTTCCTGCAGCACGCGCTGAGTAGCATCACCACGACGAAGAATCACTTCTATCGCACCGGCGGTAGCGACATAAGGAACGATCCGGGATTTCAGCGCGCTCGAAAGTTCATCTAGACGCTCTAGATCGCTGGGGTCGGCCATCGCGAGATGCATTCCCTTCGCATCACGTTTGAGCGGTAGAAACTGATGGCGCACCATCAAATCGACGGGAATCTCCTGAAAAATCTCATAATCGATGGGAGAATCCTGATCTGTAGGAAGAAGTTCGATAAACGGCAATCGATAGCGCCGGGCGAGATCTTTGGCGGCGCGCACCTCTGGTGGTTCGTGAGGATCTTCGACTGGAGACTCTTTGATCGCGTTCAGCGCATCGGATTCCAGGATTGGTTGCGATGGAGGATTCTGCGAGGGATTTTCAGTAATCTGTTTCATTCAATAATATCCCGGTTTACAAAAAACGTGCTGCGGCTATCGATGACCAGTGATTCCCGAGGCGCCGGAAATTGATTGAATAATGGGGAGGTAAATCGCTAACAGAATCGTCACCACCACTCCACCCATGACCACAAGGATCGCAGGCTCAAGCGTGGTCGTCAACTGCTCGAGCCGAACCTCTGATTCCGCGTCGTAGAAGACAGCCACTTCGTCGAGCATCTCGCGCAAACTGCCGGAACGTTCGCCAATTCCCACCATATCGATCGCCAGCATCGGCACCCAATTAGCGGCCTCAAGACTCTCGGTAAAAGTCCGGCCTTCTCGAATCATCGGCAGGATCGATGAACTACGCCGGCGCAGTTCTCGATTTGTAATCGATTCTGCCGCGATCTCCCACGACTCAACCAGCGTGATGCCGCCGGCAATCAGAGTCGCCAACGATCGAGTGGCCTGGGCAACCGACAATTGAATAACGAGATTGCCGGCGAGCGGTATTTTCAACAAGAACGCGTCGACCGACATGCGACCTGACGCGGTTCGTGTCCAGAGAAACAACGCGATCGAGCCGCCGATGAAGAGTGGTCCAAACCAAAAGACATTTGACGAGAGCCAGGTCGAAAGGCCAACCACGATCTGCGTCACAATCGGAAGCTCGTTACCGAATCCGGTAAACAGATCCGCCATCCTGGGTACAACATAAACCGTCAGGAATATCACCATGCACGCCGAGGCGAAGAGCAGGAAAAGCGGATACGCCAAAGCGCCACGAATTTTTCGGCGCAGGGCCACGTTACGTCGCATGTAAGTGACGTAGCGAAGCAACACCTCATCAAGCGCGCCCGATCGTTCACCAGCCAGAATGGAAGCGGTATAGATTCTGGGAAAGATACTTCCCTGCGCGGCAAACGCCTGCGACAGGGCGTCGCCACCACGAATCCGATCTTCAACGTCCCCGAGCACAGCGCGCAACCGAGCCGACGCGGCTCTCTTCCGCAGCATTGCAATCGCTTGAAGAATCGGGATACCGGCGCGAACCAGCGCTGCCAGCTGCTGGTTGAAAAGTAAGAAGTCGTTTGCCTTAACGCGGGGCTGTCCACTCCGGCCGCCGAGCCTGGTTAGCGCAGTAACTCCCGTCGTCTTAGGCGGTGTGACGTTGAATACTCTAAAGCCTTCGCGCTCGAGCCGCGCACGCGCTTCCGGCACACCGGCAGCCTCAATCGTGCGCGTGACAACCTCGCCCGCAGGCGTTCCTAATCGACAAATAAATTCAGCCATTACTAGTTTCCGAGGACAAAAGAGCGCGAAAGTATAGCATGCGCATAACGGGGCCGTTGACCGGCACTGCGGGCGAGTGCATTACACGACGCTATGATTGGAAAGTTCCTGTAGGTTGTGGACCGAGAAGTACCGCCAGCATAAACGGACTCCACTGGCCTAAAGCCGGGTGCTAAGAGGAGCGCTTGTGCAGGTCAAAACGTTGATACGACTTAGTGGATAACGCTCCCCCCTTTTTTCGCTTTACCTTCTTACGCCCCCGTCCTACAATCCAGTTTAGTCGACACAGATTGAGTGGAAGCAACCGACGGCCGCGTTTCCCCACGTCAGCCTTTCCTGAAATAGATTTACAAAGCAACTAATTCTCGGGCATCAGTCTTCCCAGCCAACGCATCTGTGTTTGCAGCCCCCTTTTTAAGTCAGTACAATCCGGTCGAACGCTTGCGAGAACGCGAGGGTCACATGCACCTACCTTCTGGACGCGCCGTTAAGGTCACACCGCTTATCCCCATCGCCTGTCTGGCAATAATTTTTCTATGTTCGGGTTCGCTAATAGTCGCGACTGCTCAGCCCAAGAGCGATGGTGACGGTAAGCAGTCGGCTCAGACTCCGGCGCCGAAAGACGACCCCGCCACCGGGGGTCAGCAGAAGCCTGGCAAGGATATCGACGGCCCGGTCATCACCAATACCGATCTGATCACTCTGACTGTAACCGTGACCGACACCTACGGGCGCTTTGTCTCTGGACTGAATAAGAACGCGTTCACCGTACTTGACGAGAAGAAGCCTCAGGAAATCACTTTCTTTAGCGATGACGATTCACCAGTATCCGTCGGCGTGCTGTTCGACGTTTCCGGATCCATGAGTGGTGAAAAGATCAAACGCGCTCGGGATGCTCTGGCAAAGTTTATTCAAACAAGTCACAACTCCGACGAATACTTCCTGATCGGTTTCAATTCCCGCGCCCAGTTACTTCTAGATAAAACCCGCGACGGGAATTCCGTGCTCGACAAGCTGACGTTTGTCCAAACTCGAAACAACACTGCGCTCTACGATGCCTGTTACCTGGGCGTTGAAAAAGTTCAGCGCGGCTCGCATCCCAAACGTGCCCTTCTGCTAATCAGTGACGGACAGGACAATAATTCTCGTTACACGTTCAATGAACTCCGCCGGCTGTTGAAAGAGTCTGACGTGGTCCTTTATGGCGTGGGTATTCTTAGCGGCGTTGACGCCGGTAGTCCCATGGGCATGGAAGGTCAAGGCATCCTTGACGAGCTCGCGAGTGTCTCAGGCGGAAAGGCATTCTTTCCTCGAAGCGCCGCTGAAATGGACGACATTTTTGAACAGATTGCCCTCGAACTCAGACATCAATATTCGATAGGTTACAAACCATCAGAATTTCCCGGTGACGGTAAGTGGCGAAAAATCAAGGTAAGAGTGACACCGCCACGTGGTTTGCCGCGATTGTTTGTTAGATCCAAAGAGGGTTATTACTCCGTGCCGGGCGCTCGATAAGATCTTACCGCTGAGTCCCGTCCTCATTGCGGCAACGCATTTCCTCTCCCAAACATCTTGTTTAGCGTCCTGGCTGATAGCGCGGGGGCAAGCCCGCGCGCCAGGACGCCTTTCGAGTTCGCAAGGCCCTGAATGAAAGGTTAAACTGAATCTTTAGTTAGGGTTTCAAACTAGTTTGGGTGGTAAAGGGCGGGACTGGCTTGGATATGAATGCTAACAAAGACACTCGAACACATCGTCGGGCGGTTCCCACGCGCAGTCTTCTCGCGACGGTAATCGCTTTGGCAGTGACGGCAATGTTCCTAATCGTGGCGGCGCCCGGTTTGGCAACGCGCGCTCAGGATTCGCGCCCCAGGCGAAGCAACGCGATGGCACAACGCCCGACTCCCACTCCTACGCCTCGATCGACTCAGACTCCTGCGACTACAACGCAAACGCCAGCTAATCGAAGCACAACGCAGACTCCAACACCAACGCCTCCGATCGATCGCATCGCACCATCACTGGGTGAGCCACCGCCGCCACCGGTGCTGAAGGCGAAGCCAAGCCCAACGCCACCAGATGAAGATATCGATGAGGGGAGTATCGTTCGGGTAAACACTGAACTGGTTACGCTGAACGTGCGTGTGATCGATAGAAATAATCGCCCAATCGACAACGTGAATCAGAACAATTTTCATGTCTTCGAAGATGGAGTGCCGCAACCGATCGAATCATTTACTCGTGAGGAAATTCCGATCAGCTATGGGATGGCAGTCGACACTTCGGGCTCGCTACGTTCTCAGTTACAGGGTGTGATCGACGCTGGAAAGACAATTATCAATAGTAACAAGCCGGGCGATGAAACATTCCTGGTGCGGTTCATCAGCAGCGACAAGATTGAAACTGTGCAGGACTTTACCGCCAAACAGGATCTGCTGATCGATGCGCTGGATAGCCTCTACGTTGAAGGTGGTCAAACGGCCATAATCGATGCTGTATATCTGACCGCGGATCATGTCGCGGAATACAAAAAAGGTGATGATAATGACCGCCGTCGTCGTGCGTTGATCCTGATTACCGACGGCGAAGATCGCTCCAGTTTCTATTCGCAAGACAAGCTGTTTGCGCGACTGCGTGAAGCGGATGTGCAGATTTATGTGATCGGGTTCGTTAATGAACTCGATAAGGATGGCGGGTTGATCCGTAAGAGTCCACGCGACAAAGCTGTCAACTTGATCAATAAGCTGGCGACTGAAACGGGTGGTCGAGCTTTCATGCCGACCTCACTTTCTGAACTCCCGCAAATCGCCGCCGAGATCGTTAGAGATCTGCGGACTCAATATGTCGTCTCGTATAACCCCACCAACAAAGCTCGCGATGGTTCATTCCGCTCAATCAAGGTGACCGTCGATGAAAGCTCGAGTCGCGACAAACGCATTGCCTTAACTCGCAACGGCCGCATCGCGCCGAAAGGTGAAATCGGGCCGGCGAAAATTCCGGCGCGACCGGCCGCAAAGCCTGTAGCCGGGACCAAGAATCCCTAACCAAGGCCTCCCTGTCCGTGGAGGTTTGACCCCCGAAATTGGAATCACTAGCATATGGCGCAGTGTTATCTGCGCTATATGTGCTTTTGGTCGTCTTGCTCGTTCTGGCAAACGGCTTTTTTGTGGCCTCAGAATTTGCCCTCGTAGGTGTGCGCCGTTCGCGCATCGCTAGCCTTGCTGCCCAAGGGAACCGCCGAGCCCAACTTCTGCTCCAGCTAGTCGACAATCTAAACGCTTATATTTCAGCCACTCAGCTCGGCATCACCATGGCCTCCTTAGCCTTGGGTTGGATCGGTGAGCCAGTGTTTGCCCATTTGTTAGAGGCGCCACTGCAAGGTCGTGTCTCTGATACGGTGCTCCATACAATCTCGTTTGCGCTCGCGTTTACTCTCATCACTTTTCTGCACATCGTGCTGGGCGAACTAGCCCCTAAGACTCTGGCGTTGGAACGAGCCGAAAAAGTTTCGCTGGCAATAGCCCGACCACTTCACTTCTTCTACAAAATATTCTTCTGGCCCATTCGCATGCTCGACTGGGCTGGTACTCGCACCGTCAGACTATTTGGTCTTCATCCGTCAGGAGAGCACGCTTCGATCTATAGTGCCGATGAACTGCGCCAGCTGATCAACATCTCGCGCGATAGCGGCCACTTGAAAGCTGATGATCAGAAACTGATTAATCGCGTCTTCGACTTTAGCGAAGCCGAAGTTTGCGAAGCTATGGTTCCCAGAACGGCGGTTTCAGCCTTGTCGATCTCCGCTTCCTTTTCCGAAACCAAAGCCATGTTTAATGAAACCGGATACTCGCGCATGCCCGTCTATAGGGAAAGGATGGATAACATCGCTGGGATAATCTATCGACGCGACCTCGAACCTTTCTTAGAGAACCCGAGTCTGCCATTCTCGATGACGAGTTTGATTCGGCCCGCGCTGTTTATACCTGACAAGGCTTCGCTAGGCGCTGCACTCAAACAATTGCGAACGAACAAGACGCACTTCGCATGCGTCGTTGATGAATTCGGCGGAATGGAAGGGATTATTACGCTTGAAGATCTCCTGGAAGAAATTGTTGGTGAGATTGACGATGAGTTTGACGAGGAGTCGCGAGCGCAAATAGTCAAAGAAGAGGACGTTTACTTGTTAAGCGGTTCGCTGGCGGTACGAGACGCAAATCGAATCCTTAAGTTGCACTTGCCGGAACACGATGGCTATACAACTATCGCCGGCTTTCTTATGACGCAAGCAGGCAAAGTACTGAAAGAGGGAAGCTCAATCGAGTATCAGGGTAGAGATTTCGTCGTCGATCGTGTGGAAGGCCGCCGCATCCGCCGGATCCGGTTGCTTCCCGCAAAGACTGAGATACCCACTGCGCTTAGTGCCGGTGCTTCCGATGTTTAAGCTTGTGGCGAGCTTCCGCTTCCTCAATCGAATGGCTCTGCGTGAGTTTCAGATCCTTTTTGGCCATTTGCGCCAGCGTTTGATAGTGCTTATGCAGCACTTCAATTTCGCCCTCACTCAAATCCTCGACGTCTATCAAACGGTTGCTGGAACCTTCAATGGCCGCCACGATCTCATTTAGCTTCAAGTGAATCGCCAGCGAGTCTTTGTTCTGCGTTCGTTGAATGAGGAAGACCATCAGGAAAGTGATGATGGTGGTTCCCGTATTGATTACCAATTGCCACGTGTCGGAGTAATGGAACAGCGGTCCCGTGAGGAGCCAAACTACGATAGCCAAAATTGCCAGGACAAACGCTGTGGAGCTGCCGGTTGCCTTCGTGGCTTTTCGCGAAAACTGCTCGAGAATATTTCCAACGGGACTTCCTTGCTTTTTTCGCATGAGACCTCCTCAGAATATTTGGCACCATTTAAAGACACCGCCGGAAGACATGCAATTGCCCGGGATACGATCCGTGAAATAACTCGAAAGCGCACCAGCCACGAGTTTTTTCTGCACAGCCAGTCCACACGATAAAGTTGAGGCACCCGGCGTTTTCGTGTGCCGATCCCCAGTTTCAGACTCGATTTCCCGCATCGTTGAATGGCATAGCGCTTGTTAATTCAACGCGGGCGCGAACTGTAACAAGGTCCTCAGGTAAGACTTCAAACGGAAGAGGGTTAGGAAGATGTCGAAAAACACTATTGGGCGATCTGCCACTTTTACCTTCGGCTTAGCTCTGATTTTGCTGAGTTTGGGCGCAGTACATCAAACTCAGGCCCAAATGCGTTTGCCTGACCTTGGCCGCATTGGCGACGCTGTCAACGTTCAGCTTAGAATCAGCGAAATCACACTCGAGTCTATCGATTTTCGCGATCAGACGGCGGACCTTAGTGTTGGTCTTGATGTCGCTAACGGCCTAATACCCGTCAGTCTCAAAGATTTCGACTACCGGCTCCGACTTGGCGATCAGGACCTCATCGAAGGCAGTCACAATGGGACGCTGAAGGTTGGCGGTCGGCGGGCATCGCGCGTGAACCTTCCGGTAACTGTTCACCTTCGTTCGATACCCGGTGTAGTTTGGTCGGCTTTCACAAATCGCGGACGAATCAGCTATGACCTTGACTCAGCTTTCACGCTGCCATTGTTTATTGCCGAAAAGCGTTTCGATCAGAGTTTTTCGGGTGAGGTTCCGCTGCGGTCGTTGGTTGATGCGGCTTCAATCATGAGGGCGCGTGGTATGGGTGGAAGTCGCTCTTCAAGAGGCGGCTCGATTTTGGATCGCCTGCCCTGGTAACTCAGCTCTTAAATAGCAGTTTAGAGTCCAAGCTTTGCTTGCGCTTTTTCCCGGAAACACCACCTGAAGGATGGACTCTGACCACTAGCATGAAGTTCAGAGTTCAAGCTTCAGCTTGCGGTCCTCAGAAATCGATCGACACACCTACCTGCACGCCGACGCGAGGGCTAGCCGTAAATTTTCCTGTGATGAGTCCGAAATCAAAGGTGGCATTCTTGCTGAACTGATAGTTACCGCCCACAGTTGTTTGCAACGAACCCTGGCCAGTTTCAAAAGCCTTAGTTATCGCCCCGGTTAACTCGGCGCCAAGTTGCAATTTGGGCGTGAACGATTTGACGACCGACACGCCGCCCGTGAATACAGTACTGCGGCTCCGAATGCCGACAACTCCGGTAGTTTCATTGCCGGAAAACAGTACGCCACCATTCCATCGCAGCTTAGTTTTCTCAGTTACTGTTTTTTGAAAGATGCTGTTGATATACAGGTCTGCTAATCCCGAGCCCAGTTGTCTCCGGGTATCGCCTGTCGGGATTTCCACATTGACGCCGATTGCCATCGCCGGCCACCGCGATTTCTCACGCTCCTTCAGAAAGTTGTACTTCACTGCGACGTTTGTATCGCCGATTCCCGTTACGCTGCGAGGAAAATTCCCTGAGGCATTGAAAATTGAGATTAAGGGCACTTCCACGCCAATCTCAACGCCATCAAAGAGTCCGTAACCCAGTTCAAAGCTGGCCGTGTTTTGTCGAAGATTTGGAAACGACGATCGCCTGAGCCAGTCTACTTCGTTGCTGAATTCAAAATGGAAGTGACCCTTTTCTGTCGTGTCCGAATCGTCGGTCACAAACGGTTGTTGAGCTCGACTCGACGAAACAAACACCAGGCCGAGCGCCAAAATCAAAATGAGTCTGGATATCTTAGCCATCACGCGCAGCTCAGTATTTACGGGTTTTCGGTATCTTAGGTGCCAGGCAACGACTTCAGGCGTTCGCTCAGATGTGAACGATCAGCCATGACTTTCAGGAATGGACCATGCGATGTGAAATCAACAGTACTGATCGATCCGACGGGACAGCCGAATCGATATCTAAAGCGCCCTACGTCTATACCTAGCAGACTGCAGAGAATGATTCTGATAGTAGCTTTGTGGGAAACCACCAGCACGTTCCCCTCAGAGAATCGCTCGGTCAACCCCTCAACGATTTCAAGACTACGGCGCGCAACCTCCACGGCCAATTCTCCGTCCGTAGGACAATGCCAGGCCGGATCAGCGAGCCAGTTTACATAGTCGTCGTGATAAGCGCGATCGACTTCTTCCTTGGTAAGACCTTCCCACTTTCCGTATCCAATCTCATTCAAGCCGTCGTGCACTTCCGCCTCTACCTGGAGTGCCTCGCAAAGAGGTTGAGCGGTCTGGATAGTTCGACGAAGTTTACTGGTGACTATGGCGGTCCACGGGTTATTTCGATGGGCGGCGGCAAAGGCCTGGGCCATCTCCAGGCCTTCTGGTGTGAGTTCCGGATCAAGACCCGACCCGCAGAACACATCACTGCGACTTAAAGCGGTTTGACCGTGGCGAAGGAAGCAAACTGTCAGACTCATGTGCTGGGAACGGGAGCAAGCAGCCGGAGTTCTAACGAGCTGAGTTAATTGGCCCTAACAGAGCCACTAATTTTCTTTTTGGTTGTGGCGCCCGTTTTCAAAACTGGAATCCCACTGTCAACGTCGTCATGCGGCTGCGGAATAATGTGCGTTGCCACCACCACTCCAACTCTTCGGCCGGCCGCCGCTCCAGCATCGACAGCGGCGCGCACCGCGGCTACGTCGCCGCGTACTATCGCCGTCACCAGACCTGCGTCGATCTTTTCCCAACCGACGAGACGAACATTGGCGGCTTTGACCATTGCATCGGCGGCTTCAATCATCGCCACCAACCCCATGCATTCAACCATTCCGAGTGCTTCTGCCATGTTAGGTCCCTCCGCTTTGCTGGAACTGATCTCAGATCTTAAATTTCAAAACCGCACGAAAAGATGCTTCGACACCGCTATTTATCCGACGCGCTTATAAATGCGTTTGAATCGGAGGGGACGCGTGGCAATGATAACGGGTGGAGTTCTTCCGCCAGCCTGCACATCGAAGGCCCGGTCTTCAAATCGCCTCGTCACAATCTGTGTCAGCGTTTTGCCATCCGCCGCCAATTCCCATTCCTCGAGTTGCAGGACTTCCTCGAGTTTGCCCGCGCCTAAGCGTTGGCGAAAACTTCCGACGACCACGAGTTTATGCTTTTTCCATTTCGTTTCCGATTTTACTTCTACCGCTGCCTTTTCACCCGGACGGCTAAGAAAACCAACATCAGGATTCTTCTCGCCGCGTCCATCGCTGTAGTAAGTGTACTCCGTCGTCTCAGTGCTGCCTGACGTGGTTACAATGCGGTTAATCTTTATCACTGGACTGGTATCAGATATCTCGAGCTGAAGGGTGGTTGTAGGAGATAGAGGTATCGCACCAGTTCCTTCCTGGCTATGGGCCTCCAATAACCACTTACCGCTAAGATTCGGTTTCAATGTCGCGCTCTGAGCGTAGACACTGCCGGCATCTATAAGCACCACCACTAAGCACGCCAGAACCAATCCAAGCCACTTCATAAAACTCCAAAAGCCCCTTCTAATTCCTTAACGAATGAATTGGCGCTGGAATGCGCCCACCTCGCCGAATGAAATCAGACGACGAGAACTTATTCACTGCCATTATTGGTGCGCTGCCCAACAGACCACCGAATTCGACCATGTCACCAACTTCTTTACCGGGCACAGGTATGATTCTTACCGCGGTGGTCTTGTTGTTCATTACCCCAATTGCCATTTCGTCCGCAATGATTGCCGATATCGTTTCGGCCGAAGTAGAACCCGGAACCGCCACCATATCAATCCCTACCGAACACACGCTGGTCCATGCTTCAAGTTTATCAAGCGACAACGCGCCGAGTTGAGCGGCTTCGATCATACCCGCATCTTCGGAAACCGGAATGAAGGCGCCGCTCATTCCGCCAACGGAGCCGCTGGCCATAGCGCCACCTTTTTTTACCGCGTCTGTCAGCATGGCAAGTGCAGCGGTAGTACCGTGAGTGCCAGCGCGCTCAAATCCCATTGCTTCGATGATGTTGGCCACCGAATCTCCCGGAACCGGAGTCGGCGCCAGCGACAGATCTATGATGCCAAACGGAATTCCCAACCGGCGCGCTGCTTCCCTTCCCACTAATTCACCGGCGCGTGAAAGTTTGAACGAAAGTTTCTTGATGATTTCCGCCAGTTCCTGAAGCGGCGCGTCCTTCGCGGCATGCCGAATCGCATAATGGACCACGCCGGGGCCGGAAACCCCGCAGTTGATCACGGCTTCAGCTTCACCTGGACCATGAAACGCTCCCGCCATGAACGGGTTGTCTTCAACCGAGTTGGCGAAGCAAACAAATTTCGCGCATGCCAGGCCGCCTTGATTGCTGGTACGCTCCGCTGCTTCTTTAATCAACCTGCCAACGTGGGCCACCGCGTCCATGTTGATGCCGGCGCGCGTGGTAGCAACATTCACCGACGAACACAACCGCTCCGTGGTGGCTATGGCTTCGGGAATCGAGTTCAGGAACTCGCGTTCAGAATCTGTTGTGCCTTTGTGGACCAGGGCTGAGTAACCGCCCAGAAAGTCTACGCCCACCTCGCCTGCGACCTTGTCAATGGCTCGCGCAAGTACTACCGAATCACCGCTGGCCGCTTCTACAATCATGGAGATTGGCGTGACGGCGATTCGCTTATTGGCAATGCGAATGCCGTATTCGTCGCCGATTTGGTCTACCGTTTCGACCAGCCGATCAGCGTAGCGATGAATCTTGGCTGTGACGCGTTCGGCTGTGCGTTCGATCGTCTCACTGGCGCAATCGCGCAAGCTCAGGCCGAGCGTAACGGTGCGGATGTCGAGATGTTCCATCTCGGTCATGGCCACCGTTTGAAGGATTTCTGCTTGCGAGTATTCCATTAGCCGATCAAATTATTCAGCAGCACGATCACCAGAAACAGAATAAATAACCCTACCGCCACCAGCACAAAACGCAGACTCGGATCGTAGTTCGCTTCATCGATAACCACGTTAGAGATTTCGCGAAACTTCTGCACCCGCTGCTTTACGTCGCCTTCAACATCGCGTGCCTTGCTGGTGACACGTTGAATCTTCGATCCCTCACCCAGGGCGCGCTCGCGTACTGTTTTCTTGACGCCTTCGCTCGATTGTTTATGAACCTTCGGCTGCGATGCTTTGGCAATAGCCCGGAAATCCCCCTCTGTCATGGTCTGACTGAGGTCAATGGTTTCCTCGACAGTGTCGTGTATGGCTGCAGCTTCTTCTTTTGGAGGCGCGGGCGGAGCGAGCTTGCCTCCACACTGGGGGCAAAAAAAGGCGTGATCACGAATTGAAGCCCCGCAAGCAGGACAACGACGGGCGATCTTGGGTTCAGGCATGCGAGTGAATGGTAAATGGTAAACAGTAAATAGTCACTTGATTGTTTCGCTTAAGTGTAGTTTTGTGTGACCGTCGTCTAATCCACGACCATTCACTCTTTACCATTTCCTAAACCCTGTGCATCGCGTTGAAGAGGTCTTCGCGCTGCGCGTAAATGTGAACTCCGAGTTTCTCACCCTCGCGGCGCAAACGGTCCTTTAATTCTGTGGCACTTTCCCGGGCGCGCGAGATGTTTGCGATGATCACCATGGCAAACTTATTTTGAACGACCGTCTGATTGATATCCACGATGCTGCAGTTGGCTTCAGCCAGGATCTGGGACACTGCTGCCACGATCCCAGGATGGTCCACACCAAACACCGAAATGATCATGCGGTCAGACGAGCCTTCTGATTGAGACGTGACTGAACTGCTCGAGACGTGCGATTGGGAGGGGGAGTACGAACTGCCGTTGGTGCTGACGAAGGGTTCGATTTCACGATAGATCTCGGTCACTAACTGCTCTACCGTTTGTTCGTTCGCCGTCGTTCCCAGCCTACCGTAAACCGCTTTGGTAAGACGGTAAATTAGATCTTCGTTTGCCATGTCTTAAAAAAGTGATGAGTCATGAGAGATGATTTTTAAGGCCAGAGACTTTATTCCGACCGCGTCTCTCATCACTCACTACTCATTACTCATCACTTTTCTTTCATCACTCATCACTATTCTTCACTCACGGTCTACCATTGTCCCGCGCCAACTTGATGCTGGCTTCACGCATGTCTTCTGGAACTTCGCCAGTGATGTCCACTCGATCAACTATGCCGACCACTGCCGCCTCGATCGACATGTCCTGATTACCGATCGCGGAACGAGCCGCCTTTCCAAAGGCACACATCACCATTTCCCCGCTCCCGGCACCGAGTCGATCAGCCACGATGACAATATTCTTTGTCGGCTCTTTATCAAGATCGAACGGATGAACCACCAGAAACCGGACCCCTTCGAGATCCGGTGCCTTCTTTGTGGACCAAACTGTGCCGACTACTCTCGCTAGAAACATGATGGTGAATGGTACGCTTGATTCAACTCCTTGGAGTGCGCCGGCCCGGCGGCGCTTTGGCCGCACTTGAGTTACGTCCGTGAATGGGCCCTATATCCATCGTGGGCCAAAGCGGCGCCTGGCCGCCGCACTCCAAGGAGTTGTGATTTGCCAGGCTACCCTTTCGCAAACACCTCAGCCGGCTCACCCATGTCGCGAGCTGCGGGTGTGATTATGGTTTTTGCGTTGATGTAAATCTTTTCGCCCTTTTGGATTGCCCGCCGCACATCGTCTTCGCTGACGAAGTCTACAGTCTTGTTACCGTTGGCGGACGTCGAGCTGGCGGCTGGCGTTGGTGGCGGTGCGCTTCGGCCACCGTTCCCCTGCTGACGCGATTCTTCAGTCTGCCTCGTGTTCTGCGCGGGCCCCGCGTACATACTTCCGGCTTCACTCTCCACCGGTGGTCGCGCTAACGGCGACTGTTTGCCACTCTCAGGCTGCGGTGACCCTGATGATCGTTCGGGAGTTCTTCCGGCCAGAAACTTGTCGACGATCGCAGAGATCTCTTCGCGATTGATCTTGCCTCCTGCGCCTACTACAACCTGCGGCTGTCGAGGTTGAGGAGCAACTTGCGGGGCTACGGGTGTTCGTGATGCCGATGCGGATACTGCGGGTCTTGCACTCTTCACGGGTCGAACTTCAAAAGCTACGCGTTTGATATCGAGCAGATGTAACGGAGAGACGTTGTCCGAAGTGACGTTGCCGCCCCAGGAACCGCAGCCTAGTGTCATCGACGGTGGCAACGCAGTTGAAAAACCGATCGCGCCGTGCGTGGTTGGAGTGTTAACGGTAATTCGGGATGCCGGCATCTCAGTTCCATATTGAACTGCCGCCTCTCGGGAACGCGTGTGCACCCCCGCGGTATGGCCCATACCTCCGTAACGCAACACTTCGTAACAGCGCTCAGCACCTTTTACCAGCCCATCAACTACATAAAACGCAAGAATAGGAGACAACTTCTCCATTGACAGTGGATACTCACGTCCGACTCCCGCAACGTCCGCAATCAAACAGCGCGTTCCAGGAGGAACACTAAGTCCGGCCATCTTGGCAATGACTTCTACTGATTTTCCGACGATCCCAGGATTAAGTGACCGCTGAGGTGTTGCCACAACTTTGCCGAGCTGATCTGCCTCAGCCTGCGATAGGAAATAGGCGCCCTGTGCTTTGAACTGTTCCCTGACCTCTTTCTCAATCGGGGCATCGCAAACGACTGCCTGTTCGGAAGCGCAAATCGTTCCGTTATCAAAACACTTACCGGTGAGAATATCCTGCACAGCTTTCGGCACATCAGCAGTGCGTTCCACAAAAACCGGCACGTTGCCTGGTCCAACGCCAAACGCAGGTTTACCAGAAGAGTAAGCTGCACGGACCAGACCGATGCCACCCGTCGCCAGGATGACCGCAGTCTGTTTATGCTTCATCAAAGCTTCGGTGCCTTCGATCGTCGCCAGAGTCATACAGGCGATGGCTTCCGCGGGCAGGCCCTCTTTGACCCCTGCTTCCCTCATCACTCTCGCGCTCTCGTTGATACATTTGGCTGCTGATGGATGCGGAGACAGTACGATCGCATTTCGCGACTTAATCGAAATCAATACTTTGAAGATTGCTGTTGAAGTTGGGTTGGTGGAGGGAACGATGCCCGCAACGACGCCGCGCGGACTGGCGATTTCGACAACATCTTTTGATTGCGAGATTACTCCGACTGTACGCAAGCCGCGAAAGTAGTTCCAGACGTCTTCGGCAGCAAAGCGGTTTTTCTCACGTTTATCGTCGGCGACGCCAAAACCTGTTTCCTCGACCGCCATCGCTCCCAGCCGAGCCGCTTCGCGCAAAGCCGCCTTCGACATGGCCTCGCAAATTCGATCGATCTTCGCCTGATCGAAACGAGCAATCTCGAGTTGGGCCTTGTGAGCGTTTTCGACAAGGTCCCGAGCCTGCTGCACCGAGATGAGATCCTTATCTGCAGACATGACGAACCTCCCAAAGCATTGTCGATTGCCGATTTCCGATTTTCGATTGAGCTTTGACAAACTTCTTCAATCGACAATTGGCAATCGAAAATCGGCAATCATCTGGCCTTCTCTTTTGCGCCCTCGCGCGCTCCAGATGGCAGCGATCTACCTTCGCCCTCACCTAATTGCCCGCGCGAACCGCCACCTAGCGATCGTTCATCGGGGCTCAAGCCCGTGCGACCGTCAACCGGTAAAACGCGCTCAACTTCAGCGTGCGGACGCGGAATGACATGGACACTAATTAACTCTCCAACGCGTCGCGCAGCTGCCGCACCAGCATCGGTTGCAGCCTTCACTGCACCGACGTCTCCACGCACAAAAATCGTTACGTATCCGGCGCCGATGTACTCTTTACCGAGGAGCTGAACATTCGCGGCTTTGACCATAGCATCTGCCGCTTCAACGGCTCCGACGAAGCCTTTGGTTTCCACCATTCCGAGCGCTTCTAAGGGCATCTCCGTATCCTCACTTTTTCTTGTTGTAGAAATTAAAGTCGAGAAATTGTTTCAACTCAACCTATCACCGCGCGCCTTAAGAATCAAGAGACGCAACTGTTCCAATCATAAGGTTTCTCCTTGGAGTGCGCCGCCTTGACGGCGCTTTGGCCGCGGCGGCTTGGCGCCGCTTGTTGAGTAATGAGTCAGGTCGCGCAAAGCCGCGACCGACTAAAGCGCCGACAACCGGGGTCCCCGGCGCGGCAGCCGCGCTGGGGTGGCGTGGCGGCGCACTCCAAGGAGAGGCTTATGCCGTTAACCAATTTCTCCAATTCTCGAGCGCTAGTGGTTCGCACTTCTCTCGTTTCATCGTCGAAGAGCAAAAGTTTGACAGTCATTCTCACGCCATATATATTCGATTAAAAAGTTATTTTGTTTTTGCAGAGCCTGCTGAAACGCATTCGAGCCCGGGGGGATGCCCAGGGGACGAGCGGCGACAGTCTATCTTCAAACTCGCGTTCGGTAAGTCTCACCACCAGGGGGTAGCGCAAAAAGGACGCATACGAATTGGCTACAGCAGCGACTATCGGTGAACAGTTGCGGCTCGCACGGGAGGAGCTGCATATACCGTTACGGGAAGTGTCGGACCAAACACGAATTCAAGTCCGCTATCTAGAAGCCATTGAAACTAATGAATTCGATCGTCTTCCCGGTGGCATATTCAACCGCAGCTTCGTGAAGGCTTACGCCCGTTACGTCGGGGTCGACGAAAAAGCCGCGGTCGAGTCTTACACGAGTTACATGCGGGATTTAGGCGACACAGGCGAGGAGGTTGGAAACTCTCGTTATCACGCAAAAGTCTACACAGACATGCCGGCGACGCGTTCTCCGGTGCTGACAGTGGTGCTGGCGATTGTCATCCTCGCAATACTGACCGCCGCAGCACTGGCAACGGTGAAGTGGTATCAAAGGAGAACTTCAAGTAGTCTTGAAAAAATCGTTCCCGTCGTTACATCAGTGAGAGGCGTTTGCGCGCCGCTTTGGAATGGCCCGGAACCAGCGGGCAGTTTGGTTTGGAAAGCTGAAGACAAACAGATCCAGTCATAGTTGTTTCCATTACGAGCCTGTGTTGCAAGGCGCACCGCTGCGCGCGTGTTACCTCAAACAGTACGATTTCCGGGATTTCTTACTTATGTGTTTTGGACGGCCCGTCAATTTGGCGGGCATTTCTGTTTTTGCGGTCGATTCATCTATAGAAATAAGGAGTAATAGCCCGAATGATTTCACTCAATATTCTTGAAGGATTAACTTTCGACGATGTTTTGTTGTTACCTGCACGTTCCGATGTCTTACCTTCTGAGACTGACACCTCAACGCAATTCACGCGCAACATAAAACTGCAGATTCCACTCTGTTCCGCCGCTATGGACACGGTAACCGAAGCCGCGCTGGCCATTGCCCTCGCTCAACAAGGCGGCATCGGCGTGGTGCACAAGAACCTTAGTATCGAACGGCAAGCTGAAGAGGTTGACAAGGTCAAGCGTTCCGAGTCAGGCATGATCGTAGATCCGGTAACGATCCTTCCAACTAAGCCAGTTCGTGCCGCACTCGATGTCATGGAACGCTTTCATATCAGCGGCGTCCCGGTTGTAGATGAAGACGGACACCTTGTCGGAATCATTACCAATCGCGATCTGCGATTTGAAACCCGCTTTGATATTCCAGTTTCCGAAGTGATGACCAAGCAACCGCTGGTTACAGTTCCCGTGGGCACCACGCTCGAACAGGCGAAGGCGGTCCTCCAGAAACACCGGATCGAAAAGCTTCTGGTGGTTGATGATGACAAGCGCATCAAGGGCTTAATCACCGTCAAGGATATCCAGAAAGCGATCAAGTATCCCTCGGCGGCAAAGGATAATCTGGGACGCTTACGCGTCGCCGCAGCCATTGGTGCCACTGGCGACTTTCGTGAGCGTGCTGCCGAGCTGGTTAAAGCCCGCGTCGACTGCTTGGTGATTGATACGGCTCACGGTCACTCGTCTCGCGTCATCGAAGCAGTGCGCGAAATCAAACAACGCTATCCTGAAACCGATCTGATAGCCGGCAATGTGGGGACAACTGAAGGCGCCCAGGAATTGGCAGATGCGGGAGTCGACGCAATCAAAGTGGGGATTGGACCAGGCTCGATCTGTACCACGCGCGTCGTCACTGGCGCTGGCGTTCCGCAGATAACCGCGATTCAGTCCTGCGTCAAAGCTGCGCGGAAGAGTGGAGTGCCGGTGATTGCGGATGGAGGCGTTAAGTTTTCCGGAGACGTAGCGAAGGCTATTGCCGCCGGTGCTGATGTGGTGATGATCGGATCGCTGTTCGCGGGGACTGAAGAGGCGCCGGGAGAAGTGATTCTTTTCCAGGGCCGGTCGTTCAAAACCTACCGAGGCATGGGCTCGATTGGGGCGATGCGCGAAGGATCGCGTGACCGCTATGCCCAGGAAATGACCGAGCTCGAGTCAAAACTCGTCCCGGAAGGAATCGAGGGTCGAGTTGCATACAAAGGCACGATTGCTGAGATGACAACTCAACTCGTCGGTGGTTTGCGATCCGGTTTGGGTTACACCGGCTGTCGCACCATTAAGGAATTTCAGGAGAAGAGCCAGTTCATTCGCATTACTTCAGCCGGGTTAAGAGAGTCACACGTGCACGACGTGATCATTACCAAGGAAGCCCCAAACTATCGACTGGAGTAACCCTTCGTCTTAAAGGCTTCGCAACGCGGTGCAATCTATATCGCGAAGCTCGGCGGTATTGGCAGGCTTGTAGTAGAAACGCCCACCTGAATTCCAGGTTTTGTTGTCGAATTGCCGCCGAGCGCCGCAAGCTATACAGACACGATAACTCTCGCCATGTCTGGAAAACGGACGACTCATCTGCTTGTGTGCGCAGCCAAATATCCCCGTGATCCAGTTACCCACTGCTATCGGGAAATTTGCCAAACGCCTGCTGTTGCTTGATGGATACTGTTCGAGTGTTCCTAGTGTCGCTTCCATAAGACTTCCCTCTTCGTTACTAAGATTCGTTGAATTTGCTGCCCCTAATTCAAATGACAATTTACGTCAGCGGATGTTGTGAATCAGCGGGCACCGTGAGGTCACTAGCAAACTCGATGCCTGAGAGATTGGTATGGAAGGTTATGGGAGCGACCAGGCCCAGTCATGAGGAATTCTTGAGGCCAGAACGAGGATGCGGCTTGGCCGCCGCACCGTGCGGAAAGGCTCCGCCTTTCCGTGATCGCATCAAGTATTTGTGAGGCTGAGCCTCATGCGGAGGCGTAGCCTCCGAACTTTCAATGGGACGAACGGTAAGGCTGAGCCTTACCGCACTGTGCGGCGGCAAGCCGCGATTGAAAGCTTGCTCTATTCGATTGCGGTCAAAATGATGAAGTAACGGTCAAGTTCAACTAATCTATCGTCCGCTAAGCCAAGCGGCACGCAAAGCTTTCTGTTGCGGCGTTGCATCCCTTCTCTCTTCGATCCGGTAGTCAAATCGTTCGGGTGGACCAATTACCAGAGTAGTGCGAATCGTTTCGCGGTCGCGGCGAACCGAAACCGGAACACGCTCGCCTTGCTTTAACCCTCTGAGAGCAAAAAGAAAGTTCTCACGTTTTATCTTCTTGCCGCTCATCGTCAGGATCTCATCGCCTTCCTGTAGCCCGGCATTTTCTGCAGGTGAATTACTGACCACGCTTCCGACACGCAGACTCTCAGGGTCTTCCATGTCGAGGTTGATTCCAGCGTTGTAAGGTTCGCGGGCAACCGTACGGACCACTTGCAAACCAACATACGCAAACGCCTCGTCGTAAGGGAGCGTTTCAACGTCGCGAACATAACGTCTAAAGAAATCAGCGAAGTCGGTACCGGCAACCTGCGACGCAATTCGCTCTAGGTCTTCGGGTGAGTAACCGCGGCCGCGCAGGTAGTACGTCGCATTCGGACTATTTAGATAAAACTCGGAGTACATACGGCGCAACACTTCATCAAGCGATGCGCGTCCGTTGGTCCTGCCCCGAATAATTAGATCCAGCACCATCCCGATCAATTCGCCCTTCGGGTAATAACTGATGGCAGTATTGGGCAGGTTTATTTTCTGCGCATGCGGTGCATCGTCAATAAAAGGTGCAGAAATTGAGGAGTTCTCGGCGCTCATCAAGCGTGTTCCCGGCGCGTTTTCGATTCCCGAAATTGTTTGGCTTTGCCGAACTAAGAACCGGGATTCATCCCAAATTCCAGCCCGGTGCATCATCAGGTGACCGTAATAGTTCGTAAATCCTTCAGCAATCCAAAGACTTCGGGTGGCTACCGGACGGGTAAAGTCCCACGGTCCGAGTTCCAGTGGACGAAGCCTCTTGACGTTCCAAACATGGAAAAACTCGTGAGCCACTGTTCCGAGCGTGCTCTCATAAACGCCAGACTCAGCCAGAGCGCCCGGCTCGATAATTTGCGTCGAGGTCAAATGCTCCATGCCATCGCCTGACATGTCGTCGGCAGCGAAGTGAATCAGAAAGGTATACGAATCGAACTCGGGTGGTCCCCACATGGCGTTTTCGGCCCTGACAATTTTCTCGATGTCACGAACCAACGCCGCCCGTTTACCACCTTCGTCTCCAAGCGAATGGACCATCACGCGATAGGTTTTGCCATCCACCTTGAATTCATCAAGGGTGAAATCCGGAGCTATCTCGGTAGGCGTGTCGACGAAGATGTCCCAATTCGGGAACTGCCACTCACGCTGGTCCATGCGGTCCATCCGGCCGTTGGCGATGCGCCAATTTGCCGGCGGATCGATCGAGAGCTTCACCGGATCAGCTTTGTGATTAACCACATACATGAAAATTGAATGCCCGTTGTAATTGGCGTGACGCTGGTTAAGTTGCGAGAACGTGCCTGACAAGTCGTTCCCAAACACTTTGTAGCGGACTGTCAGGCTGTCTGCGTTTTGCGTAAACACACGCCATGTTTGATTGTCCAACCTGCTAACTGGATAAGGAGCCATCTTGCATTGAGCGTTGCGCGGACAAATTCCACCGAGCGCCTGGAACTCCTGCACGTTTTTGGCAAAGTCGAATATCGCATAGCGTCCGGGTGACCATCTTGGCATCTGAAAATCCAGGAACGTAGTGTTGGGGTCCTTCGGCAATTCGACTTCGATCGAAACCTCGAACAAATGCCTGACAGGCTGCGACATTGATAACCGATACGTGATCGACTGCAGGGGTTTGTTTTGTTGCGCTGAAGCCGTGCTGAACGTGGCAGCAAATAAGAGCACAACTAATAGGGCGATCGAACTATTCCGAAGGAAGCGATTCATTGGTTTTTCTCTATGAACAAGAATGAAGAACTGGTTGCAGTGATTCTAGCATCGGGTATCAGGTGCCGCGTATTCGGTGGCGGGTTGCGGGTGCCGGGCGTCGGGCGTCGGGCGTCGGGTGCCGGGTGTCGGGTGTCGGTCGTCGGTCGTCGGTCGTCGGTCGTCGGTCGTCGGTTAATAGATGCCATCTCGAATTACGTGCGCGATGACAAATGAGAAATGAAAAATGAGATATGGAAAATCTTCTTCCTGCCTCCTGCTTCCCGCTTCCTGCCTCCCTGCCTCCCGCTTCCCTTTACCCTTAACCCTTTCACCGTTACCCTTTCCGCATGCCCCCAACCGAGCGTCTCTATTACAACGACTCCCATCTCATCGAATTCGAAGCCCGCGTCATCGACGCAACGGAACGCGTTAGCGGGTGGACTGCAGTGACACTCGATCGCACGGCCTTCTATCCAACCGGCGGCGGTCAGCCCAGCGATACCGGAACCCTGAACGGCACTCGCGTCGTTGAATGCATCGACGATGAGAACAATGGTGTGCTTCACGTAATGCAAGGACTTGCCCCGGAGATCGGTTCCACTGTTAGAGGTCGGGTCGATTGGTCCAGGCGTCTGGACCACATGCAGCAGCACACCGGACAACACATCTTGTCCCAAGCTCTCGTTACTCTCTTCAACGCCCCCACCAAGAGTTTTCGGGTGATGGAAGAGTCATGCGAGATTGACGTTGATCTGGCCAACCTTACGACTGAGGTAATCGAACGCGCGGTCGAACTCGCCAACAACATCATCTGGGAAGACCGCCCGATCACGATAAGAACCGTGACGCCGGAAGAAGCGGCACAGTTACCTTTACGAAAAGATCCAGCGCGAGAGGGCGAATTGCGATTGATCGAAATAGAGGGTTTCGATCTTACGCCGTGCGGGGGAACTCACGCTTACCGCACAGGCGAAATCGGGATGATCGCGGTTCGACACTGGGAGCGCGCAAAGGGACTGACGCGAATTGAATTTGTCGCGGGCACCAGAGCGCTCGCGGATTATCGTCGGGCAAACAAGACCGCTCGGGCAGTCGCAGCACTCTATAGCTCCGCGCGTGACGATGCTGCCAAACTAACCGCTCGCGTGCTCGATGAAAACAAGGAACTACATCGACGTGTGCGCGTCCTTGAAGAGATTGCCTCGCGGGTTGAAGCTGACGAACTTATTCGGGAGAGTAGCCCAACCGTTCGTGACGCTAAGCCGACCGTTAGCGAGGACGAGACGGATCACCTTCGGAGCAGTAGCCCGACCGTTAGGGAGGGCGCAGAGGAGCCCCGCGATGATCGTGTGATCACTAGGATCTTCGACGGCCGCGATGCCGAGTCCCTCAAGCATTTGGCCCAGGCTCTGATCGCTCATCCGCATACTATTGCCTTACTAGGCTCTCGAGAGAAAGACGCCGCACGGGTAGTTTTTGCCAGATCCGCAGACGCCGCCGGCGACATGAATGCGTTAATACGTGAAGCGTGCGTGTTACTCGATGGCCGCGGTGGCGGCAGACCCGATATGGCCCAGGGCGGAGGAAAAGCGGTGGATAAACTTGAGGAGGCGCTTGAATTAGCGAAGACAAGCTTGAAGAGCACAGATGGCTAAATCATGAGATTTTCCATTTCACATTTGTCATTTGTCAGCCGTTCATCTGAGAAAACGAAAGCAGATTGGTAAGTTGACCAAAGCCGTGCTTAAAAACATCAGTTTTCCTAAATACACCTTCCGGCTCTGACTCCAATGACCGGCTGACAAATGATAAATGAGATATGGAAAATCTGGCTTGTTCCTGTCATCCGAGCATCCTGGTTTGACACTTCTCCTTCCGCTTCCTAATATTCCTCGGCGTGGGGCAGTAGCTCAGTTGGCAGAGCGCCGCGTTCGCAATGCGGAGGCCAGGAGTTCGACCCTCCTCTGCTCCACCAATAAGCCTACCTCTTGAAATACTTACATCAGCTCGATTGTCAGCCCTCTTTTTTGCTTGTGACGCGTTGTGACGTGGCTTGGGAAATTCGACCTAGGTTGCCAGTTATCACCGGAGCCTCGTCGCGAGCCAGTCGCCGATTATCGTTAGCACGTCCGCCCGCATCATGATTGGCGCGGGTAGCTTCGCATAGTTCCCTGGAAAGCCGTCGGTGTCCTGCACGAAGAGATGGTTGAGATCCGGCAGCACGCGCGCGGTCACGTCCTTGTTTCCGCCCTCCTTGAACGCGGCCTCCTGTAGCGCCACCTCCGCGGGCACTGCCTGCTGGTCTCGCGCGCCGGTGAGGATCAGCACCGGCGTCTTCACGCGGCGCATAGTGGGAGCAGGATCGTAAGTGAGGAAGAATTTCATCCACGGGTCAGCAGCCATCATGGCGTCGATCCTCTTGTCGATCCCGGCGATTTGCTCGGTCCGCAGTTCGGGCGTGAGCTTGGCGTTGTGCTCAATTCCGTTCTTGATCTGGAAGTAGAGCGCGGTGCGCCCGGGCTGCGCGATGCCGGCGAGCAGCACGATGGCGCGCAGCGTGGGTTCCTTGTCGGCCACCATCGGCGCGATTATGGCGCCCTCGCTGTGGCCGAGCACCCCAAGGCGGTCCGCCCGGATCTCAGGCCGCGTGCGCAGATACGCAAGTCCGGCGCGCACGTCCTCGGCGAAGTCGGCGCTGGTCGAGCCCTTGAACGTGCCACCCGACGCCCCCGTTCCACGATCGTCCATGCGGAGCACCGCGATCCCACGGCGCGCCAGCGAATCCGCGATCTGGCGGAAGGGCAGAAACCCTGGCAGTCCGATGTTCTCATCGCGGTCCTGCGGTCCGGAGCCCGAGACGGTGACGATGGCGCTCACGGGTTTCGTGCGGCTTGCACTCTTGGGGAGGGTCAGCGTACCGGCAAGCGTGTGGCCCGCAGGCGTCTTCACCACCACCTCTTCCGCCGTGTAGGGTGCGTCAGCGGGCGCGGAGTAATCGGGCTTCGGCTTCGGCGTGGGTGTCGCCGTCGGCGTTACGGCTGTTTGGTCGCCGCGCTTGAAAGTGAGCGGGAACTTCTGGTCGGCCTGGCTAAACGTCCCGGTCAACTCGGTGCGCTCTTTATTCAGGGTGCCTTCGTAGACGATCGCGGCCGACTTTATCTCGAAGCGCACGGCATCACCAGTGAGCGTGATCGTGTCAATCGGGATACTCGCGCCCTGATCTAGGCTGTCGAACTTACCCGCGTAAGCGCCCGCGTCCGATTTCGTCACGGTCACGACCAAACGAAGCTTCTGCCCGCCCGCTTCAAGCGTAGCCGGCCACGAACCTTCAAAGTCTTTCGCCGGCGGCGGCACTACGGCTGCCTGGTCGCTGCGCTTGAAGCTGAGCGGGAACTCTTGGCCGCCCTGCGTGTACTTCCCGGTCAACTCCGTGCGATCTTTGTTCAGAACGCCCTCGAAGACGGCGTCGATCGACTTCAACTCCAGGCGCACGGCATCACTGTTGACCGTAATCGTGTCTATCGGGATGGTCGCGCCCTGATCGAGGCTGTCTACCTTACCGGCGTAAGCACCCGCGTCCGATTTCGTCACGGTCAGGGCCAGACGAAGCTTACTACCGCCCGCTTCAAGCGTACCCTGCCACGAACCTTCAAAGCCTTTGGCCGGTGTTTGACCAACGACCTGGCACGAGAGACCAAGAAGAAACAGCAACATCAACAAAGTATTTTTCATGATTCCTAATATTTTCCCTTCAATTCAATCAATATGTTTCGAGAAACACTTCAGCGCTCGTAGTGACGGGTTTGAACTAAGAACTGCTGCACAGCGAAGCTTCCTTTAATAACCCAATCATTCTCTCGCAAGTCCGCTCCGTTGCTTGCGCATCGGTCATTGGTCAGCACTCATAATGCGTATCCACGTAACCGGCAAAATATTCACCTGCTTATGAGATTTCGCAGGAAGACTACACTTCTATGAGCCTTACCGCTGGGCCGACCCCTGAACGGGCACAGCGATGTATGACGCATGCCGGCCCGAGCGGAAAACTCGCTGCGTCGCTGGCTGAAAGTCCGCCTCTTTGGCAAGAAAAATGTTCGGCACGAATCGCTGCGGGTTGCGATCGATTACTGGGAACCAGGTGCTCTGCACTTGCACCATGATCCGGTGGCCCTTCTTGAATGCGTGATCATTGGCCGGAAACGCTATTTGATAGCGCTGAGCAGAGTTTGCCCGAATCGGTTGAGGTTTCTCAAGACTCTTATGATACCGGCCACGGAAAACATCCCCGGCAATCATCAGTTGGAAACCGCCCATTGCAGGATCGGCTTCGTAGTTCTGCGGATATACGTCGATTAGCTTTACGATCCAGTCGCTGTCAGTTCCTGTCGTCGAAGCAAATAGATTTGCGACAATCCTTCCCGAAACGACAACATCTTCTGTTAGCGGCTCGCTCACCCATGAGAGCACGTCCGGCCGATTTTCCAGGAAGCGCTGATCTTCGACCAGCCACGTCGACCAACCGCTGCGGAGTTTGATCGGACGCGGCCGATACGGCACCGGACTAGCTGGATCGGAAATGTAACTGTCGAACGATTGGCCCTTGGCTGGCGGAGTCGTGAACGAGAGCATTCTGTCCTTTTGCAAATACAGTTTGCGGTCCACAACGTTCTGTTTCGGCGGCCAGGCGGCGTTCCGGACCCATTCGTTGGCGCCGGTCCTGAAGGTCAACGCCTCAGGAAGTTCATGACTTCCCTTGCCTTTTAAATAGTGCGCCAGAAATGGCACGAGTATCTTGCTTCGATAATGTTCTGCAGTCGCACTGCCGAAATCGATCTTGCCCAGTTTCCTGCCTTCGCCTCTTGACCAGCCACCATGGTTCCATGGTCCAACGACCAGAAAGTTCTGATTTGCCTTGTCATGTCGTTCAAGTAATTCATAGATCTTGATCGGACCATAAAAGTCTTCCTGGTCCCACCACCCAGCGACGTTCAGCGTCGGCACAGTCACGCGATTCAGCCACGGCGCGAAAGCCTGCCGTTTCCAGAAATCGTCATAGTCAGGACGGTTGGCGAAGTCGCGCCAGCTTGGGATCTTTCCGTGAAAATACTTCGTTTCGACGTTTGCAAGCGAGCCGAGTTTCAAATACCAATCGTAAGTATCAACCGTGTCGATAACTTTGGAGACGTCCGCAATCTCCTTCGACGACTCCACCATGTAGGCATACTCAAAACCGTAACTTAAACGGAACGCACCGTTGTGATGAAAGTCGTCGCCTATCCACATGTCGGCCGGTGAGGCTTGCTGAACGACTGCTTTGAGGGCTGGATGGGGATCAAGCATGGCCATTACCGACAACCATGCGCCATAGCTGGTTCCCGCGATCCCAACTCGTCCGTTATTTTTGGGCACGTTCTTCAGCAGCCATTCAATCGTGTCGTAAGTGTCAGTGCTTTCGTCGATAGCGTTCTTGTCTTTAGGATCGCGCGGCTGCCGAAGCATGACGAATTGACCTTCCGATTTGAACCGTCCGCGGATGTCCTGCTGCACGACGATGAAACCTTCAGCCGCCAATTCAGGAAGCACCGCCGCAATTTGAGCCGGAGTCGCGTTGCCGATGCCATACGGCGTTCTCAGAAGAAGAAAAGGAAACTGCTCGTTCGTGCGGCTCGGCGCAAAGATGCGGGTGTTAAGCCGGACACCATCACGCATCGGGACCATTGCGTCGGTAGGAGTAAGAAACGGTTGCTCATTTTGGGCGTTGACGGGTGCGAAGGTTGCGAAGCTGATCAGCGTGACAACCAAGAGACCTAAGGAGGTAATAGCTTTCTTCATTCGTACCTTTCCAGATTATCCAAAGCAGCTGGGGCGAGCCCAGAGATAATTTCACGCGGCATTGCACAAGAATTCTAATTCGTGTTCTTTCGTGTGGTTTAGTGGATCGCATTGCCTCGAATCGTCAGCACACGATCCACGAAATTACACGAAGTCTCACGAACCCGAACTGATGCTGAACTTAGATGTTTGGCAATCACTTCACCTTCCCAGGTCCCCAAAGCGCCTTTCCAGGTTTTGCGCCGGTGTGCTCGCCGCCCTTGAGTACCTGCGTGCCGTTCACAAATACGTGATGCACGCCGACCGACAACTGGTGCGGGTCTTCAAACGTGGCGCGGTCAGCAATCGTTTGCGGATCAAACACCACGACATCTGCGAACATTCCGGGTTTCAGAAAGCCGCGATGATCGAGCCCGAGGTTAGTGGCCGGTAAGCTCGAGAGCCGCCGCACCGCTTCAGTCAGCGAGATCACTTTTTCTTCGCGCACATATTTGCCCAGCAGTCGCGCAAAGTTGCCATAGGCCCGTGGATGCGCCGAAGACCTCAAAACGTTACCTTCCGGCGCAATCGAAGCCGCATCAGAGCCGAATGAAACCCAGGGTTGACGAATCTGCTTCTTGAGGTTGTCCTCACTCATCAGGAAATAAATTGTTCCGATGCGGGATCGATCTTCAAGCACGAGGTCCATAATGGTCTCGACCGGATCTTTGCCGCGCATCTTTGCAACTTCACCCAGCGTCTTACCCACCAAAGGCTTCAACTTCTCGCTTCGGAAACTGGCCAACAGGAGCCGATCCGGCGAACCTGCGAGCGCGTAGAGGTTTTCCCAGTCGTTCGAGTTAACGCGAATGGCATCCGCAATCTTCTTGCGCGTATCAGGATCCTGAAGCCGCTTGTAGCCAGCTTCGCGCCCGCCATCCCAAACCCATGGCGGCATACTGGCGTCCAGGCCCGTGCCGCCGGCCGGATAGGTATACATGTCGGCAGTGATCTTTAGCCCGCGGCGACGCGCGTTCTGGATCATCTTGAACACCTGGTCCATCTTCGGCCAGTTGGCCGCGCCGGATGCTTTGAGGTGATAAATCTCTGCCGGCAGTCCCGCCTCTCGACTGATGCGAATGGTTTCCTCTACGGCTTCGATCAACTGATTGCCTTCACTGCGCATGTGTGTGGTGTACTTGCCTTTGTATTTGGCGGCGACCTTACACATTTCAATCAATTCTTCGGTCTTGGCGAAAAATGCCGGGGGATAAATAAGGGCAGTCGTGATGCCCAGTGCTCCAGCCTCCATTTCACGGCGCACCAATTCGCGCATCTGTTCGAGTTGCGCAGGTGTAGGTTGCTTGTCTTCCAAACCAATCACATGCTCACGAATGGTTACTGCTCCAATGAACGACGCGACGTTTTGCGGGATTCCGCGTTTCTCGAGATAGGTGAGATATTCAGCCAGCGTGGTCCACTCGATCTCGAGTGCGCCTTCGCCTCGTGATTCGCGCAGCCGCTGTTTCATCTGGTCGTTGAGCGGCCCCATGGAAAATTCGCCGAAGATCTGCGTGGTCACACCCTGTTTGAGCTCACTCAACGAGCGAGGATCTCGAATCAGCGACGATTCCGAGTGCGAGAGCATGTTGATAAAGCCCGGCGCGACGGCGAGTCCTTTAGCATCCAAAACCGTTGTTGCTTTGGCTCGACTCAGGTTGCCGATGGCTGCGATGCGGTCGCCTCTGGTTCCTACATCGGCCCGCCTTGGTGGGCGACCACTGCCGTCATAGACAGTACCGCCCTTAATAATGACGTCGAATGAAGCGGAATTGCGCCCTTGCGCAAACGCCGTAGCTGATAGTGCAAGTATCAGCGTTAGAGATAGAAGCTTATGAAGATTGGCTCTCATGATTCTGTTGTGTTATGCGGTGAACATTTATCGCGCTTTCCCCGAAACTTAGTTTGCCGAGATCGTAAAGTCCTGGGCATGCGGCTCTGCCGCCGCACTGTGTCGCGGCTAAGCCGCGAAACGCGGAGTCATCTAGTTCGCGGCGTCGACACGCGATCGATCGGCGCGGGTCGCGGAACTCGCCGGACGGGGTTCTGTTCCAGAAGTTTCATCGCCTCCTGCACCGCCCTTTCGAGTTGGGGATCGTGTCCTTTAATTACTTCGGCCGGTGTGTACTCCACTTCGATATCCGGCGGCACCCCCTCGTTTTCTACTGCCCACTTTCCCGTCAGGTCATAGAACGCCAAATTGGGCGCGGTGATTCCACCGCCATCGATGGTCGGCGGAAAGCCGAGTGTGCCGACGAGCCCGCCCCAGGTGCGGGTACCCACCAACGGCCCGAGCTTGCGCTGGCGGAACATGTAGGGCAAGGCGTCTCCACCCGAGCCCGCCGACTCGTTGATGATCATCACTTTGGGTCCATAAATTCCTGCAGTTGGCGAAGTCGCTGGCTGCCCGTCGCGTTGTGCGAAGAAACCCATCAGCTTTCGATCCAACTCGCTGACGAGGTAATCGGCCACCTGTCCGCCCTGGTTGTAACGCTCATCAATGATCGCGCCTTCTTTGTCTTGTTGCGCATAGTAGTAACGAGTGAAAGCGGTGTATCCCGGGCCACCCGTGTTGGGAAGCCAAACATAGGCCAGACGTCCACCCGAAAGTCTGTCCACCAGTCGACGATTGTCTTCGATCCATGCTCGCGCGCGGAGACCATCTTCACTGGGAATGGGGATCACGGTGACAACGCGAGAACCTTCCATCGAGGGAGTCTTGTTGACCCTGATGAGAGTTTGTCTTCCGGCTGTGCCTTCAAAGAAGCTGTAGAGATTTGCGGGCGCCGCGACCGACCGGCCATTCACTTCCAGAATGTAATCTCCTTCGGCTACCTGGGTCCCGGGCGCGCTGAGCGGTGCGCGCAGATCGGGATTCCAATTCTCGCCGGTAAAGATGTGTTTGATTCGATAGCGTCCGTTCTCGATGGCGAAGTCGGCGCCTAACAAACCCACTGACACCGGATCCTCACCCGGGACGTCGCCTGCGCCGGTCAGATAAGAGTGGCCCACCGCTAGCTCTCCGCCAACAACCGCGATTAGATATGCGAGATCGGCGCGATGACCGACGGAATCCACCAACGGTCGATACTTCTCAAAGACCGCCTGCCAATTAGCGCCGTGGAATTTAGGATCGTAGAAATACTCTCGTTGAACGCGCCAGGTCTCGCGATAAATCTGCGCCCACTCAGCTCGGGGATCGATGCGCATCTCCATCTGCGCCAGGGCAAGAGGACCATCGCCCACTCGTACGGGAGCGGGGCGATCGGTAGGCACGATGCCCCAACTGGTTCCGCCCCCCGCAGCGGCTTGATAAAGAAGCTTCTTCTTGTCGTGCGAGAGCGAGTACGAGCGAATGCCTTCGAGGAATGGCGCGCTTGTGCGCTCCTTGAGCTGGTACCGCTGCAAACGAAGTGACGACGGCCCAGGTGCAGTCGTCAGAATGGGTTCCGTGTAATAGAAACTTCCTGCAGCACCCGCGGTGAGATTGCTGTAATCACCCGCCGGTATGTTTATCGAAATGATGCGTTGTCCGATTCGGTCGAAGTCAACGCGGACAACGACGGCCCGAGGTGCGGCAGGCGCGGGCGCCGCCGGTGGCGCCGCCTCTCCCGGCGTTGGTCGTGGTGGCGGCTCATCACCAGTTTCCGGCAACAACGGTGAGGGCTCAGTCGCGCCTAACACCGCCAGATAAACCGCGCGGCGTACTGGACGATCGATCGAACTCATTTCGAGCCATCCTGTGCTCGGCCCGTAATTCGTACTCGCCATGAAGTAGAGATACTTGCCCCCGGCATCGAAAGCTGGCGAGATCGAATCTGCGAGTCCGTCCGTAATTTGATAACTCTTTTTCTCAGCCAGTGAATAGATGAAGATCGCGCGCAGACGACTAGGCAGATTCCTTGAATAAGCTACCCACTTTGAATCGGGCGCCCAGGTCGCATCGAACGAACGAAAGGGATCGGGATAATTGTCGGTATCAATCTTCGTCGCTTTGCCTCCGGCCACTTCGATCATCCAAAGGTTCTTGTGATTATCTTGAAGCAGAATTTGCGTGCCATCAGGTGACCAGGTAGGCGCGGAGAAAAATGCTGTTGACGGGAGTGCAATTGACCGTGGCGGAGCGACACCCAACGGATCGCCGAGCACGAGCTGATACTCACCGCTGGCGTCTGAAAGCCAAGCGAGTCGTGCGCCATCAGGCGACCAGGTGGGACTGCGATCATGCGTGCCCGGGCTTTGAGTCAGATTTCTGTAGTCACCTTTTTCAGCCGGCACGCTGAAAATCTCTCCGCGTGCTTCGAAAGCCGCTCGCACCCCGGTGGGAGAGAGCGCCGAGTTGCGAATCATACTTACCACTTTCTTAAACTGGGGACGCGCCCAGGGTAAGTCGCCGGTCACTTCGATGTTCAGTTTGCGCGCCTGCCCTGATTTGGTGTCTAGCAAATGCACATAACCAGCTTGTTCGTAAACGATCGCGTCTGAACCTGCTGAGGCATTCATGACGTCGAAGTCGTTGTGACGGGTAAGCTGCGTGAGCTGCTTCGTGTCGGTGCGGTAAGAGAAAAGGTTGACCATCCCATTGCGGTCAGAGAGGAAGTAAACGGTATTGCCGATCCACATTGGATCGGTGTCGTTGCTATTGGTCCAGGGAAGCTTCTCGATCGAGTGATCGGCCAGAGTCATGATGCGGATCGGATGAGTACGGCCGCCGCGGTAGTTTCGCCAGTAGCTGGCCTCATGCCACGCTGGAATGAATGCGGTTGAGAATTCCTCATGAGCAATGCGGCGGCCGTCCGGGGAATAGGCGCCGCTGAACGCTCGAGGCATAGGAAGCGATTCCGGCAGTCCGCCATCCAGACCTATGGTCCAGAGCTTAAAGTATGGCTGAGGCGCGCCGACCCGCCCCGACGCGAAAAGCACCCGACTACCATCGGGTGTCCAGCCCCGCACTCGGTCAGGACCGGGGTGATAGGTCAACCGCTTAGCGTCGCCACCTGTAGTCGGCACCACGTAAACGTCCGTGTTCCCGGCAATGGTGGCGCTGAAAGCGATCTTGGATCCGTCGGGCGAGAAGTAGGGATCAACCTCGGCTCCCTGAGTCGAAGTTAGGCGGCGGGCGTCTCCTCCGCTCCGCGCGACGACCCACAGGTCGCCGGCGTAGGCAAAAGCCACCAGATCGCGGCTCACCGATGGGTGACGGAGCATTCGCGTTTCCTGAGCGAAGATGGTGGTCGCGATGGCAAAACATAGCAGTAAACCAGAAGTAATATGTCGTTTTTTCATAAGAAGCCTCACTAAGAAGTTCGGGTCAAACGCAAGAAACCTTAGGAACGGTGCAGTTTGAATTTAACGCCGGAGGCGTTGGCTAATTTCAGCCCAGGGTTGCTTCAACCCTGGGTAAACAACCAACCATTTCCTTTAAGAACTCTGAAAGAGTTCGTATGGCACTGGCGTAACGCTTTCAGCGTTTTTTGATTCGTTACATTTCTTTTCCCAGGGTTGAAACAACCCTGGGCTGAAATTAGCCAACGCCTTCGGCGTACTTACTTCGTGCTGTATTTCTTAGCTAGATCTAATGCTCGATCGCCCAGCTTAAATAGATGGGGATGCGCGCGATTGCCATTGGTCAGAATAGCGAAGCCAAGCTTGCGATCCCGATTGCCAAGCAGGAATGCCGTATAGCCCTGAACGCTCCCGCTGTGCGCGAAATAGCGATCGCCGTCTCGCACCTGTGTCCACCAGGTCAGTCCAAACCCGGCGGTTTCATTTCCCCAAATGCCTTCTATCTGTCCCTTGAATTGGTCGTGTTGGCGCGTAAGCATCTGCTCCAGGGTCTGCTCTTTAATGATCCGTTTTTCTTTGAACGCCCCGCCATTTAGGTTAGCGATCAACCAATTGGCTTGATTAAGCACCGTCCCATAGACAATGCCCGCGGGCCAGACGGTGGCCCTTACTCGCACGGCTGCTACCTGGCTTCCGTTCTCATCGACCCTGTACGGAATTGAAAGCCGCTCTTCCATATCAGGGCGGGGCTCAAACCTGGTGCTGGTCATCTCCAACGGCGTGAAGATTTGCTCCTCAATGTATTTTTTGTAGGGCACACCGGAAAACTTCTGGACCAGATAACCGATTAACGTATAGGCCATATTCGAATAGACGACAGAAGTCATTGGCGGTTTGGTGACCTTGAGTGACTTCTTGAGATATTCATCCATGCTCGGCGGTAGGGCGTCGCCCCATACCGGAAATCCGCCGAAGTCTCCAGGCAGCCCGGACGTGTGGGTGAGCAAGTGCCGGAAGGTGACCGGATGTTGGGGATCTTCACCCTGAATCTTGAAGTCCGTCAGGTAGTCATTGACCTTGTCATCGAGCTTGAATTTGCCCTGCTCCATTTGCTGGAGCAAAGCTATGGTCGACATCGCTTTGAAAGTCGAGCCAATCAGGTAGACAGTGCTCGGCGTGGCGGGGGTGCGCGCCCACAGGTTCGAGTAACCGTACCCGCCAGTCCAGATCACTTTGTCACCGGCGACTATGGCGATTGAGGCTGAAGGAATATTTCCCGCGACCAATGTTCGTTGAATCTCAGGTTCGAGCTCGGCAACGACGCGATCGATGTCAACGGTTTGGGCATTAGCAAGCCCGGTCGCCATCAGAAGTATGACGAATACACTGATCATCGCGTAAAACGATTGGCGCGACCAATTGTGCGCCGTGGCAGGTTTCCGAATCTTGTTTACGAGATTATTCATGTCTGGTCCTTAACGGTTTTAAGACGTCATGCTCGGGCTAAGCGCGATCCACTAAATCACACGAAGTAACACGAAGTGATTGGTGTCGATTCGTGTAATTTCGTGGATCGTTCTTTGGTTGCGGTTTAAGACCTCTGACCTCGTTATTGATCGTGTGGTCCATTCAATTCGTCTCGCTCACTCCACCAATCTTCGATGTCGAGCGCCAGATCAAATAAGCCGGTGCACCGAGCAGCACAATGCCGAGACCTATCGCGGCCCGAACAGGTTGCGTCGCCATCGTGTTGATGACGAGGGCGGCGGCTGCAAGAATGAACAGCAGCGGCGTCCACGGGTATCCTGGCACGCGATAAGAGCTCGTAACCTCAGGTGATCGTCTGCGATAGATAAAGATGCTGGCTGCGCCCAGGGCGTAAAAAATCCAGCCGCTAAAAACCACATAAGTGAACAACTGCTCGAAGGTGCCTGTAACAGCCAAAGCGGCGGTCCACACCGAACCCGCCACCACTGCGAAGGCCGGGGTATGGAAGCGCGGGTGCACCTCAGCTAAACGATGAAAGAAGAGTCCGTCGCGGGCCATCGCATAGTAAACACGAGGCGAGGTCAAAGCGATGCCATTCGCGGCGCTGAAGATCGAGATCAGAATCGCGAGCGCGACCAACTTCGCTGCGCCTGGGCCAACAACCGCAGTCACGGCAGTGGCGGCGATGCTGTCGGTTTGCGCTGCTCTTGTTGGGCCAAGTGCGGCGATATATGCCAGGTTAGCCAACAGGTAGATACCGATCAGAGCGGCTGAACCAATCACCAGGGCTCTTGGGAAGTTGCGCTGGGCATTAAGTGTTTCGCCCGCGCTAAAAGTCACAAACTGCCACCCTTCGTATGTCCAGAGTACTCCGATCATCGCGAGCCCAAACCCGGACGCGAGCGAAGCACCTGCCTCCGTGGTCCACAAGGTTGCGCCATTACCACTGAAGCCGCGACCAAGCACGAGTAGTGTCGCGCTCATGATTAAGATGGCAGCCACTTTGATCGCTGTGGTCCAGTTCTGTAGGTCCGAGCTCTTCCGTGTGCCGAGTACATTCACGACCGTCACGATGGCGATCATCCCGACGGCGATCAGCTTTCTGAGCGCGGGGGTCAGAGAAACGATCTCACCCAGGTAGGTGCTAAACGCTACGGCAAGGGTCGCAATGGCCCCTGTGCTGATGACTAAGAAAAGTGTCCACCCGTATAAGAAGGCTAACAACGGGCTGAAGCCATCGCGAATGTAAATGTAGATTCCGCCCGCATTGGGGCTTCTCGCTGCGAGTTCCCCGTAGGTCAGCGCGCCCAGCAAAGAGAGCAAACCGCCAACAATCCAAACCAGCATGGCCAGGCCTGCGCTACCCTGGACTTGCCGCAACACGGCGCCCGGCACGAGGAATATTCCCGATCCAATTACGGTTCCGATGATCAGCAGGATGAGATCGCGCAGACCAAGGGTGCGCTCCAAAGTCGAAGTTTGATGTGAAGTCTGTTCCGTCGTCATGCCCGATGGTCTAAACCGACTCCTAAGCTCAGCGCCAAAGGCGCGAAATGTAATAGCCCAGGGCAACGCCCTGGGGTAACTGCGAATTTGAAAGCCTGGAAGCGCTGAAGGCGCGCGATAAGAACTGTCAACCCCGAAACAGAAATAATGGCGGCTGCCTCCAACAGCATGTCGCGCTTTCAGCGCTACGAAGACTTAAGACTTTCTTCCCTGGGCCGATGGCCCAGGCTATTACATTTCGCGCCTTTGGCGCTGACCGCCCTCTATCGCTGACGGTATCCGACACGGCTACTCCAGCTGCACCGTCTCTCTCCGGACCGTCAGGGCCTCCACCCGCGCTTCATTAACTTCATAGCCGATACCGTCACCCGCAGGTGCCTTGATCGTGCCCTGCCGCGAGACAGTGACCGGCGGCTCAATGATGTCCTCTTCCCAGTAGCGCGCTGAAGCTGAGACGTCGCCAGGCAACGTGAAGCCGGGCAGCGTCGACAAAGCGATGTTATGCGCGCGCCCTATCCCCGCTTCGAGCATGCCACCGCACCATACGGGAATGCCATGCTCAAGCGCGTAAGCCTGGATCAGTTGAACTTCTGTGTGGCCGCCGACACGCCCCAGCTTGATGTTAATAATCCGGCATGAACCTAACTCGTAAGCATGACGCGCATCAGCAAGGCTGCAGATGGACTCGTCAAGACAGATTGGTGTCTTGATCTCGCGCTGCAGTCTCGCATGGTCCACTAGATCGCCTGGGGCCAGCGGCTGCTCAATCATCAGCAGGCGATGCTGATCGAGCTGGTGAACCAGATTTAAGTCACCATTAAGAGAATAGGCAGAATTTGCATCAACGGAGAGCGTGATGTCGGGAAACCGCGCGCGAATTGCTTCGACTAACTGAACATCTTTTCCCGGTTTGATTTTGATTTTGATCCTTTGATAGCCGGCCTCGAGTTCGTGAGCGACTTTCTCGATCAGTTTCTCCGTAGTTTCCTGTAAACCGATAGAAACCCCACAGTCGATGTGATCTCGTACGCCGCCGAGATGCCGCCATAGTGAACGGCCGGCGAGTTTCGCTTCGAGATCCCAAATCGCCGCTTCAACGCCGGCCTTGGCCATTCGGTTACCGCGAATCGGGGCCAGCGCGGTGTTAACTTCCCTGGCAGTCGTTACACCGGCTCGTTTTAAGAGCGTTCCGACGTACTTCGCGGTGATCAACCAGGCAGTATCGACGGTCTCATGATTGTAGAAAGGTCCCTCGGCGGCTACACATTCGCCGTACCCGAAAGCGCCGGTTTTGTCGAAGACTCTAACTATCAGTATGCGACGCCGCGTGGTTCGTCCGAAGCTCGTTTCGAAGGGGGACACGAGCGGGAGTTCTATCTCCCTTAGTTCTAGTTTCTCCAGATTTAAGTTGGTCATTGTCTTGCCGAGTTCCAGAAATCGCGGTCAGTTTAAGTTCGAAGCTTTGGCTGGTGGTTCAGCGAAACTAAAGGTTGAACTCAAAACTTTGTCACATGATTCACTTGCTATATTTTTTTCGCCGGAATCTCGCTTCCGCCCTGACGAAACACTATTCCGGTAACTTCGCCCTGCGCGTTTACCACGAACGTGACTTGCGCGTTGACCACTTTGAAGAAAAAAACGGTTTCGGATTCGGCGAAGAGTTCGAGTTTCGGCTGGGTGGAAATCTGCGCCAACAGCTTGCCGTCTTCGAGCGTGACGTTCAGCACCAACTGCGGCGTGAGCTGATACTGACCGACGTATTTTTCCAACGTCTTCGCTGCGACCTGGACTTCTTTGCGTTCCGACGGAATTTCATATTTGGCGCCGAAGACTATTGCCGACAAGCTGTTGGCGATCTCTCCCGAAGGCGCCCCCTCCACGTTGCTCAATACGACGACGGTCACACGATCCGCTGGGTAGCGAGCGATGTATGCCGAAAAACCGAAGATGCCGCCGCCGTGGGCGATCACCGGCCGATCATGACGTTTTCCGATGCTCCAACCATAGCCGTAATTACTTTTGAACGGAGTAAATGCTTCGTCGAGCGATTTGCGCGAGACCAGTTTTTCCGTATAGAGCGCCTGATCCCACAAGAGCAAATCTCCGACTGTGGAATAGAGAGCGCCCGCGGCATACGCGGTTGACATGGAGATCGGCGCGGCGTTGATGAAACCATCGGTCGTGCGTGCGTAGCCCGACGCGCGGTGATTGATGATACGAACGGGATTGTCGTATCCCGTATCTTTCATTCCGAGCGGCGCGAAAATATTTTCCTGCAAAAAGTCCGCGTAAGATTTGCCGGACGCGCGTTCGATGATCGTACCGAGCAGGTAGTAACCGGAGTTGCTGTAAGCGTATTTTTCACCGAGCGCGAATTGCAACGGCTTATCTCTGAACCGACTGGTCAATTCGGCGGAGGTCGTGTCCACCGCCGCGGTCTTCATGAAATCGGGAAATTCCGTGTAGTTCGGAATGCCGGCAGTGTGCGTCAAAAGATTTTTGATTGTGATCGGTTGCCATGCGGCAGGGCAATCCGTCAGATACTTGCAGATCGGATCATTCACGCTTAGCTTGCCGCGCTCTTGCAACAAAACGACTGCCATCCCAGTGAACTGCTTGGTTACTGAACCGACACGAAAAACGGTCTGCGGCGTGTTCGGCACGGCGTGCTCAAGGTTCGCCATTCCGTAACCACGGCTGACAATCGGCTGCCCGTCACGGGCCAGGAGAACCGCGCCGCTGAAGCGGTTAATGCGGATCGCAGCGTTCATGTATTCGTCAACTTTTCGGGTAATCTCCTGCGTTGACAGCGACGGGGGCGACGACGACGCGGCCGGTTGCGCTGAAACCGGCGCGACGAGAAGCATGCAGAACGCCAGGAACGCCGCTATGTAACTCACAGTCTTGAATTTGGTTGACATGCTCTTCGCAAAACTCCTTCGTCATTGGGATCGACCGAGCCCGCGGTCCTGGGGTTCCGCTTCGCTCCACCCCAGGCTTTACGCTATCGCCCGCAACCCGGGCTGGAACTCGTTTACCCTGCATTCAGTCTTATTCTGTCGTTCTTAGGGCTGCGCGGCGGTCTAAAACCCCGCCGCACGTTGGGAGAGAATGAAGTAAGTGCTCGAAAGCCGTGTTAGAAAATTATCCTGATTCCGACCTGTCCCTCTCGTCCAGGCAGCACCTGACTTGACTGTCCGAAAGGTTCAAGTGGACGGTCGTCACGATTGAAGACCGAGGCAGGGTTCTGGCGGTTCAAAAGATTGAAAAACTCGAACAGGGTCTGCAGCTTGATCCGCTCGCCGAGGTCGAAACCCTTGGAGAAACGGATGTCGAGATTGACGTAGGCCGGCGACCTGAAGCGGTTCCTACCGGAGGTAAAATCGATGCTGTTGAAATTGCCGTTACCATCCGGGTCCCTCGACAACACGTCAAAGCGGCTAAACGGAAAGCCGCTTTGCGCTCTGAAGATACCGCTGATCTGAAATTGCCACGGAAGATCTACCAGACCGTGCACTTGGAAAATTTGTTCGAGCGCCAGGCTGGACGGCCCCTTGTCGAGATCTGGACCGTTATGAAAGGTTCCGGCCTGCTGGACGAGATTTCCATTTCTGCTGGTAAACGGAGCGGTCTCGTTGGTCTGACGAATACATCCCGGGTTTCCGGCCGCGCAGGGTTCGATTACGACGGGAACGATTCCGATGAATTGATCCGTCGAAGGGGTATTGACGCCCAGGGAGTTGTCGATGGCCTTGGCATATGAATAGTTCGCCCCAATCATATAGCGCTTGCTGAGTCGTTTATTGAAGCTAAGCACTAAACCGTGGTAGTGGCCCTCAAAGAAAGGCCCATAGGTCGGAAGTTCTGGTGTGCCTGGAGGATCAAAACTTCGGCCTATACCGGCGACGCGCGATCTGAAAGCGAGATTGCTGAGCCTGAGGCCAAGAAGGTTGTTGTTCTTGCGGTAAAAGTAGTCGCCCTCGACCACCATATCGTTGGATATCTCACGCTGCACACCGACGCTAAAACTGAGCGTATGCGGCGTCTTAAAGGTGCTGTCAACGGCCGTAGGCGTTGGCGCCGGCGGAATTATGGGATTATTCAACACGCCGAATTGGCCCCACTCAAAATATCCTGGAGCCCGGCCGATGGCCGCCGCAGCCGCTACTAAATACTGCGCCGGTGTCAGACCTGTCAGCGCCTGCACATTGTTGATATTAATCGGCGTGTTCGCGGGAATCGGGGCACGTCCAGGAGCTACGACGTTATTCAGCCTGTCAACTCCAACCATCGGTCCACCCAAGGGGCACCCCGTTACGGGAGGACCCGCGATCTGGGCATCGGTCAGGCGATTCGAAATACACGGTCCTGGAAGGCCGAGAGCGAAGGCAAGGCTGGAGACCAAACTTGGGGATCCGTAAAATCCGCGAGGAAAGTAAAGTGACTGTACAGTTCTTCGATCACTGCCACCGAACGCGGGAATCTGACTCACCAAGCCCAGCCGGAACTGGTCATAAAACTTGCCGAAGTGAGCACGAACAACTGTCTTCGGAGTTACCGACCAGGCGCCGCCCACACGCGGCGAAAAGTTTTTCGAGGACGTGAATTCGGAATCGTGTTCCCACCGAAGTCCGAGATTGAGCGTAAGGTCTTTCAGCAGTTTCCAGTCGTCTTGAACGTATAGTCCGTTGTAATTATTCCGCAAGCGAATCTGGGCTGCTTCAGGCGTGCGTGGTCCGGAGTCGAGAAGCAGAAAAATGCCGCCGTTCACTGATCCAAAGTTCAAATAGTCATCGATAGTCGCAAAGATCTGGTTTGTCAATGTACTGGAATCGAGGCCGTCGACTTTGGTTCGAAGGAATTGCCATCCGAACTTCACGTCATGACGGTCAAAAAGCTTATTGGCGTTTGCCGCAAATGACGTGTAGTTCTGGTGCAGATTTGATGCCGTCGTAGTGCTTCCAAATTGAACCGCGGGGGGATCTGCGGCAGTCTGAAAAAAACCGCACGTGGGCGGACAAACCTGTTGGGCGGTAAAGGAGTTTAATGTCGTAAGCCCCACAATGTCGCTAGCGGGCCGGTTGTCGGACGGCTCGCCGCGAAAGGCCGCGCGGAGGGTCACGATCCACGGTGTCGCCTGAGCGCCCAACAGCATCGTGTCGCCGAATCCGAGCAGGAGATGCCGCGCGCTGGTGTTTCTTCGCGATGACGGAATCCCATTGCCCGCTCCCCTGTTGTACTCGTTGGTGTAGTTCATCTCCTGCACCAGTTGATGGCGTCCGAAGGTCTCGTTGAACTTGATAAAGTTACGCGTTTCGCGACCCCGCTGCGGACCGTCCAACGGGTCCTCCTGCTCATGAAGCAACTGAAGCAGCCGCGCAGATGCAGCCGTCGCCGGGAAGGTCGGGTATTTGAAATCTATGCCCCGGTCCTCGGTGATTCGTTCCGACGAGCCGAAAAAGAAAATTCTGTCTTTCCAGATCGGACCGCCGATCGCCAGGCTGTAGTCCAATCTGCGGAGGTGCGGTGCCTCGGTGACCGTTGGATCCAGGGAGTTCGACGAATCGAAAGCCTCGTTGCGGAGAAAGAGCGAGCCGACACCGTGGAAAGAATTACCACCGCTCTTGGTAATCACATTTACTATCGCTCCCGATGCTTGTCCGAACTCGGCCTTGTAACCGGTGGTTAGTACTTGAAACTCTGAAATTGTCTCCTGGTTAAATGCTGCGGCAGGCCCGCCGCTGACGGTGTTCTTGTTCGGCTGTCCATCGATAAAAAAATTGTTGTTGCCGCTTCGCTCGCCCAGCACCGGGTTGGCGTTGTCACCAGTGGATTGCCGGTTGATGGCGACTCCCGGCACGAGCTGCAAGAGGTCGAGGTACTCACGCCCGTTGACAGGCAGGTCCTGGATCTGTTTCGGAGTGACGGTCGCGCCTGTAGAAGACGCATTCGGCTCCAGCAGCGGCAGGGCATCTGAAGTAACGTTGGCCACACCTCCGACTATGGCGCCGACTTGCAACTGGACATCGACAGTCACGACCCGATTGACCGTCAATTCAATGTTGGTAGTGCTGGTGGCAAAGCCTCTCTGTGAAACCGTCAGGGTATAGCTTCCCGCAGGTAACGCTGTGAGACGGTAGATACCCTCCTCGTCGGTTGTGACGCTCCGCTCGGACGCCAAAGGTTGCCCACTGGCCTTAACCTCAGCGCCTGCGATGACGGACCCATTAGCATCCTTCACGGTTCCTTCAATAGTTGAAGTGGTAGTCTGCGCGACGGCAGGCAAAGTAAAAAGCAGACACATTAAACTCAAGCCAAAAATGATGCGGGTGGTCCTCATCGCTGTCTTACCTCCAGTTAGGTAGATCGGTCACGATTCTTATTACTGCTGAAAGCGGCCCACACAAGAAGCAGGAAGTAATCGAACGAAAGCGTCGTTGGGGGGCCATAAGAATGTTTTGGTTGCTCAGGAAGATATAGCTGATTGATTGAACGCTCATGCATATACCGCAAATGCTGCACAACTGTCAATAGTGCTGCAGATGCTGTTTTGTGTCTTGTTTGCCCTGCGCCGATTTGCTATCTTCCGTCCGCCAATATTTTTCGGGGCCTGATGACGGTGTGTATATCGGGAGATGAAACAGAGCCGCAAAATTGACCCGAGTAACCTGCGGTCTAATAATCTAACGGGTGTGAAGAAACAGACGACACATTAAGAGAGGCAAGAGATGAGCAGGTCCAACTCGCGTAAAAAGACGCAGAGCATTGCTGATGGTCCAGATAACTCAGACGGCAAGACGTCAGTATTAGAGACCCGTTTAGCTGAGTCACAAAACCGGCTCAATCCGCGCCGCCGGCAGCTGGTCCGAGCCATCCTTGACTCAGCAGATGAGACTTGTTTTCTCTCTTCTCGCGAGTTAGCAAAACGTTATAGCGTCGATGCGACGACCATACTTAGAGCTACTCAAGTGCTGGGTTACGAAAGTTATTCCGATTTCTCAGCGGACCTCCGTCAGCATTTCGTCGCACGTATCACGCCCTACACAGTGTTGAGAGCGGCGACACGAGAGAAGCGAAGTGTCACTGATCACATTAATCACGCATTGGAGAAGGCGCTCGACAACATAAATACTTTGAAGTCGGATCTGGATAGGCAGCGCATAATCGAATTGGCCAGACTGATCAAGCGCTCGCGCCGCGTCCTGGTTGTTGGCTTGGATTTCGCCTCCGCACTGGCCTTTTACCTTGCCTACGGATTGTCGGCGCTGGGGTTCGACGCGGAGGCGTCAAGTGGAAGCACGGGCACGCTGCAGTACAAAGTCGAAGTCTTGACCTCGAAAGACGTTCTCGTGGCCATCAGCTTCGGGCAATGCCTTAGGGATACGGTGGAGGCGGTGCTTCGCGCTAAAAGGCAGGGGGTGCCGACGTTTGGAATTACAGACAGCGAGACTACGCCTATAGCCCGCCATTGCGATGCTCACATCGTTGCTTCCGTAGTGAGCCCATCTTTTCTGAATTCGTATGTCGCGCCGACGGCTGCGATAAACGCCATCCATGTAGCTTGTTCACATATCGATCCCAAGCGTGCGCTCACGAGACTGAGACCGACCGACAGAGAATATGCCTCTGGGTCGCGCTGGTACCGTGAGCCAAAGGGGTCGAATGGTGATTCGTCTTAGTGTTGAGAAGGCTTTGCCCGAGAAGCCAAAGAAGAGTCCGCGTACCGCGGCTCTGCCGCCGCACAGTGCGGAAAGGCTCTGCCTTTCCGGAAACGGCTATAGAAAATCTTGGAGGCTATGCCTCCGTTTTCGAGGCATAGCCTCGAAAAAAGGA
>DATEPB010000055.1:0-259021 GCA_035273425.1 Pyrinomonadaceae bacterium | reverse complement strand
TATCAGGGAGGTATCGACATCTGCCAGCCGCCAAGCGCTTCTTCCACGATCGAAGCCGCTGCGAGCACTGTTTGTTCTGCAAACGGTCGACCCACAATCTGAACGCCAATGGGCAGTCCATCGCTTGAACGGCCCGCCGGCACTACAGCAACCGGAAGATCGAAAACATTGAAGGCCTGGCAATAACTAAACGCCCGAAACGTTCCAAAGCTTTGCTCCCCCACCGTCACCGTCAGTGCCAGAGGGCCTCTCCTTGGAGTGCGCCGCCTTGTCGGCGCTTTGGTCGCGGCGGCTCGGCGCCGCTTGTTGATTAATGCGTACCGGGTCGCGCAAAGCCGCGACCGGCCAAAGCGCCGACACGGCGGCGCACCCCAAGGAGAGGCCTTTTATCAGGGAGGTATCGACATCTGCCAGCCGCCAAGCGCTTCTTCTACAATTGCCGCAGCCGCCAGCACCGACTGTTCTGCAAACGGTCGACCCACAATCTGAACGCCAATGGGCAGTCCATCGCTTGAACGGCCCGCCGGCACTGCAGCAACCGGAAGATCGAAAACATTGAAGGCCTGGCAATAACTGAAAGCCCGAAACGTCCCAAAGCTTTTCTCCCCCACCGTCACCTTCAAAGTGTCGTGCTTGTACGCCTCGGTGGCGCCCACAGGTGCGACGAGGAGGGGCGTGGTCTTCATCCATTCCAATAACTGCTCGCGAAGTCTATCTCGTTCCAGCCAGTCACTGATGTACTCGTCCAGTGTTGGTGTAGGCGTGTTATCGGCAGTGGACAATCGCCATCGAACAAAATCGCCACCCTTCTCGATGTCGTCGCCATAGACCATGCGCAGCTGGACAACTGAAGCGCGAGAAAAAATCTTCAGCCACATTTCGTTTCCACGATCGATTCCGGGCGGAACGGCATGAACAGCAGTCAAGCCGGCTTCGGACAATGCCTGGGCGGCAGTTTCGACTGCCTTCCTGGTTTCCAACGTGACTGGCGCAACTCCGTCGTCTGTGTACCAGGCGAAGTGGTTTCCACGAATCGTTTCCAAACTGCTGGAATCTTCAGCGAGCACCTCAAACAAGAGTCTGAGATCTTCAACGTTTCTCGCCATCGGTCCGATCACAGCGCCCAACGAGTATGGTCCATAAGACGCTGGAAACTGACCTTCACCAGGCACTCGACCAACTGTCGGCTTCAAACCCGTGATCCCACAGAAATGCGCGGGTATCCGAATTGAGCCGGCGAGGTCGGTACCGAGGCCTCCCGGTGACATGCAGGTTGCGATCGCCGCTGCTTCACCGCCGCTCGATCCGCCGGGCGTGCGCGCCGCGTCATGCGGATTATTGGTGCGGCCAAAAACGGGATTGTCCGCGTTGTAATCCATGGCCATCTCGGCTGCGTTTGTTTTGCCTAAGATGATGGCGCCTGCGGCTTTCAAGCGACAAACTGCTGGTGCGTCTTCGGTGGGAACAAAATCCGCGCGCAAAACGCTGCCACTAGTCGTTCGAATTCCTTTCGTTTCGATCGTGTCTTTTATGGTTAACGGCACCCCGTGAAGTGGGCCGATGACGTCACCGCGGCGGAGAACCATTTCGGCTTCCTTCGCTTTGTCCATTACATCGGAAGCAATGGTCACGATCGCATTGAGGTCTGGATTTAGCCGGTCGATGCGTTGCAGGTGAGCCTGAACAACTTCAACTGGAGAAACCGCTCGCGTGCGGATTAGTCCCGCGAGTCTCACCAGCGATTCTGAAGTCAGGTCTGTCATGTAGTCTCGTTACAGAACCGAGTGCGGTAGCGCCGGATCTTCGACTCAACTTATCAATCGTCAAACAGATTCGTAAACTTGAAATTCAAAGCCAACTCCCTGGAGTGCGCCGCCTTTTCGGCGCTTTGACCAATTGCGACTATGTCGCAGCTTGATGGCCAAAAGCTTCATGAAAGGTCCAGTAGGCAGATATGAGACAGCGCGGCGCGGAGCGCCCGCCCGGCCAAAGCGCCGACAAGGCGGCGCACTCCAAGGAGTTGGCTTTGAATTTCAAACTAGGTCACTACCGTTTCTTTTGCTCGTTTTGCTTTTCTCCGTGTTGTCCATATAATTTAATTGCTCTGAAACATCTCGATCACAACCTGCCTATCGGTGGTCCAATTACTTTCGGGCCGCTGGCTTCAACATCAATGCTCAACGGCGGAGGAGTACGCTCGTGGCGATCACTTTGAGCAGGACTTTCGTTCTGCGCAAACTCCATCAACTTTCAGGCATCGTGCCCCTCGGCATCTTTGTGTTGGAACATTTTTACACCAACTCCAAAGCTCTTGACGGGGCAGCGCATTTTAACGAAGCCGTGAAGGACCTACAGTCGATTCCTTATATCCTGTTCGTGGAAATCGGTGGAATCTTTATACCGCTCATCTATCACGCCGTCTATGGGCTCGTGATCACGATGGAAGCCAGGCCTAACAATCTCGCTTATCCGTATCCGCGCAACTGGTTTTACCTAATCCAGCGAATCACGGGGATGATCCTTTTCGTCTTTATCGCGTTTCATGTGCTCAATTTCCGGTTCGGTCTGATTCCGGGACTCAATACTATCTCAGTCGCGCATCGCCCCGATCTTGCCTTTGATATCGTCTCGCGTGAGTTTCAAATGGTGCCGATCTTCATTATCTACATGATTGGCATCACCGCGACGGTTTGGCACCTGGCGAATGGCATCTGGCTATTCATGGTTGATTGGGGAATTACAATCGGTGAGCGCGCGCAGAGATTTGCGGGCTATGCCTGCATTGGTTTTGGCGTCGTGTTGTTGCTGGTTGGAATCAATGCTGCCGTTGCGTTCATACGCCCAGGCGGGCTGCTGGGAGGAATTCTCTGATGGCCAGCAATGGAACAAAGATCGGGATTGTGGGCGGCGGACTCGCGGGCCTCGCCGCTGCCATGAGAATCGCCGAAGCGGGACATGCAGTTGATCTCTTCTCCGTGGTGCCGGTGAAGCGCTCACACTCGGTTTGCGCGCAGGGCGGCATTAACGGCGCGGTAAACACCAAGGGCGAAGGCGACTCCACCTGGGAACATTTCGACGACACCGTTTACGGCGGCGACTTTCTCGCGAATCAACCACCAGCCAAAGCAATGTGTGACATGGCTCCGTCGATCATCTTTCTGTTTGATCGCATGGGTGTCCCCTTCTCTCGAACTAACGAAGGACTGCTCGATTTCCGTCGCTTTGGTGGGACCAAACATCATCGTACTGCTTTCGCAGGCGCGTCGACTGGACAACAGTTGCTTTATGCACTGGACGAGCAGGTGCGACGTTTCGAAGTCGCGGGAAAGATACGAAAGTTTGAACACTGGGAAATGGTTTCTCTAGTGCTTGACGAAGCCCAGGTATGTCGCGGACTGATCGCGATGAACCTGCAAACGTTGGAGTTGAAAGCATTTCCAGCCGACGCGGTAATCATGGCGACTGGTGGACCCGGTCTGATCTTTGGCAAGTCGACCAACTCCATGGTTTGCACGGGCAGTGCAGTTGCAGCTTGTTATCAACAAGGCGCGAAGTACGCGAACGGCGAGTTCATCCAGGTACATCCGACCTCCATTCCCGGCGAAGACAAATTGCGCTTGATGTCGGAATCGGCCAGGGGTGAAGGCGGGCGAGTATGGGTGCCGCGAAACCCCACCGATACTCGATCGCCATCGTCCATACCTGAAAATGAGCGATGGTACTTCCTTGAAGAGAAGTATCCGGCTTATGGAAACCTCGTCCCGCGCGATATTGCGACGAGGGAGATCTTTCAGGTTTGTATCGAAGGAAAAGGCGTTGGCGCCGAAAACCAGGTCTACCTGGATTTGACTCACATCCCAGCTGAAACTTTGGATCGCAAGCTTGGCGCGATTCTCGAGATCTACGAGATGTTCGTAGGCGATGACCCGCGTCATGTGCCCATGCGTATTTTCCCGGGCGTTCACTATTCAATGGGAGGTTTGTGGGTTGACTACGATCAGCGCACAAATATCCCAGGTCTGCTTGCCGCAGGCGAATGCGATTACTCAATTCATGGCGCCAACCGTTTAGGCGCTAACTCGCTCGTGAGTTGCGTCTTCGGTGGTTTTGTCGCAGCACCGGCCGCTATTGAGTATGCGACCAATGTCGAACGCAATGGCGCCGATGGATCACAGATTTACGATCAAGAGTTACTGAAGCAACAGGAAATCAATGACGCACTAATCAAGCAGAGCGGCACGGAAAATCAGTACATCCTTCATCAGGAAATGGGAAAAGTGATGACGGACAATGTGACCGTCGTTCGTTACAACGATAAGCTCAAGGCGACGGATAACAAGCTGCTTGAATTGATGGATCGTTACAAACGCATCTCGATCAACGATTCAAATCTTTGGGCCACGATGGCATTGCCGCACGCGCGTCATCTCGACAATATGTTGGAGCTCGCCCGCGTGATTACCTTAGGTGCTCTCAACAGAAACGAATCTCGCGGCGCGCACTACAAACCAGACTTTCCCGATCGTGACGACGAGAATTTTCTCAAGACGACGATCGCGGAGTATTCGGGCGAAGGACCCGTCATCTCGTATGAGCCGGTTGATGTTTCGCTGATTCAACCCAGGAAGCGCGACTACAGTAAGGCCAAGAAGGAAACGGCGAAGGCATAAAAGGTAGGACAATGTCAGCACACGTACACACAACCAAGACCAACCGCGTGCCTCCGAAGTCCGTCGAGATTCACATCAGGCGGCGTGCTAACCCTGATTCAAACCAATACTGGGAACAGTTTGAAATCCCTTACCGCCCCAATCTGAATATCATTTCCTGCCTCATGGAAATTCAGAAGAATCCGGTTACCAAAGAGGGAAAAGCCACTACGCCGCCGGTTTGGCAGATGAACTGTCTCGAACAGGTTTGCGGCATCTGCACCATGATCATCAATGGTAGAGCACGTCAATCGTGTTCCGCCTTGATCGATAATCTTGAACAGCCAATCAAACTCGAACCGATGGCGAAGTTTCCGAATATCCGCGACCTGGTTGTGGATCGGTCTCAGATGTTTGATCACCTGAAGCGAGTACACGCGTGGATCGAGTTGGATGGTAGCCACGATCTGGGGCCCGGCCCACGGATGGACCAGGATGATGTGCAGGAGCGTTATGCGTATTCGCGCTGTATGACTTGCGGTTGTTGTCTCGAAGCCTGCCCGCAATACGACGAGGATAATTACATTGGACCACAGGCGATTGCACAGGTTCGTCTTTTCAATATGCACCCGAGCGGCAAGATGGACCGCGAAACCCGTATCGAAGGCATTATGGGTGAAGACGGCATCACCAATTGCGGCAACGCTCAGAATTGTGTGAAGGCTTGTCCGATGGGAATACCCTTGACGCGTGCAATTTACGAAGAAAACCGGGAAACAATTGTTCACGGACTATTTGGCTGGCTGAAACATTGATCTAGATCACCCCACCGCGCTTGCAACAGAAAAGGCAAAGGGACATTTTTTTTTGCCTTTCTATTTAACTGCTGACCTGATTTCTTGTTTCTTTGTGCTACCTCAATGTCTCTGTGGTTGAATAAAGCATCCGACCAAAGTCCACCACAGAGGCACTGAGAACACCGAGGTGGCACAGAGACTTTTTATGAGCCAGTTGTTTTTAGATTCCCAGCACGTCGATTAATTCCTGCACGGCCGCTGCGCTCTTCTGCAAAGCGATCCGCTCCTCGGCAAGCAGGTTAATCTCGATGATTTGTTCGAGCCCGTTCGCGCCAAGTTTGCAGGGTACCCCGACGTAAAGCCCGTTGATCCCATACTCGCCTTCCAGATACGCAGCGCAAGGGAGAATCTTCTTCTTGTCCTTTAAGATCGATTCAGTCATCTCGACGGCAGCAGCGGAAGGAGCGTAGTAGGCGGAGCCAGTCTTCAAAAGGCTTACGATTTCCGCACCACCGTTTGCAGTTCGTTTCACGATAGCGTCGATCTTATCCTTCGGCAGCAGCTCTGGAATCGGTATTCCTGCGCAAGTTGAAAAACGCGGTAATGGGACCATCGTGTCACCATGTCCACCGAGGACAAACGCAGTGATATTTTCGACCGAGACATCGAGAGCTTCGGCCAGGAAACATCGCATACGTGCCGAGTCGAGCACGCCGGCCATGCCGATCACGCGATGCTTAGGAAAGCCGGAACGCCGGTAAGCTACCTGGCACATTGCATCCAGCGGATTGGAAACAATAATTAGGATTGATTCAGGTGAGCGCTTTACGACTTCATCCACAACATTGGAAACGATACCGGCGTTTGTCTTCAGCAAATCATCGCGACTCATGCCGGGCTTGCGGGGCAAGCCGGCGGTGATGATTACAACGTCGGAATTCTCGGTGCCGTCATAGCCATTGAGTCCGGTTAGCCTAACGTCAAAGCCTTCGATTGGCGCAGCCTGGGCCAGGTCCAACGCCTTGCCTTGCGGCACTCCTTCAACGATATCGACTAACATGACGTCGCCAAGTTCTTTTGCAGCCAGCCAGTGGGCCGCAGTTGCTCCGACGTTACCAGCGCCAACCACTGTTATCTTATTTCGCACACCCATTTGTTTAGTCCTTTCGAGCAAGAAAACAGACGGATCGGAACCGTCAGTCCATGCGTTATCAGAGTTAAGAATGCTAGGATTTGAAAGACCGCGAGTTTATATGCCGCTCCAAGAGAGTGTCAAGAAACGTTAGATTTTTCGTAGTGGATTGACTTGAATTCAAAGTCGACTCCTTGGAGTGCGCCGCCTTGTCGGCGCTTTGGTCGGTCGCGGCTTGCGCGACCTGACACGAATTAATCAACAAGCGGCGCCGAGCCGCCGCGGACAAAGCGCCGAAAAGGCGGCGCACTCCAAGGAGTTGTATGAATACTCATCATATTAGCTTGCGCTCACCTACCGAGGAAATGCCGATGAAAACAAAGGTCATTATCGTCACGATCGCCCTTGTTGTGGTGACCGCTTGCAGTTTCCTTTTCGGAAGCCTGCCAGAGTGAAACCCTATTTGAAACAAGACAACTCGACGAAGTTGGTAGCGATCCTGCAGCTCGCATATTCCGGCGAGCTGGCTGCGGCATATGCATATCGTGGTCATTGGCGTTCGGTGAGTGATCCCGAGGAGCGCAAACGCATCGAACAAATTGAGAATGAAGAATGGCATCACCGCCGGCTGGTTGGGGAAATGTTGGACCAGTTGGGCCAAACACCCAACACGTGGCGCGAACGTCGCGCACTCATTCTCGGTAAAGCCCTTGGGTTCCTTTGTCACTTGAGCGGCTGGCTGGCACCCATGTATGGAGCTGGTCGTTTGGAAAGCCGCAACATTGGTGAGTATGAAACGGCGGCTCGATACGCCGTCGAATGCGGTAGGGATGATTTTCTTGATTGCCTGCTGACGATGGCGGAAGTTGAATGGGAGCACGAGAAGTATTTTCGTTCCCGCGTCCTGATCCATTCACTGGGACGGCGGCTGCCAATTTGGCCTGAGCCGCCGGGGAAGGAAACCATACGCCAGGCCTTTGCATCGACTTTAGCAAAACAACTCGAGCTTGTTGATGCGTAGCAAAACCGGCACTTGGATTTAATCGTTCAACTCCTTGGAGTGCGCCGCCTTGTCGGCGCTTTGGCCAGCTGCGACTGTGTCGCAGCTTGATCGGCCAAGAGTCTTCATGCGGCTCAACATTGCGTTTGTCAGACAGCGCGCCGCCGAGCGCCGCACGGCCAAAGCGCCGACAAGGCGGCGCACTCCAAGGAGTTGGCTTTGAATTTCAAATTACACGACTGCCGGGAGTTGGTGTCCCTCGCTACTCTTTCTCGGTCCATGATATTATGCGCTTCAGATTTCAACGTTTTGCTATGAACCAGGCACTGCATCATCGTCCCCTCGATAGTCGCTGCAATCTCTTTGCTGACTAGCCCAACTGCGTTCAATTCCTGACTGCTGACCTACGAAAGCCCGAGCTTTCGATCTCTTAACCATCGGTTTCATAAAGGAGATGAAGATGTCGACTTCAACTATGGCACCTCCGAGGCGGCCGGAAATCAAGACTTCCCTGCCAGGTCCAAAGGGCGCAGAAATCATTGCGGCAGATACTCAATTTGTAACGCCGTCTTACCCCAGACCTTCTTTCAAGTTGGTCGCCGAACGCGCGCAGGGTGTTTGGGTCGAAGACGTGGACGGTAATGTATTTCTTGATTGCAACGCCGGCGTCGCTGTTTGTTCTACCGGCCACTGTCATCCGGAAGTAGTTAAGGCTATTCAGGATCAGGCAGCCCAGCTCATTCACATGTGCGGCACGGATTATTACTACCGTCACATGCCGGCGCTCGCGCAGAAGTTGGACGAGATTGTTCCGGTACCTTCGCCAACGAAAACACACTTCGCTAATAGCGGCACCGAGGCAGTTGAAACTGCATTGAAGCTCGCGATGCATGCAACCGGCCGTGAAAAGTTTATTGCCTTCTTCAATAGTTTTCATGGACGAACCCTGGGCTCTTTGTCGTTAACGTCGTCGCGATCGGCACAGCGCAAGGGGTTCAAGCGGCAGATGCTCGATGTGGTCCATGTTCCCTATCCGAATGAGTTTCGTAATCCGTTTAACCCGGCAGACTGTGGTGACGGCGGCGCCGGTCAAGGCGCGCTCAACTGGATTGAGGAGCGACTGTTCAAGACGACGACACCTGCTGAAGAAGTGGCCGCCATCGTTGTTGAAGCCGTGCAAGGTGAGGGCGGCTACGTTCCTGCTCCGAAGAATTTTCTCCAGGGCTTGCGACGTATCTGTGACGAGCATGGAATTCTGTTAATCGTCGACGAGGTGCAATCGGGAATGGGGCGAACCGGAAAAATGTTTGCGAGCGACCATTATGGCGTTGCTCCTGATATCGTCTGCATCGCCAAAGGCATTGGTTCAGGACTTCCAATCGGGGCCTGCGTTGCGCGAGCCGACTTGATGAATTGGAAACCCGGCGCACATGCGTCAACGTTCGGAGGAAATCCAGTTTGCATCGCGGCAGCTTTGAAAACGATCGAGTTACTTGAGGGCGGGCTGGTCCAAAATAGCGCTGAGGTTGGCGCCTATCTTAAAGCTGGACTCGAACGATTGCAGGAGAAACATGATTGCATCGGCGATGTTCGCGGGATGGGAATGATGATCGGCGTGGAGTTTGTCGAAGACCGCAAGACAAACAAGCCAGCGCCTGAATTGCGCGATCGGATTGAAATTGCGTGTTTTGAACGTGGATTAATAATACTGGGAGCAGGAGCCAACGCCATTCGCTGGTCGCCACCATTGATTCTCACCAAAGAGAATGTCGATGTCGCTCTCGAGATATTCGACGAGTCAATCGCAGCGTCGGTGTAATTTGAATTTCAGATCTACGGCGTTAGGTCTAAGAAAGTTTAGGCTGAGCTTTAATAAGCCCAACTTCAGCGGTTTACATTTCAGATCCAAAACACTTCTCGCTCCTAACGGAGCGAAACAACATGGAGGCCCGAGTACTATAAACATATCGCTCCTCTGGAGCGAACCCGCGCTCCAGAGGAGCGCAATGTTTATAGGTTAAGGGCTCTTCGAATTCTCTTCGCTCCAGAGGAGCGAAATGTGTTTAAGTCACACGATCGACATCCACAGTTTCTTCTAGCTCATGCCACGTAGCTTGTCGCCAATCTCTTTCATGCGGATCTTCAGACGCTCCTCGTCGACGTTTGCCACTCTGCCGTCGCGATAAACTTCCTTTCCCGCAACCACTGTCGCGGTTACATCACTCGCCGAAGATGAAAAGATGAGTGCAATTTCAGCATCTGCAGCAGGAATCTGATGAACTCCATCGAGAGAGATAGCTGCAAAATCGGCTTGCACGCCTTCCAGTAGTTCACCTATCTGTCCTTCCATAGCGAGAGCTTCGGCGCCGCCAACAGTTGCTGCCTTGATTACCTCGTGCGCCAAGACTGGAGAACGCGCAGCCTGGACCGAACGCGCCATCAGCAGTGCGAAGCGTGCCTCGTCGATAAGATCACAGATGTTGTTGCTTGCAACCGAGTCACTTCCGAGACCAACACTGAGTCCGTGCGAGAGCATTTCCGCAAACGGCGCCACACCATGACTAAGTTTTGCGTTGGACTTGGGGCAATGCGATATCTTCGTCCTGGTTGTCGCCAACGTTTCGAGGTCAGCATCGTCGACATGGATACAGTGAGCCAGCAGCGGTTTGGTTTGTAGTACACCATGATTGTTTAAGTATTGGATTGGAGAAACACCCGGCGTTTCCCAGGCTATTCCGCGCGCGCGCAGACCGTCGGCGAAAGGACCCTCTCCGTCGCGAATCAGAGATACTTCCATCCGCGTTTCAGCCGCATGCATCATCAGTGGCAGATGTTCGTCGATGGCAAATTTCGAGATCATTTCAAGTTGCGACGCACAAACGGTGTAGGGCGCATGCGGAGAGACACCGCACTTCACCAATGTTGTTTCGTGCTGTCGCAAGTCGTCGACTTTGGCGTGCAATTTTTGGAAGTTTTCTTTCGCGAGGCGTGGATCCGGACCAAAGGACTCTTGAAAAACAATTCCTCGCAATCCAACATTGCGCAAGGCATTCATGCTCTGAGCAGCTGAGTCGCTCGCATCGGCCACACAAGTTATCCCCGCTCGCGCCGCCTCGCATGCTCCCCACGTCGCCGACACCAGCAGATCGTCGGTAGTCATTCGTTCAAGCCGAGCGATCGTCAGTTTCTTCAACCAGGCGAAAAAATCCATTTCCTGGTCCTCAAGAAACCCTCGCATGGCCGTGAGCTCGAGATGAGTGTGGGTGTTCACTAAACCCGGAATGATTGCAGCGTTGCCATAATCAAAAACCGATGCCTCAGGAAACCGGTTACTCAGCAGGTCTCGCCCACCAACCGCTGCGATTCGCTGTCCTTCGACTGCGACTGCGCCGTCTGCAATCGCTGCTGACGAAATCGGTAAGACCCATCGGGCGCAATAGAGTGTTGTCATTGAGAGAGCGGTAAATTAATGCGGTGTCGTCAGTCTCGCTGAGATGGAGATGGCTTCGGAGGAGCAGCAGCTTCGGCGCGCCCCTTTAGTTTTCGGTAACGATTCAGAATTGAAACTACGTAGGCACGAGTTGAAGGAATGTCGATCCGGTTGATGAACTCATCTTCAGTCAATGCGTTACCGCCTTCAGACGGCTTGTTCCACTCCGCGGCTCTACTGGGCCCGGCGTTGTAAGCAGCAATCATCCGTGCATGGTATCCAGGGAGATCGAAAAATGGTCCACGAATCTTTTCCAGGTACCACGAGCCGATCTGAATATTACGCTCCGGGTCCCGCAGGATAGCGGATGGATCCTGGGCCATCTGTCGTTCCAACTCGCGCATGCCCGTCTCAGCGGCCCATTCACGACCCACTGTGGGAGTAATTTGCATCAACCCGATCTCACCATCCTGGCCAACCTTCCACGGCCGGAAGTATGTTTCTTCGTTGATGACGCTCCAAACCAGATCAGGATCAAGGCGGTAAACGGCGGCCTGCCTGGCAATCAGGTTGTCGTAGCGGTGAATCCAGTAATGGTTGAAGAAGTAGACTGCGGCTCCGAGCGTGAGCGCAACAAAGACCACGACAAGCAGGCGTTTCATCAAGATGTATTCTTATGCAACTCGGTGCTCTATCGCAAAGGCGAGAGACAAGCAGTCCGGCATCGGGCCTTAGTTTCGACGTCGTAAGCTGGACCAGAATTGTGCGGTGGGAGCTGAAATATCCACGCCCTCATATCTTGAGCGGAGCGCAAACTCATCGAGCACATGTCCTTGCAACCAGACCTCAGCTTCGAGCGTGACGCCAGGACTCAGAGTCTCGCCGCGAAGCGCGCGTTGGTTTACCAGGATTTCCAAATTCATTTTGCCGAGATCAACGTCAATCCAATAAAGATCACTTCCCGAAAGCGGATTCTTTAGAGGCTTGAATGAAATCACGCGTCCGGAGAGGCTCCAGTCATTTTCATGTGCAGCTCGCGAGGGGGCAGCTTTGTCGAGTGGTAACCAACGGAGTTTCGTCGGTCCGGTGCGCACGCGGGCGCGATAGGCGAGGCCGCAAAGTCCAACATGAAGATCCCTGGCTCGAAACCCACCTGGACCAACTTCAGTGAGGTTTTGTAACTCGAAAAGAACTTCACAGCCTGTTCCTTCCCGGTAGCCATGAATGACAGCTTCGCCTTCTTCATCGTATTCCGTTAATGCCCACGGACTGATCTTTTGTATGTGGCGCGCTCGAAATCCTGGTCGACAATCTGCGTAGAAAACGTCGCCACCATCAGATTCGTAAAGAACTGTCCAGACCTCTAAACCTTCACCGAGCTTCCAGCAACGTCCGTGAAGCACTGCGCCTCGACGATTCAGTTGGGTTGCTTCGCCCTGATCACCAGCCTGCTCGGCGAGATAATTGAAAGCCTTTTCGCTGGGCACTTCCAATCCGATGGTTTCAAATGTTGCGTTCATGGGGTGGCTGCGAGATCGTTTGACCTAACGCTTTCCGGCCTGCTTCCGAGACTTAGTCTTCACTGGTTCAACGTCTTCCTGATTCCGGGTTGCGCGGGTTCGAACGCCGCGAATAATTCTCTCGGGTCCGTAGGCGGGCCTGACGCCCGAACGAACGAACTCGGCAAAGAGGTCGACATCGTAATCTACTTCGCGCGACATCTCTTCGCGAATCGCGTGCAATACTTCCAGGAATCTTGGGCGACGATACATGTTAGTTATCGATCTCCGACGGTTGGTTAACTGTCTTCTCAGTAGCTTCAGACACTAGAAATTCGGGAGTTACAATCATTGGCACGAAGAACCCGGCAGCGGTATTGAACAATCTAATGCGCGCCTGGCGTCTCACATTTGCCAGATGACCGAAATTCCAGGTAACAAGGTAATCGACCTTGTGATAAGAAGCGATAGCTACGTGTAAAGCATCGGCGATAAACTTCCGATGAAAAATCCCTCTGGACACATAGCCGTCAGCCAAAATAGTTGCTTCCTCGGTGAGTTCCACCTGCTCAAGCTTTGAGATCAGATTCAGATACGACGACCGGTGTGGTTCTGCAACTCGCTCGAGTTCACGTGTCACAAGGGGAGAAACGACGGCGCGATAGTCGGGCATTTCATGCTCCCACCAACGGATCGTGAGATCGCGGCGAAAAGGTTCGCCGTTGTCAAGGTAGGCGCCGATAACTGAGGTCTCAAGATAAAGGCTTTGTTTCATTGTTGAGGGTTAATAATAACTTCCTGCGAATTAGTATTGGTCCTGTTAGCGCGCCTGAGTGGTTCCAATCGAATCAGGCCCTTCTGAAAGTCGAATGAAACTCGGAAATGACGAAGGAAATTTGCGCCCAGTATTCCTGTCTGGCTAAAACCGGATGTCTCATTCAACGGCTCCAAATCAAGGATAGCGGCGTTGATGTTCTCGCGTACAACCCTTCCCAACATTACTCGTGGCAATAATACGGTCTTAACGTCCTCGGAAACACCTGCCGCGCCAAAAACTCGCATTCGAGTCGGCTGCATATAACTCGCAAGATCTTCTTGTTCGGTCAGCCTTTCAGAGACAACCGAAATTGTAGCGCCGGTATCGATGATGAAATTCAGTGGCTTTTCAATTCCCTCGACGCGAACCTCACCACTTATAAAGCCGCTTGAGGTTGTGCGAACAGGTATCTCAATTATGCCAGACGGCAACCCACCTTCCACGTTCGACGCCTCCGGCGAAACCACCGCGGGTTCGAAGTTCCGTCGCAGACTAAAAGTATTAGTGCCATAGTCGAGCGCAGCGATGAATCTGGCGATCACTGAAAGTCCCAGATAACCATCGACGGGCGTCGCGCCATCGAAAAAGTGACGAATGTAAACCGGGACGCTTTCAACCTTCACTTCTCCTAGTTCCAGCGACGAAAGAAAGCCATAGACAATCTCAAACTTTCCACCACCTCCCACGGCCCGCGCTAGTCCGCCCCGCGCTACTGCATTCAGACCCAGTTTCTTCGCCGTAGTCTCTGAGATAACCGACATTCCCGATCCGGTATCAAGCACGAAGCGTAATGGCTCCTTATTGCCATTGACCCGCACTTTGAGAACAGGTCGCCCATCAACCGATTCGAAAGGCACATCGGTCCTGCCCTTGCCAGATAACACATAGAGCGAACTTTGCCTGCCGAGGTATCGAAGAAAGTCAATCAAACCGCGAATACGTGCACGGCGGTCGGCATCAGTCTTAGGGGCAATCGCCAGAAATCGCTCGTAAGAGTCTGCCGCCTCTTTGTATCTTTCGCTTCTCGCGGTAGCTTGTCCCAAATTGAAAACGTAATCCGGTTCAGAGGAATCAATCTCGGAAGCCCGTCGCAAACCTCTGATGGCCGAGTCGAGACGGTTCTCATAAAAATCAACCATAGCCAAACCAGCGATGGCCAGAGCTTCATTCTCTTGAATGCTAAGTGCCGTTTTGAATTCCTCAACTGACTCGCGGAAATCGCCGCCAGCCAGAATTGACGCGCCAAGCAACGCATGTGCGCGTGCTGACAGCGGATCAACCATGAGGACCCTTGCGGCGTGGTCATAGGAGTCGCGAAGAAGTCTCTGCTTGAGTAGGGCGAAGCTTAGGCCCAGGCGAGCCTGGCGATCGTGGACATCCTTGGCGAGCATCTCCCTAAACATCTTCGCGGCAACGTCAAACTCTCCCTCCCGCAAAGCTTTATCCGCACGACGACGTTGCTTGCCTAAACTCTGCTCCCCAGCAAACGTGGGATGAGGTACGGTCAGGGTCAGGATCAAGACTGCAAGAAACGTCAGTGCAATTCGCTTGAAGGCATTACGTCTTTCGAAAGAATTCATGGCTGGATTCCAATGCAACCAACACCAGGAGCAACGGGGAGAGAAAGGACTACTTCAATACTTCGCCGGTCTTCATCGACCAAAGAACCAGATCAAGCTCGTCAAAGTCAATCGCAATTTCGCGGGCAAATAATTTCAGTTTCTGTTCTGTTTCCAAATAGCGAGCGCGGGTTGCCGGCGGCTTTGCTGTTTCAACTACTTTAAGATCGCGAAGGCAATTCATAACGTGCTTGTCGAGGATAGCATGCCCTTTGAATCCAATGTTTCGGAGAAAATGACTTGCTTCTTTATAACCTAGTCCCTTGATCTGTTTTTCCCTAGCCAACCAGTCTCGTCGTCCAATTGGATCCTTAAAGCTTTGCAGTTTGGATCCCAGGGCCATGCTGCAGTGTGCCCGCAAATAATCTCGCGTGACGACGATGTAACCGGGGCGCGCAACAGGAAACCGGTGTGCGCCGGCTTGTCGAAGCGCTGACGTCATTTCTTCCTGCTTGCCATCCAGGAGGAGTGGGCGAATCGCCTCGACAGAACGGAAACCCATCCGAGCGGAAGCGCCGGCGGTAAAGATGCAAAACACGAGCTCTTCCCAAAGCCGAAAATCTGATCCCTGACGGCCCACTTCACGAAACTCGGAGAGCCGCTTTCGAATCTCTTTCTTTCGCGCCCTGTGTGTAGCGCGAACATCGTCCAAAACTATGGGTTCGTGATTTGGTTGCACCCTATTATCAATATCGGATTCTAGGTTTGTGCTTCTAACGTTGTCAACGAAATTGCCTTCTTCACAACGTTGGACTCTTCAGTATAAGAGAGCGACATCTTCGACAGCGAAAACGGCATCAAAATCTTCTCCCTGAACCATGGGAGTGATCGACATGTTATTATCCGATCGGTGGTCAGTATCGGCGAGGTAGTACTGAATAAAACTATGAAAAGTTCAAGGTGGGTATTAGTCATTCTTTGGACCGCGGTTCTCGCGATGGCGCCTGGCGTCATCGTTGGCCAGACAACCGCTGTGTCACCAACGCCAACGCCTGTAAATAAAGTTGGTGCGCCGGCAACCGCCGACCCGCTTTCGCAGCAATCCGTTTCAACCGCAAACGATCAGACGAATCCTGTTTACGGCCTTCAAGGCGTCCTGATTGAAACCCTTGACGGGAAGATCGTTTCGTCCCAATCCGAAAATGTGCCACTTAATCCTGCCTCAGCAGTAAAACTGGCGACCGCTTTGGCGGCACTGAAAAGCTTCGGACCACAACATCGCTTTACCACCGGATTTTGGACCGACGGAACCTTTGACAAAGCCACTGGTCAGATCCAGGGCAATCTCTATTTGAGCGGACGCGATCCGTCATTTCACTTCGAACATGCAGTAATGATCGCGCGCCAACTAAACAACATGGGAATACGTTCTGTGTCAGGCGATCTGATCATTTCACCTGGCTTCACGATGAATTTCCATGGATCAGCGCTGCGATCCGGCGAGCTGCTGTACGACACTCTCGATGCCACGCTACGTTCGAGTGAAGCAACTCGAGCGTGGACTTTCGAACGGACAACCTTAGGTGACCAGGCAAACTTGCAAACGGTGCCCACGGTGGCGGTCATGGGTGAGGTTCAAATCGGTTCGGTCGCTCCTGCCGCCCGCCTGCTGCTAACACACAAGTCGAGCCAACTCACCAGCATACTTAAGGTCTTGCTTTGTTACTCGAACAATTTCATGGCTGAAAGGATCGGCGATAGTCTTGGAGGAGTCGAATCGGTTGAACGACAGTTGACCAAGGATCTAGGTATCGTGCCTGGCGAACTACGACTGGCTTCGCTGAGCGGATTGGGAGTTAATCGGGTCACACCGCGCGCGATGATGAAAGTCTTTCGAAGCTTACGAACGGAACTTCAAAAACATCGACTGACCGCAGCAGACATAATGCCGGTAGCTGGAATCGATCCAGGCACACTCGAAGATCGTTTTACTGGTCCACCGTGGCAAGGCAGCGTGATCGCGAAAACCGGGACTCTCGTGAGAACCGACTCAGGCGCAAGTTCGCTGGTCGGGCAGATGAGGACCGCACGGGGTGAAACTCTTCTCTTTGTGATTTTTAATCAGCAGGGAAATGTTTCACGATTTAGAAGAAACCAGGACTACCTGGTCATGCAGGTTCAGAGCAGTCGCGGTGGTCCAAAGGCTTTCTCGTATACTCCGATCGCCTTGACCATGAGACTCTCAGACACCAAGAGCATTTCGGGATCCTCAGAAACCGAGTTTGAGCCAGCCCTCAAACAACCTGTCAACGCTCCCTGAACGTCGGCAAAACATAAAGCGCCCCGCCGCTGTTAAGCGACGGAGCGCTTTTACCGTCCAACCGCACACGCGGCGTGCGGCACCTCGCGCGCAGCGGACGATTCCCTGAAACAGCCGCTAGCTCCCCCTTTACCTAAACTTCAAACCACCCCTCAATTCCGCAGAAAGCTCACCCCAAGACATCATCCTGTTCTTTCAAGATTTGATAGGAACTCAGCTTCCAATGACGTAACGGAAGGTAACGGCTTTCGACCCAACTAAGCCTCACTCCTGAGGCGATATGCGTCTTTTGCTCGATTTTCCAGGCGGCATGTTGATTGCCAAAGAAGCCGCGCGGTGCTTGGACCCGCCATCTTGCGAATTCAGCGGAGACCTAATGAATATCAAGGCAGAACCATCAGCAACTCACAGTTCCAATCGTAAACCCGGTCAGCGCGGCTTTACGATCTTGCAAATACTACTAACGGTGGCTCTGGTCGCCGTGATGTCGGCGTTTGCATTGATGGCGGTTGGATCGGCGAGAGCGTCAATGCGTCTGACAGGATCGACCCGCGAATTTGCTGGATACCTGGAGAAGGCTCGCTCAAATGCGATTCGCAGGAATGGCACTTCGGTAATTACCATTTTGAGCGCCAACACCTACAGCGTGACGATGGATTTTGACGCTAACGGCACGACCGAAACTCGCACCATTTCACTTCAGCAGGGCGTCACTTTCGAGGACGGAATAGTGGGGATCTCGGCGACGTTTGATTGGCGCGGAAGACTCAACAGTGCGATCCGTTTTGAGCTGAGAAACGATCGGGGACTTAGCACCGACGTACAGTTGTCTGGTTCTGGTGACGTCACGATTGGCAACGAAATCTTCGAAGACTTACAAATCGCTGACGTAACTTTAAATACGCATGTGGGAGGAGATGGGTCGCCCTCCGACCCTCCTTCAGAAGAGCCTTCACCTTCTCCAGGCACGAGTCCAGATCCGACTGAAGATCCTTCTCCATCAGCCAGTCCGTCCGCATCTCCATCAGCTAGTCCGTCGGCATCACCTTCTGCATCTCCATCAGCCAGTCCGTCCGCATCTCCATCAGCTAGTCCAGGAGCATCTCCTTCAGCCAGTCCGACGGCGTCTCCGTCATCAGGTGTGTGCACCCTGTCGGCGCCCTCGACCTTGTCGTTACCAAAGAACGGAAGTCCTAAGACTTTCTCGGTCGTCACCGTAACCAATGCAAATCAAACAGTCTTTACAGCGACAAAAGGTGGCGACATTACTGGCGTAACACCCGGGAGCGTAACGCTTTCGGGAAATGGAACGCTGTCCTACACGATCACATTTCCAAACGGCGCCAGTAGGAGCGGATCGGTAACCATAAGTTCAGCATGCGGAAGCAAAACCATCGCCATCACTTTTGACTAGTGGCTCGGCTCGACACAGGACACGGAAATGGAAACACAATCAGGTTTACAGATGACCAAGCCCTCTTCGCAGAAGGACCAGGGCTTCACACTCCTCGAAACAACGATAGCGTTGGTCGTGATGATGGTAGTCGGCTTGGGTGCGGCGTCCCTCTTCTTCTATGCCGTAGGAGCAAACAATTCTGCGCGCGATCGTGAGTTGTCGATGGCTGTTGCCCAACAGCAAATGGAACGCTTGAGAAATGCTGATTTTGCTGACCTCGACACCACTGTTACTGACACTGGCGGGGCCAACAAGACAGTGACGAGCGGTAATCGACAGTACACGGTAGTGACGACTATCGCGAACACTGTTGCCGGTAATGCTACGTCAAAGACTATAACGGTCCAGGTAAGGCCGTTGGGAACAACCGCATTGGCGGGAGTAGCAAGAGTGTTTGGTGGGGTAACGCTGGTCACCAGACGGTCAACAGATGCTGTTGGAACATACCTCGGCCCATCCTAGAAACGACTGCTACTTGCGCTCAACAGCGGCTGAAGCTTTTCCCTTTCGAGAACTTGACCGGAAAAACAAAATGAAAAACAACGACCGCGGCTTCTCGCTCCTGGAACTACTCATCGCCATGACGATAACCATCGTCATTCTTGGCGTTGCGAGCACTTTGCTCGCCACTTCGTTTAACGTTCGGAGCCGTGAGCAATCCAGAACAGACTCCATTGCCGACGTTCAAAGAGCGCTCAACATCATGTCGCGCGAACTTTCAAATGGCGGCTACGGCTTCGATCCAGCAACCAATGGCCTGGTAGTCGGAGACTCTGATAACTCGACCATTCGAGTAATTTCAAACCTTAATAAATATAGCAGTGGCTCCACGACCATCGAGAGTTCGTCCGAAGACGTCAAGTATTTGGTCGACTCCACTGGTAATCAAAACTATCTGGTTAGGCACGATCGTTTTGCACCGGTCGGGACTAATCAGAGCACGGTTTTGGCCAACAGGATCGATACACTAACCGTTCAATACTTTGGACCGGGGAACACCGCTCTTGATGTGGCAGCCGATCCTTCTCAAGTCTCTAATGCAGTCGCCGTCCGCGTGACTGTCCTGGTCAATCTTCTACAGGTCGGCAACCCTGGATCTCCCGGCTATCAGCCGGCAACAACTGTTCAATTAACGTCCGACGTCGCTCTGCGAAACAAGAGCGAGAACCGGGCGACCTACTAAGCGAGAAGCATTCGAAGTGAAAATCATGACCCGAACAATTACTCCAGATCGACTGCTTGCGAATCGCAATGGTGAGCAAGGCGCCGCGTTGTTGACCATGCTCCTGGTTGCCATTCTTCTTTTGTCAGCCGGATTGGCTTTGGTTACTGCGACATCTCTTTCAACAACCAACACGATAGATTCTACGGCTGAGATGCAGGCCTATTCAGGAGCGGAAGCCGGGCTTGAAGCGACGCTTAATGTATTGCGAGGCAATGTAGCCCCAGACGCATCTCTCGGCGCTATCAAGATAAATTTCCGCAACGCTGCTAACCCGTTAACGTCGAACAAGACCAGTGATCCGTGGGCCACTGGAGCTGGAGCGGCGTCACGATTGTCAGGCTGGCTTAACTACACCTATCAAAACGGCACCGATTGGCGAGTCCCTATCACTGACTCGTATGCGCCAAACACCGGTATCGCCTTCAAGATTCTCATCACGGATCCAGACGATCCCGGCGTAATTACGGCGCGACAGATCAGAAACAACGCAGACTACCGTCCGACTCAACTAATAATCCAATCGGTTGGATATGGTCCAAAGGGCGCGGTTAAACGCTTGGAAATGATCCTCAAGTTTTCCGCCTTCGATTTCGAACCTCCTGCTTCAATTACTCTGCCTGGTGGGCCCGGTCTTGCCCTTGATATGGGCGATTCCGACCCGGTCAAGTATTTAGGAACGGATCTCGCTGGACTTGCTGCTGAGATTCCCGCGATCGCTGTGGATGCGGGCAACGTTGTTGACGCACAGGCAGTGATAGATGGCATGCACTCAGCTACCCAGGTTACTCCTCACAATGCTGGAGCGCTCGACGCCAGCAACACTCCCAGTTTTATTCAATCAGCCGACGCAGGTCGCGACTTCCTCGCTGAAATGCGTGAACTCGCGGATACCTCAGGAAGGTTGTTTGGCACCAAGGACGAAGCGGACGATTCTGATGGTGGTATGGGAACGTCAGCCAGCCCGAAATTGACGTTTATCGACAACTACGGTGGCGCAGCGGTTGAGCTCGGCTCAAACCACCAAGGGAGTGGCCTCTTGATTGTCACTGGCGAGCTCCTGACTCACGGCAACACCGATTTCGAAGGTGTCATCCTGGTTCTGGGTCGAGGCAAGTTGGATCGTGATGGCGGTGGAAACGGTACGCTCAAGGGGGCCATTCTGGTGGCCAACTTCGACCCGGATGATCCTAACGACGAGGTGATTGGACCACCAGAGTTCTCCATCAACGGTGCGGGTACCAGCAAAATAAGTTTTGATTCACTCTGGGTGCGCAAAGCCCTGGACGTTTCCGGATTCAGGGTGTTGGGCGTCCGCGAGTATCACGAAGACGGATATCTGGGCGGCTGAGTACTCACCATCACAAAGGAATTTAGCTTGAAGCCCCAACTCATACAAAATCGTGTCAATAGCGATGCTGGTTTTTCTTTGCTGGAATTGCTGATTGTCGTCGCGATGGTCGGAATCCTGGTTGGGTTTGCGCTTATGCAAATTGTGCGGGCAAACCAGCAGATGAAACGGGCCAACGCAGCGCAACAGTTTGCTTCCTATCTGGAAAAGGCACGATTAGATTCACTTCGACGTCATCCCACGACGACCGCGCAAATGGCGCAGGTTGCCATTATCAACGCGGGCTTTTACTCGTTCACAATCGATTCAACCGGCGACGGCACGCTTGATGCCCCAGTCGTAATCAGTTTGCCAGCGGAGTCTGACTTTCAGTTTAACGGTCCGTTTCCGCGCACCATCTATTTCAATTGGCGCGGAAGGACTGTCGACGCGGCAGGCGCACCAGCCAATCCACCGTTCGTCACCATCTCGTCCGTAAACTACGGCGAAAGCCGAATCGATCTCACATCATCAGGGCAGCCATCCCTCGCAGGACCACCAGTCAGCAGCCCCGTAGTTAACTCGGCAGCCCCAGCTCCCAGTTACCGAACCGGCACTCAAATTCCTTAATCTCATGTTTGTTTACGATCGAAAAGACTTCCCTTCGGGGCCAGCAGGGCTCAGCAAGGGTAACCACTGTGAGGCTGGCTTCACCTTGATAGAAGCAGTGATTGCCTTGCTGCTGATGATGATTGTTGCTCTCGGCTCAGCGAGCTTGTTTTCGTTTTCAATCTATAACAACTCCGGAGGCAGCGATCGGGCCACCAGCCTGGCGATTGCGCAAGAGGCGCTGGAAGTTTTGCGAAGCGCCCAATTTAACGCAACCACTACCGATGCGAGTTTGAACGGCGGAACGACAGTCCAAGCCGCCGTGGTAAGAGATGGACGAACATTTCGAGTGACTCGCACGATTGACGATCTTCCATCGACAGCAGCAGTTGACATCGATGCGACAACGACCTTGAAAGGGATCACCGTTAGTGTCGTACCGCAGAGCATCGGACAAGGGTGGGCTTTCGGCGCCGGCGGAACAGTCACGCTTATGACGCAACGTTCGAAGACTGATCGATAACTATATGGCCACTAGACCATTACAACCGATGGACCCAGCGGAGCGCGGATTCTCGTTGCTCGAACTTCTGGTCGCCATGACCATCACGCTAACCGTCATGATTGCGGCCAGCACTCTATTGGCCACGTCACTGCGAATCCGGACCAGGGAAAACGCGCGTTCAAATGCGCTCGCCTCGGCTCAACGTGCACTGAACATCATGTCGCGTGAAATTGGAAATGCCGGCTATGGATTGGCGGACAACGGGATTGTGGTGGCTGATTCGAACGGACAGTCGCTAAGAGTCCGTTCAAATCTAAACAATAACGCATCGCTTGCCGATACAGATGAAGACCTACGATTTGTTTTCCAGACTGCCAACGCGGCGATCGTTCGCGCTGACAATGCCGGCAATTCAGTCGTACTTGCCACTGACATCACCGGACTCACTTTCACCTACCTGACCGCTACCGGTGGAGCAGCCACAGCGGCAACAGCGGAACGCGTACGAATCGATGTACGAGTTGATCTGCCTGCTGGTCCTCAGCAACCAGCCGGTGTCGTCCGGCTCCTGTCTGAAGTCGCTTTGCGAAACGCCCCTAATACACTCAAGCAGTTCTAAGAGCTATCGACGAATATGCGTCTCACCAAAACAACCAATCTGAACTCCAACCTTAAGTCTAAAAATCAGCGAGGCGCTGCCCTCGTCAGCACCTTGCTCATTTCGGCCATGCTACTGACAGCGGGGGGAATGCTGATTCTCACTACTTCAATGGCCGGAACAAACACGATCGATGCTGCGGCAGAGATGCAAGCCTATTACGGAGCTGAGGCTGGCATTCAAGCTACGTTGAACGTGTTGCGCGGAAATGTAATGCCCAGTCCCCTCTTCGTCGCCAATCCGGCGGGAACAGTCGCCCAACAAAATCGGATTACTTTTACCAGGGCTCTTCAACAAGCCACGTCTAATCTCGCTGGAGACCCCGCCGCTCTGTCTCCCCGTTTGTCACGCTGGATTAACTATAACTACACGCCTTCGGGCCTTGGCTACGCTGATCGCGTCGGTATCAGTGCCGGATACAATCCCTTCAATGGGATTGCTTACAGCATCACTGTCACTGATCCCGACAATACCAATCTCGCCATCAAAGTGCCGCTCCGGTTGATTATTAACGCCACCGGTTATGGGCCGCGTGGCTCCAGAAAAACATTGTCGATGCTGGTGACGTCTAATTCCCTTCAGGTTGAGGTTCCCGCTGCGTTGGTTCTGCGCGGTCATGATAACGGAACCACCAACATCAATGTGGAGCTCGGAAACAGTGGAGCCAAGACCTATTCGGGAGTCGACAATGCAGGTCTGGACGCGACGAAACCATCGGTAGCTGTCAGCGAACACGACGTCGCCACACTCCAGGCGGCCTATGCCAGTAAGCCCGGCTCTCTCGCAGATCCGAAATATCGAGTACTTGACTTGGCCTCAGATCCTTATCCGGGTGGGGTGAAGCCTCCGTGGTTCCTGGAGACCGCCGATGACGCAAGGGCTTTTCTGGTTGAAGCCGAGGCCTTGGCCAACTCATGTGCGGCTCCGGGTAGCCCGTGTCCCAAGAGAGGTGTAGTTCTCAGTTCTCTGAATGGTTACGCAGGGTCAGCTGCATCCCCGCAATTCACGATCGTGAAGGGCAACTGCAACCTCGATGGTGGCGCCGGCTTGTTGATTGTGACCGGCACGGTGACCTTCGATGGACCAGGTCCAAACTTCGACGGAATTATTCTGGTGCTAGGGGAGGGCAGGCTTGTTAAAACTGGCGGCGGAAACCGCGACATTTTTGGTTCAATTATGGTTGCGCGTTTTGGCGCCACTGGAGGCTTCCTTGAACCGACTTTCGACTACGGCACCGGTGCTGGCAGTTCAAACCTGCAGTTTGATTCCAGAGCAGCTCTCAATTCCGTTGTCCTGGCGGGAGTTAAGGTGCTGGGTATTGCCGAGAAGCCATAAGGCGAACGAATTCTTCCTGGAAAAAGCGCAAGCCCGTGGAAGGGCTGCGCTTTTTTTTTGCCACCCCGGCCGGATGTTTTTCCAACCTCCAGGATATTTCTGGGTCGTTACCCACTCGCCACCGACAGCTTCCGGGAAACAGGACTCCATCAGAACTTTGATTGAAGAGAGAATTCAAAGACTAATGGGGGTTCGTAATCTTGCGAAACACGATTTTGATGCTGGCCGCAGCGATCTTTATCGCTCTACCGACTACTGCTTATGCTGACACTTTTACCTTTACGGCGCCGGCGACCGCGCCAAATGAAGGCGAAGGTGGTCCACAACAGGTCGATCTGGACCATCACAAGGCATACACGTGGCGAATCGACAATGTAGACTTGAAGGGCAAGAGGATTACCGGAGCCGAGCTCACCTTCACGAACATAAGCAATTGGGACAGGAACCCCAACATGCTGTTTATCCACCTGCTCGACACGGCAAATCGTAGCGGCATCAGGGCATTCGAAGATGCTACTGGCTCTCCTGTACCGCTAAATCAGATCGTCGACAACTTTGATGGTTCCCTTTTCAACAGCAATCCGCTCGTGACGCCAGGCATCGGAAACACGTTCTTGACTTCCCGGAGCTTCACAACCGTGCCTTCAACCTTTGTTTATAATTTCACCGCCGATCAACTGCGCGTTTTGAGCACCTACTTTCAAAACGGCAATAACATTGCATTTGGCTTCGACCCTGACTGCCATTTCTGGAACAACGGGATTCGATTTGAGTTGACCACGGCTGAGACTCCCGAACCGACTACAATGGTGTTACTTGGTTCAGGCATCGCCGGAATGTATTTGAGACGTCGCCGCCGCAAGGCTGCAACGACGTAGCCTTAAGGAAACCCTCGTAGCTTCAAGAGCGCGATCGACTCCCCAGTCTTTCGCGCTTTTCTTAATTTCCTGAACGTTCGGATAACGCTGTAAGCGTTCGCGAATTCCAGCCCAGGGTTTGATTTGAAACCCTGGGGTTTTAATACGAGCAAAATTCGCTGCAACTCTGAAGGAGTTGCGCTGCTTTACGGTTGGCGAACGTCCACGCAATCCCGATAAATCGGTATTGCTTCTTCGGAAACGGATTGCCTCTTTCCCAGGGTTGCCAAAGCCCAATCCTGGGCTGGAATTCGCGAAGGCCTTCAGCCTTATTCCGCTTCGCTGAGTTCATGACCCTAAGCAGTTACTCGAATCCACACTGCATCCGTACCGTGATTGATCGCCAGTTAATACCTCTTGACAGGCTCACTGCTAGAATGAATGATGACTCCGTGACCCATTCAGAACAAACTCCGGCGCATTTCATTTTGGGTTTCTGTTTCAAGCATGCCTGACATCCTCCTGGTTGAAGATAAAGATAGCCTCCGGCGGGTACTGCGACTGACCCTTGAAAACGCTGGATACAGCGTGACTGAGGCTGCCGATGCTCGCGCGGCCCTCAACGAAATCGCCATTGGCCCACACAAACTCGTTCTCACCGATCTGCGCATGCCTCATGGCTCAGGCTTGGACGTTTTGCGAGCGGCGCGCGCGGCTGACGGCAATGTCCCAGTGATCGTCATGACAGCATTTGGTTCTATTGACGAAGCAGTTCAGGCCATGAAGGACGGCGCTCATGACTTTCTTCAGAAGCCAGTCGACTCCAATCATCTACTCCTGCTTGTTGAACGGGCCCTCGAACAGGAGCGACTGCGAACCGAAAACATCTTGCTCAGGGAGGAATGGTCCAAACGGTATGGATTTCCTCGCATCATCGGTGAATCCGAGGTAATGAAGCGCACTGTGTCTGAAACGCAACGAGTGGCCCAAACTGAAGCCACAGTTTTGCTACTGGGTGAGTCCGGAACCGGCAAGGAACTCTTCGCCCGCGCCGTCCATCACCTGTCTGACCGTCGCAACAAACCTTTCGTTGCAGTGAATTGCGCCGCCATTCCTGAAACGTTGATCGAAAATGAATTGTTTGGTCACGAACGCGGTGCGTTTACCGGCGCCGGTGATCGCCGCCTGGGGAAATTCGAACTTGCGTCCGGCGGCACCGTCTTTCTCGACGAGATTGGAGAACTGCCGCTTGCTGTCCAAGGCAAACTACTGCGAGCAATCGAAGAGAAGGTAGTGGACCGTATCGGCGGGAGAGCGCCGGTCGCTGTTGATGTTCGAGTCGTAGCGGCTACCAATCGAGATCTAAAAGCTGCGGTTGAAAGTAGTGAGTTTCGGCGTGACCTCTTTTTCCGTCTGGCTGTGTTCCCGCTCGAAATACCTCCCTTGCGAGACCGCGAAGGCGACATCGCGATGCTTGCCAATCATTTTGCGTCTCAACTCGGCAAGGAGCTGCGAGGCCAGGAAGCTATTCTGAACGATGACGCTATCGCAGCTCTGCGCAAACATCGATGGTCAGGCAATGTGCGTGAACTCGAGAATGTGATTGAGCGCGCCTGCATTTTGTCGGACACGATGGTGCTGGGGGTTAAGGATCTCGGCCTGACAACAGAGCGAACTGCGGATGCTGAGTTTCTAAAGAATTGTGATCTGTCGGGAACGCTTTCAGACGCAACCCAACGCGCACTTCGAATTGTTGAGCGCCAGAAGATCCAGGACTCCTTGAAATCCAACGACGGCAATAAAAACAAAGCTGCTGAAGATCTCGGCGTCAGTTATAAGACGTTACTTACCAAGATCAAGGATTATGACCTCTGAGCGCCGATGAAAGATCCGTCCAACCCTGAGTTCACGCCGACCCTTTCGGAAGAAAGCACCTCCGAATCTTCGTCAGACCAAAGACTCTCACCGGAATCAGAGCGGGCCCTCGAGTCAAAGGTTGAAGCACCTCAGACGAGCGAGGACGCTGGCACAATCGCAGGCGAGTCGGTCGAACAGGTTGGCGCGGTCGGAGGAGAGTTTCCGGTTGCCAAAGCCACAACCCGCGAACCAAGCAGCGGACGCTCTGCTTTTCTCGTCGGCGCGGGAATTCTGATTAGCCGAATCATTGGACTCGTCAGGCAGCGAGTGTTTGCTCACTATTTCGGCCTCTCCGATGCAGGCGATGCTTTCAACGCCGCTTTTCGAATTCCAAACTTCCTGCAGAACGTCTTTGGAGAAGGCGCTCTTTCGGCGTCGTTCATTCCTGTTTATGCAAAATTGTTATCGCGCGGCGATAAGCAGCAGGCGACCAAGTTAGCGAACGCGATTCTTACGCTGCTGGTGCTGACGAGTTCAATCATCGTCTTGATTGGTGTTCTCACGACTCCTTATCTAATCCGTTTGATAGCACCAGGATTTGAAGGTGAGAAACGGGAACTCACAATCAGCCTGGTACGCATCTTCTTTCCCGGGGCAGGCTTGCTCGTATTCTCGGCCTGGTGCCTCGGCATCCTCAACAGTCACCGTCGCTTCTTCCTCTCCTACACCGCGCCGGTGGTGTGGAACCTGGCAATAATCGCATCCCTGATTTTCTTCGGCGGACGACTGGGCCAATTTCAGCTCGCCGAAATGGTTGCGTGGGGTTCAGTGATCGGTAGCGCACTCCAGTTTGGCGTACAACTCCCAACGGTGATCCTGTTGGTTAAAGGGTTGCGGCCGGTGCTGGACACTGCGACAGCGAACGTGCGACTGGTGATCCGAAATTTTTTCCCCGTCTTTTTCAGCAGGAGCGTCGTGCAAATCAGCGCCTTTGTCGACGCCTGGCTCGCCAGTTGGTTGGGCACCGGCGCCGTCGCTGCGCTCGCTTACACGCAAAGTATTTACACCCTGCCGGTAAGCCTGTTTGGGATGTCGGTTTCAGCCGCGGAACTACCAACGATGTCGAGCGCGGTAGGAACGGACGAGCAAGTCTCCATGGTCTTGCGAAACCGGTTAAACGACGGCCTGCGTCGCATCGCGTTTTTTATAGTCCCTTCGGCGACCGCTTTTCTTTTCCTGGGGGACATCATTGCGGCTGTCTTGTATCAGACCGGTGAGTTTCGGCATGAAGCCGCGGTCTATCTCTGGGGAATCTTGGCGGGCTCTGGTATTGGTCTACTCGCCGCCACATTAGGTCGACTCTATTCCTCGACGTATTACGCGCTGCATGACACACGCACGCCTCTGGTCTACGCCATCATTCATGTGGTGCTCGCTACGTGCTTCGGATATCTGTGGTCCCTGCCGCTCCCGCGCATGCTGGGCATTGATCTCAAATGGGGAGTGGTTGGCCTCACTGCCTCTGCAAGCCTGGGCGCTTGGGTTGAGTTCCTGCTGTTAAGACGAAAACTAAACAGGCGCATCGGTCACACCGGCCTAACGAGTTCTTACGTCGTGAAGCTTTGGACTGCTGCGCTGATTGGGGCGGCAATAGCTTGGGGACTCAAGTGGCTTACGGCTTCCCTTCATCCGATCCCGGTCGCAGTGGTGGTGCTCGGTGGTTTCGGGGTCGTCTACTTCCTCATCACCTATTTCATGAGTATTTCAGAATCACGAGTGGTCGTCGGTCGCGTCCTGCGAATCCTGAAACTGGGCAAGTAACCGTCCCCTTCCCGCGCTGAATTCCTGGAAATCCCGAAAAACCGCTGGAAAGCTCCCTTCATTCCACCTTTTCAAAGGGTAATGGAAATGAGTCCAGTGCGACGATTGGTTTCCAAAAAACAAAAACGTGAATTCCACTGTCAACTTTGGGAGGAAATGAAAGTAATGAACAAGTTTCTATCTAAGGCAGTTTTAGGTCTGGGAATGCTGCTGACGATGTCTTTTGCTGGAACCACCGCGCTGGCAGACGGTTTTCATATCGTACCGAGCGGGCCATTCATAGTGCAGCCGGCTGGCTTGGGCACCGTTCATACGGTCCTGGTGATTCAGAGCCAGGGATCCTCGACCGTCGGAAGTGGTTCAGTCAGTTACAACCCAAACGATAATCAAGCTAATCGTCACGGGGATGTTGTATCTGGTAACCAAATCGTCGGTGGCTCAAACAACCGAACCTACTCGGTAAGCGAGCTCGGCCTCAACAATGGGGACCTTTGCATCCTGATGAACATCAACGACCCGAATAAAGGCGGCAGTAACGCCGGACCGGTCGGGCCAATCATCCTAAACTCTTTGGTACTAAACGCTTACGACCAAGCCGGTAACACAGTTTTCACAGCCCACCTGGCTGATTCGCAGACTCTTCGTGAAGCCACTCTGAACGGCAACGGCACCGGCAAATCAGATTTTAGTTTTGGCCTCACTCCCGAAGCCGCAGCGGCTCTAAAAGCTGCAATAGCAGCCAATCCCAATCTTCGCCTCGGTCTGGCAGCCAGCGTAGATAACCAACAGGGCGGACATGAAAGCTTCTTCTTCTGCAGCGGCTGCAGCCAAGCGAAAGAGACTCCGGAACCGGCAACAATGGTGCTCCTCGGAACCGGGCTCGCTGGAATCGCTGGAGCAATTCGCAAACGCAGAAACGCAGCTAAATCTGAGTAAACTCAACAGGTTCAATCCAGAGATAAAAAGGCCCGGGCGAGGTAAAGCACTCGCCGGGCTTTTTTTATTTTTTTATTTTGGTTTTTTTTTGAAAATGACCTGGCATTGGTTCTATACCTAGATATCCTAGAAAAACGGAACGGTTGGTGCAGCGGCAGAAGGCAGGCGGCCTCGGCCGCCTTTTTTGTGCGCACCCCTCGCCGCAGAGAAGACACGGCATTGACCGCCTTTGACCTCGTCCTTATCATCCAGCCGTGCAGCCGATAATCTCAGCGGAACAGATGCGGAATATCGACCGCCTCACCGTAACGCACCACCAGATCACTTCCCTTCAATTGATGCAAAACGCCGCTCGCGCTTGTTTCCAGGAAATCACGAATTCCTTTTCCGGAAATCTGGCTGGCAAGAAAGCGTTGATATTGTGTGGACCGGGAAATAATGGTGGGGATGGCGCAGCCCTGGCGCTTGAGTTGGCCAATGCGTCTGTACAGACCCATGTTGTCTTATTTGGCGCCCTCGAAAATTCCAGAGATGACGCTCGGCGTTATTTTGAGAAAGTAAGAGACCTGGTGGCGCCATCGTTGCGATTTTCAGAATGCCGAAGTGTTGAAGAGTGGAACGAAATAAGAGCTGACGACGGATTCGACTTAATCGTCGATGCACTTTTTGGCACCGGACTAACTCGACCACTTTCAGACTTATTCTCTACGGTCGTCGAACATCTGCGACAAATTCGTTCACAAAGTCCGGAGCGCCCATTGATCGTATCGGTAGATATTCCTTCTGGTCTGAACGCTGACCTGGCTACTCCGATTGGACCCGCAACCCACGCAGATCTGACAGTCACCTTCACCGCTCCGAAAGCAGCAAATGTTCTTCCGCCAGCGTCGCACTTAAACGGACGACTTGTGGTTGCCGATATTGGCTCGCCCGCTCAACTCCTTGAATCGCTGGATTCAAAGCTACTTCTGATTGAGAAACTGGATGCCATCAAGTGGCTGGTGGACACGAGATACACCCCTGACTCCTTTAAGAATCGACATGGTCATGTGCTGGTAATTGCGGGTTCAAAAGGTTACACGGGAGCTGCCGTTCTTTGCGGTAATGCAGCCATGCGATCAGGTGCTGGTCTGGTGACCATCGCGACTCCGGCATCAGCGCAGCCTTCCGTTGCGGCGACTGCAATGTCCGAAATCATGACCACGTCACTCGCTGAAACCGATCGCGGTGTTGTCAGTGATGAAGCCATCGCTCATGTTAATCGTCTCGCGTCAAGAGCTTCAGTGATTGCCATCGGTCCAGGTTTGACATCAAGCGATGAACGGACCCGTCAATTCGTCCATTCCATCGTGAAGCATCGAAAGACACCGGTAGTAATCGATGCTGACGCACTTAACTGTCTGGCCCCTTGGCCTGACGATATAGAAGGCTCGTCCGAAGCGCCGCTGATCCTTACGCCTCATCCCGGAGAGATGCTTAGGCTGCTTGGCGCAGACGACAAATCAACGCTGGAAGACCGCGTGACTGTCGCTCGAGAATTCGCGACCCGACATAAAGTGATTCTGGTACTAAAAGGCTCGCCCGCGTTGATTGCCACTGAGGGACGCGTGTTCATTAATCCAACGGGCAATGCAGGTTTGGGAACCGCGGGTTCAGGTGACACTTTGACCGGAATCATCGCCGGCTTCGTTGCACAAACAGTCACGGTTTCTAACAGCACCGCCGCTGTCTTAGACGCCACCGTCGCGGCTCTTTACGTGGGAGGTCTCGCCGGCGATCTTGCCGCGCGTGAGTTGGGCATGCGTAGTATGGTCGCCTCCGATATTCGTGAACATCTGGGCCGTGCTATTTGCTCGCTCGATCCTGAAGGTGAACGACCCTAGCGTCGCTGCGAATGAACATAACCTTACAAACAGGAGAATGGTTCACCCAGAACCCCAGTGAGACTTTCGATCTGGGCAAGCGCATCGGTTCCCAACTCAATGGTGGAGAAATCATCCTGCTCGACGGTCCACTCGGCGCTGGTAAGACGGTTTTTACCAAGGGCCTGGCCGCAGGTCTTGATATTGATCCCGAAGAAGTCACCAGCCCATCATTTACTCTCGTCAATCCACACTCTGGCCGGCTTCCGCTATTTCATATTGATTTGTATCGATTAGATGAGGGAGCTGGGGCTGCTAACGCAGTCGATCTTGAGGAAGTCCTGGGTGATGAGCGCGCAATTGTCGTTATCGAGTGGGGCGAACGCCTGGGGAAGTATCCACTTCCTCCAACCGCTGTGCGGATCTTGATTAGTGGAGACGGCGATGAAACTCGCACAATCTCAATCACTCGGCGCAAAGACTAATTCAACTCCCTGGAGTGCGCCGCCTTGTCGGCGCTTTGTCCGCGCGGGCTCGGCCCCGCGCTGTCAGACGTATACCTACCAAGCTCTATGACGCCTTTTAGCCCATCAAGCTGCGACACAGTCGCCGCTGGCCAAAGCGCCGACAAGGCGACGCACTCCAAGGAGTAGGTTTTGCATTTCGAAGCCTTTACCCGATAAAACGACCAGCGCCTTGACTCACTAATAGCCAGCGAATATAAACGAATAGGGCCGCAGGGTTTGATCAATTGAGGAGCCGCAATATTGTCCACTCACATCGAAACAACTGAAGAAATCGAATCAAGCGATATCAAGCATCAATCCTTTTCTTTCCAGGCATTGGTTGAAACGCTTGAAGCCCAGAACGCTGTTCCTCAGTTGGAGCAAATCTATGATTGGCTACGAAACGTTGAGATCACTGACGACGAACTTGCACCTTACATCGGATTCAAAGAAGGAAACTACTGGCGGCATCGCGTATTTCGTAACGACTTTATTGAAATGCTGGTGCTCTGTTGGCGACCCGGTCATCGCACCCCAATTCATGATCACAACGGATCTCACGGTGGTGTAAGAGTGCAGCAAGGCCGGCTTTGGGAAACCATTTTTCACTACGACGAAGCCAAGGGTCTTCAATACAAAACCGCACGCGAGTTGCCAACCGGCGCAGTCACAGGTTCGGACATTCCTGATATTCACCAACTCGGCAATCCCGACGTCAGCGAGCAGAATCTCGTCACCATTCACGTCTACGCCCCGCCTCTCGGCGTACTTCACACCTACAAACCCGGCAGCGTCACAATCGAGCTTTACGTGCCTGACGAATCGGAAACGACGAACGCCTAGCAGTCGTCAGTCACTTAGCGGCAGGCAACCGCTACATCTAAGCTAAGTCTGCGCTTCCTGGTGACGTTCCCACTCAGAATCTTTCTCGTTCCGCCAGGCTGACCAACCTGGCGGCAAATCCGCTATTGATCGTAAGCTGTCATCCCACTTCAACACGTCTGCCATGTGGACAAGCCTGTAGTCATCTGGGTTCTCTGTGGTCCCGCACATAAAGGACCATGAATGATCATCGTAGTAATGCGTGACCTGAAGTATCGGACGGCCGTCATCGATCACCTGCCTTGTTGTAATCGCAGCCACATTTGGTTGCTGATCAAAGGGCCAACTATTTTCGGACGAGTTAGCGAGATCGCTCACGGCGCCACAATACCTCTCCTTGGAATGCGCCGCCTTGTCGGCGCTTTTGCCGGTCGCGGCTTTGCGCGACCTGGTACGCATAAGATAAGAAGGCGGCCCCTAGGGTGCCGCGACCAAAGCGCCGACAGGGCGGCGCACTCCAAGGAGAGGCCTTTAACCCATATCCTTTGTGCAAAGCTTCTACGGCAAGAAACCAAGCAGTTCCATCTTAGTCCCATCGGTTATGAAAGTAATCGTCCCACGCCTACCTGTGGTCCAGACTTCCGCGCCGCTACGTTTCCAACGTTCGACAACATTCGGGTTCGGGTGGCCAAACATCGACGTCTTTCCTACCGAGATGACAGCGAAGCGCGCCCGCGTCGCCGCAATGAAATCCGCTGTAGACGAAGTCTTGCTTCCGTGATGCGCGACCTTGACCACGTCCGCAGTAAGGTCCGTGGACTTTCGCAATAACGACTTCTCTGCCGGCGCTTCGATATCAGCGGTCATCAAAACCGACCTATTTCCATATCTCACTTGCAACACCAGCGATTCGTTATTCCCAGAGGGCAAATCCGAACTCGCGGCCGGACACGGATGAAGCACGTTGATTGATACGTGGTCGATACGCAGCTCATCGCCGCAAGCAATCAAACGAAGAGGAATATTTTCGGACGACAAGGTCCTCGATAATTCAGCGAACTCCGGATCTCGACCCGGCGTGCGTCCAACGAAGACCGCCTTCACGCCAAAGTTTTTCGCCACTGCATTCAAGCCATCAATGTGATCAGCGTCGCCGTGTGTAGCCACGAGATAGTCGACGTGGTCTAACCCTCGCCACCATAAGTATTCCGAAACGACAGCCTCACCAATACTGCGAGTATCGTTTGCCACATTCTCACCGTCTTCAGTCTTAACGCCGGTTGCAAACGGTCCGGGCTGTCCTCCGCCATCCACCAGGATCCTCGTGCTGTTCGGCAAAGTAATTAGAGCCGCATCACCCTGTCCGACATCGAGAAAGTCGATTCGCAATTTGCCACCGGCATTGGCAGCACTGAATGGGTGGAGGATTACCAGGAGGACAATCACGATTTGCGAAAAAGAGACGAGTGCCCACGCAAGTCTGCGCCTGCCTTGACGCGGATTTCGTTTTGGAAGCTGTAACGGCTGCCAGCGAAACAGACCAACAACAAGCATCGCCAACGGAACGTAATAGAGCGCGTATACACTTGCAGTCCAACCGGTGTATTCCGGCAATCGCAGCGACGCGAGGCCGGCGCTTTCAAACGGATCGACACTATGGACCATCACCCAGTTCAACATGTCGGCCACTCTAAGCAGCGGAGTTGCAAAGGCGATACTGATCTGCGCAACCAACAATCCAGCAATGGCGGTTAGCGCAACTCCGGCCATCAAGAAACTCACGGCGATGTTTAGGAGAAAGGATGCGTAGGACAGTCGATGAAAATAGACGACGAGGAATGGCAACAACATCAGTTGCACGCTTAAGGAAACAACCACGGCCGCGAAGATATATCTCAGCAACCACTGGACGTGCATCCGTTTAAGGACCTCGGCAAATGGAGACTTGAACAGGCGGTAACTGTGGTTGTGTAGATCGAGTTCGGCTTTGGCTTTACGCTCACTCCAGAAGAGGGCTTCGGACAAACCTCGTAACCAGAGAGCGCACGAGGGCGGGTACGGCGTCTCGCGGGTTGGGTGCCATGAGCCGATCGCTTTCATTTTCTCGATCAAGGGCCACGCTAATACGACGATTGCCAACACAGAAATGTAAGTTAGTTGGAACGCCGGATCGAGCAAATCGCCCGGACGCAACGCGAGCCAAACCAGCGCCACCCCTCCGAGCGCATTCAGTGAAGTAGCGCGACGCGAAACGAGCGGCGCCAACAAAACCACTGTAAACATCAGAGCCGCGCGCATCACTGATGCTTCAGCGCCCACTGCAATCGAATAACCCCAGACAACTGCGGCCGAAGACAGAAACTGAAGCAGCCTGTTTCTGGTCAGACTCCTGGCGATGAAGAAAACCAAAGCCCCCAGAAACGTGATGTGCAATCCACTGATCACCAGAACGTGGAAGGTGCCTCCCTCACGAAAACGTTCAGCGCTCGCTTGAGACAAGTTAAAACGATTCCCCAACAGCGCGGCATCAAGTACGCCTGCAGTCTCGCGAGAGAGATGCTGATCGATGCCCGCCTGCAATCGACTTCGCCATTTGTAAAGCAACGCCAAAGGATAAAAGATTCGCTCGTTATCCAGACGCTCGAATAGCAGCGGACTCTTAACAAAGGCCATCGCGTCGTAGCCTTTGCGATCGAGATATTCGGTAAAAGGCGAGACTCCCGGGTTACGAAACTCCTCTTCGCGATCCAACGTCGTCATCACACGAACACGAGCGCCGTATTCCAAATCCAGTTGATCTAATTCTTCTTTCGTCTTTTGAGAAACCGGGACCAGCAACGCAACGACGCCTCTTGCTTCCCTGTTCCAGCCCGATGAAGTGACGCGTTCGACGCGCAAGGTCAGATATTGACGGTCACGAGCGGTTTCCGGTTCACGACTGAGCACGCCAGTGATTTCAACCGGCTGGCCTGACTTAATCGCGCCGCTTTCAATCAGGTACTTCACACTTGCGCGGTCCGTTGTGTGGTCAATTGTCGCCAACGCGGCCCCGGAAAACATAAACGCCAGAACCACCAGCAACCCCGCGAGTCGCCTGCTTCGCTTCAGCAGCAAGACAATCGAGATCGAAGCGCAAAGCACTGCCGCCAAAACTATTCCCCGGAGCGAGACGTTAAGTGATGACGTAAGGACAGGAAGCATTCCAACGGCAAACGCTGCAGCCAGAACGGCCAGAGGAAACATGAATGCTTGCTGACGAGACTTTGCTTTCATGGTCTCGAGACACCATGTGAAACGGAGACCCGAACGCATACAACGGCGCGCGGACTTGAATCTAGCTTTGGCGGCTTTTAAGGGTGACGACTGTGAGGTGCGGGAAACATACCAAATTCGAGAGGAGTTAGAAAGACTGTCCGCAGATTACGCCGATTAACAAATGATAGGCCGCTGAGGATTGTTCAACTTCACCATCTGTATCGGTCTGCGTAATCTGCGGATGTCCAAACTGGGATCTGCTAGTCGACGTTAAAGTCCGATATGTCGGCCAGATCGCTGTCGTCGATGAGAGCTATGGTATCGCTTAGATGGACCACCATCTCCACATGGTGAGTCTGTGGAAACATGTCGAACGCAGCAATCTTGTCAAACGAATAGCCCTCGGCGATTAACTTCTTAAGATCACGGGCCAGCGTCGCCGGATCGCATGAGACGTATACGATTCGTTGTGGTCGCAAGCCAACTATCCCGGCGATAACTTTGTTTTCGACGCCCGTTCGCGGCGGATCAAGCAGAAGAATATCGATGGGCTCAAACGATCGGTAATGTTGCAGCCATTCACCAACGTCGAGATTGGCCAGCTCAATGCGATCCAAATTAGCCGATTCAAGACTGCGACGCGCAAATCTCATCGCCTCAGGATTCGCTTCAACCGCAACCACTTCTTCGAACCGTCTCGTCAGTGGCAGAGTGAACAAGCCGACACCGCTATAGAGATCGATCGCAATCTTGCCGCTAATGTCTCCGATTGCCTCAGCGATGAGCGCCTCCAGCATTCCGTGATTTACCTGGAAAAATGCTTCAGCGCTGTATTCGTAGATTTCGTCCTCTACCACTCTATGAACTTCTCTGGTTTCGAACCCGGCAATTGGCGGATAGATCGAAATCCCATCATCACCCAGAACCACCGCGATATCTCTCGGAGTTGGAGTTGTTCCATTTTCCGAGAGAATCTCAGTTCGCACCTTCTCCAGCGTGTTCTGTAAGGGTGAAACTAGTACAGCGCAGTATTCGACGTCACACACTTCACGCGAACCACGGACGAAGTAGCCGACCTTTCGTTTGTCGGCATCGACTTGCCACATCGCACGCGTGCGGTATTGCCACTCACGCGGCGAGGCCAGAATCGGCACGTCGATTGGCCCATCGATTTTGCCGATCCGGTGAAGGCAATCCTTGATGATCTCGACTTTGGTCGCGAGCTGAACGTCATAACTCAGTTGTTGAAAATCACAGCCGCCACAAAGTCCAAAGTATGGACAAGGAGGCTCCACTCGAACTGGTGATGGGGTGAGGATTTCCACAATCGATGCAAAGGCCACCTTACCTTGCACGCGATCAACCTTGACTCTCACACGATCACCCGGCGCAGCGAGCGAGACGAAGAGAGTTAAACCTTCGGCGTGGGCCAGACCAACACCCCCTGGAAGTATTCGTTCAATCTCTACCTCCAGAGTTTCATTTGCCACCTGCTGTTTTTTCGGATTCATCGGGGTTTTCTCTGAGCAGCAAACAAGAAAGAATCAGGCACAACAATTCAACCATTATGGAGCGACAAGGCGTTGCCTTCCTGCTCTCGCATTAGTAAGTCTGAACCTCGAGGTGGAGTGTAGCGGAACCCCGAGTAAATCTTTTAAACGAGTAAATCTTTGAACTGGTGAGCTGGCGGAGGCCCCTTGGATCAAACCCGCAGCGAAAGTGCTCGTTAGCCCAGCCGCTTCGCAAAAAAAAACGTAGATACAGATAACCGCGAACTAGAGATAAAACAAGCTGAGACGCGGCACGCCATACCGATCTCTCAAACGCTTCAGCAGGAGATTATCAAAAGTCTGATCGTACGCGGCCTTTTCCATGTGCTTACGATAAGGCTTCAACTGTTCTTTAACTTCGCGTTCATATTCCTGCAACTCTACAGAATCAATAGTCAGGCGCAGCGCATCGGCTAACATTCGTTCGAGTCCGGTCAGCGATTGTTCGAGCTTTTGAGCGTTGAGTGTCGTCGAGTTTTCCGTTTCCTCTTCCAGATCTTGCAACAGGGTTTCGGCGCGTTGCAAAGCATCAGAAAACTCGGAGGAAGTCTCCAGTAACTTAGTTCGGGTCACTACCAGCTCGGAACGTCCTTTTCTTAAATGCTCAACGAGTGCTGCACGTGAGAATGGCATTCCTTCGCTTTGCGTTTCATCTGTTTGCGTTTCGTCATTGGCTCCGACACGTGACTCGGCCCACTCGGCGAATTGTGCTTCGACCTCTTCCTGGCAGTAGAGCAAACTCTTTATGGCGCGCTTGCGAGGTTTGGATTCCCACGAATCAAAAGCTTTTTCGATTCCTCGCAGGGCCACGTGCAAAGGGATCTGCATTTCCTTCCAACTTTCGATCAGCGCCCAATCGATTGAGCTGACCAACAGATGCTTGCCGCGGCGACGCACAAAGGCGTCTTCAATCTCGGTGAAGTAATTAAAGTAATTCAAAACGGCTGCTCAAAAAATCGCGTCCACGTTCAGGGCATCACAATTTGATTTGGATTCAGGCTCCGGACTTTGGACCACGCTTGGTTCGCTCGTAGATTAATCGCAAGCCTTCGAGTGTCAGAGTGTCGTCGACCAGCTCAATAAACTCTGAACCCGTCGCAATTAACGGAGCGAGACCACCGGTGGCAACTACTCGTGGCGATCCTCCCAACTCTTCGATCATTTTTCGCAACACTCCGTCTACCAGTCCAACGAAGCCGTGATATAAACCAGACTGCATAGCGCTAATGGTGGAAGAGCCGATAACCTTTTGCGGTCGTCTAATATCTACGCGCGGCAGTTTTGCGGTCCGTTCAAACAAAGCCTCAGACGAAATCATGATGCCCGGCGTAATGATCCCACCGACGTAAGCACCTTCCTGATTAATCGCGTTGAAGGTTGTCGCCGTGCCGAAATCAACCACGATGCACGGTGCGCCATACTTCTCAATGGCGGCCACAGCATCAACGATTCGATCGGCGCCAACATCTGACGCAGGCTCGTAAAGAATCTTTAATCCGGTGTCGATCGAGTTATCTACGAAAAGCGGAGTGAGATGAAAATAGGTTTCCGCCATCGTCTTCAACGTGTAGTTCAACGGTGGCACAACCGAAGCGATTGCGATCGCATGGATACCCTTAAAATCAATTCCTGCCAACTCAAACAAATTGCGAGCGTGAACGCCATACTCATCCACCGTTCGTGACCGCGCGGTGGTTAGTCGCCAATGCGCCACCAGTTCGGTGTCATTGAAAACGCCCAGCGAAGTGTTTGTATTTCCCGCGTCAATAACCAGCAGCATATTTTGAGTTTCGATTTGTTCAGGCTATTAGAACTTCTTCAATTGCATCAGCAGCCCTGGCTGCGCCGTTTTCACTTTGCACCTGGGCCCCAATCTTTTCAGCGTTTGCAAAATACTCCGGGTTGCCCAGGAGCGCTTTGAGTTCGGTCGTTGCTGTCGCTGCATTGTAACGCGGTCTTGGCAGTGATCGCCCGCACCCACTTCGCACCACGCGCATCGCATTGTCAAACTGATCATGCGCGTGCGGTAAAACCAGCACCGGTCGTCCCGACCGCATTGCCTGTCCAATGGTTCCTACACCGCCTTGATGGACTATCGCCCGCGCTCGCGGGAAAACCTCCCCGAACGGAGCGTATTCAAGGGCCGCAACGCCTTCGGGCAATGGGCCTTCCGGGACATTCCGCTGGTGCCCAACCAGGAGTAAGGCTCGTTGGCCTAACGCTACCGCCGCGCTAATTGAATCGCGATAGAAATCTTTGGCTACCCAGAAAGCTGACGAGCCGAGGGTGAAAACAATCGGCGGTGGTCCATCGTCTAGAAACTTCGCCAGAACAGGATCGGTTCCCGTGCTACCGAAATAATCGCGCCGGTCGTAGAAAAGGAAACCCGTCTGCTTCGTGTTCCTGGGCCAATCCGGTTGCGGTTTACCCAAGACGGACGAAAAGAGCGCGAGAACCATCTGAGGCGAGTGCTGACCAGCCATAAGCGGTTGACCACCGCGTGGTAATCCAAGCTCTGCACGCAGCTTGTAAACGGGCGCCATGAGCTTATTTAACTTGAACGACGCCACACCAAACGCCAAACGACTGATGTGTGGACTCAACTTAAGCACGTGGTATGACGCCTGCAATTGCGGCAAGACTGGCGGATCGTAATTTGAGAAGAATGAAATTGGCGCCAGCACACTCGACACCCATCGCAAATTGCGTTTCTGTGCTACGGAAGGTCCAACCAGCGTCAGCGGATGTGTTACCAGGAGATCCGCACCTTCGACTGCGGCGTTCAAATCGTCATAGATATCCCGCAAGTTCTGCGTGAAGAGTTCCAGAACTTTTTCGCTCCCGGTCTTCGGGTCTATCAATTCTTCTGCAATGCGTGTGATCTCATCAGGTTCGTCATACGAAGGCATGTCAGGACGAACTGGAAAAAACTCGATCGCCGCCGACTCCATTTTTTCTCGATAAACTTCAGACGTCGCGATCACGGGAGAGTGGCCACGAGCCTTTAACGCAAGCGCAATGGCAACGTACGGATGAATGTCACCGAAAGAACCAAAGGTGGAGAGTATGATCCGTTTGCCGGAAGTCATTGTGGTTCACGTTGCGCGTCGGCCGTACTTACTGCGCTCGCAACCGTGTTACGTCTCCAGTTCTGACAGTTTTGAATTCACCCGCGTCTGTCTCGATGATTAGTGCTCCATCACTATCAAGTCCGCGCGATACTCCTTCAATGGTTACGTCGCCGTTAGTAACGCGCACAGGCTTGTTCATCGCATAGCTCGATCGCTTCGACCATTCCGCAACTAACGTTTCCGGTGAACCAGAAAGGTTCAGCAGCTCATAGTACCTGATTAGTGAATTGACGAGAGGTTCGATGACGATTTCAGCATCAGCTTTCTGCGCAGTCTCTGCTTCGACTGAGGTCGCGACATCGTTCAGTTCAGACGGAAATGAGCTGGCGTTTAGATTGATTCCGATTCCAAGTACGATCGCCCGCCCGGTGTTCGTCTCAACCGTTTCCGCCAGAATTCCGCAGATCTTCTTATCGTTGATCAAGACATCGTTAGGCCACTTAATGTCGGGCGCCAGTCCAAATACTTCAGTCAACGTATCGTGAACTGCTACCGCCGCCAGCATGGTCAGAATCGCCCATCTGCTCTGGTCAAACTGTGGACGGAGGATCATGCTGAAGTACAGGCCCGCGCCTTTCGGCGAGATCCATTGACGTTCAAGACGGCCGCGTCCAGCGGTCTGTTCGGCCGCAACTATGCAAAGACCCTCAGGTGCACCCTCGCCCGCCTGTCTGGCCGCTTCAAGATTTGTCGAAGGCAACGATTCAAAGCGCAGGACGCGGGGAGTAAACATCCTTAGATACCTGAACTCCGCGCCAATTGCAGCGCGTCTCTGGTTAGTTCGTTGACGAGCAGATCAAAATGTTGAAATCGCTGGTCCTTCGTCTGCCCTTTTACAAATCGAAAATAGATCTGCTGAATTACCACTGCAACTTTGAACCGGGCAAATGTTTCGTAGAAAGCAATCTGACCAAGATTTCTGCCCGTTGCTTTTTCATAGCGCTCGATGATCTCTTCGCGAGTAAACCATCCTGGACCATGTGTGATCGCCCGCAAAGAGCTGTTCTCCTCTCCACCGCCACTCATAGTCCAGTAACTCAACAGCAGGCCAACGTCGATAAGAGGGTCGCCCATGGCGCACATTTCCCAATCAAGCACTGCAACGACTCGAGCCGGATCGTCCACGTCCAACATCAAGTTATCTAATTTGAAATCATTGTGAACCACTGTGGCGTCGAGAAGAGTCTCCGCAGGAATTCGGGTCATGAGCCAATCAATCACCTGGTCCATCTCCGCGAGTTCAGCGGTTTTTGAGCGTTGCCATCTGTCAGCCCACCCGCGCACTTGCCGGTTAACAAATCCTTCAGGCTTTCCCATCGAAATGATTCCGGATGAATGAATATCGACAGCGTGTAATCCTACCAGGGTATCAATCACGCTTTCGCTAAGCCGGCGGCGCAAAGCTGGATCGTCTTGAAGTTGGTCAGGTAACTTCGAGCGCACAATCAGCCCTCGCCGGTGTTCCATCAGATAGAAGGGCACGCCGATGACTGCGGAGTCTTCACAAAGCAGTATCGGCTTGGGGGCGAGGGGAAATCTCGGATTAATTACTGAAAGCAATCGATACTCGCGCGGCATGTCGTGGGCCGTAGGCGCCACCGGACCGACTGGAGGCCTGCGAAGTACATACTCGCTATCGTTGTAACGAATGAGATAGGTAAGATTTGAATGACCACCAGGAAATTGCTGGATCTCAAGAGAGTGGTTTGAAGTTCCGGAGTCTAAGGAAAGGGTGTTCCTCAAGTACGCTTCAAGAGACGCGGAATCCAACTCCTCGCCTTCTCGTACCGCGGTGCTGTCGTTGCTCGCTGTCATTAGAGGGATTTGGAAACCTAGTCGATCTCGAAGCAGTAGCCCGACCGTTAGGAAGGGCGTCGCTGCGCACCGAATTGTCCTTCGAGGTCCTACGTAAGGTGACGCCCTTCCTAACGGTCGGGCTACTGCTCCGAGATCGATCCGCTACCTCTTCAGACCGTGGTCTTAAAACGTTGCAGTATCTTTTGGGCTACCACCTGACGGTGCACTTCGTCTGGTCCATCGTAAATCCTCGCAGCTCGCGCGTCTCGATAAAACATTTCGAGTGGTGTGTCCTTTGAATAACCAAGCGCGCCATGCGTTTGAATTGCCCGGTCTATAACATCGTGTAAAACGCGCGCGGCGAAAAACTTGATTAATGAAATCTCAACTCGCGCTGCATCACCTTGATCCATCTTCCAGGCTGCCTGGAGTGTCATTAGGCGAGCTGCATTGATTTCCGCGGCGGAGTCGGCAATCCAGTTTTGAATCGTCTGTTTCTTGGCTAGCGGTTCGCCAAAGGATTCTCGTTTCAAGGCGTAGGAGCACATCATTTCAAAACTTCTTTGCGCGGCGCCAATCCAGCGCATGCAATGTTGAATTCTGCCGGGACCGAGGCGCGCCTGGGCCAGCTTAAACCCCTGGCCCACTTCGCCCAGCAGGTTCCCCGCGGGCACGCGACAATTCTCAAAGCGAATTTCACAATGACCACCCACTCCACCCGAACCCATAACCCCCACAGCTCGAACAATGTTGAATCCGTGGGTGTCAGTGGGCACCAGAATCATGCTGGCCCGTTGGTGAGATGCGGCTGAAGTGTCAGTCACAGCCATGATGATTGCGAAGGTTGAACCGATGGCGCCGCTGATGAACCACTTGTGACCATTGATGACCCACTCATCACGTTCGCGCACTGCGGTAGTTCGTAAGCCAGTTGGATCCGAACCTGCCACCTCCGGCTCCGTCATGGCGAAACAAGAGCGAACTTCGCCAGATGCGAGTGGTCGCAAGTATTGCTCTTTCTGTTCCGACGTCGCCGCGATAAGCAACAGTTCAGCGTTACCGGCATCGGGAGCCGCGTTGCCAAATATCCGTGGTCCAATCACAGAGCGTCCGATGATTTCATTCACCAGGGCCTGACCAATGAAGCCAATTCCCATCCCGCCCCAATCCTTAGGTAGATGGGGCGCCCAAAGACCGAGGGCTTTCACCTTCTGTTGCAGATCGCGCTCAATGTCTTCTGGAATGCCTTCGTCTTCAACGATCAACTTTTCGTTGGGATAGACGTGTTCGTCCATGAAGCTTGCGACTGCTTGCTGCGCAGCTTCGAGTTCGGGAGGAGGACTGAAATCGATCATGGTGATCCTCTAACGACTCTTTCGTTCACGTAGAGTTTGAAAGGCAGATAGTAGATTGACTCGACGATTGTAGCTTCTAGATGATTCCTTAACCAGACGATTATCTATGCGCAGCGAGTAGCTTGTGGCCCTGGCGCTTCCTCACAGGTCGGGAAGGAGCACTTGTGCCCGCTCTTACCTTCCGCATTTCGATTCCATCAAAGAATTGAGGAATCGACTAATCGGATGATCATAAAGGCTAACGGAAGAGCGGGCACAAGTGCTCCTTCCCGACCTGTGAGGAAGTGCAAGTCTGAGCTAAGATGCGCGTTCGATTGACTCACTGAAGGAGGACGGTTGATGAAATTCGTTAGCACCATCTTATCGCTGCTCTTACTTGCCTTTGCACACGCCAGCCAGGCACAGAATCGCGTAGCAAGTATTCCTTCAGGCGTAGTCATCGACTTGTCTCACCCTTTTGAGACCAACACAGTGTATTGGCCCACCGCCGAGGGTTTCCGTTTGGAAAAGGATTTCGAAGGCATGACCGAGAAGGGGTTTTACTACTCTGCCTATCGTTACTCTTCAGCTGAGCATGGTGGGACCCACATTGATGCGCCGGTTCATTTCGCAAAAGGACGCAACTCGGTCGATGACATACCACTTAATCAGCTGATGGGTTCAGCCGTGGTAATCGATGTGACACAGCAATGCGCCAAGGATCGCGACTACCTCGTCACTGAAACTGACATTACAAGCTGGGAACGGCAGAACGGTCGCATCGCGCCGGGTACGATCATTTTTCTGCGCACCGGATTTGGCCGCTTCTATCCAGATCGCAAGCGATACCTGGGAACTGATGAACGTGGTGAGGGGGCTGTTGCAAATCTGCACTTCCCGGGCCTTCACCCCAACGCCGCACGATGGCTGGTGAGGAACCGTTCGATTAAGGCAATTGGACTCGACACCGCTAGCATTGACCACGGCCAATCCACTCTATTCGAGAGCCATCGGATCTTATTTGAAAAAAACATTCCTGCCTTTGAAAACGTTGCCAACCTACATCAGCTCCCGACGAAAGGTTTTGCAGTAGTGGCATTGCCGATGAAGATCAAAAGCGGAAGTGGTGGTCCATTGCGCATCGTTGCCATCGTTCCGCGGCGAAGATAGATAATGGATTTCAGCACCATAGACTGGTTTCCCATTAAACTTTCGTTTGCGGTAGCAACCGCGGCGACTGTGATTGCACTAATCGCGGGTTCGGCTCTGGCCTGGCTGCTAGCGCGCAAACGTTTACCGGGGCGAAACCTGATCGACTCGCTGATCACATTGCCACTGGTCTTGCCCCCGACCGTGCTCGGCTATTACCTGCTTACATTGCTTGGCACGCGGTCAGTCGTCGGCGGTTTTCTTTACAACCGCTTTGGTATTCGTCTCACGTTTACGGTCGGGGCCGCGATTATCGCCGCGACCATCCATGCGCTTCCTCTTGTAACGAAGAGCTTAAGAGCGGCATTTGAGGGAGTTGACCTCGAACTCGAGGCGGCCGCCAGAACACTCGGTCTCGGCACCTGGCCCATCTTCTTTCGCGTCACGCTGCCACTCGCCTCTCGAGGTGTCCTGGCTGCAACTGCACTAGCCTTCGCGCGAGCTCTCGGAGATTTTGGGGTGACGATCATGATTGCCGGCAATATTCCGGGACGAACTCAAACTGCGTCGGTGGCGATTTACGATGCGATTCAGGCCGGACGCGATAACGAAGCATTCATGCTGGCCGTGATTGTTTCGCTGATAGCCGTGGTGATGCTCTACTTTATCAATCGCTTTGGCAGACTGAGATGGTAGCGTCTTGGGCGCATGAAAAAGGCGCTGCTCGAATTGAGTGGCGCCTTTTGAATTTCTGATTAGCTGTTTTTTTACCCGAGAAATCCTTTGAACTTGGACTCACTAAGCGAATAACCAGGAAATACCACTTGTGTGTTTGAAGTCTTCAAATGCATCTTGGCAACCTCGCCAAACACATCGCGGAAGTCCGTAGTCAATGCCAGATCGCGACCTTCGTTGAGTTGATCAGTCTTGAGTCCTGGCCACTGACCATAAACCTTGCCTCCGCGAACACTGTTCCCGAGCACAAACATGGCATTAGCGTGACCGTGGTCCGTACCTCGATTTCCATTCTCACGGACAGTTCGGCCAAACTCCGACATGGTTAAGATCACGACGTCGTCCATTCGCCGGCCCAAATCGGTGTAGAGCGCGGCGATCGCGTTGCTAAACTGTTGAAGCAGGTTTCCAAGTTGTCCGCGCGCGTTTCCCTGGTTCACGTGTGTATCCCAGTTCAAGCCGGGCGTATCAGTAAAGGCGACCTCAAGACCGACTCCAGCCTTAATCAATTGCGCGATCTGTAACAACGAATTGCCGAACGGTGTGCGCGGATATTGTGCGCCGTTTTCGGGCTGGTACTGCGACGGATTCACCCTCTTTAGGAAATTCACTGCTTCAAACGTTTCCTTACCGGTGCCTCCAAGTCTGTCATTAACAGTCTGCTCGTAGATCGCTTCGAAGCCTCCCTGCACATTTGCCGAACTTCGTCCGGCACGAATGGTGAAGTCGGCCAAATTTGAGATCGCCAGGGTTGGAGCTTTACCCTGCATTGCGCGCGGCATGCCTTGCGTCATCGACACGGCCCGGAAAATGCGCTGCTCCGGATCTGCTTTACTCTGAAGATAACGATTCAGCCATCCGTCGGGAGTTCCCTTCCGTCCCGGCGTTGCCGATTCCATGTAGTCCTGCGCGTCAAAGTGTGATCGCGTGTTATCGGGTGAGCCTGCGGCATGAATTATGGCCAGACGTTTTGAATCCCAGAGATTCTTAAGCGACGACATGTTTGGATGCAGGCCGAAGAACCCGTCGAGGTTCAAAGCTGTTTCCGCATTACCAGTTTCGGGCTTCGCAATTGCAATCCCTGGCCGGGAATCGTAATAAGCGCGGTCGCCGTAAGGCACCACCATGTTCAGGCCATCAACGGCGCCACGCTGAAAAATTGCAATCAGCGTTTTGCGTCTGCCACCACTGAGAGGCTCTTTCGAGGCTGCCAACACGGTGCGCTGTAAGAAGGACGGCGTGGTTTGTAGCAAGCCAAAACTAGCTAACGCAACACCACCGGATCGGATGAAAAATCTTCTGTTCATGATTAATACCTGTGCGTTGTGCTTGGTACTTTGAGCTTTGTACTTAGAGCTTTGTACTTTGTCAGTTGTCCGTTGTCAGTTGCCCCTCTAGCCTAACCGTTTTACTGAATCGTAAGAACAACTTTCGCTAGCTGAGCCAACTGACAACTGACAAAGCACAAAGCATTAAGAACAAAGTACAAAGAACCAAGCACTAAGTTTTTATTGCCTTTGAAATTCCGGCGATCCCAATATCAATCCCACTATCTTGGTCACCGGATCTGTGATGTTGGCCTCGGCGCGCGCCAATTGCTGCCGACGCGGGCCTCCGTTCATCATTCTGTTTTCGTTTGACATAGCTGAATCTGAGGTTGAAGCTGGTGCCAGAACAATCTCCTGGTCCATTTGCTGAAGTAGTGCTGCCTTAGTCTTGGGCGAAATCTCGCCGGCCACGATCAAGCCAAGAAAACGATCCATGATTTCGCCCTTGCTCAGCTCTTTCCGCTGCTCACCGTTAGCCATCAAACGGTCCAGGTTTACTCGCGTACCCGGGATACGATTACTTGCCAGGGCCAGACCAAAGTTAAACCGCTCCAGCAAACCGCCGGTATTAACCCAACTCTCGGCTAAGTCCGAATAACCATTAGGCGTTTGGTATCCATAAAGAGGTTCACCCATGCGGGCAATCCATTGATGCAACTGTGGGCCACCATTGGTGTCGGCCCCCAGCGTCCTGATTGCGCTAATCGTCAGCTCGAAAGGGCGTTTGATCTTGGCGCGATACGCCTCAGGTGAATTGAACTCAGGCGAAGTGATGATTACGCGGATCGTTTCTCTAATGTCTCCTTTGCTTTTGGTGAACGCGGCAGCACCACGCTCAACCAGCGCCGGAGAAGGATTGTCTGTTACAAAATAGCGAGCGAGTTTGATGGAGATATGCTTCGCCGTGGATGGATGGGTCGCCAAAATTTCCAACACCATCTGACCATCTTTGATTCCGCCCCCCGCAGGAATCTTATGGCCCAGCACGAGCTTTTCACCGTCGTCATGAGCTCGAGCATTGAAAAAGAATTTGCCCGCTTCCCTCCGCCCAGCCTCGTTCAACATACCCGGCGCCGCAGCTCCTCCGCGCGGGGCAAAGATGGTCCAACCGGTGAAGCAACGCGCCACTTCCTGAACGTCCTTTTGGGTATAACCTCCGTCAACGCCGAGCGTGTGTAGTTCCATCAACTCACGCGCGTAGTTCTCATTGATCCCGCGACGTGCCCGCTGAGGTGGGGGCGCATTCTCCCTCATCTCTTCATTCCCACCTGGCCGACCGGGCATTCGATTACGCAGGAGTCGTTGGCCAGCTCCGGCGCCCATCCGCGCATTCGGACTGACACTCTGAAAATTGTCCAGGTAGAAAAGCATCGCGGGACTCTGAGCTGTAGCGGCCAGCAGTTCGGAGAACTTACCCATGGAGTGCGGCCGAATCGTGTCGCGATCGTACGAGGTTAGCAACCAGCGATCAGCGCCCTTGCCGAAAAACACGTTGAAGTGATTTGTCCAGAAATCAACTAAAACTTCCTGCAACTGCTTCTCACTATAAACGGCGCGCAGAATACGCGAACTTTGCAATTCGGCCATGATGCGTTGCGGTTGTTGCAATCCGTTTTGGCGGTAGTACTCACGCAGCGCCTGGCGATACTCCTGATTGTCGCGAGGATTGGCCGCTTGAGCCGGCGCGGCGTCGCCCCCCTTGTTCATTCCTTTTGACGCTTCGCTACCTTCGTTGGACATCTCGCCTGAAGCTGGGTTATTGCGATTCTGGCGCGCTGACGCCAGAGCCGAAGGTAACTCTCCTCGGCGTTCCAGTTGACGCAACAACTGACCGGGCTGTGGGAACTTCTGATACAGCTCGGCTGTGGTCATGTTCAGCGTCTCGAGGGTCTTGACCTTCTCTTGTGCGACAGCGTCGCTAATCTTCTCAGGGTTCAGTTGCTGGGTAATGTAGTTATCCAATCCCATCGCTTTCACGCGTTCAACGTCACCCGGCCGCGCACCGAAGCCGAGCCGGTTCAATACATGCAAAATGCGCTGATCCTCGCTGAGACGCGCTGACGATTGTCGCTGCCCGTTGACAGGGGGCACCAAACCACCTGCCCCAATGGAGACGAGCGTAAGCACGGCGATAAGAGTACGCAAAAGGATCTTCCTGCCATCCGATGTCTGTCTTAGTTGAGTCATAGTTCCCACCAAATAATCCCTAAGCAACCAATTCACAATGATGAAGCTGTTGACGATGAGTCGAGCAATCGACCGTTAGACGCGTTCAAGGGTCCGGGAGTTTGATAAATCTCCTGCACGGAATGGGAAAATTACCGCCCAAGCGGTTTGGGAAAGCTAACTGGGCTCCGGGTCCCCGCTTTATCGACCGCTCTTACTCCAAAGAAAAAGTTGTCTTTGGACATGCCCTTTGCAGTGCAACTAGTAACGTTGCCTACCATTTTTGAGTTTGTCCAGACAGGCGATGTGGTCTCACGCCAGACGATCTCGTAGCCTGCAAGATCGGGCTCTCTATTAGCAGCCCATTTTAGATCTGTGTCGTTAGTCAGGCGGGCCGTTAGTATCGAGACATTCTTTGGACGAGCCGGTGCCAGTGCAAGAGCCGCCAGGGCTGCGGCATTCACACGACTCACGTTGGCGGTGTAATTGAAGTCTACAAATTGAGGTAAGTCGCCGTATTGCACGCCATTTTCTATGCGAACATTCTGATGCTGGTGGTTGTAGTTTTCATTCGTCTCTGTGAAACGAACGGCTGCAAATCCACGTTCGAGGAACGGTCGATGATCGCCACCTCGTAGGTATCGATCACGACGGTAGACCATCATCACTTTCATCCCAGGGACATAGCTCGCTGCTGTCTCCTTGATGAAGCGGGCCAGTTGCCGTGAAGCCGAATCATTCTCACCGCCAACTCCGCGTCGGATGTCAGCCTCTTCCTTGGATTCATTTGAAGGAACTCCTTCGGAAAAGACACGGACGGTCCGGGTGTCGCGAACTCCATTGCCGCCGAGCGAGTTTCCCACGATGTCATTCGTAAACATGCCCTCAATATCCATTGCACTCTTCTTCGCCTGATCAGCAAAGTAAGTCGAACCGAGTAAGGATTGTTCCTCACCAGCTACAGCCATGAACACGATGGTGGCGTCGAATTCATGCCTGGCCATTACGCGGGCCAACTCCAAAACTGCGGCGGTACCCGAAGCGTCGTCATTGGCGCCGGGTGCGTCACAGGTTCCGTCAGCAGCTCTTCCGCACATCGAGTCGTAATGGCCGCTAACGACGTAGACCCTGTCTCGCGACTGCGGTTGAGTTCCTCTTAACGTAGCGACGACGTTCGTGATGATGATCGGGACCGGCACGCGTTCGGCTTTTGGCTGATTGAAGGATTGTTTCTCCACGGTCATTCGACCGCCCGATTCCTGTGCCGCTTTTGAGAACTCATCAAACAACCAGTCACGGGCGGCGCCGATACCTCGAGTTGGATTGTCTTGCGCTGAGTTAGTGTTGCGAGTGCCGAATGAAACAAGCTTCCTTATCGATTGCTCGATCCTGCGCGCATCGACATCGCGCACGATCTGGGCAATCTGCGGGTTGTGAGCGCGCAATCTTGGAGCTCCAGTTCCCTTCGACTGCGCGAACGTAGCAATTGGGCCCGAGAGCAAAATGCCTACGAGGAACAAGGCACTGAGCAGAGATTTTTCATCTTGAACAAGGACAGTTCGCGTAGGCGCGGAGTCGTTTAGCATGGTGGCACCCAATTTACCACTGCCGTCGACACAATGAGAATGAGATGAACGAGCGGAAGGTATGGACCAATAAACGGGTTACCGAATGCGATACGCTTTAGCTTTCCAAACTAGGATAATCTCGCCTCCCAGGGCGTTCGCGATGTTCCGGATTTCGGGTTCATCAGCAATCAGAGCACGAAACTGTTCGCTGCCGCGCTTAACACTAATCGTCGCTTGAGAAGACGCATAAGCAGTGTCGATCCATACGTTACCCTGACGTCGAAAGCGTCTGCCGGCAATGGTTTTTGTTTCATCGTCATCGGCCGCTTCTCGCTTGGCCGCCTTGCGACCATAGCCACCGCGTTCTCCCATCAACCCGCCACGTTGAGGGCCAGAGGGACTGTCTTTTCGAAAGGCCGCGGTGTCTTCTTCTGCTTCCCTGCGACTCTCAGGTCGCGCAGCGTCTCTTTGCCGGGCGAGGGTGTCAGTGGGCGTTTCCTGCTTTCTGTCTGCGCTCTTCTGAACTTCGTTAGAGAGAGTGCCAACTTTGGGAGCTTCGGAAAACTTGGGTTCGGAAGCCACAGATTTCGCAGCCGCAACCGGCGCAGGCGGTGGTGGCGATGCCGGCTTGTCTTTCAGGAAGTGCTCGACCGTCGAATCAGTTCCGTCTAGCGTAGCGTCAACCTTTTCTTTAGGAGCCGTCGCGTTCTTGGTTGCCGCGGTATCAATGCTCGCTGCGGGAGCCGGAGTTGGAGCAGGAGAACCGTAATTGCCGGTGATAGCCACAGGCGCTTGCTTTGTTTCCCCTTGGGAGTCCTGCATCGCAGGAGCTGGCGCGGTTACATTGCCGGGCTCATTCCGAGCCACCAAATCTGCTTGTGGTTCCTTGCGTAGCGCAAGAAAGCCAATTGCAAGGATGGCAGTTAGCGCGATGGCTGGAATGCCATAACGCAAAACTGGTAGCGACAGGAAACCAAAAACCTTGTCCCACAGACCAGTGCCTCGGTCTGTTTCGCTCTTGAGAGCCGGAGCCGCAATGCCCAGGGCTTGAGTCAGGTCCACCACAATTTTTCGACAATTCGCACAGTCAGCCAAGTGCTCCGTATATCTAAGCCGAGCAGCTTCCGGCACGAGACCTTCGGCGTAAGAATTGAGTTCGTCAGCGTCAAGATGATCGCCACTTGGTTCGTTGCGATCCCAAAGAGAAGAACTGGCGCTCGACGCCAATCCATCCCGCTCACTCTTAGCGAGGGAATGTAACGCCAAATCCATCTCGTTGTTATTCGCCTTGTTCATATCAATTAAGCGGTTTGCCCATCTAAGAACGAATTAAGGGTCGCTTACTTGCACCCAAACTTTTCAATGTCCTTAGCCCTTTATCGGTGCGCGGCGTTGCTTGTTAAGAAGCACTGGATCCGCAGTCACCAAGGGTTCGATGTCAGTGTCGAGATGGAGACCAATGTCGGAAAAGGCCCGTGCCGTCTCGTCTTTTGTCCAACCCTCCTCCTCCATCAGGACGTTCTCTACTACACGACGCAACTCGCCGTGAATCTTGGTTAATCGCCGGCTCGCAGTGGCTTCATGAACGCCCAGCACAGCCCCGGCTTCTTTCAAACGCAAACCATCAAAGTAGTACAGCTTCACCAGAAGTCGATCTTCACCTGACAGTTGTTTGATCGACCGTGCGAGGGCCTGCTGCATTTGAGTTCCAGCTACTCGCTCTGAAAGTTCGACTTCAGGGCTGGCCACGGTTTGCGACGTCCAAGCGTTTCCATCTCCACCCGCGGTCATCATTCGATCGAATTCGGAGTCTTCCTCAGTCTGAACCAGTCGCGACTGTTTGCGATGTTGATCGATCGCCAGCTGCGCAACGACAGCTCTAAGCCAGCCCGCCAACGAACCGCGACCCGAGTAGTACGCAAGCTTTCCAGAGGGTCGCCCGTCATCTCGGCTTCGTAAACCATGCAACTCCGCCCAAATTGATTGGGCCAAATCTTCAGCGTTCTCCTCATTGGAACTAGCCGATCGAGCAGCGGAGCGGACAGTAACCGAGAAGCGGGCCACCAGATCGGTCCAGGCCTTTTCAATTCCCTGCTCACACGCGACAATCAAACACAGATCGTCAACCTGCAAGGTATCAATAAAGTCAGTAATCGTTTTGAGAGACGCATTTTCGTCATCCTTCAGAATGTATTTCTCAACCGCGCTCTTCAACCGGCTCGCCAGGACGTCGCGGGTCACTCCGTAGTGTTCGCTGGCGCGCGCGAGTAAACGCTGCGCGCCTTCGGCATACAGTTCTTCAGTTTGCGGTCTGCTCAAGGTCACGGGGGTTATTTGTTACGAACCAACTCTGTATGCTAACACGCTAACAATACCAGTTGGCTCCGTTTCTCCGAGGGTTTGATGTCATTTGGAGCATTCAGTTGCCGAGGTTTGTAGCCGGCGAGCTTACTTTGACACCCTCGACTGCCTCGGCTAGATTCGATTTATTGATGCTGTGCGCCGTATCAACGCTGGGTGTTGAATAATCAGGACTTCAATTAGTAGTAATGCTGAGGGTCACCGAAATCTTCCGGTCTATTCAAGGGGAATCCACACATGTGGGTCGCCCCTGTACCTTTGTTCGGCTGACCGGATGCCCGATGCGCTGCGTCTGGTGCGACAGCGAATACACCTTCACTGGAGGCGAGAATTTTTCGCTGGATGACGTCTTGGAGCGCGTGAAGGCGTTTGGATGTAACCTGGTTGAGATTACCGGCGGGGAACCGTTGGCACAGAAAGAAGCCTTTGAGTTGATTGAACGGCTCTGTTCACAAGGCTACGAAGTGCTAGTCGAAACTGGTGGATTTTTTCCCACTGACGAAGTCGACCCCAGAGCCAAGATCATTCTGGATGTTAAGTGTCCCGACTCTGGCGAAGAGTCGCGCAATCACTGGCCCAACCTCGAGCGTTTGCGGCCAGACAAAGACGAAGTCAAGTTTGTCATTGCAAGTCTCAACGATTGGAACTATGCACTCCAGATAATTAGCCAACATGAACTAACTAAGCGGGCCAAGATCCTCATATCACCGGCTTGGGATTCCATCGATCTTAAACAACTGGCTGACCTAATCACTGCAAGTGGACTGGACCTGCGCATGCAATTGCAGATTCACAAATACATTTGGGGACCAGAGGTCCACGGAGTCTGATGGGCGGCTCAAACGACGAAGTCGACGTTAATCCTGAAGCTCAAAACCCTGAGTTGCCTCTTGGGGAACTAGCGGTTTGCTTAGTCTCCGGCGGCATGGACTCTTGCGTCTCCGCAGCGATCGCAAATCAGGAAGTTGAGGAACTCGCGTTTCTTCATATCTCGTATGGCCAGAGGACCGAAGCACGTGAACGACGCGCTTTCGAGGACCTTGCCGATTATTATGAAGTGAACCAGCGGCTCGTGGTCTCGCTCGAAGCGCTAGCGAGGATTGGCGGCTCATCCTTAACGGAGTCAGCGCTTCCGGTTAGCGATGCGAACCTCAATTCATCGGGCATTCCTACCAGTTATGTTCCATTCCGTAATGCACATCTCTTGTCGGTCGCAACAAGTTGGGCCGAAGTGATTCGGGCGGGGCGTATCTATATCGGCGCCGTGGCCGAAGACTCGTCTGGCTATCCTGATTGCCGACCTGAATTCTATGAGGCCTTTCAGCAGGCCATCTCGTTGGGCACAAAGCCCGACACGAAAATCGAAATTCGAATGCCAGTAATCGCGATGAGCAAGGCGGAAATTGTGACGATGGGCCAAAAGCTTGGGGCTCCATTGCAACTGACATGGTCGTGTTACCAGGAGGCAGCACAAGCCTGCGGTAATTGCGATTCATGCGCCCTTCGGCTGAGAGCTTTTCGGATCGCAGGTGTTACTGATCCAATTCCTTATATGCTTGACAGCAAGAGGTTTGCTTATTAAGTTAGTTGCTTCCAACACCCATTTTTACAACCGGGCTGATGGTCTTTGCATCATAGAGGCTCTCCCGGAACTTAAAAACTCAAGTACCAATGTCTGGAGGACTTTAAGGATGTTTCGCCGATACTTTTTTCCCGTCGTAGCCTCGTTAGCATTCGTCTTTTCGACGGCAATACTCGTCTCCGCCCAGACCGGTGCGTTACGCGGTCACGTCGTAATGAAACAAGCTGACGGCACAACGGTTCCCGCTGCCGACGCTGTCATCGACGTTTATCGGACGGACGTAACAGCAAAGTACGCAACCAAGACCGACAAAAAGGGTGCGTTTGTCTTTGCCGGTTTACCGTTTATCGGAACCTACATCATTGCTGCCAGTAAAGAAGGCGCTACCCCGACATGGATACCCAATGTAAAGGTGGGTCGTGAAGTCGATTACGAGCTTGAACTGACGCCGGGCAATGGTCGACGCCTGACTCCTGACGAAGTGAAAACGGCGATCGCACAGAGCAAGGGTCCAGCCGCAGGCGGCGAAGTGAAGGAGAGTGCGGAGGACAAGGCGAAACGCGAAGAAATTGAGAAGCAAAATGCGGCCATCATGGCGAGTAATAAGAAGGCCGAAGAATCCAATGCGGTAGTTCAGCGCACTTTCAAGGCGGGTAACGAGGCAATCAAAGCAAAGAATTACGATGAGGCCATTAAGCAGTTTGCTGAAGGCATCGCGGCCGACCCCGAGCACCCCGGCGCACCTTCGCTGCTAACAAACCAGGCGACCGCACTTAACTCGCGTGCCGTCGCTTCCTACAATGCTGCGATCCAGGCTAAGGATGATGCCACGAAATCTGCAGGTCTTGAGGCCGCTAAGAAAGACTGGCGACAGGCCTTCGAAGGCAGTTCGAAAGCGGTAACGATGCTGAAGGCGCTTCCTGCAACTCCCGGGGATCCGAATGCAGCAAGTAGTGCTAAGTCCAATCTTTACTTCGCGCTCCTGGTCAGGGCGGAAGCATCGCGTTTTTATGTGACTAAAGTTGATGCCGAAAAAGTGGACCTCGGCGTAACCAATTTTAACGAATACATCGCGGCCGAATCGGATCCTGTCAAAAAATCGAAGGCCGAACACGATCTAGCCCAAATGCTTTTCGACGCTAACGCATTCGACAAGGCCTTGGCGCAGTATGGGAAGATCCTGGACGCCAATCCAGACGATTTAGAGGCACTGCTACGGTCTGGGCAGGCGCTGTTTAATGTAGGCGCTCTCAGTAATGACAAGGTGAAGTATCAGGAAGCTGCTAATTTTCTGGCCCGCTTTGTTGAAAAAGCACCAGACACCAACCCATTCAAGGGCGACGCAAAGGCGATTCTGGACACTTTGAAGGAACAGGAAAACGTAAAACCTGTGGGGACTCCCGCCCGCCGCCGGCGTCCATAACCTGTCAATTACCACTGGTCTGGCCGCTTTCGAGAATTTCTCGGAAGCGGCCTTTTTTTGTTCCAAGTCTTTGAGTTTGAAGTGTTAGAGGCCGATTCTGTCAGCGGAATTTTACCTTGACAGCCTCTTTGTACAACTTGTACTATGCTTGCCCAACGGTGTTGGTCACACCGTTCACTGCATCAATCCTTCCAGCGCGACCCAGGATATTCTCAGCCAGCGTTGGTCCAATCTCTTGAATCTGCTTTGAATCTCTCAAAATTGGGGTACTAATGTCGGCAAAACTAGGCGAAATTCTCGTTCGGGAGAATCTCATCAGTCCACAGCACCTTCGTGAGGCGCTTGATTATCAACGCGAACACGGTGGACGGTTGGGGTATAACCTCGTCAAACTGGGGTTGGTTTCCGACGATATGATCACTGCCGTCCTCTCCCGGCAATATGGAATTCCCTCCGTTAATCTCGACCTCTTCCAAATCGACGAACACGTTCTCCAGCTAATTCCTCAGGAAGTTGCTCAGAAATACTCGGTCCTGCCTCTCTCACGCGTAGGCGCCAGCCTAACCTTGGCAATGGTCGATCCCACCAACGTGTTTGCGATGGACGATATCAAGTTCATGACTGGTTTGAATGTCGAACCTGTCGTGGTCGCTGAAGCAAGCATCCAGCAAGCCATCGCTAAATACTACGGAACCTCCAGGGAAATCGAGTTAGCTTCAATCGCCTTTGACGATGCTGCTGTCGAAGCGGCTGCCAACGCAAAGAGCGCTAATGGCGGCATTACCCACGCCGACCTCGTCTCCCTCGACACTCTCGACTTCGATACCGACCGCACCGAAGATGTTGAGGTACTCGACGACAACGAAGAAATCGACCTCACGACACTCTCACGAATCAGTGAAGATGCACCGGTCGTTAGGCTAGTCAACGTGCTCTTGGTTGACGCACTTCGCCGCGGGGCTTCTGACATTCACATTGAGCCTTACGAAAAAGAGTTACGCATACGCTTTCGTATCGACGGCGTCCTCTACGACGTCATGCGTCCACCTCTGAAAATGCGCGATGCCTTAATTTCGCGTGTAAAGATCATGTCAAAGCTTGATATTTCAGAGAAGCGACTACCTCAGGACGGGCGCATAAAGATCAAAGTAAAGATTGACGCGCGATCTCGCGAGCTCGACTTCCGCGTTTCGACGCTCCCAACTCTGTTTGGCGAGAAGGTTGTGTTGCGTCTCCTCGATAAAGAAAACCTGATGCTTGATATGACCAAGCTCGGCTTTGAGCCTGAATCGCTGGTCAAGTTTCAACGCAACATTTCGAAGCCCTACGGAATGGTGCTGGTCACTGGTCCAACGGGAAGCGGAAAAACCAACACCCTCTATTCGGCTCTACAGTCTCTCAACACTGTCCAGACCAACATCATGACTGCGGAAGACCCGGTTGAATTCAACTTGATGGGAATCAACCAGGTTCAAATGAAAGAGCAGATCGGACTTAACTTTGCTGCCGCTCTGCGCTCGTTCCTGCGTCAGGATCCAAACATTATCCTCGTCGGTGAAATCCGCGACTTTGAGACTGCGGAAATTGCCATCAAGGCTGCGTTGACCGGCCACCTTGTGCTTTCAACCCTCCACACCAACGATGCCCCATCAACGATTTCACGCTTGATGAACATGGGTATTGAACCCTTCCTGGTAGCCACCAGCGTCAACCTAATTCAGGCCCAGCGACTGATTCGACGAATTTGCAAGGATTGTAAACGCGAGCACCCGACTCCTCCGGAAGCATTGATGGAAGTGGGCTTCTCAGCCGCGGAAGTCAACACGCTGAAGACTTACAAAGGAAAGGGTTGTTCGACCTGTAACAACACCGGTTACAAGGGGAGAATCGGCCTCTATGAGGTCATGGAAGTGAACGACGAGATTCGCGAGTTAATCCTAATTGGCGCATCCGCCCTTGAACTAAGGAAGAAGGCCATTGAAGACGGAATGATCACATTGAGAGAGTCCGGACTCCACAAGATTCGCGCCGGATTAACTACGCTCGAGGAAGTGGTCCGCGAAACCGTGGCCTAACCGAAAGAAGGAAAACTATGTTGCGAAAAATCACCCTATCATTGCTACTACTAACCTCCGTGGTTGTGATACTTCCATTTGCCAGCTCTACGGCTCATGGTCTTCGACAGAGTTCCGCGTCTCAGCAGCAACGGCGCTATCGACGTCATTCACGCGCATGGTGGCGTCGCTACCGTGCTCGCATGAAAATGCGTCGCGCTATGAACGCTGCAGCCCTGGCTCATCGCAAGTCAGAACTTGGACCAGGGCTCGCGAGTGCAATGACCGCCGAAGTATCCAAAGGAGTGATTCCCCAACTACCTTCCGGATGGAATACGCCAACTGTAGCGAATAACGGTGAGCTGAGGTTTCGCACTGGAGCCAACGCGAGCGTGCCTAGTCAAGCAACATTGGCGGTGGTGGCTCGAAGCCGACCTACTCCGGCTTACTTAACCCATCGCGAACAGACGAAACTGCTGGCTGGCGTGAACTTTTCAGATTTGCGTCGCATCGTCATCGACAAAATGATCGATGCTGGTGGCTGGGTAATCAACGATTATGAGCGACAGGTGAATGGATCGCGCGTTTTCGTAGTCATAGCTCAAACTCCGGGCGACGGCCGATCCGAGGATAAATCATGGCAGTTCTATTTCGCCGAAGTCGACGGAAAGATATACAGCCTGACTCTTAACACTCCAATCCAGTTTTCAGACCGTTTAAGCGGCGAGGGTGAAAAGTTTCTTAACTCTCTTCGATCTAAGAGTTCGTCTTCAACAACTCTTAAACCCTAGTTCATCGGCGGCGATTCGCTCGGGCAGCGAATACGCCACATGAAGATTACTTGCTTAGGAGTTTACCCTCGATGCCATTAAACGAAGCGACCCCGCCAATCTCACTATCTGAACTGCTGCGCCGGCTCTCCGAACTGGGAGGCTCCGACCTGCACATCACCACCGGAACCGCACCGCAGGTCCGCATCGATGGTCATTTGCGTCCGCTTGAAGGCTTTCGCCAGATGACTGCTGCCGACACCAAGCAGTTGGCTTACTCAGTACTGACGGATGCGCAGAAGCATCGTTTTGAGGAAAATCTGGAACTGGATTTTTCGTTCGGCGTGAAGGGGCTCTCTCGCTTTCGTGCCAATCTTTTTAATCAACGCGGCGCAGTCGGAGCAGTTTTCCGAGCGATCCCTTATGAAATCAAACCGTTTGAAGAGCTGGGGCTTCCAACTGTAGTTCAGCAACTCTGCGACAAGCCTCGTGGTCTTATTCTGGTAACTGGTCCAACCGGTTCAGGAAAGTCGACGACTCTTGCGGCTATGGTCGATAAGATCAACCGCGATCGTCATGAGCACATTCTTACCATCGAAGATCCGATCGAGTTTCTTCACAATCACAAAGGTTGTCTGGTTAACCAGCGCGAAGTAAACGCCGACACGCACGGGTTTTCTCAAGCGTTGAGGACCGCCTTACGCCAGGATCCTGATGTGGTTCTGGTCGGCGAAATGCGCGATTTGGAGACAATAGAGTCGGCATTGCGCATTGCAGAAACAGGCCACCTCACGCTCGCCACCCTTCACACCAATTCCGCCGCCTCGACCATCAACAGAATCATCGATGTGTTCCCTTCGGATCAGCAGTCACAGATTCGAGCGCAGCTGTCCCTGGTTTTGGAAGGAATCCTTTGTCAGGCGTTGCTGCCTCGCGTGGAAAAAAGCGGCCGCGCCATGGCCCTCGAAATCCTGGTCCCAAACACTGCCATCAGAAACCTGATTCGCGAAGACAAGGTCCATCAAATCTATTCGATGATGCAAACGGGCCAGGACAAGTTTGGAATGCAAACATTCAATCAAGCATTGGCGAGCCTTTATCACAAACGCCAGATATCGATGGACACCGCTTTGCAGCGATCGTCCAACGTCGACGAGTTGAAGGAATTGATCGAACGCGGTGCCGGGCTCAACACCGGCAACGCCGCCGCAAAACACCCAAGTCCTTACGCGCAAGCTCGTCCAGTAGGAACTCGACCGTCAGTGTAAATCAGATTCGGAGCATCAATTATGCCTACTTATGTTTTTAAGGGCCGCAACAAACTCAACGAAATTGTTGTCGGCGAGCGCGTGGCTGATACCCGTGACGCGTTACGTCAGATCTTAAGACGCGAACAGGTAACGCTGACCTCGGTCAAGGAAAAGGGGCGCGAGATCGGGATTCCCAAGATCGGTGGCCGCAAGAAAGTAAAATCGAAGGATCTTTCGATCTTCACGCGTCAGTTCTCGGTCATGATTGATGCTGGTCTTCCGTTGGTCCAGTGCCTCGAAATTTTGGCGCAGCAACAGGAGAATAAATTTTTTCAACAGGTATTGATGCAGGTTCGTCAGGACGTTGAGGAAGGTTCAACTCTGGCAGCTGCGATGGCCCGCCATCCAAAGGTATTCGACCAGCTTTACGCCAACATGGTGGAAGCCGGCGAGACTGGCGGTATTTTGGATCTAATTCTGCAACGACTCTCGACCTTCATCGAAAAGATCGTCAAGCTGAAACGAGATGTGATCTCCGCGTTGATCTATCCCGTGGCGGTCATTCTCATGGCGATTGCCGCCGTGGCGGTGATCATGATTGTGGTTATTCCACAGTTTCAACAGATATTCCTTGGATTGCTGGGACCAGGCGAACAGCTTCCCTTACCGACCCGCATTGTGGTTGGGATCAGCGCCTTCCTGGCTGGTTGGGGTGGACTGCTAATCCTTATTTCAATCATCGGTTCTGTGATCGGCATCCGTTTTTACTACAAGACTCCGGGCGGACGTCACCTGATCGACAAGTTGATGTTGAAGGTTCCGGTCATCGGAGGAATTCTTCGCAAAGTGGCTGTCGCTCGATTCGCGCGGACGCTCTCAACACTCCTTTCATCAGGCGTGCCGATTTTGCAATCACTCGATATCACCGCGCGTACCGCCGGTAATGTGGTTATCGAAGAAGCAATCAGCACCGTGCGTTCTGGTGTTGAGCGAGGCGAAAACTTCGTCGATCCCTTGAAGGCGACTGAAGTATTTCCGCATATGGTGGCGCAAATGATCGGCATCGGCGAACAGACAGGCGCACTCGACGCGATGCTCGGCAAGATCGCTGATTTTTATGAGCAGGAAGTTGACGCTGCCATAGCCAATCTCTTGACCATGATTGAACCTCTGCTGATTGGTTTCCTGGGCGTGACGATCGGATCCATCGTAATCGCGATGTACCTGCCGCTCTTCACCCTCATCGGAAAATTGTCAGAGGGACATTAATCAGAAGCTAGTCAAAATCGACTCGAAGGGGCCTGCAATAGCGGGCTCCTTTTTTGTTTGTGCTCCCCAGTCTTAGTTGCTTGTTGCGTGACCAGCAGCGCTCCTATTCTGAACCCCCGCAGGGAGGTGGATGATGACCCAAAGCAAATTCGTTGCGAATTGAGCCGACGACACCAAAAGATTTGCCGCTGATCCTGGCCTTCGTCCAGTGGTTTTTTTTCATCCTATTCAATCATTGCAGTGCTTCGGATAGACGGCCTACAATGAACCAAACTTGTTAATGGGGATCTTGAGTGTACGAGGCGTAACCTAGTGAACTGGTCCAGCAAATTGCTACGAGATCTAATCAAGCATCACTAAAGTAACAGCCGGCCTAACAACTTAAGCCGAAGCTGAATAAACTCGCCTTGAACGCCTTGGTTCGATGCTGCCGCTGGACTACAGCGCTGCTTGTCGCACATTTGAAGAGACTGTTGCTTTCGACCTACTTCTGATGGCGCCGTTAAATTAAGACAGACTTGGAGTCGTACATGAGTGGGATTATTAATATTAACGCCTTCCGATGTACTAACCACGTTCCTAATCATCAAGTTTTGGGAACCGGCATCTTTGATATACAAAATCCATGTACCTGGTGTGGTAATCGGAAGCATACGGGCCAAGTCGGCAGCGCTTTTCATTATATGGAGTATGGAAACTGGGAATTTCCCTTCATAGCTGAAACAAATTGCAAGAACTTCTCAATTCTCTCTCTTGTCGGAACTGAGAAGATCGACCCACGCGCTTGGCAAGCAGCCAAAGAGATACACGATCGAAGAAATCGGATAGCGGAAATAGGAAGGCGTTATTCTTACCATTGGCTCGCATATGACGAAGAATATGCCAGCAAATTTACTCGTAGCGGTTGGCATAAAGGAGATATCCTTTACCCAACCAACATGACGCCGGCAGAGTTCTTTAAGGAAGCCAGCCTTCTACGTTCAGACCTTTTCCAACTCAAATCTGAGCTCGGAGCTTTAACCGCCAAGCTGAGAAATCAATGGAATATTCGTGATTCTAGAATTGATGAGTGGGCCGCGGTAACGTCAAAGCAAATGGGCCTCCTGACAAAACAAATTGACGAGTTGGAATCGAAGAAACATCAATCACCTTTGACGGTAGTTTCTAAGTGGGCTCTTAGAAACGTGGCTGGAGATGTCGCGTGGGAAAGCCTCAAATGGACGTCAAAGATCATCTACGAAATGCTAAAAGCAAAATGATCTTACTTCACTCATGACCTTGTGACGATCTCTACGATCAACTCGAAGGGAGCCTGCAAAAGCGGGCTCCTTTTTTTACGCCCTCGTTGAGCTCTTGCGCCGCCACGTTGCGTGAGGCCATCACCGCTTTTATTCTGAATCCCGCAGCTGGAGGTGGATGATGACGCAAAGCGATTCGTTGCGAATTGAGCCGACGACACCAAAAGATTTGCCGCTGATCCTGGCCTTCGTCCGGGAACTAGCTGAGTATGAGCGGCTGTTGGACACCGTGACCGCGGATGAGGAACGCATTCAGGCCGCGATGTTTGGCCCACATCGCTTCGTGGAAAGCGTCATCGTGTACCGCGATGATGAGCCTGTAGCGTTTGCGATTTACTACTTCAACTACTCCAGCTTCAGTGCGCTGCCGGGTCTCTACCTGGAGGACATTTTTGTGCGCCCTTCGGCGCGAGGCTCCGGCGTCGGTCGCCAACTATTTCGGTTTCTCGCTAGCAAGGCTATTGAGCGAGGTTGCGGCCGAATGGAGTGGGCCGTCCTTGACTGGAATGAAAGTGCAATTCGCTTTTACCGTAACCTGGACGCCGAACCTCTCGAGGGATGGACCATTTTTCGGCTTTCACGCGAACGTTTGGAAGACTTAGCGAAGGAAGTGTGAACTTAACCTCTGATCCAACTACTTAGCCTTCTGGAAATCGATATGACTACGGCTTCTCGCTCTGTGTTAGGCTTTAACTTAGATGGCCGCTGACGACACAATCGATCGAAGACAGACCCTCAGTCAAAAACTTTGGTGGCTCATCCTCGGTCGCCTCGCAGTTTTCGTTTTCCTATTTGTGGCGCGAGGCTGGATTGACTCGAGTGCGCGCCAAACTTGGATCAGACTTCTCCCTGCGCTCCTTTTCGTTTGCGGCCTTACCGCCCTGTATGCCCTGGCGCATCGCTTTTCGCGAACTCTGGTGTTCCAAGCCCGCCTACAGTTTGGTGTGGACATCATTCTGGTGACTTGGCTCCTTTGGAACACGGATGTCATTCACTCACCCTTTGTGGCCCTTTACATCGTGGTTATAGCCACGTCCAGTCTTTTTCTTGGTCCCAGAGATGCCATCGTTACTTCGGTTGGATGCGCCGTCGCTTTCACCGTTAGCGCTCTTGTAGTCCAGATGCGAACCGGTCCGTCTATCGATGGCAGCCTCGGTCAAACATTCCAATCAATCGGGCTCTTCGACGTTGCATTTCTAATAGTTGGATTGTTATCGGCAAGACTCGCGGAGCGTCAGTCACGATCGGATGTGCGGTTGATTGCGGCAACGCAGTCACTGGCCAACCTGCGCGCACTACACGAGCGTATCGTCGAGTCAATACGATCGGGCGTCGTGACAACGGATCTTGAGGGTGTCATATACACCTTCAACAAAGCGGCGGAAGAAATAACCGGATATAAGGAAGAAGACGTCCGCGGTCAGGACGCTTCCATCTTTTTTGGAGACATCGATTCGATCATTGGTGACTCGTTGAAAACAAGGTCTGCAGAAACCAGCCCTCGATTTGAAGCTGACTGTCTCACTGCCGACGGATTGAGGCTGCGACTCGGCTTCAGCGTTTCACCTCTCTCCTCTGAAAGCGGAGAGACCACTGGAATAGTAATTACTTTTCAGGACCTAACTCACATTCGCGCTCTTGAAGAAACCTCGCGTCGCCAGGATCGACTGGCCGCGATCGGCCGCATGGCAGCTTCCATCGCGCATGAGATTCGAAACCCGCTGGCCGCCATGCGCGGTTCGATTCAAATGCTGCGGGCCGACATGACGGGTGATGCGTCTCAAATGGAGTTAATGGAAATCATCCTGCGTGAGTCTGACCGTCTGAACCGGATCATTAGCGATTTCCTAAGCTATGCCCGCCCTCGCTCAATCGTTCAATCAAAAGTTGATGTGGGCGAGTTGTTGAAGCAAACCTTCACCCTACTACGACACAGCGCAGAGATAACCGAAAAGCATGTGATCGAGGACGACATTCCGTCGCAACCTGCTCTCGTTAGTGCGGATTCAGAGCAATTGCAACAGGTCTTCTGGAATCTCGCGAGAAATGCGCTTCAGGCAATGCCGGCTGGAGGGACGTTGCGCGCAGACGTCCACGCGAACGCAAAAAACCGTTTGCGCATTACGTTTTCCGATACCGGACGCGGCATGTCCCCGGAACAAGTTGAACATCTCTTCGAACCCTTTTCTTCCACCACTGGCGGCACCGGCCTGGGCTTGTCTATTGTTTATCAAATCATTCGCGATCATGGTGGTACAATTAATGTCCGCAGCCGAGAGGGGCAAGGCACAAAGATAACTATCGAACTCCCACGCGAACTCGGCATCGACGAAAACCAAACAAAAAGTATTCGATAGCGCTATCGGTCAAGGAAATCCGTAACTCGGCAACATTTTCAGATGGCTAACCTTCTTATCGTTGACGACGAATTAGGGATGCGTCAGTTTCTCACGCATCTTTTCCAACGCGACGGTCACAGCGTCCGAGCTGCCGAGAACGGCCGCGAAGCTTTGCAACTGCTGCAAGAGTCCCCTGCTGACTTGATCATCTCAGACGTGCGAATGCCGGACATGAACGGTATCGAACTGCTGAAGTCAGCACGTGAACTGTTTCCTACAGTGGAAGTCGTTTTGATGACGGCTTTTGCAAACGTTGACACCGCTCGCGAAGCATTTCTTCTCGGAGCTTATGATTTTGTTCAGAAGCCATTCGATAACGATCTGCTAAAGGAAACAGTCGCCCGCGCACTCCAAAAAGTCTCTCTGATAAAGGAAAAAGATGCGCTGCTTGAGGAGAACAAAGTCCTCATTCAGGGGCAGCGAACGCGAGGAAAACTCAATAACATCATCGGTAAGTCAGGCAGGATGCAAGCCCTTTATCAGATGATTGAAACGGTGGCCCAGGTACCGTCGACCGTGCTCGTGACCGGAGAATCTGGAACCGGAAAAGAATTGGTTGCCCGCGCTATCCATGACTTAGGTCCACGCGCCGTGAAACCGTTTGTTTCGATCAACTGTGGTGCGTTCACGGAGACGCTGCTTGAATCAGAGCTGTTCGGTTACGTGAAGGGATCATTCACCGGAGCCAACACAAACCGCAAGGGGCTGTTTGAAGCAGCTAACACGGGCACAATTTTTCTGGATGAGATCGGCGAAATGTCACCGGCGATGCAGGTCAAGTTATTGCGAGTATTGCAGGAGCGAAAGCTTCGACCGGTGGGAGCAACTGAGGAGACTACGGTCGACACGCGGGTGATAGCGGCCACCAATCGAGACCTTGCCAACATGGTTAAGGACGGTACCTTTCGCGAGGATTTGTACTATCGAATATCCGTGATTCCGATCGAGTTGCCATCGCTGCGTGAACGCTCGGATGACATCCCCGAGCTGGCTCTTCATTTTGTCGAAAAATTCTGCGCCAACAACGAACGGCAGCTAACAATTAGTGAAAGCGCGTTACGGCTGCTCGAAAACTATGTTTGGCCGGGAAACGTCCGCGAGCTTGAGCACACAATCGAGCGGGCGGTTGCTTTGGAAAGTACCGGTTCGATCCAGCCGGAACGCTTGCCTGAAAAAATTACGAACTACAATCCATACCGGATTGCTGAAAGCTTTGAGTTTCCTGAGACGGGTGTGAACCTCACAGCTCACATGGACCAACTTGAGAAGACGTATATTCTGGAAGCCTTGCGACGGACTAATGGTAATCAAACCAACGCCGCCGAACTCCTTTCACTTTCAGTCCGTTCCCTTCGTCATATGCTGGATAAGCATGGTATCCGTGGACTTACGGCCCAGATGCGGGATGACCGCCGGTCTTCCGATTCAACGCCGAGACGCCGCTCCACCGATCCGCCAACGCGCCGGCGCGACGATGATGATGATTCGGAAATTGCCGCCACCGCTGGCGAAAGCTAGACGCGATTTGGTCCCACCGAGTCTTTGACGAAAACCGTCATCGATGCCCTGACGGTTTTTGTCACTAACCGAAGCTTGCGACCCCACTCGCAACCGAGAAATCCAAAAACGCTCTGATTTCCTGCCATTTTCGCCATTCCTCTGCGTGGCACAGCCCTTGTAATTAGCCAACCCGACAATTCGCGCTCTTCCCGGCACTACTCATCAGACGGGGGCCGTTGGCGCGAGAAACAAAAACAATCTTCTCTAAGGAGCACGAATAAATGAAAACCAAACGCCAACAGGGCTTCTCACTGATCGAACTTCTGATCGTCGTCGCGATTATCGGTATTATCGCCGCCATCGCTATTCCCAACCTTTTAGCCTCACGTCGCGCCGCCAATGAAGGCTCAGCTCAGTCTTCACTGCGCACCATCCACAGTTCACAGGCTGTATATCAGGCAACCGCCGGCAACGGCGAATTTGGCACCCTCGATGATCTCTCAGACCAGAGCTTGATCGACACCGTGCTTAGCGGCGGAACCAAGAGTGGTTACGACTTCTTGTGCCCAGCCGGTAACTTGAGTGCAGCGGGTGTGAGACCTGCCACCTTCTTCGCAACAGGCAATCCAGAAAACGTCGCGCTCGGCACCCGCACCGGTAACCGCAGCTTCACGATCGCCGAAGACGGCATCCTGCGAGCTCGCGTTAGCGATACTCCTCCAGCCAACCATGCCGACGCCACCAACTCAGCTACCTGGGTCCCGATGGGCAACTAACAACTTGCTCTTAGGCAAGCTAGTGCGGGGCGAGGGGCTTAAACCTCTCGTCCCGTTTTCATTAAGAGGGTATGTTGGCTGTCAACATCCTCATCACGCCCAGGGAATGCTACTCATGAAAACATCATCACATGACGACGGCTTCTCGCTGATCGAACTTCTAATCGTCGTCGCCATTATCGGCATCATTGCTTCGATCGCCATCCCCAACATGCTCGCCTCACGGCGCGCAGCCAATGAAGGTTCCGCGGTTTCTTCATTACGGACCCTTCATAGCGCGCAGGCTACGTATGTAGCCACCGAAGGAAATGGGCGTTACGGAACTCTGGCCCAACTCGACGGCCAGGATCTGGTCGATAGCCTACTCGGCCTCGGCACGAAAAGCGGCTACACCTTTTCCTGCGAAGACGTAAACCTTACCTTAGGACCACCGCCAACGTATTTCGCCACGGCAATTCCAAGGGACGTCGATCCAATTAGTCGAACCGGAAACCGCAGTTTCACAATTGCGGAGGGAGGTGTGCTCCGAGGAAAGATCACGGACTCCGCCGCCGTCGATCATAACGAGGCTGTCAATTCGGCTCAGTGGCCCCCACTCGAATAACTTTGTCTTTTAGTCAGTCAAACATCAGAATGCGGAGCGAAGGTGAAAACTTTGGCCCGCATTTTTCTTAAGACATGTGCTGACATCAAAACTTCTCGTCGTGTATATTGAAACTGTATGGTCCGTCGGATGATTGCAATCGCGCGTAATGCTTTCCGCGAGGCGGTGCGCGATCGCGTCCTTTACAATCTCGTCCTGTTTGTCCTGCTCCTCACCGGCGTCGCGGTTTTCATTGGAGACCTCTCGGGTGGACAGGAGCGCAAAGTCATCGTTGACCTCGGCCTCAGCGCGATGCTTGTCTTTGGCGCCTTCATCTCAATTTTTGTTGGAGTTGGCCTGGTCTATAAAGAGATTGAACGAAGAACCATTTATGCAATCTTCTCAAAACCGGTAGGACGCGGGGAGTTCATTGTTGGGAAATATCTGGGACTCTGTCTCACCCTACTCGTTAACGTTCTGATAATGGGGGCCGGCATTTCGCTGGCCCTGATTTATGTCAGTGGCGGGTGGGATCCGATGGCTTTAAGCATCTGGCCGGCGATATTCCTTATTTATGTCGAGTTGATGGTCCTTACTGGCATCGCGCTTCTCTTTTCCTCATTCTCGTCGCCTGCCCTCTCTGCGCTTTTCACATTTTTCATTTTCATCATTGGACATTTCAGCTCCGATCTAAAAGGCCTGGCTACATCGATGGGAAGCGCGGGCGCGCGTTGGCTTTTCAGCGGCCTTTACTATCTGTTACCAAACCTTGCGAACCTTAGCTACATAACCCCGACAGCTCATGGCCAGTTGCCTTCGCCAACCTACGTCGCTTCGGTGACTCTCTACTCTTTGGTTTACATAGTAGTCATCCTCTCAGCGGCTACGCTGGTATTCCGTAGACGTAATTTCAAATGACCTCAAGGGCTTCTAACCGCAACCAATTGCCGCTACTACTCACGGTTCTTATCGGACTGGCGGCCGTGGTAGGCCTTTCCCGTTGGATTGACTCGCATCGACCTCCGATAGAATCGAAGGTCGAGGAAGAGCGCCTCTACTTGACGGCAGCAACTGCGAATCGGATGAGTCTAAGTTTTAAAGGTTTGGTGGCTGACTGGTACTGGATGCGAGCACTGCAATATGTTGGCAGAAAAATAATGGCTCTTGATGAGAACGTTCAACTCGACAGTCTCGGTCAATTAGATCTCAAGCTGCTGGCTCCGCTGCTCGACGCGGCAACCACTTTGGATCCTCAGTTTATTGAACCGTACCAATACGCAGCTGTGGTCCTGCCCGGAGTTGACGCGGACGAGGCGATTCGAATCATGAAGAAAGGCATTGCCGCGAACCCGTCCAACTGGAAACTCTATCACCACCTTGGGTACATATATTGGCAGCGCAAGGATTTCGAGGCGGCGGCCCAGGCATACGCTCAAGGTGCCGCAATTCCGAATGCCCCGCCCTGGATGTTGGCTATGCGAGCGCGCATGACAGACGTAGGTGGTAGTCGCGATACCGCACGCGAAATATATCGTCGGATGTATGAAGACTCGGACGATGAACAAGTAAAGGAGATGGCCCGCAAGCGGCTGTTACAGTTAGATTCATTCGACGATCGTGACGCGCTTCGTAAGCTCATGTCCACTTACAAAGAATCGACTGGACGATGTCCTAACTCGTGGCGTGAGCTTGAAAACGTTTTCCGGACTCTAAAAATACGGGTCGACAGCTCGGGCGCACCACTCGATCCGGCAGGAACTGGTTACCTATTGGTTGCAGGCAAATGTGACGCAGAAGTTGATTGGAAATCTGACGTTCCCGTCAAGTGAGAAGCACAGAGTGAACACAGTCGTCGAAATCACAGACTTAACGAAGGATTACGAAGTGGGCTTTTTGCGCAAGCGAAAGGTCCGTTCGCTCGATCACCTTTCCCTCACCGTCAACCAGGGCGAAATATTCGGGTTCCTGGGTGCGAACGGCGCGGGTAAAACCACTACGTTAAAGTTGCTGATGACTTTGATCTTTCCGACTGAAGGGAACGCGCGAATACTTGGCCGTGATATATCGGACGTCTCGATGCACAATCGCATTGGCTACCTGCCTGAGAATCCTTACTTTTATGATTACCTGAGCGCCCTGGAGTTCCTGAATTTCTGCGGCCAAATCTTCGGCATGTCGAAGACTGACCGCAATGCGCGCTCCCGAGAACTACTCCGCATGGTGCACCTCGAGGAAAGCAAATGGAACACTCAATTGAGAAAGTTTTCCAAGGGAATGTTGCAACGAGTAGGTTTAGCGCAGGCCCTCGTCAACAATCCTGAAGTTGTTTTTCTCGACGAACCAATGAGTGGACTCGACCCAATCGGAAGACGGGAAGTGCGCGATCTAATCGCGGCGCTTAAGCAGGAAGGCAAGACTGTCTTCATGTGCTCGCACATACTTTCAGACATTGAAGTGCTTTGTGATCGGGTGGCGATTTTGAAAAAGGGGCGGTTGGCCCATGTCGGTTACCTTGAGGAGTTGCGCAAGCAGGTTTCCGGAACGGATGTGATGGAGATCAACATTGCCGGTGCAGATCAGGGCGTTCTCCAAACATACCTGCCTCCAAACAACCAGTTTCGCATAGCCGTCACGCCGGCCGGATTACGAGTTGAAGTAGATCAGGAAAGTGACGTTGATATTGTGATTGGGGCTTTAAGGAAGGCGGGCGGAAAGCTTGTATCAGTGCAGCCGTTAAGACAGTCGCTTGAAGATTTGTTTATGAACGATAAGTAGAAGGCCCGCGGTTGCTATTACTTGAATTTGAATCCGGTCACTTCCATTTTTATGTTGGCGCGCTCATCCGCGTCAGTCATTCCGTCAAGTCTGACCTGAACCAACATTGTTCGGTTTGGTTCTAATTCAGGATTCTGTGGTGAAGGCACCGCAATAACAATCTGTTCTCTTATTGCCTTACCCTGTCGATTTACGACTGAGCCTTTGACTTCCAAACCACTCAAGGTCCTCCCGGTAAAATTTCGCGCTGTGGTTTGCAAGTTCATTACGATGTCTCCCAAAGCTCGCTTTGCTTCGGTAGCCTCAGGCTCATCCAGGACAATTTTCTGATAAAACTCATTCCATTCAGCTGAGCCGGGTCTGATCGCGCCTTCTAAACTCGGATTTGCTCGGGATGGACCACTGCTCGCTCGCATCAGAAAATAAAAGAGCGTAGCAAGAACAATTGCAGCTGCAATGGCGACTATTATGACGATCTTACGACTGGAGTCACCTGGCTCGGAAATCTGCTTTTGTGCTATTGACATGGCTTGGTAGACCGGATTCTAGTGCCCTCGAAACCCAATTTGCAATCAAAGTCTGTTAGCCCTTAGACAACACGCAGTCAAAAATGTTTCACGAGTTGGCTCTGTGCCTGCCCCTTCTACCCACTTTTCGCCAAAAGAGTATTCACAATCTCTTCGAGCTCTGGGTAATCGATGGGTTTTGTTATGTAAGCGTCGCACCCTGCGGCAAGAGCATCCGCATGAAAATCTGCGGTGTCATGCGCGGAGACCGCAACTATAGGAAGCGCCTTCATCCCCGGCAGATTTCGGATTCGTCGAGTTGCAGCTAAGCCGTCTATCAAAGGAAGGCTCAGATCCATCAAGATAATTCCCGGTTGCTCCTCTGCTGCCACTTTCACCGCTTCTTCGCCGTTGGTTGCCTCAACCACTCTAAAGCCGCTGAGTTCCAACAGCTTTTTCATCATTTGGCGGTTGTCTTCGGTGTCTTCGACCAGCAGAACGGTCGTAGCGTTACTTGTATTGTATGGGGCTGTGGCGTTCTGGTCTTGGGAGGAATTCATAACTGAGTTCAACTTTGACTTATCCCCTCTGCCCGTAGAAAAGCTGTATCACTAGGATACGCAGGAGTTTTTTGTTAAGATCGCGCACCGAAACATGACATATACAGGCTCGGTGTCCGGGCTTATTCGGTACACTGAGCTGGCTGCTGTTCCTTTCCCCCAAGCTAGCCCCTAAAGTCAAGATAGTTATCCATCACCCTAATGAAGCCGTTACTGTTGGAAAATCAAGATAACGACGGGTTGCGGGCGCTCGGAAGAGCCTCGGTTCAGGTGGTTCATGATCTAAAGAACCAAATAAATGGTCTCAAACTCTATGCCACGTTTCTGCGCAAGCGAATGGAGAAGAGTGAGAGACCTTCGGATGAGCTGGAGACTATCAATAAGTTAATGAAGGGTCTGGACCGAACTGCCAATGATCTCTCGTTGATAATGCAGTTTGGCCAGCCACTGGAGCTCAGAAAACAACCAGGAGTTGAATTGCACTCCATGATGCAGACGATAGCGCTCAATTTGGAAGAGCACCCGCCGACGACTGGCCCTCTGAATGGATCCGTTGTGGTTCAATCAGATGCGGGCTCGCTTGTGGGTGAGTTTGATGCGGCGGCTCTGTCCGAATCGCTAACGTGGATTTCACTGGGCGCGATCAAATCGCCTGGCCGAGCGCAGGATCAGGCTCTGATTGTTCATCTTGACTGTGAAGACATTGACGCGCGCAAACACGGAATCATTGAGTGGCTAGGATTGGATGCTAGAGGCCATGATCCTTTCAACTCATTTATCGGCAGCGACGGGTTGAGAATGGCGCTGGCAGCAAGAGTGGTTGAAGCACACGGCGGTTCCGCGGAAAGCCAAAACGGTACGCTCCGGGTGCGTCTACCTCTAATGCCTCAAACCTGAGATTAATCGGACCAAACATGGGAAATCAGACCAATCGGGATCGTTCCAAGGAGGACGTAAGTGGATAGAAGCGAAGTGCGAATTTTAGTGGTTGACGATGACGAAGCGACAGCCGACTCGTTGCGGCTGAATCTGGTGGAAGAAGGCTACACAGTCGACACTGCACCCACGGGTGGGAAAGCAATCGAACTTTTCGACCAGGGCGGACATCACCTCGCAATTTGTGACCTGCAACTTCCGGATATGGATGGACTGGAAGTCATGCGTCACATCAAAGAGGCTCGCCCAAACACGGAAGTAATCGTAGTGACTGCCCATGGATCCACTACGAAAGCGGTGGAGGCAACCAAGGCCGGTGCATTCGATTTTGTAGACAAGCCATTGAATTTCGAAGAGCTCGAACTCCGCGTTCAAAATGCTTTGAAGCACCGCGAGTTGGTCGCAGAAAACGCCAACTTGCGGCGGCAACTTTCCACGCGTTCCGAATACTTCAACATCATCGGTTCTGCCAAATCGATGCAAACGATCTACGAGACCATCGAATCTGTTGCCAAGTCAGACGCCAACGTCCTTATCGTAGGTGAATCAGGGACCGGCAAAGAACTCATAGCAAACGCAATCCACTACCAGTCGCTGCGTTCAAAAAAGCCATTCATCAAAGTTAACTGCGCCGCACTGCCGAAGGAACTAATCGAGTCGGAACTCTTTGGTCACACCAAGGGCGCATTCACCGGAGCACATGCGGACAAAGAAGGGCTCGTGCAACACGCTGCGGGTGGTTCGCTCATGCTGGATGAAATCGCAGAAATGCCGGTTGAACTCCAGCCGAAGCTCTTGCGTGTGTTGCAGGAACGAAGCTACCGGAAGATCGGCTCAGAAAAGACCTATGCCGTTGATTTCCGGCTTATTTCCTCGACTAACCGACCACCGGCTGATGCCATTCGCGATGGACTGCTGCGCGACGATCTGTTCTATCGCATCTCGACGATCACAATTCACGTTCCACCTTTGCGCGATAGAAGCGAGGACATTCAACTCCTGACAGAACATTTCCTCCAGATGTATGCGCAGAAGTATGACCGCGGCATCAACGGAGTGTCGCAGGCAGCGTATCAACGGCTCTTCGGCCATGCTTGGCCCGGCAATGTCCGCGAACTTCAAAACGTTATCGAGCGGGCAGTCTTATTAGCCAAGGCAAATCGAATTGAACCGGTCGACCTGCCTTTCGACAACGGTTCATTGCCGGAAGGCTCGCCCGTCGGAGTGGGTTGGGATGTACCTCCGAACATGACGCTGGAAGATATTGAACGGCTGGTAATCGAAAAAACACTTCAGCGAACTGGCGGTAACAAGCAAGCTGCGGCAAACTTGCTCGGGATATATCGCCCGCGCTTGTATAGCAAGATCAGGAAGTACAACATCGATGTGGGTTCGCTGATGTCGAGTTGATTAAGAACCTTAGACCTTGCACAAATTTGATTAATAAACGCTCGACCAGATTTTTTTGATGAAGCCGATCAATCCCCCTCCTGTGCAGGGTCGCCTGCAAAGCATCGATGCCTTACGTGGAGTTGCCGCCCTCGGGGTCGTCCTCTATCACGCAGTATTACAAACTCAGAACGCTGTGCCTCAAAACTTCCTGCAGTGGCCCGTGCGCGGCGGAATGTTTCTCAGCTCGTTGGGCTATATCGGTGTATTTCTCTTCTTCGTCATTTCGGGATTTTGCATTCACCTGCAATGGGCCAAAAATCGCGTAGAAGGAAAACCGTCTGCAATACAGTTTGGCCCGTTTTGGAAACGCCGCATTCGCCGGCTCTATCCGCCTTACATAATCGCCTTAGTACTATTCATGCTTCTGGCGGCAGTGAGTTCTGGAATCAACGTCACGCACTTCTTCGTTTACGACGTGGTGATGCATTTGTTGATGCTTCACAACCTCGATCCTCACACCTGTTACAGCATCAACGGCGTTTTCTGGACGCTTGCTGTAGAAGAACAACTCTATCTTGCATATTTCCTTTTATTATTTTTGCGAACGCGTTGGGGATGGGGACCTACATTAGTAATCTGTGGCCTGGCCCGCATCGGATGGTTCTTTCTTGGTCACGCGATCTGGGTGACAACCGGAGTGGGAACACCGGTTCCGGAAGCTGCGGCTTCACATTGGTTTACCTGGGCATTGGGAGCCCTCGCTGTAGAAGCGGCGCTTGGTCTGGTTCAACTACCAAAGTGGTGCAAAAGCCTTTGGTTGAGCGGGTTGGCTATCGTGGTGGCCTCAGCGATTTCGGTGACACTTCCATTCGCCCCGAAGGACACCATTCTCCATGACGGGGCCTGGATGTTGATGCATCCAATGTGGGGTCTTGGGTTCTTCATTCTGGTGAACCGGGCGGTGCAATCAGAGCGTTCGTGGTTAACGAAGCTGCAGCAACCACGCCTTGTCACCATAGCTGCATCAATTGGCGTTTTTTCGTATTCACTCTATTTAACGCACGAATTAGTGATCATGCAGTCGTGGAGACTCACCATTCACTGGCTGCCGCCCATCGTAAATACACTGCTAATCACGACTCCGGCAACGATCGCGTTTGCGTGGTTGTTTTACCGATTCTGCGAGAAGCCCTACATTCGGAAGCCTACCGTCCAAGAAGCGAAAGTGAAAGATGCAAAGGCAGAGGAAGTCGCGCCGTTGTTTGGGCAGCCGGCCTCGGCACTTGCGGACGAGGCGTAGCGCAGAAGATTTTCCATATCTCATTTTCCATTTCTCATTTGTCATCGCGGGACGCTCGCCTAAGGCCTGAAGTTCAGAGTTCAAGCTTTAGCTTGCGTTTGGCGAGCCCGAGCCTAAAGCTGAACTCCGAACTTCAGGCATTAGACTCAGGCAATGACAAATGAGAAATGGAAAATGAGATATGGAAAATCTGTTTTGACTGCCTCGCGCCCTCATTCGACTTGATACGTCGCAACGCTACTCGGCGTCTCAAAGCACCGCACTTTGTAGATCTGGACCCGGTCGTCACCAACCTTCGCAGCAACGCGCTCGAGAATATACTTGGCGAGATTTTCCGCTGACGGCTGGAGCTCGACGAACGGATCGAGCTCGTTGATGTTGCGGTGGTCCAGATATAACACTACTTCGTCAGCTGCCGCCTTCAACTCAACGAAATCCACCAGCAGGCCAATATTGTCCAGCTCACGACCGCGGGCGTAGATTTCAATTTTGTAATTGTGGCCGTGCAGGTTTTCACACTTCCCTTTGTAACCGCGCAACTGGTGCGCGCTCGAGAAGTTTCGTTCAATCATTACTTCAAATTGTCCAGGCATAATTAGTCCAACGTCTAAAGTCCAGAGGTCTCAAAGGAACCACTCAACGGCGCTATTCCAACCTCCTTGGAGTGCGTCCCGACTGGTCGGGACGCTTTGGTCCACGGCTCGGCACTGCAAACATAGATCCACCGTGGTGGAGCAACCCAGACTTGAGGGGAAAGCGCTGCCGGGCCGGCACACTCAAGGAGTTGACTCAACTCTCATGCAAACTCCACTTTGGAAAGTGGAGGATTCGATTCACTCTCGAAAATGGTCGCAATGTCGTCGATGCGAGAAGTCACCCGGCACGGTGGCAAGCTCTTGAGAAACAACCGACCATAGCTCTTCGTTGTCAATCGAGGATCCAGCACTGCTAACACTCCGCGGTCCGTCGTGCTTCTGATCAGCCTGCCTAATCCCTGCTTCAGTGTGATGATGGCTTGCGGCACGCTGTACTCAAAAAAACTCGAGCCACCTTCGTCTTCAATATACCGTTGTCGAGCCGCCACAATCGGATCAGTGGGGACAGCAAATGGTATCTTATCGATTATCACGCACGACAACTGTTCGCCGCGCACGTCGACACCCTGCCAAAAGCTGGAAGTGGCAAACAACACTGCATTCGGAGTTTGGCGGAAACGCTCAAGTAAACGACTCTTCGACGCGCTTCCCTGCAACAAGCACGGGTACTCAATCTCTGGCATCGCGAGGTCATATAACGACTGCATCCCCGCCAGGCTAGTCGACAAAACAAATGCGCGGCCCTCAGTAGCGTTAACAATCTTGATTACTTCGTCGGCGGCTGCAGCAGCCCATTCGCGCGAGCGCGGGTCCGGCATCTTCGCCGGCAGGTAGAGCAGCGCCTGACTCGGGTAATCGAAAGTCGACTCAGCAATTAGTCCATCGGCCGTTTCCAGTCCCAAACGCTCGCGGATGAACGAAAAATTGCCAGCGCTCGAAAGCGTGGCCGACGTGAGAACCACCGTATCGACTTTTTCAAACAGCTTGTCTTCCAAAATAGCGGACACATCTATTGGCGATGCACGCAGAAAGAATCCTCGACCCCTTCGCTCGGTCCAGTAAACAAACTTCTTATCCTGTCCGGTAACAATGAATTGAAGGTCAAACTTAATCTGTCGAATACGACGCACCAGATTTTCGACTTCTGCCGGTTTATCTTTGAGTGCGTCCAGAGTTGTTTCAAGTCTCGAAAGCGCTCCATCGAATGAAACATAGAGATCCCCGAGCGGAGTTGACTGCATTTCGCCGTCTTCATCTCGACGCGCAAAGCTCCCAGGAATAATCGGGAACCGTCCTTCATCTCCGCGGCCTTCGCGGAACCCCATCCAGAAATTGTCGGCGAGTCTCATCACGCGCGCAGACGTCTTCGTAATTTCACGATCAGCTTCGGCATCTTCAAAAGGAACCATGCTTAGATCGCGAATCAGATCGTCGATTTGATAATTGGAAACCTGGGCACCGAAATATTCGGAAGCGACGTCCTCAATCAGATGGGCTTCGTCAAGGATAACCGCGGAATAATCGGGCAAAACGCTGCCATACATGCTGTTGCGTAACGCCAGGTCCGCAAAGAACAGATGATGATTCACGACAACGATGTCTGCATCCTGGGCCCGATTGCGCATGCGAGTGATAAAGCAGGGTTCGAAATCTGCACATTTCTGGCCCAGACAGGTTTCAGCTCGAGCGTCGATATGACGCCAAAACGAGAGTGCTTCCGGCAGGTTTGCCAGCTCGGCGCGATCTCCTACATCTGAAGACTTGGCCCAGTGTGTGACTTCGTCGAAGTAATCCACTTCGTCGAGCCCTTCCAGAACTGGAGAACTCTCAGCGCGTCCCAATCGATGCAGGCAGAGATAATTACTGCGGCCCTTCATGTAAGCGGCCTTGAATGTCTTAGGTAAGATGGTTTGGAGAAATGGAATGTCTTTCTCCATCAACTGTTCCTGAAGATTCTTTGTGCCGGTCGAGATGATGACGCGTCCACGACCGCCGAGCGCGGCCGCGACCGCAGGGACGAGATAAGCGAGGGTCTTCCCGGTGCCGGTTCCAGCTTCGACAATCAAATGTCGCCGCTCTTCAAACGCACGCATCACCGCGCTGGCCATTTGTATCTGACCGGAACGGTGTTCGTAATCGGGATGGGCCTGGGAGATTAACCCGTCAGGTCCGAAGATTGTATCCATCAATAACCTGTAGGGGCTGCACTCCGCGGCCGTCCCTCGCGTTGCAAGCAAGTCTTTGATTAATGAGGGTCCAGCTTTCGAGAAGAGGTTGGCCACGGAGGACCACCCTACAATCCAACTTTAGTCCGCGCCCATCGCGCCCGGCTGCGTCGCGCGGTTCAGTCGTTTTGGATAAAGCGGAAATCGCGAGGTAAGCTCGGCCACGCCGCGTTGAACTTTTGTCCGCACCTCTTCTGATTCCGGAGCATGAATAATCTCAGCGATCAATCGACCGATCTCCTTCATCTCCGCTTCCTTCATCCCACGCGTAGTGACCGCGGGAGTACCGATGCGCAAGCCGGAAGCAACGAAAGGCTTGTTCTGATCAAACGGAATCGTATTTTTGTTGACAGTGATCGTCGCGGCTTCGAGTGCCTTCTCAGCCACCTTGCCTGTAATTCCCTTCCCATCCATCCAGACGTCTACCAGCATAAGGTGATTGTCGGTGCCTCCGGAAACCAGGCGGAGTCCCTGTGCCTGAAGTTCCGCAGCCAGCGCTTTTGCATTGGCCAGGATCTGCCGCTGATACTCCTTGAAGTCATCACGAAGCGCCTCGCCGAATGCGACAGCTTTGGCCGCGATGATATGCACTAGTGGTCCACCCTGAACACCAGGAAACAGTTTCCGGTCGATCTCCTTGGCATGCTCCTCTTTGCAGAGAATCAGTCCGCCACGTGGACCACGCAGCGTTTTATGGGTGGTTGTCGTTACGAAGTCAGCGTGCGGGACAGGAGAAGGATGAAGACCAGCAGCCACCGGCCCGGCGATGTGCGCGATGTCTGCAAACATGCGCGCGCCAACACTCTCCGCGATCTCGCCAATGCGTTGAAAGTCGATGATGCGGGGATAGGCCGAAGCGCCGCAGACTAACAGCTTTGGTTTATGCTCCTCAGCGATGCGCTGCAGCTCGTCGTAATCGATTTGTTCAGTCTCTTTGGAAACACCATAGTCGGCAACCTTGTAACTTATCCCGGAAAAATTCATCGGATGGCCATGGGTCAAGTGGCCGCCATGCGAAAGGTTCATGCCCAGGATCTGATCGCCATACTGAATCGCTGCAAGATAAACCGACATGTTCGCCTGGGCGCCACTGTGTGGCTGGACGTTGGCGTGCTCGGCGCCAAAGATTTGTTTCGCGCGATCAATGGCGGTCTGCTCAACTACGTCGGTCCATTCGCATCCACCGTAATAGCGCTTCTTTGGATAACCCTCGGCGTACTTGTTGGTAAACACCGAACCAGCAGCTTCCAGAACCGCCTCACTAACAAAATTTTCGCTGGCGATTAATTCGAGTCCATCAGACTGGCGCGCGACCTCGTTATTGATCGCATCGGCGATCACTGGATCTGCTGCGGCTAGTGATGCGTTTCTTGGATCATCCATAATTGAATCCTCTTGGACCGAGTCCTTTGTGGTTCGTGCTTTGAACTTTGTGCTTTGAACTTTGTGCTTCGTTGGTTCTTAAGAATGTAGTCGCGCCTTCCCAACGGTCGGGCTACTGCTCCGGCCTGTGCTTCGCGCTCTTGCCTACTGCTCACCGCTCACTGCTTACTGCTCACTGCTACTGCTCAATCTTCGCAACCCGGTCGGCGTGGTGCCCACCTTCAAAGTCCGCATCGAACCAGGCGCGCACGATTCCAGGAATCTGATCGGCTGGTGTGGTCCGGGCGCCGATGGCCAAAACGTTTGCGTCGTTGTGTTGTCTCGCTAGCCGCGCGGTTTCCTCAGACCACGCAACCGCAGCGCGCACTCCCGGTACCTTGTTCGCCGTGATCGCCATACCTGTGCCGGAGCCGCAGACAAGCAAGCCCTGATCAGCCCGGCCTCCAGCGACCTGTTCGGCAACCTTTCGCGCATAGTCCGGATAATCCACTGCCTCTTCTGAAAGCGTTCCCAAGTCCTCTACCTCGAGGCCAAGGTCCTTCAATAATGGCTTGATTCTTTCCTTCTCAGCGAAGCCGGCGTGGTCACTGGCAAGTGCGATTTTCATTACCTAATCTCCGATACAAACTCGTTTTGGATTGGGTTCGATGGTACATCACCACCAGAGTGCTAGCAAAGTTAGGCACACCGCGAGCGACGTAACGCAAACTGTTAGTTTGCGTCGCGTGGGGGTTCCCAGTACTTAGTAGCGATAGATCCGCAAACTAACAGTTTGCGTTACACGGTTTGCGTTACGTTGGACCTCAATTTCTGAAAACTTATCTAGTACAATTCCGCCATGCCGACATACCTTGACGTAGACAACTGGGCCAGACGCGACCTGTTCAATTTTTTCATAAACTTCGACAATCCTTATTTCAATATCTGCACCCAAATCGATATCACGACGCTGTTTGAACGAGTGCGTCGAATTCCCAATGTCAGCATCTCTCTATCCCTTCACTATCTCGCATTGCGGGCGGCCAACGAGATCGAGCCTTTCCGTTACCGGCTGAGAAATGGAAAGGTTGTTATTCACGACGCGATTCACGGCGGGACCATCGTGTTGATGCCGAATGAAAGCTTCAACTTTGCGTACTTCAACTATTACGAGGATTTCGCGCGATTCATTTCCGAAGCACAGCAATCAGTCGAGCGGGCTGAAAGCGGCGAAGAACCATTCAACCCCGATCCAGGTGACGATCGAATTCACTTCACCGTCTTGCCATGGGTGACGTTCACCAGTTTTGCGCATGCACGCAACTGGGGACGTGAGGATTCCGTGCCAAAAATTGCTTTCGGCAAATTCACGACTACAAATAACCAAACTCTCCTTCCGCTTTCCGTAGAAGTGCATCACGCGCTAATGGACGGACTCCACGTCGGGCGGTTCGTCAGCAGGATGGAAGCGCTACTGGATCAGCTTGACCTTTTTCTCCCGTAAAGTGGCTTGACGGAGCCATCTGGTTTCCCGATTTCTCACAGTCGGGAAGGAGCACTTGTGCCCGCTCTTCTCCCGAAACTCCAACCTTTAGCCGCACTCCAACCTTTAGTCACCGAAGGCGAATCGATTCCAGGTGCGTAGAGGCTAAGAAAGAGCGGGCACAAGTGCTCCTTCCCGACTGTGGGTAAATCCCGACTGACTGATACATCCAGCGCGGCCACGCTCAGTTCTGTATGTATTTGCGTTAACGTTTTTGCTGGGCGAGAATGCTTGTTCAAATTCAACTATCGAAAGTCACCTGATAACTAAATGCGCTGGTCACAATATTTCCTTCCTACACTTCGTGAAGATCCTGCCGATGCCGAAGTCGTTTCACATAAGCTTTTGCTGCGCGCCGGTCTGATTCGGCAACTGGGCGCAGGTGTCTACTCCTATCTTCCAATGGCCCAGCGGGTCGCTTTGAAAATCATGCACATCCTCCGCGAAGAGATGAACATGATCGGTGGACAGGAATTCTACCTGCCGGCTTTGCACCCGGCGGAGATATGGAAAGAGTCGGGACGATGGGACGCGATCGGCGACGACATGTTTCGACTCAAGGATCGCAAAGGCGGCGACATGTGCCTTGGTATGACGCACGAAGAGGTATTCACTACCATTGCGCGCAACGAACTTCGCTCCTACAAACAACTCCCGCAGGTTTGGTATCAGATTCAAATCAAGTTTCGTGACGAGCCACGTCCAAAGTCAGGTCTGATGCGTTTGCGAACCTTCATCATGAAGGATGCTTATTCCTTCGACGTGGATGAGGCCGGGCTGGATAAGTCGTTCACCGATCAACGCGAAGCTTACAAACGCATTTTCTCGCGATGCGGTATTCAGTTTTCTATTGTCGAGGCTTCATCCGGGTCGATGGGTGGTTCGGAGTCAAACGAATTCGTAGCCCGTACCGACGCCGGCGAAGACTTGATCGCGAGCTGTGCAAACTGCGGTTACGCAGCCAATCTCGAAAAAGCTAACTCAAGGTTAGATCCGATCAAGGACTTGATTGGACCAAACGCGCCGGAGGAGTTTCCTACACCAGGCGTGCGAACGATCGATGACTTGATCGCGTTTCCCGGTGGAGCGAAAGCGATAAATCAGATCAAGTCGCTCGTTTACATCGCCACCATCGACAACGAACCCAGACCCGTCCTGGCGTTACTTCGTGGCGATCATCAATTACATGAAACGAAGCTCGGGGATAACCTTGGGGCCACGGCCGTACGTACCGCCCACCCGGAAGAGATTCGCGAGTTGCTCGGCGCGGGAGCTGGAAGTCTCGGCGGTGTCGGGGCCCGAGCGCGGGCCAAAGAAGCGAAGTTTGACTTGCTAATAATCGCCGACCTCGGTTTGAAGCGGCGAACCAATATGACCACCGGGGCAAACAAGGATGACCACCACCTGCGCGGCGTCGATATTGAGCGCGACATCAAACCGGACCAATGGGCCGACTTGCGAGGGGTTGAGTCGGGCGAAGGTTGTCCGCGTTGCGATCAAGGCACGCTTGACGTTTTCAAAGCAATGGAGATTGGCCACATCTTTAAGCTCGGCACCAAGTACTCGGAATCGATGGGAGCCACGATACTGAAAGAGGACGGCAAGCCAGTTCCCATCATTATGGGGAGCTACGGCATCGGAGTTGAACGGATAATCACCGCCGCCATCGAGCAAAACAACGACAAAGATGGGATCATATGGCCCAAGAGCATCGCGCCGTTTCATGTTGTTATTTCGGTTACAAACATGAAGGACGACCTGTTGCGCGAGACAGGCGAGAAACTCTATAAAGATCTGCATCGAGCGGGATTGGATCCTTTGCTTGATGACCGGGATGAACGCGCCGGGGTAAAGTTCAAAGACGCGGATCTGATCGGTATTCCATATCGCATCACGGTGGGCAAGAAAATAAGCGACGGGCTCGTCGAACTATTTGACCGCCGGGCCAAGGCCAGCGAAGACGTAAAGCTAAGCGATGTGGTTTCGCGCGTGCAGAAGCTGGCGCTGGCCGGATTGTAGGGGCGGCACGCCGTGGCCGCCTCTTCTGCAAAAATAGTGTCGTAGGAGAGATGAACCCAACGGGGTGGCCACGGAGTGCCACCCCTACAACGAACCAATGAAATTCTTTTGGCTCTTAGCAATTATCTTCGGTAGTACCTTCCACACGGCCACGGCACAGGATCTGTTGCCGGAACTCGTGCGCCGAATCAAGCCTTCCGCCGTCGCCATTGAAACGTTTGACGCGCGCGGCGAAAAGCTTTCTCGTGGTAGCGGTTTCTTCATTGCTGCCGATCGAGTAGTGACTAATAGGCATGTGATCGATAACGCCATCCGAGCTGAAGTCCATTCCCATACCGGCGCGGTTTACCCTGTGAAAGGCGTCCTCGCCGTCGATGCTGAAGCTGACATCGCTTTACTACGCGTAGAAGCGCCGGCAACCCATGTGACGCCGCTTTCGCTCGATCGCACGTCGCCACAGGAAGGCGAAAGCATCGTAGTTATCGGCAATCCGTTTGGGTTGGAAGGTAGCGTCACTAACGGAATCGTCTCAGCAGTTCGCGATATCCCCACTTTCGGAAGGATCATTCAAATTACCGCTGCCATTTCGCCCGGATCCAGCGGCAGTCCCGTAGTGAACATGCAAGGCCAAGTGATTGGGGTGGCGACTCTGCAAGTCACTGGCGGTCAAAGCATCAACTTTGCAATTCCTTCAGAGCGGATATCCCAACTTCAAAGCGGAACTCTTGTCTCCTTATCTGAACTCGTCACTACCACCGGAAGAAACAAACGCGCAAAGGCTGTTCAGTACTTCCGCGACGGGCTGAGCTTTCTTTCGCAAGACGATTGCGAAAAGGCCCTACCTTATTTCGAAAAGGCGGTTGAGTCAGACAATCTCTATGCAGAAGCGTGGGCGCAGACCGGTTTTTGTCGAGAAAAGCTTGGCCGTCATGCCGAAGCAATTGATGCTTCGAAAAAGGCTGTGGCGCTGAGGCCTTCGTCAGAGTCGTATTTCAATATTGGTTTGGCAAGTTACTACCTGAAGCAATATCGCGAGGCTAGCGAAGCATACCGTCAGGCAATTCGGCTCGAGCCATATAACGCCGCCGACGCTTATTACGCTTTGGGATTAGTGTTTCGGGATTGGGGCAAATTCGACGAAGAGATACAGGCTTACAAGCAAGCCATTAAGCTCAAGCCGGATTACATTAGTGCTTACGAACGCCTGAGCTCTAGATATTTGAAGTCGAAAAAGTACAACGAAGCCATCGAGATCTTAAAGCAACTTTCCGCGTTGAAACCCGGCGACGCAATTGTCCTGAACAATATGGGCGAAGCTTATCTTGAGTTGGGGAAGATGCCTGACGCTGTGGAATCGTTTAGACAGGCGATCCGTTTAAAACCGGACTATGGCAGGGCCTTCTACAATTTGGGCAAAACTTTCCTGGCCCAGGGAAATCGTGATGGCGCGCTGGAGCAATACAACATTCTTCAGAGTCTGGATCAGGATTGGGCTGAACGGTTAAGCGCGCTGATTAATCCTTGATTGTTCGTGGTCAGTTGTTAGTGGTCAGTGGTCAGTAGTCAGTTGTCAGTTGTTAGTGGTCAGTTGTTAGTGGTCAGTTGTTCGTGGTCAGTTGTCAGTGCCTGTGTCTACTCAGGTTGGGAGAGCCAAACTGCTCAAATAACTACAACTAACAACTGACCACTGACCACTGACCACTGACTACTGACTACTGACCACTGACCACTGACTACTGACCACTGACCACTGACCACTGACTACTGACTACTGACTACTGACCACTGACAACTGACAACTGACAACTGACAACTGACCACTGACTACTGACTAGCTTCCCACCTCCGGTTAATCAGACTCGCCACAAACCCAGCTCCAAAACCGTTGTCGATGTTCACCACCGTGACATTCGACGCGCACGAGTTGAGCATACCCAGCAACGCGGCGACACCGCCGAATGAGGCGCCGTAGCCAATACTCGTCGGAACAGCAATCACCGGCACGCTAACCAGCCCACCTACAACCGAAGGAAGTGCACCTTCCATTCCGGCAGCCACAATGGCGACGCGGGCGCTTTGCAGTAACGAACGCTCGGCCAGCACGCGATGTATCCCAGCGACGCCAACATCCCAAACGCGTTTCACTCGATTGCCCATCGCCTCAGCAGTCAGTGCAGCCTCTTCCGCCACCGGGATATCGCTCGTACCGGCAGTGACGACTGCGATTTCACCCACGCCAAGGTCTGTTTCGTCGCGGCGGATTCGTATTAGCCTCGCGGTCTCATGCCACTCAGCTTCAGTAATAATATTTCTGACTTCTCCAAACGTATCTGCGTCGGTATGAGTAACCAGGACATTAGGCGACCGTTTCGCCAGTTGTTCTACGATACCGACAACCTGAGCACGTGTCTTACCAGCGCCGAAAACTACTTCCGGAAATCCTTGCCGGCTAGCCCGCGCATGGTCCAGTCGCGCGTAACCAATGTCTTCGAAATGAAGATCCTTGATGCTCTTGGCTGCATCAGCCTGATCGAGCTGTCCGTTTTTGTAGGCTTCCAGTAAGCGTTCTAACGCCTTTAGATCCATGTTTCTCGTCTCTAGTAATCTGATTTGGTGGTCGATTCTAGCAAGCAGCAGGTTTCCTCACCACTTAGCGGTACAGAACCGCCCGGTTAACGACCGCCGTTGCCTCACGCCGAAGTTCACCGGCGCGTTCCGCGTTCCTGGTTAGGTAGTATCGACCAAAGCGCCACCAGGCTGGCGCACTCCAAGGAGAGGCCTTTCGATAGCTTGCTTGCGCTGGCCCTTACCGCAAAGTAACATCTGACCATCACCTTTTATGGAATTTACTGTTGCAATCACAGGCGCCTCAGGTTCGATTTACGCTGAGCGGACCCTCGTTCACCTGGCTGCGAGCGGCGTGGTTGAACGCATCAACCTCATCATGTCTGAGGCCGCCGAGACCGTGGCGCGGGTGGAGTTGGGAGTCGACCTGCGCGCTGCCGATCGCGAGACTGTGAACCGATGGTTAGGGTTGCCAAAGCAATCCCAACTTATTCACCGTCATGCGTTGAGCAATATTGCCGCCAAGCCTTCTTCGGGTTCACATCCACAAGAGGGCATGGTTATCGTTCCCTGTTCGATGGGGACGCTCGGGGCGATCGCATCGGGCGCAGGCACCAATCTCATTCATCGCGCCGCCGACGTGACTCTGAAGGAGAGCCGCAAACTGGTGATCGTTCCTCGTGAGACACCGTACAACGCGATCCACCTGGAAAACATGCTGCGACTGTCCCGCGCTGGGGCCCATATCATTCCCGCCAGTCCTGGCTTTTATCATCGACCCGCGACTGTGCGCGATCTCGTCGATCATTTCGTGTTTCGCATCCTGGACCATCTCGGCGTTCCCCACTCGCAGGCGACCCAATGGCGCGGATTGCAGAACCAATCTCAGGAGTTAGTGAGCACCAGCGAAGAGTAGTCCCGACCATGCCAGCCTTCCTTCGAAATATCAGCGTCACTCTGGAAATGATCAAGATTGAGCACACGCTGTTTGCGCTGCCCTTCGCTTTCCTGGGAGCAGTGCTAGCGGCCAATGGGCTGCCGACCCTTAACCAGCTTCTCTGGATAACGCTGGCTATGATCGGGGCGCGTTCAACCGCGATGGCTTTCAACCGCATCGCCGATCGAGAATACGATGCATTAAATGTCCGCACCTCGACTCGTGCGATTCCGGCTGGTCTTTTGCCAGTAGGTTTCGTGTGGGCGTTTACGGTGGTCTCGGCAGTTCTGTTTTTCATTGCCGCCGCGATGTTGAATCGTCTAACTTTGATTCTCGCTCCCGTCGCGCTTGCAAGCGTTTTGCTCTACTCATTCTCGAAACGTTGGACCCTGTTGTCGCACCTTGTATTGGGCTGGTGTCTCTCAATAGCGCCTGCAGGCGCCTGGATTGCTGTGCGTGGCGCGCTCGACAGCCCTATTCCTCTTTTGCTGTCCCTGGTGGTCATGTTATGGACGGCCGGGTTCGACGTTCTTTACGCCTGCCAGGATTACGACTTCGACGTTAAGACGAATTTGCATTCCATCCCCAGGCATTTCGGAATTGAACGCGCGCTCTGGATTGCTCGCTTGCTGCACCTGGGCGCATTCGTGGCCCTCATTGCTTTATACTGGATCACCGGACTAGGTGTGGTTGCGTTAGCCGGAGTTGTAGCCACGGGAATACTGCTGCTTTACCAACACCGTTTGGTGCGAGCTGACGATTTGAGCCGATTGAATGCGGCATTCTTTACTACTAATGCTTTTGTGAGCGTGATCTTGTTTTTAACGTTTGGAGGGGCAGCCCTCATAAGGAAGTTTTCATGAGCTTTTCGCACGATAAGAATCTGGTTTCGGTCGCTGCTAAAGTTGAAGGCGGTGAGCGGCTTTCATTCTCGGATGGCCTTGCGCTCTTTGCCACAGACGATCTGAACGGACTCGGTAGACTGGCCGATACCGCGAGGCGCAGGAAACACGGGCGAACGACCTATTTCAATGTGAACCGTCACCTTAATCCAACGAATGTTTGTTACGCTGATTGCAAGTTTTGCGGTTTCTACCGGACTCCCCGCCAACCGGACGCTTACACACATAACATCGACGACAGTTTGCGAGTTGCCGGCGAAGCAGTAAAAGAGGGTGCGACTGAACTGCACATCACTGGCGGGCTAAACACCAAGCTGCCATTCAGCTATTTCACCGACCTCTTGTCGGCGCTCAAGCGCAACTATCCTCAACTTCATCTCAAAGCTTTCACGATGGTCGAGTTTGACCACTTTGCGCACTTCTACAAGATGACCGACGAAACTGTGATCGAAAAGTTGATTGAAGCAGGGTTGGATTCCTGTCCCGGCGGCGGCGCGGAGATTTTTCGCGAACCAACTCGCTCGATGATCTGCGCTCACAAGTGTGATGCTAACCGGTGGTTGGAGTTATCAGGGAAACTGCATGCGGCAGGATTGAAGACTAACGCGACGATGCTTTATGGCCACATCGAATCGATTGAAGATCGCGTGGATCACCTGTTGCGCCTTCGCGATCAACAGGACATTTCCGGCGGATTTCAGTGCCTGATACCGTTAGCGTTTTATCCGGAGAAAACCCAACTCGCACACCTGCCCGGTCCTTCCGGAGTTGACTCTCTGAAGACGATGGCGGTCTCAAGATTACTTCTCGACAATTTCGATCACATCAAAGCTTACTGGGTGATGTTGGGAAAACGGTTGGCGCAGGTCGCATTGCACTACGGGGCTAACGATATCGACGGCACGATTACTGAAGGTGGTGAGCTTACCCAAAGTTACTCGATTGAGACCAACAACGAAGTAAAGATGTCGCGGAGTGAGCTGGTTGCGCTAATTGAAGAGTCGGGCTTCGAAGCAGTTGAGCGAGATACGGTCTATAACCCGATCATCCGCGTCGAAACGGAAAATGTCAGTCTTGCCTGATCAAACCCCAGGGAATTCGTTTTAAAAGTTATGAGCACTCTTACTGAAAATCGAACTATCTCCGTGGCGCATTCGCCGGATTCCGACGACGCCTTCATGTTCTATGGACTGGCCACCAACAAACTGGACACGGGCGATCTTAGCTTTACTCATGTACTGAAGGACATCCAGACGCTTAACGAAGAAGCGTTTCGAGAAACCTACGACGTCACCGCAGTCAGCTTCCATGCATATGCCTACATCAGCGATAAATATGTCCTGTTGCCCCACGGCGCCTCTATTGGGGACAACTATGGACCAATCTTAATAGGACGAAAGCCGACGAGTCCGGAAGACATTAGCGATCTTAAAATTGCCGTGCCAGGCACCCTCACCAGCGCCTTCTTAGCGTTGCGGCTTTTCAATCCTGACTTCAAGTATGAAGTTGTACCGTTTGACAAAATTATGGATGCCGTTCAAAGCGGTCGCTGTGATGCTGGTCTGCTCATACACGAAGGACAACTATTCTACGAGGCTGCGGGGTTTTCCAAGATCCTTGACCTCGGCGAATGGTGGCATGAAAGAACAGGGTTGCCCTTGCCGATGGGCGGAAACGTGATTCGACGCGATCTCGGACCGGAGATAATTGCTCAGGTCTCAGATTGTTTGCGAAGGAGCATTCGGTATTCGCTCGACAACCGCGAAGACGCATTGGAGTATGCGATGCAGTTCGCACGTGATATGGATCCAAAGCTCGCTGATCGTTTCGTTGGTATGTGGGTGAATGAATTGACGCTGGACTACACCGAACGCGGACGTGAAGCGGTGCGAAGGATGCTCGATGAGGGATTCGCAAAAGGCATCATCCCCAACCGTCCTAACGTAGAGTTTGCAGTTTGATAACTCGGACCACTTGAAGGTAATTCCTGGACAAGCTGGGGTGCGTGCGGTGGCTTGATGCCGTTCCGCCCAGAAGGAGCGGCGACCACCGCACGCATCATCGGACCCAGACTGAAAGATCAGGCTCCTCCCAAAGCTTGACCATAACGCCTTTTCCCATGCCGCAACGCGGCCGCTCTGCGTTGCATCGCGCTATCGCGCATTGAGGTCCATGGGATTTGCGGACGTTGCCTGGTGCCGACGTGAGGACTCTACAATCTCTGTTCGAGCCTCTTAGACACATCGAGTTCAAGGAACTTTGCTAGACTGAGTTATTAGCTGATCGAAGCTTAACAATCGCAACGTTGAGGGTAACTGTTTCTGCGGAGAGAACCTTACATCAGATGCATGGAGCATTGCAACAGTAAAATACGTAGTTTTACGGAGAAGAATGCAACGCTTTTTCACGACCGAGCTAAGCCGTAGTGGAAGGGCAACATCCGTTTGCTGATTTGCATCTGAGGGGCTGTCTATAATGGCATTCCACCACCCCGCGAAATTATTTGAGGACGAGTTATGAACGGCTATAAATCTGCTTCGATCCGAAACTTCTTGCTGTCAGCACTGTTTCTGCTGATTGTGTCGACTCCTCTGGTCACGGCCCAAAGTCTAGGCACCGGAAACGACCTTACACAGGCTGAAATCGATCGGATCATTCAGACCTTTACCAGGAAAGAGAGTGAGTTTCGTCAAGCGTTAACTCAGTATTCCTTCAAGCGCGATGCGTTAGTGCAGAGTGTAGGGATGGGTGGACAGGTCACTGGGGAGTATCACCGCGTCTCGACCTTTACCTTCGATGACGCGGGTGAGCGGTTCGAGAAGATTAGTTTTTTCCCTATGCCTTCATTCGCCGGATCGGTTACGCAGGAAGACCTTGACGATCTGGGTGGCATTTCACCGTTTGCCTTAGATCCGTCAAGGATTACCGCTTACAACATCAAGTACGTCGGCAAAGAAAAAATCGATGAACTTAGTCTGTATGTTTTTGACGTAACTCCCAAAGTGATTCCGGATCCGAAGAAGATTAAAGAGCGACTCTTTACCGGTCGGATATGGGTCGATGATCAGGACTTTCAAATCGTGAAGACCAAGGGAAAAGGTGTACCGGAAACGAAGGTCAACAAATTTCCGATAGTGGAAACCTATCGTGAACAGATCGGCAAGTTTTGGTTTCCGACCTATACCTACGCAGACGAGCAGTTGGTCTTCGATAACGGCGATGTACTACACGTGAGAATGAAAGTGCGGTATTCCGACTTCGCGCCCGCGCGAGCTACCTTGAAGATCACTGAAGTTGAAAGTGGCGACGAGCTTAAGAAGGATGAGCCCACACCGCCCGCCCAGCCGCCCAAGAAACCCTAAGCCTAACGGTTGACCGCTTGCGAGTCGTCTAGTTCTTCGCTGACGAGAGAGCGCACGCGGTCAACCAAACGGCTGATGTCTTCGTCGCTCTCACAACCCTCGGTTGAAACGGGTGGCAGCAGGACCATTTCAATTACTCCACTTTGGGCCTCGCCCGTTCCCTTCCCCATCAATCGATCCGTGTTCTTGATTGCCACCGGAACAACCGGAACACCAGCCTGCGCAGCCATGTAGAACGCGCCCTTTTTGAACGGCATCAGCACGCCAGGCTTGGCTCTGGTTCCTTCCGCAAAGACCCCAAATGATATCCCAGACTTTATTCGAGTAGTTGCTGCCTCAGTTGTCTGCAGGGCTCGTTCACGATTTGAACGATCGATGGCCATGATGTTCACAAACCCCATCCCAACACCCAGGATTGGAACCTTGAGCAACTCTTTTTTCGCTAACATCCCGATTCTTCGTCCGGTGTAGGCGAAGAGAGTAGCAGTGTCGAGGTAGGATCGATGGTTGGACACAAAGACGTAGGTTTGGTTGCGATCGAGGCTTTCCCTTCCCCGGACCTGAACTTGAGACCCGCTCAGGCGAAGCCAGTTGCGCGCACCGAAGAGCGCCCACGGGTAAACCAAATCATGTTTACCGGTCAACCACGCCACGGTCAGAATTGGTGGACCAAGAAACAGCAGCAGCATGGCGGCTACAAAAAGTGACCACCAATAGTGTATTCGTCGAGCGAGTCGCATATATGCAGGTTGGATTGCGCGAGAGATAATCTCATATCGAGCCCCAACCGAGATAATGACTGGAACGACCGGGCGGTCAGTCGCACCTCGTCGACGCCTTGAATGCTGTGTTTAGAGCTTGCACGGGCAGACCCGCGGCGTTATCTTTTCCCTGCTTTACTCTCTCCAGAAGCCGCCCCAGGCGAAGCATCTAATCGGCCTTACTCGCATCCAAGGTACTTGGGTAACTCCCGCGCGGGAATTTGTTGTCAGGAGCCAAAAAAATGAAGCGATCATTCTATTTGTTTTTGTTTCTTTGCGTGTTCGCCGGTGCGCAAGTGCTCCTATACGCTCAAGGTCGTCCCCGACGCGTGGGCCAGCCACAGCAGACGTCAGCGCCAAATCCAGGAGTAACCCAGACCCCCACGCAAAGTCCCTCGCGTCCACCTGTGTTGGGAGGAGCTAATCGCACCCCAGGCTCTCAGACTAACGGTCAACCGTCTGCGACCACTCCAAGTGGCCCAGAGGAAGTTGAAGCAGGAGACATCATCAAGGTCGATACCACGCTGGTCACTCTGCCGGTGAGCGTAATGGATCGCGATGGCCGATATATTCCAAACCTGAGAAAAGAAGACTTCCGGCTTTGGGAAGAAGACGTCGAACAGCAGGTAGCCTTCTTCTCGGCGGTTGATAAGCCCTTCTCGCTGGTTTTGATGATCGACACTAGTGGTTCTACTCGTTTTCGTCTGGAAGACATTCAGGACGCGGCCATCACTTTTGTTAATCAGTTACGTCCCGACGATCGGGTCATGGTGGTCTCCTTCGACGACGACATTCGTCTGTTGAGCGATTTCACCAACGATCGTTATCGACTACGAGATGCAATTCGGCAAACGCGAACTGGAAACGGGACCAAGCTTTACGATGCGGTCGATATGGTTATCAATCGCAGGCTCAATCAGATATCCGGACGTAAGGCAATCGTCTTGTTCACCGATGGAGTAGATACGACCAGCAGGTATGCGTCGTACGACAGCAATATTGCAGACGCGGAAGAACTCGATGCTCTGGTTTATCCAATCCAGTATGACACTTACGCCGACATGGCCGGCGGTGGCCAGTGGCCGGGTGGAATGCCTCCAGTAACCATTGGCGACGTGCTGGGTCAGATTTTTGGGGGCGGAGCCCGTCGTCGTGGTGGCGGTGGAGGTATGGGACGTGGCAATGGCAGGTCGAGACACGAGTATGAGATAGCCAACCGTTATCTGATCGAGATGGCTGAAAGAACCGGAGCCCGAAATTACCAAGCCGACTCAGTTCAAAATATGGGGTTGGCCTTCTCGAAAATAGCTGAAGAGCTTCGACGTCAGTACAGCCTCGGTTATTACCCGAAAAATCCGGCTCAGCCAGGGCAACGGCGCCAGGTTCGAATTCGAGTAAATCAACCGAATCTCGCGGTTAAGACCCGCGATAGCTACGTCTTCAAGCCTTCAACTAATCGGCCGGATGATACAGCTCAAAAATCTGCGCCCGTCTTGCGAAGAGACCTCGGCGCACCAAACAACGTCCCTTATCGTCGCCAATAAAATAGCGCGACGGATAACGATTTATCCGTCGCGCTCACCACGCCCACAGGAGGAAAAGGGGCGTACAACTCGTCGACATTATAACCGACCCGAATTACTTAATCACGTCGAGCGCTGATTCCTCACTTTCGCTAACACCAAAGCTGGATATTGGCCTTATTGCGCTACCGGGACTTCTTCAATCCCCATCAACTGGACAACAAAAATCAGCGTGGCATCGGGTGGGATAACGCCTCCCGCACCTCTTGGTCCGTAACCCAGGCCGGGCGGTATGATCAGAGTGGCTTGTTCCCCAACGCGCAGCTTCGCTACACCTTCGTCCCAACCTTTGATCACACGCCCTTCGCCAAGCTTAAATTTGAACGGCTCCGCGCGATCCAGCGAGCTGTCAAACTTAACCCCATCAGTCAGGACACCCGTGTAATTCACAATCACTGTTTCACCAACGCGCGGTAAACGTCCTTCGGTGCGCTTGGTAATGACATAAATTAGCCCTGATGGGGTGATGGTCACGGGTGACTCTTTCACGGGTGCAGCGGTAGTTGGTTTAGTCACTGGTGTTCTCCTTGCGCGTGTGGATGTTCTTCGGTTTTTTGTCTGCGCTTGTACCAGCATCGCTGGTGTAAGTAGAAAAGCACTGAGCAAGATTAAGATGAACTTCAAAACCTATTCTCCTTGATTGAACAATATTAGAAATCTAAATGCCTGGCTCCGTCGCAGTTGATCGAAGCAATTTGCGACGAATCATAGTAAACGAATACCCGAGGGAACGACGAATTCGCTCGACCATTAACGATTCTGCGAAGGAAGCGTCGTTACAGAACCCGACGCAGGGGTAGCGACCGTCAGGCACGTCAGTAAATGACTGAAGGCAAAAAAGAGCCTTGAGGTTCGTTGTACATTCCCATGCTCATCAACGTCATCGGTTGAACCACGCGCAATCCATTCACCAAACACCATCGGAGCATCTCGCTATTCCGCGTAGGCAGCATGAAGCCTGGGCCAGGAAACTCTTTGGCGATTCCGATCAGAGCCTTGAGGTCTTCATTGCTCTCGCCCACGGCGTGGCCGAAAAACCCAATGCCGCTTGCGTATCCTGTTATGCGGCCATCATGCTCGACGACTGTGGCCGTACCTTGTTTAATCGCGTGCAGCAGTTCCGGCCCACGCTCGTGCCCGTGCACCTTGAGACACAACTGATTGCAGGCTTCGAGATCGTCGCCTTCTGCTTGACGTGCAATGTGTCCGGGAATTTCCACTTGAAAAGCAGAACCTTGAAGCGTTGAAAGCGGTTCACGCGTGTCGAAACCGAGTTTGGTATAGAGCGATAGCGAACGGCTGTGATATGCGGCCTGAACCAACCTGATTCCCGCAAAACCCTGCTGCCTGGCTCTGCTAATTACGTCCTCCATCAGCCGTCTGCCAGCGGCAGCGTTCTGAACATCTGGATCAATGGTGATCGGACCAACGCCGGCAATGGAATTATTTTCCCAAAGGAAATTACTACCCACGATTCGCCCGTTAGCTTCCGCTACAATCGAATAGACATCGTTTCTCCCAAGCAGCTCCGAGATAAATCCTATCGCTACTTCCGGAGCGGTAAAATCACGTGGGAAGTTGTGCTGATCGGAAATTTTGCTGAAAGCCTCGTAGCAGATTGAACCGCAGCTCTCGGCATCCTCGGGCTTGCCAGACCGTAGAATAACGTCCATTGAAAGTTGATCTCCCTTAGATTTGTGTATCACTTGTTCGCAGCAAAACTTATTACCTATTCATAACGCGCAAACCAGAGGTAATTCAGATCAACTTTGAGCCTGGGTGTGGATTCAATTCACCTACCCAGTTGCGTCGGCAGGTTTGCCTGCATCCTGTACTTCAACTACGTAACGGTGCGCGCGCGTGCTGCGACCGTTGCAATACACGGTGGCGCCGGCAGCGCCAAGCTTGATCGCAATACCACGACCTGCACCGCGCGTCGCACCTGTGACGGCCATTGCGGTCCGGATCGATCATTTCGCTAAGCTTCCGTCTATGGGAGAGTAAAAGTGTAGTTGATGACGCCGGTTACTTTTACCGGCTGTCCGCGTATGAGTGACGGAGGAAATCTGGCTTCGTTTGCCGCCTTCACGGCCGCTGCATGCAAAAGCACATGACCAGAAATTGCGCGCGCAGAAATCACGCGACCTTGCTCATCGATCGTCACTTCCACACTTACGGTTCCTGAGGCTCGGATCGCTTTCGCCGCCGCGGGATACGCCGGCTCTGGCAGGCTAATCGCTTTGCCGTTGAGAACGCCCCCAGATTCCACTCTGCTTGGTTCTGATTTTTCTGGTTGCGGCTCTGAGGATGGTCGAGGGACGACGATAGGATCAGAGGCGATTGGTGGAATCGTTTTAGATGTCAATGGAGTGAAGTAAAAATCACCCGTCAACGATGACGCTTCCCATGGTGTCTGCTGGCCTCCGGTCGAGTTGCGAACTGCGATGCGCACGCGTTTGAATACTTCTTCAATACTCAAGCCCGGTACCAGCATGTTCTTCAACAACTCCTGGGTATACAGGCCGTTCCTCGCATTGCCATCGCTCGCAATTGAACCAGGAGCCGTCGCATAGGCAATCAGCGTCCCACTCGGGGCATCCATCTGGGCCAATCCGTTTGAGGCGGAGCGAAAACTTCTCCCAAACGGATTATTACGGCATGCATCCAGGATGACGACATTTAGTCCATTCCCCGCTTCATCCATGATCCCCAGCATTAGATTGGTATCAACCCCCTGGTCTTCAACATCAGCCTCACTTTGAATATTCGCATCAACAGGAATCAGGTAGTTGCGCCCACGTAATTGGACGCCGTGGCCGGCGAAGTAAAATAATCCCTGACCTCCAGCTTTCAACTTCTCTCCAAACGCGCGAATCATAGCCTTCATTTGGCGCTGGGTAAGGTTGATTCCGTGGTCCACGGTAAACCCCGCCTTGCCCAGACTTTCGGCGATGTCGGTCGCATCATTAGTCGGATTCTTTAGATGCGGCGCGTTCTCATACTTTCCATTTCCGATAACCAGTGCTATGCGCTTAACCGACGCCGCGGCTTGTCCGTGGACCAACTGCCGTCCTTGTTGAGCGTGCGTGGAGAGTCCGATGAAGAGAATGGCTAATAGTGTGAATATGATCTTCATGGAAAGTAACCGTTCAACGCCGATAGTATGTTTGACTCTTTTTCCAGGATTGAGATCGAGACTCCTCCTCAGCGGCTTCGCCGCCGCACAGTGCGGAAAGCCTTCGGCTTTCCGTCACCGATTCATAACTTTCTGAGACTCAGCCTCAAAAAAGAAAGAGGACTGATTCGGAAAGGCTGAGCCTTTCCGCACTGTGCGGCAGCAGAGCCGCAGTCCGAAATCGGGGTTTTTTGTGCAACCTCGGTTCCTAATCGTGGTCTACCTTGCACTCGCGGAGTTCTTCACGCTCGGCAGGCCGAGGAACACTCGAGCCTCCTCGATCTCGGGTCTGACACTGTTGGAGTCTTTGCTGAGCGCGAGTAGTTGTCCATAGTAAGTCTTCGCCTTCTTCTCGTCCTTCGCCAGTCGGGCAGCCCGCGCCGCACCATAAATCCCATTGAAGCGATTCGGCGCGCTGAGCAAAGAAGTCTCGAACTCCGGCAAGGCGGCCACCGGCTGCTTAAGTTCTAACAGCAGCTCGCCGAGCTGCTCGCGTGCCGGAAGAATTGCGCCGGGTGTAACCGGATGTTTTTCAGTTGCATCATCCAGGTCAGCCGCCGCTCGCATTAATCGCAATGCCTCATCAGATTTACCTTCGGCCTGGGCCAACCAGGCCGACGCGACGAGACGCTCGATGTCCACCTGTTTGGCCCAATCGTAACCAGCCTTTACTCCAACCAGCGCCTGGTGGATCTCGGTTAACTTCTCAACTTCGCTACGAGCTGCAGTAGCGTCGCCACTGCGAGCGGCGCCAATCGCTCGCGCGAAATGAATGTGGGCCTCGGCCCAACGGAAGGTCTGCCAGGGAAACGTTTTTGAAGTGCCCGCGGGAACCGTCAACTTCGCTGCCTCATCCCAGCGTCGCCTCTCGAGTGCATATCGCGCTGGCACGGCTCCAAACGCATATGCCACTTTGAAACTCTGAGGCTCAACTTTCTCAAGCTTGTTTATTTCATCAAGCACGCCCCAAGCCTGCTTGTCATGCGCCGCCTGCAAGTACGCATACGCCAGGTAGTCCATCGCGTGAAGCTGTTCATCCCACGCACCGGTCATGTTATTTCGCTTGGCGAAAGCTTGCGCAGATGCCTTTGCGTCGAGATTTGATTTGACGGCTTCGGACCACAAACCTAATCGCGTAAAAATATGTGAAGGCATATGCTGCGCATGGGCAGACGCTGGGGCAATTTTGGCGTAACTCCGCGCAGCTGGTAGCGCGAGATTTGCCAACGCGGGATAGTCGTAGCTGTGAATGATGTAGTGTGCAACTCCAGGATGCTGCGGCTCGCTCGCAAGTACGCGATTCAGAATCTGAGCTGCTTCCTTTTCTCGCGTGTAGGTTTTGTCCTGGGCCATCATCCCAGTTGCGATCAGCGTCAATGCATAGAAAACACCTGCTTCATTGTCCGAAGAGTTCTTTTGATAGACCGCCTTCATCGCGTCACTGTAAGCGAAGGTGCGGGTACGGTGATCGAGCCTGTCAGGATCTTTGAAAAACATCTCGAGTGCGGAAATGTAGTCCAGCTCTCGCTGACTTGAGCCGCTGATAGTCTTGGTCTTTTGAATGGCACTCAGTCCTTTTTGTAGTTCTGCCGCGCTGGGCGGCGCCCAAAGAGGATGATAGTTACTCGCTGCGATGCCCCAGTAGCCCATCGCACATTTGGGATCAGTGACAGTTACTTCGGTGAAAGCCTTCTCCGCTTCCTCATATTCGAAAGAGTGAAGCCACGCGACGGCGTGATTAAACTGCTTCTGGCCCTGTGGACTACAGGAGACTTTGAAATTGACCGTACCGAGCTTCTCACCCGGATCGTGGCGATGCCCTTGAGAATGAGGGGATTGGTGCTCCTGAGCAGAGACTCGCGGGCTCGAGCCCGGAGAAAATAGGATTATTAGAGCGACAAATAAGAGAGTGCGGTTCATGGACTGCTCCTTTCGGTGGAAGGTGAACGAAAAGCCAGTCGGGGTGTTATACAACAACGGTGCGGGACAGATTTATGTCAAAGGCCGCAGCTATGTCAATGACTGATTAGGTCGTTCACTAATTGAGCGGCCCCGATAACGCCGCATAGCGTCAGACACTTCCCGGCGTATTTCTGGATGGTTCGGGGATGCCAGAAACGCTCTCAGAAAACACAGCATACTCAAATACTTTCGATCATTTTCATCCAACGCCAGGGCGAGGTGTACGTATTGCCAAGCCAGGTGATGACTCTGGAGCTTTAACCTTCGTCGATATTTGGCGAGCAAGTGTCTCCTCGCCTTGATCAGCGCCTTTCCATCGGTCGAGATTCCCTCTCCTAAGTAGAACCTGACGAGGGTCTCATCGGAATGAACGAATCGAAACTTATCTGACAGCCTAATAAAGATTTCCAGATCGATCAGCCTTGGAAGGGCTTCATCAAAGTAGCCCACGCTTTCGAAACACTCCCGCTTGATAACTGCCGACTGAATTCCGATTGAGTGTACTTGATAATCCCTTGTGTCTTCATTAATCAGAACACCAGGTTTCAGTTGCGGTGCTCTGAAGTCAGTAACACTGCCGTCGCTCCTAACGATGAGCATGTCACTGTAGAAAACTCCGGTGTCCTTGTCAGACTGTTCAAGAGCGGCGACTGCCTTCGCAAGCTTATCGGGCATCCATTCATCATCGCTGTCCTGGAAGGCCACATAGCGTCCACGCGCCACACGGATTCCGTAGTTGCGCGCGGCCGAACAACCGCGTCGCGGACGGGAGGCCAGGATTACGTTTGTTAAGTCAGCAAACTTGCGGAGAATTGAATTCGACTCGTCAGTGGATCCGTCATCAACAATGATGAGTTCGAAATCGGTGAAGGTCTGGTTGAGTACGCTTCGAATTGATCGTTCCAGCGTTTGTGCTCTGTTGTAGGTCGGCAGCACGACACTTACTTGCGGGTTCATCCTATACCCCTCGAACAATCCTTCGCAGATTCTTTCGTTACATAAAGCTAACCGCAACTCTTACGGGGGGATGACTAAGGTATCACGGTTGGGAGTTATTGTTTCTTTAGAAACCCTTTCAAGAGATCCATCAGGGTTCGTTTGCTGCGTGGCAGATCTGGCAGCGGTGCAGCAGGGGGAACAGCAACTTCATCAGCCAACGCCATCTGGTTTCCATGAAATTCAAAAACAATATACTTCGCCACCACGTCGCCCGGATTGTGTATCCCGTGAGGTTCTCCCGCAGGGCAAAAGACTACGCCATGAGGTCCTACGCGTTGTCCCAGGAGTTCAACCTCGCCCTCAAGGACAACAATAGCGACGTCATGGGAGTCAATATGCGGCTCGTAACCAGCCGAGGGTGTTAGCGACGAAGTATGGCAATGAAGTTTGCTGAGGTATGGAGTGGAACCCTCAAACATAGCTTGCGTCGAAAAACCAGTTTCTACCGATCCATTTACTGTCTCGAAAATATTGAACTGACCGAAAGCGAGGTGGTCGCCTGAAGTTCGCGACTGGTTTTGCCACTTGAACATCAAATAATTTGCCGGCTCTTCACTTACAGTTTGGAGCGTATGTGGGAAATCAACGGGGTAATAAACAAACTGCCCAGCGGTCAAACGCCGCTGATGATCTACGTTCCCACCGTCCGCCTCGGGAAGCGTGATAAGCACTTCGCCTCTCAGCAGGATCAACAATTCTTCATCGTCGTGTTTGTGCGGAGGGTGCGGACAATGACCCGGCATCAAAACTGAAACATGACAACTGAGCAGCGACAGTTCAGATGTGGAACCGTGGAAAAGAAAATACGGTTTCCAGCCTGCACTGGCAGGAGGTGCGAGAGGAAGATGCACCGGACAAACCCGGCTAGTCAGCCGCGGGGCGGCTGCGGCGTTGTTGCCGGCCACCGGAGGAGGAACGATTCGGTTTATGTCGGTTGTACCGCTTCCTTTGACCATTACACACGCGGGCTTCGGAAAACTAAATTGGCGGAATGGCCAGTCCAGATAGTTCAGATCCGGAATTCGTATCGCAGCGTCCGGAGTTGCGTATTGCAGTAGCAGAGCCCGACGCGTTTCAGAAAAAAGGTTACGGGAGCCATGCCACAGTTGTCCGTCGAGGAAGACAGCGTCACCGTCGGCCATATCGAGCTTAACTAGATGGCTTCGTTCATCTCGTGCGCGCGCCCAATTCAGAATGTCGTTATCGGTAGCTTCATCGCGCGCTTTGCCGTGCTCGTGTCGTACTTGCTGCAGAGTCACACCGAAGTGGTGCGAATGAGGAATAATCCTGAGTGACGACTTGCGATTCGTATTCTCGAGGCCCAACCACACCGAAACGGTTTTGTTAGGAAGAAGCGACGACTCGATATCCGAGTGCCATGGATGAACAGCGCCGGGGGCCCGGTCCTGCATGCTGGCGCCCCAAAGCATCACATCCGGGCCCAGAATTGCCGACACTCGATCAACAATCGCCGGATGACTTCCGATTTCGTAGAAGATGCGTGAATTCGCTGCCTGCCCCTTGTTCCAGTCTAACGGTGAGGGATGATTGGGGTCTGCAATTGCTTTCAGAAAATGCTGGCACTCCTGTGCCGAGAGGACGCGTACAGGACCTTCATAACCCAATTCTGCGAAGTCCTCAGCAGACTCGGAAGGCATTTCGATTGATACAGCAGCACTCTTCATATTTCGGAGCAGTAGCTCGACCGTTAGGAAGGGCGTCGCGCGCACCTCATTGTCCTTTACGAATATCTTACGTCAACATGACGCCCTCCCTAACGGTCGGGCTACTGCACCATTGCTCGGAGCGCAGTCTATTTGCGTTTTATTGCCGAGATGCAGCATGGGTGAGTCGCGCTGCCTGTCACAACGGCCGCTTGGTAGCACATGGCAGAATCATTGGGATTGTACGCACCAGCTCTTATAAAAGTGAATCCCTTGCACCTCACATCCTTATCGCAATCTGCACGGCACTGTTCTGGAGTTGTTCCCGGATAGTAAGTCAGGTTTTCCCCGTTCAGGGATGTCTTATCGGTCATCGCTTCCCAACCTCCATCGCCAGTGGCGGCGGTTGCTGTTGGACTTGGTTTCAGATTGACGTTTTCTACGTTTGAGTTGGATTCGCTACCTCCGGCACTCTTCCGCCCGAGCCAAATCACACCCAGGATGGCGCCTACTACAAATATCACGACAACCGAACTGGCAATTCCAATCGCCATCCATGGCTTACCGCGTGGCTTTTCTGCCAATTGCTGTTTAGGGGAGTACAGAGGTAGAGGTTGCGGGGATACTATCGTGGAAAGGTCTGAATGCCGTGAACCACCCGCTCGTGTGGTTGGATTTAAGACTTTCGTAGCCGCCGGATCACTACGGTGAGAGTCTGTTATGCCTGGGATGTCATTGGCGCCAGATGGCGCTGAAAGGACAGAGCCGTCCACCAGGCAGAAAGTCAGAGTCTCTTCAAATGTGCGTTGGCAGGTAGGACAGGATTTCATTCGCATTGATTTAAATGAGAGTCAATGTGGGGATGGGCAGGGCTATTGGTCCCACTCAAACGCGATTTCAGAGAGCGCCGTATCCGGATCGGTCCCGTAATAAACTGAATTGATTACGAACTTCACCCACCGTGTGCGGACGTTGCCAACATCAATCTTCTGACTCTCCATCCGGTCTGCGAAGGTCAGCTCGCGTGAACTCCCGTCGGAAAATTGTGCCGTCACAGAAGCGAGACGATTATTCTGTCCCCACGCATAGGAACTTTTAAAGTAACCAGGCTGGAAAAGTATCCGATGGAGATTGATTTCTCGATCAAAATCAAAACGAATCCATTCGCCGGTGCCGGCACCGTCTCCTCCCTCGATCCAGGCGGTGGTGCGCTTTCCATCAATCGCGTTCTCCGCATAGTAGGTATTGCTCTGAACCGCCAATCGGACTGATGACGCACTTGCAGTGATCTTCATGGGCGTGTTTGCTTTTGGCTCGGTGGGTTCAGGCGATGGATCCTCGTTGGAGTTGCGACCATCCGCAGGGCTGCTCTTCTTGCGAGGCGTCTCTGATTGGTTGGTATTGGTTTTGGCTGCATCCTCTTCACCGGTTTGTTTGAAAACGAAATAACCTGCAAGAGCGACTAACGCAGCCAGCAGGAGCACAACGGCAATGACGCCCGCAATCAGGATAGGATTTGAGCGACGCACCTGGTGTTGTTCAGAAGGAACTGGGTTACGCGCTGAATAGGATGGAATGGTCGGAATTGACGGACTGAAATTCGCGGCAGTCCGCTGGTGCAAGACTTGAGTCGCCGGAGCTTCACTACGATAACTCGCTTCAGACAACGGAGTGCCATCATCAAGGCAAAACCTTAATGTGTCGTCAACGTACTCTCGATTACATTTCAAGCATCGCTTCATGTTGGTGTCGGCGGTGTATGTTGACTTATGAAGCAGGTTTGCGGCAAGCAGTTAGGTACCAATGCCGGTATCACCGCGCGGTAGTCGGTGGGTCATGCGATTGCCAATTGCCGATTTGCGATTCACCTCGGCGGAAAGCCAATTCGGCAATCGACAATTGCAAATCGCCAATCGAGTAACCCACCCGCTACCGCGCGGTGGTACTGACCTCATGCCACTACGACCCACCCCGACTACGATCGTCTGGTCCAGGTCTTTATTAGCTTCACAACTTCGTCGCGCTTCAGGATCGACGATGCATGTCCTGCGTCAGTATACGTATGCACTTCCGCTTGAGGATAGACACTCTTGAGGAATGCTCTGTCTCGCGCTGCTATCGCAGGGTCATCGATCGACTCGATGATTAATATCTTACCTTTCCAGCCGCTTAAATCATCGGATGTAAATGCAGGCTGGCCCATCAAGTCCAATAACGACTTGCTCTGATGTATGAAGACCTCTCTGAGCTGATTCGAGACAATGGCTTCGTTGAGGTATGCGGTCCAAAACTGTGTTTCAGGATGATTGGCCGCGCGCAACGTCGAAAGCAAGATTCTGTTAAGCCGTGCTTTGAGCAAAGGAACGAGTAGGCGTTGAGGAAACGCCGGAAACAATTTCCCGGCAATCCACAATGGCTTGGCGTATTTGGATGTCAGTACAAAGGTGTGCGAAAGAATAAGACTACGAACCTTCGCAGGATGTTGTCTTACAAAATACTGGGCCACGAGGCCGCCGTACGATCCGCCGAACACATGAGCCTCGTCCACACCCTCGGCTTCCAGAATGCGCGCGATGCCGGCACACAGTTCGGTCATCGAAAGCGAAAGCGTGTAAGAAGGCGCGATGATGCGGTAATCATCCTCTAAGCATGCTATTAGTGGGAACACAGACTCGCCCACCGACAGCGCGCCGGGCAGTAACAGCAAAGTTTGATTTCCCTGCCCACATGAAATGTATTGCCACTCCGCTGCACCAACGTTCAGATGTTTGTAGGAATGTGTGCGGCGAAATTCCTGCAGACGTGCCACCTGGTCAGCGGGAACCCTGGAGTAGATCTCTTCGAAGGTCAGCTGAGGCATTAAAACCAACTCCTTGGAGTGCGCCGCCTTGTCGGCGCTTTGGCCCACGCTCGCCATTACTACTCCAAATGATTATTCAGTAAGTAGGCCAAAGCGCCGCCAGGCCGGCGCACTCCAAGGAGAAGTCTGATTTGCGCGCTGTTAAAAGATCGCTGACTGAAAATCTGAAAGTCGAAAGATCTCCTGGACCAGACTCACCGCTTTCTCGGCGTCAAATTCTCCACAGGTGTAGATAATAGTTGAGAGAAATTTTGGATTAACCCAGACGCCGATGTAAATGCCCGAATCCACGAGCGGCACAAACCCATCAAAGCCTTCGTTGATTTCCTTACCTGCTCCGCTGGTGTGATGAATAATTGGTTCACCGTAAGTACGTAAACCAAGTTCGGTCGTGATCCGAGAAAAATAACCTCGCAGAACATCTTCCGTGACTTCAATGTCAAAATATCCTTCAATCAGTAGACGCTTTCTAAAGACTTCTGGCGCAATGTTGGTTAATGGAGTCGTGTTCACTAGGAGTCTCCGCGAGACGGGTTTGCTGCAGGCACATAAAATGGACAATTTGGTGGAAGGCGCAGCCTCAAAGAGTTAATACAGGTATGCGGAAAGGCAGAGCCTTTCCGCACGGTGCGGAGGCCGAGCCGCTCGTTCGTCACGCTTTGGTCGCTACGACTTCGAGGTACTCGCCTTCAACAAAAGTAGTGTTGTCTTTCGCCTGATTATTCGCGCTCCAGAGTTCCTCCAGATCCTTCCGTAGTGCAGCCTGCCCATTTTCATCGAGCGCAGCAAACGCCTTCTGCGTTGGGCCGTAATACATCCGAAATGATTCAACTACTTCGGCCGGAGGAGTCGGATAGAGAAACGGACATATTCGGTTCGTTAACTGCAAATCGCCGACACCATTACGCAGCCGTTCTCGCACTTTCTCTTCATCTCCCCACTGGAGCGGCGACGGCATCGCTGCCGGCGGCGGTACGTGTTTGCCTGTGATCTTGAACATTTGGCCGATGAAACCAGCCGGCGTCCAGTTGGCCATTGCAATCCGTCCACCCGGCCGGCAAACGCGGACAAGTTCAGCCGAGACTAGATCAGGCCTTGGCGCGAACATCGCGCCGAACATGCTCACGACCACATCAAACGACGCGTCGTCATAAGGCAAGTGCTCAGCGTCGCCTTCATCAAATTGAATTGTCAGACCTTCCGACGCTGCTCGCGCACGAGCTTGTTCAATCAGATTCGTGGCGATGTCGACGCCGGTAACGATTGCGCCCGCACGCGCTGCAGGGATCGACAGATTGCCACTACCGCAAGCAACGTCGAGTACGCGATCGCCGGGTTTGAGCGACAGCCGCGCAATAAAATCCTCCGCGCCGGTTTCAATGTGCTTTGCAACTTCGCCGAAGTCACCGGCCATCCACATGCCCTTGAGTCGAGTTTTCAGTGCGTCCATTTCAGGATTAGTCGCGGACATTATTGGTCTCCTTTTTCATCTTCCTTCGCCATTTGAAAACAACTCCTTGGAGTGCGGCGGCCTGGCGCCGCTTTGGCCTCCGCTCGACATTACTAATCCAGATGATCATTTACTAAGTAGGCCAAAGCGCCGCCAGGCCGGCGCACTCCAAGGAGTTGGATCTAGTCACTTGTAAGGCAAGCTCATGTCGAGGTCGAAGAAGTCCAGCCTGCGACAATTGGGACAACGGTAAGTATCCAGGATCAGAATTCTCTCGTCCATTTCCTGCCACTCTCTGAAGAATACCATCCCTGAATTTGGCCCACCCACCCTCACCGGCATTTGCATGACCGGCTCCATAGGCGTCCTACACAAAACGCACGGGGGCATTCTTTCATCGTTGGCCGATCGTTGTTGATTCAAGTTTGAACTCATTTTACCGTTTCTTCCCTTTCGCTTTTTTCTCCAAATTGTCCTGAACCCTGAACTTAACAATCCTGCTTATCAAGTCAAAAGGAATCGGCTTATCCAACGGAAATCTTAACGTGCCCTTACCCGCCTCATATTCAGCTAACTCAGCTTTGAATTTCTCAATCCCTTTTGGAGCCGGATAGAACCCAATATGTTGTTTGAACGCCGCAAAGTGAACCAAATTGCCATTGAGGGTAAACGTGGGAATCTGATATTTGATTGCTTCTTCCGCATCGGGCGCTGCCTTTCGGATCGTCGCTCGGACCTTCTCGAGGAGAGCGCGCACTTCTTTCGGGAACCCCGCGATGTACTCGTCGATGTCTTTAGGGGTTGTTTGAGTTTTCATGAGTAAGTCCACCTTAGCCCGGTCGGAGTCTGTCGCGATATTTTCAACTCTCTGTGCGCCCTCGGTATTCTCTATGTCTCTGTGGTGGCTTTAACTGTAAAAAGGGCACCTACCACATAGACACAGAGAACAGTGACTACTCTTTTTTCCAGATGATCGAATAACGCCAGAAAAGATGCCTTCTCACCACCGCTCCCGGCAAGGCATCCGCGCAAAGCTGTCTGATCTCCGATAGCGCGAGGTAGGTATCCGTCTTTCCGTGCTCGTCATACGCAACTCTCCAGTGCTTATCGGGTCGCGGCTTTCCAGTTTTGATTAACCTGAGGAAGGGACTTGAAAAATAAGCGACTCCATCAATGAGCAGATCGGTCAAAGTGGATCGTTTGTAAAGATCAAGGCAAACGAAAATGCCACCCGGCTTCAAAGCCCCTTTGATCCTGTCCAGGATGGCAGCCATCGACAAATGGTGAATCGTCGTCAGCGAAGTGATGCAATCACACTGTTCTTCGCCGAACTCGTAACTAAGCGCGTCCCCTACTACGAAATCAATGTTTGGATGAATGCTGGACTGTTCCTGAGCGAGGCGAATCATCTCGGGTGATAGGTCGATGGCCAGGACGCTGTCCGCTCGCTGGCCCAATAAACGAGTGAAACTTCCAGTGCCACAGCCAATTTCAAGAATACGTTTGCAGTGAGTCGGAATCTGAGCGAGAAGCCACGGGTGGTAGTGCGTGTTGTGATCCCACGCGTCGGGCGGAAGTAACGCGATCCGATCGAAGTCGGACTGAATGGAAGCTAATGTTTGTATCGACTCACTCACGATTGCTAACGGGTCTATCGTCGACGCCGACGATTAGAAACTACTCCGAGCGACCATCATGCCGCAACGCGGCGAACTTTTCTAAACTGTCCAACCTTGTCGATCACATTAGGAGCGAGCGCATCCTTCACCCAGACATACGGCAAGTGAGGCGTAGACTCATTCACCAACGCGACAAAATCCTCGAGCGTATCTGCGGCGAACCAGTCTCGCCTTAGAAGTCGTCTGGGCTCGCCACTGGCTACCACCCAAAAAAACATGGCCGTGGTTGATGAGACGCGGGCACGCTTGAACTTTGTCTCCGTCACTTCGGCCCATTTGAAACTGAAGTCCTTCCCCGCGCGTTGCCAAAAGAATTTGCTCTGCACGTCACACCCGAGCGAATCGCAAGTGATCGTAAGATTTCTACTCAAACCGCTGACCAGAAAAAACAAAACGTAACCGCCGCCAAAGATCAAAATTAGAACCTTGGGCGGAAGAGGTTCTCTGAGAAATGAATTGCCAAACCAGAGCACAACGACGCCGCACATGATCAGGATGTGTTCGGGTACAGACCCGAAAGGCCTTTCCGCAAAAACCTTCTTTTCGATCATCGGTTTCTCTTGCCAGCGTGAACACCGGGCGGGCGAATCAGCTTAGGAACCGGAAGGACGCTAAGAATTTGTCAAACTCAGGCTCATACTTGAATGTGTCAAATACATCGGATTGATGTTTGAAGAAAGTGCCCGTGATAAAGAATGTTCGTTCCTTCGTCGCAAAGGAAACATAGTAATGAAAAAGTTCTTTATCCTGGCTGACAGTTTCTATTCGTTCTGCGTCAACACCGTCAATCTTTATTTGTTTACGCGAGAGAACCCGGTTTTTCCAGAGGTCAGAAAGGTGGGCGTCGCGAGGTCGACATGCATCTTTGGCTAGCCCAACCAACTCCTGACCCTTGGGCTGACTGCAAATGATGATTGCAGCGGCATTCTGTTGATCTTCGTCCCACACGACGGGTGAGACAAACATTACTACGCCGTAATTATCCCGGCGCCCGTCAGTAAAGCTGTAATCCTTCCGGGTTCCATTGGTCCAGTTTACGGGGTACTTAATCGAGAACTGGTACTGTTCCGAACGGAACTCTTTTGTCTCAGTGTTCTGACCGACTACTGCAACACTCGCGATGATGAGAATCACGAGACAAGAAATAACTTTAGGCATGAGCTTACCTCGCACGGCTGATGAGTTTCGATTGAATGCCGATATTCGATGTAAATCCCTCCGCCGTTCGCTGCCTAAGCGTCTTGAAGAATTGTGCTCGAATGAAAGCACTTCACCAACCTTAAGCCTGCGGCTCTGCCGCCGCACAGTGCGGAAAGGCTCAGCCTTTCCGAATCAGTCATCTGTCTTTTCCTGAGGCTGAGCCTCAGAAACTTATAGGTCGTGAACGGAAAGCCGAAGGCTTTCCGCACTGTGCGGCGGCGAAGCCGCAGAGAGAAACCCGCTCTACACCTGGAGAAGACTGGTGTTGCACAGAAGTTGACGGTCCCTCGGTGTAGAACCCCGACGTGTCGGGGTAGCGAGCGGATCACTGTTGCGTATTAATTTCTGCGAAAAACCTAAAATAAACTCATTGGGCAGGAAATTGGTATTTGATTAAGCCCGAGACCTTGACCGGTTTGCCACCGCGGAGAAAAGGGGAAAATCGCGTTCGAGAAGCCGCTTCAAGTGCGGGTCCCGCAAGCAGTGGCAAATTTCGAATAACCACCGCTCTGGCTACTCGTCCCGATTCATCAACGATAACTTGTATGAGGATCTCACCAGAGATCTTGAGAGCCTGAGCCTCGGGAGGGTAGGTCGCGTTAGGTTGTTCTTCCAATCGTTCGGCGAGGCTTTTGTCATAAAACAGTTCTTGCTCATTCAACGGATAGTCAGGGGGCGCAAGATTTGCAGCGTCGGGCTCCCCGAACTCGAGACTAACCGGCTCCTCAATTCGCGTATAACTTTGGTGGTAGTTGACTCGCTTGAACGGAAATGGGCCCAACGCCGGATTGAAATAAGTTTCTTCAATGTAGTTATGAGCTTGGCGAGTGTGAAGGTATGCACGGTGGCCTAACAACTCTTCGGTCCGGACAAACTTCGGATCCGCTTGCAAGCGCTCTGCGGTGGTAGGACCTGGGCGGCCCGCGCCGACAGTGTCGAACCTTACCAATTGCTTGTTACGGTGATCCGTATAGAAGACTCCCTTGTTGCATAGATAGATGGTTTCAATGGTCTGACCGTTTGGATAACGCCCCACGTAGCGCCAATCACCGGTTTTGGAAACATAAAGCGTTTCGGTGTATGCGGGCATTGAGTGGCCAACGTTATCGTAGTCGGTAACCTGCCTGACTAACGTAAAACCTCGAAACGTTTCGGCTGGTCGACTGCTCAAGGCCGACGGGGATACGCTCAGTAGGATTACCAGCAACGTGAGTTGAAGGAACTTGAGGTTGAATGATTGTCTGGTCATGGTGCTAAACCTTCTTGTGTTGGCTCCTTGTAGCTCAATCTCTACGGATGGGTCAACCAATCTGTGCCGGTACAAAACCGGCTCCAGATGTTTCATATGCCCTCCTAATGTCCGACATGCTTCATCAGCTTGTCGAGGTCGCCATAAAGTCCGTCAGCGACGTTATCTGTTGTTCTGGTTGAGGTTTGACTAGCTTGACGACAAGCTAAAGGAAGCTCTTAACAAGAGCTCATGCGCAAGGGAAAAGATTCAGAAAAAAAGTGTTTCGTGTAGTTCGTGTTAATTCGTGGATCATCCTTTCTGTTACCTATCACACGATCCACGAATTCACACGAAACGGCACCAAAACAAACTGTGTCCCTGCTTTGTTCTTTAACAGCTCGTATCCACTTGTTCAGAGGTTCCTAAAGCATCTCGGACATCGAGGCCGTCGTACTCCGAAGAGTTGGCCAATGGTCCAACATCACTCATGCGGGTTGCCTAGCAGATTTGCTTTCATACTGCGCCGGTCCGGATGTATGCCGAAGTCGCCGTAACACAACGTCCTCAAAATCGAATCGGGACGCGCATACCAACTCGCCCAGCTTAGTGGCGAGTCTCCATTCATATCTTTGGCATCGACCTTAGCGCCAGCAACCAGGAGAAGTTGAACGGTTTCCTCAGTCCCAAAGGCGGCTGCACGATGCAAGGGTGTTTCACCTTTCGTTCTGCAATCACGCATGAACGCACCCGTTTCAACCGATTCATTAGTAACGCAATTTGGGTCGGCACCCGCTGCAAGTAACACTTTGATTACCAGGTCGTGAGCCAGGCGATCGGAAGTGCAAAGGGCTGAATGCAACGGAGCCTCCCCGGTATCACCTTCGGGACGATTCACGTCAGCGCCGTTCTCAATTAGGAATTGACAGAGTTGCCAGTGACCATGAAACGCTGCGCCGTTGAGGTCGAAATTGTTTCCCAGTGAATCGAGTGATTCACCGTTCGCGAGCAAAAATCTGATGGCGCTAACATCACCGTAATAGGCGCACCAGCGGATTAAGGACACGCCGTGCTTATCCGTCGAACTTGCCGGGTTGCCCTCAGACACATACTCAAAGACCAGGTCAGTGCGGCCATCAACGATTCGATCGATCATATTTTTCTCACTCATCTCCTTCAAGGAGCTATCAATCCTCCATAGATAATATGCCAGACAAGGTAAAACGAAAGACGCATCACAACCGGGGCGAGAAATCCGTATTTTCGATACAGGTAAGCGGAAACCACATTTGCGATAAAGAGCGGCTCGGTAGCCCACTTAATAATGATAGCCGGAGTCGCGATTGACGGCGCAGCACTCAACTCGGTTTGGATGTGCGGCAACGGCTCGTAGAGGGCAGGGACAATGGCGGCGATCCAAAAAGCTCCTGTTTGCCATCTGCCTCTCAGGATTACGTTCGAGATGAGCCAGGTAAGAAATGTGACGGCAAACAGTCGCAACATGATCTCAAGGAAGATCGCGCCGTAAGCATAGAACGGAATCGAGAGCGGCAGCTTTAGGTGAATGGGTTCTGGATTCGGCAATTGGCGGAGAACAGTTTCAATGCCGTAGACCACTCCGATCAATGCAGGGATGAAGAACCGTTGCCAATTGGAAATGCGAGCGTCCCAGATTTCAGGGAAGCCGGTTCTTTCTGAAAGAACGAATCCTACAAAACCGATCGATGCTATTAGAAGGATTGTGGTCCAGTAGAACGCGCTTTCCTGCTCTGTGAGGGGAAAGGCTGTCGGGAAAAGCAGAAAGATCACCTTCACCAGGATCAGAAACGCTATCAGCCCACAGTAAATCTTTGTTGAAGTTGACAGATTCATCTGCCGGTAAGTACGGCGACAGATGGAGGCAAGTTCCTTTTGAACTTTTTACCAAGAGAATCCAATGACCCCTTGTTGCGAGTTGGGTTAACGCCCGAGTCAGCGCCGAACATCTCAAGCGATGTACCTGGGGCGCATATCCATCACCTGGGTTTTGCAGTATTCTTTGGAAAACAAGCGTTCGATTTTTACCAGGTCAAGGGGGGAGCCAGTGTCAATTCTAGTTGTCGTCCTCGTCTTATTTTTCGCCGCACCCAGCGCGCTACCGATTCATCCAGCACCATCTTCACAAACCGCTTCCCAGGATCACCTCACGGGACTCTACCGAATCGACGTTGGTGCGAGCGACAGACTTTATTCTGTGGTAGCAGACGCCTCGAGTAAGGTTCCGTTTCGCGACCAGCAACGCTTCTTCGTCGACCTGGCAGTGAGATTCACGCCTCCTGACCTGCTGGCAATCGAGCGACTCGGCAAACAAATCAGTCTGGGTTCTTCGCGCGCTCCGCGCATGACGTTCGTCGCAGATGGCGTTGCCAGGAACACGCGCGCGGCTGACGGTCACACTGTAGGCGTTAAATTTTCAATTGATAATGATCGAGTGATCTTCACCTCCCGTGGCAAAACCGAGGACAATTTTACAGTCGTGTTTGAGTCTACTGATGGCGGCAAACGTCTTCAGGTGGTGCGGCATATAACTGCCGAAGGTCTGGATCAGCCGTTGGTTATTCGCAGCGTTTACAACAAAATTTCGAACGTGGCGCGATGGGAGTTGTACGGCGAGCCTCAGATTGCCACTTCATCGGAAAGCACTACAGCGCCAGCAACAAGCGGTAGTGACGAGTCGGCGGCGGACCTTCTGCGCAAAGCACTGAGAGAATGGATCGAGGCGACAAACAACCGAGATATTGAGAAACAGATGGTCTTTTACGCCCCACGACTAAAGGCCTACTACCTGACCCGAAATACAGCGCGGAGCTTTGTGCGTGACGAGAAAGCGCGCGTGTTTGCAACAGCCACCGGTATTGATATTAGCGCACAGGAACCGGAAATAATTTTCCAGGACAGCGGACGGGTGGCGATCATGCGCTACCGAAAAAAGTATCGGATTGAAAACGGGCGGCGCAGCAGGCAAGGCGAAGTGATTCAGGAGCTCAGGTGGCAGCGCTCAGGGGCGGATTGGTTGATCTTTTCAGAACGTGATATCCGGGTGCTGTAACATCCGGACTTATACGCATCCGTCTTCCCTGGCGATCGCTGGTGAGTCTCAGCAAGAAGATTCTTGGTGAAGGTAGGAGAGCATTTGGGCAATCGCAACTAGCTCCCTGAAAACACCAGTATCGGATAAGCGACAATGCTACCGATAAAGACCCACGCCCATTTGTTACCGAAATTTAAAACGTATCTGTTTACAAACAGGACGGGATCAGAAGGGTTGAAATATAAGACTCTGCCATACACACGCTCCACATTGATTGGCCAGCGACTCGCCACATCTGTGTACGCGGTTTTTATCTCTCGCTTCAATTGATACCACCGATATGCATAGAAAAGCGCCCCGGCGATTGAAAGCAAAGCTGCGATCGCGGTAACGACAAACGCTGGTTTTGCAAGGAACTTGTATCGGTCGACACTAAGAAAAATCGTATCGAGTGACGCGGCACTCAGCTTGATGGCAACCAGACATCGGAACCAATCCAACAGTCCGGCTGTCAACCTCACCTCTCGTTTCCGCAGTTCAGTGGATCGTTCAGCGATACCGGAGGCCGCCTTTAAATCAGATTGGACCACACCGTACTTCGTGACGAAGCAAAACAGCTGCGTATCAAGCGCCATCAACGGCACTCGGAAAACCGACAACAGGTTCTTTTCGGTCCATACCGCAACGTCGCCGTTGAGCTTCATGAACAACGGAACGCGGTCAGGCAACTCAGAATAGAAATACGCCAGGACAACAAAAGGCAGCAGGCTGAACGCGACGATGAAGATCTCGAACTGTACGTTTGTGTAATTGCGCAAACCCTGAGAAGTAGGATCGGAGATTTCCATAGGGGGTCGAACCATTGCATGTTCATTGATATTTACGCAACTAATTCGCGGTCCATCAAACAATGCTCGACACTCTCCAGTCAATACACCCCATCGGGTCAACCATTCGACGAGCCCGCAAAGCGGGCGGAGAGAGTAAAAGCCCAGGGCGAAGCGCAGCGAAGCCTTGGGGAGCACGTCAGAAAAATTCGAGCATGCGAAGCAGGCGGCAGTCGTTTTTTAACGTCAGTCGCCCGCTTCGCGGGCTCGGAACTCTTGTTCGTCGCGACCCAGGGCTGCGCTCCGCTTCGCCCTGGGCTTTTACTCTGTCCGCTAGCTTCGCCGCGTTGCGCCATTCTCTTAAAGTCCAAACATTGGAGTCCCTGGGCCCCTATCCAACCCACTCGCAGTCCACCAAACTATGCTCGACTTACTAATCTCCTGTTTGAGAATGAGGACTGTCCACCGGCTTCGATTCATGCGAACCTTTTTCGCGAAGGAAAATAGTTAACACCACCATCGAGCCCACGGCTAGAAACTCGCTTTGCCAATTTTGCAGAGACTCAAACCAGAAGCGAGAGGTGCCCATGTACCCGATTGCTGACACCGTCTCGGTCTTTCCGTGCTCCCGCATTTCGGAGTTGTATTCACCAGCGCCGCCGACTGCGTGTAGAAAGAATGAGATCGCAAACAGCAAAAAGAAAGCAAGAGACAGCGAGTGTTCATAAACCGCCAGGACCACGCCACCTTTTCGCACCGGCCAGGGCGCGTTCTTCTTGTTTCGGGACTTGCGTGGATCTCTATCAACCAGCTCCTTCTCATCCGGGTCTTTCGATTCAGCGGAGCCCTTCTGATAGAGAAAGACCGTGAGGATGATGAAGAAAAACATCTGCAGAAACTCACTCTCCCAATTTTCCATCGTCGCCTCGAGAAAGTGCGACGTAGCCAGATACTGAAAATACGTGAGTGTAGGCTGTCCGTGGTCCAGGCTATCGTTGTTGTATTCCCACGAACCGACTACCGATTGCCCTATCAGGAAAGTGAAAAAGAACAAAACAAATAGCACCAGCGAAAGACCGTTGTTACGGAAAAATTTGCGCATACCCCCCCCTTGTTAACCCTAAGATTTAATTGTTTCTTGATAATTTCAGCTTCGTTGGCAGCAAGTTAGAGGCCGCCAACGCTGATTATCTCGTTACCTTTCCCAACTCACGGATCCCATCGGCATTAGTGTTGCAGCAGTCTGGTTCATCTGATGTTTACGCGCGATTCTCCTGTTTATGCGCTTCGGATGCTGTTGAAGCCGAACAGGTGTAGCGGGACGTTTGTATTGGAAGCTTACACGGCTGAATCGTGCATGAATGATGCAGTCATATTTAGAAAATAAACGGCTAGAACAAAGGGAGAAATTAAATGGATACATGGGAAGTAACTTTCGACGAAAACAGGGAGACTGAAGAAGTTGTAGACACCAAGAATGGCGACACCCAGAACGTGGGAAAAATTGAAAGGATCGCCAGCGCGATCGGTGGGGGAGCGTTAATCGGTTACGCCTTGAAGAGCCGATCAAAAGGCGGAGTCGCACTTGGACTATTAGGCGCCGGGCTTCTCTACCGAGGCGCATCCGGCCAATGTGAAGCGTATCGAGCGTTCGGAATAAACACGGCGGCGACCCCAGCTTCAGACGAAATCGCTCGTGATGTTCATGTGGAAGAATCCATAACCATAAATCGCTCGCCGGCGGAGCTCTACAAGTTCTGGCGCGATTTCGAGAACCTGCCGCTCTTTATGGAAGACCTCGAATCGGTGACCAAGGTGGATAAGAACCTTTCTCATTGGGTAGCGAAGGGTCCGGGCGGAAAAACGATTGAATGGGACGCCGAGATTTATAACGAGAAGGAAGGCGAGCTGATCGCGTGGCGTTCCTTGTCAGGTTCAGACGTGGCCAACGCCGGTAGCGTTCATTTCACGCCAGCGCCTGACGGTCGTGGAACCTACCTCAAGGTGACGCTCAACTATAACCCTCCTGGTGGAAAAGCTGCTGCGCTGTTTGCCAAGCTTTTTGGACAGGAGCCAGGACAGTTGGTCGAGCACAATCTCAAACGCCTGAAGCAATTCCTCGAGACTGGCGAAATCTCAACCACCGAAGGCCAGGCATCAGGTCGCGCGAGTGAGCAGAAGGAAACAAGAAAGCAGGACAAGCTGGCCAGCAAAACTCCACTGCGCAGTAAAGCCGCATCGGCTGCCGAGGAGGTTGCATGAAAGCACTGTGCTGGCACGGCAAATATGACGTTCGAGTTGAAACTGTTCCCGATCCGAAGATCCTGAATCCGCGTGATGCAGTAATCAAGATCACTAGCAGCGCTATCTGTGGGTCAGACCTTCATCTTTACGACGGCTACATCCCGACCATGGCCAAAGGCGACATCCTGGGCCATGAGTTTATGGGCGAAGTGGTTGACGTGGGGAAGGCGGTTACAAACCTGAAGGTAGGAGATCGTGTAGTCGTTCCTTTTACCATCGCGTGCGGCAAGTGTTTCTTCTGTATGCGCGGTCTTTGGTCGTCGTGCGACAACTCTAATCCTAATTCCCATATCGCAGAGGCTGTTTACGGCTTCTCGCCTTCCGGGCTGTTTGGCTACTCACATATGTTGGGTGGTTATGCCGGAGGCCAGGCTGAGTACGTGCGAGTTCCTTTTGCGGATGTGGGGGCATTCAAGATTCCCGCAGGGCTGGCTGATGAAAAAGTGCTGTTTCTATCCGACATTTTTCCCACTGGCTACATGGCTGCTGAAAACTGCAACATCCAGCGTGGTGACACGATCGCGATTTGGGGTTGTGGACCAGTGGGCCAATTTGCAATTAAGAGTGCCTATCTGCTCGGCGCCGAACGGGTAATCGCAATCGACGATAATCCCGATCGCTTGCGCATGGCCGCGCAAGAGGGCAAGGCGGAAACACTCAACTTCGACGACGTAGACATCTTCGAAAAGTTGAAGAGCATGACCGGCGGTATGGGGCCGGACGCGTGCATCGATGCAGTTGGTTTGGAAGCGCACGGCCATTCAGTTGACGCGCTCTACGATCGCGCTAAGGCAGCGCTGATGATGGCTACCGATCGTCCTCATGCTCTGCGTCAGGCGATACATGCATGCCGCAAAGGCGGAACAGTTTCGGTGCCAGGCGTGTATGGCGCATTTCTGGACAAGTTTCCGTTTGGAGCAGCTTTTGCCAAGGGGCTGACTTTTAAGATGGGCCAAACGCATGTCCACAAATATTTGGCGCCGCTGCTGGAGCTAATCGAACTCGGTCAAATCGATCCGTCATTTGTCATCACTCATCGTGTCAGCCTTGATGACGCACCTGAGGCTTACAAGACCTTCAAAGCACAAGCTGACAATTGCATCAAGGTCGTGCTGAAGCCCGGCCAAACTTTTGTCGGGTCAAACGGCAACGGTAATGGGAACGGGAGAGCCCACTGAAGCAGAAAGGAGAATGTATGAGCGAGCAACAATCACAAAAGCGAGGTTTGCAATCTGAGGGTCAGAAGACTGAACGCGCCCGCGACGGTTATGAGGCGATCCCGCCCAGCAATGCTGTGGCCGGCGCATTTGGCGAACGCGATCGCAATAATTCGACGGACGAAGATGCCGCTTCGCGCCAGGTCGCCGGGAACGAGCGCCCAGAAACTGACAAAGAATAGCTCTCACTAAGTTTCATCTGAAGAAGATTCCATCAATGCAAAGGAGGATTAGACATGGCAGCAACCGATTCAAAAGTAACCACCAACCACGATGAGATAAAGAATTGGCTCGAGGCGCGAGGCGGGCATCCGGCTCGTGTTAAGGGCACTGGTGACGACGATAGCGCCGGCGTTCTCAGGATTGACTATCCGGGATTCAGTGGGGAAGGCACGCTGGAGAAGATTACCTGGGAAGAATTCTTTGAGACGTTTGAGGAAAGCAAACTTGCGTTTCTTTATCAGGAACAAACCAAAGACGGCGAGGAGAGTAGGTTCTCCAAGTTGATCAACCGCGATTCAGCAAATGATAAAGCCAGGGCTGCAGGCAATTAGACTTTGTGAGTCAGGACAGGCGTGATTGCCTGTCCTGATTCCTCAACAGATCAATGCACGAGCAGAACGATGGAGGAGATCTTTAAGCTGCGTTCGCTTCGGCGATTAGACGAGTCACCTCGGCGACTAAACGATCTCCACCTGCCGGCTTAACCAGATATCCCTGAGCGCCTGCGGAAAGAGCGGCCTCTTTGTCAGTCTCAAATGCAGCTCCCGAATAGAATAAGATAGGGGTCTTCATATCAAACGAACGCAGTTTCTCCGTTAGAGCAGTTCCAGCTAAGCCACGCATCCAACTGTCGACCAGGTAGAGATCGAAGTCTTGCGATTTCGCCAGATCAATTGCTTGCTCCCCGTCATCCGCGCAAATAACTTCAAACCCTTCCCCAAACAGAACTAACGTGATCAGGTCACGGGTGTCTTCATCATCCTCAGTGCAGAGAATTCGACCTTTGGAATTTTTCATAGGCGGCCTTTCTGTCGAGGGCGTCGAAAGAAAAACAGATAAAACTAGTCGATGAAACCGAACCATTAACGTTAATAGTCTCAAACAGGAAGTGCGCACCGCATCAAGCGCGTGTCCGACACTCGAATTTCTATTACAAAATCACTGGCATTTGCAGAAAATGGCCTGTTTCCGCTGAGCCTTGAAAACGCTTGAGAGTATCGATATAAGCGTGGGCAATAGGGCGATGGCTGAATGCCTAGCCCCGGTATGGTGCTAGTCGAGTTTTATTACTCCTAAGCCCATGCTTAGGGAGCGGTGATGAGGTGAGGACGTTGCCGCTCCTATTTATCAAGTTCTTGTTTATGCAAGCTCTGCGTGATGATTAGTTGAGCGTCTTACCGCTTCATAGCACTCGCATGCTAATTCCTGCAGCTGATCAGGATTCACGATTCGCAAGTTTCCACGTTGGTATCCAATGATTCCCAGATCCCGCAATTCATTACAAATCGTCGAAACCCCCGCCCTTCTGGCTCCAAGATGGTGGGCGATCTTTTCGTGGGTGAGTAGGAGTGGTCCATCCGTGGTTCGCCCGTGCAACATCAACAACCATGAGCAGAGCCGCTCGTGCAATGTGTGACGACCGTTGCAAACGGCTTGTTGGGAGAGCTGAGCGAGCCTTGCTCTGATATAGCCAAGAAGAACTCGCTGCATTACGCCGCCCCGGAAAAACTCCTTCCGAATGATTGCGGCGTTCACCCGAATTGCGCTGCCCCCGAGAGTAGGTAGGGTCAAGTACATGGCCGGGCGCGAATCAAGAACCGCTGAAATTCCAACCACACCTTCCTTGCCAACTAAAGCGCCCCCAACTGTGCTGCCGTCGTCCAGAACGTGTAAGTGAGAAATGACTGTCGTCTCAGGAAAGTAAACGTGGTCTATCGTCTGACCGAGATCGTAGATGGGCTCGTCCGCAACGAGGGAAACTGGTTCAAAGTAAGGTAACAAGTGTGCAAAATCAGCTCCCGGCAATGCGGTAAGAATCTTGTTAGTTAAGAGTCCATTAAAAGCGATTGGCCTTGGGAAGAGGAGTCGCTCCCCATTACCAGAGGGTTGAAGGTCGCGGTCGATATGCATCGCGGGAACACCGGTGGTGCTTAGACCGTCCGGACGCCCATGGTTGGAGCCGTAGCCGGATTTACCATTCATTGAAATTGGTTTTGACGCCCTCAAACTGCACCTTTTCTCGACAGGTTCGACTCTGCTGAAACTTTGACTCCGACTCTTTGATCCCTGCCACGACTACCGGCAACGGAACTGGAGGTAGAAAACTAGTCCCTGTTGGGTGGTCGTTTAATGGTAGGAACTATTACAGGTCTGACGCGGATCGGATATCAGGAGAATGGCTTCTTCGACTAGGGAGTTTCCCTAATATGAACGAACTTTTGTGCGCCTCAGGGTGAACGCTAAAGCCATTGTGGGGAATTGGAGTTAATGAGGTTCTAAGTTTCTTCCATCCAGCCTTGTAGCACTGAATAACGGACTATGTCGATTCGACTCTGCATACCGAGTTTCTTCATCGCGTGCGCTTTGTGGACTTCAACTGTCTTGACGCTAAGTCCCAACCGCGCAGCAATCTCCTTATTGCTGTAACCCCATGCAATCAGTCGCAGGACCTCCGACTCTCGATCGCTGACGTTAGCCACTGGCCCACGCGCGGTCTCTTGCTGGTCCGCGTAGGTTCCCATGACCTTGCCGGCGACTGCGGGATCCAAATACTTGCCGCCAGCAGCGATGGCTCGAATCGCATGAAGCAGTTCCGCGGAAGGACTTTGCTTGAGAACATAACCCGAGGCGCCCGCGCGAACAATCTGTTGGAGATAGCCGTCGTCTTTGTGACGTGTGAGCGCCAGCACTTTAACATTCGGACAGGTTTCTCTGAGTTTTTGGGTGGCCTTGAGTCCGTTTATTTGTGGCATCGAGACATCCATCACCACAATATCTGGCAGCAACTTTTTGGTTTGCTCTATAGCGGCCCGCCCGTCGCCCACCTCGCCGACGATTTCCATGTCATCCTGCGCCCCAATGATCAGCCTCAGTCCTTCACGAACTGTTTCATGGTCCTCTGCCAGGAGAATTCGCAGTCTTGCCACCCTATGCGTCCCCCGAGACCTTCGCCTTCACACGCGCAAAGATGGTGGTACCAGCACCTTCGTCAGATTCGATCTCCAACGACCCATTCATAAGCGCCGCTCGCTCGCGCATTCCGATCAATCCCCACTGTCCCTCTTGAACTATCTCCTGATCAAATCCAAATCCATCGTCTTCCACAATCAAAACGACTTCATCCTCTCGTCTCTCCAGGAGCACCGTAGCCCTCGTGCACTTCGCGTGCTTGGCGCAGTTATTGAGCGCTTCCTGAGCAATGCGGTAGAGATTGTTTTCAATGTGAGGATCAAAACGCTCATTCAAAGAAGCTCCGGCCCGAAATTGAGCAGCGATCCGATAATGTTGAGACCACTCCTTTACATAATTGGAAAGCGCCGCAGCGAGACCCAGATCGTCAAGCGTCACGGGCCGCATTTGCCAGGCCAGGAAATCAACATCCGAGTCGAGCTGCCGGGCGATTGTTTCTAAATCTCCCAGACCAGAGCGGAGTTGCAGCGGCGTATCAACCTGCTTCGACATCGAATCCAATTTGAGACGAAGTGCAGTCAAGCCCTGGCCTAATTGGTCGTGGAGGTCGAGTGCAAATCGGCGCCGTTCGTCTTCCTGGGCGCTCACCAGTTGGCCCAACAATTCTCTGCGTGCTTCTTCCACCTGCTCGCGTTCGTTCATTTCGGCTCTGAGAGCTTCATTCGCATCTGCTAATTCCCGGGTGCGTTCAGCAACGCCGGTTTCCAGCCGTTCACCGGCACGCTTCAAATCCTCTCGAGCACGCGTAAGGTCGCTTACATCAACCAGCGTGATCACAACTCCTGCGATCCTGTCGTCTGAGGTGCGATAAGGAGACATGCGCAACATGTAAGAGCGGTCCTCAACAGACTTAACTTCCCGCTCCACTGTTTGCAATCTCTCGAGGACCGAGTTCATATCCCCAAGCAGGTCGACGTCTTTCAATTTGTTTGTGATGTCCGTGAGAGCTCGCCCGATATCTGTCGGAATAAGGTTGAAAGTTTCCAACGCACTGGGCGTGAACTGCCGAACTATTAGCTGCCGATCAACGAAGATGGTCCCAATGTTGGTGGCATTCATCAGGTTGGTGAAGTTGTTGACTGCCTCGCTGAGTTCATCGATCTTTATCTTCAATTCCTGATTGACGGTACTGAGTTCTTCGTTGACTGACTGCAGCTCCTCTTTGCTGGTCTCGAGTTCTTCGGCCGACGAACGCAGCTCCTCATTCATGGCCTGGAGCTCCTCGTTAGAGGCCCTCAACTCTTCCTGTTGAACTTCGTACTGTTCAACCGTGGCTCGCAGTTGCGACTTCAACGTGACCAGTTGCTCTTCCAGAACGCCCACGCCTCGAGCCGCCGGTTTGGACGCAGGCGCCTTGTTCTTCTTTCCCTTCGTTGATACCTCTTCAAAGACCACGAGGATAAAACCGCGGCTCGGATCCTGCTCGCGCATCACCGGCTTAACCAGCAGATTGATAACCTCAGGGCCCTCTTTCAGATCGAGATGAAGTCCACGCACCTCGACGTTCACGCGGTCCTGGACAGCCTGGTATAGAGCGGTCCGCAGCTGCAGCCTTAGCTCCGGATGCACGATCCTGAGCAGGTTGTAAGACGGATTGCCACCTACTATCTGCAAGTAACGTCCAGCGTTCTCTGAAAGATGAACAATTTCATGCTCGGCATTGACGAGTACACTTGGTGGTCCATACTGTTCGAGAAGCCGCTCATGCAGATCCACATACTGAAGTCGTTCAATCGCTCGCGATTCCTCTGGCGTTTTTTCTTTCTCAAAAGTCGCTGCCCGATGCGGTCGCAGAGAGACCTCGGGAACCGGCAAAGTTCTTGGTGGGACGGGACGACTCGCAAAGATCAGATGCTCCTTGTCAATCGGAGTAAACAGATCACCTGCTCCGTCAATTGATTCTGCTCCCCCGAGGAAAAGAGTGCCCGAGGCGTTCAACGCAAAATGGAATATCTCCAGCAGCCTCGTCTGGATTTTGCGATTCAAGTAAATCAGCAGGTTACGGCACGAAACGAGATCGAGGTGAGAAAAAGGAGGGTCCTTGATGACGTTGTGGGCCGCAAAGAGAATCGCCTCTCGTACTTCTCGTCGTATGCGATACCCACCGGGTTGACGCTCAAAGAAGCGCCTGAGGCGCTCGGGGGAGATTTCAACCACATCAGCTTCTTTGTAGAAACCCTCACGCGCGACGTCGATTGCCGACTGGTCCAGGTCGGTAGCGAAAATTTGAAAGTTTGGAAATTGCTCGTGGTCGGTCATTTCAAAAAGAAGCATTGCCAGCGAATAGGCTTCCTCGCCGGTCGCACAGCCGGCGACCCAAATCCTGACTGGCCGGTCGCTCTCTACCGAGGCAACGATGCGCGGCAAAAAGATCTTCGCAAGTTTTTCCATCGACTGCTGATCTCTGAAAAAACTGGTAACGCTAATCAGTAGATCCTTCATGAGTAAATGCGCTTCCTGAGGATCTGTCCGCAGGATTCGCGCATATTCATCAAGACTCTTAATCTCACGAAGGCCCAATCGTCGCTCAATACGCCGGCTTATGGTCCCGCGTTTGTAGTTAGAGAAGTCGTGCCCCGTGCGGATGCGGAGTTGAGTAAAAATCTCTAGCAGCGCATGCTCCTTGTCCTTTGGAACCTCGTCCAGCGGGAGGTGAACGATACCGAAGTGTTCTTTGTAGGAAATGATCTTTGCGGGAATCTGGGCGACGGGAAGGACGTAATCGACTAAGCCGGTAGCCATCGCGTTGCGCGGCATATCGCCGTACTCAGCTTCTTCCGGATTCTGCGTAAACGCGACTCCGCCATACTCCTTTACCCTCTTCACACCCAGCGAGCCATCAGCACCTGAACCTGAAAGCACTACTGAAACCCCACGCTCTTCATTGTTCTCAGCCAGAGTCGTGAAGAAAATATCGATGGGCGATCGCCTGCTCTCCGGTCCCTTGATTTCAAACAAAGCCAAATGCCCGTCCGTCATTCCCAGAGTTCTGTTTGGGGGAATTACGTAGACGTGGTCAGGTTCAATCTTGATTCGTTCCGTAACTTGTCTGACTGGAATTTCGCTGGCGGTTTGGAGAATCTCGGCGAGTTTGCTCTCGTGTTGAGGTGACATGTGCAGAATGACCACATACGCCATACCGCTGTCTTTGGGAACTCTTGAGAAGAAGCTTTTCAGAGCCTGGATGCCGCCAGCTGAAGCTCCGACGCCGACCACAAGAAAATCGCGTTCAGAATTCCTGCTTTGAGTCTCCGCGGGCTCATGATTCGATTTGTGATTCTGGACTCCCATTTGTCGCTTCCCGTGACGATAGTCTCGTACAAACACTCGATGGGGTGGGACTTGTCAGAAGAGAAAGGCTTTCGAAATCAGTCTAGTTCAAAGCTCAGGTGATGTATAGGATGAGCACCTTTTCGCAGTGCCGAAAATCAGAAAAGTCCGTGGAGCGGCCGACAGCCAAATCATCATGACTGGCGTTTTGTAAACCTCAATCTCTCTTACGCGCTGCTCGTGCCGGGCCAAATACGCCGCAGCACGAATCCGACCATCCACGAACATATGCCAACGAAAGCGCTGAGGAGCAGCCAGAACTTCCAGTAAACCGGAAATGATTGTTCAAACCCGTCCTGGACGCGGTGTGCGAGATTGACATTCATGTTTGGCGGAGTGAGAAGACGCGATAAAAGCTGGACGATGAAATACCACCCAAACGCAAACAACCAGGCGCGCGAATCCATCCCAATTCGTTGCAGCGCAACCAGGCCGATAACAATTCCGCCGAGATGCGCAAGGCTCGAAGCTACTACGCCAAACAGCAGACTCCAGCTAAAGTGATCCGTGAACAACAGTCCCCAACCTGGCACCACGTAAATGCACCAGACGATCAACCCAGGAATCGTCCAAATCGTCGCGACTCTAACCAATAGTGGCTTTTCAAAAAAAATCCCGATGGCCAGGACCAGGTTTCCAATGTTGCACATCCAGAGCACGTGGCCGAACTCATTGATCTCCCAATAGTGGATTGCCTGCGCCAGAAAGAACGCCAGGGGCAGAATAGCGAGCAGTCGAATTTTAGATTTGGAAAGTTTTTGTCTGGCCACGTGGCAATTCAGGTGCGCATCACTTCCGCATGAATCATGGAAAGTGTTTTTTGTTTTCAAATTCTGTTCGCGCGAGAGTTTTCGTTTAGAATACCACTTCTGTTTAATTGCGAGCGTTTGTAAAGCAAACTGTTAGTTTGCTTCATTGCCCAAGCTGCTAGCCTCATGTGCACAGCGCCACTGGATTTTTATTGATTAGCGTCCGCAAACTAACCGTTTGCGTTACTTACTGAATGCCATCACTAGAACAGCTTCTGAATCAATCCATCCCTGAGCTGCGTCAACGATTTCTCGAACGTGAGCGTCCAGTACCTAAAGGTTTACTTGAGGCTTTAGACGTGGACACTCGGCAGGGTGCTCAACAACTCGCGAAACGAATCCGCGAGCGCTACCGCAGCAATCGCTCGGAAGGCCAGCGTCTTCATACGATGTTGCGGTTCGAAATTGACCTTTGGTCACAGGGCTATTCATTAGTTGCGGGAGTGGATGAGGCTGGCATGGCGCCATTAGCAGGGCCCGTTGTAGCAGGCGCGGTTATCCTGCCTCAAAACTACAAGCTGCGCGGTCTCAACGATTCAAAGAAGATCCTTGACGCGGACATGCGCGAGGAAATGGCGGCTCAAATCAAGCGAGACGCAGTTTGCTGGGCGTTCGGCTTTGCTGAAGTTGAAGAGATTGATCGCATAAACATCTATCACGCGGGTTTGCTGGCGATGCGCCGAGCGTTCGAAGGATTGAGTTGTGCACCGGACTTTGTGCTCGTGGATGCGAGAAAGATCCCACATTGTTCCACGCCACAAAGAGGCATCATCCGCGGAGACGCTTTGTCAGCCTCGATCGCAGCGGCGTCAATTATCGCGAAGACGACTCGCGACGCCCATATGATGGAGATGGATAGGCTATACGCCGGCTACGGCTTTTCGTCTCACAAAGGTTATCCAACACCTGAACATTGCCGGGCGCTGAAGGAGCTGGGCGCGGTACCGATTCATCGGCGCAGCTTTGCCAGAGTCAGGGAAGTACTCGGACTGGATCCGGTGCAGACCCAACTCTTCGATAACCCGAAACTAGAATCTGAACCAGCACAGGAATCGTTGGCGGGGGAAGCAGCTTGTCCTTAGCTGGAGTCAACTCCTTGGAGTGCGCCGCCTTGTCGGCGCTTTGGTCAGCTGCGACCTGGTCGCAGCTTGGTTCACCAAGATCTATTCGGAACTCAGTATCACGTCAATTGAGAGCGCGGCTCCGAGCTGCCGCGCGACCAAAGCGCCGACAAGGAGGCGCACTCCAAGGAGTTGATCTCAGGCAGCCAGCGTTACTTTCATTTTTTACACCTAAGGAATCACTTTAGATCATGGGGCTCACCGAATATAAGAAGAAGCGAAGCTTCGACAAGACACCCGAACCGGGACCCAAGAAGAAGAAGACCAAGACCGGGCGATTGTTCGTGATTCAAAAGCATCGAGCGACCGCTTTGCATTATGACTTTCGACTAGAAGAGGATGGTGTCTTGAAGTCCTGGGCCGTTCCAAAGGGACCCTCGCTTGACCCAAAAGTGAAGCGGCTGGCGATGCAGGTTGAGGATCACCCCGTCGACTATGCGGACTTTGAAGGCGTAATTCCCGAAGCCGAGTATGGCGGTGGCACAGTTATGGTCTGGGACATCGGAACATATGAACCTCAGGAGGCGGACAATGTGAGCGCTGCTTTGCGTAAAGGCGAGTTAAAGTTTTCTCTTAACGGAAAGAAACTTCAGGGTTCGTGGGTTTTAGTCAGAACCCGCGATCGACAGTGGCTTCTGATAAAGCACAAGGACTACTACACCACTGAAGAAGAAGTAACCGAAATCGCGCCAGCGTCAATCCTCACGCGCCGCACGCTCGCTGAGATTGCTGAAGACGAGGGTGGCGACATCAAGAAAGCCGCTACGGGAGACCCGAAAAAAATCCCACGCCGGACTGGTGTGAAGCGACGTAAGAAGGGCGCGAAGAAAAAGGTTTGGCATAGCAAGGGAAGCCACAGCTGAGCAATTGCTTGAAGCTGAGGGAAGTCTGAAAGAAGATCTCCCATATCTCATTTGTCATTTTCCATTTGCCATCGAAGCCCAGCCGAGCCCGGTTTTCCGTCAGTAACCGCTCAAGAACCACCAGTACAAACCAGACTCAGTAGAGCCAGTAGAGTTAACTCAGTTGGGAAGGTGGACTTGTCCCCGCTCAAGGTTCATTCAAACTCAACCTCAATCAGACAGGCCTTGGCGAACTAACTCGGTCAGGTCTGCAAACCAGATCAGTAAAGGATTTTCTTCCTCAGGTTGTATTTAGCGAACCTTGAGCGGGGACAAGTCCACCTTCCCAGCTGAGTTAGATGTAGTGGCTTTATTAATTCTGGTTTGTAGGAGAGACCTTGCGCGCAGTTGAAGCAATTCTTTAAGTGGCGTTCAACGGCGAGAATTACCCAGCGAGAGTGTCAGGTTCATTCGGCGAGCAGGCCTGCGTATGACAATTTGCCGTCGATGATCCGAGCGACAGAAGTATAGGGGTGAACTTCGGTTTTGGAGTTTGAGAGGATGTGGACTACTTCGACTCCCTTTGCCTTTAGATAATCTGCGATCAAACTTCGATGACACCGCCACCAAACTGCTTCTGCGCACATCACCGTGGTTCTCTTACTAGCCGCAACCTCAAGTAGTCTCTCAATTCCCTGCCGGAATGTTTCCGTTTCCATGTGGTCGGCATATCCACGGAAGCCTTCATTCTGCCACGCCGTGTTTCGGGAATCCGGTCGAGCTTTCCGACGGCCACCCAGGTCCGGCATGTGTCGATATTCGATCCCAGCCAATTGAAGTGTCACAGAGAGCGCTTCACGATTGAATTGAGGATACCGACGCGACCCGGGAAAGGTTCGCACATCGATGAGGACTTCGATTTCATGCTCACGTAAAAGTTGAAGGAATTCCTCAACTGGGCGGGTGGAATGACCGATGGTCCAAAGGCGTGGCTGGGTGTCAGGTGACAGGTGTCGGGTATCGGGGTTCATAGCAGCATGCTTGAGCGGGTGTCAGGTGTCGCGTAATGTGATCATGGTAACCGTCACTGATTACCCTCTGTCTTAAGAAAACCTTTGGGGATTTGAAGTAACACTTCACAGGTCGGCGAGCAGACACTTCATCGAGAACCTTAACCAATGACACCTGATACCCGACACCCGGCACCCGGCACCCGTCCCTTAAAGATAAACTTCAAGTTTGAATCGTCCCTTCTTCTGCAAGAGGGGCTTCCAAAGATCTCCAACCTTTCGCAGCCTTGCCGGCACGTTCTTAATTGTGAAGTCGTCTATGCTCACCCCGCGTTCAAGCTCCGCCCAGGTAACAGGAGTTGAGACAGTGGCATTCGGTCGTGGACGTATCGAATAGATCGATGCGAGCGTACGTCCCCAGGCGTTCTGGTTGTAGTCCACCAGTACCCTTCCCTTCGGCCGCTTCGCCACAACGTAAACAGCCGTGATCAACTTCGGCGCTTGGGACGCGAGCGCATGTGAAAGCTGTTTCGCAAAACCCCAAACCTGCTTCTGCGTGGGACCTCGTTCGATCGGAACGTAAAGATGTATGCCCTTGGAACCCGTCGTCTTCGCATAACAAGGCATCTTCAAACCCGCGAGTGCTTCGCGCAACAGTAAAGCAGTCTCGACGACTTTTTCAAAAGAAGCCCCTGGCACCGGGTCCAGGTCAAAGTGCAAATAATCAGGCCGATCCACGTCATCGCAGCGCGCATACCATTGATTAAGATCGATGCAGCCAAGGTTGATGACCCACATGAGCGCCGCCAAATCCTGAATCATCGGAAAGTCGATTACGTTGCCCGATGAGTGATGAATGTGGCAGAGCTCAATCCATTCCGGTCGCGGCGAAGGCGCTCGCTTCATAAAGAAAAACTCGCCCGCCGCCCCATTTGGATAGCGCTTCATTACCATTGCACGATCGGTTAGGTGAGGCAGAAGGTAAGGTGCCACATCAGCGTAATACTGAAGCAGGTGCCGTTTGTTTAGTCCGAGCTCAGGCCAAAAGGGCTTATCGAGATTGGTGAGTTTGACGAGTTTGCCTTGGACTGGAAGCTCAAGGTTTTGCTTATCCTTGGGAATCTTGATTTGCGGCGTCGCTCTGCGAGTCGTGGGAGCCGCAGAGGCGTGGCGTTCGACTTTTGCCGGGTGGTAGTCGCGAGTAGCTGTTTTTCGCGGCATCCTGAGTTAAGGTTCTACGTTAAATACGTAACGCAAACTGTTAATTTGCGTAGGCTTGCGTAAATTCATTTACGAAGTTCTGGAGCATCTTCCGGTGCCTGCTGGGTGTTGATTTCTTCAACCTCTTTCTCAAGTGCTTGGAGGGCTTTCATCAACATCGCTCGATGAGCAGGCCGCGTGGCTCGTTCCAGCTGCTGCTCAATTCGCGATCGCGACAGCCTCAATGAGTGAAGTCGCTGTTCACGAGCGCGCTCCTCTGCGGGCACACGGGGGGCACGTTGCTGCGAGGCGCGTTGATTGGCCTCTTCAACCTGTTCCTCAAAGGATTTGCCCCACCCGATCGCCATGATGCCCTTCCCTGAGAAATTACTCCCACCTGACAGGCGTAGAGAGTACAAGCTTTAGCTTGCGTCTCCCGCATCTGCGTACTCGCGTTCTTGCCTGTCGATCGCAGTATGAAGGCTGAGCTCTGAGCACCTCTTATCAGGCGCTCAGAGTACAAGCTTTATTAGCTTGCGTCTTACGCTAGGAACAACGTAGGAGCGAAGCAGCAGCCTAAAGGCTGGACTCTGAACACCTGTAACCCAACACCTTTACGCTAAACGATCGTCCCGTCAGCAACCAACGAATTCTTTGGAACGATGATGATCCCGTCACGGATGTAATACGATCCGTCCGGCGCATCCAACTCCAGCACCTTCGCCTCATTTATCAGTCGGACATTGCTTCCGATACGCGCGTTCTTGTCTATGATCGCGCGCCTGACAATGCTGCCGGCGCCGATGCCAATACGCGGACGTTTTGCAACGCCATCAGCAACCATGTCTTCCCACGTCTGATAGTAATCAGCGCCCATGATGTACGACGCTTCGATTTGCGTCCCTTCCCCGATTCGACTGCGCAAACCTATTACCGAACCACTTATCGTAGCTCCGTTGACAATGCAGCCGTCGCTAACAATTGAATCGCGAATTGCGCAGTTATCAATTTTCGAAGGTGGTAAATAACGAGCGCGCGAAAGTAGTGGCGCTTCTGCGTCGAAAAGGTTGAACGGCGGAATCTTCGCCGTCATATCGAGATTCGCTTTATAGAATGCTGCGATGGTTCCAATGTCTTCCCAATAGCCGTCAAAGAGAAAACCTTGCACGTTGTATTTATCGATCGCTCCGGGGATTACCTGCTTACCAAAATCCATGTGCGATTGATCTGCACTCAGCAACTCTTCCAGCTTGCTGTACTTGAAAACGTAAATTCCCATCGAAGCCAGATACGGTCGCGCCGCTGCGTCTTCAGCGGCTAGGCCGAGCGTTGTTGTATCGACTCGCATCTTCTCGAGTGCTTCACCGGTGGGCTTTTCGCTGAACTCAACTATGCGGCCCGCCGCATCAGTCTTTAGTAATCCAAATTCGCTGGCGGAATCAGGCACGATCGGAATCACTGAGATGGTTACATCCGCGTCCGTTTCATAGTGCCGCTCGAGGAACTTTTTATAGTCCATGCGATAGAGATGATCGCCAGATAAGATCAGCAGTGTATCGATGCGCCAGTCTCGAATATGCGGTAACACCTGGCGCACAGCGTCGGCAGTACCTTGAAACCATTGAGGACTTTCGGGTGTTTGCTCGGCGGCCAGAATTTCCACGAACGCATCTGCAAAATTCGAGAAGCGATAGGTTTGCGCGATATGCCGATTAAGTGACGCCGAGTTGTATTGCGTCAGCACAAAAATGCGGATCACATCCGAGTTGATGCAATTCGAAATCGGCACATCGACGAGCCGATACTTTCCGCCCAGCGGAACCGCGGGTTTGGAGCGTTCTTTGGTGAGCGGAAACAGGCGGCTACCGGCGCCACCGCCCAGGACTACTGCAAGCAGATTGTGTCTGTTAGGCATCTATGTCCGCCGAGTTATTTGGTTGAAGAGCGTGAAAGGAGGATAGACGGAAGGACGGAGGTAAAGCAAACTGTTAGTTTGAATAGCCAGTGAGCGGTGAGCAATCAGCAATCAGGAACAAGTCACTCAGCCACTCGTAGTCGATAGCGCTGCCCACCGCAACGACTGACTGCTCACCGCTTACTGCTTACTGCTTACTTCAATACGCCGCCGGCGCGCTTGCGGTGGTTCGATTCCCTGCAGCTTCTTGCGCAATCTTGACACCTACGCTGGCGCCGATGCGGGTCGCCCCGGCTTCAACCAGCGCCCGCGCGTCTTCCAATCCTTTGACACCGCCGGATGCCTTAACTCCAAGGTCGCTACCGACCGTGCGTCGCATCAGCGCAATGTCAGCCACAGTGGCGCCGCCTTTGGCAAACCCCGTTGACGTTTTAACGAAATCTGCACCGGCATTCTTAGCAGCGATGCACGCCCGAACTTTCTCATCGTCGGTCAACAACGCAGTCTCAATGATCACTTTGCAGGTTACGTTGTATTCATGGGCCACTTCGACGACTGAGCGAATATCATGTTCAACCAAACAGTCGTCGCCGCTGCGCAAGGCGCCGACATTAATCACCATGTCAACTTCACGCGCGCCGTCAAATATTGAACGCCGGGCCTCATAAGCCTTCACATCCGGAAGAGTCGCGCCCAAAGGAAACCCGATGACAGTACAGACCGGAACGCCAGTACCGGCGAGACTGCATGCTGCTACCCGTACCCAGGCAGGGTTAACGCAAACAGAAGCGAATTGGTAACGAGCAGCTTCCTCACAAAGCTTCTTGATATCGTCATCAGTTGCTTCCGGTTTCAGGAGGGTGTGGTCAATCAGGCTGGCCCAGTCGCGGGCGGAAGACGTTTGGCCCAACACGAGGCCGATGCGGGCGGCGCCAGCGTCGACGATTCGATGCATGCGCTCGGGGCAGCGGTTGAAGCATTCGGAAGTGCAGCCGCACATTGCTGCCTGCTCATGACCGTCGCCATTGAGTCGCGCCACAATCGCGTCAGTGATCTGTTCGATTAGAAGTGCGTGGTCGCCGTTATTTGAATTTGCTGGCATGGGAACTAACCTGATGAATGCATTCTAGCATGGGGGTTAATTGCTTACCCAAAGACCTCGCAAGCACGCGAGTTTGGGTTTATCCACCACGCTTCAACATCTCAAGACATTGAATTTTGTCATTCTTGATTGATTCCCTCACAGGTCGGGAAGGTGGACTTGTCCCCGCTTCTTCCTCAGCTTTTCCAATCAGTGAAAGAACAAAGCACCCTCAGGGTTCGGCTTCGCCGCCGGATGTGAGGCGGTGGCTCTGCCCCGGCGTTAGACTTCTCACTTATTACTGGTGCTGCGCCCCTGGTTGGATTAGATCGAAAGAGATCCCAGGGGGCAGCCAATGAATTGGTTGAGTCGCGGACGGCGGGGCTGAGCCACCGCCTCACATCCGGCGGCGAAGCCGAACCGAAAGTTGCACTACTACTTGGATGTACCCGAGATGCGGGAGGAGAGCGGGGACAAGTCCACCTTCCCAACCTGTGAGGAACCGCCACTGATCAATTGCTGCACCGACTGGAGATAACGTTAGAAGAGCGGGCTCACCCTACTTGCGGAGATATTGTCTCTCGATAGCTTCGATCTTATTGACGCGTTTGCGGTGTCGCTCCTCACTTAGCTCCGTTTCCAACCAGGCGCGAACGATCTCGCGCATTTCAGCGCTGGTAATTGTCTTGCTCCCAAGGGTCAAGACATTCGCATCATTATGCTCGCGTGAGTTGCGAGCGACCGCGGTCGAGTAACACGCAGCAGCGCGGACACCGGGCACCTTGTTCGCGGTCATAGCGCTGCCAACACCGGCGCCATCAATGACGATTCCAACCTCAGCGCCACCTTCAGAAACACTCTGCGCCACCGCGTAAGCGAAGTCGGGATAATCAACCGCGTCCTCTGAATAGGTACCAAAGTCATGAACCTGATGGCCCAGCTCCTGAAGCAATCCCTTCAGTTCTTCCTTCATTTTGAATCCGCCATGGTCGGCGCCAACCGCAACCAGCTTTGAAGCCCGCGAGCCGCGACGCGAACGGCGTCGAACGATCTCGATATTCTTTTCCTTGACGAGATCCGCCGCCAGCGAGGTTAAGCGCGCCCCCTCGGCGATGCGTAGTACCGCTCCACTGTCGAGTCCTCGCACGTCGTCTTCTGTGATGATGGTTTTTGATGACTCATCGCGAGCCGGAGCCGGATCCACCGTTTGCGGTTTTGGACTGACGTCTACAAAACGGCTGGGAGTTGCGGCGGAGCTGGCTTCTTCAGGCAGCGCCTTATCCAGCACGTCTCTTACGAGCGCTCTAATTCGATCACGTTGGGAAGTGTCGTCCATTGTTGTTTCTGCAAACTCCTTGGAGTGCGACGGCCTGGCGTCGCTTTGGCCATCCGTGGCCAGGAAACCACCAAAGGGAAATGTGTTTGAGTAGGCCAAAGCGCCGCCGGGCCGGCGCACTCCAAAGAGTTGAATCTAGGCTAACGAGTCATCACGCAAATCCAGCAAGCGACCAGCCGCCGCTACTAATTTGCCGTTGCGCACCCTCATATCAACCCGGCCCACATAGATTCCGCTCTTGCCCACCTGGAAGATAATGGTGCTGCCGCCCGACGGTGTCTTTATCGCGACCGGCTTCTCCATAAATGTGTGCGTATGACCACCGGCGATGAAATCAATACCGCTGACTTTCGAAGCGATCTGGGTGTCTCCAATTTCATTTCCCTTCGGGTTTGGGAAATACCCAAGGTGCGTCATCGCTACTACTAAAGAACATCGCTCAGGACCGCGTAAGGTCTTTACAACGTCGGTGGCAGCCTGGTAGGGGTCGTTGTACTTCACACCTTTGAAATTATCCGGAGTGATCAAACCGTTGGGACTTACACCCAATCCAAACAAGCCAATCCGCACCCCGCCCAGCTGGCGCACGACGTAAGGTTTTACTCGGCTCTCCAGCGGTGTCCCGGTCACATCGTAGTTAGCCGATACAAAGTCGAACGTGGCGAACTTCATGGCCGCAGCCAGAGCATTCACTCCATTATCAAACTCATGGTTCCCAAGCGTGGCCACATCGTAGCCAATCATCGACATCGACTTGAACTCAACTTCGCCTTTGTAAAAATTGAAATAAGGCGTTCCCTGGAACGAGTCACCGGCGTCGACAAGCAACGTGTTTGGATTTTGTTGGCGCACACGCTTTACCAGCGTTGCCCTCCGTGCTACGCCTCCCTGCCCGGCGTTTAGTTTGTCTTTCGCGGGAAGCGGGTCTATTTGTGAATGAGTGTCATTGGTGTGAAGAATGGTAATCAGCGTCTCGCCTTTTTTCGGGAACAGCAGCGGCGACACAAATGCGGATGCAGATGCACTGGAAAAGAAACTGGAAACTGATGGCGAAATAGCGAGTCCCGCGCCGCCGATGATTGATGCGCCCAAAAATTTGCGTCTGGTAATCATCTGGGCTTCTCCGTTTCCGGCTTGGGGTTGTCAGAACGGAAACGCCCGTCCAACATCGCCTTGATTGGCCGGCCCGCGGCCGTCTCGGATCTCACATAGTCGAGCACTGCATCACGCATTGTCAGATTCAAAGGACGCAAATTCTTCCCTGCCTGCAAGATCTTGTAGTCTCCACCACGCTTCACCAGATAATCGATGGTGGCGATGGTGTAAGTAGCATTGGGATCTATTTCAACTTCATTGCCCGCGGTTCCGAGCTTAACGGCCAGCATTTCGTTCTCGTTCTTGTCGTTGGTTCGAAAGGTAATCAACGCACCGGACTGAGCGTCACGTTCTTTGACGACGACATTCAAAAACTGTCGCAACTGTTCTCCGGTTAGATCTACTGTCACCAGGGCGTTTTCGAACGGCAGCAACTCGAAAATATCACCGACAGTTAAATCGCCTTCCGCGATCGCGTTCTTGCGCAGGCCGCCGCTGTTTGTAATTGCAAGCAAAACCGGCTGACCGGTCTTTACCTGGGCCCGATCACGCAGCGCGTCCACCACGAAGTTTCCCATCGTACCTGCGCCAATGCCGCTTTTTTTCAAGTCCCCGGAGAGTTTTCCGATTACTTCATTCAGCGCTCGCACTTTTGGCGCGTACACTTCAAGCATTTTTTCAACGGCCGGATCATCAGGAATTTTTGAATCAACGAGGATTTCAGTGACGCGCGCGTTGATTCTGGGTTCGCTTTTCGCTGGAGCTGCGGCCTGTCCGTGAGCTGAAACCGCGAGCGCGGCGAACATACTCAATGACAGTGCGTAAGTTAGAGGGCGTTTTATACGCGACACTATGGCGTTCCTTTGCTTTGGCAAAAAATAACAGTCAGTAGTGCTGGTGCCGATTGACCTGTAGGGGAAAGCTTCAATAGTATGTCGCACCATACGGCGATAGGCAACCGCGAGTTCGTTGGAAGAATTGACAGCTATTCGTGTTTCCAGAGGAGATACTGACTTGTCTACACCCTCCGCTCAAATGACTTCTGAATTTACAAATCCAAATCTTGAAACCCTGATTTCTCAGGAAGAGATTCAAGCGCGAATCAAAGAACTCGGCGCGCAAATCACTGCCGACTACACCGGACTCAATCCGTTATTGATTGGCGTCTTGAAAGGCGCGTGCTTTTTTCTGAGCGACTTGCTGCGATCGATCGACACACGCCTGGGTATCGAGTTCATGGCGATTTCGAGTTACGGATCGTCAACGCGAACATCGGGCGAAGTCCGGATCATGAAGGATCTCGACGTGCCGATTGAGGGACGTCACATCCTTGTAGTCGAAGACATCGTCGACACCGGGTTAACGTTGTCGTACCTGCTCGCAAATCTGGAATCGCGTGGCGCGGCGAGCGTTAAGTTGGCGGCGCTTCTGGACAAGCACGAACGGCGCGAGAAGGAAGTTAAGATTGACTATCTCGGCTTCCCGATTCCGGACGCGTTTGTAGTCGGCTATGGACTCGACTTCGCTGAGCGATATCGCAATCTTCCGTTTATTGCTGTCCTGAAGAATCCAGAACTCGGGTAATCGCAGGACTCTCGACAACCTCCCTGCTTCTGTTTTGGGCTTTGAACTTTGCACTTAGAACTTTGTACTTAGAACTTTGAACTTTGTGCTTTGTCCTTTCGGCCTGACTTGAGAGTTTCATCTAACTGATTAAGAGTCTCCAAGCCACAAGCACCAAATCAACTTGCAAAGCTCCAAGTACAAAGCACTAAGATCAAGTACAAAGCACAAAGATCAATAGAAAGGCGGCTTATGAGAAGGTATTTTGCGATCTTCGCAATACTCATTTTGACTATGTGGACTTCAGCAACCCCAACGCCCGCTCAAACTGACTGGTCCAAAGTCGAGATCAAATCGACGAAAGTGTCCGGAAACGTTTACATGCTTCAGGGTGCTGGCGGAAACATCGGCGTGTCGGTTGGTCCAGACGGCATCTTGATAGTTGACGATCAATACGCGCCGCTCGCAGACAAGATCAAAGCTGCTCTGAAAACGTTGGGCGAGGGCAAGCTGAAGTTTGTGCTCAACACGCATTGGCACGGGGACCACTCAGGCGGAAATGCCGCATTCAGTCCCGAAGCACCGATCATTGCGCATGACAACTCGCGCAAACGAATGGCGACTGAACAGAAATCCGAATTCTGGAAACGGACCACCCCTTCGTCACCTAAAGAAGCGCTTCCGGTGATCACCTTCGATCATTCATTGACGGTCCATTTCAACAGTGAAGAGATTCGTGTGATTCACTTTCCTCAAGGACACACTGACGGCGACAGCATTATTTTCTTCACCAATTCCAACGTAGTTCACATGGGCGACCACTTCTTCGCTGGGCGGTTTCCGTTTGTCGATCTCGAAAGTGGCGGGACGGTTGCGGGCTTCACGAAGAATGTAGGGGAAGTGATTGGCAAACTCCCAGCCGGAGTGAAGATCATTCCCGGGCATGGTCCACTTTCCACGCCGGATGATCTGAAGGCATTCCACCGCATGCTGCTGGAAACAACAGATATTGTGCGAAAGAAGATGGCGGCAGGAAAAACGTTGGACCAGATCAAGACCGAAGGACTACCTGAGGAATGGAAGTCATGGGGGACCGGGTTCATCAAAACCGACGTTTGGATCGAAACGATCCACCGCAGCCTGTCAGCGAAATAAGATCACCTAGACCGATCCTTAATAGTCCAGACCCCGGGCTTTCCAAAATCATCTAGGGCTTCCTCACAGGTCAGGAAGGTGGACTTGTCCCCGCTCTTCCGTCAGCATCTCCAGCCCATCAAAGTAGCTGCTCAACGCTCCGTCCGGCTTCGCCGCCTGATGTGAGGGTGGCTCTGCCCCGCCGTTAGGTCCAGTTGTTTATTTTGGGGCTGCGCCTAATCGAAAGGGATCCCTAAATCATAAAGACCAGGGCGCAGCCCATGAATTGGTCGAGTCGTGGACGGCGGGGCGGAGCCTCCGCCTCACATCAGGCGGCGAAGCCGGACGGAGCGTTGATCATTTAATCCATGAGCTGAAGATGCTTGCACCAAGAGCGGGGACAAGTCCACCTTCCCGACCTGTGAGGAGGCATCAGCACTTAGTGTTTCCCAGTTGGCTTAAGATAATCTTGGAAATACGATCAATCTTGTCCGTTCACCAGCTCGCCCAGAAAGCTCTTGCCGGCAGTAAGCTTCAACCCGAAATTCACTGCTATCGTCTGACCAATGTCAGCTAACGAGTCGCGCGTGCCTAGATCGACGCCGGGCTTTGCGCTCTTTCCGTAAACCAGCAGAGGCGCGTACTCGCGTGTGTGATCACTTCCGGGGTAACTCGGATCGTTGCCATGATCGGCGGTGATGATCATCAGGTCGTCCTGGCCCATGGCCGCTTCGATCGCCGGAAGACTTTGATCGAAGTGCTCAAGCGCTTTCGCAAAACCTTCAACATCACGGCGGTGCCCATATAGCATGTCGAAATCAACGAGGTTGGAAAAGATCAGACCGCGTGTGTCTTGTTGAAGCGCATGAATTGTTTGATCGATCGATTGCTGATTGTTCTTTGCCTTCAAATCTTTAGTGACGCCCATCGAATCATAGATTGAGGCGATCTTTCCGATGCAAACGACGTCAAGTTCTTCGTCCTTCAGCGCCGGCAACAGATTTTCTCGCGGCGGAGGCACTGCGTAATCGTGCCGGTTCTCGGTCCGATAAAAACTACCGGGCTCGCCCAGGAATGGTCGCGCGATCACACGGCCCACCCGGTGCTCGCCGTCAAGAATCACGCGCGCGGTTTCGCAAATCTCATAGAGCCGATCGAGTTTGATCACCCCTTCATGCGCCGCGATCTGAAAAACCGAATCGCCAGACGTGTAAACAATCGGCTTGCCGGTGGTGACGTGTGCCTCGCCAAGATCTTTGATGATTTCAGTTCCGGAAGCCGGGATGTTTCCCAGTATTCCAGGCACTCCGGTTTCACTAATGAAACGGTCGAGAATCGACTGCGGGAAACCATTCGGATAAGTCGGAAAGGCTTTATCCAGGATTATTCCTGCCATTTCCCAGTGGCCTGTGGTTGTGTCTTTGCCGTTCGAGGCGAGGGCACAACGGCCGTAGGAACCAACCGGATGGTCCAACGGTGGAACGTTTGCGAGTGGTCTAACATTCCCCAAACCCAATCTTTGAAAGTTTGGCAGGTTCACATTTCGCGACTCGAGAATGTGGCCCAACGTATCCGACCCAGCGTCGCCCCACTCAGGCGCGTCTGGCATTGCACCGATTCCGGCGCCATCTAAAACGATTAATAAAATTCTATTGAAGGTTGAATTATTTCGACGATTTTCCATATCTGATTTATCAATATTCATTTGTCATTTTGACGGCCGAAGACTTATCTAGCTCCTCGCTGAGCAGTCTTAAGAGAAGCGGTAAATATTCGGCATAACTCTCGATTCTCACCAATGATGTCAACGATCAAGTCGCTTCTCAGCAGTTGGCTGCGCTCAATGATGCGGAGCCAAATAGACGTTTCGTTAAGTTCCTTTAGCACGATTCTGAGTTTGTGAACAAAATCAGCGTGGCTTTCAGCGCCTCGCGCTTCGCCATAGTTAGGCGCCGGAGACGTGCCGGATCGAAGCACCTGACCCGAAATATGTTTTCCGGCAGGTGTTTTGGGTAGGCTTGCTGAAAGTTTCACGATGCGCACAGAGAAGTCTATCAGACGCTCCTCAAGTTCGTCCGATCGCATCTGCGGTGTCTTCTTGGTTAAGACGTTCTCCATCAGGTAACCCAGGTTAATTACTGCAAACCGGTTACGCATAATAATGAAGAATCGGCGGCACGATGTAGGCCAGCCTAGAAGATCAGTTACCCAAGAAATGCCGAAACTCCTGCATTGATTCAGGTAACTTCACTGGCGTGAGGCAATGGCTTGCACATCGGCCGCTCTGCAATGAGAAATCAGAACTGAGAAATGAGATATGGAAAATCGACTGACTCCGAGCTCCTGGGGAATACGCCATTTTTCCAACGCGCTCCCACGCTCAACTCTTCGGCGCATAATAGCCTTCTCTCGCACGAACAACCGGCTTGTCTTTGATTCCCTGCACTTCAACGCGGATCGCGCGGAATTTGCCGTCACGAGCTTTGTTGGTGGGATAATAACCGAGGCTGTACTGGGTTCCGAGTTCGGCGGCGACTCTCGCAAACGCCGCGCGCGCATCCTGCAAGGTCGCGGCCAGGAAATTTGTGCCGCCACTCGCCTTTGCTAATTCGTTCATTTCTCGGCGCGCCAGATTGTACAGGTCGCGGCTAATCTGCATTCGTTGAAACTGGCCCATCTCGCAGAAGTCTACAAAGTCTTCCGCTCGCGCCCTGGGCTGAAAAAGGCGACGATAGCGCTGCAGTTGCTTGGCTGATAAGGTCAGCCGACTAGCGTCCCCGCAATCTTTCAACAAGCGATCCTCTACAAACTCTTCCGTGTTCACTTGAATGAAATAAGTTGCGACGCCGGCCTGGAGCAATTTGGCGCGCGCAATTTGAAACTCCGTGTTGCTTGTCGAATCCACACCGTCAGTTAACGCCACAATGGCGCGGCGTCCACGAAGTTCTTCTCGCGGCGGCTCACGAAAGACTTCATCAGCAACTCGCTCGAGTGCGTCATAGAAAGGCGTTCCACTACTTGAACCGAGACGGTCAATAGCTGCGTGAAGCAATTTACGATCGTCAGTTAGTCGAGATAAGACGTCGACTTGGGGGCTGACCGTCCTTCCCTGTGTTGACATCTTGAAACCAATGATGGAAACGCGATCACCGGTTCGGAGTGCGTCGATAAAAGCGGCGGCAGCTTCGCGTATCAGCGCCACATCGGCACGCGTCGAACCGGAAGTGTCGAGCAAGAGCGCGATTTCAAAAGGAGCCTCCGTAGTGGCGAAGTCTGCGATCGCCTGTTTCTGCCCGTTCTCGAACAGCATGAAGTTTTCAGTCCGCAGGCCTGCGAGCGGTCGACCACTGGCGTTAGTTACCACTGCCGGGACCGAAACCAGCTGAGTCTCAACCCGCACCACATCGCCATCATCAACTTCCTGCACTGAGGATGGGGACTTTTCGGGCGTGGCAACTGGTTGTTCACCAGCATTCCCGACCCTGCGCGGGCGTTGTTGATTAGCATCCTGGCCCATGGCTGGCACGTAGCCTGAAATGAGCAATACCAACAGGGGAATCACTGATTTGAGAAAGTTAGACATAGCGTTTTTCTCACAGTCGAAAGTGGTTGGCATGGGGAGCTACATCTGTCGGATTTGGATAAAACTATAGCGCGAAATTTGGACGGATGCTAGACAACTATCCGCAGATTACGCGATCACCTGAAGTTCAGAGTTCAACCTTTTAGGTTGTTCTTGCGTCGCAAGACGCAAGCTAAAGCTTGAACTCTGAACTTCAGGCTTTCAGCTAACGTCCGCAATAACAACGAGAAATGGCAAATGAGAAATGGGAAATGGATCGGTTTTTGGCTGTTGCCTTGACAGTACTGGCGCGCTTCTTTAGCATGACAATCCGTTAACGAAGGCGTTGTGACGCGCGGATCTTTGGATGTGGAAGTTCGGGCACGTATGTCAATGGTAGACGGCTTCCCTTACAAGGAAGAGGTTGGGGGTTCGAGTCCCTCCGCGCCCACCAGTTTGAGATTTTAGACCTCAAATCTCAGATTCAGATCTGAAACGACAGATTTCAGATCTTTTTGATCTTTAAGAGTTGGTTTGCGGAGTCGTAGTTCAGTTGGTTAGAACGCCGGCCTGTCACGTCGGAGGTCGCGGGTTCGAGTCCCGTCGGCTCCGCCACTCTCGAAGCGGTTGCTTTTCAGTTATGCTGAAGCGCAACCGCTTTTTTCGTTTTATCACAGGTTGTTTGAAGTAGTTCAGAGTTCAACCTTTAGGTTGCTTCGTTACCTAATCAAGGTGCGCAAGCTAAAGCTTGTACTCTAAACTGCTTGAGATCCTTCGAAGCTCAAGCTTTATAGTTACGCGTCATGATCCCAGTAAGCGAAGCAATTCAAATCGTAAAACAAAAAAGTGTCGCACTTTCAGCTGAGAGTGTGTCGCTTGAAGACAGTCTTGGTCGATATTTGGCCCAGGACATTTTCGCTGACTGCGATCTTCCGCCCTTTGATCGATCTCAAATGGACGGATATGCAATTCGCGCTGCCGACGTACTAAACGCGAGTGCAGATACACCAGTGCCTCTACAGATCGTCGGCGAGTCTGCAGCTGGCCGTGGCTGGCATCACGAGATGTCTTCTGGTCAGGCTGTGCGCATCATGACGGGTGCTCCCGTTCCTGCAGGCGCCGACAGTGTGCAGCAGGTTGAACTCACGCGCGAGACGGAGAACAAGGTCAACATTCTTGAGCCCGTGGCTGTGGGCCGCTCGATAGTCAAACAGGCTGCTGAGATCCGATCTGGCGCCCTCGTACTGCACGCCGGCGAGCAAGTAAATGCTGGGATGGTGGCTGTGCTTGCTTCCTTTGGTTACGCCCGAGTCAGCGTAGGTCTGCTTCCGCGGGTAGCGGTCCTGGCTACCGGCTCAGAGTTAGTCGCGGTTGACCAAAAACCTGGAATGGACCAGATACGCGACTCAAACAACTACTCAATCAGCTCTTACGCCAAACTGGCTGGCGCGATTGTGGAACGACTCCCTCTCGCGGGTGACGACGCTGATCTACTCCAACGTCAAATCAGCGAGGCTGCGGAGCGAAGTGACATTGTGATCACGTCTGGCGGCGTTTCGGTCGGCGTCTACGATTTCACCAAGCTGGCATTGAAACAACTTGGCGCAGAATTTTTCTTTGAGAAGGTGGCCCTTCGACCGGGGAAGCCCACAGTCTTTGCAAAGCTTCCAAACGGCGCTCTCGTCTTCGGCCTTCCGGGCAACCCGGTCTCGGTGTCAGTTACTTTTAATCTCTTTGCGCGTGCGGCGATTCTCGCGGCGCAAAAAGCTGGGCAAACCGAATTGGAACAACAGACCGCCGTGTTAAGCGCGGGAGTGAAGAGCGCGAAGGAAAGGGAGAGCTATCTTCCCGCACGGTTGCGAACAAACGACGAAGGCCATTTGCGGGCGGAGCCTTTGAAGTGGGGAGGCTCGTCGGACTTCATTGGTTTCGCGCGGGCGAATTCACTTGTAGTTGTGCCCGCTGACGCCGGTGTAGTTGAGGCAGGAGCGAAGGTGCGAATTCTGTTGCTACCTTGAGACTTGATACGTCAGCCCTAGATAGCAACCCGCTTGGTCGCTGTCGGGCCGGATCGTTACCGCTCCTGCTAAACGCTGCAATCCGGGCAGCAACTGAGACCTCAGCTATTCACAGTTGGCAAGGCGGACTTGTCCCCGCTCTTCGTTCCGCATCTCCAATCCTGAAGTAACAAATTAATTGTCTGCCTCTCAACAATGAGAAGCTCCGACCTCAGCTGCTGCGGAGATTGCAAGGTTGAGAGTGGAGCGGGGACAAGTCCGCCTTCCCAACTGTGAATACCTGAGGTCTCAGATACAGCCAGGATTGGAGTGTTCGAAAGGCCTTTAATGATCAGTGGTCGCGTGATCTGGCCGGCTTAATTCCCCAGAACCTCAAAAACACTTCCAACCTGCGAAAGAATTTGATTTTGTTTAGAAGTGGATTCAGCCAGCCATTGGTGATGCAGTAATGACTGTCATGAGGCGTCGTGTGGTGTTTCGCATGGTGTGACGGCTCCAACACCAACCGGCAACGTTGCAACAGCCTGGCAATGGCCTTCGGCTGGGGATCGTGGGCCCACTTGTGAAATTGATTTGTCGCCACCGTCGCTATCGCCAGTATGGTGGTGAACAAAACGGCGAATGCGAGCCACGCTGCCACTGGACCCGTGAGTAGCAGGTAGAGACAAAAACTGAGCAACGGCACCGCCATGATGCAGGAGTTACCCAATGTCGTGACGATGTTGTGAGTGCAAATGTCACGCGGGTAGATGTGATGAAGTCGAAAAGGTTTTACAAAACCTGGCCCAATGATCGGAGTGTCTTCCTCAAAGTAAGTATCACCAATCCAGTGAACTATTCCCGTAACCAAATCGCCAAAAACCAATCCCAACGGAATTCCCAGAACGACCAGCCAAAGTAGTTCCAGTTCGTAGAGTCGGGCGAGTCCAAGATAAAGGTTGAGACCAAACACGAGCGGAAACAGAAACAGCGTGCTGTGTTCGAGAAACGAATGCAGCGGTGTGGACGGTTCGGATAGGCCGCTATAGTCGGTCACCGGATCGGAACTCATTAGCGCCAGTGCGCGCGCAGCGGACTCCGAATCATTCTCGGTGCGTGAGGCTAGTGTCCCTGTCTCTCCAATTGTCAGAGCTTTCTCGCTAACTGATGCAGACATGAATCGAATCGCGCTTTCAAACTCAAAAGATTGATATATCCTTTGTTACTACGTACGAGGCCCGCCCCGAGATCGGATTTTTGCAGTGAGGCATTAGATTATTCTGGTATGCTGGAAAAAAGGCAATAGGAATGATTGAGCCCGCGTCCGGCATTCAAGTAAGACGCTTTCGTCACTTATCCTTCCATAACCCCGAATAGCCATTGATTGGTGAAAAATGAATCCACTATCACACGTTGACGACGAGGGCCGCATACGAATGGTGGACACTAGTTCCAAGTCAAGCACGACTCGTAAAGCAGTTGCCTCAGGCTGCGTCCTGATGTCATCTGAAACAGTAAAAGCAGTTCGCGAGCACACCACGCCGAAGGGCGATCCCCTGGAAACGGCACGTCTCGCAGGAATAATGGCCGCGAAGCGGACCGCTGAATTAATTCCGCTGTGTCACCCGTTGCCGCTTACGCATGTTGAAGTGAAAGCAACCATCGAAGACGACGGCGTCCATCTGGAGGCAACCGTGGCGACAAACGCTCAAACCGGAGTCGAAATGGAAGCTTTGACTGCAGTCGCTGTGGCAGCGCTAACGATCTACGACATGTGCAAAGCGGTGGACAAGGGAATGATTATTTCGGATGTTCGGCTGGAGAGTAAGACCGGCGGAAAGTCCAGCGACTACTTCAGACAAGGGTAGCGGCCAAGAGCCATTTTCCATATGTCATTTTCCATTTCTCATTTGTCATCGCCGGAACTATCCGCAGATTACGCGGATTCCGCAGAACAAACCTTGAGATGGTGAAAGTGAACAACCTCGGCGAACTCGTCTTAATCGGCGTAATCGGCGTAATCTGCGGATAGTCCCGCCCCAAATAGGCGGAACATCGACAATTTCTCCCGCGTTTATTAGTCTGCAGGTGAACGGCTCTCGATTTGGAGGCTTTATATGAAATTCAGATTAGCTCAGGACGCGCGACCCCAGGCCACATTACTGTTAACTGCCGCGGTGATTTCGGTGGGCCTTTGGTTCATTCCGTTTGCCGAACTTCTAACCTATCCCTTCCGTCTCTTTGTGACCTTCATTCACGAGGGCGGACACGCCATAGCAGCTTTGTTGACGGGCAATTCGGTGGAGAGTCTCAGTATCGCGACCAATGCGAGCGGGGAAACCTATACCTCGCAAGGTGGCACAATTTCACAAATCTTCGTCGCCAGTGCTGGTTATCTTAGTTCGATGGCCTATGGTGCATTGTTGCTGGTGTTGATTCGTCGCAGCTTTGCGGCTCGCGCGGTTTTGATCGGATCTGCGGTTGTAGTCCTTTTCCTGACTTTGATCTATGGACTCTACAAACCAATCGTTTCAGGAATTGCTTTGTCGGGAATTCCCTTCACTCTGCTGGCAGGAACACTACTGTCGATCGGTCTCATACTTGTAGCCCGGCTGGCCAACTCGAAGGTTGCGACATTCTTCGTCAGCTTTTTGGCGGTCCAGTGCATTCTCAATGCGTTGCTGGACCTCAAAACTGTCTTCTTCCTATCGTCACCGTTTGCGCCTTCAGTGCCGACAGACGCGGTCAACATGGCAAATGCGACGGGCATTCCAGCGATGTTTTGGGCGGCGACCTGGGTGGCGATTGCGGTGGGATTGCTGGTTCTGGCGATGCGCGTGTATGTCACCTCAAGGAATCGAGGTCTTCAAAGTGACATGACATTCGGCGAGTTAGGTATGGGGGAATTCAGCCGGCCCGTACTGCCTGAGACCAGCAAGACGAGCGATCTTTCGTTTCAATAATGGCGGAGAGTCTCTAGAAGCATGGTTGAAAGAAGTAAGATTTTCCATATCTGATTTATCAATTCTCATTTCTTATTGCGGACATTAGCTGAAAGCCTGAAGTTCAGAGTTCAACCTTTATTAGGTTGTTTCTGGCATCGCAACGCGCAAGCTAAAGCTTGAACTCTGAACTACCGCCAGCATCCAACGTTAGTCCGGCGATGACAAATGAGAAATGAAAATTGAGATATGGAAAATCTTGTTTTTTTTTAGCACTTAGCGCACTCAAAACTTATAGCGATAGCGCAGCGTAACTCCGCGTCCGCCACCATCGATTCCCCAGCTAATCCCGCGATACGATTTGTCTGCAATGTTTTCGAAGTCCACAAACACTTCGGAGTGTTCGGCGAATCGTACCCCGCCTCTGACACCGATCAATCCATATCCTGGAAGCGCGTTAAAGAGCGGCACTGCGGTGTCGTTGTTTATGACGGTAACTCCATTAATAGTCGCGCCAATCGGCAACAAGCGGTTCTGCACTTGAGCTAATGTCTCCCCGGTGGGAATAAGAATGCCTCCAGCCGATCCGCAACCGGTGGCTCCTGCCGTTGTGACACCTCGCACACACGCACCTCGACGAAAGAAGTTTTGAATATTCGTACGCGAGCGAGCTGCTCCGGTGCGACGATCCGAAAGATCGAGAGATGAGAGTCGTCTCTGCCTGCCCGCGAGTGTGGCATAGGGTTCAACAAAAAAATGACGTGAACCACGAGACTGATATCGAACACTTATGAATCCGGTTGCCGGCGGTACACCTCCTTCAACATTGGGCGGCGCGCCATTGAGAAGGCTATGTGCACGAATGTAGGTGAAGTTGCCGTTGGCGCTGAAGTGCTTGGTAAGATGCGCTTCGGAATTGAACTCCACCCCGTTGAAGCGCGCATCGTCGTAATTCACGCGGACCAGGACAGGGTTGCTGGCGGCAGCGACGAACACAAGGCCGTTGACATTTTGCGCGACAATCCGCTCGCTTCCCAAAAACTGGCCCACCGCACCTGGCGGTAACACGAGCGCCTGATCGAAGTAAACGTCGTTCAGCTTATTAGTGAAGCCCGTCAGTTCTGCCGTGAACCGTTTACTGTTGTAGCGAAGACTGAGATCGAAGCTGTCGGTTGTTTCCGGCCCCAGACGCGTCACCGGCATTCCCGACGAAACTGCGTCGGCGCCCGAGGTGGTACCGATGAAACCTCCCATTGCTGCTGCTGTCGTGGCGTCGACTTCAAAGCCGGTACCAACCAAACCGATGAGGGAAAGATCCGTGGTGTTTGGGGCGCGAAAGCCTCGCGTGTATTTTCCAGCGATATCGAATCCGCCGCCGATATGCAGAACGGCGCCAATGCGACCTGAGAGTGCTCCAAACCGCGCGCTGTCATCTGGAAATAATGGCTGGCCGTTGACGATGGAGGCATTTGATGCTCGCGATCTGTAAGACGCGACGCTGTAACGCAAGGCTCCACTCATGCGCAAGCGATCCGGTACAACAGTGAAAACGTCCTGCACAAACGCGCCATAAGATAAATACCGTGCTTCATTGGGCACTCGCGGACGCGACGGTGTTACCGCTCTCGTCGCGGGATCGGTTGTGAAGGCTGGAGCGGAAATTCTGTCTCGATAGACATCCCCTCCAAACAGAAGTGTGTTGCGATCCCCCAGTTGTTTATCAAGGTGAAAATTGAAACCGAAAACATTGGTGCGTTCGCGCTGGTTGGTTATTGCTGCCAGGGGATTCCCTTGCCCGCCCTGGTTTACGCGTTCCTCGCGTTGGCCATTGTAAGAAAAGGTAAACGACGCATTATCGACAAACCCAAGGTTTTGTCTGGATAACCGCGCATAAAACAGATCGGTCATGAGGTTGCGCAGGTCGGCAATTAAGTTTCCATCGCCGCCAAGCAACTGATCGTAACGACGCCCTCCATCCTGCTGATTCCGTGCATAGCTAAGCGAAAACTGTGTGCGGTCGTCCAGGTTGAAGTTGGTGCGAATCAATCCGCCATATTGCGTGAAGGCAGTATCCGGTAGACGTTGTCCGAACAACTCAGAAGAAATTCCAAGATAGCGGGTCAATGCGGAATGAGAATCAATTCCGGTTCCCGGACGCAGGCGATTAATTCGACGCGCGTTGACATTTAGAAGAAGTCCGAGACGGCGCGTGCCGTAGGTTGTCAGTGTGTTGCCCCCGAACCCATTTGTGACCGTCGAGTAAAACACATTCGTGTTCCCATGCCACTCGCTGTCATTGCCGCCGTAAACTGGCGCACGTGAAATGAAATTGACGACGCCGCCAAGCACGTCCGAGCCGTATTGCGAACTGTTTGGACCACGAAGAATTTCTACCGTTTCGAGACTCGAAGGTTCGATCAAACTGAAAAACGTCCCAACTCCTCCGCGTTGGGCGCTAGTCGTGTAGCGAACACCATCGACATAGACGGCGACATTGCGGCCGGTCAAGCCACGGACGAATACTGCGCTGAGTGAAGGACTGGTGCGTTGTAAATTGACTCCAGTTTCCTCATCGACTACCTGGGCCACAACCTCAGCGGCCCGCTCTAGAATCTGCTTTTCATTAATGACATTTACCGGCTGCGACACGTTGTGAGCATCTGCGACCAGCCCGGCTTCCGAGGTTACGGTTACGATCTCAGTGATTTGATTAACCACCAACTCGACGTTCAGCTCAGTGGTGTTACCACTCGTCACCTGGACCACCTGACGTCGAACACTGAAATCAGTGTGGGAAACCAACACGACATATGACCCAGGGGGGATCTCTGTAAATTGAAATCGTCCCTCAGCGTCAGTCTTCGTGCGACTCAAGACAATCTGTTGGGAGTTGACCAGAGAAACCTCAGCATTGCTTACAACGGCGGCTGACGAATCCTTCACCAGACCCGAAACAACGCCGCGGGAACTCTCTGTCGCAAACGATGTAGGAGAAATAATTAAAACTAATAATAAGCCGCCAAGAATCAGCGGTTTGCGCAAGCATCTTGCCTCTGTAAGCACCTGTTTCCTTCCGTCTTTCCTGCTCGAACCAACGTCCGACTGCTGATCTATTAACTATTCTGAGGGAGGCTGGTTGAGAAATCCTTGAGTTTTAGAACTCAAAGTCACGCAACAAGATAGATAAACGAACGCGATGCAGACTACGCCGCGCATCCAAGTACTACTAGAAGTCGTAGTAGTCCTACAGTGCTCAATAGCGGGGTGATTTACTTCAGAAAGGCTACTACGTCTTCGATTAGGTAGTGGGTTAGCGCGAGAACGTGAGGTTCACTTGATGCCACTCCAACGACAAGAATCAATGCGACAGGCAACCACGTAAAAAGTTTGGGCACGCGGCCGAATCGTCCGGAACCTGGGTCATCGTGGGCAAGGTTTACCAAACGGCGTACCCGGTTGGTAACCCCGCCGCCGTCTTCCGGACCAATCAGAAACGCAGCCGCAGGCATTGCTGCCTGTTTCCCCAGCGGGATCATGCGCGAGATCTTTACCAACGACGAGGCTAGATCGAGGGCCGCGTTCGAGCCCCGACGAGCAGCAAAGTCATCAGCAGCCTCTTCTGACGCTTCCTTCCAGGCGACGTCGAGCGATCGCCCGGCCGGGATGATCAAAAGTGAATCGCGACAGATGCGTAGTAATGTGCGCTTCAAGTTGTCGCCATGGACCAAGTGGCCGGCTTCATGACTTATCGCGGCATTAAGTTCGTCGTTTGAAAGCGATTGTAGGACTCTTGTGGCAACAAAGAGACGCGGACGAACAGTCCCGACGATGGCGATCACCGGAAACTCATGTTCAATCTGATAAGTGGGAATTCCGATTCCGGAAAGACGGACCGGTTGCGAGCGGGCCAACCAATCTTTGCTCAGTCGCGCAGTTGCCCGCCAGGCGAGCGCTCCGCGCAGGACGGCTAAAATAATTCCCACCGCAGAGAAGGCGGCCACTAGAGCCAATTTTAAGCTGATATCCTCGTGGTCGTTCCGTGGTTCGTAGGTCAGATAAGCTGGCGCAAACAACAGTGCCACCGTCGCCAACCCCATAACAACGGGAACCACGCGAATCGTGGTGATAACACTTGCTCTGGTCGCCGGCGACCAACCACGAGCGAGCTTGCTCATACCGCGCCAGACGATAGATATCGCAAACGATGCAATGCTGTTTATCAGGAGCATCGCCGCCAACAATATGCAAAGTCCGAGAACGAGATACATCACTCTTGTTCCTTCAGTTCCAATTGCGCTCGCTTCTCTTTAATGAGACGGTCGAGCTCATCCAGCAACTCGAGGTCACGTTCACTAACGGCATCAACGATACAGGCGAGGATCGGTTGCGCTCCATGTGTGCCCGTCAACAACCCGTCAATAAGATCTTCGCGAATGCCCGACTCTAACTCTTCCGCGGAAACATTCGCCGTGTATAGGAAAGCGCGACCTTGCTTGCGACGATCAAGCAGCCGTTTCTTGAAAAGGCGATCGAGGGTAGTCATGAGCGTGGTGTATGCGACTGTCTTTTCAAAGGAAAGAAAAATATCGCGCACACTTACCTCGCCTCTTCCCCAAGCTTCTTTCAACACACGTTGCTCGAGAGGTCCCAAAGCCTGGGTGGCAACGTCTCGCGGGGTCTTAAATCCTCGCAATAGAAATCTTGAAGTCTTCATTGAGCGAATTGTCGAGCAGCAGTGCGGAAGTGTCAATGGCTTGTAAAGCAACTGTTAGTTTGCAATTGGAGGCGTGTTGTCTTAATGCGGCTCGCCGCCGCCCAGTGCGGAAAGGCTCCACCTTTCCGGCGACTACGGTGACTAAATCTTCGGAGGCTGAGCCTCGGAACGATTCTTAAGAGTTGTTCCGGAAAGCCATAGGCTTCCGCACTGTGCGGCGGCAAGCCGCGAAAGATCTATCGGGTCATTTCGTGTCGCTCGAACATTCGGGTATCATTTGAGGTTTCATAGTTGGCCAATATTCCAGTCTGTGCTGGCCGAGAACGGTTTGCGTATGTCAGAAAAGGCAATTTCAGTCCGCGGCGCTCGCGTCCACAACCTCAAGAATATCTCCTTCTCTATTCCGATTAACCAGTTGACAGTGGTTACCGGCGTCAGCGGGTCAGGCAAGTCCTCTCTTGCTTTTGACACGATTTATGCCGAAGGTCAGCGAAGATACGTTGAATCGTTGTCAGCGTACGCGCGCCAGTTTCTCGAGCGGATGGATAAGCCTGATGTCGATGAAGTTAGGGGCATCGCACCAGCGATCGCAATCAGACAAAAGAATTCCACTCGAAACCCGCGCTCAACCGTCGGCACTCAAACTGAAGTTTTTGATTATTTACGACTGCTTTACGCCCGCGTAGGAATCACCTTCTGCCGGGTTTGCGGACGAGAAGTTTATAAAGATTCACCAGAATCGATAGCGGACGAGATTCTGGCGACCCTTCCCGAAGGCACTCGCTTTTACGTGCTGTTTCCGGCGAAGGAAGGCTTGCTTGAGACCGAGGCTAATGGAGATTCGGAAAGAAGCAAGCGTTCCACTAAGGCCCGAAAGACTGCAACCAAGTCGACCGCCAAAACTGGAGCGACCTCACTACACACTATAACGGCCCACATCATGAGCCTGATGCAGCGCGGCTTTACACGCCTCTTCAATCAAGGCCGGATGATCGAGCTTCAATCGCCCGACGACTTCACGCTCGAGAGTTTTGAGGATGTATTCGTGATGGTCGACAGATTGGTAGCGCGGCCTGACATAAGGCAGCGACTCGTTGATTCTTTGGAGATCTGTTTTCAGGAAGGTCACGGCACCGCGCATATCGAAACCGCTGACGATCCGCCCACCCGTCTCAAGTTTTCCGATCGATTCGAATGTAAGTACGACGGCACCATCTATGCACAGCCAGAGCCGCGACTTTTCAGTTTTAATAATCCTTTCGGAGCGTGCCCCACTTGCCAGGGATTCGGGAACACGATTGGACTCGATCTCGATCTGGTAATTCCTAATCCAGGCCTGAGCTTGAAGGAAGGTGCTATCGAACCGTGGACGAAACCACAGCACGAGTGGGCCATGGACGAGTTGCGCCAGTTTTGTAAGTCGGAAAAGATTTCGATCACCGTTCCGTTTGCTCAACTGACACGGGCTGAGCAGCGCTTGATCATCGAAGGCAGGAAAGATTGGAGCGGCGTTCGTGGTTTCTTTGATTGGTTGGAGACCAAGAAGTACAAACTTCACGTACGGGTATTTCTTTCGAAGTATCGTGGCTACACTCGTTGTCCCGATTGTGGTGGCGGACGATTAAGACAGGAAGCACGCGATGTCAGGGTAGGCGGGCGAACTCTCCCACAGGTTTGCGCGCTGTCCATAAAGGATGCGGCAACGTTCTTCGACGCGCTGGAGCTGTCTACTGAACAGGGCGCGATCGCTGAACGCATCTTGTTTGAAACACGACGCAGATTGCGATTCCTCGTTGAAGTAGGTTTGGACTACTTAACGCTGGACCGTTTGGCATCAACTTTATCAGGCGGCGAAGCCCAAAGAATCCAACTCGCGACCAACCTCGGTTCGTCTTTAGTCGGCGCGCTTTACGTTCTGGATGAACCCTCAATCGGGCTCCATCCTCGCGATAACGATCGTTTGATTCGCTTGCTTTTGAATCTGCGTGACATAGGAAACACGGTCCTCGTCGTAGAGCACGATGAGGACATGATGCGCGCGGCTGATCATATTCTTGACATTGGACCATCGGCGGGAGAACTCGGCGGCCGGGTGATCTACGAAGGCGACTTCCAGGGTTTGATGGAGGATAACGCCTCGTTAACCGCTCGCTATCTGCGCGGCGAATCCGAGATCAAGGAACCCAAGCAGCGCCGCTTGATTCAGCAGCGTCGCTTAAGCCTGCGCGGCGCCGCGGAACACAATCTCAAAACGATCGACGTCGACGTGCCTCTCGACATGCTGGTGTGCGTCACCGGGGTTAGTGGTTCTGGTAAGTCAACCTTGATTCACGACTGTATCTACGCTGGCCTAAAGAAACAGCGAGGGGATTGGCAGGGGCACGTCGGCGCGTTTTCAAAGCTGGAAGGTAGTCAACTGATCGACGATGTAATTCTGGTTGACCAGTCGCCGATTGGCCGCACCCCGCGATCAAATCCGGTGACCTACATCAAGGTCTATGACGCGATTCGAGAGGTTTTTTCATCTACTCGCGAGGCCCAGACGCGTGGCTTTGATCCGTCACACTTCTCTTTCAATCTTCCGGGCGGCCGCTGCGACGTATGTCAGGGCGACGGTACAGTTACGGTGGAGATGCAGTTTCTTGCGGATGTGGAGTTGGTTTGCGAAGAATGCAAAGGCACGCGATTCAAGCAACAGATTCTTGACGTGCGTTACCGCGGAAAGAACGTGCACGAAGTGCTGAACATGACCGTGCGCGAAGCAATCGGTTTCTTTCGCGAAGTACCGAAGATCACAAACCGCTTGCGGGTGCTGGACGAAGTTGGTCTTGGTTATCTGCGTTTGGGCCAGTCAGCCACTACTCTTTCCGGCGGTGAAGCCCAACGCATAAAGCTGGCGGCGCAACTCTCAAAACGCACCGGAGCAAAAACGCTTTATATTTTTGATGAACCAACTACGGGGTTGCACTTTGACGACATCAACAAATTGCTCGCTGCATTCAGAGCTTTAATAGCGGCAGGGGGTTCATTGCTGGTAATCGAGCATAATCTCGACGTCATCAAGACAGCGGACTACATAATTGATCTTGGACCAGAAGGCGGCGATGCCGGAGGGCACGTAGTTGCCACGGGAACACCTGAAGAGATCATGTCAACTCGGGCGTCACACACTGGACGATATCTAAAACAACACCTGGCAAAATCAAACGGTCATCAGGCTAATGGCCGATCATGAAAGAGCCGATGAAGGAAGAACAATGAGTCTCAAACAAACTATTCTCTCGGACTTGACTGCTTCAATGAAGGCCCAGGACGCGCCTCGCACATCAACCTTACGGATGGTGAAGGCGGCGTTACAAAACCGCGAAATTGAAAAAGGCGGCGAACTCGACGACGAGGAAATGTCGAAGTTGCTGCGCTCGCTGGTGAAGCAACGGCACGATTCAGTCGAGCAATATGAGAATGCTGGGCGTGAGGAACTTGCTCAGAAAGAACGCGCCGAGATTGGTGTGATCGAAGCGTACTTGCCGCAGGCTGCTTCACCGGAAACGATCGAAGCAGCAGTGGCAGCCGCGATTGCTGAAACCGGCGCGAGTTCGATGAAAGACATGGGTAAAGTCATGAAGGCGGCACAAGCCGCGCTCGCGGGAAAGAATGCCGACGGCCGGACACTCAGCGAGATCGTTAAGGCGAAATTAGCCGGTTAATTTATGTTTGGGCCGCCTTGGGGTAGCAAGGTAGAAAGATCCGAGCCCGCGAAGCGGGCGGCAGCTTGTTCTCCGAACGGCTGTCGCCCACTTCGCGGGCTCCGATTTTTTAGGTCGCGATCCAGGGCTGCGCTGCGCTCCGCCCTTGGCTTTTACTCTCGCCAGTTCCGCTGGCTCAATGAATGTTGACCCTACTCGGTTGAACGAGGGCTAAGCTGCTCTTTGAATTTGATCTCAATTTGCGGAGGTTTCTGTGGATCAAACGAACGATCGAAATAGACGAGATTGTTGTTGGCGACATCTCGGACCACGATGTTCGTGATTTTGAACTTGTCCTTCTTGTGCTTGTACTTTCCCTTGTTGTCGTTGGTGCCTAAACAATCTGTCCCGTGTTTGGTGCCGCACTGGATTTCAAGTGAGCCGCCTTTGATGACGATGTCATCAACGGGGTCCGGCGGTGAAATCTGATTTACCAGCGCAAAAACACCAAGCGCAAGTACGCAGATGGTGGCAAGGGCGATGATCAGCAAACGTAATTTACGCATTTGTTATCTCCTTCTGGGGTTTGAGATTAAAGAGACCGACGTAAGCTCGGCCTTGAGTGACTGACTATCCAGGCTCGTAAATGAAACCGCGCAATGCGGTGGCAAGGAAACGATGGAGAACTCAGCTGGCAGGGCCCGTAAGGTGAATCAACTGTTTACGGAACCGGTCAATGTCTGGCCTGCCGAGATAACGATTGTAGCTTTCGGTCGTCCAGCGCTGTTCGAGTTTGGATAGCGATTCCTTTGCGCGCATAGCATACTCGTGCGCGCGGACTTTGTCGCTACTATTTTGAGCCAGCGCCGCAATAAGAAGGGCCCGCCACTCTGAGGCTTGTTGACCCATTCGCGCGAAAGCTTCCTGGGCCTGAAGTGCATTTGCAAGCGCACCTTGATGGTCATTAGCAGCCAACATTGTTTCTGCGAGAGTAAGTTGAGCGTTCGCAAGTAGCACCGGATCGTTCAGCTGCTTCACCGATTCCAGGAGGCTCTGGGCAGTTTGTTTTCCAGCCGCTGCTGCGCCGCCGTAGGATTGGGCAATTGCGAGCACCATTTTTGCGTCAGACGATAAGTTTACAAACTCCGTTCCGGCTCGCTCAATCACCTTTGCGGAGAGCTCCTTAGCCTCAGCATACTTGCCCTGACTGAGTGCGATTTGAGACCGGACAAGCTGAACTGAAACCGAGAGCCGCTTGATTTCTCCTCCCGGTTTGTCGGCGATGCTGGCAGCTTCCTCAAGAAGTGGGTTGAGTTCATCGTAGCGGCCAAGACGCCATAAAACATCACTTCTATCAAGCAAGTTGTAACCAATACTTCGTTGCACACCCTGAGAGCGATAGTAGGTCAGCGACTGGTCCATATGGCTGAGCGCTTCCGTAAATTTTTCCTCACGTGCCAGCGCCGCACCCCGCTCTGTGTGGGCCAACGCAATCAAAGATTGATCATTCCATTCCTGAGCCAGCTTTAGCAGTTGCTCATGACTGACTTGGGCTGCCGCGTTGTCACCTTTGCGCAGATTTGCGCGGGCAATTAAAACCAAACAGCGGAAGGTTTCAGCGCGATAACCACCTTGTTGGTAAAACGCGAGGGCAGGCTCGAGATAACGAATCGCCTCGTCAGGCTTGTTTTGTTGCTCACGCAAATTTCCGAACGCAACCCTGGCTCTCGCTTCGGTTCGCCGCGCCTTTGCTCGTTCTGCTGAGGCCAGGGCCTGGCCAAGATATTTCTCTGCCAGCACCGGCTCGCCACCAATCACAAACGAATTTCCCAGATCGACCAGGGCTTGAGCACTCAGATTCTCCATGCCATTTCTCTGTGCCAGATCGACAGCTTCCTGAGCGTATTCGCTGGAGCGCGAGGTTTCGCCTTCATCGTAGGCCACACTCGAAAGCTGAAGAAGAATCTTGATGATCTGCGAGTTGTTGTTGTTTGCGCGGGCTAGCACTAATGCTTGTTCGAGCTGCTGCTTGGCATCTCGAAGCTTATCTTTTTGGTTTAGTAACGCGCCTCGCTGGAAAAACACTTCAACTCGACCCTCGAGAAGACCGAGCGCCTGGTAAATGGATTCGGCTTGCTCAAAAGCTGCCATCGCCTTAGCCATATCGCCTTTTTTGCCGTAGGCGATACCCAAGTGTAGATACGGGGTTGCGTACTGCGGGTTCTTGGCAGTCGCCTGGGTAAAGCTCTGAATAGCGCCTTCGGGATCGTTGAATTTACTCTGAGTTCGACCCAGGTCAACTAACATGTAAGCGCTTTCGCTTTCGGGAATCTGCCCCGCAATCTGACGGTAGCTCTCGATCGCTTTCGAAAACTCCTGAGTCGCAGTGGCTGTAATGGCATCGAGGTAAAGCGAATCGATCGCTACCATCCGCGCGCGGTCGGCGGCGGTCACTTTTAAAAGTTCATCTTTCGCACGATCGATGTAATCGAGCTCTACAAGTGATTCGGCAAGTCGAGCATGGGCCAGCATGAATTCATCATCCGCAGCTACGGCCTTCTCGAAAGCCTGGCTGGCCTGGAGATACGCGCCGTCCCGCAACGCCGTGGTGCCTATCTGGTACCAACGTTCAGCTTCTGCAGTCGGCTTGTGAGGTCTGGGGCGGACGAAATTCCACGCGAGGCCGACTCCAGCAATTACAACGATGGCCCCAATTAGGATGTACAGGATCGGGATACGTGGCCGTTGCAGGATCTGAGAGAGATTGCTGAGAGTCTTGTGCGGAGCCCTCGTGATCGACGAAGACGTTCGCCGAATTAGTGTGTGCCCACCCACATCTTCAAGACGCTTCTTTACCTCAGTTAGATCCGCAATCAACTCCTTGGACGACTGGTAACGCTTATGCGGCTTCTTGGCCAGCGCCTTCAGCGTGGCAAATTCCAGCTCGCGCGGTATCTGAGGATTTATCTTCGTTGGCGGCGTCGGTTCAACGTGCAGGACGTTCGCCGCGATTTCAATGAAACTACCACCGGCAAATGGCGTTCGACCGGTAATCGCCTCGTAAAGCAAAGTGCCGAGAGCAAACAGGTCACTCCGACCATCGACTGCACCGCCGACTGCTTGTTCAGGTGAAAGGTAGGCAGGCGTGCCGAGCACCACCCCACTACGGGTTTCCGTCGAGAGCAGCGTCTGAGCTTCGGGCGCCGAACTGGGCTTGGTCTCCTTTGTAAGTTGCTTTGCCAGGCCAAAGTCCAGCACCTTAACTGCGCCCTCGTCGTCAATCATGATGTTCGAAGGCTTGATGTCTCGATGTACCACTCCGCGCGCATGGGCTGCGGCTAACGCAGCGGCGATGTCAGATACGATTTCAACCGCCCGCATGAGACTTAGCTCGCCGTTCTGCATCAAATCGGTAAGCGGACGCCCTTTCGCCAACTCCATCACCAGAAACGGACGACCGTCACTTGTTTCGCCATAGTCGAACAGCGTGGCAATGCCCGGGTGGCTCAGTTCGGAAACGGCGCGGGCTTCTCGCAGAAACCGGGCGCGATGGTCATGGGAGTCTGAAGTGAGTGATGGAAATTTGACTGCAACCCGCCGGCCAAGGTGAGTGTCCTCGGCCAGGTAGACTGTCCCCATACCACCCTCGCCCAGGGGTTCAAGGATCCGATAATGGGAGACTGTTTTACCGATCATTGCGCGGGTTAAGCACCACCAAATAGTGCGCTGTCGCCCTTACGACGGTGGGAACCAACCTTGTAGGAACTCCCCGAATGAAGCTGAATGCAGTACGCGCGCATACTACGCCAGTGCAAGATCCTTTTCAATACTCGATGTGTCCGATTGGTTCGAGAAACCTCGCAAAATCCTTGAAGATTCAGGGGTTTGGAATCCAGAACACCAACTTGCTTACGTACTACCCTTTACGTATAATCCACGGCTTGCTCGAAGCGCGGCGTTATCGTCCTGTGGGTTCGCGCCCACTTTTTCTTTTGCGCGGGTGTTTTTCGGAGGAAACATGGGTGCTGGTTCGATTGCGGAGCGGGTCGAAGCTATAGCCGAACGAGTTGCAATCGACCACGGCCTGGAGTTGGTTCATGCCGAAGTCGCCGGTCCGGACAACAAGCCGATCGTTCGGGTCTTTATTGACAAACCAAATGGTGTAACTCACGCGGATTGTTCTGAAGTGAGTTTTCACATCGGCACAATTCTGGACGTCGAAGATTTCATCCACGCGTCCTACACTTTGGAAGTTTCATCGCCGGGGCTGGAACGAGGTCTTTACAAACGAGCCGACTACGAACGCTTCGCGGGCAGTTCGGCCAAGCTGCGAGCCAGACAACCAATCAATGGCCAGCGCAACTTTCGAGGCAAATTGCTTGGCGTGAACGGCGACGAGGTCTTGTTTGATGACCGAACCAGCGGGCCAATCCGAATCCCCCTGGATTCAATCGTCAAGGCGAATCTGGAAATCGACGCCGAACAGGAATTTAAGCGAGCTTTGGGAAAATAGCTTTACGCACGACCGCAAGGTTGCGCACCTACAACTGAATAACAATTGAATAGGCTCAACGACGCTTCGGGCGCCGAGCCACCGGAGACAAGGTTCATGAGTTCATCCATCGCACAAAACATTGAAGCGCTTTGCCAGGAGCAAGGCATTGAGCGCGATCTCGTCATCGACGCCATGAAGGAAGCCGTTCGCGCTGCTGCAAAAAAGCAGTTTCGCTCGGGTGAAGACATCCAGGTCGACTGGAACCCGGAAACAGGTATCGAGCTTTCCGCTACCAAGGTCGTGGTTGACGAAGTAGCTAACACCGCTACTGAACTCTCGATTGATGAGGCTCGCGAACTCGCCGGAGAAGAAGTTGAATTAGGAGACGCGTTGCTCCTGCCGCTGCCGATGGAAGAACTTGGGCGCATAGCCGCTCAAACCGCTAAACAGATTCTGTTTCAGAAGGTCCGGGACGCTGTCCGCAGCAACGTTTACGAGCAATACATCGATAAGATCGGCGATCTGGTGAATGGCTACGTCAAGCGATTCGAACGTGGCAACATCATTGTCGACCTCGGCAATCTCGAAGCCATTCTGCCTCGTTCTCAACAATCACGGGGCGAACAGTGGAACCAGGGTGAGCGCATCCGCGTGGTCATCAATAACGTCTCAAAAGAATCAAAAGGTCCGCAGGTTGAAGTCTCTCGCACTTCTCCAGAGTTGCTCCTGCGTTTGTTTGAGATGGAAGTACCCGAGATTTACGACGGCACAGTGGTAATCAAGTCTGCAGTTCGCGAACCCGGCGAGCGCGCGAAGATTGCGGTGACCTCCAACGAGCGCGACGTCGATCCGGTTGGCGCTTGTGTAGGCATGAAGGGTTCTCGCGTGCAGGCGATTATCCGCGAGCTTCGTGGTGAGAAGATCGACATTATTGAGTGGTCTGACGAACCTTCAGTGTTCGCCGCAAATGCCCTTTCGCCGGCCAAGGTAAATCAGGTCCGCATCACCGACATTGAAAATCGCCAGATGGAAGTGATCGTTAACGAAGATCAACTTTCACTCGCAATCGGCAAGCGTGGTCAGAATGTGCGACTGGCGACCAAGTTGGTGGGCTGGAACATCGACATTCGCAGCGAAGAAGAAATCAAACGTGAAGTCAGTGAACAGATGGGAGCGCTCATCGCTTCCGGTGCATCCGTTCCGCTATCAGCCATCGAAGGCGTGACCGGCGCCCAGGCTGACGCTCTTGCGGAGCACGGAATCAACGACATCGACGCCCTGGCTCAAACCTCGGTTGACGACCTCGTAGAGTTCCTGGATCTCAGTTTGGACGAAGCAGAAGTCATCCTCAACGCAGCAATTTCGGTCGTGGCTATGCGCGACAGAACGTTGCACGGTGAGATTGAGACTGAGGCCGGCGTTTCTGAGTCAACAGACGAGGAGATCGTCGAGGTTACGGCGGACGCGTCGGATGCTGGCGAACCAGAATCCGTTGAAGATACGACTGCTGAAGGTTACGACGAAGCAGTGGAAAAGGGAGAGCCCTACGGCGCTGAACCACAGATCAATGCGCACTTCTCTGCCGACCCCGTTGCCATAACTGAGGCTGAGCCATTCAGCGAAGACGAACTCATTCTTCAAGGCGCGGGTCGCGACTTGAGACCAGATACCGTAGTGCCCTCGCCCGATATCACTTCAACCGATGCCGCTGTGATTGAAAGCCTCGGTGAGATGATCGACGACGAGACTTTAGCCGACGAGTTTGCCAGGAACGAAGATTTGGCTGCGCAGGAACGCGAAGCCCAAACAACTGCTCCCGCCGCTTTAGAAGAGGCCGCATCAAGCGAGAGCACTGACGAAGAGAAGCAGGATGCTTCCCCAGATGCGGCAAATTAGCTTCAACACACTGGCCGGCTCTCCCGAGCGTTTGTGTTGTTCGCTCACCCTCTACTCTTGCGCGTTGCGCTTCTGAATGCACGCTTCAAAAGTGGTTAGAGGTGAGAGTTCTTTTAACCACTAGATGAAGCCAAACGCGGGAATTTGCGCGTTTGAGAAGGAGTGCATGACAGTTTCCTCGAAGATTCGTATTTACGATCTCGCCAAAGAACTCAAGCTCGACACCAAACGTCTGATTGAAGAGGTGCGCCGCGAGGGTGTGGACGTGAGTGTGCCGTCCAACTCCGTTTCGAAAGAGCTGGCCGAGAAGATCCGAAACAAGTATTTCCCGAAAAAGGAAACTGCTGTTAAGCGCGGAGTCCGCGTGGTAAAAAGGGCCGAGCGTGCAGTTGAAGAACCGCCTGCACCGGAAGTTGTTGAGCCTTCACCCGAAGCGGCACCGCCAGTGAGCGCCGAACCCCAGGCCGCCGAACCGGTAGCGACACCGGCACCCGTCGAACCGTCGAAACCGGCGGCTCCAGCGCGACTGATTAGGAAACTTAGTCCGGCCGCTCGCGCCGAAGCTCCAACCGAGGCTGCCACCGCAACCGCTGAAGTCGAAGCGCCGGTTGAAATGGAAGCCGCCGATGAAATAGCCGCAGAAACTGTGGCACCTGAAACCGTTAGTTCCCCGAGCATCACCGCAGACGCGGCCAAACCAGTCTCTCCTCCATCAAGACAGGTAAGAGTGTTGAGACCAACGATGGCAGCACTCAACGCTGGTATTCGCCCTGGGGAGCGAGCGCCTACGCCGGTAATTACGCCTCCGGTAACTCCAAGGGAACGAGTAGATCGCGCAACTGGAACTCGCGTTCGTGAACGAACGCCACTGGCTCGCACTGAACGATTAGGCACTCCGGGTGAAACTGCAACTCCACAAACTACCTATATTCCACCTCCTGACGCGGGACGCCGGCGTTCACGCCGAGCCCCAACTCGCGGCGGACGCAAGGTTGAAGGCAAGGGTGGTCGATTTGATAAGGGAGATTTCATTCCACCTCCGAAGGCCCTATCGCTTGAAGATCGTATCGCCGGGCGAATGGATACACCGGGAGTACCGGGAGAAATCAAGCCGGTGCGTTTGGTTGAAGGTTCTACCGTAAAAGAATTCGCCGAGAAGTTGGGAATTAAACCGAAAGACGTTGTAACCCTCCTGCTCCAGCGCGGAGTGTTCGCCACGATCAATCAACCTCTAAACGACGACGTCGCAGTGGAGCTCGGCCAACGTTTCGGTTACGAGGTCACATTCGTTCCATTTGAAGAGATGGTGGCTGAAGAGGAATTCGAAGACCTGATTGCTGCCGATGCCGACGATGTGGAAGTAACCCGTGCCCCTGTGGTGACGGTAATGGGTCACGTCGATCATGGTAAGACTTCTCTTCTCGACGCAATTCGGACCACTGAAGTAGCTGCCGGCGAAGCGGGTGGTATCACTCAGCATATTGGTGCCTATAGTGTGCAGGTCAAGAGTCCGGACAATCCTGAGGAAACGCGTCGTGTTGTATTCCTGGATACTCCCGGTCACGAAGCATTCACCCTGATGCGCGCGCGCGGCGCGAAAGCCACTGACGTGGTTGTACTTGTAGTAGCTGCCGACGACGGCGTCATGCCGCAAACAATTGAAGCGATCGAACACTCCAGAGCCGCCGGTGTCCCCATCGTGGTGGCCATCAATAAGATCGACAAGCCAGACGCAAACCCGGATCGAGTCAGACAAGAACTGGCCCAGCATGGTCTGAATCCAGTCGAGTGGGGCGGCGAAACTGAGATGGTCCAGGTCTCCGCGAAGAAACGTGAAAATCTGGAAACTCTGCTTGAGACCATCCTGCTGACTTCAGACATTCTCAACCTGCGCGCTAGTCCAACCCGGTTGGCTTCAGGCGTGGTGTTGGAAGCTAAGCTCGATCGAGGCCGAGGTTCAGTTGCAACAGTGCTGGTTCAACAAGGCACGCTTCATGTTCATGAGCCGTTTATTGTGGGCCAGATCTTTGGTCGCGTACGCGCCATGTTCAATGACAAGGGACAGGCCATAACTGAAGCAGCACCAGCTACTCCAGTTGAGGTGCTTGGACTTCAGGGCGTGCCGCAGGCAGGCGACAGTTTCCAGGTCGTCGCCGATATTGCTCGGGCCCAACAGATTTCCGGTCACCGCCAAATGTTAAGCCGGCAGGCGGCTTTGCTGCAGTCGACCAAACGCGGTATCGAAGCGCTGGGTGAAAGTGAAGTTAAGGAACTGCTGGTGGTCATCAAGGCCGACGTGCAGGGCTCGGTTGAAGTGCTCAGATCGACCTTACAGAAGCTTTCCACCGATCGCGTTAAGGTAAAGGTAATCCGCTCCGGAGTGGGTGCGATCACCGAATCTGACGTGCTGCTGGCTTCCGCAACCCAGGCAGGCTCGGCTGTTTCGGCCGTAGTCGTCATTGGGTTTAACGTGCGACCCGGCTCGCGTGCTGCGGATCTGGCGAAGCAGGAGGCAGTCGACATCAGGCTTCACTCGATTATTTACAAGGTTGAGGAAGAGATTCGCGCGGCCATGATCGGAATGCTCGAGGCGATCGAGAAGGAACGCATCATCGGAAAGGCCGACGTCCGCGAAGTGTTCCGTGTCCCTCGCGCTGGCGTGGTAGCCGGCACGATGGTCGTCGACGGCTCCATCAAGCGAAACGCCCGGGCCAGATTGATTCGCGACGGTATCGTGAGTTGGGAAGGCAACATCGCTTCGCTGCGTCGATTTAAGGATGACGTGTCGGAAGTGCGCGAGGGCTTTGAATGCGGTATCGGCCTCGAAAACTTCAACGACGTTAAGGTTGGCGATCAGATTGAGGCGTATCTGGTCGAGAAGGTCGCCGCCACGGAGCTTTAGAAAGGATGAAGGATGAAGGCGGAAGGATGAAAGCTTTTGCTTCATCCCTCATCCCTCCGCCTTCATCCTTTCTTGAGATGCGTCGCCCAGAAAGAGTTGCAGACACGCTGCGCGAGGAAATTTCGCAGATCGTTGGGTATGAGTTGGAAGATCCGCGGCTGACAATGGTTACCGTGACCGACGTCCGGCTTTCCCCGAACATGCGTGACGCGCGTGTATACATCACGGTTGCAGGCGATGAGGCGGAACATCTTGAAGCCATGAGCGCTCTCCGTCATGCCGCGCCTTACGTCAGGAAACAATTAGGACTCTCGCTCAACCTGCCAAGAATCCCAGACATTCATTTCGTGAGAGATCGGGTTGAAGAAAAAGGCGAACGCGTAGATGCGTTATTGCGCACGCTCGAGAAGGATTTGGAAGGAAAGGAAGATGAAGGAACGATGAAGGATGAACAGTGAACGGTGAATATTTTATTCATCATTCCACGTTCTGCATTCATCATTTCGGCCCACCATGCTTAGTCAAGTTGTTGAGTTGATCGAAGCAAAACGAAAGTTTGCGATCACCTCCCACGTACGCCCCGATGGTGATAGTTTAGGTTCCTCCCTTGGCCTGTGCTGGTTGTTGCGAGCCCTCGATAAAGATGTCGAGGTCATCATGCGCGATCCAGTCCCACATGCTTATCAGCAACTTCCGGGTGCAAAGGAAGTGCGCGTGACTCCAAAAGTGGACGACGACTACCACGCCGTCTTTGTCATCGAATGTTCTGACATCACACGCCCCGGCTTGATCGACCTCGAAAAACAATTCGTGGTGAACATCGATCACCACTCCACCACTGCACTCTTCGGCAAGATCAATTGGATCGACTCTACTGCGTCGGCAGTCGGCGAAATGGTCTACAACCTGTGCAAGGCTACAGGCGTGAGGGTGACTAAAGAAATTGCTGAATGCGTTTACACAGCTCTGATCACCGACACCGGCTCGTTTCATTATTCCAACACCACTGAACGGACCTTCAAGGTTGCTTCTGAACTAATGAAGACGGGCCTGAAACCCGCCAAAACTGCGGAAGCGGTATTCGCCAGTTACCCCTGGAGCCGGATCCAACTTATGGGTGCCGTACTTTCGACGGCGCGCCGGGATTCGACCGGAAGGGTTGCGTTCCTGCGTCATAGTTTGGAAATGCAGCACAGCGCGGAAGCGTCAGACGAGGATGCGGATGGTTTTGTTAATTACCCGCTGACTGTTGAGGAAGTTGAAGCGGTGGCAATGCTAAAAGAATCCGAACCGGGCGTTTATCGCACCAGCCTGCGCTCAAAGGGTGATGTGAACGTGGCCAAGGTGGCGGAGAAATTTGGCGGCGGCGGCCATCGTAACGCTGCTGGTTGCACTTTGCGTGGGACCTGGGAAGAGGCCGAAGAAAAACTGATCGGACTCTTGCAGGATGCCGTTGCGCGTGCGAATGGGTTGAAAGATGTTACTGAAGATGCGTTGGCATAGCTAGGTTCTTTTTGCAACGTTGATTGGGCCAAAACCATTTTCCATATCTTATCTATCAGTTCTCATTTGTCGTTGTGAAGACTCGGAGGAGATAAGGCCTCTCCTTGGAGTGCGCTGCCTTGTCGGCGCTTTGGTATGCTGCGACTAGGTCGCAGCTTGGTGCGCAGAAAGCCTCCTTGAATACCAGGTAGCTCATAGTGAATCAGCGCGGCGCCGAGCGCGCGCGCAACCAAAGCGCCGACAAGGCGGCGCACTCCAAGGAGAAGCCTCATCTCCTGCGCGCTTCAGACACTCTATGGAACGAAAGTACAAGTGGCGTCGCGCCGACTACCAGGAAACCACTCGTGGTCTGTTGATGGTCCATACAGGTAACGGCAAGGGCAAGACTACCTGCGCTCTCGGCCTCATGATGCGCGCCGCCGGCCGTGGTCTCAACTGTTGCATGATCCAGTTTATGAAATCGCGTAACGATCGTTACGGCGAACACGAGTCAGCGGAGAAACTGGGTATCGAAATACACACCATGGGCGACGGCTTTACCTGGGATACCAAGAACCCTGAGCAGGACCGGGCCACCGCACGTGCAACATGGAACCTTTGCGTGGAAAAGATGCGCAGTGGCGATTACGACATGCTCGTGTTTGATGAGTTTGTTTACGTTTTAAGTTACGAGTTTCTACCGGTGGACGAGGTTCTGGAAGAAATTCAATCCATTCGCGCATCACAGCCGGCACTGCACATCGTCGTCACCGGCCGCGACGCCCCCAAAGCATTGATCGAAGCCGCTGATCTGGTCACGGAAATGACCGAAATCAAGCATCCTTTTAATGCCGGAATCCGCGCCCAGCAAGGCATCGAGTTCTAGCAGATCCAGCCGGACCGTTTTGAGGGCTTTGTTATCTTGCTGTAATGGCTCTGGTTCATATGATAACCTCCTGAAGTATCCCGACATGTTTAACGGCTTGAGGCTGAGGTTGGCGATAGGCTGTTCCGCCGATTGATCTACAAAACAGATGGCCTGGTTTAGCAAAAAGAACAAACAAATCGAAGCCGTTCCCCCTGAGGAGCGCGTCGTCAAAACCGAGAACGTCTTCGTCAAATGCGACGAGTGTGAAGCCCACCTTTACAAGAAGGATCTCGAGGAAGGGCTACAGGTTTGTTCTCATTGCGGCTACCATTTCCGCATCGGTGCCCGTGAACGCCTGACCATGCTGTTTGATGACGGCAAGTTTGAAGAGCTAGACGCGGAAGTGATCTCGATTGACCCGCTGGAATTTGTTGATACTAAGCCTTATCCCGATCGGTTGAGGCAAGCGAAGGCCAGCTCAGGCGTTCCTGAAGCGATTGTGAACGCACGCGGAAAGGTGGGCGATCATCTCGTTTTGGCCGGCGCGATGGATATGGCCTTTATCGGCGGCTCGATGGGATCCGCAGTGGGTGAGAAAGTTACCCGGCTAATCGAACGCGCCTTGAAGGAGCACGCCGCAGTGATCGTGTTTGCCGCTTCGGGAGGCGCGCGCATGCAGGAAGGTTCGCTTTCACTAATGCAGATGGCGAAGATTGCCTCTGCTCTCGCCGCCCTCGACGAAGCTCAGCTCCCCTTCATTTCCATTTTGACTGATCCAACCACAGGCGGAGTAACCGCAAGTTTTGCGACTCTCGGAGATGTAATCATAGCCGAGCCTAAGGCTTTGATCGGTTTCGCTGGGCCCAGAGTGATTGAACAAACCATTCGTCAGAAACTCCCGAAGGACTTTCAACGCTCGGAGTTTTTGTTGGAACACGGCATGGTCGATGCGATTGTCGATCGGCGCGAGAGTCGCGACTACATCATCAAGCTGCTCAACTTCATGTTGAATCCCGAAATAACCGGCGCCTCAGAAATAGAAAGACTAAGAACCAGAACTTCCTCCGAAACCTAAGCTCTCCTTAGAGTGCGTCCCGACGCGTCGGGACGCTTTGGCCTACCTTCAAATTCTAAATATTTTCGACGAACTTAAGCGTTCGAGTCTGACCAAAGCTGCGCCGGGCCGCGCACTTCAAGGAGGAGTCTTTCGCAGGTAACTTTTGCTCTTTGATTCGGCAAGTTGTTTAATGCTGTAAATGAACTTCGAGGAATCGCTCGAGTATCTGCTGAGCCTTGGTCACGAAACACTTACGATGAAGCTTGGGCTCAGGAATACCGAGCTGCTTCTGGAAAGCCTGGGCAATCCTCAAAAATCATTCCCGTCAGTACAAATCGCTGGAACCAACGGTAAGGGTTCGACTGCGGTCGCGCTAGATTCAATCTGTCGAGCCGCCGGGATCAAAACCGGACTCTTCACATCGCCACATTTGATATCTATCACCGAGCGAATCGTCATAAGCGGTGCTCTAATCTCGCCAGATGAGTTTTCACACTTCGCGTCGATTGTCCGCACCGCTGCTGACGAATTGGTGCGTGACGCACGACTCCCTGCTCTGCCAACTTTTTTCGAACACGTTACAACCATCGCGCTGCTGGCTTTCAAGGAAGCACAAGTATCGCTGGCGATTTTGGAAACAGGATTGGGCGGACGTTTGGACGCGACTACCGTCGCAGCGGCCGAAACCATTGCAATCACACCACTGGCGTTGGACCATCAGGAATATCTTGGCGAATCGTTGGAAGAGATCGCTGCGGAGAAGGCAGCGATTATCAGACCAGGAGTCCAAGCTGTTATCGCCCCACAGCCGCAGCAAGCTCTGGACGTAATTCTTTGGCGCTGTGACGAGTGCTCAGTCACCCCTGATCTGGTTAACGAAAGCGAGGTAAAGGTTCACGACTCGACAAGCGATGGCCGCTTCAGAGTTACGATTAATACTGGTGAAGAAACCTATAAACATGTGCTGCTGCAACTCCGAGGCAAACATCAAATCGTAAACTGTGCAGTCGCAATTCATATGGCTGAAATACTGAGTAAGCGTGGTTTCGCAATCTCGGCTGCGGCGATCGTCGCCGGAATCGAAACCGCAAATCACACTGGCAGGCTGGAGCGATATGAAGGTCCACCGACAATCCTGCTGGATGGCGCACACAACTCATCGGGCGCACTGGCGTTACGGAAATATCTTGAAGAATTTGTCGATGGACCACTCACCCTGATTTTTGGCGCCATGAGAGACAAGAAGCTCGAAGAGATTGCTCGGATTCTTTTCCCTGTGGCTAGTCAATTAGTTCTGACGCGTCCGGATAATCCGCGAGCGGCTGAGATCGATATGCTTCTGGAACTTTCGTTGGGAATGATTACGCCCAAAAATACCTTCGTTGCAGCGACGACCGAAGAAGCATTAGCGATGGCGAAAGAAGTCACAGCTTTCGGAGGAACGATTTGCGCCACCGGTTCGCTCTACCTTGTCGGAGAGATGAAGCGCATTATTGAAAACGCTCACGTATCCTAAAGCTGGCGCAAACAGGCGTTCAGAGTCCAGCCTTCAGTCTGCTTTAGCGCGAAGACGCAAGCTAAAGCTTGTACTCTGAACAGCTGTCGCTCAAACTTGAAAGGGAAACACAATGGCAGTCGACAATCCGCAAATACTGGACAGCAAGGAGATCTTTCGCGGGCGAGTGTTTAGCGTAACCGTGGATACCATTCATGAGGGAGACCAAACCTATGTTCGGGAGATCGTGCACCACTCCGGAAGTGCCGTGATCATCCCTGTGTTTGACGATGGTACCGTAGGGCTCGTTCGACAGTATCGGCATCCCGCGGTCCGCTATCTGCTTGAAGCGCCGGCTGGCACGCTGAATCGCGACGAAGAGCCTGAGTTAGGAGCTGCGCGAGAGCTCGAAGAAGAATTAGGCTTCGTCGCCGGCCGGCTCGAGAAGCTGTCAGAGTTTTTTATTTCTCCCGGATTTCTCGAAGAGAAGATGTGGGTTTACCTCGCCACCGAATTAACTCAAACCGTAGCGCGACCGGAGGAGGATGAAATTCTGGAAATTGTCCGGCTGCCGTTCGCGCAAGCGCTATCGATGATTACCACCGGCGAGATCGAGGACGCTAAAACGATCATCGGCATTATGCTGGCGGCCCCCCGCATCGGACCATCGATGTTGGAGGCTGATTATCCTGCAGTTTGAAAACCCGATGTTCTGCAGGTGTATTTCTAGTGGACGTTTGACCACTTACTGTCAACTTCATAAACTGCCCGCGTGCAAATTCCCGATCAGCCGCCTCTGCCTTCTGGATTGGATACTTCAAATCTAGTCGAAGCCCGCGAACCAATAGTCATTGCGCAACACCAACCCATCGGCCCCAACAATCCTCCCTGGGGGGTGGGCGTAGCGTTATTGGTTTGGTTGGTCAGCCTCATACTCATGTTCGTCGTGCCGGTGATTTTCCTGCTGCCGTACGCCTACATGAAGGGCTTGCAGTCGTTCGACCCGCTCAGCCCCACCTCAATCCTGTTGCAAGTGATTGCATTGTTTCCGACTCACCTTTTGACGTTTGCGATAGTGTGGATGGTAGTCACTCGATTGGGACGTTATTCGTTTAAGGAGGCAATTGGTTGGGGATGGGTCCGCGGCGTAAGACTTTGGTCTTGTATTGGACTGGGCGTGCTTCTGTTTATCATGGGCAGCGCTATTGCCAAGCTACTCGGCGCCGATAAACCAACTCAACTGGAACAAATCATCAATAGCTCGCTGGCAGCCCGTTACACGATCTCGTTTCTTGCGGTTTTCACGGCGCCCCTGGTCGAGGAGTTAATCTATCGAGGTGTGCTCTACGCACCGCTGCAAAGGCTGTTGGGAATTCCTGCGGCCGTCACTATTGTCCTATTGCTTTTTACAATCATCCACGTGCCGCAGTATTGGCCCAACGTCGGAGTAATCATCGCAGTTGCATTGCTAAGTATCGTATTAACTCTGATGCGCGCCTATTCCGGCCGTCTCCTGCCGTGCATTGTTATTCACTTGGTTTTTAACGGTGTCCAGGCGGTACTCCTCATCGCAGAACCGCATCTGCAAAGGTTCATTACCCCGGTCGATCCCACACTCCCATCCGCTTTCATAGTCCCTCTTTTCAGCCAACTGATGTAACGACATGAATGCTGAAGTCGTCGTGGTTGGTGGAGGCATCGGCGGGCTAACCGTGGCGGCGCTATTGGCCGCCCGGGGCGTGGACGTTTGCTTGCTGGAACGAGAATCAAGAGTGGGTGGTTGTGCGGCGAGCTTCGAAAAGTTTGGCTACAGTTTCGAGCAAGGCTATGGTCTTTACGCGGGTTGGGAAGAAGGAGCGATCCATCACAGATTATTCTCGGAACTGCCCATTGACGCGCCAGAAGTGAAACTGCTGGATCCGTCATACTCCGTACGATTGCCAGATCAATCCGAAGTATCGCTGGTAGCGGACGTCGCTGCCTTCGAGCAGAATCTTGCTCGTGTCTTTCCGGAATGCAGTGAAGCTGCGGTTGCCTTTTATCGCAAGCTCGGTGTGCTGAACTCCGAGTTTCAGAAAGCAGTCCAGAACGCTCCTGATGTTTTCGAAGCTCTGCGTCCTCGTAGAACCTTGGGATTTCGTTTAAGTTCCCGCGAAACCACAAGACTGCTCCAGGCTAGTCAACAATCTACGATGGACCAACTGCGAGACACCTCATTTCGCTTCCAACGCTTTGTTGATGTGCAGCTCCAGTCATTAGCTCAAGCACCAGGCACGCAAGTCTCGTTTCTCTATGCTGCCCTCGCACTCAGCGCTGGCCGCGGCGGTCTCTTTGGAATCCGCGGCGGGGCTTCAGCGCTTGCAACCACACTTGCCGACTCAATAACAAAAAGTGGCGGCCGCATCAGACTTAACACCCCAGCGTTGCGCCTTGCGTATAGCCCGGCTGGCGAGATTCTCGGAATTGATCTTCTTAGTGGTGAAAGAGTGACTGCGTCAAAGGCGATAATCAGCAACCTGACAATTTGGGATACCTACGGAAAGCTGGTTGGCTTGAATCGACTCTCTGCCGAAGTGCGGAAGCAATTAAAATCCAAGCGTGGTTGGGGCGCTTATCTTCTTTACCTTGGTTGGGATGAAACTGCGGCGCCAGACGCACGAGTAGATCACCTTCTGACGCTGACAGACTGGCAGGAGGGGTCTGACTATGATCCTCAAACTGGTCAGCTGTTCTTCTGTCCAACTCCAGCGTGGGATAGCCGAGGACCCGAGGGGAAACGTGCAGTAACTCTTCACTCATTTACTGACGTTGACGACTGGTTCACCTTCCACTCTGATGAAACAGACCTTGAAGCTCGCGACCAGCAAACGCTGGAGGCTTGTTGGCAACGCTTGCACACGGCAATGCCGGAACTGGGCAACAGCATTGAAGTGATTGACACAACCACACCCAGGGCCGTTTATGAAGAAACTCGAAGGAAACTAGGAATGGTGGGTGGCTTGCCCGTCAGTCTCGATTTTCTGCAGTGCGATCCACCCGGGTTTCTAACCGAAGTACCAAGTCTCTTCATTGTCAGCGACACCGTATTCCCGGGAGGCCTCGCGGGCCTCTCCCACGGAGCCCTGGCGCTTGCCAACAAACTGACCCGCCAAAAACCCCAATAATTTTGATAGACAATCGCGCATTGTCTGGTGTATAGAGTCAATAGACAATATGTACATCACCATAGATGAAACAGACCGGCGGCCGATTTATCAACAGGTTGTCGATGAAATCAAGGCGATCATCGCAGCGGGTGAACTTCCTGAGGGCTCTGCGCTGCCTCCGGTTCGTCAGGTCGCGGCGGATCTCGGTGTAAACCTAAACACCATCGCCTTTGCATACCGAAAACTGCAGGCTGCGGGGCTAATCAGGATAAAACACGGATCGGGTGCGGTTGTGATCACGAGAGTGGCACCCAAGAGTGACGAAGAACGGTTTCAGAGCAAGCTAATGCCCGTCTTGACGGATATGGTGCTGGCCGGAATGACAAAGAGCGAAGTGCTGGCAATGGTCAGCACTTCGCTCAAGAAATTGGGTGGTTAGCTAACTGAGTCTACGGTTGGTTAGGAACGCCTCGATCCTGATGACGTTCAACTCGCCCCAATGCTGCCGGCGGGGTTGGTCGATCGGCACCCGAGGGAAAGCTCGGCGACGATGGCCCTGATGGAGACGGATACGCTCCGCCTGGACGAGCTGGGGACGGGTTATTACTTACCGCGCCGCCGGGCGATGGATTGTAGCTACCGGGTGAGCCATTGTTTGAGGGCTGCCGTCCACCACAACAATATCCATTGCCATAGTAGGGATAATAATAATAGTTGGTGTACGTCGACCCATATGGGGAACCCCAGCCTTGATAAAACGGCAGGAAGGTATAGCAGCTAAACCGCGGGTTATAGAACCAGAAACCACCGGACCTTCCAGTGAATGAGTTGCCCCACCTGTCGTGGAAGGAATTCATAATTAGGTCCACGTCCCGATATCGCACTCTGCGATTTGCCTGCGCTACTGTTTCTGCTCGTTCTTTACTCCACGTGTCGAGCATGTCGAATTTCTTCTTGTCTGCATCGGTGAGCTTCGCGACCGTGAATGTTTCGGCGCTAAACACGACCTTGTTGCCACCTTTGATCTTGGTATGAGACGGCTCATGCATCGCACGGCCTTTCCTCACGATCACTTCGGTGTTATCACCTGGAACAACGTTGAGGCGGTAAAGCCCGCGCCTGACGATGGCAATTCTCGCATGCGGCGTACTGATGTTGATGAGCATCGGAGTGTCATCGGCACCGGTTGCCTCCACGATGGCTGTCCCTCGAGTAAGCCTAACCTCGAGGTTATCCAGCGAGCTATCTGCCAATTCAAATTCGGAGTTTTCTCCGACCCGCAGGTAAGAACCCGGATTAAGAAGAATTTCCACTCGCCCGTCACTGCCAGTCTTTACTACGTCGCCCGACTCCAGATCCTCCTTGATACTCAGCTGTTGCCACTCGGAGCCTCCGCGTGCGCGAATTGACGTGCCACCCGTCACAGCATTAACTCCGCCCGCACGAGCCGAGATCACAAACCGATCACGCGTCTGCGCATTAGTTAATGGAGAGTACATGAGTAGGCCAGCGACAATCAGCGCTGGAACCAAAGCAATTCGTGCGTTTCTCATTGGAGTATTCCTTTGGTCGGAAAGGGTCTGCTAATGCCCAGGGAGAGAACTGATTATAGACCTCTTATGGTTATTTACAAGCTTTTCAACCCTGGCGAAATTCTGAGTCCACTAGGAATAGAGTCTCGTCAATTCGCAAAATAGCCACGTTTCCCACGGGCCACTGCTGCTGGCCGCTCTACGCTTACGCGAATAGCTCGCCATTTTCCGTCGCGAGTCTTGTCCGATGGTCGATAGGCCAGGCTATAGACCGTCCCCAGATCCGCCACCACGCGCTCATATGCACCCGCAAGGTCTGACAAACGTTCTACTTCGTAGAACATGCCTCCACCCACGTCGGCCATTTGTTTCATACGATCGTGACCAGCGTCGAAGGCTTCAGGCTGCGTATCAAGCTCACTCAACGCTTCGTATTCTGTGTTAAGCCACAAAGTGTAGAGCACGCCGTCAAACTCCTGGACCTTGGAAAGGATATCTTTGTATGGAAGGTGCGAACCGTTTCCCTGAACGCCGTCGATACTTCCGTCCAGTCCATCACTCATGACGATGATGGCTGTGCGACGTCGATTCCTGGCGGGGTCGGAAACCTGGTCGAGTGCGAAATTGGTCGCATCGTAAAGTTTTGTATCTCCGGCGCTCGTTTCCATCGCGCTTATCCGTTGTCGCAGCTCGCGTCGATCCAGAGTCAGTGGGGAAACCACGTTTGCTTGACCTGCGAACGCAATGACTCCAATTCGATCGTTCGCGCGTGCCGCTTCCACAAAGCGCAAAGCGGCGGCCCGAATGAGCGTCAACACGTCGCGGGTTGAACCTGACAAATCGATCAGCAGCAAGAGATCGAATGGCGCAGACGAAGACTCGAATTGAACAATTTGTTGCTCAACGCCATTTTCAAAAAGCCTAAAGTCTGACTTTTCCAGCCCAACTAAACCGCGGTTAGTGTTTCGATCAATGACGCTCATATTGAGCGAAACTAGTTGCGAGTCAACTCGAATGATGTCGCCTTCGTTAATTTCCTGAACATCGTTAGCAGGTGCTGGAACACCAGCCGCAGGCTTTTGGATTTCAGCTTGAGGAAATCTGCCGGCTCTATTTCCCGACCCGCTGGTTGCCGCAGTTCCGGGGACAAGCAGGATATTTCCTGTGTCAGCAGTCAATCGAAGTGTCTGGTCTCCCGTACCAACGCGTGCCTGTAAAACCTGACCCTCACTTAACAACTGGGGCAGTTCAGACTTGACCGATCCCTTGAGCGACCTCGCCGTGATGGAAGCGTTGACGTCACCTTGAAACTCAACCATCACATTGCCGGCGCCGGATCTGATAGAACTCGATTTCGGTGTCCCCCTCAGCGAGACACCAAACTTGCCCGCGACAATCTCGAGATGCGCATGAGCTGGTAGTTTTACCGACAACTTTATGGGCGTCGCGGGATCCGTGGGTCGACGAACAATGCGAATAGAGATGAGTTGCTTGCGGTTTTCAATGACGACTGGTGACCTTGTGAGTGGGGCGCCGCCTTCAGTCGTGGCTTCAATCACAATGTGCTTTTCCGGCCAGACTTCGGCCGAAACTTCGCCAAACTGGTTCTCTATGCGGAGGTGTCCGTCGTCCGGAATCTCAATCCGGAGGCCTTCTTCTTGGCCATCCTGAGCGGCTTGACCAGCGAACCCGACAGCTGCCAAGGCAAAAAAACTTAGAGGGATAAGCAGAAATTTTAGTCTTCGAAACATTCTTCGGTTGCAGTCGAGCGTGCGTCGGGAAGAGAAAAGGGGGACGTTAGTAAGGAGTATAACCTATGGTTATCTTTCGATCATGTCCAACATCGAGTCTCCATCTTTTGGCTTATCATTCGCCGGGCGCTTCGCAGATGAGTCTGCCAGATCATTAAGCCGAAGTTGCAGGTTGTTGGCGTTTGTCGCGTAAGGCATTGCGCCTTCCTGGGTGAGGATTCCCTCTCGAACCATGTTTTCAAGAATCCCATCAAATGTCTGCATTCCTTCCTGGTCTCCCTGCTCCATGGCGTCAATCAGAGACTTCCCTTCCGACTCACCTTTTTCGATGTACTCGCGTGTGCGCATGGTGGACTTGAGGATTTCGATGGCGGCGATCCTGCCGGTCATATCAGCTCGAGGAATCAACCGCTGAGAGATGATGTACCGGAAAGATTGTGCGATCCGAGTGCGAATCGCTTTCTCCTCGTTCTTTGGAAAGACGCCGATGATTCGGTCGATCGTCTTCGAGGCATCGATCGTGTGCAGCGTAGATAAAACGAGGTGGCCGGTTTCAGCGGCTTCCAGCGCGACCTCAATGGTTTCGCGATCGCGCATTTCTCCGACCAGAATCACTTTTGGAGCTTGACGCAATGCGGCGCGCAAGGCAATCGCGAAACTAGGTGTATCAGAGTGAAGTTCGCGCTGGTGAATCGTGCAGTTCTTGTGACTGTGTAAAAACTCGATCGGATCCTCGATGGTCACCACATGGTAGTACTTTGTTTGGTTTATGAGATCGATAATGGCTGCGAGGGTAGAACTTTTTCCGCTTCCGGTCGGACCGGTAACCAACACGATGCCATTCTTAATATCTACGATCTCTTTGAGTTGGGGAGGCAAATCGAAATCGTCAAAATTCGGAGGCCTGGTGGGTATAACCCGCATCACGATGGCATGGGTTCCGCGCTGCTTGAAGATATTGACCCGGAATCGCGCTTCGCCTGGAGCACTAAAGGAAAGGTCGGCAGATCCGTTTTTCTCCAAACTCTCAGCGGCATTCTGATGATTACCAATAATGACTTTCGCTATGCCGGCGGTATGGGCGGGAGTCAGTTTGTCCAACCCGGCAACCTCAACCGGTTGGAGTTTACCCGTCAATTCAATTTGCGGTGGTCTACCCGGTGAGAAGATGAGATCGCTGACTCGATCAGAAGCGCTTAGCATTTGGCGCAACATTGCAATGAAGTTCAGAGGCGGAGGATTGTTCGCGGGCGCGTTTGGTGCGATTGGCTGACTCATCGTTCGTGTGCTGCTGGCCCTTTCAAAACTGATCCACTCAACGAAAGTGGAGTTATCGAGATTTCCGTTCCAGTCGACAAACCGAACCTCGTTTGTAGACATCTAAAGACCGGTCAAGCAAGTCTTGATTGCTAATTTCAAGGAGGAGGCGCTGGAAAACAATGGCAACCTACAGAGATCCTGTCCGATGTTTTGCCCCACTGGAAGTGGTTGAGCGCCTGCTCGAGATTCGCGCCGAAGCCGGCTTTACACCCGCTGTATTTCTACTGTCACCGGATGATCTGGCGGACTACTTCGACGCTTATGGTTTTGACATCTACGCTTTCACCGAAGCCGAGAGCGAATTTCATTTCGGCGACTACCGAGCACCCCTGGCGCCCGGCGGTGACCACGCGCACAACTCACTAACCGCTCATTAGTATGGTTCAAAGCGCGTGAGTTAGATCGCCTTGATTACGAAGAAGGTGACATCGTCGGTTGCGCCGAGTCCTTCAGTCCATTCCATCACTAAATTCTTCACTGCCGCTATTAGCTCGCGTGCTTCTAGCTGTTGATTTGCTCGCACAGCTTCGGCCAAACGTTGACGGCCAAATTCTTCACCCTTTGAATTGTGTGCCTCGGTCACTCCATCGGTGTAGAGCACGAGCACGTCGCCGGGTTCAGTAGTCAGGTAATACTCGTGATATCGCGTATCCCTGAACATCCCCAACGGAAGACTTCCCTTGTCGATAAACTTTGCGTTCCCTTCTTTATCAAGTAGCAACGGGGGATTGTGACCGGCGTTGGTATAGGAAAGCGTCTTGTTCGTGGCGTCGAGAATTCCGTAAAAGGCCGTGACAAACTGGTTGCGCTCGATCGATTCCCACAGCAGGTAGTTTACCTTTGCCATCGAGATGTGTGGCGAGTAGCCGATGTGAGTTGCTGCTCTGAGGCTCGCGCGGAGGAAGGCCATCAGCAGCGCCGCGGGAACACCTTTGCCGGAAACGTCAGCTATGACGAGTCCTATCTGATCATCAAAAATCTGGACCCAATCATAGTAGTCACCGGAGACTTCTTCGGTGGGGTAATTGTACGCACTGATATCGTAGCCAGTTAGTTCCGGATCTCGAGCCGGCAACAGCTCTAACTGAACCTGGCGTGCAACTTCAAGCTGACCCTCGAGCCGTTTCTTTTCGATCAGCTGCTGATGAAGCATCACCTTCTCAATGATGATCGCAACCTGCGAAGCCAGCAGCATCAAGACCTGAAGATCATCATCGGAGTAAGCGTTTAGCTGGTCGCTCTCTAAATCAAAGACGCCAATCACTTCGGTGTTGGAAATAATTGGAGCCACCATCTCCGAGCGCGTTTCCCGCCGAGCATTTATGTAAATAGGATCATTGCGAACGTCAGGCGAAATCATTGGTTCCGCCGTTACTGCAACATGTCCGATGAAGCCTTCGCCAAGTTTTAGATGGAGATTCGACAATTCTTCAATGTCGTAACCTCGGACCGCCTCAGCCTTGAACACGCACGGTTCTTCATTCTCACCGTCGGTTCCCCCGTCAAAACACTCGACCACAAAAATTCCGGCGGCATCGTAAGGAATCAACGAATCGAGCGTATCCATCACCAGGTTAAGCACTTCCTGAAGGTCTAGTGAACGGCTGATTTTCTTGGTGATGTCGAGCAGCATTCGCAGTTTGTCGGTGGTTGTCAGACCAGGCAAAGGCAGCTCTTTGATTTGTTCACTCATTTATTGACTCTCGTGGAACCGTTGGAGAGAGTGGTCCAGAACATTTCAAGTATAAGCTCTGACGTATGAAACCATGAAACGCTATTATTTTTGCCGTGCAGACCGGTAAGTGCTCCATAAACGCGTCACTTTCAATCGATATTCAACCAATTCCTTGCTCACCTGAAAATGCCTCGCCACTTCCAGCGACGTCTGTCCTTCGTGCACAAAGTTGCGAAGTGCCGCATAAGGAACCAACGCCGCGGCGCCAGTCGCATAAGCAGCTTCCTCGTCGGCGTTTCGATAGTCCCTTGAAATTGAACGCCCCCGACTGTCCTTCGCGGCTATCTTCAAGCGGCTAGGCTGGTGACCGAGAAACACGTGAGATATCTCCTCCATTAACGTGGCGTGCGTCCGCATACGATTGTGATTCGGGTTGAGAATTACGATCCGTCGGCCATCGGGTAATGGGTGAGAAGCCGCCCCGCCGGACCATTGATTTGAGGCATTCCCAAGAAGGTGATCGCGTGTCTGCTCGCTCAAGCCCTGAATCTGTTCGAAGTCGAGTACCAGCAGATTTGCGAATTTCGCTAGTTTGAACGGATCTAGCGGTGCGGCAGGTCGAACTCGGGCAAAGTCGCGGAACCCCTGGGCAAGAATTTCAAATTGCCGCCACTTCTCCCCTGGCGGTAAGTCAAAACTGTTCACGCCTGATTATAACTTAGGCGACGCTGGATTATCTCGGTAATGAACTGCAGGAGGAATTTGACTCTAGCGGCGTTTTCGACCGCTCCCTTGGTCGGAGCGACTGAACTGGGAGTAAGCGACGCGAAATAACTCCGAGAGAGCATCCGCGGTTTCAGGGCTAAGGTTTCTATCTGCTCGTAGGTGGGCTTCTACAATCTCGGGTGTGGATTCATTAGGGTAGTACACCACCGCTTTTGGCTCGCCTCTCTCTTCTCGTCCTCCACCCAGAATGCGCTGCAAGGGAACATCCAACCAGGTGGTCAAACGAGCGATGTTGTCGGCATCCGGCTTTCCCGTTCCATTCTCGATACGAGACAAGGTTGAGGCCGAAACGTTCGTCTGATCCGCAACATCGCGCAGACTCAGATTGAGTTCTTCGCGGCGCCTGCGGATGGCCCGGCCCAGCTCCTGAGTATTAATCAATGATTTCGGTGTGCGCCCCATAACCTCAACTCTATGCTCTTACGATACCACAGCGCGGTTTTAGAGGCAAGACTTTGTTTTATAGCTGAAACAGAGTAAAAAGAGGAGGCTCAAACTTCGGAACTTGCCCACGATTCGCCAACTAATAAATGAGAGATGGAAAATGAGATATGGAAAATGGTTCTTTGATTCAGGGTAAAGACATTAGCCGAGCTCGCGGTTACGGTTGTACCTGCCGTTTACTGGCTGTCATCGCAAGATCTTTTGCTCGGGGCAAGGCTGCCACAGAGCGCTCGAGCTGCGGATCATCTTTGAGGATGAGGACGCGATCGGCCATCTGCCGGCCGTAGGCTGCGGTAACAATATTGTATCGAAGCTGAACTTCTATGAACTCTCGATTGCGCGGAATGATTGACCCGAGCTTGGTAAAAGTCTCGTCACCCGCAACGAAGTCTCGGAACGCACTAAACAGCTCATCAGTGACTAGAAAGTCGGTGGGCTTCCATTCGGATTCAAAGTTGATGCCCTGCACGCGATATTCGGGGAACCCCGGTAAACGCCCATTGACCAGTTCTCGAGTAAACGCAAACAGCGGGCTTAACAAGCGCCGTTGTGATGTAGTAATCATCCTGGCCGCTACGGTTTCGTCCGGCGCGATTCCTCCACCACCGTACACCTTCCTGCCGGTATCAGTCTGCTTTTCCGGTCCCGATGGTTTCACCTCTTCAGGCTTCTGATCCAAACGCCTCGAGCCGCCTTGAGTGTAGTAATCGTAGAAGCCACTGTCTGAATAGTCGCGCTGAATCAAGCGACCTGATGGCGTGTAGTATTTTGCAGAAGTTAAGGTGAGTCCACCGCCAGAATCCAGAGGGATAATACTTTGGACCAAACCCTTACCGAAGCTTGTTTGCCCAACAATCAACGCCCGATCGTGGTCCTGCATTGCTCCCGCCACGATCTCTGACGCTGATGCTGTGCTTTCATTGATCAGGATTACGAGCGGTACTGAATTAGCCGAGCGGTTCTGTGACCTGAAATGGTTATCGCGCAAACCGTTCCGACCTTTCTGGGTCAGAATCGGCTGTCCATAAGGCAGAAATATCTCGGCCACTTGTATCGCCTGGTCCAGAAACCCTCCTGGATTATTGCGCAGATCTAGAACCAGCGATGTCGCTCCTTTGGCTCGAAGCAATTGCAACGCATCCTCTAACTCGTCGCTCGTCGTGTAATTAAATCCTCGCGTCATATCGACGTAGCCAACGCCTGGCTTCAGCAGATAGGCGTCAGGCACCGACGGTTGCGGCACCACATCACGGGTAATTTCCAGGGTTTGAATTTTCCTATCTGCCGCCCGTTCCACTGTCAGCCTAACGATTGAGCCACGTGGGCCACGTATTTTGTCGCGGACGTCAATGGAGGCTTTACCCGTTACGGGCACTCCGTCAACGGCGAGGATACGATCGCCAAAACGCAGTTGAGCGCGGGACGCGGGCGCGTTTTGAAATGTAGCGGTTACAAAGGTGTCCGCCTTTTCGTCGATTATGTAGTTCTGTATGGACGCACCAATACCAAAGTATTCAGAACGCTGGTCCGTCCTCAACTCTTCATACTCAGCTTTGTCGTAATAGTTTGAATGCGGATCGAGCGAACGCAACATGCCGATGATCGAAGACTTAAGAACGGAGTTGTAGTCCGTCAGTCCTTCAGCATAATTCTGCTGAATTACTCGCAATGCTTCCTCGAGGTCTCGTTCAATTAGCGGTATTGCGGGTGAGGTGACACGGCCCGCGCGTCTTGCAGGACCAGTAGATCCTGAAGTGGGCCTGCCAGCGGAGCCTACCGGCGACTGCTGCCTTTGTTGCGCGTAACCGATCGATTGAACGCAAATTGCGAATGAAAGTATTGCGATGACTGCGAGCGAGATACTCTTTTTCACTTCCAAAACCTCTTGAAGTATTTGGCGTCGACAAATAGCTGCGCAATATTAGCGAAGGCGCAATGTGGGGGCAACTCAGGCCCCAAAGAACCGTTGCGCTCCCGGTTCCAAACGAGCAGAACGCGGGCAGAGTGAATAACCTGCTAGACGCACATTTAACAAAAGTCATTGCGCATGCGCGGTGTTGGCCCACTTGACGCCTATTCTCGGGCGTCCGTAGAATGAACTCAATTAATAGCGCAAACGTATATACAAACGACTTAAGCAATTCTGGTGTAAACCCTAAGGAGTTTGACCTATGAGCAGTCCCTACCAAAGTGGTTCTTTTCAAAAGGAAGAGCAGAAATCAACCGAGACGGTTGACGATCTGATGTTAAGAGACGACGAAACGGAAGGCGATTCCGACGATCGGAACCGCACAGCATCGTCAGTACGAGATATTGCTTCGCGAATCCCTGAATCCCTGAGTGCGATTGGCCGAGACATCAGTCGCACCATCGAGCGCGCTATAGCAGCAAAGGATGATTACGTGGTTGCCGTCAAGATTTCACAATCCGCTCAGGAAAAGGTTGATCAGTTGGTGGCTGCCGGAATCTTCCGCAACCGTGCTGAGGCTGCCGGCTTTCTAATTGAGGAAGGCATCAAGACACAAACAGCATTATTTGAAAGAGTCCAGCAGAAACTCGCGGAAATTGAAAGATTACGCGCTGAGTTGCGCGGCATGGTTGAAGAGCGACCATCCTAGACTCACTTTGTCGACGGCCCAATTCTGAATGGAGACTCCCACGATGGGATTTCCACGCCCAACAAATCCGGATGAATCGAGATTAAAGTGGCCGATAGTTTCAAGCTTACACCGACCCCCATCGAACAATTCACTCTTACCAATGGTCTTCGCGTAATTCTCTGCGAAGACCATACCGTTCCCGTTGTCTCCGTAGCTATCTACTACGACGTTGGCTCTCGCAACGAAAAAGAAGGCCGCACGGGTTTCGCTCATCTCTTCGAACACATGATGTTTCAAGGTTCGGAGAACGTTCCCAAAGCCGCTCATTTTCAATACATCTTCAATTCCGGTGGGACGATGAACGGCACCACTTCCACTGAGCGGACCAACTATTTCGAGACGCTGCCCGCCAGTCACTTGCCACTCGCGCTCTGGCTCGAAAGTGATCGGATGCGATCGCTAAAGGTGACTCAGGAAAACCTCGACAACCAACGGAGTGCGGTGCAGGAAGAAAAGCGGCTCAGGTATGACAACCAGCCGTACGTAAACGCGTTTCTTCGCGTCAACGAATTGATTTTTAAGAACCCTGCAAACGCGCATTCGACGATCGGGTCAATGGAAGATCTGGACGCGGCCACGATCGATGAAGTGCAGGAGTTCTTTCGAATCTACTACGCACCAAATAATGCGGTGCTGACAATCGTGGGTGACTTCGAAAGCGAAGTAGCTAAGGATCTGGTGAAGAAGTATTTCGATTCGATTCCCAGTCAACCACCGCCACCTCCCGTAGATATGAGTGAGCCTGAAGATGTGGCCTCAACTCAGGAGGTTTATAACGATCCTCTGGCACCCGCGCCAGCATTCGTTTTGGGTTGGAAAATCCCACAACGCCGGACTCCGGATTTTTATGCGATCTCGCTTGCCGCCGATCTTCTCTTTGAAGGCGATAGCTCGAGGCTCTATCAAAAACTGGTTAAAGGTGACGAATCTGTTGTTTCGATTCAAGGTGGGATAGATGAACGCCGGGGTCCCTCGGCAGTCTATATTTTTGCATTGCCTAAGCCCGGCGAAGAAGTTTCCACGATTCGCGATCAAATCTTCGCTGAAATTCGAGACTTGAAAACATCTGGACCATCTCCCGAAGAGATGGAGAAGTTACGAAACTCGCTTCGTAACGATGTGGTTAGAGGCCGGCAGTCAACGATGTATCGAGCGCAGCGATTGGCCGAATATGCTCTGTACGATGGCGACCCCTCATTGGTGGATTCGGAACTGGATCAGTATTTGGCGATCACGCCGGAGCATATCAAAGAAGCAGCGGCTCGTTATCTTGATGTTGAGAATCGAGTCTTGCTTGACATCATTCCTGCTGGCGCTGCTGAGGACGGCAAGAGTATCGCCGCTTCAGCGCAACCGTCCGGCGAGCCGCAACAACCGTCCGCTCCCGCACCTCAGGTTCCACCCGTTCCGTCGGAGTCGGAAGACGGCACCAAACCAGCGGTTGTCATCTCCACAGATAATCAGCTTGATCCTCCCCAACAACCGGCAGATCCACCAAAGCAAACTGAAACCGGATCTGGACCACTGCATACCTAACAAATGAATCCACAGCAGCACTCTCTACAACAGCCGCCTCCGCCGCTGCCGCTTCGAGCACTAAAACTGCCTACGCCACTTGAAACCAGGCTGGCAAACGGGCTCACGGTGGTTGTGATCGAAGACAATCGCCTACCACTGGTCAGTTTTCGTTTGGCACTGCGCACGGGCGATGCCCACGATCCCGAGGATCTTCCCGGTCTGATGGACATGCTGACGGGTCTGCTGACTGAAGGCACCGAATCGCGGACAAGTCGCGAGATTGCCGATGAGGTGGCCCGACTCGGCGCAACCTTGCAGGCTGGCGCCAACTCTGACTTCACCACCATCGCAGCGTCGTCTCTGACCTTATTTCATGAAGACATTCTTGAGCTGATGGCGGACGTGGTGTTACGCCCCGTGTTTCCCGAAAATGAGGTCGAGCTAGCAAAACAGAATACGAAGGAGAGTCTCAAGCAACAGCGTGCGCAGCCATCATTTCTCGCCAACGAGATGGTAGCTAAGACGATGTTTGGGGATCACCCTTACTCAGTCACGGCGCCCACACCGGAAGCTGTCGATGCGGTTACACGCGAGCGTGTGGTGGAGTTTCATCGCTCGAAGTTTGTGCCTAACAATGCGGTGATGGTTGTTGCCGGCGACGTTAAGCGAGATGTAATACAGAAGCGGATTGAGGAACTATTCTCGGAATGGCAATCAGCCGATATTTCTGAGGACGAGTTTCCGGCTCCACCGAAACGAACGTCTCGTTCAGCTTATGTAATTGATCGGCCAGGATCAGCACAGGCAAACATCATTATTGCACACTCGGGAATCACGAGAACGAGTCCCGATTACTTTCCTATGCTGCTGATGCACACTATCATCGGCGCGAATGCATCATCTCGGCTCTTCATGAATCTTCGTGAAGAGAAGGGTTACACCTATGGCGCCTATTCGAGCCTGGATGCTCGACGCACCGCGGGAACCTTTCGGGTCGCCGCCGAGGTGAGAACGCCGGTCACGGCTGATTCTCTTAAAGAATTTTTCTATGAGCTCGACCGAATCCGCAATGAGCCAGTTTCAGAGAAAGAGATCGCTGACGCCAAATCGTACCTCACCGGCGTGTTTCCCATCAGACTGGAAACCCAGGAAGGACTAATCGACCAGATCGTCCAGATCAAGATGTTTGGCCTAACGGATGACTACCTGGAGATTTACCGGAATAAGGTTCAGGCTGTGACGATTGAGGAAATCCAGTCGGTTGCTCAACGATACGTGACGCCCGACAACGCTGCGATTGTGATGGTTGGCGATGGCGCACAGCTACTCGATCAGGTGAAGCCGTATGCGGCTGACATCGAGTTTTATAACACTTCAGGAAAGAAGAAGAACCCACCGTCAAGTGAAGCACCGTCGCCTGAAATGGCAGCCGTGCTCACCGGCGACTGGTCGTTGGAGATTGATACGCCCCTCGGTCAGAGTATTCCGGCAACGTTGATTCTTAAAGGCACCGACCAAGGAATTCAGGGACGAGTTGAATCCGAAATGGGAAATGGTGAACTTTTGTCAGCGGTCTTCGATGGCGAGACTTTCACTGCGAGTGTTTCGTTTGAAATTGGCGGGCAAACGATGGCGGCTCAAATCACCGGAGAAGTCGCTGACGAGCGCATGGTAGGCAGCATTAGCCTGGGCGATTCGGCCACGCTGGGCTTCACCGGCACGCGCAGCGACGCGTAGTCAATCAACGACAAAAGCGCAAAAAAAGACGCCCGGCAGTTTCGAAATACCGGGCGTAAATCACAGGAGGAACCGAGTGTTATGGTGCTCGTAATAAAGCTCGATCACCGAATAACCTCTAGAATGAGATGCCTCGGGTAGCGACGCAGGTTGCTCTGTATTGAGGTTGCAAGGTTCAGCCCAAACTCGCAACAAACCTATTGTTTGTAACGCAGCAACATTCCGTCGCCGCCAACAGCCCAGCCCTGTTTCTTGGCAAAATAGAGACCGTATAGGTTTTGCTTAGTTCCTGACTCTTGTTCAACCCAAACTGCCCCTGCGCTATCAGTCCTCAGAATTGTGCCGCTGCGCCCAATAGCCCAGCCTTCATCGTCGTTAACCAGCACCACACTCAACAAAGTAGACTTAGCTGGAACCTGAATCGTTGTCCACGAAGCGCCGCCATCCTGGGTGCGGAGTAAAGTGCCGCGCTCTCCGACGGCCAGTCCCTTCTTGTCGTTACGAAAATCGACGTGGTAGATCGTTGACTTAGTTCCAGACTCCTGCTTAGTCCAGGTCTGTCCCGAGTCAACAGTTGCCAGAATGGTTCCTTCGGAGCCAACGATCCAGCCGCGTTTGTCATTAGCGAAGTCGATATGGATCAATTCCAAACGACTTGGGGCGCGTTGCCTCTGCCAGCTTTCGCCGCCGTTTTCTGTGTTTAGCAGGATACTGTCGACCACGCGGTCACGCTTGCTAACAGAACCGACGACCCAGCCACGTTTCTTACTTGAGAAGCGAACGCTGTAGAGTTCGACCTCGGCGCCATCAAACTCGCTGGGCGCCAAACGGCGGACTTCTGTCCAACGCGTGCCGTTGTCTCGGGTAGAAAAGATCGCGTTTCCGGCAATCAAAAATCCGGCTTCCTTGTCGCGAAAGTAAATGTCGTTGATTGCCTCTTTTGTTTCCAGCGTCTGCTGCACCCAACTGTGCCCGCCATCGTCGGTGCGGCTCAGAAATCCATTGTCACCACCGACCCAGCCTCGCTTATCATCAAGAAAAAACACGGTATTCAGATCCTGGCCTGACGGCGCCACACGCGTGGAAACCCATCCCTCCTGGGCCATGACTTGCGAAGCTATCGCAACAGACAAGAGCGCGGTGAAGACAAGGCGCCTTGGGATAAAACGATCGCGAAATCTCATAAGATAACCCTTCAGTCGTAACCCGTTTGTTCGAACAACTCGCAGTCCAGCGACTAACGGCGACTCATTTTCTTAAAGTGGGACTTGTTCACACGTTGTACCCTACTCGCAGCCTTTAGACAAGACTAAGGGCCATGCGCCATCGCATGGCCCCTCCCCGGTTGACACGACGTTCAAGGAGTCGCCGCGTCGACTCGGTAGACCCTGCCTTCAAACACAACGATTACCCGTTCGCCTAACGACAGGAAATCTCCCAATCGCGGCTTTTGTTGAAGGAGATTGAAGTATTCGTCGCTCCCGAATTTGATTACCGTTTCCGGCAGTTTCGAACCTGCTTTGAATTCGGAGTCAGTCCAGACACCATCGCGCAGATAGAAGGTCTTACCGCCGGCGATCTTGACTGCTGACGAGGTTGAATCCAGACCGTCAAGCTTCGAAGCCTCCTGTTGGCTACGGGCGCGTTTGCTTTCAGTTACCGCAGCCCTACCAGTCACAGCCGCAGCATCGGCCGGGGCTGGTGGTGGGGGCGCATTCGCACGTCGCGCACCTCCCATGAAACCAAAGTTGTTGTTCTGACGCGTAACATTCTGTGGACCGGCTCCCGGCTCGAGAGCCAGGTACGACGTGTATGGTGTGACGATGCCGTAGCGGGTTCCGAGATCGACCACCTCATCACGGAGTTCCTGTTGCTCACCGTTTGAGCGGATCTGTTCCATCAGCCAACCAACCCGGCGCGTGGCCCACAATCGAGGAAGAAAATCGTTGTTTTCTCGCAGAGGGAATCTCAGGTTGTCAAAAACGAAGGTACGGTTAGAACCGCGGCTGTTGCCGGTTAACTTTAAGCGCACATGGTCCATATCGATCTGATTTCGATAACGACCAATAAGCGTGAGTTGCGAACCCTTGAAGAGATCCGGCAAAGCACGCGGGTAAGTTAGATCTGTTTCTACTCCCGCCAGATCGAGCTGCAGATCGGTCAACACAGGATGGTTTATCTTCGCAAAGAAGTTCGAGACTTTTACTTCGATGTCCTCTTTGGGTTCGACGTAATCCGCTACTCCGCCATTTTCACTTGCCAGTTTGTCGAGTAAAGCTGTGTTCACATCGTAACCAACCCCGAAGGTGAATAGTCGCACTCCCGGCGTCCTCGCGGTTCGAGCGTTTTCAATGATTTTGGCGGGATTCGATTCCCCCACGGTGGGTAATCCATCGGTCATGAAGATGAGAATCTTCGGTCGATTACTTGTTTCAAACTGTCTCATTGCCACCAATACAGCTTGATTGATCGCTGTCCCACCGGTCGGACGTAACGACTGCACGAACGTTTCTCCACGCCGGCGTCCCTGATCGTCCGCAGCGATCATACGCGTCTCCATCAATCGCTCTTCGCCGGCAAACGAAACAACATTGAACCGATCCTGAGGACGAAGGATTCTGATTCCATAGAGCAACGCGGCTCGCGCTTTCTCCATCTTTCCTGCTTCCGCCATGGATCCGGACGTGTCGAGGACAAAGACGATGTCTTTGGCGGCATATTCCTGTTCGCTCCAGTCTTCCTTGGGCGAAACCATCAACAGAAAATACCCATCCTTGCCGGCATCTCGATGCGTCAGCACGGTTACTCCGAAGTCTTCATCAGATCGTGTGTAGAAAAGTTGGAAGTCCTGCTGTTCTTTGCCGGCTCCACTCTCAAACGACACCACCGAACGACGGTCACCATTTCGCTTGACGTCGACGGCGTGTGTGGGTGAATAGACATTGCGAAGGGGTTCCTTGCTATCCAGTTCGATCCGACCTGACACTGAACCGATCTCGGCCATCTGACGACCGGTACCGAGTGGATAACGATAAGCAACCGTTCCCGACTCTGCTTGAAGCACTTGAGTGTAGGTCAGTTCAAGTTTCTTATCGGACCGGGCGGGGATAGGGAAAATACTTGCCTGAAAAAGATTCTTGCCGGCGTATTCAAGGAGACCGGGATCGCGTTGGCGTCTGACGATTTCGTCATAAATCCGTCGTGCTTCTTCGCGGGAACGCACCTCACCAACCAGCCGCCGATCTCCGTCCCAAATCGCGAACTCCGTGATCGATGCCTGTTCGGGAATGGGGAAAAAATATGTCCCCTCGAGAACGGCGTCAGTGTCGTTTCTGAAGATCTGCTCAAGGTGAGTCGTGGCGACTTGCGAGGAGATCTTAGTATCAATCTTGATTGATTTGATCGGGAGTGAGCGCGGCAAAGGAGTAGGGCGAGGGCCATCAGGGCAACGTCTGCAAGGACCCGGGACAATTACACCCTGAGCGGCAACATTTAGCGCGCTGAAGAGAAACACTGAAAAACAAACGAGCAATATGCGAAGCTTCAAAACTCTCATAATCTCCCCGTAAACACCGACAAATTTGAATACAACGCCTTGGTCCCGAATAAGAACGGATGGAATCGTCATTCTTGCGCGAGGTTCGGGCGGCCCACCGGTGTCCGCTTACCGCCCTGGCCCCGTTGGGCTCGGGCGCGGGTTGAACTAACGCTGAAAGCGTTCGCTAATTCCAGCCCAGGGTTGCGCTTCGCAAACCCTGGGATAAACGCGCCCTTCTAAAAAGACGCAAACCCTGAAAGGGTTTTGCGTCGCCGTAACAGCACATCCGCCGCAACTCCTTCAGAGGTGCCAAAGGCAAAGAGGCGTCTTGTCCCAGGGTTTCAAAGCAAACCCTGGGCTGGAATTAGCCAACACCTTCGGCCTTAAGTCATCGCTGCACCATTACAGTTGCGCTTGTAACCCCTCGCTATAGGAGCTCGGGTCCTCAACTGCATCTTTTGGCTTTTGAATATGGGGAATTCGGAATCGTTGTCTCGCGGTTCAGTGAAGCCGCCGGAGTGGGCGATTTCTGAGGGCCTCGACGCTGACGTAAACCACGATGCATAGCCCGCCGCCAGCCAGAGTCACGGGCGCCCCGTACCGCTGTGAGACTACACCCGCAAGCAGATTTCCGAGTGGCATGGTACCAATGAATGAAAGGATGAACATGCTCATGACACGGCCCCGCATTTGGTCGGTCACGAGTTGCTGCAACAGCGTGTTCGTCATGGCGACGGATGTGACGATCGCGAAGCCGACTGCGAACAGGAAAAGCAGCGACCACATGAGATGAGTCGACATCGCGAAGGCAATCAAGAACAGACCGAAAGCAAACGCACCTCCCAATACCATCCAGCCCTTGCGCTTCATATCGCCGAGGTAAGTCAGAAACAGCGCACCGAGAAATGCGCCCGCGCCTGCGATACCCATCATCCATGCCAGTCCGCCCGGCCCAAGCAGGAAAATGTCGCGAGCGAAGATCGGAATAAGAGTGAGATACGGCGCACCAAAAAAACTCGTGATGGCTGACATCATCAGGAGCGAAAACACTCTTGGCCGTTTACGAACATATTGCAGACCTGCAAGCAGGTCTTGCCACAATGCCCGCCGGTCTTTCACCGAATGTGCGGGCGCAGATAAACTCCCGTTCTCAAAACGGACCATCCGAAGGGCAAGCACGACCGCAATAAACGAAAAACCATTGAAAAAGAAGCAGCCCGCGAGTCCAAAGAACTTAAAGCCGAGACCCGCCAGTGCCGGCCCAGCTACTCGCGACAGTTGAAATTGTGAAGAGTTCAAGGCGATTGCATTCGCCAGGTCTTCCCTGCCAACTAAATCAAACGTCATGGCTTGGTAGGAAGGAGCAGCCAGCGCCATGCAACAGCCAGTCACCAGAGAAAACCCAAGGATCATCCAGACGGTGACCAGATTGGTCCATACCAGCATCGCGAGGGCAAACGCAGCCACGCCGGCAACGACCTGTGTAAACAGTAGCAATCTGCGTCTATCAACAAGATCCGCAAACACACCACCCAGGAGGGTAAGAAAGAACCCGGGCGCGGTCGCCATGAATGCATCGATACCCAACCATAGCGAGGAGTTTGTGAGATGGAGCACGAGCCAGCCCTGCGCGACAGCCTGCATCCAGGTTCCGACATTTGAAAGGAAAGCACCCGTCCAGAAGACGCGATAGTTTCGATGAGATAGCGCACGAAACATCCCGGGCCGCCGTCTTGATCGAGACTCTACCGGAATGGTGATGCGAGATGGCTCCAGCGGCATGCTTGAGTTCTATCACCCTAGCCAACGAACTCCAAATTCCCTGAATACGAGGTAGCGGTCGACTCTGAATTCAAATTCAACTCCTTGGAGTGCGCCGCCTTGTCGGCGCTTTGGCCGCGCGAGCATTCGGCGCCGCGCTGCTTACAAATCCACTACTGCCCGTCCATGAAGCTTTTAACCCATCAAGCTGCGACACTTCGCAGCTGGCCAAGGCGGCGCACTCCAAGGAGTTGAATAATTAGAACTAGATCATCTAATTGAACTCAGCGAGAAAACCGCTCAACGTTTGATACATCTCTTCAAATGATTCCGAGTAGAACAGGGTCGGCTGAAACCTGGTCGGATCATATTCCTGCCTGCTGATCTGATTCAGATCGAGTGGACGCAATTCAGCTCGCGCGATCGCTTCCAGCTCGCCCGCTGATGACAGGATCCCGGTGCCGTAGGCCTTAACCTGCTCGCCTTCCCTCACCAGGCCGAATTCAATCGTAAACCAATACAGTTGCGCCAGGTGGTTCAACTGGTCTGCGTTCGTACTGCGTTTGACTGCCGCTCCAAACATTCGATTTAGTTCCGCCAGCGGCTCACTCGCAAGCGTAACCGCATGCCCGAAGATCTCATGCACCACGTCCGGCTCAGGCGTGTAAAGCGGCGTGGAATGGTGTCGAATGTACTGGGTACACAAGAACACTCCGTTTGCCAGCGACTCGAGAAAGACGCGCGGCTCCACCAGGCCTGCGACTGGTTCGAGCCCGAAGCCGCTGATGGCATTAATCTTCTCAGACACTTCCCGCAACTGCGGAATGTGCTCGCGCGGCAGGTCCATTCGCTTGACACATTCCAGATATTCGGCGCAAGCGTGGGCCTCTTGGGCAGGCTCGAGTGCGTTCCGAATGATGGCCCACAGCTGATGTTCTTCGTCGGTATAGATTGCGTCGGGGACGGGGCTACCTTCCTTGTATTCCAATGCAATTGCGGCAATCGCATTGCGACGGGCGCGGTATTCCTGATCGCGAAATCCCGGGTGATCCGGATCAAGATGGACGATCGCATTCCGTCCTGACGTCGCCGCGTCAGCTAAACGCAGGTCGACGTGGTCAGAGAGTATTTCCCTTTGCTTTTTGGTGTTCATGTTTCTGTCCATAACATTCAGTGGATTAACTCTACGAAACAACCGCAAATTCTGCGAAAAAGTTTGGCTCTAGTCTCATGAAGCTTTTGCTCGTATCGACCTCAAGAACGAACCGTAAAAAATAAAAACCCGTTGCCAGTAATGAATGCTGGCAACGGGCTCTCGAAACGGATTATGCGTTTTCTTCTATTCGCGCATGTTATTCCTTTCGCGGGGCACCGCTACCACCAGATAGGTGGCGCTGCGCCAATACCAATTGCGGTACGCGAAATTTGCGGAAGTTTGAAGAACGCTCATATTCAAAGTTATCACCTTGTTGCCCACCTTATATCTGAGTCACCGTAAACGTGTCAAACAAATCCTCGCGGTTTCGCCTTCACACTTCAGTGGGTCGCGGCGGTTGGGCCACAAAGGCTGCGGGCGCAAGCGAAGTCAAGGCTTGGTCAGCGCTTTCCATAGCTTTGACAGCTTGTCGCCGACCATCTGGATAAGTTCCTGGAATCGCGAAGCTTCTCCAGTCTCACTGCGACCTTCGTAAGATGCTTTGTGTGAGACTGCTACTAGAGGCTCTGTCTGTTCTGTTGAAACTTCAGCAAGAGTCGCAATCACCGAGTCATCCTTTTGCTCAATTGCCGCACTACCCAATTTCTCAACGACGGCTACAATTGCGTCAGCCTGTTCCTCTGTTGACACTTCTGCAGAGGCAGAGATCACCGGCTCAACCGGTTTGTTAGTCGACGCGGTGACTAAGTGCTCAAACGCCACGTCGTCACTTTCTCGACGATCAACCGTCCACACTACGCCACGCACTTCGCGGCATTTTTTGAGTTCGTACTTGTGTCCAGCCGGCAGCTCAAAGAGGAGCCCTATCTCTCGATCGCGTTGAACAATACTCTTGCACTCGATTGTCGTCTTAAATGCCTTCAATCCCAGCTTTACCTCGGTGGTATCGCTCCAGGTTTCGGTCCACTCAATCTTGTGAATGGCGTTGCTATGGTCTCCGCTGAACTCAACTTCGTAATCAAACTTTTCTGTTGTATTCAACTCTCGCGAGCACTCCTCATCAGGGATCGAGTCTATGCTGTTACTGCACCTTTTGACGCCCTCGAGGACCAGTTCAGAGCGAAAGCCTTGCCCGATCATCTTTCCGAGAACGTAAGTTGTTACCTTTTCAACCTTGATCTCGACTGGCACAGAGATCAATTTACAGTCTCCGTTGGCTGAGTCGAATGTCTGCTTGTGATGTAACGCGAACTTACGCGTTCTGCCCATGCCAGTTCCTATGACAGTGACAGACCATGGGGCGAGCGAGGAATCGGTCTGGCGTTCGACATAAGAGACCTTACTGCGCGCCACTTTCGGCGAATGAAGTTTAAAAAGCGGGATTCTGACCTGGTGGGTGGTTGTATGCTCGATTCTTTGATCCAGAATCTGAGTCCAATTTGCTAATCGGCTCTTCGCGATATGGGAGTATAAGAAGCTCTTGAAGGCCGAGCGTTTGTCGGTAGGAATGGACCACGTTTCTACACGACTCCCTCTGGTTGCCAGCTGTCTTGCTTCGTCAAAATGTTTGAGACCTTCCTTAACGTTCGTCTCGTTGAACCCTAGTTGCTTCAACCCGGCGACGAACGCGGCTTGGTCGCCGAGAACTGTATCGAGCCAATCTTTGTCCTCCTGCAGAATGATTTCGGTATCATAATCGTCACCCCCCGGAGCTGAGGGTGGCGGTATCTTTATCCTGGGGGGTTGTGAGTCCAGGTTCTTAAAGACCGCATAGATCCCATGGTTTTCGCCACCACAGCTACAAACACACGGGCCGTCAGGGTTGGCTGTAGCACACCGCTCACCCCATCCTCTTCCACAGGTATCCAACACGACTAGGCTCCTCGATTCCTTCCGAAGTCTGGGCGCATCCTGCCGCCAAATGTTTATTGATGCAGAGGAATAGCGCTAGGAGGAAGCCACTCGCCCTTAAGATGAAAAGCTCAAGCGGATAGGTATGAGTGCGTCAATCGGGCGAATCTGCCTTATACGCCCATCACCTGAAAAGGTCAATAATTTGCTAATAACATAATTTGCTAATAACATAATTGCTAACAACAACTAATTCAGTCTGAGTTTAACGCTGAAGGCGTTCGCCAATTCCAGCCCAGGGTTGTTTCAACCCTGGGTAAATAATCACGCCTTAATCTATCTGAACTCTGAAAGAGTTCTCCAAACATGCGAGAAGCGTGCAGCGTTTGTTGACCATTTTGCACTTCTTTGTGACCGCTAGACACCGAAATCTCACTTAGTAGATTTAACTGTGATGACAGATAATGGTCACTATGCTCACACTCAATTGAACACCAAAGATCTCTGCATTGGCTTTTTCCTGTTCGTATTATTTGGTAGGTACAAGAAAAATGAGAGTAACTATCTTGAGATTATCGGAAAACGCGATATTCCTTGGCGTTTGTCTAGCCATGGTTGGCGGGACTAATATTGCTATGGCCCAAACTGATAAGCCATCTCCCGCGCCTCCATCCGCGACTCAACCGCCATCGCAGACGACAGCGCCAAGTCCAACTGCAAACCCTGCGGATGTCGCTTCCATCGACGCGATTGTCGCAGCTGTTTACGATGTGATTTCCGGTCCAGCCGGTAAGAAGCGAGATTGGGACCGGATGCGTTCACTGTTTGCACCCGGAGCACGCTTGATTCCAACCGGTCCGCGCCAGGCGGGCGGTTATGGCTCACGCGTCGTCAGCGTTGAAGAGTACATTGAGCGCAATACCGCGTTCTTCGAGAAGGAAGGCTTTTATGAGCGGGAAATCTCGCGCGTGACCGAACAGTTTGGTCAAATCGCCCATGTCTTCAGTACTTACGATTCGAAGCACTCGCCGTCAGACGCCAAGCCATTCGCTCGCGGTATCAACAGCATCCAGTTGATGAATGATGGGAAGCGCTGGTGGATTGTGACCATATTTTGGCAAGGTGAAGACGAAAAAAATCAGTTGCCGGCAAAATACCTTAGGTAGGAGGAAAATCATTTTCCATATCTGATTTATCAGTTCTGATTTGGCATTGCCGGACTATCCGCAGATTACGCAGATTCAAGAAGAGCTAGGAGCTAAGGTTCGCGATCTTAACCATCGGTACGTTGATCGTGTAGTCGGTGTAATTTGCTGATAGTCTCGCCACCGGTGAACCAAACAAAAAGGTATTGCTTCCTGGCAGTGTTACTGATACAAATTCTCTCGTTCTCAGCACTTCACTCACACACTCCAAAGGAGACACCTCAATGAAAACCTTTCTGAGTATTTCTCTATTCTCGATCTGTGTGCTTGCGATGCTTGCCAGCGCACCCCACGCCGCTCAAGCTGATGATTGGGTCATGAATTTGGGGGACTGCATAAGTTCCTACGTACAGGAGCGCGATGACGCGTGGAGCGTATGGGATGCTTCGCCCCAACAAGGGCCTGATGAAAACCAGCTTGACTATAGCTTGGGGACGGCCTTCGACACTTATCAGGCGTGTAACGCGGCAGCTAATGTCCCCACCATCTCACTTGACCTCTGTCCGGCTGCGTATGAGGCTTTCACAGCCTGTAATAATGCGTTCCCGGGATGGGACAACTCGCAAGCGCGGATAGAGTGCAGGTTGGCTACTGGCTTTGAGGGCGCATGCCAGTAGGTGCCTTTTGGTTGCAAATCAGCGTTTACACGTTAGCAACTGCGGAGGGATGCTGAGGCAGATCAAGAACCTCACTTGACGTCGACAGTCGCTCCTTTGCCAGCGTGTCACCAAATGAAGACGGGCCAGCGTTACGACGCTCGCCCGTCTTTTTGTTCAAAGCATTGCCACTGGGTTTTAGGTTGTTCGTCGGTTGGCGGAGAGTGAGCCGCCCTCACCGCCACGCTGCACTGCCACAATCTCCGCCATGATTGCCAGCGCCACTTCCTCAGGAGTCACCGCGCCAATATCCAGCCCAATTGGCGCATGCACCAGTTTGAGTTGGTCATCATTTGCACCGGCTGCGCGCAAACGTTCAATTACAATCTTTGTGCGACGTTTGCTGCCGATAAGCCCCACATAATCAACCTCTTTATTCATAATTGCCAGCATGCAGGATTCGTCTTCACTGTGGCCTCGCGTTACGACGGCCACGTATACTCCATGACCATTTCCAATGGCTGCGGTCACTGCGTCAAACCAGTTATCTGCAGCCACCAGGCTAATGCGAAGATCGGGAAACTGGGCGCGCGTCACAAACTCGGCCCGATCATCGATGAGCGTGGTGGTATAACCCAGTACGCAAGCCAGATGGGCCAACGCGGCTCCCACATGTCCGGCGCCGCATATAACTAACCTCGCTTGTGGCTGGATGCGCTCGAAGAGAACCTGGACCTCGCCCAGACCGGTGAGGTTGGGAGCAAATTCACTTAGTCGAAAAACGTGAGTGTCTTGTCTGGAGTTCAGGAAGGTGATGGATTGACTAACGACGGCCTCGTCAAGTCCTGCATCGCCCAAGCCGCCGATCGTTGTACCGGAGGCATCGACCAGAAGCTTCCGGCCGACATGCGCCGGTCCTCCGATCAGCGTTATTAGAACAGCGGTTGCACCTGCCTCATGTAATCGCAGGATTTTGAGTGCTATCGAGTCTAAGGGAACAGAATTGTCCGAGGAGGGCATTTAGCTGACCGCTATTTGGAAGGTGACGGCTTCGCGATACCAATCGCTGCCGCCACGCGACGCAAAAGCCACAACGGACCAACCAGCAAGTAGATCGGATTTCTGAAGAATGCAGGTTGATTGCCTTCGATGGCGTGGCCCACAAACTGAAGAATCCAACCTACGATGAAAAGCCCAAGGGCCCAACGCCAATTGAAGAAGAACAACGGCAGCGAGACGACGATCATCGGTATTCCGATACTGTGCGTTAGCTTGTTGAGCGGGTGAGTGTGCTTCGCTTTGTAGTTTTCGACGAAGGAATCTGACATGTTAGCCTCCGAAGGAATTACCCGCGGTTAGGTCCGATGTAATCAATAAAGATATCCATCGTACCGCCGCAAACCATGCCTTCCTCACTCGCTTCCTCGGCGGTCAAAGAAAAGTGATGAAGTTTGGAACTAGTCGAGCGCAACGCTTCCCTGGCTTCGGCCCAGACCTCAGCCTCGATGCACCCGCCGCCCACGGTGCCCTGCGCCTCGCCATTTTCAAAGAAGACCATTTTGGCGCCGCGCTGCTGCGGAGTTGAACCACGAGTTTGGGTGACGGTTGCGACAGCGAGCCGTTCTCCTCGCTGCTCGGCATCGGCAATTATCTGGTAAAGATCTTTCTGAGCGATTGTGGCCATGTTCTATCGCAGCCGGAAATCAGCGGGACCGGCTCACTCCGGTCGAGGTGAGTTAGTCGACGGTCGCGTCTCGGGTGGAGTGACGGCCTCCTGGGCGCGCTTCTCTTCCAACTTGCGCCTGAGTGCATCAACCTCCGCATCGGCAGTCACAAGGGCCTGCTCCAATCGCGTGCGACTCGTCTCGAGAATCCTAATCTGAGCTTGCAGCCGCGCTCGTTCATTTTCAAGCGCCCTCCGCCGCGCGTCCCGCATCTCTTCAGGTCGCGTGGTCCCATAACCGGCAGCAGACCGTTCAATATTTTCAGGCTTCAGGTTGTATTCCGTCTGTTCTAACTTAGATTGGAGATCTGCAAGCTTGCTCTCCACATCGATTTGCTGGCTGCGAAGATTCTCTGAACGCTGTTCGGCGCGGGTCAAACGCTCCATGTCGAGCAGGGTCTTATCATTCTCCTGCATTTGCCCAAGCTTATCGTTAAGTCGATTCACCTGATTGGAGAGCGAGTTGATCGTTTTCTCCATCTCCCGCCCGTCATTGGTTTTGATGGTCTTAGGTTTGGTCACTCCAGAAGCGCCGGCAGTAACCTCAGTTTCCGCTGTAGCTTCATCGGCAGTGCTGATGACTCGTTCAGTGTCGGCGTTTGGATTTTGTTCCTCGCCTACAGGTGCGATCGGTGGGTTGGTAACCACTGGCCGGGGAGTAGTGCGACGGGTGCGGCGTTTCTTGCGCGTTTGGGCATCTCCCTCAATAAAAAAGAGCCCTACTAACGAAATCACCATTACAAACAACGCACACTGCCGCAAAAATCGATTATTCATTGAAAACTCCCTCAGGTTAAGGCCATTCCTTGTGCCAAAGATACGCTCTAATACCAGATGCCTTCAAGCCGCCTCAAGCTGCTTTTGTGAGTTACACGTCGCCGATCCAGTTCCCGTTCCTGAAAAGTAAAGGCCTCTCCTTGGAGTGCGACGCCTTGTCGGCGCTTTGTCCAGCTGCGACTGCGTCGCAGCTTGGTTCGCTCAAAGCCCTAAAGGAAAGCTCGTTTGTCGTTCAGTGAGAAAGCGCGGCGCTGGGCGCTCGCGCGGCCAAAGCGCCGACAAGGCGGCGCACTCCAAGGAGTTGCTAGGCCTACTCAAGGTTGGCGATCGTCTGATCGAGCTGTGTCGTGCGCTGTGCAATATCGGTAATGCGCGCTCGCAATTCCGCCACTTTTTCGGCAGGGGCGCGTTCGGCGAATTGCGGATTAGCAAGTTGAGCCTCCAGCTTCGAGGCTTCGGCCTGGAGTTTCTCCTTCTCTTTGCTGAGCCGCTGCCGCTCCTGCTCAAAATCAATTAGACCTTCAAGGGGTATAGCCACTTCGGCGCCGCCCACCATTACCGCCCTCGCCGATGCTCTGGGCGCCTGGAGAATCTCATTAATCGCTACTTCCGAGGCTCGAACGATGCGGCTGATCTGATTTGTGTTGGCGAGCAGAACCGACCGCAATTTCTCATCCGGCGCTCCGACTAACAAGCTCACCCGCTCACCCGGTTTTATGTTCATCTCAGACCGAATGTTGCGCACTCGTGAGATTAAGTCGATGACTGCTTGCATCTGCCACTCGGCATCGTCGTCGATCAATGACGAAGCCGCTTCGGGATAAGCCGCCAACATTATTGTAGGTTCTGCCCCCGCGTACGCTGTGTGAAGCAACTCTCCATGCGGCCCAGGCAGACGTAGCCACAAGTCTTCGGTGATGTAAGGCATGAATGGATGCAACAGCCGCAGTGCCTGTTCCAGGACTGTAATCAAACGCGAGCGTGCTTCATCGCGTTGCGGCGTCGGCTCTTCAGCCGTCACCTCAGCCTTCGCCAGCTCGATGTACCAGTCACAAAAATCGTCCCAGAAAAAGTGATAGAGAGTTTGCACCGCACCGTGGAAATCGTAGTCAGCGAGAGCCGCGCGTACATCACGAGCTGTTTTGTTAAGACGCGATATTATCCAACGATCATGAAGGGCCATCTCAGCCACACCGGAGCTCAGCTTTTTCGGATCGATGGTTGCCCCTTCCGAGTTCATCAAACAAAAGCGCGCCGCGTTCCAGATCTTGTTGGCGAAGTTTCGATATGACTCAACCTGCTTATCGTTCCAACGAACATCGGTACTACCAACTGACGCTAACTTCAACCGGGTAGCATCCACGCCATACTTATCGAACACCTCAAGTGGATCGACCCCATTTCCCTTAGTCTTCGACATCCGCTGGCCGTGAGGATCGAGGATCGTTCCGGTCACAAACACGTCGTCAAAGGGCCGGTCCGTCTTGAACTTCATTCCCATCATCACCATGCGAGAAACCCATAGGAAGATAATGTCGCGCGCCGTGACCAACACAGAGGTGGGATAGAACGTTTGGAGATCGTCTGTTTGATCCGGCCAGCCGAGCGTTGAAAACGGCCAGAGTGCAGACGAAAACCAGGTATCGAGCACATCCGGATCCTGCGTCAGTTGATCTGTGCCCGCTTTCTCACTGGCCTCGGCCTCAGACCGAGCCACGATGACCTCGCCATCGGCGGTATACCACGCTGGAATCTGATGGCCCCACCAAAGCTGGCGTGAGATGGTCCAATCGCGTAGGTTCTCGAGCCAGTTTATGTAGACTTTCTCGTGTGGGACTTCCGGTACAAAGCGCGGCTTCTTTTCTGTCGACATCAATTTGAGCGCGAGATCTCGCAACTCATCCATTCGCAGAAACCACTGGGTGGAGATAAGCGGTTCAATTACTGTCTTGCAACGCTCACACTTTGAAATCGAAAACTCGTAGTCGACAACCTTCTCGAGCAGGCCCAGCTCTTCAAACTTTTCTACAACCTTTGCCCGCGCCTGATATCGATCAAGCCCCGCGAACTCCGATCCCGCCGCTTCCGTCATCTTTGCCTGGGGATCGATTACGGTTATTTGTTCCAGGTTGTGACGCACGCCCATGTCGTAGTCGTTAGGATCGTGTGCCGGTGTCACCTTCACGGCTCCGGTGCCAAACTCAGGATCGACGAACTCGTCGGCGACTACTGCAATTTCCCGTTCGGTAAGCGGCAACGACAGCGTCGCGCCCAAAAGATCGCGGTAACGATCGTCGGCTGGATTCACAGCGACAGCGGTATCACCCAACATTGTTTCAGGACGAGTGGTCGCTACCGTCACGCGCACGTCGCTTCCCTTCACTGGATACTGAAGGTAGTAGAGCTTCCCTGCCTGCGGTTCCTTTTGGACTTCCAAATCGGAGAGCACCGTTTGATCATTGGGACACCAGTTAACGATGCGATTACCGCGATAAATCATTCCCTCGTCGTACAAACGAACAAAGACCTCACGTACGGCACTTGATAAGTCCTCATCCATCGTAAATTTTTCACGCGACCAATCGACCGATACTCCTTCGCGACGCATCTGCCGGGTTATCTGCCCACCGGATTCCTTCTTCCATTTCCAAACCCGTTCGACAAATGCTTCGCGGCCCAGGTCATGTCTGGTCAGCCGTTCCTTTTTCAGCTCGCGGGTAACCATCAACTGCGTGGAAATTCCGGCGTGGTCCATTCCCGGCAGCCACAACGTACGATGACCACGCATGCGGTGGTATCTCGTTAATACGTCCATCATCGTGTGCTGCAACGCGTGGCCCATGTGAAGCGATCCGGTGACATTGGGCGGCGGGATGACGATAGTAAACACAGGCGCGTTCGGATCTTTATTAATCTCCGGCGCAAAAAAGCCCAGCTTTTCCCAGCGTTCGTAATGGTTTTGTTCGGCTTGTTTCGGGTCGTATTGTTTCGGAATTTCCATGCTTGATTCGCGGTTCTTTGTTGACGTCTACAAGGATTTAAGTGCAGGGCATTGTAAAGTAAGAGTTGCGCGATCTCATACTGGCAGTGTGTCCGACATGCTTCAGCTTGTCGCTCGAGATTGTGAAAACTCAACGGGCGATGTTTATTACATTGTTGAGTGTCTCTAGCATCACCGACAAGCTGAATGAACCTCTGATCAAGTCGATCAATATTGGATTTGCCTAGCCCGCGGAGCGGGCTATAGCGTAAAGCCGGGAGTGGAGCGGAGCGGAACCCCAGGTCGTCGACCAATATGAAGAATCGAGCGCGCGAAGCGTGCGATAGCGCAAAAGGGCACAATTGACTGACTATAATCGGCTGTCGCCCACTCCGCGGGCTAAGGCAAGCCAATTCGTAAGACTTGATCAGAGCTTCCTAAAGCATGTCGGACACACTGCTCGGACACTCAAAACAAAAACAGGCGACCTCGGTAGAAGTCGCCTGTCTGCATCGGTTCCGCGGATGGATCAGGAGTTCTTTTCTTCGAGCTGCCGTTTGATCAGGAGTTCAGCGAGCTGCGGTACAACTTCCCACGCAATCTCCTGCACCACCTTCTCTGAAAGCATTTCCACAGCACGACGGGCAATCGCATCGATCGCTTCTGGCGAAAGCTGTTCGAGGGTAATCGAGCCGCCGCCCGGAGCTGCAGACACCATGCGCACAGCTTCCCCTTCGAAAATCTCAGGTTCAGCAAACGCTCGATCGCTGCCAGCGGATGAACCCTCGTCGATGATCGGACGCGCCATCTCCTGGGTTTCGGCCATCGGATCCACCGTCAAACCGAGCGCTTCCGCACCTCGTGCCGGCTCTGATTCCGCTGCGGCAAACTCGTTGACCGCACTGTGCTCCTGGACCGTTGGACTCGTGCTGACATTGCTATAACTCTCTTCAGCCTGTGAAGCACTCCTCCTGAAGTCGGTTCGCAAAGGCTCTGAGTTGTCGTCAAAATCAATGTCCAGCACAAAGTCTTCATCGGCTGCTGCACGAGCCGGTTCAAATTCCCCCAGATCAAGCAAGGGTCCACTACCACGCTCGCTCAGTTCTGAGAATCCGCTTCCGTCAGGAGTAGCTTTGCTTTCCATCTCGTCGTCGTCCGTTTTTGGCTCTATTTTGGATGGCTCTTCCACCACGTCCGGTGGCAGAGGTCTGGTATCCGCGGTCGTGACTTCCAACTCACGTTCGGTAAGAAGTTCCGGTTCAGGTTCGGGATTAAATTCAGGTTCGGGTCTACGAAGTTCGGCGGTAGGGACTTGCTCCTCCGAAGGACGTTCGGAAATCAATCCCATCTTCCCCAGCCAGCGTCTAATTGGTCCGTTTGATTTACTCAATTTCTCTTCCGCGCGCAATCTGCGCATCTCCGCTTCGTGGTCTTCGATTGCCACGGGCGGGAATGGAAAATGTCTTCAGTGAGCGAGGCGGGACATTGATACTGAACGTTGCGCCAAGTCGAAAGCGCATTTTGAAACTAACACCCGTGCAGATAGCGAGTCAAGAAATTTAGCCGGAACGAGCTGACAACAGGGAGGTTTAGCGTTAAGCCGGCGCAAGATCAACGAGAAGGACTTGTAATTTCAACATCGTCGCCCGTCCCGTCTTTCCCATCGGGGCCCACCGAACGCAGAACGAAACGCTGGTGCTCTCCCTGGTATTTATAAGGGTGCTGCCAGGGATCAATCCGAATCACCCGCGGCAGATATTTTGGACTCAGGTGGTCCATCATCGCTGCCTGGGAGTCTGAAACAACGTAAAAACCCCGGTCTTTGCGAAACTTCTCGAGGGCCTCGGCCATCCAGACCAGTTCGCCGCGTGCATGTTCCCTTCTTTCCAAGTCTACCGAGGTTGCCAATGACGGAAGCTTTATCCAATCGCTGGAGCCGGTTCGCACTTCGCTTACCTGCCAACCGCCGCGACCCTCGTTAACTACTCGAGCACTGATTGTGACCAGGGCCTCCACAATAGCCGAAGGTTGTGGCGCAAGTGGAATTTCGAAAGGCGAAACTTCCCGGATTCTTATTTGGTCTGACGGAAGGGTGATGCCGAGCAGACTCGCTAACAAGCAACGCGCTCGCTTCACGCTCGGGTCTGAAGCCGCTGAACCTTTGGCTGGCGGATCCGGAGCGGAGCATTCATCTACTGGAACCTTCGTGTTGAGCGCGCTGGCGATGTGGTTAATGTTGAGCCAACGATCGGGTCCGATTCTGACTTCTCTTACTCGCCATTGGTCGGTAGTGTCTTTCGCAAACTTGAAAACAGTTTTGATTTCCGCGGCCACCTCTGCTGAGCTTTTGCTGTCATTAGATATTGTCTTGATCCGAATCGAACTGCCTGGAAACTCCAAACCCGCCATCTTTGAAATCACCTTGCGAGCTTGTGAATTACTCAGATCAGCTCGAGCTTCGACTGGAACCAGTGCCAGCATTACGCAACCGAAGAGCAGCCAGATGTTCCTGTGGATCTTCAATGAAGACGAAGCGATGAAGTTCATCGTTGTTTAGCTCTGAGCTTTGCCGATAAGCATTTGCAGCATGATGTGCAATTGTGCAGTGGTAAACGGCTTGGGCAAAAAGACCACCGCGCCGGCCGAGAAACTATCGGAAGACAGTTTAGGATCCTGTTCGGCGGTCATCATCATTACGGGAATACGCATCAAGCGCTTCTCGGTTTTCATGAAGCGCACCAGTTCTGGTCCAGAGATATGAGGCATGACCACGTCGAAGATTGCGGCAGTGAACTGTTGATCGGACTGGAGAATCTTGTATGCTTCGCGACCATCACGTGCAGGCACTACGCCGTAGGATTCCTTTTCCAAAATCGCTGTTACTAAACGCAAGATCGCCGGATCATCGTCGGCTACGAGTATGCGGCGATTATCCTGACCGTTAACCTGTGAGTTTGTTTCTGTGCTCGCGTGAGATTCTGATTGGTTGTTAGGCATCGGCTTTACACTTCCACGGCACGACTGCTTTCGCCCGCCTGGGTTGATAGCTCGGCGGCCAGCTTAATAGCGGCGATCATGCTCGAATGCTCTGCAATTCCCTTTCCTGCGATATCGAAGGCCGTTCCGTGATCTACTGAGGTCCGGATGAATGGCAATCCAAGAGTAACATTCACAGCCTCGCCAAACGAGAGACATTTTACTGGAATCATCGCCTGGTCGTGATAACAAGCAATTACAGCATCAAATTCGCCGCGTGAAGCCCTGAGAAAAACCGTATCAGCCGAAAAAGGGCCCCGAACATCAATGTCGTCCATACTCTGGCAGTCAGCAATGGCGGGAGCGATTTCCGCCGTCTCCTCCATGCCAAATAGTCCGCCCTCGGCGCCATGAGGGTTGAGCGCAGCCATCGCCAAACGCGGTCGCTCGATTCCCCAACGGCGCAGCTCCCTGTCAGTAAGGTTGATGGTTCTGGCGATCCGATCCCTTTTCACCAGGGTGATGGCTTCAGCTAGGGGCACGTGAGTTGAAACCAGGACTATCCGGAGGTTCGCCGCCACGAACGCCATCGCATACTCTTCACTCCCGGTGAGATGAGCGAGAAACTCCGTGTGCCCGGGGAAACTATAACCACCCAAAAAAAGTGATCTCTTGTTTATGGGTGCAGTAGCGATCGCATCCACGCTCCCAGCCGCGCACAACTCGACCGCGGCTTCAATGTATGCGCCCGCAGCTTTTCCGGCAGGGCCTGATTCAACTCCGGGCTCGATGACTCCATTGATATTATCGAGATGAAAAATGATTGGTTCCGAAAGCTCTGTCGGCAACGCTTCATCGCTGCGCACGATATCGTATCCACATTGCAGGTCTAAAGTGCGCGCGGTATGGGCCAGCAATTGCGCGTCACCGATAATCACCGGGACACACACTCGCTGGATTTCTTCCTCAGCCACAGCCTTGAGAACTACTTCCGGTCCAATGCCTGCGGGATCACCCATGGTGATGGCGATGCGAGGCAAGGACCGGCGCTGTCGGGGAGGTGGTTGAGATGAGTTGTTGGCAAACTGCCTCATTGGTCGAGACGGGGCGCCGAAACTGACGGGGATGACTGCTGCGTCGCAGCAGTCGAATGTTGGACCGTGCTTACTCTGCGGCTGGCTCGCGTTCGTCTGCCTTAAACATGTATTTGACGTTCCTCTTAAGTAGCAGGAGATTTGGCGCTGACTTCCGGTTCACTTTGAGTGCGCCTCGATCGTACCACTCGATTGTGCCTTCAATCTCCTCGCCATCAAGTAAGACGATGACCATCGGTGTATGAGAGTCGATCTGCTTCTTGTAGTAGAAAAGCTCGGCATTTGTTTCCATCGGGGGTGGCATACGTTTGCGCACGGGGACCGATGCCGGTTGAGATGGCCGGGGGGATGATTCTCTCGGACCTTCGCTGGGCCCGCGATGAGAACCGCCGCCGTTTGCACGTTCCCTGGGTTGCGGCACTTCACGAGCCTTTCCTTTAACCTCGGCAAGCGTGGTTCTGATTAATTTACGATTCACTTTTCCTACCTCCAAAAATTATGACGGGTTCAAAAATTGGTCGTACGCAGTAACATAGGGAGGAATGCACTGACGAAGACTCACACTACTCTCACAGGGCTGCTGCCATTCGAGGAGAGGGATTAAACTTTACCCGTATGGAAAATCCTGCAAGGAATGGGTTCATGCTACACAACCAAGAGTCAAAAAGCAAAGGGCATAACCCAAAACTTTGCTGTAAGAGTTAGCAAGTAAAAAGATGCCCTGAGAATTCTTGAGCAACGACACTCAACGTCGCGTGCGAGCTACGGGATTCGAATTCAGAAGAGGTTACCCGACACACGCGTCACTCGATAAGATCGCGACGAACGGCCACGCAGAAAACGAAAAGGAAGGCTGAATAAACACGCCTTCCTTCGTTACTTTTAGCATTGATTCTTCTAGTCTGCTTTCTTACGAATAAACGTGGGCACATCCAGATCGTCGGCGCGCGGTTGCATCATCGGGCGCTGGAGTTCATCTGTCTGACGTTGAACGAAACGCGGCGCTGCTGTGATAGTCGACATTGCCGCAGCCGAGGCCACTGACACAACTTCCTCACCAAAGCCCGTCGCAATAACGGTGATCTTCATTTCATCGCGCATGTTCTCGTCGATGACCGCGCCAAAGATAATGTTGGCATCTTCATCAGCCGATTCGCGGATAATCGTCGAAGCCACGTTTACTTCGTAGAGGGTTAGGTCTGGACCACCCGTAATATTAATGAGCACGCCCTTGGCACCCTGAATGGTTGCCTCTTCAAGCAGCGGCGAAGAGATGGCTTGTTGAGTTGCCTCGATCGCACGATTCTCACCACGCGCTCGGCCCGCTCCCATCAATGCCATTCCCATGCCCGCCATGATCGACTTGACGTCAGCGAAATCCAGGTTGATCAAGCCGGGGACAGTGATCAGATCACTAATGCCCTGTACCGCTTGCCTCAACACGTCATCCGCAACTCCGAACGATTCCGCCAGTGAAGCATCCTTCTGCACGGTATGCAGTAGTCGCTCATTGGGAATCGTGATGACTGTGTCTACGCATTCCCTGAGCTCTCGGATCCCGGCCTCAGCCTGTTGCATTCGCCTTCGGCCTTCAAAATGAAACGGTTTGGTAACGACCGCGACCGTCAGCGCGTCGAGCTCGGTCGCCAGTGACGCGATGATGGGAGCGCCGCCAGTGCCAGTGCCGCCTCCGAGTCCGGTCGTGACAAAAACCATATCGGCGCCTTCGAGCACCTCGATGATCTTATCTGTGTCTTCGAGCGCAGCTTCGCGGCCGACATTCGGATTGGCTCCGGCGCCAAGACCTTTGGTCAGCTTACTGCCGAGTTGTATTTTGATTGGCGCTTTTGATCTCTTGAGCGCCTGAAGATCTGTGTTGGCAACGAGGAACTCAATCCCCTCAATGCCGGCGTCGATCATGCGATTAACTGCGTTACCGCCGCCGCCACCAATGCCAATTACTTTTATGCGAGCCCCACTAATTGGTGGGTCGTCGTCTATGAATATATTAATCCCTTTATCGAGATGACGAGCATCCTCTGGCATAGTTACTTCCTCTCTTCCGAAGCGTGAAGGCTTCCAAGGCTTCTTCCTTCTATGTTGGGTTGCTTGCGCCATCGGCCTCGATATGTTGCGGACTATATCTTGTGCGACCGGGGCGAAAGCATACAACAACTTGTCAAAAAATACTACTGAAACGATTGCGAAAACGTGAAACAAAGTGTGTGAGCTTGCCGGTAGACCCGCGCCTGCTTAGACCAGCTCTAATCTCGGTCGCTTGAGTTCGACTAGCGACAAGGGCCAATCCCGCTGCCGCGGCCCAAGCAGGACTTTGAATGTCTTCGATCAGACCTCCGAAACGATCGCGTTCGGGATAACCGGTACGAACCGGAGCATCGAAAACCTGTTCGGCTATTTCAGTCATGCCGTTCAGCAAGGCTCCACCACCAGTTAGCACTACGCCGCTCGAGAGTTGTCTCTCCCAACCCGCTTCTTTTATTTCATCCGCGACATGCATCAGAACTTCTTCGGCCCGCGGCTGAAGAATGTCACAAAGAATCTGTCTCGAAAGTTGTCGCGGCGCGCGGCCTCCAACTGAAGGCACATCAACTAATTCGCCGCGCTCCATTTCCGACAGCGACGTGCTGCAAGCACTGCCTACAGTCCTTTTGATCTTTTCCGCGTCCGGAATTGGAGTACGCAGGCCAAATGCAATGTCGTTGGTGAAATGTGAGCCACCCAGCGGGAATACAGCCGTGTGCTGAACAGCGCCGCGCTGATAAATCACTAAGCCGGTTGTCTCAGCGCCAATATCAACCAGCGCGGCCCCAAACTCTTTATCGTCTTCAGTTAACGAAGCTTCCGCTGCAGCCAACTGTTCCAGCACCATGTCGGCAACGATGAGACCGGCACGGTTCACAGCGTTGATGGCGTTCTGCCTCGCGGTAACAGGACTAGTCACAATGTGAACCTTTACGGCCAGTCGCGCGCCAATCATCCCGACTGGATCGTTAATACCGTCCTGGTCGTCGACGATGAATTCCTGTGGTAAGCGATCAACAATTTCCCTTCCCGCAGGAAGCTGGATGGCGCATGCTGAATCGATCGCACGTCGCACATCCTCGGTTGTAATCTCTCGGTCGCGACCAGACACAGCAACGATGGCCTGACCGTTGAACCCAAGAATGTGTGAACCCGCAAGGTTGATTGACACTTCTTCCGCTTGAACGCCGCTCATGCGTTCGGCCTCTTCAACTGCTCTCTTGATAGAGTCAACCGCTGCGTCAGGGTTGACGATCACTCCCTTTCGAAGTCCGCGAGCTTCCGCCTCACCAATTCCAACGACATCCAACAATCCGCCTTCGCCGGGCTCGCAGGCGATACACGTCACCCTGCTCGTCCCAATGTCGAGACCGATTGTGTGTTGCGGGCGTTTGGCCATTTACGAATGCTCCTTAGACGAACAGTTAAGTGCGACGGCGCGCCGTCTCTTTTGGTTTGTCACTCTTCTTCTCCGAAGTTGACGGCTTATCGCGAACATCCTGCTTCCGGGTTTCCGCAGTTCGTGCTTGATTACTTGTCGTCACTCCGGCGGGAGTCGTTTGCACAGGTCGCTTCTCGGTTGTTGGCTCGACCGAGTCAACTGACTCATTCGTTTCATCACTCGTCGTCGATGCACCGGATGAGAGACCTACGATCGCTCGTTTTCCAGTACTCATGTCGAGGTAACTAATGAGCGAGCCGCGAGGTGTTTGTCGCTGGCTATCAAGCACAGTGAGCGCATCCTTTAAACGGATTCCCTGATCCTGCGATCCCAAGCGAACTTCTATGTGCGAACTATTCCCCGCCAGTTGGGCGCGCACGTCTCGGATATCCATAAGATTTAGTTCGCTGACTCGTTCCGATAATCCAGCCGTATCCCAGATTTCCTTTAGCTCCAAAAATTTTTGCACCCGCTCGCGGTTTTCATATCGTGCAGTATCCGAATCTTCTTCACTCAAGCCTCGGAGAAAGAATGCCGGAATCTGATCAGTCGGCAGCATTTCACCCAACAACACTGCTTCTTCATCGACCCAACGAAAGCGACCTGCTGCCGTTCGGACGACCGCGCGCGGCACTCGTTCAGAAATGCGAACGCGAAGACCGTCCGGAAGAACTCGTGAAACCACTGCGGTTCGCACCCAAGCCAAACGCTCCAAGCGCGCGGCCACCGCGGTCAAATCAGCATTCCAGACGCCAGTCTTCTCGGTTTGTTGGCGAACAATATTTCGGACGTCGTCTTTCGCAACTCGCGTATTGCCTTGCACCTCAACCGATCGCACATTGAAGAAGGTGGCGGAGGCGGCGGCGCGATAACTCGCAAACAGAACCACACCAATAACCGCCGCAACGACGATTTTCAGAACAGACGGAAAGTAGTTCAACAACGAACGCAGCCTGGACCCGATGCCCTCACCACTATTCTCACGTCGTTGTGGCTTCTGAGCATTCGCGCCTGAGCGACGCTGGCCGGCAAGACCGGAGCGATTGCCTACTTTGTGAACAACTGCTTCTCTCACGTTTGTTCCTTTCCGTTTACGGCCGTTTCCGGTTTGCTCACATCATGATCGGCGTCCTTACCCGATCTTTCGTCCTGTTCGTTCGCTCTCCACAATTCGACTTCATACTCCAGGTCGATGCCGTGTTCGCGCTTGACGCGATCACGCACTTCCTCCGCTAGCGCAAGTGCGTCCTCGGCGCGCGCGCCTTCGCCTTCGGTGACAATGAAATTTGCGTGGACCGGTGAAATAACAGCGCTACCTTTTCGTGTTCCCTTCATCCCGATCTCGTCGATAATTTTTCCGGTTCCAACTGTTCCTGAGGGCGGGTTCTTGAAGAAGCAGCCGGCCGACCGAGATCCATGTGGTTGCGTAGCCATCCTGCGCGCCTTCGCATCTTCCATTCGCGCTCTAATCTTGTCGGGGTCGTCCGGCACCAAACGCAAGGTGCCTCCCAGGAGCAATTCACCCTCGCGAAACGAAGTGTGACGGTAACCCCATTGAATTTCTGTGCTGGCAATCTCGACCACTTTGCCAAGCCGAGCCACGCGCACACTCTCAGTCACCGTTCCAATTTCGTGACCGTAGGCTCCGGCGTTCATCCAGAATGCGCCGCCGACTGTGCCCGGAATTCCACCCAGTCCTTCAATTCCTGAAAGCCCCTTACGTGCAACGTCAATACATAGACGCGGAAGCGAATAGCCGGCCGGAACAGAAACTCGTTCACCGTCAAACTCAAGTTCACCTTTTAGTTCCTTCAGGCTCAGCACTACGTAGCGGTGTTCGCCGTCATCGGCGAGAATGTTGCTGCCGGAGCCCAAAGCCCGCCAGGCGATGTCAGCCTGGTCCATCTCATAAACCAACGCGGCTGCTTGAGCTTCAGTTTCAGGTGACAAAACCCAGTCAATGGCGCCGCCCACTCGCAAACTGGTTAAGTCTGCAAATCGTTTCCCGCGTTCAGCGCGCACACCTAACTGCGCGGTGAGTCGCTCCAACACGGCGTCGCGTTCATGAAACTGGTTCTCGCTATCCATCGGTAAACTCAAACTGTCTTCGCATCGCTGCGCTCTTGTAATAAAGCAACTAGCTGATCGCTCACGCGGCTGACAGTGCCCGCGCCCAGCGTCAACACCAGATCGCCTGGTTGCACATGATCTCTCAAAGCTTCAGGTGCGTTTTCCAGCGCACCTACGTAGCGCACATCCTTGTGCCCAAATCTTTTTATCGCCGCGGTTAAAGTCTCGGCGGTGGTGCCTTCGATCGGGTCCTCACTGGCTGCGTAGATGTCGGTCACAAACAGCGTGTCCGCGTTATTGAACGAGCGCGCAAACTCTTCCATGAGATCGTGAGTTCTGGTGTAACGATGCGGTTGAAACAGAACCACGATGCGCCGGCCACCCGAACCAATCTTCGCTGCCGCCAAAGTTGCCTTCACCTCAGTGGGATGATGCCCATAATCATCGACGACCATCACGCCACCAGCTTCGCCCTTAAACTGAAAGCGCCGGCCTGCTCCGGTAAAGCTATTCAGCGCCTCCGCGATCTGGACAAAAGGAACATCTAATTCAAAACCAACTGCGGTCGCAGCGAGTGCGTTGTAGACGTTATGCAAACCCGGAACGCGCAGAGTTATATCGCCAACCACATCTGCTCCGTGCCAAACCGTAAACACTGAACCAAACGATTCGTCATATCGAATCGCGTGCGCCGAGATGTCTGCCTGCGCACTCAGTCCGTAGGTGATGCGGCGACGTTCCACGTGAGGAATGATCGCCTGCACGTTTGGATCGTCGAGACACAAGACTGACGCTCCGTAAAACGGCACCTTATTTACGTAGTTGGTGAAGCAGGTCCGCACGTCGTCCATGTCGTGGTAATAGTCCATATGTTCGCGATCGATGTTGGTTACCACCGCGATGGTAGGCGTCAGCATCAGGAATGAGCGATCGCTTTCGTCCGCTTCAACCACCATCAGATCGCTCGTGCCGAGATGCGCATTTGAACCAAAGGCACCAACCACACCGCCCACAACAATCGTTGGATCCATGCCGGCATGTCCGAGAACGGTGGCAACCATAGACGTGGTTGTCGTTTTGCCGTGCGAACCTGCCACCGCAACAGTGTGCGGTTTCAGACGCATTAGCTCCGCCAGCATTTCTGCTCGCGGAATGACCGGAATTGATCGGCGATGCGCCTCGGAAATCTCTGGATTGTCGTCGCGAACCGCAGTGGAACGAACCACTACATGCGCATCACCGACATTCTCGCCATCGTGACCCTCGTTAAAATCCACGCCCATTTCCTGAAGGCGATCAGTGACGTTTGATTTCTTCGCATCGGATCCGGAAACGCGGAAGCCCAAATTGATCAGCACTTCCGCGATTCCGGACATACCGATCCCGCCGATGCCGACAAAGTGAACGTGTTGGATCCTTCTAAACATTTGGTACCGCTTTCATTAGAGCTGTTGCGTCTACCTTCAACGTGGAACTAATGGTGCTCCACTAACTAACTTATCAATTAGATCGGCGACCGCTGCCGCCGCGTCGCCACGGGCCATCTTGCGAGCCGCTTTCTCCATAGCCGTAATTCTTTCCGGTTCGCGGACTAGCTCTTCAATTTCTTGCGCCAATCTTTCCCCGGTTAAGTTCTGCTGCAAAATCATTTTGGCCGCTCCGCCTGATTGGAGGGCTTCAGCGTTCTTACGTTGGTGGTCATCGGCTGCCAGGGGAAACGGAATCATCAATGACGCTTTACCAGCTGCGATCAATTCGGCTGTGGTTGTCGCGCCAGCCCGGCAAATCACGAGATCGACATCTGAAAAAGCAGCAACCATGTTGTCGATGTATTTCGTGACGGTCGCCTGCTCGCCCCACCCCGCTTTCAAATAACCATCTTGAACTTTTTCAAAATCCGCCTCGCCCGTTTGATGGCGGATCTTCATCAAATTTCGAAACTGATCTAGATGAGGAAGCGCCGCAACCATTCCTTCGTTTATCGCCCGCGCACCTTGTGAGCCTCCAAAGATCAATACCGAGAACTGGTTCGGGTCGCGCTGACGGTCCGGTATTTCAAAAAACTCGCGGCGAACCGGATTGCCAGTGACAATCCCTTTGCCCGGAAAATATTTCAACGCCTCATCGAATGAAACCGCGGCCTGATCTACGAATCGCGCCAGACGACGGTTGGTAAATCCCGGCAACGCGTTTGAGTCCATCACCAGAGTATGAATTCGCATAAAAGCAGCCGTCAGAAGAACCGGTCCCGAAACATAACCGCCAGCTCCAACCACCACATCAGGTCGAAACTCTTTCAGCAGCCTGCGTGCTTCATGCAGACTCTTCGGAAGGATCAGCAATCCCCGGAGTCGTGCTGCGAGACCCACGTTTTTGAGGCCCGCACTGTCAATGAGCGAAAGTTGAAACCCTGCTTTTGGAACCAGCTTGCTTTCAAGCCCTCTTGCTGTACCAACAAACCTTATCTCCGAGTCGGGATGACGTCGCAGAATTTCTATTGCCACGGCTATTCCGGGGTAAATGTGTCCACCGGTTCCACCGGCCGCAATCAGCACTCGCATCGCATTTCAAAGAGGTTCAGGTTCAACCTTTAGGTTGTCTTAGTCGCAGCCAGAAGCAAGCTGAAGCTTGAACTCTAAACTGCTATCCAACTCGTGACGACGCCACGCCACGCGCTGGTGACGTCCGCAGTTTGCTTGAACCTTTGCTACGTCCCTGCGTCGCGGCTCTAAACTGGGCGAAGTTCAAGGGTCCGGTTGCGTGCTGCGAAATATTCAACAGAATGCCAACTCCTGCCAGCGTCGGAACCAGCGACGAGCCGCCGTAAGAAATAAACGGCAAAGGAATTCCTTTGGTTGGCACCATCGAAAGCACAACACTCATATTGAATAACGCCTGGACCACGATCCCCGTCACCAGTCCCATCGACAAAAGCATCCCAAAGCGATCCGGCGCCAATAACGAGGTTCGAATACCGCGCCACAGAAACAATCCAAACACCAGCAGAATCGTAAGCGTACCAACCAGCCCTAACTCTTCGCCGACTACCGCAAAAATGAAATCGGAATGAGCAAACGGCAGGAACAACATCTTCTGTTTGCCCTGCGCGAAACCAAGTCCATTTGGCCCACCAGATCCAATTGCAATTAGCGACTGCACTACCTGGAATCCACTTCCTTGAGCGTCGGCCCACGGATCCAGAAACATAATCATGCGGCGCATGCGAAACGGGACGAAGATCAAGAGCCCAATCACACCTAACAACGCCGGCACAGCAAAGAGTCCTAGATGCAATAACCTGGCGCCTGCCGTGTAAATCAGGACACCAAAGACAACGATCAGCATCAGCGCTGTGCCCAGATCGGGTTCAGCCACGATGAGCAACGCTAGTAATCCAGTCACCGCTGCGCAGGGAAAGAACGTCCGCCAGAAGGATTGTTCCTCGCCCGCGTGTCGCTCAAGGAAGTAAGCGAGAAAGATCGCCAGGGAGAGTTTTGATAGCTCGGACGGCTGGATCCGGAAATCCCTTAGTTTGATCCACCGGCGTGCACCGTTAATCGGAGAAAAACCGAATACGGCGATTAATGTCAGCACCGTAATGATCAGCAGTCCATAAACGATCCGTCGATCCTTCAGCCGTGTGTAGTCAAACTGCATCGCCACTAACATGGCGACAAAGCCGATGCCTGTCCAAATACCCTGCTTTATGACGTAGTGAAACTGGCTGCCATTGTCACGCAGCGCCATAACCGCGGAAGCGCTATAGACCATGACAACGCCAAAGAGCGCCAACCCAACGGTTGCCGCAAATAGCCACTTGTCTGGATATAACTTCCGGGCCATCTCAATCTAGTCCAAGGTCCAATGTCGAATGTCCAAAGTCCTGTTGATGAATCAGACTTTGGACTCTGGACCTTGGACTTTGGACAACTGCCAGACCTCCGTCTTAAACACTTTCCCTCGATGCTCAAAAGTGTCGAACATGTCGAAACTTGCACATGCGGGAGCTAGCAGAACCGTATCGCCAGCTTTTGCTGCGGCCAGCGATCTCCTGACTGCGTCTTTCATATCTGTTGCCCGCTCAAACTCCGCGAAGCTCCCCAATTCCTTTTCGATAGTCTCAGCATCTTCACCGATCAGAATTAACTTTCTGACGTTCGCCCGGACCAATGATGCTAATGGCTCATACGGCGCCTTCTTTCCGCGTCCACCAAGAATCAGCACCACTTTTCCAGCGTCATCTGCAAATGCCTCAAGCGCCTTCACAGTTGCATCCACGCTGGTTGCTTTCGAATCGTTGTAGAACTTGACGTTCTCTATTTCAGCTACAAACTCGAGCCGGTGCTCCACCGGTTCAAACGCCACCACCGTGTCACGCATCGAGTCGGGCGAGGCTCCACACGCGAGTCCGGCCGCCAAAGCTGCCATTACATTTTCAACGTTGTGCACACCACGCAACTTCATTTCATCCCGCGTCATTAAGATCTTTTCAGCTGAGCCCGAACGGCTAACGATTTCACGCCCTCTTAAGAACAGACCCTCATCAAGCTCCTTACTAGAGCTGAACTTAACCACGTGGGCGCGGAGGCCTTTCGCCCAGCTCGAAACGATTTCGTCGTCGCCATTCAGAATCGCTACATCCCCCGGTTCCTGATTCGAAAAAATTCTGTGCTTCGCTGCCGCGTAGTCGGTAAGTGACTCATAACGATCCATGTGGTTCGGAGTGACGTTAAGCACCAAAGCAACTTCGGGATGAAACTCCTTAATCGTCTCCAACTGAAAACTCGACATTTCTACGACTGTCCAACTATCGTCACGCGAAGTTTCAATTAACGAAATCAGCGGCGTCCCAATGTTGCCGCCCACCTGCGTATTCAGGCCTGCGTTCTTAAGTAGCGCACCTATTAAGCTGGTCGTCGTAGTCTTGCCGTTTGACCCAGTGATGGCGACCATCCGACCTTTCAAAAATCTAGAGGCGAGTTCAACCTCGCCAATTACTTCGGCGCCGGCACGTTCCGCATAACGAAGCGGGATTGCTTTAACCGGAATTCCCGGGCTGATTACCAACAGCCCAAGCTGGTCCAACAACCATCCGGGTACTTCGCCGGATAAACATCCCACGCCTTCTGCCTTTAGCTCCCGAGCTTCGGGCGGCCATTCTTCGATCGGCTTCCTGTCATTTAACGCGACGATGGCGCCCCGTTTTGCGAGGAACCGGGCGCAAGCGATACCGCTCCGCGCTGCTCCCATCACCAAAACTTTCTTGCCGCTTAATTCCAATCAACTCCTCGCCCCCAGTTGAATTCGCGCATCAGGCGTTCAGAGGTACAGCCTTCAGGCTGCTCGTCTCGCTAGGACGCAAGCTAAAGCTTGTACTCTATGCGCCTGTTTAGCGCAGCTTGAGTGTTGATAGACTCAAGAGCGCAAACAAGATCGCCAGAATCAAAAATCGAAACACAATTTTTGACTCTTTCCAGTCCTGCATTTCAAAGTGATGGTGCAACGGCGTCATCTTAAACATGCGACGCCCAGTGCCGGTCGTGCGCTTCGTCATCTTGAAAACGCTGACCTGAAGCATCACGGAAAGCGCTTCGATTACAAACACGCCTCCCACCATCAGCAGCATGAATTCCTGCTTCGTCAGCACCGCGACAGTTCCTATGGCTCCGCCGATCGCCAGGCTGCCGACGTCTCCCATGAAGACCTCGGCAGGCGGAGCGTTGTACCAAAGGAATCCCAAACTCGCGCCCGCCATTGCTCCGCAAAAGACGGTCAACTCGGCTGCTTCGGGACGATGGGTTAGCTCCAGATACCTCGCCCAACGCGCGTCGCTGCTCAAATAAGTCAACGCAGTTAGCGCTGTCATGGCGATGAAGGTAACGCTGATCGCCAATCCATCTAACCCATCCGTCAGGTTAACCGCATTCGAAAATCCCAACAGGACTACGATGATGAACAAGAGGTAGAGGATCGGGCCAATGAAACTAATACCGGTCGGATCAGCCGTCGCTTTCACAAACGGAATACTTACGTTCCAGGAATAGTCAGACGCGAAGTATTTCGTTAGCACGAACAGTACGGCCCAAACCCCGATCGCGATGATCAGTTGGCCCAGCAGTTTCTGCCTGCCGGTCAGCCCCAGGCTTCGACGTTTCGCCATCTTCAAATAATCGTCGGCGAAACCAATCGCTCCGAACAGCAACGTAGCGAGGACCACGGTCCAAACGTAAACGCTCGAAAGCCTGGCCCAGAGCAACGTTGAAACCGTAACCGAACCCACAATCAAAACGCCGCCCATTGTCGGAGTTCCACTCTTGGCCATGTGCCCTTGCGGGCCTTCTTCGCGAATCTGCTGCCCAATGTTCCACTTCTTGAGAGCTTCAATCAGCTTGCCGCCAAAAAGCAGCGAAAGAAGCAGGGCAGTCACCGTGGCATACGCCGTTCGGAACGTGACGTACTGAAAAACGTTCAGGGCCTTTACGAGATACCACTCTTTATCCTTGAAATGGTGATAGATCAGCTCGTATAGGAGGTAATAAATCATTCGGTTTCAATCGTTCTGACCAGCTTACTTACCTTGCTCTTCTTCTCTTCCAGCTAGAGGAAAGCGCTTGCGAAGGGCGCTCACGATTCGGTCAGTGGCAACGCCTCTCGAACCTTTTATCAAGACCAGATCCCCTTCCTTGATTTCATTCAGAAGCATTGCTGCTGCTGCATCTGAACTCTCGAAGAAAGCTGTTCCGGAGAGTCCCGCCGCATTTGCTCCGGCAACCAGCTCAGTCGCCAAACCACGAACTCCCCAAAGAAGATCAATGCCAACACTTGCAATCTCCCCGCCGGCGTTCCGGTGTAACGAAGCCGCGTCTGGGCCAAGCTCCAGCATTTCACCGGCGATCACGATTCGCCTCTTCGAAGTTGCACCACCTTCCGCAATCGTGTTGACCATGTTCAGCAGCGAACGAGGATTGGAATTGTAAGAATCGTCGATCACTCTGAAGCCGCCAGCAAAGTCCAGCACTTCTCCACGCATCTTCGGAGGCGTGGCCGTCGCCAGGGCCTTTGCGATTTGATCCGGCTCGACACCAAATGATGTCGCTACGGCCGCAGCAGCCAACGCGTTCATCAGGTTGTGTCGTCCGCTCATAGGCAACGTGGCCGAAGCTGTCCCCTTTGAAGTCTGCAAAGTGAACTTGATCAAACCGAGATGCTCAGTATCGATCGCAGTTGCTGCCACATCGGCTGGGTTTTCAATACCAAACGTGATTGTGCGCCCCGCATGCTTATGGCGCATTTTCATTACCCATTCATCATCCGCATTCAAAACGGCGGTTCCATCTGGTTTGAGCCCTTCGATCAACTCCGCTTTAGCTGCGGCGATGTTTTCCATGCTGCCCAGATGTTCGAGGTGAACCGGCGCGACCATCAATTCAACCGCGACGTCAGGTGGCGTAATCTTGCAGAGCCTCTCGATTTCATGAGTTGGTGACGACATTCCCATCTCCAACACTGCCAGATCGAATTGATCGGGACTTCTGCCCTCGCTGACCATCCGCAGCACCGACAAAGGGAGGCCTAATCCGTTGTTGTAGTTTCGCTCGCTCTTCAAAACGCGACTACCGGTGCTTGCCAACAAATGCGCGGTCAATTCCTTCGCCGTTGTTTTGCCGGCGCTGCCGGTGATTCCTACAACCGGTTTGCCCCATGCCTCATATACGCGACGGGCGAGTGTTTGCAGCGCCGCAATAGCGTCATCCACTAAGAGCATTCGATCAACGAACGGCGCGAGCTCGCGGTTTCCCATTACTCGATCACGTCGTCCAACCGCGGCAATTGCGCCCCGCTGAAAAGCGTCTGCAATGAATGTATGACCGTCAGCAAACTCTCCATTAAAACCGGCGCGAGCGTAGTCTTCCTGAGACAGTGCAAAGAAAAGTTCGCCCGCGCCGACTGATCGTGAGTCAATCGAAAAATCAGTAATTTCTTTGTCAAACAACTCAGGTGCCGCGCCTTCGGCGTTGGCGCCCATCAAATTCAAAGCTTCGCGGACATTCACGTTATTCCGACCTCTTGTTCCCCAACAAATCCCAGCGCAATCGGGTAATCCTCAGTATACCGGGCCGATTGAAACGGTGCAGAGTCCGGCTCGGAAATTACCTGCTGGCATTGGTTGTTCGCCGAGATCGGCTTGTGCTTGGCTCTGTTGAGCCGCACTCTCTTTCGGCATGCACTCACTCGCTCTCTTAGTCCAAAAACCTCGTCGCTCAAGCGTGATTGGGGGATCATTTAGCTGGCTCCGTGAAGTGGTTTGATTCGCAAGCTTCAGGCATACGCACTGCCTGGATTTAATTCCGTCTCACAAAATCCACGTATATCGTTTGGCCCGGCCGCAGTTCCGCGCCAGCCTCAGGGATCTGTTTTACAACACGGCCTTCGCCGCGCGCTTCAACCAGCATTCCGAGTTGAGCGCAAGCACGCGCGACATCTCTCACACTTTGGCCGCGCAAATCGGGCATTACGATCGCCCTGGCGGTGGCGACCGCGTAAACCACTTCACTGCCCCGGCTGTCGCGCGAGCTAACCTTAGGCAGCGTGGCCGCGCGATTCTGTTCCTGGAGCACTTCTTCATCGCGCATCTTTGCTGTTTGGGGTGAAGCCGGAGTATTGAGTGCGATCAGCTCGTCCGACTGTTTGAAATCGGTATCGGGCATGATGCCCATGTCTGGGAGAATCTTTTCCGCGATTTGTTGGAACACCGGCGCAGCAACGTCACCGCCGTGGTAAGCACCAGCTGGCTCGTCAATAACCACAATGATCACCACCGCCGGATTGTTGACGGGAGCAAAACCCACAAATGAGGCGACGTGTTTCGTAAGCGAATAAGCTCTTGTTTTCGGATCAATCTTCTGCGCAGTGCCTGTTTTCCCGGCTGCGGAGTATCCGTCTAGCTGCGCTTTTTTTGCGGTCCCGTTGAGCGTCACACTTTCCAACATGCCTCTTAAAGCCGAAGCTGTTTCCTTGCTTATGACCCGACGCTCTGCCAAATCAGGCCTATAGACGGTGACACCAGCTTCGTTCCTGATCTCGCGTACGAGATGTGGAGTCTTGCGTATCCCGTCGTTGGCGAGCGCCCCGAAGGCAGCGGCCATTTGCAAAGGCGTCACGCCAACTTCCTGCCCAATCGCTACCGATCCGATCGAGGAAGGCTGCCAGCGTTTGAGCGGGTGAACAATTCCGGCGGTTTCACCAGGCAGCTCAACGCCCGTGCGTGAACCAAAACCAAAGCGCGTGATGTATTCGTGCATTGTTGGGTCGCCCACGCGCAATCCCAGCTTGATGGCCGCCACGTTACTCGATTTCGCCAGCGCCTCAGTAAGTGTCAACGCACCAAAGGGATGGTGATCGCGGATCACTCGTTTCGCAACCGTAATGGATCCCATTTGGCAGTCGATCATGTCGTTCGGCTTGGCGAGTCCTTTTTCAAGAGCCGCGGCAAACGCAACAACTTTGAAGGTCGAGCCGGGTTCGTAAATATTCTGCAACGCCCAGTTCGCGCGCTGATCGGGAGTCGCGGCGCCGACATTGTTTGGATCAAACGTCGGAGCATTCGCGAGCGCCAGGATTTCGCCCGTGCGTGGATCAAGAACTATCGCCGTGCCCGACTTTGCCCTCGACTGGGAAATGGCCGTAGTCAGCGCCGCTTCGGCTTGATACTGGATGCTTTGATCAACCGTCAGAATGATGGTCTGGCCAGCACGGCCCGGAACTTCTGTGCTTTCGTATCCTCTGCCCCGCGAATCTCTTTCAATGAAGATCTTCCCTGGTTCTCCAACGATCTTTTCGTTGTAAACCTGCTCGATTCCTGCCAGCCCATTTCCATCCAGACCGACATAACCAAGCACGTTGGCAGCTAACGATCCATGGGGATAAAAGCGCTTGGGTTCCTTGCGCGTGTGCACGCCCGGGAGCTGTAGCGCTTCAACCTGCAACGCCTGATCAGGCGCCAACCTCCGGGCGACCCACATAAAACGGCGACCGCTCTTGCGAGACTCGAGGATGCGATTGAAGAGCGCCTTTCGTTCCAGACTCAGCACTGGTCCAAGCAGGTTCGCTGCACAATCGATTTCACCCAACGCCTGCTCATCAGTTTTGCCAAACTCGTCAGGCGCGACGAATACCGAGATGGTGTCGATGCTGAGCGCCAGCTCGCGCCCCTGCCGATCGAGAACGGCTCCACGTTGCGGGCTACTCTCGACCGACTCCTGCTGCTGCTTTTGTGCTCGTTCAACTAGTTGTTCGTGACTAGAGACCTGCAAATATACGAGACGGGCGCTGATAGCAAGCATCCAGAAAACGACAAAAGCCGCAACAAACAACGTGCGGCGAACGGAGACATCGGGGTGCGGTTGTGATTGAGCGGACCGGCGCGCCAACATAGCTGTTACATCCCTTCCTCAAACTCCTTCTCGCCCGGAACTCTGGCGAGGTTCCTGACCACCGTTAACGGCGAAACGCCGCGGAGGAATTAATCAGAGCTGGAGCAATAGGAATCTGGCTCTGTCTGACAGCCTTCTGAGTTTCCAGTTGGCCGGCGGCCACAGGCTTGAGTCCTAAATTACGTGCTTCGGATTCAAGACGTGCCGGAGCAAATGCCTGTTCCCGCATCAACATCAATTGCTGCTGTTCGTGAATTAGTTTGTCTCGTTCACGACGGAGGCCTTCGTTTTGATAACCAAACTGGACTGCGGCGAAATGCTGTCGCGCAGCAAAAACAAATCCGCCAGCTAGAAACAATCCACAGACAAGCAAAAGGGCGAGGCGAGACAAAGCTTGAACATCGCGATCATGTTGGATTTTGGAATTGCGCTGTTTCGAGGGAACTCTTCTCATGGCGGCACTCCCGTCTGATTCTGGGTTTCGGTTTCGACCCGAGATCTGAGATCTGAATTCTAAGATCTGAGGTTCGAGATCTTGCGACAAGCGCGCAACTTTGCGCTGCGCGATCGGGGGTTCTGGTCCACTTCCTGGGCGTCGGATACGATGGGACGCTTCGTTAGTATCTCGACGGCCTTGCGCGCTCCGCAGGTACAAACCACGACCGGGGCACGACTCAGAGATGCACAGTCGCAGTAGCCTGATAGCCGGCGAAACACCTGTTTTACAATTCGATCTTCGAGCGAATGAAAACTGATGATTGCCAACCGTCCGCCGGGCTGTAAAAGATCAATAGCTGTTTCGACAAATGTATCCAGACCTTCAAGCTCTTGATTGACAGCGATCCGCAGTGCTTGAAATGTCCGCGTGGCCGGATGAATCTGCCAGCGCTTGCTCGACGGTGATGCTCGGGCCACCAGATCCGCCAGCGCCTTTGTTGTAGTGATCGGCTTCCCCTGTTCGCGGCTCTCTACAATCCATTTGGCGATGCGACGTGAGTTGCGCTCCTCACCAAAGTTAAAAATTATGTTTGCTATCTCGGCTTCAGGTAGTTGCAGCAGGAGATCAGCCGCAGTTTCCTGGTCACTGTCGGGATCCATCCGCATGTCAAGTGGAGCGTCAAAGCGAAAACTAAACCCCCTTGTTGGTGAGTCAAACTGTAGTGAAGAAACTCCGAGGTCGGCCAGTACGCCTGCGGGTGGCTCTTCGTCCAGACTCTGCAAAATGCTTTCGAGCGTGCGGTAGTTGGCGTGGACGAGTCGGATCCGGCTGCCGAATTTTGCCAGTCGCTCGCTCGCCAGGTTGAGCGCCTGCTGGTCGCGATCGATTCCGATAACGCGGTTGTCGCTCGAGGATTCCAGAATTGCCTCAGCGTGTCCGCCGAGGCCCACCGTGCAGTCAACAAACAATCCGTCTCGCTCAGGAGCGAGAAGCTCAATCGTTTCTCGAAGCAGCACGGGGCGATGGGGCGCGCCCATGCCCCCCAAAGGCGCAGCCATCACCACCGCCCCGTGATCTTGTTCAAAGACCTGTCAACCCGTGAATCGTGAATCGTGAATCGTGAATCGTCAGTTACTTCCATTTACGATTTACCATTTACGATTTACTAAATGCCCAGTTTCGCGATCGCCGCTTCGTCTTCTTCCGTGTAAGGGTCTGCGAGCATGCGGGCTTTGAAAACATCGAGCTCCCAAACCTCGATGTACGTCAGATAGCCCAACACAGCTACATCACCCATTACTCCTGCGGCCTTGCGCAGTAGCGGATGAATCAGGAGTCGGCCCTGTCCATCAATCGTCGCTTGCTGTCCGTAGTAGTTCGTTCTGTCAAGGAACTTGCGCCGGGCCGGATCCATCGTCGGCAAAAGAGACAATCGTTGCTCTATCGATTCCCACTCCGGCAGCGGGTAAATTCGAACGTTGTCACCCGTAAGACTTGTTATGTAGAATTCGCCGCCGTGCTTTTCATCTATAAGGCGACGGAATGGCGTCGGCACTTTTAGCCGACCCTTTGCATCAATCCGGGCCGTGTAGTTTCCCCGCAGCATCAGTTTTACCGATCAATTGAAGTTGGCGGGTGGCCATCCTGGAAAAGTTACTAATGATCGGGTTCGCTACGAGGTTGGACCCACTTCCGACCACTTTTGACCACCCACGCGGGATACTACGCTGCATCATTTTGGGTGTCAATAGAAAATCTGGCAAAATTCTTAGGTTTTTCGCGGTTTTCGGAGTTTCGAAGAAACTTACTGTTCGCCTCTTGTTGGCCCTTATTCGCCCTTCCGTCGACATCCGCAGTGTGTAATAACTCGCAGAATAGGCAGGGGTAGAGCCTTGATGTATATTGGCGCACACATGTTTCGGCCAACTCTGTCCTTTCAGCACATCGACTAAATGGATCTCGATTTAGGATTTCTCGGGCTCCTTTTGGTTGGCCTGCTCGCGGCGGGAGCGAACCTTCTCGGCGGATTTGTGCTCATTAGCGCCGGTGCACACCGCTTCGGAGAGAGGGCTCTAAAATACCTGGTCGCGCTCGGCGCCGGTTTCATGCTGGCCGCTATCTTTATCGAGATAATCCCCGAGAGTTTTCTGATCTGGACTTCGGGACTCGAGGGCAAAGCCGCGGGCGAAGCAGTCATCGGGGCAATGACCCTACTGTTGGCCGGTTATCTATTGATCCAACTCTTCGAGCATACGATCGCTCCCCACTTTCACTTCGGCGCTGAAACCCACCCCGAATCTTTAATGCGTCCCTCGGCTGCCTATGCGGCAGTCGGTGGTTTATGGATTCATACCTTTTTTGACGGAGTGTCTATTGCGGCGGCATTCCTGGTTAACTTCCGCGTTGGAGTTCTGGTGTTCATCGCTATCTTGCTGCACAAAATGCCGGAAGGATTTACCGTCGCATCGATCATGCTGGCGTCGGGGCGATCTGCGAGAACGGCGTTGTTCGCAACGATTGCCATTGGTGCCGCAACATTGGCAGGCGTGGTCGTGGTTGCATTACTCAACACACGGATTTCAAGCGCCGTCGGTTACGCACTTCCCTTCTCGGCCGGTGTCACCCTGTATGTCGCAGCCAGCGACTTGATACCTGAGGTAAATCACAAAGAAGATCGAAACCCGACAGTATCAATCGTCGTTTTTGTTGGCGTCGCACTTTTTTATCTGCTGCATAAGTTGATCGAGGGGTAGCAAGAATTTGTTACCTGGCAGGCATTCATTGAGAAATACTTTTACCAACTATGGGTTTCGAATTGACCGGCGGGTGCCGGGCTTGCTGTTCGTTCTGGTATTGCTTTGTTCGGTCCTTCAACAAGCGGCGCTTGGTCAAACAGGCACTCCTCCAATTCCGCTGCCAAATCCGTTCACTCCGATAGTCGACAACGCGAACGTTTTAGATTCTGAAACCGAAGAGAAACTGGGAACGATATATAAGAACCTGAATGAGCGCGCAAACATTCAATTCGCCGTCGTTACCATTGACTCAACAGGAGAAAAAGTAATCGACGACTACGCGGTCGAGCTTTACCGAGGTTGGGGAATCGGCTCGAAAGAAAACGACGGCTTTCTGTTGCTCCTGGCAGTGAAGGATCGGAAGTACTTTACCGAGGTCGGCTATCACCTCGAAGGCGATCTCACCGATGGTCTGGTAGGACAAATTCAACGAGAGTTGCTGGTCCCTCAGCTCAAGCAAGGAAACTATAGTAGAGGCGTTTACGACACCGTCCAGGCTTATGTCGCTACGTTAGCAGCCAAGCGCGGTTTTAGCATTGAAGGAATCGATCAGAGGAAGGCGTATCGTGAAACGACTACGGTTCCGCGCCAGACGAAGAGTATCTCCAGCGGTTGCTGCATGATGCTTGTGATCCTGGGGATAGTGATTTTCCTATTCGCGGCTCGCAAGGGAGGCGGCGGTGGCCGAGGAGGCGGTGGCAGTGGATGGTTGAGCGCGTTGTTATTAAGTCAGCTATTGAGTAGTGGGAGTCGTTCAAGCTGGGGAGGATCAAGTGGCGGCTGGGGCGGCGGCGGCTTCGGAGGCGGTGGTGGGTTTGGCGGCGGTGGTGGCGGTTTCGGCGGAGGATTTGGCGGCGGTAGCGCCGGCGGTGGCGGGGCCGGAGGTAGTTGGTAGACGAACAGCCAGGACTAACAGGTTGGATTGTTGGTTTATTCGGAAGCAGTCGAGTCTGGTAGTATTCAGAGCTATCAAAACATAATGGTCAAAACGATTGTTCAGGAAGCACTAAAGGGTCTTTTGAAAGACCTGCATGCGACGCACGGAGCAAACTTAGCTTCGGTTGTGCTCTACGGATCCGCAGCGGTCGGCGACGAAATCGAACTGCGTTCGGACTACAACCTACTCATCACATTGCACAAGATCACGCCGGCCGATTTGCGTGAGGCACAAGCACCCCTGCGAGAATGGCAGCGTCTGGGCCATCCGCTTCCGGTTTACTTCACTGTGGAAGAACTTTCAGACGCAGCTGACGTTTTCCCGATTGAGTTTCACCAGATGGCAGACGCGAGAGTTGTTCTCTACGGTGCCGATCCGTTTGTTTCGATGAAATATTCAGATGCCAATCTGCGACACCAAACGGAATATGAACTCCGCAGCAAACTTATTCAGCTTCGGCGCCTGTATATTCCCGCGTCTAATTCCCTGGACCAGTTATGCGATTTGATGAGCGACAGCTTGTCGAGTTTCGCGACGTTGTTTCGTGCAGTCTTAATTCTTTATGGCGAAGATGCACCGGTAGCCAAACCCGATTGCGTGCGCGCCACTGTGCGACGATTCAAACTCGACGGAGCTCCTTTTGAGAGGATATTTGAATTTCGAGCGAGTGACAGATTGCCCTCCACAGAAATTGAGGCTAATGAAATTTTTGCCGCTTACCTGGATCAGCTTCAGGAGGTGGTCGAAGCAGCCGACGAATTTGACCAGGTAACACAGTCAGGAGAAATGAAATGAATCAACGACGATTATCTTTACTTGCTTTGGTAATTTTTGTGGCCGCCACGGCGAGTGGATGCGGCTACAACACATTGACCACCAAGCAACAAAATGTGAAAGGAAAGTGGGCCAACGTCGAAACGCAACTCCAACGGCGCGCCGATCTAATCAATAACCTCGTCGAAGCGGCGAAACTCGCGGGCGTCCAGGAACAGGAAGTCTTCGGCAAGATTGCCGAAGCAAGATCCAGGCTGCTTAACGCTCAACAACAGGCGCCGCAAGGCGAAGGCGGCGACAAGAGTCCGGAACAGAAGCAAGCTGTGATCGATGCGGCCAATACTTTCGGCGGCACGATTGGGCGACTGCTCGTGTTGCAGGAAAACTATCCGGTGCTGAAGTCGAACGAGAATTTCTTAAAACTGCAGGATGAAGTCGTCGGCACTGAGAATCGGATCGCAGTTGCTCGCAAGGACTACAACGACGGTGTGCAGGACTACAACACCACCCGTGCCCAGTTTCCGACCATTATCTCCGCGAAACTTTATGGCTTTAAGGAAGAGCCATACTTTAAGGCTGAGGAAGGTGCTTCGCAGGCTCCGAAGATCGACTCAGGAAGCTTACGCGCACCGACGCCAGCACCCTCCAAATAGAACGAGGACAATTCAGATAGCACAAGGCCGCCAATTGGCGGCCTTGCTTATTTGTGCGACTCGATGCGCCCAAGTCTCGCAAAGCAACTGTTAGTTTGCATCCGATTTGCAGAACTCAGATTAAGTAGGCGAGATCCGCAATTAACAGTCTGCGTTACGGTAAGTTGCAATCGGTTGATTTACTAGAAGCCGCGGGTACTACACATGGCGCAGTGGTCGCAGGGTTTCCCACCAGGTTCGACGTTACAGATCTTTTCCTTCTCGAAAAAATCTACCAGCTCAGTGACAGTGGCTTCTTCAACGCCAAACTTCTCCTGGCTCGGGTGTGAATATGGAGCATTGATTCCTGCCAGCCACGGCGAATGAGTTACCAATTCCGGTTTCGGTGACACGAAGGATGACGACGGGATGTTTGCAGATCGAGCATCGGAAGGATCTGAGCTGACCTGCGCTTCGAGTTGAGCGAGCTTTTTTTGCAGTTCGCTGATTCCGGCGCGAACAGCTTCCAACTCCGAGTTGACCCCTGACTTGGATGGGTTTCTATCAGGCACGCTTGAGTAGCCGCTGGAAACTTTGCGGGCAATTCTCTCGGCGATCTCTCGTGCCTGGTCTGTGCTCATTTTTGTAAACTAGGAAAGAAAGGAATGTCAGTCCTATTCTTGATCTGGAAGCAGATCAATGTAATCAACAACTCCAACAATCGCCGAATCAATCGCAGCCTGCGGTTTACCGGTTGCTGCCGTAGACGCTCCCCAGCCTTCCTGTACGATCAGTACGGTGTCGCCTACTCCCGCATCAACCGAATCCAACGCCAGTAGCGAGTAAGCCGTCTCCTCACCTTCGGGAGTTATCTGTTGGCAGAGCATCACTCGCGCATTCTCGTAGCGCTGGTTCTTTTGGGTGGCGACGACGTTGCCGACAACCTTAGCGAGAATCATCCATCACCTGTCTTGCTGACCTGGTAGAACCGTTGGTCACGTGCGCATCCGAATCCACTATTCCGATGATCGTGCAATCAGTTGGCGTGTCTTCTCGTTTGAAAGGAAAGCTGGCTTCTTTTCCCCGGCACCAGAACACCAGCTCTCCGACGCCTGCGCCAACTGCATCAATGGCTACCAGCGGTTTGCCTGAAGGTTGCAAGTCCTTGTTAAGTGTCTGGACCACCAGTAGCTTGCGGCCTTCAAGTGCTTCATTCTTAACGGTGGCAACCACAGTGCCTATTACGCGAGCAAGCTGCATTAGTTATTCCAAGGTCCCGTGTCCAAGGTCCGCACAATCCAAGTAGTTCAGAGTTCAAGCTTTAGCTTGCGTGTTCACGAGTGACAATCTGAAGATTGAACTCTGAACTACTTGAAAAAAACTAAACTCGAACTGCTATTCCGCGGCGGTGATATCGACCGTGTCGATCACACCCACGATTGCCGCGTCGACGGGAGTGTCTTTCATCCCCTGCGCCAATCGCGCGCTCGAGCCTGCGACTACCAGCACTCGTTCGTGAAACCCAGCGCCTACCGTGTCTACTGCGACGACATAGCCGGTGGTGTCACTACCATCTACGTTGATCGGACGCACGATGAGTAGCTTCTTCCCTAATAGTCGCTCGTCTTTTTGTGACGAGACGACAGTGCCGAGAATACGCGCTATGATCATGCTTAGCGATTACCGATCGGAAGAGCGTCATCTACACTGCCGTGCGGACGCGGAATCACATGCACGCTCACCAACTCACCCACGCGTCGTGCCGCAGCAGCGCCGGCGTCAGTCGCAGCTTTTACGGCGGCCACATCACCGCGCACGATGGCAGTAACAAAACCTGCGCCAATCTTTTCGTATCCAATTAAAGTAACGTTTGCGGCCTTGACCATTGCATCTGCCGCTTCAATCATCGCGACCAGACCTTTGGTTTCAACCATGCCGAGTGCTTCTTGCATTAGTTGCTCCTCTTAACAGTGAATGGTAAATCGTGGATGGTAAATAGTAGACGACTTCTCCACCATTTACCATTCACCATTCACCAAACGTTTCCCGCGCCCGGGCTGCGCAACGCCTGACTCAACAACTCAACCAACTCATCTCGCGTCAGCGAGATTTTTCCCTCACCATTTTCCGCGATGACAGATTGATATTGACCGGGCGCAGGACGATCACCTGTTGGACAAACCAATTGCGTTTCATGCAGGTATCCGCAAGCTTGGCAACGCGCACTCTCTCCGAGATAGCCGGCGGCCTCGCGAACGTTGATTAGCTTCTCAATCGCATCATTGGGTAAATTCCGGGAGCCTCCCAGAATGCGGGAGAGGATAGCAATGCGCGCCGTATGCTCAAGTGTTTCCAACCGATCGAACGCTTGCCACAAGTCTGCGCCGTACGCCACAGCGCCGTGATTCGCCATCAGCAGCGCGTTGTGATGTTTCACCAGTGGCCGCATCGCGTCGCTTAATTCATCCGTCGAAGGGGTACCGTAAGCCGCCAGCGGAACGCAACCTAGTGTCAGAATCACTTCCGATAGGATCGGTTGATCGATAGCAAGACCCGCTACAGCGAAAGCGGTGCCGTGGGGTGGATGCGCATGACAGACTGCCATCACATCCGGACGCGCCTGGTAAATCAGGAGATGCATAGCCAACTCACTCGAAGGGCGACGATCTCCGAGCGGCTTTCCCGACGAGTCCGTGACGGCAAGCGAATCTTCGGTCATTCGGCCCTTGCACGTCATAGTTGGCGTCGCGACGATGCGACCGTCGTCAAGGCGGACGCTTACGTTGCCGTCCGATGACACGACATAACTCCGCTCATACAGTAAGCGGCCGACGTTTACGATTTCACGTCTCGCGGTCAGTTCATCCATTTTGGTTCGTCACGAGGATTAACTAAATTACAATTCTTGTTCGGTAAAATCGCCGACCGGGTCGAAACGATTTTTACTGGTTGCGGCTGTGGTCTCACTCGCATGCGGGCGCGAGAGGTAATACGAAAGAGATTCCAACGACGTCGTTAAGTCAACCGTTTTTACTTTTACGTCGAGCCGTGCACTCAGTAACGCCGGTGCGAAATTCAGGACGGCTTTAATGCCCGCGGACATTATCTGATTCAGGACTCTCTGCGCGGCTCGCGCGGGTACCGCGATGACCATTACATCGATGGCTTCTTCCTTAACTACATCCGGCATGCGACGTACATCCTGGATCGCTATTTTCTCGCTCCCTACCTTGCGCGAGATCTTCTTTTCATCATTGTCAAAAAGCGCTACGACGGAGAAATTCGATCTCGAAAACCCGCGATAATTTGCCAGGGCGGTCCCCAATCTGCCCGCGCCTACGATTCCGACTCGATGCGGTCGATCGAGTCCCATAATCTTGATGATATGAGTGCGCAAATCCTCGACGGAATATCCCACTCCGCGTACACCAAACTCTCCAAAATAACCGAGATCCTTTCGGATTTGCGCCGAGTTGAGATTGAATTGCTCAGCCATCGCCTGGGATGACACGCTCTTGATCCCAGCAGCTGATAGCGTGTTCAAACAACGCAGATAGACGCTGAGACGATTAGTTGTTAATTCAGAAATTTTTGCTGATTTCATTGGGGGCCTGCCATTTAGTATAGACCCAATGCCTTGCTAATGGTAACGAGTGAAACTTTGGCTCCACGTTTTTGCGAATCGTCGTTCGTCGTCAAGGATAAACTGAAGCCACCGCCGAAGTGCGTTGCGATTGCAATACCCTTCAACTACAATCCCGCCAGCTTGACCGCAAAATGTTTCGCCAATGATTGCACACCTGTCCGGCACTCTTCTTTCGAAGCAACCAAATTCAGTTATTCTCGATGTAGGCGGGGTGGGATATGAAGTGATCATTCCCGTGTCAACGTTTTATGATCTTGAAGAACCCGGCTCGAGCGTTCAACTGCGAATATACACGCATGTCCGCGAAGACGCCCTTCAGCTCTTCGGTTTTAAGACCGCTCGTGAACGTGAATTTTTTCTGCGCGTCATATCCGTGAGTGGAATCGGCCCGCAACTTGGAATAAAACTTCTGTCGGGTATGAGTGCGGATGAAATGATAGCTTCGATTCGCACGAACAATTTGGCCAAGCTGACCTTGATTCCCGGGGTCGGCAAAAAGACTGCCGAACGACTGGTAATGGAACTACGTGATAAAGTCGCTTCGCTCTCGTCGGCAGAACTGGAAGAAGAGTTGGGAGCGAAGACGGAAGCAGGAACGCCGATCGTCACCGAAGATTCCATGCGTGCTGATGTCTTGTCAGCCTTACTTAACTTAGGCTATCAACGAAGCTCAGCCGAGAAAGCAGTTACCGCCGCGACAGATGAGGGCGGTGACATCTCCGTTGAAGTGATTTTGCGCCGCAGCCTGCGAAAGCTCGCAAAGATGTAAAGCAAACTGTTAGTTTGCTCGTCCAACACGCGCATGCGTTGATTTTCCCAAATTTCAGCAAGCTCATGGTGCTTTACGGATTATGGCCACTGAATCAGGACCTGCCAGAGCCCCGTTAACCGATGCCGAACGTCAATTTGAATTGACCGTTCGGCCCAACCGGCTCGGCGATTACATCGGCCAACGTCAGGTCAAAGAAAACCTTCGTGTTTACATGAAGGCAGCGTTGCAGCGTAAAGAAGCTCTCGACCACGTCTTGCTAACCGGTCCTCCGGGCCTCGGTAAGACAACGTTGGCCAATATCATCGCAAACGAGATGGGCGCTGAACTTCGTTCTACTGCTGGACCAGCCATCGAAAAAGCTGGGGATATCGCCGCACTTTTAACCAACCTCCAGGAAGGCGACGTCCTGTTCATTGACGAAATCCATCGGTTGCTTCCGGCGCTTGAAGAAAAGCTCTACCCTGCGATGGAGGACTATCAACTTGATTTACTGATAGGCCAGGGCGCAGGAGCCCGTTCAATCAAACTCGATCTGCCGAAATTCACACTCGTAGGCGCCACCACCCGCGCAGGTTTGATCACAGCTCCTTTGCGCGGGCGTTTTGGAATCATTTTTCATCTCGATTTCTACCCACACGAAGATCTGGAAATAATCTGCCGGCGTTCAGCCGAGATCCTTGGCGTCGAAATTGACGAAGACGGAGCCCGTGAGATCGCCAGACGTTCACGCGGTACTCCACGTATTGTGAATCGCCTGCTGCGAAGAGTCCGCGACTATGCCGAGGTTGACTACGATGGTCGCATCACTCAGGTGGTGGCGAACGACGCTCTGAACCGAATGGAAGTCGACACCTTTGGACTCGACGAGATGGACCGAAAGCTGCTGTTCACTATTATTGAAAAGTTTAACGGCGGGCCGGTCGGACTCGGCACTATCTCGGCTTCGATTCATGAGGAGAAAGATTCTATTGAAGAGATTATCGAGCCTTATCTGATCCAGATCGGCTTTCTTGATCGCACACCCCGCGGCCGGATGGCCACCCGACTTGCCTACGACCACTTCAATATTCCCTACCCAGGCTCCTTAAAGCCCAGTCTGTTCGATTCTCAATGAAGAATTTGTTAGGGTCTTGTCACTCAGGAGCGAATCGCTAGCGGGATTTAAGTACAAATGGGAAGGTTCTCGTCTTTTACTCGGCACTCGTTCGGGGTTCGGAATCGCGGACCGTGGCGATCAATTCTTAGCCATACACTCCATCAATTCCACGAAAACGATCTATTCACGTCCGCAGCGGCGATGAGCTATTTCGGATTGATGGCCCTCTTTCCTGCGCTCCTCCTGTTGCTCGCCTTGAGCAATCAGATTACCGCGGCCAGTGAGCTGTTGACTCGAGCGGTGGACGTCTATCCAGGCTCCGCAAAATTTCTCCGCGACACCATTCGTTCACTTTCATCCGTCGGTCCCGGAGTTATTGTCACCTGCATAATCGTGGTCCTGTGGGCCGGGTCGTGGGTCTTTGCCGTGATTGAACGGGCGCTAAATCGAATCTGGGGCACGACGTCCAGGACTTTTTGGCATGGGCGGGCTTTGACCGTTGGAATGATCGGGATCATTGGCCTACTGCTCGCTTCGTCAGTGTTACTTACCTCAATAGTGGTGGCCCTTCGAGAGATGGCCGAAAAGCTTTCGCCGCGGCAGCTGGCCCGCTTCCCTTTGATGATTTGGATGGGAAGCGCTTTCTGGCAAGGGATTTATGCGGTTCTGAGTTTCCTGGTCACAGCCGTGCTTTTCATCATCGTATATCGCTTCATGCCGAAAGCCGAGGTCACTCTTCGCGACACCTTGCCGGGAGCAATTCTTGGAGGATTATTGTGGGAGCTCTCGAAGTATATCTTCGCGTGGAGTCTGAATTATTTTCACTACGACCAAATCTATGGCTCAGTGGGAGCCGTGGTAGCAGTCTTGTCCTGGAGCTACGTTTCAAGTCTGGTTCTATTGTTTGGGGCCCAGCTAACTGCCGTTTTTCACCGTGAACATCCGCACTTTCCCGAACCCAAGTGATTCCCTTCTGGCAATAATGCAACTCTCCGAGTTTGACTACGACCTTCCTGAAGACTTGATCGCGCAGGCGCCACTGGAGCAGCGCGACGCATCGAGAATGCTCGTGGTCGACCGGAAGGCGGGCAACTGGCGGGACGATGAATTTCGCAGTTTTCCTGACTACGTTCAGCAGAATGACGTAGTTGTAGTCAATAACACTCGGGTGTTTCCGGCACGATTGATTGGGCAACGTGACCCCAGCGGCGGACGCGTTGAAGTGTTGTTGACGCGTGAAATTGAACCAACGATCTGGGAAGGGCTCGTACGACCAGCCCAGCGCATGAAGATCGGATCGCGACTACGGTTTGGAAGCGATTTGCATGCAGAAGTACTCGATTGGTCGACCAGTGCTTTACGTCAATTGAAGTTCGATGGGCCCTTGGAACCCCGTCTCGACACGTTGGGACAAACACCTCTGCCGCCATACATAAAGCGAACGGAGCGAACAGCAGTCAACGATCGTGAACGATATCAGACGGTTTTTGCCCGCGAACGAGGCGCGATTGCAGCTCCGACCGCAGGCCTCCACTTCACGCCGCAAAGCCAGAAAGCACTAATCGAAGGTGGTGCGACAATCGCTGAAATAACGCTGCATGTAGGCTATGGAACTTTTGAGCCAGTCCGCGTCGAAGATATTGACGACCACATGGTTGCGGCGGAGTTTTTTGAGATTCGGGAAGAGGCGGCCACCGCCATAAATCAAAGCCGGGCGGCCGGCGGAAGAGTCATTGCCATCGGAACCACCACGACTCGTGCACTTGAAACTGCCGTCGATGAGAGTGGAACAGTGTGTCCAGCTGCGAAGGAGACGGAACTTACAATTCTGCCGGGTCACAGATTCCGGGTTACCGATGCGTTGCTCACAAATTTTCACTTGCCGCGATCTTCGCTGTTGCTGTTGGTCTCGGCATTTGGCGGCCGTGAATTGATCCTCGAAGCATATCGCCACGCGGTAAACGAGCGTTACAGATTCTACAGTTATGGTGATTGTATGCTTGTGATCTAGTGATCACTAAAACGTTGATGCTAAACTAACTGCGATCACTGAAATTGTGAGTGGATAATAATGGCAGTCTTAAAGAAAATTCGATCGCGCTGGTGGGCACCGACCCCAGAAGAATATCCGCGCGAAGCAGAGTTAACCGTTCCAGCAGCCGCTGGAATGCGTTATGACATCCGACCCCTCACGATTTCGCATCTCGATGACTGTTGGCGCCTTGATCAGCAATGCTTTGTGGATGGCGAAGCATACAGCCGCGAGACTTTTGAATATCTTTTGACCGCACCCGAATCAGTTTCATACCGAGCTGCGACCTCAGGTGGCGCGATGGTGGGCTTCGTAATCGGCCTCATTGAACCAGATCACACCGGCCACATCACGACCGTAGGAGTAGCTCCCGAGCATCGTCGACGACACCTGGGTAAACGACTTATGGCCCATGTTGAAAAAGGCTTTAAGGAGAGAAATGTGCGGGTGGTGCGGCTGGAAGTGAGGTCGTTGAATATACCCGCTCAACGCCTGTACCAGCGCCTGGGTTATTCAATTACACAGCGGCTCCCTAAGTACTACTCAAATGGGGGCGACGGGTTGTTGATGCTTAAATCGCTGGATTAGCGACGGCGAGAAACTTAACTCTTGCGGAGTTCCGTCAGAACCTGCTTAGCCACTGCCTTCAACGTATCGAAGACTCCAGCCCCAGTCGAGGCCACAGCTTCCACCACCGGCTCCTGCTTCCGTAACAGCTCGGCAGCCAGATCCTGAACCGGAACAACATTAGGCAAATCCCGCTTGTTTAGCTGAAGCACATACGGCAACTTCATCAAGTCGTATCCCTGAGAGCGAAGGTTTTCCTCCAGGTTGTATAAGGATTCGACGTTGGCATCCATGCGCTCCTCCTGAGAGTCTGCAACGAACACCACCCCGTCAACACCCTTCAAAATTAGCTTTCGCGACGCATCATAAAAAACCTGACCCGGCACTGTGTAAAGGTGAAATCGAGTTTTGAAACCGCGGACGGTGCCCAACTCGAGGGGCATAAAGTCGAAGAACAGCGTGCGGTCTGTTTCGGTTGCGAGACTGATCAACTTCCCTCGGGACTGCGGTGCCGTGGCTTCAAATATGTGCTGGAGATTTGTTGTCTTCCCACACAAGCCAGGACCGTAGTAAACGATTTTGCAGTTGATTTCTCGTGATGCGTAGTTGATGAAGGTCATATGGCACTTACTTCTTTGTGATGGATTATTTGAAGAGGCTGTCGATGTCTTCGTCGGTGATTTCAGCGAAGGGGGAGTCGTCGTCTTCGAATTCAACTTTGGTTATTTCATCGATCATGGCAAACAGTTGCTGGGAGACCTGTTTGCTCCGAAGCTTTACCAATCCCAGAGTCGAGCGTTCGTCGAAGACGACGACGAGCAACAATCGACCAATAACTGAGATATGGATGCTTTCCTTCTCGCCCTCATGCGAAAGCGTCGGGAATTCTTTCTCTCCGATCAGCTGAGCCATTCCGCCGGTAGCGGCAACATTTCCTGCCGCCAACGAAGCAAGGCTGGTTGTGTCGATATTTCCGATTTCGCCTTGAACGGCGATTTCCTGGCCGTCCTTGTCCACCAGAAAGACCACTCGGGCAGACGAGTCCATTCGGAGACGAGCCAGAACGGCCTTAATTTGGTGATACTGCCGCTCACGGAGCAGAATAGGTGTGTCTGCCATTAATACAGCTTTCTCTAGAAGGTTTTTATTGAGGCCGGAACTGGAGCGGTGGGTAAAGGCAAACTGCTGTGTTGCCACAGGCTTTGAAGCGTCTAAGTTACTTCAACTTTACTAGCATTGGCGGCAATCGGAGGTAACTCGCTTGCCGAAAGGCACTTTAACACAGCAAACAATGTCCATCAAGTGTTTTCCAATGTTGGCCACGCTTCGTTTTTGGCCCATATTCAAAACTTTGGCGTGGCCGCAACTCCTCTTTTCCCGTTGATTTAGGGGGAACCCTATGCTATTCTGCCGGCTGATTCTCGCAGTAATCCGACTCCGCAATAACCCTTTCAGCTTGAAGCTTCCATGAGCGCAGTTACCAAAGGTTTGAGACGTTCAACGTCACGCGCAGCCGCTTCTCGGCCCTCAGCAAAGTCTGCTGCGAAGCGTAAGAAAGTGACTTCCGCGTCCGCCAGGCCAAAGGCAAAACGAGCCTCTGTGCAAAAACCGATCGCTAAGAAAGCGACGAAGGCGAAGACTTCGACAAAAAGTAAGGCTACAAAGAAAGCGACGGCCAAAAAATCGACTGCAACTCCGAAACGAGCTGTAGCGAAAAAGGCCGTTGCTCGCAAAGTCGTCGCCAAAAAAGCCAGTTCGGCCAAAAAGTCCGTTGCTGTGAGGGTCAAAAAGCCCCAGAAAGTAGCAGCCGTTCGGGCTCAGCGGCCTACGCCGGCTGCGCCTCCTCCACCTCGTCAACCAACTATCGACGAATCGGCAGCGATGAAAGCCTTCGAACGTGCTCACAAGGAATTTACGAGCGGTCACTTTGTTGAAGCTCGCAATCAGTTTCGAAGCTTGCTCGAAAAGTATTCCCAGGTTTCGGAGGTCGCTGCTCGGGCTCGCACGTATATCTCTGTGGCCGATGCCCGATTGCGAACTGAGAGCATTCTGCCTCGCGATGCCGACTCGCTCTATGACCGCGGCGTCATTGAATTGAACCGCGGTGAGTATGTTGCCGCACAAGAGATGTTCGAGCGAGCGCTAAAGCGTGAACCTGAAGCCGCCCACATTCACTACGGTCTGGCTGCGACGCGTGCTCGGCTGGGCTCGGTTGATTTGGCACTTCAGTCACTGCAACGCGCGTTAGATCTTCAGCCAACCCTGCGCGTTCGAGCGCAGCATGATCATGATTTGACTGCGTTGCGAAACGACCCCGATTTCGACAAGCTGGTATTCCAACCCCGCCTCTAGTCGTAACGTCGCTCCCACTCAAAATGACAAGATGGTTACAATCCCCTGCCCTTTTAGGTATGATTCTGCGCGGACGCGCTATTAAAACGTCCATTCCCGGAGTGAATTGAGTTTTGGATTATTCAACCACAAACGATCGAGGTCTTAACCTGGTTGCACTGGGCGGAGGTACAGGTCTTTCTACCCTGTTGGCAGGCCTGAAGCGTCAAGTTGGCACGGGAGCTTCGCAGAACGACTGGATCGCTAACCTGGCAGCGATCGTAACGGTGTCGGACGACGGCGGGAGTTCCGGGCGCCTCCGCGACGAGCTGCAGATGCTGCCGCCTGGCGACATTCGCAACTGCATGATCGCACTTTCCGAAGACTCGAATCTGCTCTCGCGTCTGTTCCGCTATCGGTTTCGGGGTCAGGGCGAACTCGGCGGCCACAGTTTTGGAAATCTCTTTTTGGCCGCACTCACCGAAGTCACTGGTGACTTTACCGAAGCGGTTCGCTTGTCTTCTGAGGTTCTGGCCAGCAAGGGCCACATTTTCCCGGCAACGATCAGTGACGTGCGTTTAGCTGCCGAACTTGAGGACGGTACCGTGGTGCGTGGTGAAACGCTGATCTCGGCCTCTCGCGTTCCTATTCGCCGATTAAGTCTCGAGCCAGAGAAATGTTTGCCTTTACCTGCTGCACTTAAAGCGATCCGAGCTGCCGACGTGATTACCCTTGGTCCCGGTTCGCTATACACAAGCATTCTGCCAAATTTGCTTGTCGCCAAAGTTTCTCAAGCAATCGGGGACAGTGGGGCAACGAAGATCTACATTTGCAACTTGATGACACAACCTGGTGAGACTGATAACTACTCAGCTCGCCAACATCTGGAAACGATCAAGAAATACGCACCTGAGATTCGTTTTGATTTTGTGATCGTGAACGATAAGAGAGTAACGAAAGAACAGAGTGAGCGTTATGCGCTCGAAGGTGCGTATCAGATTGGAATCGATGACGATTCACTCGACAGCATTCTTGATGAAACAACTCAGGTCATCCGAACCAACCTCCTCGAAGAAGGCGAAAAAGTGCGCCACAACTCCGAACGTTTAGCTAGCGTGGTTCTCGCCTGCCGTCAGCAAGCTTGCTCCCCTGTAGTCGTCGCATAACTCATGGACAAAGACCAGATTTCGCAGTCCCGCCCAGCCGATCAACCGCTCGACGTACTCATTCTTGCAGCCGGATTAGGAACCCGAATGAAGTCCACGCGAGCGAAGGTGTTACATGAAATCGGCGGTCTACCTCTCATCACCTATGTTGGGCGTACTGCCCAATCTCTCGATCCCAGAAAGATTTACGTTATCGTTGGGCACCAAGCTTCTGAAGTACAAACTGTCGTGACGGAGGAACTCGGCGAGCTGGCGGAATTCGTAACTCAAACCGAACAGCGTGGGACTGGTGACGCGGTGATGGCCGCCCGTCAGCAACTGGAAAATTCAACTTCGTTGGTGGTAATTCTCTCCGGTGACGTACCTCTGTTGAAGCCTCAGACTCTTCAGGCGTTTATTGCTGACCATGAACAAAGCGGAGCGGCGTGTTCCGTTCTGAGCGTGCGGCTTGAAAACCCAACCGGGTATGGACGCGTGGTTCGCGACGCGAACAACAACTTTGCTCGAATCACAGAGCAAAAGGACGCTTCCGAGGAAGAACGACAGATAAAAGAAATCAACTCGGGAATCTATTGTTTCGCCGCTGACAAGCTTTTCGACGCGCTCGCGAGAGTCGAGCCCACCAATCAACAGGGCGAATACTATCTAACTGACGTTCCCTCCATACTTTTGAGCGACGGCGAAAAAGTAAACATTTTTCTGCATCACGATGCGCGTGAAGTTTATGGAGTCAACACTAGAGCCGAGTTGGCTGAGTTTGAAAATCTTATAAGACGTAACACTGTTCGAAAGCTAATGGTTGAAGGTGGCGTAACCTTTCTGGATCCTTCGCATACCTACATTAGCGCCGAAGCTCAGATTGGTCGGGACACAGTGATTTATCCGGGTGTTTCGATCGAGGGCAAGTCGACTGTAGGGGAAGGCTGTCAGATTCGATCCGGCACGCGCATAACGAATTCTCACATCGGTGATGCCGTTACGATCAAGGATCATTGCGTGATCGTCGATTCTACGGTTGGTTCAAATTGCGCGGTCGGGCCTTTTGCTCACCTGCGAATGAACGCCCGCCTGGAAGAGACGTCGGTTGTGGGCAACTTCGTGGAGGTTAAGAAGTCGCGTTTGGGTCGTGGTTCAAAATCAATGCATTTAACCTATCTTGGCGACGCCACGATCGGGGAGCGAACAAACATTGGCGCCGGCACGATCACATGTAACTACGATGGAAAGAACAAGCACGAAACGATCATTGAAGACGAAGTGCGAATTGGTTCAGACACAATGCTGGTGGCGCCGGTAAAAGTTGGGAAAGGTTCGGTAACGGCGGCGGGTGCCGTGGTTACTGACGACGTGCCTCCGAATACGCTGGTGGCGGGCGTGCCAGCAGTCATCAAAAAACAATTTGGCGAAAGGAAAGATGAAAAGCAGGGCTGAGCTAAGACTTACTCTTCGTTCTGATTACTTCATCCTTGAATGCTATGTGCGGAATCGTCGGTTACGTGGGAAACAAGCAGGTTGTGCCGCTCATCATTGACGGCTTGCGGAAGCTCGAATATCGCGGCTACGACTCCGCCGGCATCGCCGTTGTGAATGAGGGTCACGACCTTGAGATAAGACGCGCCGAAGGCAAACTCCGCAATCTCGAGGAAGTCATCCGATTAACGCCCCTCGACGGCACTTACGGTATCGGGCATACCCGCTGGGCCACACACGGACGTCCCACCGAAGAGAACGCGCACCCCCATCGCGATTGCACCGGTCGGGTGGTGGTTGTACACAACGGCATCATCGAAAACTATCTACATCTTAAGGAACGGTTGCGTAATACCGATCACGACTTCGTGACGGAAACCGACACCGAGATCATCGCCCACCTGATCGAAGAATACTTGAAGTCTGAAGCGGATTTCGAAAAGGCCGTACGTCGAGCAATGTTAGACCTTCGCGGAATCTTCGCGCTGGCCATCATCAATGCTGACGAACCGGACATGATCATTGCTGTGCGACAAGGACCACCAGTGGTGATTGGACTCGGCGATCGCGAGTTCTTTGTGGCTTCAGATATCCCGCCAATCCTGCAACATACCCGCGACGTCTTTTTCCTTGGCGACGGTGAAATGGCGGTGATCAACAAGGATGCCGTTCGAGTAACAGACTTCGAAGCTAATTCGGTGCAGCCGGCGATTCAACGGATTACCTGGGATCCGATCATGGCGGAAAAAGGCGGCTTCAAGCACTTCATGCTCAAGGAGATTTACGAGCAACCGCGCTCGGTACGTGACACGGTGCAAGGCCGCATCTCACTAGACACAGGAAGAGTCTTCCTCGACGACATGAAGAACATCACTGAGGACGACTTCAAACGGTTCACGTCGATCAAGATCGCGGCTTGCGGAACTTCGTGGCATGCAGGGCTGGCGGGCAAGTACATGATCGAACAACTTGCACGAGTCCAGGTTGATGTTGATTACGCATCGGAATTTCGTTACCGCGACCCGGTGATGGATGAAAACACTTTGCTGCTCGTGATCTCGCAATCTGGTGAAACAGCTGACACGATTGCGGCGATGCGCGAAGCAAGGGAACGAGGCGCGAAAGCCCTGGCGATTTGCAACGTGCAAGGCTCAATGATTGTGCGCGAAGCTGATGGAACTATCCTGACCCATGCAGGCCCCGAGATTGGCGTTGCTTCAACGAAAGCCTTCACCTCGCAGATGATTGCGCTCTATTTGCTTGGGCTTTACCTCGGCGAACTGCGCGGCAGTCTTTCCCAGGACGAAGCCAAGCATCATGCCCAGCAATTGGCGGAATTGCCCGTAAAGCTTGAGCATCAACTTAACGAGTCCGATGACATCGAGGAATTGTCGAAAGAGTTTTTCCGATCAACCGACTTCCTTTACCTGGGCCGTGGAATCAATTTCCCCGTAGCCCTTGAGGGCGCGTTGAAGTTGAAAGAGATTTCCTACATTCACGCTGAAGGTTATCCCGCGGGCGAGATGAAGCATGGCCCCAACGCGCTGATCGACGAACGACTGCCAGTGCTGTTTATCAACACTCGCGAGGAAGGTAATCGCGCGTCCGAGTTGCGCTATGAAAAGACCCACTCGAATATTGTTGAAGTCAAAGCGCGCGAAGGAATTGTGATCTCAGTGCTGACCGAAGGCGATACGATGTCGGCAGACGCTTCCGATTACGTCATCAACATTCCGCCTTCGAGCGATTTGTTATCTCCAATTCTTTCGATTATTCCGTTGCAACTTCTGGCTTACCACATTGCAGTGAGGCGTGGTTGTGATGTGGATCAACCGCGCAATCTCGCGAAGTCGGTTACTGTGGAATAACCGTAACGCAAACTGTTAAGTTTGCGAACCGTTCAGCATAACGCTCTGCTAGTAAGTTCGGTGGTCACAGAAAAAGGGAACGGAGACTTTCTCCGTTCCCTTTTCTATTCTATCCAATCGCGCCCTTCCTGACGGTCGGACTACTGTCCTTGTTGTCTAAGCCGGCGCCGGATTCCCGCCCGTAATGGGCGGCAGAATTGGCTTCAGTGGATTCACTGTTGGCTCCTTGAGTTGCGGTCGACCTTCGTCTCCTCCCGGATCTGCTCCAGGTTCGACGTCGTCGAGTGGTAAGCCCGCCACGATGCGCCGTATCTCAACACCGTCGAGCGTTTCGCGCTCGAGCAGGCATTCCGACAGTCGCACCATGGTGTCGCGGTTGTCTTCAATGATTGCCTTGGCTCGATCGTATTGCGCGGTCACGATCTTCTTGACTTGCTCGTCGATTCTGATCGCCGTCTCCTCCGAGAAGTCTCGATGCTGCGCAATCTCGCGACCCAGGAATATTTGCTCTTCCTTCTTACCGAAGGTCAACGGGCCCATCTCCGACATGCCATACTCGCAGACCATAGCCCGCGCTAATTCGGTTGCGCGTTCAATGTCGTTGGAAGCACCAGTCGTGATGCTGCCGAGGAAAGTGTCCTCTGCTATACGTCCACCCATCAGAATCGCAATCTGGCCCAGCAAATACTCCTCACTGTAATTGTGACGATCGCCTTCAGGCAGCTGTTGAGTTACGCCCAGCGCCATCCCGCGCGGAATGATCGTCACTTTGTGGACCGGATCTGCGTTCGGTACTTTAAGACCGACTAAGGTGTGTCCAGCTTCGTGATAGGCGGTTACACGCTTCTCCTCGTTGGAGATGACCATGCTCTTGCGTTCCGCGCCCATCAAGACTTTATCCTTGGCCAATTCAAAGTCGGCCATAGCAACCAGCTTCTTGTTGTAACGGGCCGCATTCAATGCCGCTTCGTTTACAAGGTTGGCCAGGTCGGCGCCGGTGAAGCCAGGTGTGCCACGAGCGATGACGCTGATGTCTACATCTTCACCCAGAGGAATCTTGCGAGTGTGAACTTTCAGGATACCCTCGCGGCCTCTCACATCAGGTCTGGAAACCACAACTCGTCTGTCAAAACGTCCAGGACGCAACAAAGCAGGATCGAGAACATCCGGTCTATTAGTCGAAGCGATCAGAATTACTCCGTCGTTCGATTCAAATCCATCCATCTCAACCAGCAGTTGATTCAAAGTCTGCTCGCGTTCGTCATGTCCGCCGCCAAGACCAGCACCACGATGACGACCAACCGCATCGATCTCGTCGATGAAGATGATGCACGGCGCATTCTTCTTACCTTGCTCGAAAAGGTCACGAACACGAGAGGCGCCAACGCCGACAAACATCTCGACGAAGTCAGAACCGGAAATCGAGAAGAACGGAACGTTCGCTTCGCCGGCAATCGCCCTCGCCAACAGAGTCTTGCCCGTTCCCGGCGGTCCCATCATCAACACGCCTTTGGGTATACGGCCGCCGAGTTTCTGAAACTTTTGTGGTTCTTTGAGGAACTCGATAATTTCTTGTAACTCTTCCTTGGCCTCTTCGACTCCGGCCACATCTTTAAAAGTGACACGCTTCTGCTGATTGTTCAGCAATTTTGCGCGCGATTTACCAAATGAGAGGGCCTTGTTTCCTCCAGACTGCATTTGCCGCAGCATGAAGACCCATATTCCGATGATGAACAGGAGTGGCGCCCATGTAATCAGCATGGGCCAGATGTAACTGCTGCTGCCGGAGTCGTCTTTGAAACTGGGAACTCGCGCCGTACCGTTGACCATTTCGGTCGACTTCTTGAACAACTCATTCTTCATCTGCTCATTAGTGAGTTGTGCGTGAAGCTCCTGGCCGCGCGCATCGATTGCTATAGTTTCATTCTGTTTGACGGTGATTTGCTTGATATCGCCTGCTTCAATTCGCGCCATAAGGGCGGTCAGGTCGATGTCGGTGGAATTCTTGCCAGCGGGATTTACCAGCTTATAAAGCAGTAGTGCCCCGGCAATAATCAGTAACCAAAAAATGATTTGTCTAGCTGTAGAACTTAAAGTCATTAACGCCTCCGACCGTGATCATACCTTATACCGACTTCCTTTGTCGCTTGGCTCATAGGGTTTCTTGGATGCACACACCCAAATCACCGTTGCGCCCGTTCACCTTGGTTAGCTACGCCGCAAATCGTCCTGGCTCCTGGTAATCCCTGCCGCTTAAAGACGCGAAAACCGCCGTTTAAGTTCCGGCGGCCTTATGCTTTCGGATTTTAGGGGTCACAGCCCTCTTTTTCAACCTCTTTTTGCCGGATAACTCAAGCATTCCGCGCCTTCGTGTAACCTTCATGCCCCCGGGTAACTCCGCGACTCGACCACCGGTTACACCATCTAACAACTTTTCAACCGCCAGCAGATGCACTCTTTCAAGCCGCCGGAGATCACCACGTCCCCTCAAGATCCACTGTCGCAGTACTCGGCGACGCACTGCCGTAGGCGCTGCCAGGAGAGTAATTACGTCCAGCAAGGGGTTGCCGGTTTCATTTTCCGGTGATTTCTTCCGGCGAGCAGCTTCCAATAGTGTCTCAGCCTGATTGGCGAGCACGGACGCGTCCTCGCTTAGCAACAGGGCAGTACGACTCAGGCCTTCGACGATTCGACTATTGAATGATTTCATTAGGGGAAGTAACTGTTTTCGGACTCTAACTCGAGTAAAAGTCTCGTCCTCATTCATGTCGTCAGTTCTGTAATCAACACCTCGCGTTTGGCAATATTCTTCAGTTTCCTCGCGATGCGCCCAGCTCAACAAGGGTCGGACTAACTTCACGGCCGATCCTGCCCGTAAAGGCCTGACGGACGGTGTGCCAGCGAGGCCTTCGGCAGCGCTCCCCCGGAGAAGTCGCAACAAAATTGTTTCTGCCTGATCGTCAAGCGTGTGAGCAGTTAACACGTATTGCGATTTCCTGCGATTGGTTACCTTGAAGAGAAACTCGTACCTGGCCTCCCGTGCCTTCTGCTCAAGGTTTGAGCTTCTCGTTGTTAGGTTAGTTTTAGATGAGACGAAGACATGTCCGAGGTCCTTCGCCAGTGACTTCACCCACTTGGTGTCATTGCTGCTTTCGGGCCTCAAACCGTGATCGAGGTGAGCAACAACCAATCTCACAGCCAGCTTTTGGTACTTAATCAGTTCATCAACGGCCAACAACAAAGCGGAGGAATCTGCGCCGCCCGAAACGGCTACGACTATCGTGGCGTCGGTAGTTGGCAGTTCCAGATTTCTCCACTCCTCAAGCAGGTTGCGGGAAAAGCGCGAGAGTTTGGGTCTGGAACGATGGGTTGAGTTGGGCACGCGTTTTAATAGAACAATTGTTTCGGACGATGCAAGGTGTCACAACAGGCTACACGCCCAAAGGGTACTGGTGCAGTTTGTCTTTACGCTGAAGGCGTTCGCTAACTCTAGCCCAGGGTTGCTTCAGCCCTGGGTAAATAAGGAGATCATAATCCTTCGAACTCTGAAGGAGTCCATAACCCAGGGTTGAAGCAACCCTGGGCTGGAATTCGCCAACGCCTTCGGCGTAAACGCGAACTGCACTAGTATCCGCTATATGGCCTTCTTGACATTCGCTTCCCTGACGCTTCTAATTCAGGCATCCCTGCGGACAGCAATTCGCTCTAATTAGTTCTCCCGGATAACAACTTACTGTGAGGTAGATGATGAGATTAAGAATGCTCCTGTGTGCGCTGATCGTGGCGCTTTTTACTTTCCAAACTATTCCCGTCTCAGCGCTTGAAGAAGGAATGTGGACGTTTAATAACGTCCCCCGAGCTGACATCAAGCAAAAATACGGATTCGATGTTACCGACGAATGGTTGGAAAAAGTGCAGATGGCATCCGTGCGCTTCAACAACGGGGGCTCAGGTTCGTTTGTCTCACCTAATGGTCTGGTACTCACAAACTATCACATCGTCGAAGACATCGTCGGAGAAGTCAGCACCGCCGAAAAGGACTATGCCAAGGAAGGATTTGTGGCCCATTCGAGGGCAGAAGAGTTGAAGGCTCCTAATCTCGAGTTGAACGTGCTGATGAGTATTGAAGACATGACCGACCGAATTAACGGCGCTGTAAAAAGCGGCATGTCGACCGCGGAAGCGAATGCCGCCCGACGTGCGGAAATCGGCGTGATTGAAAAGGAATCAACCACGGCAACCGGCCTGCGCAGTGACGTTGTCACGTTGTATCAGGGCGGACAATACAATCTTTATCGATACAAGAAATATACAGATGTCCGTTTGGTATTTGTGCCGGAGTTTCAAGCCGCGTTCTTCGGTGGCGACCCTGATAACTTCAATTTTCCACGCTACAATATCGACATGGCACTGGTGCGAGTTTACGAGAATGACCAGCCGGTCAAGGTCGACAACTATTTCAAATGGTCAACAACCGGCGTGAAGGAAGGCGAACTGGTTTTTGTGACTGGCCATCCTGGTACGACGTCTCGTCTAAACACTGTGGCTCATCTGGAATCATTGCGAGAAACAAGCATTCCGCTGCTAATCAGAATGTTGGAATCTCGGCGTGCGATGCTGAAGAGCTACATGGCCCAGGGCGAGGAGCAAACACGCCGCGCGCAAAACGAGCTGAACAGTATTGAAAACTCGCTCAAAGTCTACAAAGGTCAACTCGCCGGCCTTCGAGACCCAAAGCTGATGACCAAGAAGCTCAAGGCGGAACAGGCACTGAGAAAATCGGTGGACAGTGACGCGCGTCGCAAAGAAGAATATGGCACCGCGTGGGACGCAATAGCCAAAGGACGAAAAGACCTGGCAGCTTACGAGCGGGATCGTCGTTTTCTTGATCTAGCTTCAGGTTTCAACACCTATCTTTTTGGGTATGCACGCACGCTCGTCCGCCTCGCCGAAGAGAATGAGAAGCCTGATGAGAAACGTCTCAGCGAATATGCCACGGTTCGCCGTGCACAACTGGAAGCGGGGCTTTACTCGACCGCCCCAATCTATGATGACTTCGAGAAACTCAAGCTCACTAATTCGCTAACTTTTCTTCAAAGTGAGTATGGCGCCAACAGCGAGATGGCGAAGAAGATCTTGAAAGGTAAGACTCCGGAAGCTCGCGCCGCCGAATTACTCGATGGAACCAAACTGAGAGACGTAGAAGTGCGCAAGCAACTCGCGGCAGGCGGACGCAAAGCGATCGATGAATCAAATGATCCAATGATCGAATTGGCCCGGAGCATCGACAAAGAAGCTCGCGAGGTTCGCAAGCGCTACGACGAAGAGGTGGTCGCCGTGGAGCGTGCAAATTACGCGAAAGTTGCCCGCGCCCTCTTTGAACAGCAAGGCACAAGTCTTTATCCAGACGCGACGTTCACCCTCCGGCTCTCTTATGGAGCTGTGAAGGGTTACAACGAAAATGGGAAATGGGTGCCGCCGTTTACCACCCTCGGCGGGCTGTATGATCGCTCTAACAAATTCAAACACGAGTTTCCGTACAACCTACCGCCTCGCTGGACCGCAAAGCGCAAGGCGCTTAACCTGCGCACGCAATTCAACTTTGTTTCCACCAACGACATCACCGGCGGAAACAGCGGCTCGCCAACGATTAACAAGAACCGCGAGTTGGTTGGGTTGATTTTCGACGGGAACATTCAATCCCTTGTCGGCAGCTTCGATTACGACGAATCGGTCAATCGCTCAATTTCAGTTGATGCCCGGGGAATGCTGGAGGTGTTGCGGAAAGTATTCGGGGCTAACGAGGTCGTTGACGAACTGATCGGTAGCTGACCAGGACCTGAATTCGGGTACATAAAAAAGAAGCGGCCAGGCATTCCTGGCCGCTTTTGTTTTCAGCGCTGTGTATCGGGGTCAGCGCACTGACGGATGGGCTAGACCACTGGTCGACGCCCGCTTATCAGGTTGATCAACAACATCACCAGCGCTACCACCAGCAACAGGTGAATGACACCGCCGAAGGTCACACTCGAAACCATACCCACTAACCACAACACCAACAGAATCACGAATATTGTCCAAATCATTTTAGGTTCCTCCTATTTGTGCCTGACAAAATGCGTTGCACTGCCTGACACACTGGACTTGGCAACGGTCGTGCCAACTAGCGTATCTGAACCGCAAAGTGTTACGTGCAATGAACTTGCGACTGACTCCAGTTACCTTTTTCCACACCCTGGAGCTTTGGAGCGCGTACGAAAACATGCCACTGCCACTGCTCAATAAGATTTTTTTGATTCAAGTCGGTTTTCCCGCTCGCAGCTTTAGAGGCAACCCCGTCGCTGACACGGCGAGGCGAGTCTGTTCTCAACAGGTTCGTCTGTCGGATCAAAGCGCCACGGACATCTCAGTTAAGTATCTGGACATCTCTCTTCAGTCGCTGGTAAAGTGACAAAGTGCTCGCCGCTACCCAGTTCGGCGAGCGCTTCACATAGTAATCTCGGGTTTTGTATTGCCACCGCTGTGCCCCGACACGCCGTAGCCTCCAATTCCTGATCCCTTGAAATCAACCTGACAGCTTTCTGTCGCTTAATAACTTTTTGCTCCCTGAGGCTGAGTAGAGAGTTCGGAGTAACTGTATGCCATCCCCCATTCGAAAAATCGTATCCCGTTCACCACAAGTCACCTTAACTCTCGTCGCCACAGCCACCGTTGTTCTAATCGCTGCTACTGCAGTCATCATCTACCAAACCCGCGCACCGAGAGTTACCAGCATCAACTATTCGGAGCTCTATAAGATTGCTGAAGCGGGTTCAGCTAGCTCGCTGCTTATTGAGAGCGACACTCTGACCGTTCAGGGAAAACACGGCGAGGCGCTGCAGGCAGTTGTTACCAGCGATGTGATTCGTCAGGGCCTGGTCGAACAATTTCGTAAAAACAACGTGCCCATTGAGTTTCGACCTGTTGAGGCAAGTTGGTCGACCACCATTCTGACCTGGGCCATGCCGGTGTTGATGGTGATGCTTCTTGGGTTCATTGGCTGGCGCGTGTATACCAGCATGAATGGTGGGACTGGCAGCTTCACTGCGCCCAATCAAAACGGAAAGCAGGCGGTGTCGTTTGCAGATGTGGCGGGCGTGGACGAAGCCAGATCAGAGTTGGCTGAGACTATTGATTTCCTCAAAGACCCGGCGAAGTTTGGACGCCTCGGCGGCCGCGCTCCTCGCGGCATATTGCTTTATGGACCACCAGGAACCGGCAAAACGCTGCTGGCCCGCGCCGTCGCAGGCGAAGCAGGTGTTCCGTTTCTCTTGGCTTCGGGTTCGAGCTTCCAGGAGAAGTTTGCCGGCGTAGGTGCCTCGCGTGTGAGACGCTTGTTTGCCGAGGGAAAGAAAGTTGCGCCCTGCATTATTTTCATAGACGAGATCGATGCGTTGGGACGCCAACGTGGACGCGGCAACGATTCCGCCACCGCCGATCAGGATCAAACACTTAACCAGCTATTGATCGAGATGGATGGCTTCGATCAAAGCGCAGCGATCGTGGTGATTGGATCAACTAATCGTCCTGACGTGTTAGACCGTGCGCTTACGCGACCGGGTCGTTTCGACCGCGAGGTAGCAGTTAACCTGGCAGACGTTCGGGGTCGTGAAGCGATACTTGCAGTACACGCGAGCAAGTTACAGCTTGCTCCGGAACTCGACCTCAATTGGGTCGCTCGTGGAACACCCGGATTCTCCGGCGCTGATCTGGCGAACCTCTTAAACGAAGCAGCCATCGCCGCCACCCGTGACAATTCTGAAGCGGTTGGGCGTGCGCACATCGAATACGCTCGTGATCGAATATTGATGGGCGCCGAACGTCACGGGTTCATGATTGATGAAGACGAACGTTACGCCACGGCGGTTCACGAAGCGGGTCACGTCGCAGTTGGAATGGCGATGAAGCATGGCGATCCGATTCACAAGGTATCGATTCTGCCGCGCGGTCGCGCGCTTGGCGTCACCCAGTCGCTGCCGGAACGAGATCGTTTGATGAAGAAGCGAGAATATCTCGAGGATCAAATTGCCGTGTTATTGGGTGGACGTGCCGCAGAACAAATTCTGCTTTCCACTATGACCGCCGGCGCTTCTAACGACATTCAACGTGCAGTCGAAATCGCCCGCGCCATGGTTAGCGAGTTCGGCATGAGTCCGCTGGGTCCAATCTATCTTGGTGATCCACGAACCGATCCACTGAGCCAGAACTTGCTGGACCGCGTAGAGGAAGCTGTGAATAGCATCATCAACACGCAACTGGCTCGCGCCTGTGACGTGGTGACCTCGAGTCAGGATTCAATAGCGAAGCTGGTGGAAATGTTGCTTGAGCATGACACGGTGGAATCCGATGGGATCGAGGAATGCTTCGCTGGGACCATCAGAACTCCCGGTATAGCTTTTCAGCCACCTCCGACGCCGAATCATCAACCAGCAATGGTTTAGCGGGTTAGTAATATTTCATCAGAGCCAACGATCCACTAAATCACACGAAATCACACGAACATGTTTGTGTAATTTCGAGTAGGTTGGTGGATCGCTTTTTTAAGCCAGCTGTCCTTAAAAAACGAGTGGCACGACGCCCCCGCGCATCGTGCCACTCCCAAAGAACCCGCTAAGCAGGTCCGAGTTTATATCTACCGCCGAACCAGAGGTGTCGCTGCGGTCCAGACCTTGACCGGGCCGGCACTTACATTAACCACCTTGATGGTGTAGATGCCCGACCCGCTAACATTCCGGTTGATAGTCGCAACCCCCGTCGAGTTGTTGGCCATGGTCAGCACTGAACCCGAAGGATCGATCAGCACTAGCTGAATCGGTAACTCCGGACTTGCTTCTGCGATAACCGAGATAGCTTGCGTTCCCGCGGGCAACGACAAACTCTGCAACGCAGATTTTCCAAGACTCAGCGTGCTCGTGTTGCTGCTGGTTTGTCCTGGACCAGACGCCGGTTGAGCGCTTGAACTGGAACTCTCCATGCAGAATCCATCGACGTAAACCGGACCACGAAGATTGCGCAACTCCAGCACGTGGGTACCCGGCGCCAGATTGTTGAATGAGACTTGGTACTCACTCTTCTTCTCTGGTTCCCGCAGTTTGCCTACGCTTCCCTTGTAGTCGATCGTCTGTCGGAAAGTGCCGTCCAGATAAACGTCGGCCGTGCCACCTTTTGTGCTCTTAAGGAAGTGATACGTCAACTTCCCTGTTTGGCCGTTTGCCACGTCAAACGTCAGCGTCGCGCCATGCTGCCCATCGTTACCTGTAGCCATTCTGAAGTGGCCGGCACTGGCACTCGCGTAGTTCACCAGGTGCCAACCGTTGTCATAGGCGATATGGCTATCGTCGTCTTCAAAGCAACTAGGTTCCACCACCGTGCGCGAGACGGTCGCCGAAACGATGTTGCTGAAAGGTCCAGCCACCGTTTGTCCACCGAGGTTGTACGTAGTGCGCACTCGGTAGCAGCGCGTGCCATTGGCGACATTAGTTGCTGTGTAGGACGTGCCGTTAACGGTCGCCACATTGCTCCAACTGTCGTTGATAACCGCAATGTCATCGAGATACCAACCGAGCGGTACTGAACCTGGTCGATCCTCGGCTCCCATCTGATAGTGGAAGCGCAACCGAATTGTCTGAGCAGCAAACGAAGTCAGGTTTACTGATCGATTCGTTAGGGTCTCGGTAGCGAAGGCCACCGCTCCATCCGGTGCCAGCTCAGAACGATTGTCCTGATAGATCGCCGTCCAATCGGTGCCATTCGTTGATACTTCAACGAGCACCGTGTCATCGCCCTCATTAAGATTCCATTCCGAGAACGTCAGGAATGTCGTGCCCGTGGCTGGAATATTAAGTGGAGCATTCAGCGTCAGGAACGATGCCGCATTGGCTATCGCATTTGTGCCGCGCGCGCGGAATGCGGTGCTGGCGTGCTGCGGCTTCTCATTTGCCACCGCTTCCCAGGCCAGACCCGGAGTGACCGTACCTTCGGTGGTTATGCTCCATTGACCTGTTCCGCTTTCAGCATTATCGGAAAGAAGTGGCGCACAAGACATGGTCGCGGTTTGCAACACGTCTGGTCCGGTGGCGCCGGTTGGCCTGGTCCATGAAAGTGTGAACGATCCATTCGTATCGGGATTCTCATAGTCGGATCCCATTGAGAGAACGGGCGCTTCAAGAACCGGACAGTCATAAACCCGAATGTTGTCGACATACCAGCCATCGATGCCATTGCACCCATCCTGGCTAAACGTAAATCGCAGCTTGATGGTATCGCCTGGATTCGTTAATGCCGAAAGGTTGGCGACGCTTGTCCCCCATGAGCCTTCAAACGTGCCCTCGTCCGTACCGTTCCAGGCAAACTCGCCAGCGTTCGGATTAGTGTTGCCGTCGGCCGCGCCGAGCATTGCGCTGTTCGGCGCATTAAATTCATAACTCTCCTGCGACAACAATTGGAACGCGCCGCCGTTTACACTGATTTCAACCTGGCCACCATCTACCGTGGCTTCGCTGGCCATGTAATGATCGAATCTCAGTTTAAGAGTCTCGGCTTGCGCGGGTACCGTGATCGTCGGGCTGTCGATGGTAAATTGGCCCGAGTAATCGCCGCCTGGTGCACAGGTGCCGCCACCTGGTTCACCGAGCCCAACATTCGTCGCTCGCATCGCATTACCTACTTGACCGGCGGGCAAGGTAGCGTCAAGGTTCCAATCCCTCAAACTACGCGAGTCGTCTTCCCAATCCGGGGAGGTGCCGGCGCTGGTCTTTGTCCAACCATCGCTGCCGCTTTCCCAATCCTCAGAAAATATACTCGTAGGACCTGGACAATCAGGTGGCGTGTTCTTGTCAAGAATTGGCTGGTAGTTACAACGCGCGTTGATGTCAGCACTCATTTCAACAGCGAGCATCGCTTTGGCAACTTGCTGGCAAGTGCCCGTAGTGATTACGTCACCCGAAACTACCTGATTGGTAGACTCAGTCGAAATTCCATTCAGCGGCTTGCCGATTAAATCGTTGCACGAGGCCATCAGCGCTTGTTCATGCGCCGCAAAGTTGCTGCCCGGCGTCTGATACATGGTCATCGCTCGATAATAAATGTGAGCCGCTCGGGTGAAACCAATAGCCTCGATGACCTGGCCATTCGCTTTGCCATCGGGTTTGCGCGAGGAGCCGTCCACCAGCAATGCGAAAGCATGCCCTGGAACGCCGGAGGTGTTGTGCACCGCGCCGGCTGCGCAGTCGTAATTTGGTGACGATACTTTGTCGGGATTGCCGTAGCGCGTCGGTTCCCACATGTCGCGAAGGATACCCAGCGCCTCGGCGTTGATGGTCGGAACATCGTCTCCAACCTGCCAGCGCTGACCGTTAGGCATAGGATCGTTGTTGTTAGATCCGCCCTCTGCGTCAACACCATTCAGCAGATCGATTGTCTCGCCGAAGATATCGGAATAGGCTTCGTTCAATCCCCCTGATTGATATGAATAAATCAATCCATGGGTAAACTGAGTGTAAGCGTGTGTCCATTCGTGAGCGACGACGTCGTCAGCGTCAAAGTCGGGACAGTAATTGGTCGTGAGCCCATTCCAGTAAGCGTTGGGACACTTTTCGTTCACGAGGAGAACGCTGTCCATCGTATGGCCCAGGCCGTCGTAAGAGTCATGACCAAAGGCAGAAAAGAAAACGTTGTATTGATGACCCGCGAACACATAGAGATTGTCGATTGGATTCGCGCCCGTTGTGCCGGCAGGTAGTGGACCTTGTAAGGGATCACCCTCATGACGCACAGCAAACGTGGGATCGTAATCTGGTGTGTAGATGATCCGGTTGAGCGCGGGATGGGTTAAGGAAATTTGATCGAGGACCGTGCCTTTGGTTGCGTCGATCCATATCTGCGTTCGCATGTCACCGGCCCTCACCTCGACGTTGTAAGCCAGCAGGCTTTGGCTCGGATATCCTGCGAGTAGACCCTTGTTGTAGATGCTGAGTTCGGTCTTTACCACGCTGAGTGCGCCGCCGCCCAACTGTACTGTCAACGCTTTTGCGTTGGCTGCAGCAGCGCTGATCACTGGGCTACTACTGATTTTCAAGTCTGGAACAAATTGACCACTAACGGCGCTAATGCCACGGTCGTTCATGTGAACGATCAATTGCGCGCCAAACACCGGAAGCCCCTCATACGACTGGTTAAGCTTCACATGGGAAGAGCCAATCTGGTCTTTGACAACCTTAGCCACTTTCAGCGCACTCACGCCGCGCGCATTCGCTCCGTTTGAAGCACGTTCAGCATCACTCATCCCTACTAGTCCGCCATGTTCGCGGAGGAATCCGAGCGCGCGTTGCTCAGCAGACGCTGACGAATTATCAGTCGTCAAAACACCACCGTCGTTTGCGCGCACGAAGTCGAAGTGTCCGGTCTCGCGAGCGACATGCGAAGTCAACGCTGATGTGGCACGCGCTTTCACTTTCTCCAGCGCCGCGGCAGCTCTCGACGACGCTTTTGCTTGCGCCAGCGAAACTGGTTTCGACTTTTGCGGAGTCGCCTGACTCGAACCTGCCGCGTCTGCGTTTTGAGCGACGCGAAACGCGCTCAAACCGAGCGCGGCCATGCAGAAAATAAGAGCAATACAAAATCTCAGGTGCCGGGGTCGCCATTGGCGAGTTCGAGTTGCGGACATTTCTAGCCTCCTAAAAGAAGAGAGTTGGTTGGTTAAGGTCCTCGGTGTTTTGGTTTCAGATTTCATCTGAGAACCACTTTAGGATTGGGCACTTGAGAAAAACTTGAGGTTTTAGTGGTTAGGGTTGAGGAAGTCTTGAACCGAGGAAAAGTGGCTTTCTTTTAGGAGTGACGGTGTTTCGCACAATACGACTAGCGAACAACCGCATTACAAACGCAAGAATTGATTCTCGATACAGAACTGCGAGAGGAAGCGACCGGGTCACCGTTGAAAGGAATGCGCGTCGAAGGATCAAGTCGACCCTGTTGCTACCGAGGCTACGTAAAACCTTGGATCCGACGAACAACGCTGAAAGAGTCTGTCGGAGAATATTTTCAACTCTCTGTGCACAGAGAAAACCAAACATCTATTTTCGCGACAGACTCTGAAAGCGTTGTTTGAGTTTTCACACAGTCTTTACTGCGTCTGGAATACCGACCGGGTTGCGGAGGCCGAGGACCGCTAAAACAATCGACACGTATTGATGATTCTGGTAAAAGTGCGCGCACAATTTCGCGAACCAGCCAGTCAACCCGGAGACTCCCGATGCAAGCATCCCCCGCAATCGTTCGCAGACGCGAACGCTGGTTTTACCTGGGCATGACTGTCGCTTTCGTGATCACAGTCTTTGCCGGATTCGCCCCAACCTACTACCTAAGACCAGCGTTCACGTCGACTCCACTTAGACCGTTACTCCATTTACACGGTCTCATCTTCACGTCTTGGCTTGTGTTATTAGCCATTCAAACCACACTCGTGGCCGCCCATCGCACTGACCTTCATCGACGTCTCGGCGTTGCCGGCGCGGTGAATGCCGGTCTGATGGTGGTGGTAGGCATGGCAACCGGAATCATCCGAGCGAAAGAGGGAGCAACGCCGCTGCCGGACATATCGCCGCTTTCATTCCTCGTCATTCCGCTCGGCGACATGTTCGTATTTGCAGTGTTGGTGATAGCAGGTTTTTACTTTCGGAGGAGGCCGGACGTGCATAAGCGTCTGATGATGCTCGCAACGATTGCCATTATGCCGGCCGCGGTCGCGCGTTTGCCGTTTGCTGTCATGCAAGCTGGACCACCCGCATTCTTCGGGTTCGCTGATCTATTCGTGTTGGCGTGTGTCGTCTACGACCTGGTTACCTTGAAACGCGTCCATCGCGCGACTGCTTTGGGAGGTCTTTTCATAATTGCGCTGCAGCCATTGCGCCTCATGATCGCCGGTACGAAACCATGGCTCGCGTTTGCAGCGTGGTTAACCAGCCTGGTGCCTTAAGCAGGTCTGGAGTCCAAGGTCCAAGGTCCAAAGTCTCAACACTTGGACTTTGGACATTGGACCAGTTTTGGATTGGGAAAACTCTCAGAGTCCGACCGCGAGAATTACGCACCGATCTTAAGTCTGCGCGTCTGTCGGGCAATACGCTTAAGCTTCGAGGAGACGGTCGCTCCATAATGACGGGCGGTTCTTGCTAACCGACTTTGGCTTTGAGGAAGTCCCATCATTTCCCGCGACAGCATGAACGTCAGCGAATGCCCGCTGGCGGTCCAGCCGTTACTTGAAAAAGCAATGGGTAGGTCTACCGAGTTACTTGCGCTGCTTTCTTCGGCCCAGATCGAACCTGAAACGCGGACGCACCTCAAAAGATGGTGTTCGATGCCGGTGAAGACGCTGCGCCAATAGCCGCCATAGAGAGTCTTGTAGACTACTCCGTCAACTTCAACATAAACCTTCTTTCCCTCAATAATTTTGTAGTTGACGCGCGCGAGCAATTCCAAAATCCTGGTCTGTTCACGAACTTCGGGACGAATGGCAGAGCCGCGATTCGGCGTCTCGCGTTCTCGCCATGTTTCGGGTTGGTATGGAAGCCTTAGCGGCCAATGCGTCTCTTCGGCCATGGCAGTTAATTGAGCTGTTGATCCGGAAGATGTAGCCGGTAGTTTATGCCCGCTCGGTTTGAAAAGCCAGAAAATTTCGACGGTGAATGCACTGCCTAATCTAAAATCGCAGGCGCAATAGCAGACTCTAGTCTCTCACAGTGGGGAAGGTGGACTTGTCCCCGCTCTTCCGCACTGATGTGTGACTCCTCAATAAATCTAGATCGCCGCGCTTCTCACAGTGGGGAAGGTGGACTTGTCCCCGCTCTTCCGCACTGATGTGTGACCCCTCAATAAATCTAGTTCGGATTGCAGAGTTACCTGGATGATCGGAGATGCCAGAGTTGAGCGGGGACAAGTCCACCTTCCCAACTGTGAAGCCCCCGCATTCCTTTTCAGTCCTGATTGCCTCCTGCCTCCTTTACTCCCTCCCGCATCCCTCGTAATATTCCCGCCGCACGCCAAACAGTTCAAAACAGAAATCCCGGATGGAGCCCAAACCATGAAACGAGTCTGCACCGTCTCCTGCATTCTTCTGCTCGCCGCCGTAACTGCTGTCGCCCAACAACCTGATAACGACTACACCAAGAAGATCAAGGAATACACCACTGAGCCCTACTTCCGCACCGAGCTGGTGGACCATCTACCCATGTCAGACCGTGTGCCCTCGCCGGACAAAGTGCTGGGATACATCGTCGGGACACCCAACAAGCTCACCTACACCAAAGATATTTATCGCTACTATCGCGAGCTGGCTAAGACGTCTCCTCGAGTGCGCGTGTTCACCGCTCCGGAACGGTCCGAAGAAGGCAAAGAACAAATCCTCATTGCCGTAGGTGACGAAGCCACACTAGAAAAGCTCGATCATTACAAATCCATCACCGCCAAGCTGGCTGATCCACGACGCGTCAGTGAAACTGAAGCTCAAAGCCTGATTGGTGAAGGCAAAGCTTTCTACTGGGCCAGCGGTTCAATTCACTCGCCTGAAACCGGCTCACCGGAAATGTTAATGGAATTGGCTTACCGGCTTGCCGTCGAGGAGAGTCCCTTCATTCAGGCAATACGGAAAAATGTGATCGTGCTGATCACGCCAGTGCTTGAAGTTGACGGTCGCGATCGAATGGTCGATGTCTACAACTATCGCAAGGCCAATCCTGGTAAAAACGCGCCCGGCTTAATCTATTGGGGCAAGTATGTGGCCCATGACAATAACCGTGATGGACTCGGTATGGCTCTCGCCCTTACGCGTAACATGATGGCGACTTTTCTTGATTATCATCCGACGATTCTGCACGACCTGCACGAGTCGGTTCCCTTCCTCTACACATCAACTGGCACTGGTCCATACAACGCCTGGCTCGATCCAATCACCATCGATGAGTGGAGTTTGCTCGCTTATCACGAAGTCGAGGAGATGACGAAGCGCGGCGTTCCGGGCGTGTGGACTCATGGCTTTTACGACGGCTGGGCGCCCAACTACATGTTCTACGTGGCTAACGGCCACAACGCGATCGGACGCTTTTACGAAACCTTTGGCAACAATGGCGCAGACACGATGGACCGCACCGTTAATCAGCAGGCCCAGCGTGATTGGTATCGCCCGAATCCCCCGCACTCTCGGGTGCGTTGGTCGCTGCGCAACAACGTCAACCTGCAACAATCCGGCGTGTTGTTGGCCATGAACTTCGTGGCGAACAACAAGGAACGGTTCCTGCAGAATTTTTATCTCAAAAGCAAACGTTCAGTAGCGAAGGCCTCTAACGAGGGTCCGGCTGCTTATGTTGTCCCGGCGAATCAATCTCGCGTCGTTGAAGCCGCGGAGATGATTAACCTGCTGCGCTTGATGGGCGTTGAAGTACATGCGGCGACCAAAGAGATTGTGGTGAAGGATCAAAAATATCCGGCGGGCTCTTACGTCATCCGCATGGACCAGCCCTACTCACGCATGGCAGACATGCTGCTCGACACGCAGTATTACAACGTGAACGATCCGCGTCCCTATGACGACACGGGTTGGACCATGGGCGCGATGCGAAACGTGAAGACAGCTCGGATCACAGATAAAGCGGTCCTGGCAACGCCTATGACCTTGCTCACAACCGATGCACGCGTGACCGGTAAACTAACCGGAGATTCCTCGCCTGCGGGTTACGTTATCAATCACAACACCGACAACACGCTCGCTACTCTTCGTTTTCGTCTTAAGGACGTTAAGATGGCTGCGGCTGAAGAGGCGTTCAAAGTTGGAGACCAGCAGTTCAACGCTGGCTCTTTCATTATTAAGAGTGATGCGGTTGCCGACTTGCGTGATCGGCTTCGCAAAGCTGCCGAAGAACTGGGAGTAAACGTGCTTGGCGTGGACAAACTGCCCACCGTTAAGTCGCACGATCTGTCAGTTCCCCGTATCGCGATTTTGCACACGTGGACCAACACGCAAAATGAAGGTTGGTATCGCATAGAGTTTGATCGCTTGCAGATTCCCTATGCGTATATTTCGGACCAGGTGGTGCGCAATACACCTAATCTGCGAGAGAAATATGACGTGATTATTTTCCCGCCCCTCGGCGGCACCGCGCAGTCCATTGTTAATGGTATTCCGATGCGCGGCGACCCGATTCCGTGGAAAGCCTCCGCGCTAACGCCAAACATGGGCGGCTCACCAGATCAAACGGATGACATGCGTGGTGGTATGGGTTTGGGCGGTGTGATGAACCTGCAGAGGTTTGTGAACGATGGTGGCAGCTTAATCGTCATCACCAACAACGCCCGCATACCGATCGACTTTGGCATCACCTCGGGCGTTTCCATCCAGGAGCCGCGTGCTCTTAACGCTCGTGGATCGATCTTCAATGCGACCTTCAGCGATCGCAAGAGTCCGATTGCCTATGGCTACGACGAGACGCTCCCTATCTATTTCAGCCAGGCGCCGCTGTTTCAGGTCGCCTCAGGAATTCCGGGTGGTGGTGATGGACCAGGCGGCGGTGGTGGCACAGGACGAGCGTCCGGCCGCGGCACACTGACTGATCCTGACGTCATTCAGGGAATGCCTCCGATGGCGCCGCGTCCCTCGCCATCGCCGCTGGCCCCAGGGGAGGAACGACTTACTGACGAGCAGCGGTTGCAACTCGGTGCGTTCTATACGCCCCCCGCCCAACGCCCGCGTGTGGTTCTTCGCTTCGCATCGGACGAAAAGAATCTCTTGATTAGCGGCATGCTCGCCGGTGGTTCAGAGCTCGCGAACGCTCCAGCCGTGATCGATGTTCCTGTCGGCAAGGGTCACGTGATCATGTTTGCCAACAATCCGATGTGGCGACATCAAACGCAAGGCAGCTTCTTCCTGATATTCAACGCAGCGATGCACTTCGATTCGCTCAACACCGAACGCGCTGTTCCTGCTCCCCGCCCGCGCCCCGCGGCCACACCAACGGACGACGCGCAGTAACGGCCGAGTGGCAGGAAGGCGCAGACGAGGATGAGCAGTCTATGACGGCCTCAGGATATAGATGGACATTCACAGTCGGGAAGGCGGACTTGTCCCCGCTCTTGGTGAACTGATCTGTGACCGTTCAACACTTCGCGATCGCAACGCCTCTCACAGTCGGGAAGGCGGACTTGTCCCCGCTCTTGGTGACTGATCTGTGACCGTTCAACACTTCGCGATCGCAACGCCTCTCACAGTCGGGAAGGCGGACTTGTCCCCGCTCTTGGTGACTGATCTGTGACCGTTCAACAC
>DATEPB010000054.1:0-196482 GCA_035273425.1 Pyrinomonadaceae bacterium | reverse complement strand
TCAGGTTTGTTGCGCGGGTTCGCGTCTATTTGTTGAAGAGAAATTCCAGGACGAATTTGTAAGCCGGCTCAAAGAGAAGTCAGCAAACATCGTGGTCGGCGATCCGATGGATCAGGGTACCAACATGGGACCACAAGTATCCGAAGAGCAACTCAATCGCGTTAAGGGTTATGCCGACATCGCTCGGTCGGAGGGCGCAACAGTTGTGGCCGGTGGTGAGTGTCCTACGCTCGCGCCGGCATTTCAGAAGGGGTACTTCTACCAGCCCACTATCTTCTCCGGTGTCACCAACAACATGCGAGTGGCCCAGGAAGAAATCTTCGGCCCAGTCGTCTCGGTGATTCCGTTCAAAGACGAAGACGACCTGATCAAGCAGGCCAATGACACGATTTATGGATTGTCAGCGGGCATCTGGACCCAGAACATCACCCGCGCGCACCGTTTCGCGAAAGCGATCAAGGCCGGTGTGATTTGGATCAATACTTACAACATGTTCAATGCCGCATCACCTTTTGGCGGCTACAAGCAGTCGGGCTACGGCCGGGAAATGGGCAAACATGCACTCGAGCTTTACACGAACGTGAAGAGCGTTTGGGTCGACCTGTCAGGCAAACCGATTGGCTGGTTTGGGAAGTAATTTCTGACAGCATCGTCGATTGTAGGGGTGGCACACCGTGGCCACCCCCTCTTTTTCTTTAGCGTTACTTGAGTGTTTGGTGTGTTTTTGCGTGGGTTCTTGGATCGCCTTCTTCAAGCGTGGAATGCGATCCACGAAACCACACTAACTCGCACGAAAAGGTGCCATTCCCTAATATGTGGTCCACACTAAGTGCAGTATCCAAGCCTCAGGCATACCTCTCGAGCGACAAGTCGTCCTGGGTTCATAGCGTCTCGAACCACGTCGATGATCTCAGCTAGGAGCGTGTCACCTATGTAGTCATCCAGCTGGTCCTCCGCAGCCTCGAATGCCTGATCCAGAGCTTCACCGGTAAGGTCGGCGCCGCCTGTAACGACCGAGATAGCCATTCGAACGAGAGCTTTGCAGGCAAAGCACTCGTTCCAAAACTTTGATACCGCCTTATGGAAACCTCCTCTTATAGGCTTTCCCCATCTTTCAAAGAAGCCAGCGTACACTGAGGCCCCTGGAACATTTGGGTTCAGCGAGATGACCACTTCTGCGTCGCGATCAGGCTGGACCACACGACTAATAAAGGTCCTGGTTTCAGTATTGACAGGTTCAAGCGTTTCGCCATTCACCTTAACGTCTCGGATCGCATTCGAAGAATCTGCCACGACTACGATCACGTGTGGTTTGTCAGAAGACGAGCTGAAAACATACCGAATACCTGCTTCAACCTCCGCTTCACCTGCAATACTGAACTGCGCGATCTCACCCCACTCATCGGAAATCACTGTTTGAATTTTTGACATTTCACACGAGCCTTTCTGAGAAAGCCTGGGACTTTCAGTAGGTTTAGAAACGGTTGGAGGTGAGAATCACAATGACGAGCAAACAGTGACACGTGCAAGAAACACTAGAGGCATTTGTCAGGGCATTGCCCGATCACCAGGACGACGACTGCGCCAAATATTCTGGGTCACATTCTAAGCGCCCATCTTGTCGTCCATTTGCGCCAAAGGACGTGCAGCTTCTCGCAAGGCTGCTAGGGCTTCTTCCATCGGCACGGGTTGATGGGCCGTCAGCCTACCCACGCTTCTCAAAGGCACAAGCACGTCCCTCTCCTCGCCTTCATAGTTGATCCAAACAGCTTCGAAATTGAGGGCCGGCACGCGGTAGAGTCGTATCTCTGCTTCCTGGTCATTTCGCTCGGCGATGCTTACTGCCTCGCCCAGTGCGCGCTCCAGCGGTTCCAGATGTTGTGATGAAGCCGACATCTGTATCACCCGCGGCTCACGTGTTTCGCTCACATCAAAGAATGCCCGCGGCCTGTCTACAACCATTTCGTAAACCCGCAGGGCGACCGGTTGCGCAGCCGGAGATCTCTCAGACAGCAATGAATCCAAACCGACCGAGTAAATGCGCTGGGCCATTCCCAGAGATGCGCCACCAGCTGCGTCCAACTCGACTGCTTGATCTCCAGCAAGCCTGCCCTGCTTTAACTCGAGTAATGGACGAGCTTCCCATATGCGACGCAGGATTGGTTCGATTGGAATCAGAACTTTGATTGGCATCTTTCTATAGCTCTTTGTGAAATAGGTATCGGTCCATGTCCCTGTGATCTGGTAACTATTCGAGAAGTCGGCGACTGAGAGATGGCTCTTGCCGTATATAGGATCATCAATGTCAAAATAGTTCACATTCCCCACTATGCTATATCCGTAGATCACCATAAAGTGACCGCCGCCGCCACTCCAGCCAATTCGGGCACCCACGGGTCTGCCAGCGTCAATCTCATCTCGAACCGATTGGAAGGTAGCCGGCCCGGTCACGAGCACGAGATTCTTGGTGAGCTCTAATGCTTTCGACAACCACCACGGCACATCGCAGGCTCCGGGCACGGGGTCGTCACAACACGTTAGCCCCAACTCGTTGCTGGCCACCAAACACTGTGTCCAGGTGCTGATGGACCAGTAAAAGTGAGAGACACTTGTGGCTGTGGCAGCCCAGCACCAGTTGTTTTCTGTTTGCATCTCCATGTCAAAGGACAACTGCTTTGACACAAAAAGCTTTCCGAAAATGCTTACTTCCCTAAGCAGAGAGCTGTAGGGTCGACGCGTTGCGTTGATGTATTCAGAGAGGGTCATACAAGGGACTCCGGTGAAGAAGCTTAAGCGTCTACAGGACGCTCGGGGTTGCAAGGACTGCGCTCTCTATAGTCGACCGGTGGTGACAAGTCAAGCAATTTGCTTGCAGCTATTTGAGATTGGGCGATATGTGCCAACTCACATTTCCTCACAGGTCGGGAAGGTGGACTTGTCCTTGCTCTTCTTCGCTCCTCTTAGTCGTAGGGTTTACTTGAACGTTAAATGAACTGGCGCTGGTTTGCTTTCATGAGAAGCTGGATCAAGAAGAGCGGGGACAAGTCCGCCTTCCCGACCTGTGAGAAATGTTCGAACTCTGGTCGTTCCGTTAAATCCAGATGAGTACGAGGAATGAAGTTGGCCCACGTTTTGGTCGCTTCACGCCGCATGCTAATATTCAATTTCCCCCGCTCTCCCGCGATGAATTTAATAAAGTCTAAGGAGACGCTATGCAGTCACTCAAAAAAACCGTCGCGGCTTTTTCACTTCTTGCGGGCTTGATGCTTTTAACGGCCTGCCCCAGTCAAACCACAATTTCCAAAATCAATGCCGACCCTGCGCGCTATAAGAATAAGGAAGTCGCAATTGTTGGCGTGGTGCGCGATAGCTATGGTGTGATGGGAAACGGCGCTTACGAAATTGATGACGGCACCGGCCGGTTATGGGTCGTCACTCGTCGCGGCGTACCATCGAAAGGTGCGAGAGTTGGAGCGAAGGGACGCGTTTACACCGGATTCAATTTTGGAGGCCGAAACTACGGCACGGTGCTGGAAGAGTCCGACCGAGCCACCAAAGATCGATAGAGACTTACGCCGCCTATGCACGAAACACGGAATGCGCAAACTCTCGGCCATCGTACCGTCGTCGACAGTCTTGACCGAGAGTTTGCGCGTTTACATGCGCAGTCATGTCGAATCACGGAAGGGATTGACGACCAGGTTCTTTACGTTAAGGCCGGCAAATCAGGACATTCTGTCGGCGAGGCCTTGCTCAGATGTGCGGCCGAGATTGAACAGACGTTCGGCGGCATAACTGCAAACCTGTGGGACGACCCGTTTGAGTGGACCTTGCCCGAACATCTTTCGACCAGGCCAAAAATCATCGAGCATCTGGGCGAGGTTGAAACTCTGCGCAAAAGGGCGTTTGAAAGCTTTTCAGACGATGACTGTCTCTCGAAGCAAGTTGCGACGCCCTCTGGTACGTGTGCGTTAGTTGATCTACTCCTGGGCACTTTGCTGAGAGCCAATGAATACCAGACTCAGGCGGTGTGCGCAGTAAAGTTCCTTTCCAGTATTCAAGCCGCAGGGTTTATTATCTAAGTTAGGTTTTCCAACACGACGATGGGCCGCATCCGGCTCGTGATGGCGATGGATGCGAAGGTGACTCTCGATGTTTTGTCCACAGTGCGGACAGCAACAAATCGCTGACAACGTTCGATTCTGTTCGCGGTGCGGGTTCCTGCTTGAGGGCGTGTCCACAGTGATGGCTGCGGGCGGAATGGTGCCGGGCCGCTACGCGCCGCGGGTGCCCAAAGGAATGTCACCGCGAAGCAAGGGTGTGCGTCAGGGAGCGATGTTGATGTTGAGCACGGCCCTCATCGTTCCGCTTTTAGCGATCTTGACGGTGAACTTTTTCGGAAATCCGGAAGTGATTGTGCCTTTGGCGGCACTCATATGTTTTGTCGGTGGGCTCCTGCGAATTCTTTACGCGGTGATCATGGAGGATGCCAACCCACCTATCGATATTAGCCAGGCGACCGGATACGCTCAAGGGTTCACGCCACAACTCGACGCTTCGATGCGCCCGTCGCTGCCGCCAGCTTCATCCAGCCCTGTTGGTTGGAGGGCACGACCGAACACGGCCGAGATTTATCAGCCACCCAGCATCACCGAAAACACGACCCGCTTGCTCGATAAAGATGATCCGAATAATCGGTAGTTACTTGATTCGGTTTTCTCTGTGTAATCTCCATGTTCTCTGTGTCTCTGTGGTTGAATTAACTGCCGACAAAACATCACCACAGAGGCACAGAGAACACGGAGGTGGCACTGAGATTTCAAAATCAAGCGACTACCGAATAATCGATAGTCTCCCGCCATTTGTCAGACTTGCCCTTTAGCCTGAATAATCGAGCCGCCATTTAATTACTGAGTTGTCCTTCGTAAAACATGATCGACACTAGTCCAGTAGTTTTGCCTCTTTCTGAACGCTTGCGTGAACGCATTCGCCGCGAAGGACCTATTACTTTCTGCGAGTGGATGAGGGCCGCGCTTTACGATCCACATGAAGGTTACTACAAACGGTCCGATCGAAAGCGCTGGGGAAGAGAAGGGGACTATCGCACCAGTCCTGAACGTAGCGCATTGTTTGCAGCGACGTTTGCCGGGTATTTTGCTGACCTGTTTGAGAAACTGGGTGGGCCATCCAAATGGACCATTGTCGAGTCAGGCGCCGGCGACGGAAGTTTCGCGAATGGACTGTTGGCAACACTTCAGGAATTTTTCCCTCACGTTTTCAAAGCGACGCACTATGTTATTGATGAAATCGGCGCAGGCGAGTCGACGCGCCAGAGGCTTAGTTCCTTTGGTGACCGCGTAACCTTCGAACCGATAGCAGCGGCGGAAATCAACCCTGGTATTGTCTTTTCAAATGAACTATTTGACGCGTTTCCCGTGCACCGGGTCACAGTTGATAACGGTGAGGTACGCGAGTTCTACGTAAACCTGGGGCCGAATGAAGAATTTGTCTGGGCCCTTGGAGCGCTCTCATCTCCGGAACTCACAAAACATATAGCGGAACGTCGAATTGAATTAGCTGAAGGCCAATCCACTGAAATCAATCTCGCCATCGAAGACTGGCTGACCTTGGCTTCGGCAAGAATTACGAGAGGGTTTCTGATCACGGTTGATTATGGTGTTGACCCGCAATCTCTTCGAAGCGAGGGGACACTGCGCGGTTTCCAGAAGCATTCTTTTGTGGCGGACGTTCTTTCCACACCCGGCGAACAGGATTTGACGAGCTCAGTTGATTGGAGTGTGGTTAGAGATGTTGGTGACAAACTGGGCTTGAAGACTATTGCTTTCGAGTGTCAGGACAAGTTCTTACTGTCGGCTGGTCTGTTAACCCAGTTGCAATTGGAAATGGACCAGCAGGTCGACGATGTGGAAAGACTTCGCTTGAGCACCGCCGCCCGGGAAATGATTTTGCCGGATGGAATGGCGGCCAGTTTTCAAGTGCTGGTGCAGGAAAAAGTGAATGAGACAGCGTGAGACTATCGGTTGCGGCTTTGCCGCCGGACAGTGGGGACAGCCTTTGGCATTCCGTTAACGGACACATCATCCCTGAGGCTCAGCCTCAGCAAAAGTTAAAGAACTGATTCGGAAAGGCTGAGCCTTTCCGCACTGTGCGGCGGCAGAGCCGCAGTTTCGTTAAACGGTTTTCAAGAGTAGCCAACTGAGGAGAGATTTAACTTGATGAAGGAGAGCGAGTGACAACGGATTTCGAACTGATCGACGTGTCCCACACCGTCGAAAACGGAATGATCACTTACAAGGGCCTGCCCGGTCCTGTTATCAGCGATTTCTTGTCCCGCGAGCAGTCGCGCAGCCACTATGCAGAGGGAACACAATTCCATATCGGCAAGATTGAGATGGTGGCCAACACGGGCACGTACCTTGACAGTCCGTTTCATCGTTATCCCCAGGGCAAGGATCTTGCTGGCCTTGAGCTGAGTTCACTCGCAAATCTGGACGGCATAGTTGTGAGGAAAATCAACTCGCAAGAGGGCGCAGTTTCTGCATCAGATCTGGCTGGGTTGGATCTAAGCGGTAAGGCCGTGCTGTTTCATACAGGTTGGGACAAACACTGGCGCACCGAGAAATATTCCGATGGCACTCATCCGTTTCTAAATCGTGAGGCCGCGGAGGGGTTGGCGGCTGCCGGCGCGAAACTAGTTGGCATCGATTCGTACAACATCGATGACACTGCCGCGCTCGACCGTCCTGCTCACTCAATCTTGCTGGCGCACAATATCCCGATCGTCGAACATCTTTCTGGGCTCGACCGGCTTCCGGATCGCAACTTCAAATTTTTTGCAGTACCAGTGAAGGTAAAGGACTTCGGAACGTTTCCGGTTCGCGCTTTTGGGATCGTGCATAAGTAGGACAGGCATTCCTGCCTGTCCTCACTCAGGAAGTCTGTTGCTCGCAAGCAGGCAGTTTGACGAAACTTTGACAGGCAGGAATGCCGTCGTACATGGAGGACACTATGGGAATCAGCCAGTCGTTGTTGCCGGAGTTTGATCATGAAATGGCCAACACGCGAAAGACTCTTGAACGTGTGCCTGATGACAAGTTTGGTTGGACGCCGCACGCCAAGTCTTTTGCGATGGGGCCGCTTGCCTCTCACCTCGCAAACTTGCCGAGCTGGGGTAGCCTGACTATCACCTCGGATTCGTTTGACATGAACCCGGGTGGCGTTCCTGCGAAGCAGCAAGAGCTCACTTCGTGTGAAGAGGTGCTGAATCTTTTTGACAAGAATGCCGCGGCAACTCGAGCAGCAATTGCAGGCGCCAGTGATGAGGAACTTTTCAAACCGTGGACGCTACTCTCAGACGGGCACACTGTTTTGACAATGCCTAAAATTGCGGTGCTGCGCAGCTTCGTCATGAATCACATGATCCACCATCGCGCCCAACTCGGAGTTTACCTGCGATTGAACGATATTCCGGTCCCGTCGATCTATGGACCGTCGGCGGACGAGAGCAGTTTCTAAGGGGTGTAGTGCGGACGTGTCGAGACGCCGCTGGAGGCCAAGCGGCGTTCGCCTTCAACTAGAACAGTTCAAACTTGATTGTCAGATACTTCTTCGGATTCTGTCGGAAGTCGTAAAGCATCTTAACGCCTTCAGATGAAAACTGATTTACGTTGGAATAGAGGGCGTCGTCGGTGAGAAGTTTACCCACGGTGCCTTCGCCACGTTGGGCTGCGGCAACCATGTTGTCGATTCGTTCCGCGGTCGTGTTGAAACGAGCAATCGCCGCGCGCGCGTCGTTGTAGACGGCTTCATCCTTGATTAGTTTTCCCAAGGTACCGCGACCCGCATTGATCTCGGCAATCATGGAATTTACTTGTTCGACTGAACGATCCAGGCGATCGGCGGTGCGATTGATGCGCACATAGAGCTCATCGTTAGTCAGTAACTTGCCGGCCGTACCTCGACCCGCCTTGAGATCCGCAGCGATCTGCCTCAACTGTATAGCTATTTCATTCGCGTTGTTGTACAGCGCGGGATCGTTAATAAACCTGCCCGCGGAACCCTGTCCCGATCTGATCGCCTGCATCAAATCTTCGGTTTCACGTACCGTCGCGTTGAGATTGTTATAGAGGGCTTCATCGTTGAAGAGACGTCCGACGGTGCCTTTGCCTTCCTGAACGTCCTTCACCACTTCGCTCAGTTGTTGCGAAAGCTTGCTGAGCCGCTGGGCCACTTCAGTTCCCGAAGTAGCAAAGTCGTTTACGGTGTTGGAACTGGATGAACGCAGGATGGTGTAGTCCTTAACCGGTGGAGCGAGCGCGGTGCCGGGGCTGATATTGATCAGCATTTCGTTTCCCAGCAAACTCGGCGACCCTTGTTGAGCGGTTGAATCTTCCCGGATCCGTTCATTGGCAGGCCGGCCGTCGATCGTTCCATTGATCACCATCAGGGCTTCTACTCGTTGAGGATTGGGTTCCGATGATGGCGGCAACAAAGTGATCTTATCGACTTTACCCACGCGCACACCCGACAGTCGCACTTCAGAGCCTTCGCGCAATCCGTTGGCATCAGCGAACCGCGCTTTCAAGTAGAGCTTCTTCGCGAAGGGATTGAGATCACCGGAAGCATTGAGTATCAGGAAGATCAATACAACGATTGAGATCAGCACAAAAATGCCGACCCGCAACTGATTCACGCTCACCGTTTTTGTCGATCTTGGCATGACGGCAATTTAAGGATGAAGTAGGAAGGATGAAGGATGAATCAGAAAGCATCTGCGATGCTTTCCTGGTTTATCCTAATTCATCCTTCATCCTTCATCCTTCATCCTTTCTTTCTAGTGTCCGCGAAGGAACTTCTGAATATAAGCGTCCTCGGCCCTGCGTAGCGCTTCATCAGTACCACTAAAAATGATTTTACCGGAACGCATCATCATGACCTTGCTGTTGGTCAGGCAAAGGCGCTCGCCTTCCCGTTCAAACACCACTTCTCCAGCATCGTTAACCACGGCGTATTCGGAGCAAATGTATCCCAGGTTATTCATCTCATGCGTGACGAAAATGGAGGAGACATCTTCGAGGTCGCGCAGCTTCATAGCGAGTTCGCAAATTGTGCGCGCGGTCGGCGGATCAAGACCCGCTGTAGGTTCGTCAAACAGCACGATCTTCGGGTCACCAACCAAAGCACGAGCGATGCCGACGCGGCGGCGCATGCCTCCCGATAGTTCGGCCGGCATCTTGTCGATCGCGTCCTCAAGATTGACGAACCGAAGCATTCGCCGGACTTCGGGCTCAACCTGATCTTCGGCCATTCCCTGCTCATGAAGGCGGTAAGCCACATTGTCATAGACGGAAAGGGAATCGAAGAGCGCGCCCTCCTGAAACACCATGCCGATATTCTTGCGCACCGGCATCATCTGTACTTCGTTGTAATCCGTGATGTCTTCGCCATCGACTAAAATTCTTCCCGAGTCGGGCTTGAGCAGTCCCAGCACGAGCTTGATGATGGTTGACTTGCCTCCGCCCGAACCGCCGAGAATGATTTTCGTCTCACCCTTCAAGACCTTGAAGCTCAAACGATCGAGGACCACACGCTCGTCGAAAGAAAGCACCACATCCCGAAATTCAATCGCGGGAATTATTCGCTGCTGATCGTCAACCTCATGAAAGGTCGACTCAGCCGCATTCTCGCTCATCTCAGAGATATGAATGGATTCGGCTTCTGTTCTTGATACTGACATACGAACCTATAGCTTACATGTGCCCGCCCAAAACATGTTGCAGCGCCCTGGCCAGGAAGAAGTCGGCAATGATAACCACGATCGACGCAGTTACTACTGCCCTGGTCGTTGCCCGACCTACACCTACCGTACCGCCTTCCGTATTAAGCCCTTTGTAGCACGCGATTGAGCCAATTATTAGGGCGAAGCAAGTCGGTTTGATTACGCCACCAATAATATCATCCGTGGTAATTCCGTCACGAACCGCAGACAGAAACTCGTTCAACGTCAAACCGTAAAGACTCGTCGCAGCAAACGCTCCTCCGCCAATTCCGACCACATCCGCCAGCACCGTCAACAGTGGAAGCGCAATTAGCAACGCGATTATCCGCGGCGTCACCAGTTTGCGAATCGGATCTGTCCCGAGCGCACGCATGGCATCGATCTGTTGCGAGACACTCATTGAGCCGAGTTCGGCAGCAATGGCTGAACCTACGCGCCCGCATACCATCAACGCGGTGAGTACGGGGCCCAGCTCGCGCACCAGCGCAACCGCGACCAGTTGTCCGGTCTTGGCTTGCTGTCCCCAGAAAGCCAGAGTTGGATAGGTTTGTACCGTGAGTACGCCGCCCGTGAAGAAGCCGGTCAGTAGAATAATGCTAAGAGAACCGACGCCGATGGTGTCCAACTGGGCGACTATTTCTGAAAAATAGCGCGGCCCCTTGATAAAACCAGTCACCGACCGCGCTACTATCAACGTGGTTTCCTGCAACTCGAAGATAGAGCGCGATACGAAGTTCATTGAGCAGCTAGTTTTGGGAGCCAGCCGTTAATGAATCCCAGAAGTGCGGACTCGAAGAGGCTGTGGCTGCGACGACTGAAGAAGTTTTGAATTGTATCCGTTCACGGAGCCTTACCGCTCTCAAGCATGGACGGTCACTTTTGAAATAGCGGCTTATCATGCGCAAAGTTGCGCGATGCGTCAAGCGGCATACCAGCCGGATAGGTAGACCTATCGAGACGCTATATAGCTCTACTCGAATTGCCGCGAGTAGATTCACCGCAAACAGCAGTCGAAGCGGATGTAAGCGCTTCGGACTTTTGCTGGTTTTTAGCAAAACCGTTTAAGAAAAAGTAGCTTGCACTAAGACGATCCAATTCAGGCCGGTGAGGTTTCCCCCTTGCTTGCCATCAGTAAGGGATACACCCCCGCTTTCTCCACGGGTGTCGCCAGTAAGGTATAGATCGCCAAACTCGCTTTGCTTGCTAAGAATCTGGTACATCATCATACCTGACACGGGATCTTCGACATCCTGCTTAAAAATCCACTGGACGTTGTCATCTGTGCTCTCCGGAGCGAGGATGACATCCTTATTTACGTCGGCCGCCCAAAGAAATCTCTTGGGGAGAGCAGTTCCAGCACCTTTGTTCTTCAGCGTATACGTATTGGGCGCCATCCTATCGAACTGCCACAGCGTTCCAGTGTGTCCAGGTTGGGCCGCGCTTGAAAACCCGTAAGATAGACTGACCCACCCGCTGGCCGGATCCCCGTCCAGCCACTGTTTTCCAGCTTGGTCGCCATCGCAATAGACTAATGCCATGAAACTTGTATCTATCATAAACTTTCTCCGTTTTCTAAGGATTGGAAAGATGAGAGGAACGAAGCATGTTATATCAACTATGACGCAGAATAGAATAACTATCGGACAAAGTCTATGCCATCGTTACGGTAAGACGGTTTGAAATAGGACACTACCGGCTTTAGGGAGGAGTGTTGAGGGTTGGTAGAAACGGTTTGTAAGTCGGTTGCACAAAGGGTCGGTACAGAACCCCGACGGGTCCGGTGCTGTACCGACAAAGTGGCCGTTGGACACGCTCGACCAGCTTGGGCTACAACCGTCCTAAAGGATCGGACGGCGCTGTTGTGGAGCGGCGGGGCGAGTAAGAGCAGGATTGTTGCGCCGTTCCCGCATTTGCTGAGTCCTTTCATGTCGGCGCTGTAGCCGTTGCTCCTGCCCCTCCAACCTACGTTCAGATCTACGTTCGTGAGCACCGTGACGGAGTGACCGCAAGAGAACACGCTGTTCAGAACTCAAAACGCGCCGAATCTTTAGTTCGGTGAGAATCCTCATGCGCATGGCGGCCCCTTGAGCTGCTTCCGCTTCCCGAAGCCGTTGTTCAACCAGACTTTCATCCGGGCTATCAGAATTCAGGACTTCCTCGAGCGCTCGATTGGTTTCCCGCACTCGCTGGTTGACCGAAGACCTTTCGTCGCGATTCTGCTCTCTGATCAGGCGAATCTGTTCGCGCTGCTCCGGAGTCAGATTCAACTGCCGGATTGGATCCCCAGCCATCTGACTTTGTGAGGCCCCAGGTGGGGGCGGTGATGGTGGCGATTGGCCGTTGGCTGATACGCCTGCGACCATCAGCAGAAGCAATGACAAGTATCGAAAATTTTTTAATGTGTCCTTCATGTTAATTTCGAATCTCTTTCTTTGATTAAAAGCGCTATTGATTGATTCGGTCGCCAATCAGAATTAAGTCGAGGTCGCCGGCTTCCTCAGTCAGTCTCAAATCTGCCGCCAACTCCTGCCGCTCTAACTTTGATAATGGCCTCGTGACTTTTGCAGCCGACGCGGATTGCAGGGGCCGCTTGTTTCGCTTAACCGGGAGCGTGGATTGCCCATCCGGATTTTCGGCGACAGCGATCGGCGATGGCTCTTTTACAGCCTCCCGGCGTTGCAGTTCCTCCTTGACCCGGCGCTCAACCGCCGCGTCAAACTCTTGAGAGGATTTTGCATCACTGTTGCTCGCGACGTTGTTCACTGGAGAAGTTTGATTGAAACGAGCTACCGCTAAGACGGCCAATAAGCAGAAAAGCAACGATGCGAAGGCAACACTCCCTTTCATCCATAGCGGCGAAAGATTGAAGAATTCGCGGATCGCCGCCCATGCTGAAGGCTGCGGACGGTCAATGACCACTGGCCGAGGTGAGACAGCCGGCGTTAGCGTGCCGATCGTTTCATTGCGCCAGGCGACAACCGATTCGCGTAAATCGGTGAATGACATAAGCTGTGACTTACATCCGGTGCAGGTTGCAAGGTGCCGATGAAATTCAGCCTTCTCAGCCGAGTTCAACTCGCCATACAAAAAGCTGACTAACTCTTCCTCTCGTCCGCAGTTCATCTCTTTCATTTTCCGCCCCCGCTTTGGAAACTAATTTCCAAACTTTTGTAACCGCATTTGCAGCTGTCTCAATGCCGTATACAAGCGACTCTTGACCGTGCTCAAGGGTATGTCCAGCACGTCGGCAATTTCCTGAAACGTTAGTTCCTCAAATTCCTTCATAACCACAACCTGTCGCAAGTCTACGGGCAAACTATTCACCGCGCGTCTCACCGCTTCAGTTCGCTCTGTCCCTTCGACAATTCGTCCAGGCGAATGATGACTGGGGATCGCAAAACTCGCCGCGTGTTTCTCGGCCTCAGTTTCGAGCGCGCTTTCATTTCTCACCTTCGCCCGACGCTGTCGAGTAATGCATTGGTTGACCGCAATCCGGTGCAACCAGGACGAAACCTTGGCCTCGCCGCGAAAGCCACGGAGATTCTTGAAGGCAGCCAGGAAGGTTTCCTGCGTAGCATCTCGCGCATCTTCTTCACGACCAAGCATGCCGAAAGCAAGCGCGAAGATTCGACGTTCCCAGCGTTGCACGATCTCGCCGAACGCATCAGCATCCCCGGTTAAAGCCCGTTCTACGATCTGCTCGTCGCTCGTAGCGGTTTCCATCCTATCTATTCAGCGAGTCCCGGTTGTCCGGATCCCAGAATCAGAATCAGCCTTCGGTTCCGCAACCTTTAGACGTTATGCCCCTGACTTAAGTTTGATTAAAAGCGCTTAAGTCCTTTATTTACGGCGCAATTACGGGCCAACGCAGTTTAACAATCGCATTGACAGCTGTAAGTTTAATCTACATAATGACCTACGACCATTCGGTCGTCAGTCCATTCAGAACCTTTCCTTCAGGAAAGCCAAGTATTTCCCAGAATAAGCAATCAACACCGTGAAGAAACCAGGACGCGTCCGTCTCCTCTACATCGTTTTGGGAGTCCTGCTGCTAGTAGGGCTTTTGCCGCTAACCTTCGCCGGCACCTTACTGTCCGACCGGACCGCCGAGGAACTGCGCTCGGTGGAAGGTCGGTACCAGGCCCAGCTTGTACAGGATAAGGCGCGCCAAATCGAGCTGTATGGCCAGCGATACCGCGACGTGGTTACAGGGCTGGCACGAGCCTTCGAGATCACTGGAGGAATCCAGGCGCTTAACGATGGAGGAGACAGTTCACGTCTACAGAAGACCCTCGAAGAGGATCCGAATCTGATTGCTCTGGCGATTTGGCCGGTCACGGGAAAGTTACACAAGGCTTTTCAACCCGACGTAATTCAGCGGGACGAAGTTGATCAGCGCGTCAGTGAGGTATTGGCGAGAATGAATGGTCGGGGCGTTGTAGTTAGCCGGCCACAAATTATTCGTTCAGGTCAGGAGATGGCTTTAACAGTTGCAGCGCCAGTGATGGGCGGTGCGAGCGGACACGACGTAGTGGCTGCGGTGGTCGCGATCGTTTCGTTCCAGGATGTCTTTAAGGCAGTTCACCAGCCAACCTCGAAGAGTGAGCGGGAGTTACTAGACGCGGGTCTTCCGGTGGTGTTCGTAGTCGATCAGAATGGGCGAGCCGTGGCCCACCCTGAAGCCAGCGTCGCTTTTGCTGAAAAGCCAATGACGGATCTGAAAGTTGTGCAGGACTGGCAGGAGTCAGGCGCACAGGTGCAGTCAGCCCTTGCTCCCTTCAGCCTTATGCGAGACGGTCGAAGAGTTGACATGCTCGGATCGTACGCGACTGCCGAGTTGGATAAGAACGCAAGGCTGGGAGTGATTGCGATTCAGGATGAATCAGCCGCGCTTGCTTCGGTTACCGACATGCGTCGCCAGACGGTGCTGATCAGTTTCGTTGCTGGAGCTTTGACGCTCGCAATCGGATTCTTTTTTGCCAAGAAACTTACCCAGCCGGTTCAGGAGTTGGCCCTCGGCGCCCACCGCATTGCATCCGGCGATTTTTCGCAACGCATTGATGTTCGCAGCCGAACCGAGCTGGGCGGCCTTGGCGATTCGTTTAACCTCATGACTGACCAGCTCGAACATTACATTCGAGACTTGCAGCAGTCGGCGGCTGAAAATAGAGAACTGTTCCTTGGAACGGTTAAGAGTCTGGCGGCCGCGATCGATGGTAAGGACCCCTACACCCGAGGACACTCCGAGCGCGTGTCAAGAATCTCGATAGCGATCGCCCAGCGTTTGGGTATCTCGGATGACGAGTGTGAAAAGATCCGAATCAGCGCGTTACTTCACGATGTGGGCAAGATTGCAATTGACGATAAGATCTTAAAGAAGCCGGCTGCCTTAACGGATGATGAGTTTGTAATCATGAAGCAGCATCCGCAGAAGGGTTACAAGATCATGTCGCAGATCGGTGCGATGAAAGAGTTTCTTCCCGGAATGTACATGCACCACGAGATGGTAAACGGCCAGGGTTATCCTCAAGGTCTAACTGGGGATCAGATTCCATTGATGGCCAAGGTGGTGGCGGTCGCAGATACATTTGATGCGATGACTACGGATCGTCCGTATCAACAGGCGATGAAGTTTGAAGATGCAGTAGCGCGAATACAGAGTTTTGTGGGAACGCGTTACGACGAAAGCGTAGTTGCGGCCTTTGTGCAGGCTTGTGAAGAGGGCCAGATTCGACCGGGCTCCGTCAAACTCAAGAGCAATAAGCCCGCGAGAGATGTACCGCCGCCGTCGGTTCCAGCGTCCGGTGACCGCGAACCGCTTCTGGTTTCCTAGTTTTAATCAGCTAAACACCTCATTAGATAACCCAGCCGTGCTCGTTTTTGTTCGAGCGCGGCTGTTGCGCTTATAATCAACAATTCGAATTCACAAGGGATTTTTTGTTGGACCAATCATATGGGATTGTTTTGGAAACGTAAGGGCGGGGATCAATTTGTCTCGCTAAAATTAAACGAACCCTCGACCCCGGCGGCCGCGACCGATAGGGATAGCCAACAGGTCGTGGCTGAGACTCCCGCTGCTGCGAAACCTGAACCATCCGTTTCGAAAACTGTGGCGACTCTTGAACCAGTAGCCACGGGTGCCGGTCCGACGCCAGTTCCGAGTGAACCGCCAAAGCGGGTAGCCGAAACTGTCGAAAAGGCACCGTCCGTCGCAGCTGCCTCGACCATTCCGCAAAAGCCGGTCGCTTCGCGTTCCCCGTTTGCGACTTCTGTCCTCGGCTTGAATCTGTCGATGGAAGAGTTGCAGGCTCAGGAAGCAGCGCTGGAGCAGGAGTTTTCAGCAAGGTTTCGCAGGGCTGTTTCGGCTACGCGTGAATCGCTATCGGATCGTCTGGACACAGTTTTCCAGGGCTTGAAGCAGATCGACGAAAACCTGCTTGATGAACTGGAAGAAGCGTTGATCGCTGCGGACATCGGAGTCGCCACAACACAGCACATTCTCGAGACAGTAAGGCGCGGAATTGCCCGCAAACAGATCAATGACCTTGATGCACTAAAACTAGCGATCAAGACAGAGTTGCTGAAGATATTGAAACAGTCTGAATCGCAAGGCGTGGCTTCGGAGATGAGCGTCCCTGACGACGTTAAGCCTTACGTGATGATGATCGTCGGTGTGAACGGGGTGGGGAAGACCACGACAATAGGTAAGCTGGCGCAGCGAATTAAGGCTGAGGGAAATGATGTGCTCATTTGTGCTGCCGATACATTTCGCGCCGCCGCGTCGGATCAGCTGGCCATCTGGGCCGAGCGCACCGGTGTTCCGCTAATCCAACAGAAGCAAGGAACTGATCCGGCCGCAGTATTGTTTGATTCTCTTAAGGCTTCCCAGGCTCGCAACTCCGACGTCCTGATTGTTGATACCGCAGGACGTTTACACAACAAGTCCAACCTGATGGCCGAACTCGAAAAGATGAAGCGGGTGGCGGGCCGAGAGGTTCAGGGGGCGCCACACGAAACCTTGCTGGTGGTAGATGCAGTTACCGGCCAAAACGGATTGGAGCAGGCGCGGCAGTTTCTAAAAGTTGCCGGCGTTACGGGTATTGTGCTCACAAAGCTGGACGGGACTGCGAAAGGTGGAATCGCTGTAGCCATTGCCAAGGAACTCAATCTGCCGATTCGTTATGTCGGAATCGGAGAGAAGGTTGACGACCTGGTGGTCTTCGATCCGGAACTCTACGTCAACGGCTTATTTGAATGACCATCTGATCACGATGCCGCAAACAATCCCGATAACGACATCAGAGGTAGGCCCGCGCGCGGAACTGGATCGCCGCTTCATGACGCGTGCGCTCGAGCTGTCTGAGAAAGGCACCGGCAAAGTAAGCCCTGGACCACTGGTAGGCTGCGTGATCGCAAATGACGTTGGCGAGATCATTGGCGAAGGCTTCTACCTTTTCGAACACCTCAAACATGCTGAAACTTATGCGCTCGAGCAAGCTGGTCCGAAAGCAAAGGGAGCAACCGCCTACGTCTCACTGGAACCGCACGCACATCATGGGCGCACTCCACCTTGTACCGACGCGCTGATAAATGCTGGCATCAGTCGCGTGCTGGCGCCAATTGAAGATCCGAATCCAAAAGTATCAGGCAAGGGATTTGCTCACTTGCGATCGGCAAACGTTGAAGTCGCCGTAGGGTTGATGGCAGCGGAAGCCTTGCGAGTTAACGAGAAATACGTGCACTTCATGCGTACGGGCCGGCCTTTCGTTCATCTCAAACTCGCTGCTTCATTGGATGGAAAGATTGCCACTCGTTCGGGCGACTCCAAATGGATCACGGGAGAGGCGGCCAGAGAGCGCGTCCACGAACTTCGTCACGAAAATGACGCAATCCTGGTTGGAGCGGGTACCGCAGTCGCCGACGATCCACTACTGACTGATCGTTCTGGAAGAGAGCGACGCCGGCCGTTAGTTCGAGTTGTCCTTGATCAACGACTCACTATCAAGCGCGAGTCGCAGCTCGCTAGCACAGCAAATGAGTTCCCACTGGTTATTTTTGCTGACTCATCTCCAAACGCCGATGTTGAATCGCTAGCCTCACAGGGAATAGAAGTGATCCGTGACACCAATGGGCGCAACCTGCTTCATGTTTTGAATGCGCTTGGCCAGCGAGAGATCCAAAGCGTTTTGGTAGAAGGCGGCGCGGGTGTGGCGGGGAAATTCCTCGACGCAGGATTGGTAGATAAGGTGTCGTTCTTCATTGCGCCAACGATCATCGGCGGCAGTTCGGCGCCGGTAGCCGTAGGCGGCGAGGGCGTAGCAGCTCTGGCTGAGGCATTTGATCTTGAGGATTTACAGATCGTTCAGCGCGGACGCGATATTGAAGTAACTGGATATCCGAGGCGCCGCAACGCCAGATGAAAGCAGAACGATGAATCGTTCGAGACAAAGCTCGAAGGCGAGATCTGGCGCCAAGGGAAGCAAACGCTCACAAGGACCAACTCCTCCTCTTGAAGTTAGTGAACACCCAGCAATTCCGCGCCCGTCCAAGAGTCTTGGGCAAAACTTCCTGGTTGATAAGCGAGCTATCGAGCGCATTGTAAACTCTCTACAACCTACTTCCGACGAAACGATTGTTGAAATTGGTCCCGGTCAGGGAGCACTCACGTCTTCGCTATTGGAACGATCCGGGCGTTTGATTGCGATCGAGTTTGATCGAAACCTGATACCAATACTCACCGACAAGTTTGGAGGTAGGGAAAACTTTCAACTGGTCCAAATCGATGCGCTGGCCACAGATTTCTGTGAGGTCATTCGTCCTGCAACGCAGGCGAGAGTGGTCGCGAATCTTCCTTACAACATCGCCACAGCAATTCTCCAGAGGCTAATAGAACAACGGCGATGTCTTACCGAGATGGTTTTGATGTTGCAAATGGAAGTGGTCGATCGAATTACTGCGCAGCCAGGAACGAAGGACCGGGGTTTTCTTTCTGTATTGGTAGAGGCTTATTGCACTGCCCAAAAGTTGTTTGATGTCGGCCCTGGATCATTCCGTCCTGCGCCAAAGGTTTGGAGTAGCGTGATGCGCCTGGTGCCAAGGCTTGAAGCTGCTGAGGGGGTGAAGAACGAAAAGCTCTTGTGGCAAGTCGTTAGCGCTGGCTTTGCTCAGAGACGCAAAACGATTCTGAATAACTTACGCAGCGCGCCATCGCCATTGCAGGAGACGATAAAGAGTCATGGTGGCGCGAGTATTGTGTTGTGTCAGGCTGGAGTGGCGTTGGACCGGCGTGCTGAGACGCTCAGTCTTGAGGAATGGGCGCGAATAGTTAAGGTGATGGAGTGAAGGGCTGCAGTGGCAATGAAGTCCCATAGCGCGGTAGCGCATGGGTTAATGCACCACAACAAACATCCCTGACGCCGAGATGACCCACGCCCATATGCGTCCGTGTCATAACGCAGTTTGAATTACGCTGAAAGCGTTCGCAAATTGGAGCCCAGGGTTGCTCCAACCCTGGGGAACAAAACTGCACATTTATTCTGTAGCAACTCTGCAGGAGTTGCGATCAGGTAGTGAGGAAGAAGGCGGCACAACCCTCTCAGGGTTGAGTTCGAATCAAAGGCTACCTTGTCCCAGGGTTGCCAAAGCGCAACCCTGGGCTGGAATTAGCGAACGCTTTCAGCGTTAGGGCATGAGGCGTTCCACTTTGTTGGCGGTCTCGTCGTTCAATTCGAACCTTCACCCATGCGCTACCGCGCTATGGTACTGACCTCCACGCCACTGAAAAGCATGTTGGTAACTCAACGCGCTCCAACAGCAACCCTGATCCCATCCTTAGGTCGCAACGACATCGCAGGCATCAGGTCAACAATGTGGCCTGGAGCGAGATCAAAGCGGAATCGTTGCCCAATCGTTGCCAGCAGCAGCACCGCCTCCATCATCGCAAAATAGTTTCCGACACAAATTCTTGGCCCACCTCCGAAAGGGAAGTACGCATACTTAGGCAGGCTATTTGAGAAATCTTCTGTCCAGCGTTCGGGACGAAAACTCTCCGGGTCGTCAAAATAACGAGGATCCCGGTGCATGGCCCACGAGAACGCAAACACCTGTGATCCTCGCGGCACCAGATACCCACCAATCTCACAGTCCTCGATTGCTTCACGACCGAGACCGTATGCAGGCGGATAGAGTCGCATCGATTCTTTGGCAATCATTTCTGTGTATTTTAAATTTGGAATGTCCTCGACAGTCGGTGGCCTGCCGTTGAGTACCCGATCGATCTCTTCGTGAAACTGCCTTTCAGCGTCCGGGTTTTTCGCCAGCAGGTACCAGACCCACGACAACGTGAGTGCTACAGTCTCGTGGCCCGCCAAAAAAATTGTCATCACTTCGTCACGTAACTGCCGGTCAGTCATTTGACTGCCATCTTCATCGTGCGCCGCAAGCAACATCGAAAGCAGATCGCCTTCGTCAGAACCACTCGATCGACGCTCGGCGATAATTCGGTACACGATCTCGTCGATTTCGCGGGCAGCCTGGTTGAAGCGGCGATGTGCCGGAGTCGGGAGCCGGTTATCCAAAATCCATTTCAACGTCGCTTGCGAGGCAAACGGCTGAACGATCTTTTCCAGAACATGTGCGACCTTGTCCGCATCGCCGGAGACATCCGCATTGAAAAGGGTCTTGACTACAATCTCGAGCGTCAGTCGCATCATTTCGCGATGGATGTCTCGAACCTCGCCATCTCGCCAGGAAGACATTTGTCGCGAGGCAAAGTCGACCATCACATCCCCGTAGGCGCCGATACGTTGACGATGAAACGCGGGTTGAGCGAGGCGTCTCTGACGTCGCCAAAAGTCACCTTCGCTAGTCAGCAGGCCATTGCCCAACAGTCGATGAAAGAAGTTTGAGCGGAGCGACATCGACTTGATGAAGTTTTTAGCGTTGCTTGAAAGGACGTATTCGATGTCGTCGGGGTTGTAGAGGAAATAGGCGGTAACGTAGAAGAAACGCATGCGGACCACGTCGCCGTAGTCCCTGCATCTCGTGATGAAAGAGAGCGAATCGCGATTGAATTCGTTCATCACGCCCAGAATGGGATTACCCTTGGGCCCAGGTGGGAAATGAATAGTAGTCTTGTCGGCTCGGTTCATGGAGTCACGTGGCTCGGTTGGAGCCGCAACCCCTTTTCAGGGTTGAGCATTCTTGGCTGTTTATTCCCCAGGGTAGCCGCGTAACGCGGCAACCCTGGGCTGGGTTACGTAACCGCTTCGCGGTAAAGCAGTGGACGAAAAGAGTCAGCTTGGCTTGAGAAGGTTTGAGTAGATTCCCGGCGAGCTGTCTGGGATCACGATGGCGCCGACCGTGTTCTCGTAAAATCTTACCGGGCCCACGCCTCCGAGCACTCCGTAGACATAACCCATTTCACGCAATCCCCACAGTGCAGCAAGAACCAGGGCCTTCCCAACTCCGCGCATGCGCATTGGCTCAACTACTCCTATTGGACCAAAAAAATTTCGGCGGGTGCACTCATAAGCCGCGAAACCAACGATGTCTCCCTCAGATATCGCAACGAAAACTGATACCGGCTTATTGGCGAAACCAACCGAGATTTCATCCGCCCAACCGATCGAGAATTCTTCCTCGACAAACTCCATCACTGGCGTGATCTCAAACGGATGCGCTCGACGAATTTGAATTTGCGAACTCTCCAACTCGTTCAGGAGGGAGTCGAGTGGAGGAAGACTCAGCAGATTAACAAGCATGTCGGTCATAGATTGTTCTTTGCACAACTATCCGATCAGATGATTTGAATACTTTGATTCCGAGTTAGGATCGTAACATAAGCCCCATTTGTTCGCTCATCTTGACTTTGTACCAAGAGTTCCAAGATTCATGTGACTAAAAGGCTAACGCTGAAAGCGTTGGCTAATGTCAGCCCAGGGTTTGCTTTGAAACCCTGGGGTTCAACAGCGCGACAGGAGATTCTCAGCAACCCTGTGTAGGGGTTGCGCGGTTACAAACAGCCGCGCAACTCCTGCAGAGTTGCGCCTAGGAACTGAACTATGTTTTCCCAGGGTTGCCAGAGCGCAACCCTGGGCTGTAATTAGCGAACGCTTTCAGCGTTACAAAAAAGAAAGAGGCATCAACTTGATGCCTCTTTTCTCTTAAGCGATGAAATAACCTTTAGGCATCATCATCAGCCGGAATAGACAGTTCCTGGCCCACCTGAATCTTGTCGGGATCCTTCAGCTTGTCGCGATTAGCATAGAAGATACGCATATACTCATTTGAGTCGCCGTAAAACTGCTTGCTGATCTTCGAAAGCGTATCGCCAGCTTTCACCGCATAGCTTTGGCCCCCGGAGCCCTGCGCGCCGCCAGCGGCTGCCGCCATGGTTCGTTTCTCGTCAACGCTGATGTCCGCCGTCACGTCATCGCCGGCGGCGTTAACCAACTTCAGTTGATCCCAGAATTTGTTTTTCACGTCTTCTGAAGGCGCGATGGCCTTGATAAAGAGCTTATTGTCCTGGACGTGAAGGTTGAGAAACTGAATTTGCTGTTGGTCAGCCAAATTCAGCGCGGATTGGTATTTTTGTTTCAGTTCGTTAAAGCGCTGCTGCGCCCCCTGCTGCTGCTCCGCATCGGAAGCGCCGCGGCCGAACATCTTGTCAAAGAGTCCCATAAGGTAAATCTCCTTTTCGAGCTAGCTGTTTCTTTTGCTTATTTTCGATAAAGAGTGCGGGGGGCAGCAACGGCAATGCCTGTCTCCTAAAGAACGAAGGCTATTCAGGACTGCTAACTGTCGGACTACTTATCGCGTGGACGTAGTCTACCACGGCGATCACATTCTCGACGGGTGTTCCCGGTAAAATTCCGTGGCCAAGATTAAAGATATGGCCAGGCCTGCCTTCTGCCTGTTTGATAATTGCATCGGTGCGACGAAGTAGTTCTTTTTGATTTGCAAAGAGCGCAACGGGATCGAGGTTTCCCATGACCGCGACATCATGTCCTAAACGTCGCCACCCTTCACTGAGTGGTACACGCCAGTCGAGTCCAATAACGTTTGCTCCAGCATCGCGCATCAAATCAAGCAGAGTCGACGTTCCGGTGCCGAAGTAAATCACTGGCGTATCAGGTTTGATCGCCTTAATGACATTTCGTGTGTGAGGCAGAACGAAATTTCGATAATCCTCCGGATTCAATGCTCCTACCCAGGAATCGAACAGTTGGACCGCCTGGGCGCCCGCCTCAATCTGAGCATTGAGATACTTAACCAGGGCGCGCGAAATCAATGACATCATTTCGTGCCACGCGCCGGCATCGTTGTACATCATCGACTTCGTATGTACGTAATTTTTCGATGAACCACCCTCGACCATATACGACGCGAGAGTAAAAGGAGCGCCGGAAAAACCAATCAAAGGTAGGTCGGGTCGGAGTGCGGTTCGGGTTTGCCTAATTGCTTCAAGAACGAAGTCCAGTGCGTCAACGTCATTTACTTCGCGCAGCGAGTCAACTTCACGGGCTGAGCGCACAGGGTTGTGAATTACCGGTCCATCGCTTTTTGTGAACTCAAGATCCAGCCCCATCGGCTCGAGAATCAATAGGATGTCCGCAAAAATAATCGCGGCATCCACTCCCAGACGTTCCGCAGCAGTCACCGTTACCTCAGCCGCAAGCGAGGGCGTCTTGCACAGTTCGAGAAATCCCACCCGGTTTCTGACTTCGCGATACTCGGGCATGTAACGGCCCGCCTGACGCATCAGCCATATTGGTGTGTAGGGAACCGCTTCACGGCGACAGGCCCTCATAAATGGACTGTCGTGTAACGCCTTCGTGACGCTTCCGCGAGCCTCGCTCATTTTCTCGGAGTCGCTTTCAAAATTTTGCAACTTCGGCGCTTTGGTGACGTTCATAGAGCTTGCTTACGCGATGGTGCTTTTGATCCGAGGATTTTTTAGAGTTCGATCTCACTCAGACTACAGCAAAAACGCGATAACCCGGTAGCAACCAATCGACTAGACCATGTTAAGAGTTGTTGGGTTGAAAGAATTTACAATTGAGGCCGTGTTTAGCAGGTTTTTGAAGCAACCTTTTGATTGTATTCGCCGTTCTTAGATGGGCTCTCGCAGTAGCGTAGCCGCATTAGTTGTTTCGTCCTGGATTTCAGCTTCAAGTTAACACCAATTAAGAGCCAGACGTCCTTACCAGTGATTTTGCTGAGATGTCAGGAGACTGTTGAGACCTATTTAGTAAATGAAATATATCTTACTTGCTTTAACCCTGACCTTTGCGATCTCTTCTGGGATAGCAGGTCAATCGACGAGCAGCAGTTCTGGCGCTGCGCCTGCGTCGACACCTTCAGCGCCGGTTTCTTCATCACCTGCGGCCCCCACCACCGGAACTTCTTCAGACGCGACTTCGGATGCCCCGGAAGCCAGTTCATCACCTAAAACTCCCGCCGCCAGTGTGCCTGCCGCTGCCAAACCGGGCGCGGTAGTGCTCCCGTTTGAAAAAGCAAACCCGGTAAAGATTCCGCGCTTTGCTTCGGCGCCAATCATCGACGGAAAACTGGACGATCAAGTGTGGCAATCGGCCGCAGTCTTGAAAGATTTTTATCAGATCACTCCGGGAGACAATAATGCTCCTTCGAAACCCACCGAAGTTTTAATCGGTTACGATCCGAAGTTTCTCTACATCGCATTCCGGGCTTTCGATGAGCCCGACAAGATTCGGTCAACCATCGCCAAGCGCGACAACATTTTTCAGGACGACTATGTAGGCTTCTATCTCGACACTTTCAACGATCAGCGCAAGGCGTTTGAAATATTTTTTAATCCCCTGGGTATCCAAGGTGATGGAATGCTGACCGAGGGTCGCGGGGAAGACTTCAGTATCGACCTGTTGCTGGATTCGAAAGGAATCATTAACGACCAGGGATACTTCGTTGAGGTCGCCATTCCGTTTAAGTCGTTACGATTTGAAGCTGGAAAAGGAAAATTCTGGGGAGCTCACTTCTTTCGACGAATTCAACGCTTTGAACGAGAGCTCGACTCATGGATGCCAATGTCCCGAAGCATTTCAAGCAACCTGAGTCAGGCTGGAAAACTTGGCGGCCTGGAAGATATTTCGATTGAACGAACCATTGAATTGATTCCCAGTTTGACGGTTGCGCAAGACAGCAAATTTGCTCGGACCTTTGGCGTCTTGCCGGGCACTCCGGCTGCGGCCTTCGATTCGGGTCGACTGGTAAATCAACCGGTGGGACTGGATCCTGGACTAACTGCGAAGTTTATTCCCAGTCCTGCGTTAACTCTTGACCTCGCAATCAATCCTGACTTTGCGCAGGTTGAAGCTGATCAGCTTGTCGTCACCGCTAATCAGAGGTTTCCAATATTCTTTGCTGAGAAGCGTCCCTTCTTCCTCGAGGGCATCGACATTTTTCAAACCCTGGTCACCGCTGTTCACACCCGCTCAATTGTCGATCCCGACGTGGCCGTAAAGTTAACGGGCAAGAAAGGCCGAAACACATTTGGGATCATGGGTGCCAGTGACAATGGTCCTGGTAATTTCGTTGGCGACGAGCGCTTGAATCCCACCAATTTCAAGTTCCTCGATAAGAACGCCTACGTAGGAGTAATGCGATTCAAGCGTGATGTCGGTAAGGAAAACACGATCGGTGTTTTGGCTACGAGCTACAACTTTATCGAGAAACACAATCAACTGCTGGCGGTTGACGGCCGTTTTCGTCTCGATCCGGCGAGCACCGTCTCGTTTCAGGTACTGGGAACGACTTCACGGAATTTCTTTAATGATCCTGACGATGCGGTTTACACGAGATATCGTACCGGCAACGGTTTCGCCTATTCAGGTTGGTATACAAGAGAGGGACGAAACTGGGGTTGGGAACTGGGCGGCGAAGGCTATACCAAAGACTATCGTGCGGATGTGGGATTTACTGGACGGACTGATTCAAATTTCACCTTTGGTTTTTTGCGATACAACTCCGATCCGAACCCCAAGCAGAAGATCATCGGCTACCACTTTCATAGCTCAACTCACGCCGATTACAACTGGCGTGGCGAAATGTATATCGCCGAGATCGAGTATGCGTTTGAATTAACTCTGCCGCGCAATAGCTGGTTTGGAGGATTCTGGGAACCAGCTTATGAGCGATTGTTTGATCATGAGTTTGGCAGGACCCGCGAAGCTCGGCCGTGTAATCCATTCGCCGTTGCTAACAAGTGTACTTTCTTCGGAACCGACAATGAGCGCTCTTCACACAAACAGCATTTCTCGCTCTATGGCGGCTCAAACTACAGCAAGAAGGTGCAGTTTAATGGTCAGGTCACCCGTCGTAACGGACACTTTGATCTCGACTTCGGCAACGGACGCAAGTATCCACGCGTCAGTCCGGCCGCGCTGTTGCTGGGCCAACTTGCCCCGCTCGATCCCGGTCGCGGTCAGCTGCTGCAGTTGAATGCTTCGGTAACCTACCAGCCGACCAACGAACTTCGCACTTCACTTAGTTTGACGAAGCAGCGCCTGGTCCGATACGACACCGGCCTCGTCGCGTTCGACGTTAACATTCTTACCGGACGGGCGACTTACCAGTTTAGTAAAGCCACGTTTGCGCGAGTTATCCTCGATTACAACACTTTGAATTCAAGACTACGTACACAAGCTCTGCTTGGGTACACCCCGAGTCCCGGTACTTCCTTTTACGTTGGTTACAACGACGACTTGAATTACGAGAGCCCGAATCCCTTTACCGCGGAGATCGTTCCTGGCTTTCGTCGAAATAGTCGCACGCTCTTCGTCAAGGCCTCATATCTGATACGAAAGAGTTTCGGCGGCTAGCGTTTTACTCTGAACAATTCAACTCCTTGGAGTGCGCCGCCTTGTCGGCGCTTGGGCCGGTCGCGGCTTTGCGCGACCTGGTTCGCGTTGAAGTATCTCCGTTACTTGGAGATGGCCCACAAGCGGCGCAAAGCCGCCGCATACCAAAGCGCCGAAAAGGCGGCGCACTCCGAGGAGTTGAACTTAGGCCAGCAGCTCATTTTCCCCTCAATTAATGAATCTCTAACCTGCGTGTTAAACTAACCAAACCCCCTGTGTTAAGCGCGTCAGACTCCCGCAGACGCTGGCTCGGATTCATATGTCGAAGGTACCTAACTACATCGTAGAGTCACGCGCACGATCACTATCAATGGTCGGCCTTCTCTTTTTGTCCGGGTTCCTCTTTTCATCATGTAAAAGCGATTATCCCGCCGCGCAACGACAGGGCAGACCCGGAGATGCGAAAGGAACACGTCAGGTTAAAACAGCGCGCGTTGAAGAAACTCCTTTTGGCGAAGCGGTAACGGTGAACGGAACCCTCGCGGCTTACGATCAAACTACGGCTAGTGTGAAGGTACCGGGACGGTTGCGAACTATAACGGTCGATCTGGGTAGCCTCGTTCGGCGAGGTCAGGTGATCGCACAAGTCGAACCTCAGGATTACAACCTGCGCGTGCAGCAGGCCGAGGCTGGATTAGCTCAGGCACGTGCCCGCGTTGGTCTATCGCCAGACGGCAAAGACGATAGGGTAACGCCGGAGCAGACCGGCACGGTGCGACAAGCGCGAGCACAACTCGATGAGGCGAGAGTCAGTCGTGATCGCGGCGCCCGACTTGTGGAGCAGGGAGTCATCGCGCGGTCGGAGTTTGATACGCTCGATGCTTCTTACAAAGTTATGCTCAGCAGATACCAGGACGCGATCGAAGAAATTCGCAATCGCCAGGCGCTCGTTGCCCAAAGACGCTCAGAATTGGCACTGGCCAAACAGCAACTGGCTGATACTTCTGTCTATGCTCCGATCGATGGCATCGTTCAAGAGAAGCGAGCAAGCGTTGGTGAATACCTGGCCGCCGGTGCTCCGCTTGTTAACATCGTGAAAATGGATCCGCTGCGGCTGCGAGCTGAAGTTCCAGAGCGGGAGGCTGTAAACGTTCGCTCAGGGCAGAATGTGCGGGTAACTGTCGAAGGAGATCCGAGCGCTTACCTCGGACAGATCATGCGTCTCAGTCCCGTCATTGCACAGCAAACGCGCATGCTTCTGGTGGAAGCTGATGTACGAAACAGCGGCAGACTTCGACCTGGTGCCTTTGCCAGAGCAGAGATTGTTACCGACGACGCAAAGATGGCAGTCACGGTTCCCACCAATTCAATCGTGACATTTGCGGGAATAGAAAAAGTGATAATCGTCCAGAACGGCAAGGCATTGGAGAAACCGGTTACTACCGGGCGTCGTAGCGGCGAGTGGACTGAAATCGTTGCCGGAGTCAACGTTGGTGATCAAGTGGTAGTGGATCCGGGCAACCTGCAGTCGGGGCAGGCAGTCGAAGTTGTGCAGTAAGATCGTGCTTTGAGCTTTGAGCTTTGAGCTTTGTTCTTTGTGGTTTGTCAGTTGTTAGTGGTCAGTTGTCAGTTGCACTTCAAGCAACGGTCGAAGTAGAAACGAGTCTAGATTGTCCGTTCTGAAGTCAATTGATAGTTGCCTTTTTGTGCACACTGTTTCGGCTTCGACCGTAGCTTGAGTGCAACTGACAACTGACAACTGACCACTAACAACTGACAACGGACCAAGAACAAAGAACAAAGAACAAAGCACCAAGTACGATTTCCTGATTTATGCAAAAGCTAGCTGAAATTTGTATCCGCCGGCCAGTTTTTGCGACGATGATTGTGTTGTCGCTGGTCGTCGTTGGCGCGGCTAGCTTCTTTCGTCTCGGTGTTGATCGCTTTCCCTCAGTTGACCTTCCCACAGTAAGTGTTCGCATCGGTCTCCCCGGCGGATCTCCCGAAGAAGTTGAGTCTCTAATCACTCAACAAGTTGAAGAAGTCGTAAACACTGTCGACGGTATCGATGAACTTCGATCCATCTCGGGCCAGGGGACTTCGCTGGTAATTGCGACATTCAAACTTGATCGAAATTTGGACACCGCGGCCCAGGATGTTCGAGATCGCGTCAGCACGTTGGGACGCCGTCTACCAGAGGATGCAACTCCTCCAGTCGTCCAAAAGTTTGATAACGACAGCACACCCGTTATATCCATTTCCCTTGCTGCGGATCGATCCCTTCGTGAGTTAACCGAACTGGCCGACAAAGTTGCCCGCGTGCAACTCGAACGCGTTGGCGGCGTCGGCGAAGTCCGAGTGGTCGGTGGACTGGAACGCGCGATCAACGTTTGGATCGATGCGGACCGGCTTGAGGCTTATCAGATTCCAATCACCGCAATCGGCCAGGCACTGGATCGGCAGAACACCGACGTGCCCGGCGGAAACGTTGATACCGGACGCGAGGAACTCGTGCTCCGCACGCTTGGGCGTTATACGGATCCGAAGCAATTTGAAGACCTTACGATTGCGAATATTGAAGGCTCGCCGATTAGGTTAAGAGACGTGGGTCGCGTTGAAGACGGCACCAAAGAGCAACGATCGCTGTCTCGACTCAATGGTGTGCCGACAGTCTCACTCGAAATCAGACGTCAGTCAGGCGCTAACACCATCGAGGTCATCGAAGGAATCAAGAGGGAATTACCGCGAGTTGCCTCTCAGCTTCCAGCTGATGTCAAGATGGAGATCATTCGCGATCAGTCACGGTATATCGAGTCAGCTCTTCATGAAATCGAAACTCACCTGATACTGGGGAGCATTCTTGCCAGTCTGGTCGTCTTCATGTTTATGCGCTCGTGGCGCTCAACGTTGATCGCCGCGGTTGCTATTCCGTGTTCCGTAATTTCCACCTTTGGAATGATGCGGTTGCTCGATTTCACTCTCAACAGCGTCACGATGCTCGCCCTGGTGCTGATGGTCGGTGTGGTTATCGATGATGCCATTGTGGTCCTGGAGAACATCTTCCGGTTCATTGAGGAAAAGCGGATGGACGCGCGGGAGGCCGCAAAGGAAGCGACCCGCGACATTGGCCTGGCTGTCCTGGCAACAACGCTCTCGCTGGTAGTGATCTTTTTGCCGGTTTCATTCATGTCATCCATCTCAGGGCGTTTTCTCTATCAGTTCGGCATCACTGCGGCGGTCGCGATTCTGGTCAGTCTGCTCGTTTCATTCACACTGACTCCGATGATGAGTTCGCGATTGATTCGAGTCGATGATGCAAAGGGTGGTCATGGAGCGCCTGCATCGCGTCGAGGTTTCTACCGTTGGATCGACAGCAGCTACTCCCGTCTCCTGGCCTTTGCAATGCGTCACCGGCTGCCTGTCGCAGCGGTGGCTGCAATCGTGATCTTCACCAGCGTTCCGTTGTATCGAAACGTTAAGCAAGAGTTCATACCTACGAACGTTGATGAAGCGGAATTTGAAGTAAACATTAACGCCCCGGAAGGCACGAATCTGGCTGTCATGAATGAAGGCATGCTGGCCATTGAGAAAGAGATTCTGGCCACCCCGGGCGTGCGGCTGGTATTGGCAAACGTGGGCGGATCGTTCCTGGGAGGCGTCAATCAAGGCGGCGCTTACGTACGGATTGCGCCGCACGAAGAACGAACGTTTTCGCTCTCCCGACTGTGGCGAGAGACCAGGGCCGGCAATCCTCTGAAGGCATTCCGAGGGAATTATGCGCAGCAGGATGTGATGCAGGAAGTGCGAAGCCGCTTGCGTAAATTTACACCGCTGCGAGCCAGTGTTCGTAACGCACCATCTTTCAACTTTGGCTCTGGCGGACGATTTGATATCGACTTTGTTTTGCGTGGGCCAGACATCCAGGCACTTTCGGGATACGCCGATGAATTGGTGAAGCGTTCAGAAAAGATCGGTGGCATTGTCGATGCAGACACATCGTTGAAACTGAATAAGCCTGAGTTACGCGTCGAGATCGATCGGCAACGCGCGGCAGATATGGGTGTTGATACTTCGGATATTGCTTCGAGCTTGCGAGTCATGGTTGGCGGCGATGAAGAAGCGTCGCGATATCGAGATGAACAGGTCAACGAAGATTACGACGTTCAACTTCGCCTGATCTCCGCGGATCGGAGTGACGTTGGTGCAATTGGCCGGCTTTACGTGCCTTCATCTCGCGGTGGGTTAGTACGGCTCGATAATCTGGTCAAGATCAAACGTGAGACAAGTCCATCGCGTATTGACCGTCTCGATCGAGAGCGGCAGGTTTCGATGCGCGCGTCAGTAGCACCAGGGTTCGCTTTGGCCGATCGCATTGAGGCTCTCCGAGGCGCGGTGAGTGACATGAATCTACCCGCGGCCTACAGCACTATGGTTTCAGGTAGAGCGAGAGAATTGGAACGGACCTTCGGCGAGTTTGTCTGGGCGTTCATTCTATCAATCATCTTTATGTACATGATCCTGGCTTCGCAGTTTGAAAGCACGATTCACCCGATTACGATTTTGCTCAGCTTGCCATTGTCCGTTCCGTTTGCGTTGTTATCACTATGGATTACTGGCGACACACTGAATCTCTACTCAGCGCTCGGAATACTTGTTTTGTTTGGCGTGGTGAAGAAGAACTCTATTCTGCAGATCGATCACATGAATAGTCTGCGCTCACGAGGGATTGAGCGACTCGAAGCAATCATGCAGGGAAACCGGGATCGCTTGAGACCGATTCTAATGACAACCCTCGCGCTCGTTGCCGGAATGATGCCGCTCGCTCTGGGCACGGGTCCAGGTGCAGAAGAGCGTCGATCGATTGCCATCGTGGTTATCGGCGGACAAACTCTGTCACTGTTGCTTACGTTAATTGCGACTCCAGTCGTTTATTCACTCCTTGATGACCTTCGTCACACTGCGCGCTGGCGCTCACTGGCGACGCAGATGTCTCATGTACGCGCCCGCATTGGAACTCTGGGTCGCCGCCCCGCTGACGTCGCAGAAGAACCGACTGCCGCCGAACGCGTAGCTCGCGAGCGGGAACGGGACAGGGTCGGGGCGAATGTCAGCGGCGACTAAGGCCGGACCTTAGCTCCACCGCTTACCTCCAGTTTCCAACAACACGAACAACGCTTTCAGCGTTGTTCGTCGGCTAGGTCGTTTCACACAGCCTGTACCGTGGTGTGGTACCGACCTCATGCCTTCAACCATATTCATTGACGCTGCTCAAAGAGCAGCAGTAACGATTCATTGATTTTCTTGTGCGTATCTGCCTGAGTGGCATATACTTCCAATGTCGAAGTTGGTCAATAGCCCCGATCGACTTCATCAAGAAACGGCAATCAGCCGCAAGCCCCAGAAGCCTCAGCCCAGCAAAAACGCTCCCAAATAGTGGTTCCCTTTGCGTCTCGCAAAGAAGACCGACCCTACTCAGAATTGGAGTTCATCTTAATGACCGGCTCTCACGAAACCAGATCTAATCCCTCCGATTCGACTCTAGCGGCTGACGCGTTGCTACAAGGCAGGTACCGAGTTGTTCGACAACTTGGGCGCGGCGGAATGGGAGCTGTTTACGAAGCTGTTGATGAAAGGTTAGGCATTACGGTCGCGCTCAAGGAAACACTCTCGACGGAGTCGGCCATGCGAAAGCAATTCGAGCATGAAGCACGTCTGCTGGCGAGCATGCAGCATCCCGCGTTACCGCGAGTCAGCGATCACTTTGTCGAAGGCAATCGAGCTTTCCTGGTGATGCAGTTTATCGGGGGCACCGACCTCGCCCGGATCATCGCTCAGCAACCAGGGCCCTTTCCGCGAGCTCAGGTTATTGCCTGGGCCGATCAGTTATTGGACGCACTTATCTATTTACACTCGCGAGATCGCCAGGTTATTCATCGAGATATCAAGCCGCACAATTTAAAACTCACCGCTACCGGCCAAATTGCTTTGCTCGACTTTGGTTTGGCGAGAGCTCAACCGGCTGACCAATCGCTAACCGCCTCACGCGCGTTCTTTGGTTACACGAAACACTATGCCCCCCTCGAGCAGATCCAGGATCAACGCACGGATCAGCGCAGCGACATTTATGCCCTCGGTGCGACGCTTTATCATTTGCTGACGGGGAGCAAGCCCCCTGACGCTATGGTCCGCGCGACCGCTCTGATCAATGCCGAGCCGGATCCGCTTAAGCCTGCGGATCACATTCATCCAGCCGTTGGTCCTGAAATTAGCGGAATCTTGAGCAAGGCGATGGCACAGCGATCGGAGGATCGGTTCGCGAGCGCAGCCGAATTCAGAGAAGTGTTACGTGCCATGGGCCGCGCTCGAGTTGTTCCCATTGAAGAGGGAACGCCAACGAAGCTGAAGGCGGCGAAGCCTGAGAGGGAAGTGGCAGAGGTGGACGATGGGCCAGTTCTCAAGATGCAAATGGTGGCTTCAGCGCGCCGGTTTGGCCCGGGGGCGATGACTGCCGTTCTACTTCTGATTGCTGCATTGGCGACAGGCCTCGTTTACGCTTCCCAACACTGGTCGACCGTATCGAAACAACTTCAGGCGCCTACGGTCACCAACGAGGTAACCCTACAGCGACCCGGCACCTCCACGCGGAAAGTAGAAAAGCCGCGGACTAATGAGGGCGCGACTGGGAACCAGCCGGTTAGAACGAGCGAAACCAGAACTGAAAGCACGAAAAAACCTCAATCGACGGAAAGACCCTCTGACAGATCTAATCGCGCTTCGTCACTCGAAACTGCGGCAACTCCGAAACCGACAACAATCCAGCAGCAAAAGCGTAGTCGGCCTAACGCTCCCAGCATTCGCCTGCCCAAACCCGAAGTGGCTGAGCACTCCCGCCTCATCTCATACGATTCCGGAGCTCAAAAATTCGGCTCGCAAAATGCGCCTCCGCGCTTTTTCCGATCGGCCGACGGCACACTCACGGTACAGTTTTCAGATGGTTCAGTTCGGACTATCAGGCCGGGTGAGAGAAGCGGCCGATAATAAACGCTAGGTTGGCTCACTCACGCCTGGCCACGAAGCATTCTGTAGCACCACTCGATAACCGTCGGCATCTTCAAACGTTTTACCGTTTACATCCCAGTATGGATTGTAGGACTTAACCGGTTGGTATCTGTGTGAGATCATCTGGTCCACCGCCTGTTGCCACTGACTCGTGATCGGCAAATAGAGGACGAGTAAGTTCTCCTGGTTGGGCGCGGTTCCCGCGACGTGTCCTCGTTGCTGAGTGAACTCCAGGTGATATGAAAGATCCGGTCGGCCAAGCATAACGCCATCAAATCCCGCATGGTCCTCAAACGAACCGATTATTTCGAAGCCAAGTCCGTCGCGATAAAACCTGATTATTTCATTGAGGTGATCAGTGGCGCGTGCGATGCGCAGGTGAGCTGAGTCGAGCATTTTGCAAGGTTGCTCTATTCGCGATCCAGTAGCCTGGTTGTATTTTCGGTGACGCTTGGCGGACCCACCAATTCCGAGGTTCTCACGGCATGTGCGACTGGAGTGTTCATCTGCACGTTTGCAGGAGCGGGCGGCAAAGCATTGTTACCAAAAATGCCACCCAGCCTCGAAGGTTCGTGCAATTGGCCGGTTGTGATCGGTGTGTCATCTCCAAAGATAACTGAGTAGAGGAGAATCGCCAGGCCGGCGAAGAAAAGGGTAAAGGGGACAAGCAGAGGCCCGGGAAAATCTGCCGCAATTGACATCCCCAGGAATATTGGAAAAGCAACGCCACTGATAAACATCAGTTTTGCCCCGCGGCGAATCCCTTTGCGCTTTGGAGTACTAGGTTTGGGGCCCGGCTGCTGAAGCGGTGCGAGGGGAACCATGCCACCTCGCGCAATCCACTCAGGTAGCCCGCTTACGAGAAGGCCACAACGAGAACAGAAACGTGTGCTTTCGGATATCTGTTGTTGGCCACATTGAGGACAGTACATTCAGCCTCCCACCAAATTCGAAGTCTCAAGTTAGAGGTTTACGACGCTTCTATTTACTAGGTTCACACTCATATTTGCAAATATCGGTTCGCTCTGCAGCTTCATTAGGAGTCCCCGCACAGGCTAGCGAAGCGCTGATCGACCCGGTCGCTACCGCTTTCGCGGGTTCTGTATCGAGTTTAGTTTGTCTTAGAGATTTCTATTCAGCGTTAACCCGTGTACCGGCGGTAAATTCTAAGAATCCCCCTTTCTTGTGCAAAGCCCCCGCACACCTTGGCGGCCAAGCTTATTTCAGAACAACTCTTTGCCTTCTTGCTTTGCGGTCGTTCGTTAATCGAACGTCATCCACCTAAAACTTCAACATTTCCCACGGCACCCGCATTGCTACGGAGTGCAAGTTCAGCAAAATACTCGCCACCGAAGAACCAGCAGGAGGAAATATGAAGGAGAACGCGTTGAATACAAATCACGTCACAGAACTGTTGTACCAAGCCCTCGAAACAGAGAAGGGCGGTGTGCAAATCTACACCACAGCCTTACGCTGCGCGCAGAACGAAGATCTGAAAGAAGAGTGGAGCAAATACCTGGAGCAGACCAAGGAACATGTTCAGATTGTTTCGGATGTCTTAACCGGGATGGACTTCGATCTGGAGGTTGAAACCCACGGCCGGAAAGTTGTGCGGCACATCGGAGACTCACTGGTTAAAGCAATGGAGATGGCCTTAAGAGGACCCGACCCCGCAGCAGCTCAAATTGTCGCCGCTGAATGTGTGACGCTCGCGGAAACCAAAGACCACCTGAACTGGGAACTGATCGGGGAGATCGCCAAAAATTCAACCGGCGACGAAGCGAAGCTCCTGAAGGAGGCTCACGACAAAGTGGAACCTGAAGAAGATGAGCACCTCTATCACACAAGTGGTTGGACGCGTGAGTTATGGATTGAGTGTCTCGGGATGCCAGCAGTATTGCCGCCACCCGAGGAAGAGCAGGACGTAGAGACAGCTATTGAAGCGGCCCAGGCCAAGAAGTCGCGCGCGACGAAAGCATAGGCAATCTCAAAATAAGAATCATTAGCAGGCAAGCAGGAGACAGGAATGACGACACGGAAAGTAACTAAGGGCAAGGCGCCGGCAAAAGCTAAGGCGCTAAAAGACTCAGCTAAAGTCCAACAGGAATCGGCGCGACGAAACGCGAAAACAGATCCGCGGAACAACGACGCTAAGATCAACGACCTGCAAAAGAACACCGAGGATAGCGGCGGCGAATTCCTGACCACAAATCAGGGAGTGCGCATAAACGACAACCAAAATTCGTTGAAAGCCGGTGACCGTGGCGCCACTCTGCTCGAAGACTTCATCCTGCGCGAGAAAATTACTCACTTCGATCATGAACGAATTCCAGAGCGTGTGGTCCATGCGCGTGGTTCAGCAGCTCATGGGTATTTTCAGGTTTACGAGTCGATGGCGGAGTACACGAAAGCCGCCTTTCTTCAGGACCCGTCAATTAAGACACCCGTGTTCGTGCGGTTTTCGACTGTAGCTGGTTCGCGTGGCTCGACCGATCTGGCGCGCGACGTGCGCGGGTTTGCAGTGAAGTTCTACACGCAGGAGGGCAACTTCGACATCGTCGGTAACAACATTCCAGTCTTCTTTATTCAGGACGCGATGAAGTTTCCCGATCTGGTTCACGCCGTCAAACCTGAGCCGCACAACGAGATTCCACAGGCCGCGTCGGCACACGACACGTTCTGGGATTTTATTTCCCTCATGCCTGAATCGATGCACATGATCATGTGGGTCATGTCTGATCGCGCGATTCCTCGCAGCTTGCGCATGATGGAAGGTTTTGGCGTTCACACTTTTCGCTTCATCAACGAACGTGGCAAAGCGCGATTCGTGAAGTTTCACTGGAAGCCTTTGCTCGGTCTGCATTCGGTAGTCTGGGACGAAGCGCAGAAGATCTCCGGCAAGGATCCTGATTTCCATCGTCGTGACCTATGGGAGGCCATCGAGAACGGCGACTTTCCTGAGTGGGAATTCGGAGTACAGATTGTTGAGGAGAAGGACGAGCACAAGTTTGATTTCGATCTACTCGACCCGACAAAGATCATTCCCGAAGAGATTGTGCCGGTGCAACGGATTGGAAAGTTAACGCTCAATAGAAACCCTGACAACTTCTTTGCGGAAACCGAGCAGGTTGCTTTCCACGTTGGGAATATTGTGCCGGGAATCGATTTTACCAACGACCCACTGATGCAAGGGAGGCTCTTCTCCTACACTGACACGCAGCTGATCAGGCTTGGTGGTCCAAACTTTCACGAGATTCCGATCAACCGCCCAGTAGCGCCGGTGCACAATAACCAGCGCGACGGGTTCATGCGGCAGACGGTGAATCGAGGCCAAACAAGCTATGAACCAAACACGCTGCGCGGCGGTTGTCCTTTTCAAGCTGGCGCAGACATGGGCGGGTTCACCAGCTTTGCCGAAAGAATTGATGCGAGAAAAATTCGAGCGCGTAGTGCAAGCTTCTTCGACCACTTCAGTCAGGCGACTCTCTTCTTCAACAGCCAGTCGCAACCAGAACAGGATCACATCATCCGCGCGTTAAGGTTCGAATTAGGCAAGTTGGAAACTCCGGCAATTCGGGAGCGAATGTTGGGTCTTCTGGCCCAGGTGGACAAAGGCCTGGCTAATAGTGTGGCCGAAGGACTTGGCGCAAAGGTCCCAACTAAACTTGATAAGCCGATGAACATGAGTATTCCTGCTGACGGCGATCCGAAGAAGTTTCAGCCGAAACGCGGTGCCCAAGCAATCGAGGAATCTCCAACGCTACGGCAAATCGACAATCCTAATTTCCCGGCGGACACGATAAAAACACGCAAGGTAGCAATTCTTCTCGCGGATGGGTTCGACGACGAGGCAGTGAGCGAGATGAATAAGGCGCTGTTAACTGCCGGCGCAGTGGGTAAAACGATTGCTCCGCGACTCGGGGTGGTAACTGGAGCGAACGGCACTGAATTGAAAGTTGATTGTAGTTTTCTGACTGGTGCGTCGGTATTGTTTGACGCCGTTTACATTCCAGGCGGGGATGCCAGCCTAGAAGCATTAAAGCAGCAGTCGGAAGCGCAGGAGTTTGTAAGCGAAGCTTTCAAGCACTGCAAAGCTATTGCAGCCAGTGGAGGTGGCGTCGGGTTCGTGGCCAAGTCACTGGGTGAAAAATTTAGCGAATCCAACACGACTGGAAAACTTATCGACTCTAGTGCCGGGGTGGTGACCACACGCGGCGCCGCTACGCCAAACTTCACCGACGAGTTTATTCAAGCGATCGCAAAGCATCGACATTGGGAACGGGAGAACGGCAGAAACTGATAGTGTCCGACATGTTTCAGCTTGTCGCTGACCTGGCGAAGAATCAAGTGGATACTGTTTGTTTAGTGTGCCGTATCAACGACAAGCTGAAGCATGTCGGACACAATCATGATTTCCTGGTCAGATGCTCTTGTTTTCCAACCTTGTATGCTTCCTTCAACCACGATTTCACTTCATCATCTAACTCTTCCAACGAATGGATTCTGAAGTGGTGAGCATGATTGCGCGGCGAGAATGATTCAATCGCTCTAAAACGAGGGTTCTCCAGCCGACGCGCCAACACGACGTGGCCATCAAGGCTTTCATCAGTAAGTTTGTAGACCGCGGCGAAAATCATTCGCACCTGAAATCCAACCCTTGTCTTCACCGGAGCCGTAATGACTGGCCCGCACTCTGCAACCAACTCTGAGAAGCGCTCAAAGAGAGCAACAGCGTGAGGGCCCTTATTCGCCAGAAAATCATCAACGGTATAAGTGACACACGAGTGCGATTGATTTGTATTCGCAAAAGGCCTCTTGCAGACCGGACATTTCCAGAGTTCCCTGCGCATAACACTGCTGATTGCTGATTGCTGATTGCTGTTTGCTTACCGCTCCCTGCTGACTGCTTACCGCCCACTGCTTACCGCTCACCGCTTACTCCTTTGACCTGCCGCCCGCGCATGCGTAGACTCCTTCGCGTTTTCCAACCAGTGCGAAGTTAAGCGAATATTCAAATTCAGGAGCCCTCCCGTGAGATTAAAAACCAACTCCCTAGTTTATTTCAGTGCGACTGTTGTCTTGCTCGCATTGTTCACATCATGTCAGCAAACCACAGAACCGAAGCCGGCCAATGCAAACGGTTCTTTAACGAACAGTAGTACTCAGGTCACGCCGGCGGCCAGTCCAGTCGTAGCCGCGACTACTGAGCCCAGCACAGCAGCGGCTGTTGTATCGTTAACCACACCGACAGAAACCTACAAAACTGGCTACGCGGCCCGACAAAACAAAGACATCGCTACCTTGAAACGCGTGTTTTCGAAAGATGCGATCGAGTTCTTAACCGAAGTCAGCAAGGAAGAAAAGAAAACTCTGGACGACCAACTGAAAGAGTTGGCCGATAGACCACAAGCCGCGACGGCCGAAACCCGAAACGAGAAAATCACCGGCAACCGCGCCAGCCTTGAGTATCTGGACGAAAAAGGGAAGTGGTCCCAGATGGATTTCGCGAAGGAAGGCAACGACTGGAAAATCGATCTGCCTAAAGCTCCGTAGTTGCTTTCCGATTTTGCGTCACCAGGCAAAGAAAAAAGCGGGCTCGATTCTGGGAACGAGCCCGCTTAACGATTCTTATGGGCAATCCAATCTTAGCTATGGAGTAACTGACATAGTAAATCTCGCAGCGGGAACAGCACTCTTCAGATCGTAGTTTTCAATCTCGAGGTCGGCCAAACGCTGACCCTGAAGACGAGTTACGATACGGAAGGGCAACATCATGCAATCAGCTCTGCGATAATCGCTGCGATTTTCTTCAATCAGCACCTGACTGTTATATCGCGTCGAGATCCTGTCGATCAGAAATGTTTGCATGTTGATCCAGTAGCGCACAGTGTCCTGAGGGTTAAACTTCACTTCGACTACATAATCGTTGCCCTCATCTTTTTGGCGTGCGGTTACTAACTGACCTTCGATGGCGCGATTGAGAGTATCAAATCCCATCATTCCCCAGTGCCTTGAAGCCGCAGTCTCGCTCACGCGAAACTCGTTTCCAAAGATCATTCCGCCGCCAGTTGTGCCGGTGTAAACCATGTAAGTACGGCCGGGGAGAGTTGCGCTGGGCTGTACATCGAGTCGCCTGCGCATTTGCTTGTCCTGGTAATCAGTAATCCGAAGCTTGACTTCGGCTACGCCGCCGAGTGGATTGGCGCCGATTCCGCCGAAAGCAGCGGCATTAACGAAACCCGCGGCTTGCACAGTCACGTTTTGCATTCGCGCGTAGTCAACCCCGCCATGAGCGATGCGACTGACGCTGAGAATTTCGCGTCCGCTGAAGTCAGCAGCTGAGTTGGGAATTGTCGTAGTAGTGGTAGCTAAGGCCAGCGCTGCGCACGCGCAAAACGCCAGCATCAAAGCTTTCCAGGCAATTGATCTTCGAATCATATTAGGTGGCTCCTCTTTTGTTCTGTGATTGCACGCTGCTTTTACAGCATGCGTTAAAGTACGTCAATGTTCAGTCGAGACGCACCTGGGCTTGCACAAATTGTTTACAGAGTCCCGACCTTTCGGGATTACGTTACGATCGTTAGCAACTATCAACCAATATCCTGGGCACGCAGAGCAATGCCGGTCGCGGCAAGCAGGCCAAAAAGCATGATCAGCAGGACCGCAAAGTCGGTCACGAGCCCTCCCCATGGATGCAGGAAGTCGATGAAACCACTCAGATCGTCCGGAATTCGAGTGGCCTCGGCGATCTTAGGCGCAGCTCCAAGCTTGGGTGGGTCTGGTTTTTCGGGATTACCTCCACTCATCAACTCTCTTTGATATTGGTCCATCTTCTTTTGGAAGTCTTTGGAGTCCTTTTCAGCGTCTTCCTTGTAATCGTTGATTCGCTGTCGCGCGTCCTCGATGCTGGCGTCGTTCTCAAACTCAATCTGCTTGTAGAGACCGCGACCATCATTGTTTTCAGCGGGCTCCGCGTCTTCGTCTTTTCCGCGCAACACTTCGAGACCCGACAGACGCTTCATCTCGTCAAAAGACCAGGTCGCCGGCATCACGGTACCGACCACTTTTGCAAGCCCAACCGGAACGCCCACCAGACCAGAGAAGAGAATCTGGGGAATCAGTATTAAAGGCACGAGACTCGTGGCCATCTCCGAAGTCTTAACCAACGCGGAAATAAAAAGACCGAGTGAGACTCCAACGGTGCCGGTAAGAATCATGACGATGAGTTGGGGAATACCGCCTAAATAACCTGGGAAACTCATCAGGGTGGTGATGTCCAGAAACTTCAGCGTGCCGAAAAGCAGAATGCACTGAATACTAACAATAATCATCAGCACAAAAAGCTTCGAGCCGATATAAGGCAACAGCCGCAGGTTGACCATGCGCTCGCGGTTATAGACAGCACGTTCGCGAATTACTTCTCGCGAAGCCACCGAGGTACCGAACCAAAGCGCCACCAGGGCGACGATAAAGTAAGGGAAGTCGCGCTGAGCATCATGACCAACTACCAGGTAAGTAAGTAAGCCAATGATCGGCGCTTGGGCAAAGAGAATAAACAGGTTGAATTTGTCTCTTGCCAGCACTCCAAGGTAACGACGCGAAAGTGTGGCCCACTGCCGAACAGAATCGAACACAGTCATTCGACGTCGTGCAGGAGCTGGCTGACGAGGACTACCTGACACGGCCGTTAACGGTTCGGCGACATTCTTCCTAAACTGCTCGGTCTGCATGAAGCGCTGTTTCCAGTCCTCAGCCACCGCTTCCGCAGCCTGTTCCCGCGTCATCTGTCCGCCGGTTAGCGCGAGACGCTCGCTGATTGGCGCCTCCAACTTGTCATAGAGCTCTTTAAAGCTTTCTGCGCCTACGTGGGCCAGCGCTTCGTGCGGCTCACCGTAAAAGACCAGCTTGCCGCGCATCAACAAAACCAGCTTGTCAAAAAGCTTGACGTTTTCCATCGCGTGAGTGGTGAGGATTACAGTCCTACCTGACTCAGCGATCTGCCGGAAGAGTTTCATTACTTTCTCTTCGGTAGCTGGATCGAGGCCTGAAGTCGGCTCGTCAAGAAAGATGACCGAAGGTTTGGTAATTAGCTCCACCGCGATCGAAACGCGTTTGCGCTGTCCCCCGGACAGTTGGGAGATTGGAACGTCACGGCGCTCTGACAGCCCCGTCACGTCCATCACTTCACCAACAATTTGATTGATCTCTTTCGTCGAGATATCGCGCGAGAGGCGGAGTCGAGCTACGTAATAGAGCGTCTTATAGACACTCAATTCGCGATGAATGATGTCGTCCTGCGGCACATACCCGATCGACTGCTTAAGCGATTCAAGGTGCTGATAGAGATCTAGATTGTTCACCAGCACTTGACCGCTCGACGCGGGACGCATCCCATTCAGCGAATCCATCAGGGTTGACTTGCCGGCGCCCGATGGACCAAGCAAGCCGACAAATTCATTTGGCTGAATGCTTAAACAGACGTCGTCAAGTAGCCTGATTTTCCCGCCCCCTGAACGGTTAGGCACTTCTTTCGTAACCTGAAAAACGTCGATCCGAGTCTTGGCGCGGGTGTCGAAGACAGCGACGCCTCGTTGCGGATGGACCCGGAGCAGAAACGGTCCGATTTGTACGACGTCTTCCGGCCCGATCGTTCGTCTACCGGAGATGCGTTGGCCATTTACGTAGGTGCCGTTTGAGGAATTGAGATCCTGAATCGCCACTCCGGCTGTGGTATTCATCACCGTGGCGTGCCGGTTGGATATCAGCAGTCCATCTAGGTGAATGTCGCATTCTTCACTTCGCCCGATGTTGAGTTGGCCGGAGCCGCCAAACGGTTTCTCGAGAAAAACTTGAGGAGCGGCAAGTCCAGCCTGACTAATCTGAAGTGGACTTGCCGATCCGATAACCATCGTGCCCATTCGTCGGGGAGCCCCCTCCGCAGCGTGAAGGGCCGCTACCACAGCCGCCGATGGCTGTCGCTGTACCGGATTAGACGGATCAACGAAACGAATTGTTGGACCACCAATGCCGAGTTCGATTTTATCGCCATCACTCAATTGCTCGGGCGCTGCGATTCGGCGGCCGTTTAATAAGGTCCCGTTAAAGCTCCCGAGATCGACCAGAATGTACTTGCCGCCCTCCCGACGAATCTCAGCGTGACGACGCGAGACAACTGCCGCCGCTGCGTCGATTTCTCCGTCAGCTTCCGGGTCTCGGCCGAAGAGACTAACCGGCTTGTTGAGTTCAATTCGCATCAACCGTTCGGTGCCGGCACCGGACATTTCGGCGAATGCTGGTCCGGCCGGCGCCTGCTGTACGGGTTGTTGGGGTTGTCTTTGCGGAGGCGGGGGCGGAGGAGGCGGCGCGGCTGGTCGTTGCGACTGTCGAAACGATTCGCTCATCGGAGCGGCGGCCTGCCCCACACTAGTTATGACGAGGACGGGTCCGCGGGGGCCAAATTGAATACGCGACTGGGCTCGCACCTCCGTGGGTTGTTTGATTAGCTGACCGTCGACGAGTGTGCCGTAAGTAGATCCGTTATCCACAACGAACCAACGACCATTCTGGAACCGAAATTCTGCGTGCTGTCGCGACACTGTTGGCCATTGCTTCGAATCAAAAACGATCTGGCAAGTAGCGGCGTTGCGACCAACCACAATTACCGGTCGATTGTGACTGCTTGGGTTGATTTGTTGTCCTTGAATTTCTTCGGCGAAGGCGATTTGTGTCACGTTTGGTAGCTTTCTCGAACTATTAAGGCAGATTTTTAGAGTATCCGGGCTGAATTAAGCAGATGCGTTGTGGAACTTGCAGTTATTTAACTCAGAAACAGCATTCATCGCAAATGTTTTCTCCAGGGAGGCGTTCGAATTCGGGCTACGACCCTTTGTGACGAGCCTCTCCTTGGAGTGCGCCGCCTTGTCGGCGCCTTGTTCGGTCGCGGCTTTGCGCGACCTGACACGAATTAGTCCAGAAAGCGGCGCTGAGCCGCCGCGACCAAAGCGCCGACTAGGCGGCGCACTCCATGGAGAGGCCTATTGCCGACTAGTTTGGTTGAATGCTGGACTCTTGCTAACGCGAGTCTGCACCTGCGCAAGCATTGAAGATCAATCCGTCGAGCGTTTTGGACGAGTTGTGCTATCCACGTTGCTCGCCTCCACGTCGGTAACAGGTGGAACGGTAACGTTGGTTGTGGTGGCAGTAACACCGAGCTGCTTGAGAATCTCCGGAACGTTTAGACCAAGCGCCTGTAGCTGCTGAAGCAATCCATAGATCATCGTCGGGCCAGTTTGCGCGAAGCGGTTCAGCCCGCCAGACCCGTGCCCGTTCCCGTCGCCTCCGTGATCTATCATGACGACCTTGTCGATATTTCCGAGAGGTTCGGAGATCGCTTTTAGTGCCGGCGCAGTCGCTTCAATGATGCCCGGAAGTTTTTCCAGGATTGTTTGGAGACGCGCAGCATCGTTGAATTCGCGCCATGCTGCCGCTTTCTCTTTAATCGCGGTAGCTTCCGCTAGTCCCTGCGCTTCCGTGGCTTTAGCGTGTGCAAGTCCCTGGGCCTCGATCTTTGCAGCCTCGGCGAGACCGAGCGCGCGGATCTTCTCGGCTTCGGCTTTGCCCTCTGCCTCAATTGCTGACGCGCGTCCCAGCCCCTCTCGTTGGAGCTTTTGGCTTTCGGCCTCAGCGGTAGCAATCAGAGCCTGCTTACGGCCCTCCGCCTCAAGGATTGCCGCCTCTTGTTGTCCTTGCGCAAGCAGCACTGCAGCTCTGCGTTCGGCTTCGGCTTTCTTTACAACAGTTGCTTCCAGTTCCTTCTCACGTCGCAGAACTTCCTGATGCTGGACAGCAATTTGTTCCTGAGTGCGAATTCGTTCGATTCGAACTTCTTCAGCGACCACTTCCTGACGCGCCTTTGCCTCGGACAATGGACCAGCCTGCTCGGCAGTCGCCTGCTCACGCTTGATCTCAGATTGAAACTGCGCTCGCTTTACCTCTGTTTCGCGAGTTGATGCAGCGATGTCGGCTTCGGAGGCGAGGCGAACTTTTTCACCTTCCTGCATTGCCAGGGCGGCTTTGATTTTGGAATCGCGTAACGCTTCAGCCTTACCAATTTCTGCGTCGCGCTGCACTTCGGCCGTTCGACGCTGGCCTAGCGCATCGAGATAACCCTCCTCGTCAGAAATTTCCTGAATGGTCAGGGCATCAAGACCTATTCCCATCTTCTCCAGATCGCCGGCGGCTTCGGTGGTCAATTTCTGGGCGAAGCTCTGCCGGTCGTTATTGATCTCCTCGACTGTCAACGTTCCAAGAATGGCGCGAAGGTGTCCTTCCAACGTCTGGAAGACGAGCTTATGAAACTCATCGGGCTGCATACCCAGGAAGCGCTCAGCCGCAGCGCGCATCGAGTCGTCGTCGCCTTTAATCTTTACGTTGGCAACGGCCTTGACCGAAACCGGAACGCCCTGGACCGTGTAAGCACGGGAAGTTGCAAGGGGCACTGTAAGCACGTTCAAACTCAGGTATTCAACCTTCTCGAGGAACGGAACGATCAAGGTCGCGCCTCCTCTGACCAGGCGGTAACCGACAACAGTGCCATCGGCGAGTTTTCGTGAACGTCCGGAAATTACCGCGGCTTGGTTGGGTGAGACCTTGATGTAGTTTCGGCTAAGCAGCATCAACGCGATCAAAAAGCCGATGACTACAACTAGAATCACTACGGGGATCAGTAGATCTTGAACTTCGGGCATCGCTGGTTACCTCAATTGCATTAACTAGATCGGGTTGTTGTGCTCGACTCAGTGCCGAGCATTTTGGATGGCGGTTGTTCGCATCTGGGGATTCGCTTAGCTAGCGCCTAGGTCTCAGTGTAGTGACTGACGATGAGAGAGTCGCCGGCAATTTCATCGACGCGAACCATTGCACCTGCCTTAATTTCCTGGTTGTCTTTCGAGCGAGCCAGCTTTTCAACGCGCTCTTCGCCGACACGGCAACTGACCTGGCCAAGGCTGCCGGGAGCAATTGAGACGATGACCTGGGCCGTCCGGCCAACGAGTTCCGCAGAACCGACCGAACTCGATGACTGCTGTTTGTACAGAAAACGAGCGAAGAGCGAGACGAGACCGCCCAGGACTACGCCGCTGGCCAGACCGATGAGCGAACTCGCCACGATGCCGAGTCCCATTTGGATGCCGATGGCACCAAAGCCTCCAAACGACGTAATAAAAACGCTGAGCACCCGGCTGTCCAATAATCCGTGACCGTCAGCGACGCCATCCAGTCCGGTGTCAAAACCGAAGCTATCGAAAATATCTCCTACGATTAATGAGACAAGCAGGAAGACAAAACCAATCGCTGCGATGGCGAGGAAGACCATCAGCGGGCTCATGTTCGAAAGAAATTCTGGCACTAAGCGACTCCTCGACTAAGTGGTTCGAAGCGAAACGTTGAAAGTATGAATTAGCACCGCAAGATTCGGCAGTAGACTATCACCGGGTGCATACAAGTTGAAAGGGGTTAGCACAAATCAAAACGGAAGCGCGTCTACAGGTAAAGCAAACTGTTAGTTTGCTTCCACGCAAGCTGACGCCTGCCACAAATGCAGATGGCTGCGCTCGGTTCGGCTTTGCCGCCGGATGTGAGGCGCGGGCTTAGCCCCGCCGGATCAACGCCTCTATGAGCTTGGGCTCCGCCCTGGTTTTGGAGCCCATAATATTCGGGAGACACGAATCAGGGCATAGCCCCAAGTAAAAACCGGATCTTGCGGCGGGGCTTAGCCCGCGCCTCACATCCGGCGGCAAAGCCGAGGCGAGGACCTTTACGTCAAACCTCAAACTAACAGTCTGCGTTACGTAATTTATGCGTCCGCCTGATTACTCTTCGATCGCAAGTGCCGTTCGAGAATTTCATCAACGGCTTGGTTACCGGACGGGTACTCTGCCTCGCTCAGATCCGCGCCCGCATCGATTAGAGCTGCGACGATTTCAGGATGAGTTGGCCTTGTCTCGTTAGCCGAAGCCCACACGGTTGCGCCTAACACCGTGCCGCCATACATGTTTCGAGTTTCGATGTTCGGTTCATGACTGAGGAGAAGCTTTACGACGTCGAGCTGTCCGCGGTTTGCAGCCCAGTGAACCGCGTTTAGTCCAGTGTTGGCGCCTCCCGATGGGTCAACCTGTTTCGCAAGGAGATACCTCACAACATCCAGCTTGCCATTGAAGCAGGCGCAGGTGAATGCTTCCTCAAGTGCCTTAGGTTCTGCGGTGAAGAGTCCTGCTTCATACCAGTTAATGATCGGGCAAGCGGCATTATCAGGGGCGTCGAAGAGTGGTGCGAGCCGGGAGAAATCACCCGCAATGAGACCCTGGACAGTCTCCTGGAATGACAATTGGTTGGCGCTCTTCATTGACTCGCTCAGACGATTGCTGATCCGCTCATGAAATCTTGTTACCGGGGTTTTTTGAAACTGTAATCGATGAGCTCGGTCGTTGACTTCACGCTCCCCGTGTCTGTCATCGATTTCACAAGGCCGATCCAGTTTGCAAACCAGTAAGTCTTTGAGACAGGTGTTCCACCTTGAATGACTTTGGTTTCAACCTTCATCGCTTGAAACTTGCCCGCAGGGACTTCGACCGTTTCGGGACCAACTACGCGCGAAGATTCCTCGATGTCCACCCCCATCATTCCTTTTCCCTTCCAGTCCCAGGTTGCACCGGCACTGAGTGGATTCTTCAAATACTGTTTGGCCGGTTGATAGTCGGCTTTCAATGCCTCGTTCTTCGGATAGGCAATGCGATGCATAACTACCCAGCCACTTGGCTTGGAATACCAATCATGGATCGGCTGAAACGTCGTCAGAGTCTCTACCTGATAGCGACTGGTGCCGTCTGCTTGTTTCTCATCGCTTAGCACCTTGATGGTGAACTCCGACTGCTTATTGTCGGCAGTGGTGGAACGATACTTCCACCAATCGTTAACTCGGAGCGGGAAGTAATCCGGTGGTGGCTCTTTCGGTTTTTGGGCAACGAGAGTGAGTGCGAGAGCGAACGAAACCAACAATAGCGTGTTCAGTCTGTGAAATCTTGACATGATGGTAGGGTCCTCCTTGGTTGTTCGTATCCGGGCATGACGAAGTATGGGAATTGTAATTCCGCAATCCGCAATTGCAAATCAGCAATCGACAGCGGCGCAGTTGAAAGTCGCTCATGTTAGACTGTGGACGATCCATCAGCAACAAGTGTTCTAGCTTCGAAGGCAGAGGTCTGACATGAGTGATGCTCAAATCCAGGCACAGCAACCACTAGTGGTCCATCTGGGCGAATATGACGCGGCAGTTCGCGGCACTCTTGAGAAGGCCGCGAGCGCAAACGTGATCAAACGCATCTGGGAGAAAGATGCGTCGCTTTGGAAGGCCGATCCTGCACCTCAGAAAATCATTTTGAACTCGCTAGGTTGGTTGACAGTTCCTCAAATTTTGCTTGAAGCGTCAGCGGAGCTGGTCACATTCGCAGAGGAACTCCGCGGGCAATTCAACCACGTGATGGTTTGCGGTATGGGTGGTTCCTCGCTTTGCCCCGAGGTATTCCGACAGACTTTCGGCCGCCAGCAGGGCTTTCCGGAATTGCTTGTCCTCGATTCGACAGACCCTGATGTCATCGCAGGCTTCGCCCGGCAAATCGATATCACTCGTTGCCTCTTTATTATCGCTTCAAAATCAGGCTCTACGACTGAACCCGTTGCCTTCCACCGCTTTTGGTATCACGAGGCGGAACAGAAAATCCCCGAGCCGGGTGCGTTATTTGTCGCGATTACTGACCCGGATACCTTGATGGCAAGGACTGCCGCGGCTGAGAAGTTTCGAAGGATCTTTCTGAATCCATCGGATATCGGTGGACGTTATTCCGCTCTCTCGTATTTTGGAATGGTCCCCGCCTCCTTGATGGGCCTTAATATTCAAGAACTACTTTCGCGTGCAATTCGAATGTCATCGAAATGTGGCCCAGACGTGCCAGTCGCCGACAATCCAGCGGCTCTACTGGGCGCAGTAATGGCGGAGTGTGCGATCGCGGGACGGGACAAATTGACGATCGTCACCGATCAGAAACTTTCTGCGGTCGGACTTTGGATCGAACAACTCGTCGCGGAAAGCACTGGGAAAGAAGGCAAGGGGATTGTGCCGGTCGTCGGTGAACCACTTGGGCCACCATCGGTGTATGGTGATGATCGCTTGTTTGTTTCCTTGTCTTCAGGTGCGCTTGACAGCGATACGAGATCGAAGTTGAAAGCACTCGAAGAAGCTGGCCATCCGGTCGTCTACCGAAATCTAAACGGCATTGATGATTTGGGCGCCGAGTTTTTCCTTTGGGAAATGGCCACTGCGTTTGCCGGCTGGCGTTTGGAAATCAATCCATTCGATCAACCAAACGTTCAGGAGTCGAAAGATGCGACTAAAGCCTTGCTCGAGAAGTTTGAGGCTGAAGGCAAACTGGATCAGCAACCAGCCAGCGCGGTCGACGGGTCTTTGAAAGTTTATTCCAGGGATCAAAACGTGAACGGATCGGTGGCGGAAGTGTTTCAGCAATACCTGGCGAAAGTGAAACCGGGCGATTACATTGCCCTACTTGCTTATGTGGGAGAGACTCCGGAAATCGATGCCGCACTTCAGGAGTTGCGGCTTTCTCTTCGTGACGCAACTGGCTGTGCTACGACGACGGGGTATGGACCAAGATTCCTGCATTCAACCGGGCAGTTGCACAAAGGTGGTCCAGACTCGGGTGTCTTCATTCAACTGACCGCTCCAAACAAGACAGATTTCGATGTTCCCGGGGCGCCCTATACTTTTAGCATCCTGAAACAAGCACAGGCACAAGGCGATTTAGAAGCATTGTTGGCCCATGGTCGTCGGGCGATTCGTGTAGACCTTGGTGAGGATTTAGTTCACGGTCTGACGCAGCTTCGAAATATGATCAATGTTGATGATTGATCGCGGCTTTGCCGCCGCCCAGTGCGGAAAGGCTCCGCCTTTCCGGTGCCTTCCCCTCCTAAGTGAGGCTATGCCTCATGAGATTGGAGGCATAGCCTCCCAGACAATTAGGGCAATCATCGGTAAGGCGCAGCCTTACCGCACTGTGCTGCGGCTAAGCCGCCTACCTCGAATGACACTGGAGCATGAAGGCTCAGCTATGACAACTGCAAATATTGGAATGATCGGTCTGGGTGTGATGGGCCAGAACCTCACGCTCAACATCGAACGCAATGGTTACTCTGTCGCGATCTGGGATCGTGAACCCGCCGTAAGTGAAGCTTTTCTAGCAGCCGCGCAGGGCAAACAAATCATCGGCACTAATTCACCAGAAGAATTAGTGAAGTCACTCGAAAAACCACGGAAGATCATTTTGCTGGTTAAGGCGGGTGGTCCTGTGGATTGGACTGTTGATTTGCTCAAACCGTTCATGGAACCCGGCGACATATTGATCGACGGCGGGAACTCCCATTTCAAAGACACTGAACGCCGGCAAAAAGCTCTGGCTGCCGAAGGCTTCTCATTCATCGGATCTGGAACTTCCGGTGGCGAGAAGGGAGCTCTACTTGGTCCCAGCTTGATGCCGGGTGGGGATGCGAACGCATACGAGCAAATTCGGCCTATCTTCGAAGCGATTGCCGCGAAGGTTCCTGATGGTCCATGTGTTACCTATATCGGTTCCGGCGGCTCTGGCCATTTCGTCAAGATGGTCCACAACGGTATCGAATACGGCGACATGCAGCTGATCGCCGAAGCCTACGATGTTATGCGCAGCGGCTTTGGTCGCTCGGCAGATCAGATTGCGGAAATCTTCGAGGAGTGGAATCAGAGCGAACTCGAGTCATACCTCATCGAGATAACCGCTAAAATTCTGCGAGTGAAAGACCCAGAAACTGGAAAGCCGCTAGTTGATCTGGTGAAGGATCAGGCAGGGCAGAAAGGAACGGGGAGGTGGACCAGTGAGTTGGCACTGGAGCTGGGTGTTCCGATTCCCACTATCGACGCCGCCATTACCTCTCGTACGCTTTCGGCATTGAAGAAACAACGAGTTGATGCCAGTCAAAAAATCAGCGCTCGGACCACGGGGAAGTATGGGAACTTTAGCGATGCCATGAAGACAGCATTGAAGGACGCGCTCTACGCTGCGAAAATCTGTTCATATGCGCAGGGGATGAGCCTAATCATGAAAGGCTCAGAAGAGTTCAAATGGAACATCGATTTGAGCGAGGTGGCGCGCATCTGGCAGGGCGGCTGCATCATTCGTGCGAAGTTCCTCGGTAAGATCATGGATGCTTACCGTAAACAGCCGGATCTGCAAAATCTTTTGTTGGATGAGAATTTCAACGCGGCCATCGAACAAGCTCAAGCGAATTGGCGAATAATGACCAGCACGGCAATGCAACAGGGAATTCCGATGCTCGCGATGTCGTCGAGCCTCGGCTATTTCGACATGTATAGAACCGGTAACCTGCCGCTCAATCTCACTCAAGCGCAGCGTGACTTCTTCGGCTCGCACACCTATGAACGAGTAGACAAACCCGACCTCGGCTTTGTTCATACGGAATGGGAAGAGTTGTTGGAACAACAGCAAACGAAACGCTCGTAGCTACCGGAACTCACTGATGGACCTTCGCCTGGAGTGCTGCTTACGCATATTGCTCTGACCTAATGTCACGACACCCTGATCCTAAGATTATCGTTCTTGAGAATCCCGAAGAGGTTGCTCAGCGTGCTGCTGAACACTTTGTGAAACTCGCTGACCAGTGTGTTCGCCATGATCAGCTTTTTTCTGTTGCGTTAGCGGGTGGCAACACTCCGCGGCGCATGTACGAGTTACTGGCTACGGATTTTTTTAGTGGCAGCATCGACTGGTCCAAAGTACACATTTTTTTCGGTGATGAGCGATCCGTCCCTCACGATCTTCCGGAGAGCAACTTTCGTCTCGCATACGAAGCCCTTCTGGAAAAGGTCACAATCCCGGCAGAGAATGTTCATCGAATGAACGGAGTGGGTGATCTCAAAAACAATGCTCGCGAATATGAGGACGAGTTAAGGGAGTTCTTTCGTGGATCGGAATGGCCGCAATTCGATCTTGTTTTACTCGGACTGGGCAAAGATGCTCACACCGCATCATTGTTTCCGCAAACAGACGCTCTGAACGAGACTAGGGCCTGGGTCGCAGCAAACTGGGTTCAAAAGTTAAATACATCCCGTATCACATTAACCGCACCCGCCATCAATGCAGCAGCGCAGGTTATGTTTATGGTGACTGGCGCGGACAAAGCGCAGGCACTGAAAGCTGTGCTTGGAAGTCCATCCGACGTCCAGCGGTATCCAGCTCAGCTAATCAAACCCTCTAGTGGTGAGCTGACGTGGTTGGTGGATGCGGGCGCTGCGTCCTTGCTGGAAAATCATTAGGCACGCGAGAAGCGGGAACACCCGAAGATGCTCCCGCTACGGAGTATCCCAGCAAAGGCCGGTTAACAGTTAACGTAACCTAGCGCCCAAAAGACGAGAATAAAAATTAGTATCGTCGAGATGCAGCCGCCGCCGAATTTCCAAGCTGCCGCGCCCGCGAGAAGTCCTCTTAGTGGTCCTTCCATTTGTTACTCCTATCGTTGCGTTATTAGATCCAGATTTTGTGGCTGCTTCATTTCTTCTTTGAGGCAGACTTCTTCGTTTTGGTACTGGTTCGCGATACAGCTTTTTTCTTTGCCGGTTGTCGCTTTGCAGACTTTCTGGCAAGGCTGCTCCTGGTTGTGGTGGCCGCCGCTTTTCTGGTTCCTTTGGTCGAACTGGCCGCTTTCTTCGCCGCCTTCTTAGCCGGTCTGCGTGTGCTTGTCTTCTTTGCGGGGCTGGAATCGTCGCCACCCAAACCAACCAGCTTAGCTAATCGCGTTAGGACCCCGGGACTTTCCCTTTTCGAGGCTGGCGTTTTGGCAGCCGCCTTCTTCGCTGACTTTGTACTGCTCTTAGGTGTGCGAGTATTGCCGCCGTTTTGCGCCGCCTTCTCGGCTTCCATCTCAACACCGATCCGCTCAATCTGCTCCTTACTCAATACACTCTTCGCTTTGCCAAACAGCTCGCCTTCCTCTTCTTCGACGTGATGTTCGACGTTTTCTTTGAGCACCGTCAGCTTTGCGTCCCATTCATCGTCTGGCGATCGCGTGGCGAGTTCGGCAAGAAGGTCCTTAACAACGTTATGTTCTTCATACGCTTCGAGAGTTATTTCGCGAGATTCTTTTTTGTTCTCCAATGCCGGATATAAATACTTTTCTTCGATGTGAGCATGGAGATCCAGTTCACTTTTTAGCTGGCTGAACAACTGACTCTTCGACGAGGCGGCAGATGCCGCTTCAATTTCTTTGAAGAGCTGAGCGACTTTTTTATGATCAGTCTTGAGAAGCTTAAATGCGTCCATGGTTTCTCCCCTTGATTCTTCTTTTGTGTTCGCATATTACGAGGTGAGCCTTTTCGCGGCTCACCTCAGTTTGTGTTCGTTCTCTCAACCGGTGCGTGGACGAAATCATAGCCGGACTAAGGTGCAGTTAGCGTGCTCCGCCGCCATGCTCCCCGCCGCCGGTTCCGCCACCACCCGCGCCGCCTCGATCTCCACTCTGTTGGCTGCCACCACCCTGCTGGCCGTGGCCACCTTTACCGGGTTGCTCGCGATCGCCTCCACGCTGTTGATCATCGCCTCTTTGTTGACCGCCGCCTTGTTGATCTTGGTTTTCGTCTGCCATGACATCCTCCCTATTGTTGGATCGTTGAATTCCCAAATGGGGGCTGTATTGTTTGAATTACTCTTTGCATGCTCGAGTCAATGTTAACCCCTCACTTTGCATGCTAATCGAACAGATTACTTTGAGCCTTTGCTCTCATCGCAACGTTGATGCCAAGACTCATCACTTTGGCGCGCTGCGTTTCATGAAATTGAGGAGAGATCTTTCTGCGGGATGAAGTTTCCGGCCGCGAAACTTGGTGAAGTCGTTCAACCTCTTGAAGTGGCGAGGGATGGTCTTTCCATTTTCAAAACTATTGAGAATCTCAGGACAGATATAAGCGCTGCGGCAAACCGCAGGGGTATTGCCCAATGCCTCTGCCGTCTCCTTAATCGCCGCGACTACTTTCTGTTTCCGCGTTCTGCCGTTATCGTCGGGGTCGACACCCGCTTTCGCCAGCGCGCACGCACAAACTAACGTCCCTGCCCAGGTGCGAAAGTCTTTGGCGCTGAATTTTTCTCCCATCACTTCGCGAATGTAGGCATTGATGTGTGACCTCGTGACATTGACGAACTCACCGTTTCCGTTTTTGTACTTGAACACTTCACGCGAGGGCTGCCGCAATAGATTTCGCACAACATGCGAAACCTGACGGTCAGTAAGCTGGCGTTGCTGCCTGACGCCGGACTTTCCCGGAAAATCAAACTCCAACGTGTCGCCTTTGACTTTGAGGTGTTTCGGCCGCAGCGTCGCAATTCCGTAACTACCATTCTCGCTCGCGTAAACCTGGCTCCCAGGTCGCATAAACGAAGTGGAAATTATTCTGAGGATGCTGGCCAGCACGCGTTCTCGTCCCAGACCTTCTTGATTAAGGTGCGACGCGACCGTAACTCGCATCTTCGGCAGGGCCTCCGCAAACTTAATCAGTCGCTTGAACTTCTTAACTTCCTGACGTCTAACGTGATGTTGATGATAGAGATATTGTGAGCGCCCAGCAGCGTCGGTACCGATAACTTGCACGGGACCGGCCGGCGAGGAGTTAATCCAGACGTCGGTCCAGGCTGGTGGAATTGCCAGCTGCTGTATTCGCTTACGATCCTCTGCGGTTATTTTTCCACCATCTGCACGCTTGTAATTAAAGCCACGTCCGGGGGAGCCAATACGTTTTATTCCCGTGTTCTGAAGGCGCTCTCGTGTGGTCATAGCATTCTTAGGTTTCGCTGGGCACACAAACACAAACCAGCGTGAAGATTACTCTCGCTATACTATAAAAGCCTTAGTGCGGGACTTCGGAATGTTCCCAGTGAAATGTTGACTCGATTATTTCGCGATGGCCCACCAACCCCTTGCGGATCATTTCTGGTCGCCGCGATCACCCTGGCCAGACTCAACCTTAGTTTTTGCTTTCTGCCTTACATCCTGTGCTAGCGACCGGCCCTGATCGTCAGACTCCTTAAACTGTCCTTCTTCGTCCCGGCGTACATAACGCTTGTCAGTACCGGTGTCGATCAATTCGCGCTTACTACTTACTTCCTTGGCCATTTCTATTATTCCCCCTGTTGTTGTGTAGGCTTCCTGTACAGCGAAGAACCACACTTGTTTAGTAACAGACCACCATTCGGTCAATAAGAGATTTCCGCCTTGAGCAATCGCAATCCAGGTGCCAACTTTTTGCTCTGAAAATTGGTTACTGATTTAAGACAGTAACGGCTCATAGATCGTTTCCGGCGTCATAGAAGCGTTGGGGCGCAGCAATTGCAGAGTTCGAAAGCAGTAGAAGGAGGACAGAAAGGAAATGCCGAGGGGAGATAAGGGTGCTTACACTGATAAACAAAAGCGTCAGGCCGAACACATCGAAGAGGGCTACGAGAAAAAAGGCGTTTCAAAAAAGACAGCGGAAGCAAGAGCTTGGGCGACGGTGAACAAAGAATCGGGTGGAGGTAAGAAGAGCGGATCAGGACGAGGAAAGAAAACAGGTAGTAGTTCCTCGAAGAAGGGCGGTACGAAAGCGTCGAAGAAAACCAGCAGCAAATCGTCCAGCAAGAGTTCGAAGAAATCATCGAAAAAAAGGTAAGCGACTCATTAATGGTTAATAAGCGGCAACGTTCGAACAAGAAGAAAGCGGCTGCCTCGCGTTCCCCCAAGTCTAATGGAGGAAAAGTCGGTCAACTCAAGGAACCCAAATCGCCGATGCCTGCACAGCATCAGCGTAAGCCGGGGATCGAGTCGAAATTAAAACCACGGCCGCGATTTGAGGCGCCGGGTTACAAAGGCTCAAACAAGTTGGCAAACAAGGTCGCACTGATCACCGGGGCCGACTCTGGAATTGGCCGAGCAGTAGCGGTTCTGTTTGCGCGAGAAGGAGCTGACGTTGCTTTTACCTATTTGCGGGCAGAAAAAAGTGATGCACTCGAAACAGCGGAGGCAATTGAAGCCGAAGGTCGCAAGGCTTACTTCATCGCAGGCGATCTAAGGAAGCCGGAGTTTTCTCGTCGGGTCGTGAATCAAACCATCGCAAAACTTGGGAAGCTGGACATACTGGTCAACAATGCGGCGTATCAACAACATCAAGAAGGGCTCGAGGAGCTGTCGGTGGAGCAATGGGATCGCACATTCAAAACGAATATCTATGGCTATTTTTATATGACCAAGGCTGCGCTCCCACATTTGGAGAAGGGAAGCGCAATCATCAACACCGGATCAATAACCGGTCTTGAAGGCAGCAAGAAATTACTTGATTACTCAGCGACTAAGGGTGCGATCCATGCCTTCACCAAATCGCTGGCGCAGAACCTGGTTGAGAAAGGGATTCGCGTCAATTGCGTTTCGCCAGGTCCGGTATGGACGCCGCTAAATCCTTCGGACAAGAAGCCGAAGGAAGTAGCTAAATTCGGAGCTGACACGCCAATGAAACGGCCCGCTCAACCGGAAGAGATCGCTCCGGCTTTCGTTTATTTCGCCTCGGAGATCGACTCAAGCTATGTGACGGGAGAAATTTTGACTCTGCTGGGCGGTGAAACGACTGCCGGCTAATACATTTGGTTCACTAAGGAGGAAAAATAATGGGAGACAATGGTGGTTCAGGTAGCACAGGTGTTGTTGCCGTGCTCGTGATTTTTGTGATTATCGTGGTGGCTGCGCTATTCGTTTTTGGCGGTCGCTTCTTCGGCGGTAACAAGAAAGTTGATGTGAATATAAGCACGCCTGCCGCGCCTGCCAGGTAGCTTGGTTATCGATTAGATGGGGCGGGTGTCAGCGACAGCGTTGGTAACTGTCCCTATGGTTTTGTGCCGCGTGTCTTTCTTGGGAGTGAGTCAGCAATCGCTGTTGCCTCTCGTCAAGTCACGCGGCATAACTCTGAAATCTTAACTGTTAAGGAGTTCGTATGAGTTGGTTTCGAAAATTTTCACTAGCAGCCGCAAATGCGCTCGGCGCACCGTGGATGTTCATCGCTAACGTACTTTTGATCATTATCTGGGCTGGCGCAGGTCCTTTCTTCGACTATTCCGATACCTGGCAACTAGTCGTGAATACAGCTACCACCGTATTCACTTATCTTGCCGTTTTCCTGATTCAGAACACTCAGAACAGAGATGCCACCGCGATACATTTGAAGTTGGATGAATTGATAAAGGGCGTAAAGGGCGCAAGGACGCACCTTGTGAATCTTGAAAACTTAACAGATGACGAGCTCACAGCGTTGCAGGAAGAATTTAGCCGGTTGAGGGCTAAGGCCACCGAAGACAACGATACGAGCGTCCCGGCGGTTGCCAGCTAGCCGGATACAATAGGCTCAGCCCGGGCATAACTGGAATCAGGGGTCGATTAGAAGTTCTTTACAATTGTCCTCAATCGGTTATGAAACGTTCAGCCCTAAAACTCATCTCCCACTCCCAGACTCCAGAGCAGGCGGAGCCTGTCAGCTCGTCGAACGCCGGTGCGAAAGTAGGCGATTTCTATGACGGGTGGCTGCAATCCATGGCCGCAAACGTCTTTCAAAACGAACCCTCACGGATCAATCAGGAGCAGCGATTCCGAGGTAATAGACCCTTAACTCAGGCAGACCTGAATCGGGTAAGCCTTTCGACCATTCGAGAGAGCTCCGATCATCGGCATTGGCCGCCGGGTGTATTCGAGAAGTTCCTCGTAGCCGATGTCATCCCTCGCAAGCGACAAAACTAACACGCGCCTTTGCTACTGCGCCGAAGCCTTCTGATTCTCAGAATCCAGCCACGCCTTCAAGGGCGCAAAATAATCAATAATCGCGGTTGCATCCATCTTGTCTTCGCCGGTCATTGCCTTTAAGGCATCCGGCCATGGCTTGCTCGAACCCAGCGCCAGCATTTGCTTCATTTTCTCGCCTGCCTGCTTGTTGCCATAGATTGAGCACCGATGAAGTGGGCCGGTGAATCCTGCCTCCTTGCACAAAGCGCGATGGAACTGGAACTGGAGGATCGCAGCAATGAAGTACCGGGAATAAGGAACATTCGCTGGAACATGGTATTTGGCGCCCGCGTCAAAATCGTTCTCAGTGCGCGGGGAAGGCGGAGCGACTCCCTGATACTTCTCCCGCAGTTCCCACCATGCCTTGTTGTAGTCGTTTGGACCAATCTCACCTGAAAAGACCTTCCACCGCCATTGATCAACCAGATAACCGAACGGCAGGAATGCGACCTTGTCGAGTGCGCGTTGCAGCAGGAAACCGGTGTCGGCAGTTTCAGGTGGAACGGTAGGAATCAAGTTCAACTGTTTTAGATAAGGTGGTGTCACTGACAACGCCATCGTGTCGCCAACAGCTTCGTGGAAACCATCGTTTGCACTGTCGCGATAGAGGAAGGGCTGACCTGCATAGGCCATCTGGTAATAGTTATGACCTAGTTCGTGGTGGACTACCGAAAAATCTTCTTCCGTGATTTGGACGCACATCTTTAGGCGCACGTCCTTCACGTAGTCGATATCCCATGCACTAGCGTGACAGACCACGTCATGGTCGGCTGGCTTCGCGAACAACGAACGCTCCCAGAAAGTAGCTGGAAGGGCTTCGAAACCCAGTGATGTAAAAAACGACTCACCATACCTGACCATTTGCTTCGCATCGGTGTTGCGTTCCTTCAGGGTCTTGGTTAGATCAAAACCGCGATCGCCACCGGCAGGCGCGAGCAGCGGATAGATGTTTCCCCATTGCTGTGCCCACATGTTCCCGAGTAGATGAGCCGGGATTGGTCTATCTTCCGGAACTAAATCCTTTCCATATTTCTCGGAGAGTTTGTGTCGAGTGTAGGTATAAAGCGAGTCGTAGAGCGGTTTGACCTGGAGCCAGAGTCGCTCCATTTCTGAGGCAAAGGCATCTGGCTCCATGTCGTACTTCGAACGCCACATTGCTCCAGTATCTTTGAAGCCCATCTCCCTAGCGCCCTTGTTGCTAAGCTCTACAAAGCGTGAATAGTTTTTTCGGTAAGGCGCGGAGATCTGGTGCCAACCATCCCAGGTGCGCTTTAGTTCTTCAGGGTCTCGGCTATTTGCCATTGTCACGCCGAGCTCGTCTATCCCAAGACACTTGCCCTTGTCCCCGTCCGGACAATACTTACCTTTCCCGTAGTCTCCTTCCAGGGATGCGGTTAACTTCGTCAACTCATCTCGTTCGGCCGCATCTTTTGGCGCCGGCAGCGTCAACGACAACTTTAAGAGCTTCATCTTGCGGGCCACGTCGGGTGGCAAGTCGACTCCGTCAAATCTCCGCGCCTGTTCGGCGAATTCTGTCGTTGCAGCAATCACGTCTTTGTTGGCGTCGGCTGACAACGCCTCCGTGTCATCGGTGATGAAAACACTCTTCACCCAGTCGGCGCGGCTGTATTTGAGATTGAGCTCAAACAATTTCGCTTCGGCATCAGCGATAAACTTCTCCGCTTCGGCCGCCGTTCCCTTTCCACTCGATGTAGAAACTGGACCTGGCGTCGAACACGACATCACCACAAGACTGACACACGCGAGGAGAAGAACGGCCGTCCACAGACTGCTTCTGCGACAGATGGAATTCATGGTTGCCTCCGCTGCTAAAGATTGACGAATTGTTGCTTAGGGGATGCGATGGATTGTAACCACCGAGGGCAAAGTTGAAAAGGAACTGGAGTGATTCCCGCGATCAGTTTGTAAGCGGTACTGCGAGCGCAGGCACGGCTTGCTGTGTTTCAACGGTCTCCAACTCTCGGCTGGGTTTGGTTGAAGCGCCAGCGAAGTGCCGCTTCAATTTGTTGAAGGGTTGTTCCAAGAAGTAGTAAGAGGCCGAAGCAACGGTTAAGGCGAGAGCTAGTCTGGCCCATGGCTCCCATTTACCGAGCGTATAGAAGGATGTATTTCTGACCACCAACCAGTGCCATAGATACAGGCCATAGGAAATGCGGCCCAGCCATCTGAGTGGCGCCCAGCCAAAAACTATTGCGAGAATTCTCGGAGGATCGTAAGCGGAGACGAGAACCAGGCAAGCGCAGAGCAGCGCGACGAGTGCAAAACCGCCTTGATAGAGAAAACGGTCAGTAAACTCCAAAGTCATCATTGAGTAGATCAAGCCGACCAGCGACAAGATCCCGAGCACATTCAGAGTGCTCTTTAGTTTTCCTCCAAGTTTGCTAACCGGTAACAAAGCCGTGAGACAGCCTATCAAGAGGGCATCGGCCCGGGTGTCAGTTCCGTAATACAATCGCGTGAAATCAGCGCCGCCTCTCAACATCACATAACGGTGCAGTACTACTGCGATTATTCCCAACCCGATCGCACTCGCGATGTAACGCCGCCTGATTCTTAAGACCATGGCAACCAGAACGAGCAGCGGCCAGACAAGGTAAAATTGCTCTTCGATCGAGAGCGACCAAATGATTGCGGTTGGATCCAGAGCTGTGTCCCAGCCAAATGCCATCCGCCAGTTTGTAGCGTAAGCCAGCGCCAGCAAGACAAGTTTGAGTTGGCGGGTGAGGTCGATCGCCTTTGTGTTATGTGCGACAACCAAACAGGCAATCAGATAGACAGTTAAGGCTGGGCCAAGCCTTAACAAGCGACGCATATAGAACTTTTTCAAAGAGATCGTATCGGTCTTATCAAACTCAGCCAATAACAACCCCGTTATCAAGAATCCACTGAGAACGAAGAACAGGTCGACTCCGAGGAAACCGGCCTGGAGAAAAAATGGGGTTAGTTGATGGTGAATTAGGACCGAAAGAATGGCGATTCCCCGCAGACCATCGAGCTCAGGGACGTGCCGCGACGCAAAATTATCCATTAGCTGGCGAAGTCAGACTGTTGAAAAACTAAAACTGGGGGGCTAAAGGGAATGAAAGACGTATCGCTGGGTTAGGGTTCGACCAAACCCTTCTTTATGTTTCGTTGCCATGCCTCGTAGTTGCGAACTCGCCTCTTTGCTTGCTTGCGGGTGAGCTTCAATTCCTGCGCCACGGAATCGATTCGAGCGGTTCGATCCTTTTTCTTATCGTATCTATCGCCTGGCGCTCTCAAATATATCTGGTAGGCGCGCGTCCATTCAGATTTGATCTCAGCGGTTGCCTGCTTACCGCGTTGTTCGGGCATATTCGATCCTCACATCCTGTGCGTTTATTGTCACCGGATTCTATCAGCGATGGTTTCCTAACGGTAGAAGAAAAAATGAGGACGGAATGCGAGGTTTTTTAGAAAAGTTCCAAGCACCAAGATAAGTGTATCAACCTATACTTATGAGCGGGAAGCCACTGAACACCCGTGAACCGCTGTCTCACGAGCACCTTGGTACGTTTTAGGGTAAGCAAGGAAAGCCGCGCGGTTGAACAACCGCGCGGATCCCAGACCCTGTAGATTCTCAGGAGCTACACAGCTCTTCGGCCAGATACTAGATTGATGATCAGGACGATAAGCGCAACTACTAGCAGCAGGTGAATCAGTCCGCCGCCAATGTGACCCAGGAAACCTACCAACCAAAGCACCAGCAAAATCACAAGAATTGTCCACAACATAGCGATGTCTCTCCTTTTTTGTCGTTACATGATCTGGAAAACTTTTAAGCGAGTTGCTTGGGAGCAATGCTTATGCCAACTGGATCCTTTCCGTTAATCGCTGCACCATAAGTCCATTAAAGCAGCTAGTTGCCAGTGCTTGGCATCAGAATGTCGGCTGATTGACGGCTTTCAGTCGTGCATGAGAACCGTTCGACTCTAGCGGGTGCAGGCCAGCGTAATTGTGCGAATTTGGTTCAATCGTTAGCCTTGACAAAACCGCCAACTGTAACTATATTGGTTACAGACAAATAGGCGCTTATATTCGAGAAAATACTGAATGTCCACGAGCAGTCGTTTCGCAGTTGCGGTGCATGTCCTAACCCTAATGGCGTGGGCAGACGAGGAACCACTCAAATCAGAGCAGTTGGCGGAGAGTGTTCAAACCAATCCCGTCGTGATTCGGCGTATGTTATGTGAGTTGGCCGAATCAAGTCTCGTCGTGTCCCAAACCGGAGCTATGGGTGGCTCAAAACTCGCCCGTGAACCCGAACAGATCACGCTACTTGATATCTATCAGGCAGTGGAGAGTCCCGGTGTTTTCTCCCTGCACCGCCATCCACCCAGTCGTAATTGTCCCGTTGGAGTAAATATTGGCAGCGTCCTCAATGAGGTGCTCGATGAAGTCGACACTGCCGTAGCGCGTGTCCTCGCAAACATCACAGTCAAGGACGTGGTGTCGAGGTTAAAGCCGTGCGTGTCATCGAATGGAAAAAGAAAGAATGGCGCAAGATTACAGGTAGCGTCGGCGAGAAACTAGCGGGTCGACTGAATCGTATATATACAAGGTCGAGAGTAGAGCAGCGAGGAACTCTCGACAATTAAACCGACCTCGCACGAAAGGATGGGCTTCAATTGAGTAGGCTTCAGAAAGATCAAGACGGTGTTGAGCCAATGGATTCGGTCAAACCGAATTTCGCAGGTGCTCACGAAGAGCTTTTGGAGGACGCAGTCTCGATCGAGGACATCGATGAGGTCTTAGAGAAACTCGCGACGGCGGGAATCTCAGGGACCGAGACTGACGAACCGGTGATTGGCGAATCGTCTTCTTCCTCCGCCCGCCCGGAAGACGACGAAGGTGCTCCCGAAGAGATGGAGTTGGACCTGTCGGCTGGCGAATTGGATAAGACGTCGGATCCCGTACGAGTGTACATGCGAGAGATGGGTGTGGTGCCCCTGCTGAAGAGAGAGCAGGAGGTATCTATTGCCAAGCGTATCGAATGGGGGCAGAAGCGGGCACAAAAAGGAATTAGTCGCTCCCCGGTCGCGGTCGCTGAGTTACTGAAAATTGGCTCTGAATTGGAAGCCGGAACCATTGGCATCCGCGACGTCATCAACTTTTCTGATCAGACTGAAACTGAAGAGCACGAAGACAAGACCGAGGAGTATTTTCAGTGGACGGTCGAAGGAATTCAAAATATTCGGAAGCTCTACAAACGTGGGTTTAAAGAGCTCGAGCAGATGGTCGCGGAGCAGAAAGTAAAACGCGGCAAGCCTTCAAAGAAACTGATTCGACTCAAACGCAAATTGGGACGCACCAGGCTAGAGATAGTTCAGGAGATCGCGGGATTACATCTCAAAGAGGCGATTCGTCAACGGCTGATTGGCACTATCGCCAACCTTCATAGAGAAACGCGCACACTTGAGCGAGAAATTGAAGCGACCCAGGCAAAGCTTAGTAAAAAGCGGATAAAAGCCGAAGACGCAAAGGAATTTAAGCGTCAAATTGCCGCTGCCAAGCGCCGCCTAAAGGAGATCGAAGCCGAACATCATGTGTCGCCGCTTGAGCTCAAGCGATCCCATCAAATGATCGTCACTGGCGAAGCGCAGGCCGCGCAGGCAAAGCACGAGCTAACGGAAGCAAACCTGCGACTCGTGGTTTCCATCGCCAAGAAGTACCAGAACCGTGGCCTTCAGTTTCTTGACCTGATTCAGGAGGGAAACCTCGGACTGATGAAGGGTGTAGATAAATTTGAATGGCGACGCGGTTATAAGTTTTCAACTTATGCGACGTGGTGGATTCGTCAGGCGATCACGCGCGCAATTGCTGATCAGGCCCGTACCATTCGTATTCCGGTTCACATGATCGAGGTAATCAACAAGTTGAGAAACACTTCTCGCGAGTTGGTGCGTGAATTGGGACGTGAACCGACTACGGAGGAAATAGCCAAGAAAATGGGAATGTCGGTAGAGAAGGTAAGCAAGGCCCGCAAACTGGTGCAGCAGCCGGTCTCGCTTGAAACGCCTATCGGTGAAAGCGGTGATTCTCAACTGGGCGACTTGATCGAAGACAAGTCGAGCACGAGTCCTGCGGAACGGGTAATCACTTCAAACCTTCGCGAAATTACTGGTGACGTATTGCAAACGCTCAGTCCTCGTGAAGAGCGGGTAATTCGCATGCGTTTTGGTCTCGACCGAGAAGGGCACGAGCGGACACTCGAAGAAGTAGGTCAGGACTTCAACGTAACGCGCGAGCGCATTCGTCAAATTGAAGCGAAGGCATTGCGCAAACTCAGACATCCTTCGAGAGCTCGGGTCTTGAAGAGTTTCATCGAGGGGCAGCGCCAATAAGGCACGCCTCCAGACTAACGCAGAATTGTTAATACTAAGGTTTAGAAAAGGGAAACAAAGATGAGTGAGAAAGTAACGACCGTAAATGATGGTTCTTTTGAAAAGGAAGTCCTTCAGGCATCGAAACCGGTGCTCGTGGATTTTTGGGCCGAGTGGTGTGCTCCGTGCCGAATGTTGGCTCCTACGATTGATGCCATTGCTGAACAGTTTTCAGACACTGCAGGCGTGGTAAAATTGAATGTTGATGACAACACTGCCAGTGCCCAACGTTATGGTATTAAAGGAATTCCTACCCTGATTCTTTTCAGTCAGGGCAAAGAGGTTGAACGAGTGGTTGGGGCGACCAGCAAAGAATCGATCGCGCGCATGATCGAGAAACATGTCACCGTCGCCAGAGCCTCGTAGTTAGAATTAGGACATGTCAAAAAGGGGACCCGTTTCGGGTCCCTTTTTTTTGCGCGGATCCCAGAACTTCCACACACTCTCATCACAGCCGCTCTTCAAATAACCGTCGGTCTCGGTACCGTCTAACTGACCAATTTCAGAATGACGACTATGTCAAAATGAACTGGCTGATTGACCGATCTTACAGGGCATCAAAGACTTAACAGCAGAACGATCGGTCAAATCCTTGGGTTTTTGGGGTGTCTTCCACTTGACGTTGAGTGGCCCCGAAACTGCAAAGCGCGAAGAGCGAGTTTCTTCGCGACCACGCGATTAAATCCCAGCCTACCGCAACCGTCGACCAGTGAACACTTCAACCTACAAATACCGAGCCCCCATATGGTTCATGCGTTTGGTCAGTGTTCTAGGCGCTGGAGCCATCATTTTTTCGATTTTGCGTTCCTCGATTCCGCAATTTGGAGCGCCCTTTGTCCTTCTTGTGCTGGTAACCTTCTTGACCAGCTCGCATTTCTCAATTCCGATGCCGCGCGGCCGAGGCCACCTGTCGGTAGTCAACAGCTTCGTTCTACTCGCCATCCTCCTGTTTGGAGGCGATGCTGCGGTTCCTCTGGCCGCTGCCGCCGCTTTCGCACTGTCAATCAGCCTCGGGCGAGACAAAACAGTAATTTGTTTCGACACCGCCGTTTCTGCCCTGAGCGCAATGCTCATGGTTTGGGCGATCCGATTGAACTTTGGCTACGTTCTTGAGCCAGGATTGACTGACTCAGCCCCCGGATTTGTGGGAGCACTTGTGCTCGCCGTCGTCGTCCACACTGGACTAAGCGTGGCTCAAATCACGATCAACGAAGACTATATAATTAAGGAATCAATTTGGCGTAAGTGGGGCGCGATTGGACTGTGGACCTCACTTGCAAGTCTTGCGATTGGGGTTAGTGCCTTTGTACTTTCAAGACTCATTTTCCTTGTGGGCACGACTGGCTTCGTAATCGCAACGCTTCTTCTCTCGATCGTTTGGCTGACTTACAAAAAGTATCGCAATTCTACTCAGCCGGCGCAGGCCCAGGTTGAACACTTTAGTACGGTTAGGGATACCTCAGATCGCTTCCGGAGCGCCTTCGACAACGCGGCAATCGGCATGGCCCTGGTTACGCCGGAAGGTCGCTGGCTTCAGGTAAACCAGTCACTCTGCCAACTGTTGGGCTATTCAGAGCGCGAACTGATGGCCATCGATTACTTGAAAGTTCTCCATCCAAACGATCTGAGTCCGGCGCTGTCCAATTTCAAAGACTTACTTCGGGGTCGAATTCCGTCGTGTCAGATGGAGAAACGCTACATTCATAAGTCTGGCGAGGAAGTCTGGGGCCTGTGGAGCGCGTCGCTGGCTCAGGATGCGCATACGCGAACGCCCAACCTCATCTTTCAGATCCAGGACATCACTAATCGCAAACACGCGGAAGAGAAATTACATCATGACGCCTTCCATGATGCCCTGACGGGTCTACCAAACCGTGCTTTGTTCACTGACCACGTCAAACTCGCAATCGCGCGCTTGCATCGACGTGGCGATCAAAAATTTGCGGTTGTCTATCTTGACCTCGATCGGTTCAAAGTCATCAACGACTCTTTGGGCCATTTGGGTGGCGATCAACTTCTGGTTGGTATTGCACGGCGATTGGAGAGTTCTTTGCGCCCCGGCGATACCGTGGCCCGCATCGGAGGCGACGAGTTTACGGTCCTGCTGGAAGACATCGATGATGCCGGCGAAGTTTCTCAGATTGCTGAGCGAATTCAGAGAGAGCTCTCAGCACCGTTCAGCTTAAGCGGACGCGAGGTGTTTACCACGGTAAGCATGGGTATCGCAGTTAGTTCGCAGGAGTATGAGCGACCGGAAGACATTCTGCGCGATGCGGACACCGCGATGTACCGGGCCAAGAGCTTGGGTAAAGCCAGGCACGAAACATTTGACACGGGCATGCATTCGGAAGCGCTGCAATTGCTGCAACTCGAAACCGACTTACGCCGGGCCGTCACGCGTGGAGAATTCCGCGTGGTCTATCAGCCCATCATGTCTCTTGAGTCTGAGACGTTGAGAGGGTTTGAAGCTTTAGTTCGGTGGCATCATCCGCTTCGCGGATTAGTTTCACCGATGGAGTTCATCCCGGTTGCCGAAGAGACAGGCATGATCGTGCAGATCGGTGAATGGGTGCTGCGCGAAGCCTGCGGAGAGATGCGACGTTGGCAGCAGAGTTTTCCGTCACAGCCTTCACTCTTCGTTTGCGTCAACCTTTCGGTCAAACAGTTTTCTCAGCAGGATCTCATTGAGAAGGTTTCAAATATCCTTCGCGACACAAAACTGCCACCCGCAAGTCTCAAACTAGAAATCACTGAAAGCGCGGTGATGGAGAACGTCGAAACAGCGACTCGTATGCTTATTGAACTGCGAGAACTCGGGGTTCAGCTGGCTATGGACGACTTCGGCACGGGTTACTCTTCGCTCTCAAACCTTCACCGTTTTCCAATCAACACACTCAAGATCGACCGGTCGTTCATCACTCACATGGTCGACAATGGTGAGAACGCTGAAATCGTCCGTACCATCTCAGGCTTGGCCCAGAACCTCGGCATGGATGTGGTCGCCGAGGGCGTGGAAACTCGTGAACAGCTGGAAATACTTCGAGGCTTGGGCTGCCAGTTTGGACAGGGGTATTTCTTCTCTAAGCCGATTGATTCAGACGGTGCGGAAGCATTCATTTCCGAAACCTACTCTCCAAATCTGCAATTGCTTGAAGGCATGAACATGGGCTCGCAGGTTCCGGTCGGAGCTGTAAGACGACGCAGCGAACCTACATCGGCCGTGACCTACGCGCGCATGGTCTAGCAGATATATCTAACCTGAGCTTTTAAAAGAAGCGGTTCGCGTCTTAGACACGCGACCGCTTTTTCATGTCTGCTGCCCACTCCGTGTACACCGGGCTTTATGAGCGAAACGGTGGTCATGAAGTACCGCGAACACAATGCGCAACTGTGAGACTCGAATTTCCGGTTGATGTAAGGAATTTTCCGACGGCAACAAAACCACATGACCTGAGTTACCGTGGGGGGGCAACTCCTTGACCCGCACCTTTCCCCGCAAATAGACTCTCTTGCCTTGAATCCGTTTTGTCAGTCTCTACTTCGTTGCGCAAAGATCGACTTCGCGAAATCTGATCTCATCAAAATACTGTTTACGGCTAACGGCCACGCTGGCTTAGACAACTGCGGACCAGTCCTGCCGAAACTGTGATTGTGATCCGCAATTTGCAAAGGAGTGCTAATGAACTATTCACGTCTCGGGCTGGCGGCGCTTGGTGGTACGGTCGCGTCTTTTGCCTTCGGGTTCTCAGTGTTGTTGCTAGTGCCGGCTCTTTTCGATGAAGCCCGCAAGTACCCGGCAGTGTTCCGAGCTCGCGAAGACATGATGGCTGTGATGCCAATCGGGTTCATCGGAAGTTTCATCGCGATTCTGGTGGCAGCCATCATTTTCGCAATGATGCACAAGGCGGGCGCCAAGGAGGGAGCGCGCTTCGGCATTCTCATCGGCATTTTTGTGGTTTGCGCAGTTGTGCTGCACAACTACGTGAACCTGAATATCGGGCGGAACCTTGCTTTGGGACAAGCTGCCGCTTACTTCCTCCAGTGGACCATCATCGGCATAGTCATCGGGCTTATTTACAAACCCCGCGCTACAACATGACCGTGAATAGAACTGGTCAAGTTGAGCCGCGCACGGTTGCCAGTTTCGGTTCCAGGTTTTCAAAAACTTTGCCCCGCTCCGATGGTTACGGTCTAAGCTTGCTCTCAAGGATATTGCACACCTTAAGCCTCCACGCCGTGCTCCTCTTCTTACTGCCAACAGACCGCAAGAATCGTCAAGAAAATCGCGCTGACTAGCGTTATAGTGCGCCTTAGGTTGAACATCCACACGTATCACATGCTGCGCCAGCTAAATGAACGTAACTGCTCAAGAAGACAAAACTTCCGCAAGCGAAATCGAGAGGCTGTTGCCTGTCCTTGTGCATATCCAGGCCAACCTCGATCAAGATCTTTCGCTTGAGGCGCTGGCAAACCGAGTTAGGATATCCCCCTTCCATTTTCACCGCCTGTTTCGATCCGCGGTCGGTGAAACATTGAAGCAGTACACGCAGCGCCTGCGGCTCGAGCGGGCTGCGAACCGTCTCGTAATCAATGACGCAACAATCCTTGACGTGGCGCTCGACTCCGGGTTTCACAGTCATGAGACATTCTCACGTCAGTTCAAACGACGGTTTCAGGTGACCCCGAAAGACTATCGTCAATGGGCCAGGGGCGAAATAAAACGACATTCGGTTTCTACGCCTCCGCTGGACGAGCTCTACTCTGACTTTGAGCTATCAAAAACAACCGTTACTCGACTGGCGCAACTCCACGTCGCTTTCATTCGACACGTTGGACCATACGAATTGGTAACGGATGAGCTGTGGCGCCGGTTGGAGGATTGGGCCAAATCGAAGCGACTGCATCGCGATCTCATCTTCCTCGGCATCGCGCACGATGCGCCGGGAGTAACCCCGCCTGAGCTGCTGCGCTTCGACGCTGCCATTGTGGTTCCGGAGCAGTTCTCGCCTGAAGGGGTGGTTGGACACCAGGTGCTTGGACCCGCCGAGTTCGCTATGACCACGCACGTTGGACACTACCGAACCCTGCCCAAAGCGTACGCGACCATGGTCCAACAAGTCGCTCAACTAAAGAAATTTCGTCTTGATGGGTTGCCGGCTATCGAGGTTTACCGCACGACGCGCGTCGATGCCGCGCACGATATGAATCATACTGAAATCTACCTTCCGGTCAGCCGGGTGAAAAAGCAAGGAGGACCCTATGCAGGAGATATCGCAATCGCAACGGCCGTTGAGCAGCGCTCAAGGTGATCACATTCGCTGGGGCTGGGTGGCATTGACCGTAGTCGGATTGGAAATCGCGTTAGTGCTCTCGGCGGTAGCCTGGGTTGCGATCTACAGCTATCTGATCAATCCAGGTCACGATCAGGTTTACTACGAGAACTACGCTCAGTTCGCGAGTCCGATTGTGGCGATTGTCGTTGGCATCCCTTATTTATTCTTCGCGTGCCGTTGGGTCGGACGCAAGGCGGGTACCCGCGCCGTGGCGATGGGCTTATGGGTATGGTTCATCTTATTCATCATCGATGTGTTGCTGGTTTTGCTGGTCGGGGGCACCGCGTACATCTGGGCAATAGTGGCGATTTCCCATGTTACGAAAATGTTGGCTGCTTACTTTGGCGGCAAGACCGCGTTGAAAGATGTGCAAAGGATCCGGCGCGCAGATGTTTAGGAAAAAGCTTTTCTTGTAAGTTATGGGAGGATTGGAGGCGGCGATCGGAATCGAACCGATGAATAAAGGTTTTGCAGACCTCTTTGCCCTCATATCACTGAGTGTCACAGAAGATTACAGACGGGATTTTATTGAGTTTATTAGCTTTTTCAAGACTCGATAACACTCTATGTAAGCAGGTAGTCGCTACAATATTCGCTACACTCAGATCGCTTGGCGGTTCCGTTAAGTGACTAAAGCAACGTTAAGTTTGAAAAAGGAATTGGATGTGCGACACCAAAGCCGATATCTAATGCCTTGGCCAGCACCCCCAACTGTCGAGTCCCAAAACTGCCGATTGCCGGTCAAGTAAATGACCTCTTTGGCGCGCGTGAGATCATTGCGTTCGGAAATCGCAAGGGCATGCCATTGCGAGGCGCACTTATTCTGGTCGCCATTACTCCTATGGGTTGAGGTGGCACTTTGCTGTCGTTAGCGGTCACATCCTGCGGATCTCGATGAGGCGTTTGATCGCCCGCCTATGCCAAAAAACGCCGGCTACCACTGCTACGAGCATGCTGCCGCCCATGAAGTTTCCAAGACTTCGCACGGACACTTTTTTATCTAGGACTCTTTCACTCTTTCTCATGATGACCTCATTCCTGAATTCCTACATTGCTTTGCTCGTGAAATTCAATTCGGTGTTCCCTGTGGATCTGCAGGAGCCAACTTTTCAAGTGCCTCCGAGCGCTTGTTTGTGTCCCAAAGTTTCTTCCTGACGTTCCTTACTAACTGCAACGCGTGTGCCCGCTGACACTCTTTAGAAAAGAGTTCCAATCACGGGACTTTGGCTGCGACCGTGCTTTGGTAGTTGCGGCTTTTCCCGCAGCTTTTATCGACAGGTGCCGCTGCCCGAAGGTGCAAAGACCGATACGGCAACGGCTGAGTTCATTGATGGTGTGCTGCAAATAACGATGCAGGCGCCGGAACGTGAACCGAAGACGCGTCGCCTGGAGATAAAAGAGGGCGAAGAGACCACCAAAGCAAAGGCTGCGGCCTAATTAAGCGGTATAACTACACGAGCACGAGTGCCGAGAGCTTCAGTCTGTTGGCGCTCGTGGCTCTATTTTTTAGTAGCCCGAATCCCAGCACCCACGAGCTGCGAGGTATTTCTCAAGGCCACGGAATTTTCACCAATCATCCTCCAGTCCGTCTTTCTATTCCCTAAAACAACTCAGCATTTTTAGAATTCGATCAGCGCTTCAAGCGGCACAAACATTGCACCTCACCGAGGCATGATCCGCCATCTAGAAATATCGCAAAACGCGACGCAAAAAGCAGTAACCCGCCCTCTACATCGGCCAGTGGAAGGCGTCAGGAAATGGCACGCAGTTGAAGTGTCCGACGTCCCAGACCTGCTAGGCGTTGACCCGGGCCAGGGCCTGACGGAATACGAAGTCATGATCCGTCGCGGCCACTATAAAGCGAATAAGAGCGGGAGTTGGCGAGGACGACGCGAAACTACAGTATCCCTCATGTTGTTCTCAAGTATCTTTATCGGGTTTCTAACTACGGCCGCAGTTCTGAGCTCGGCTATCGCTGATAGCGTGGAGGCGTTTTCTCTCATCCTGGTCACAGCGCTCGGCGCGATTGTCGGGTTCGTCTCTCTACTTAAGTCGGCCCGCGCCTTTGATGTTATGGAGGAAGTGACTGGGACCTACGTATGTGTAAAGCGGGGAGGCCACGATATTGAGACCAAGGCCGAAGAACTTGTTCCGGGAGACGTCATCATCCTTAAGACTGGAGAATACGTTCCGGCTGATTGCCGACTACTGGAATCCGATCAACTCCGAGTGGACGAGTCCGCCTTGACAGGAAAGAGCGCCAGTATCGAGAAAGATATTTCGGCCGTTCCATTGAATACCGGTATCGGTCAGAGACGGTCGATGCTCTTTCTCGGCACAAAGATACTCTCGGGATCTGCTCTGGCTGCTGTCGTGACAACGGGACTTCAAACAGAGCTTGGGAAAAGGGCAGCCGGGGATCAATGAGTTTTCCATCGACGCACTCTTTCAAAGGAAAGAAGATCATGATCAACAAACAAAAGTTAGGATTAGTGTTCGGCACGTTTTTTGGAGCCTGGCATTTTGTGTGGGCTTTGCTCGTGCTAAGCGGAATAGCTCAATCACTGATGCATTGGATTTTTCGACTGCACTTCATTGATCCGCCCTACACAATTTTGCCGTTCAATTTTGGCGTCGCAGCCACACTAATTCTGGTTACCTCAACAACAGGTTACCTGAGCGGTTGGGTCCTGGGCGCAATCTGGAATTGGCTACACGAAGAGACTTCAACCCTTGGTTCCATCTCGGCGGTGCGAGGGCAACACGCTGCGATCAGGCATTAACTGCTCAGTCCGATGCTTCACTACGTAACGTAATCAGATGGAACAGGGATCTTCATCTCAAGCGTTCGCGAGAAATTGCTGGGCGTGCTGATAGGGCACGGATGGGATTCTTTACAGTGAAACCTCGGAGGCCGGACCCTGACCCTGCCCATCGCAACTGCAGAGGAATTCGCTGACACATCCTAAACATCTTCAGTGCGCCTTCGAAAAGCTTGGCACTACCTTTATCAAACTTGGTTAGATTCTCACCACCAGCGCTGACCCTCTAGCCTGAATACCTCGGCGAACTAAGTAAGTTCCAAGATTCGGCGCCCGCGGGTCTTCGCGCGGGTAAGATTCGTAATATCTACCTTGGGGGCAACGTTCTTTTGATTGGAAACTACACGAGTTTTAAAAAAGGTGCTGCAATTCTGGGCACGGAACTGAATCTGCCAATAGTGCCAGTGCTGGCGATGGGCCGTATCGTATTTCGGCCGCGAAAGTCGTGGCGCCGTTAGGCGGCCGAAGGTGAAAATAACCCTCGGCGCACCCACTGGGGCCGTACAATAGCTCTAAAGGAAAGGATGAAGGACTCGTTTACGAAAAGCTGACGGATTTGTTTAGAACTGCGAATTTAGCAAATGCTCGATGGACTGTGACGGATTCGTTAGTGCCCCTGGCGACCCTTGCTTGGCTCTATCACAAAATGAAACTGAAATATTCATTCGCGTTTGAAGGACAGTAGTTTAGGAGTGCGAAATTGGCTCTAGTGTATGAAAGGTTGAGCTGACGGGAGTTTCGACTCTTCTTAATATAAGCCGGTCGATAGCTTATGAGTAACGAAAATCAGCCTTCCCCACCTGAACCCGGTAGCGTCTTGTCGGTCTTCGAAAAGGAAACCGCGACCAAGAGCCTATTTGCCGATTTTAGTTTCAGCGTGAACGTTCATAACTCGCTCTTAATGAGATCCTGGGAAGTAGAAATCCGGCAAAGGTTCCACCTGAACTATGACTCGAATTCTAGATACTCCGACTTCTACATTCCCAATCTCGACAAGCGAATCAATATAGTTACACTGCTTAATCGATTGATTGATATTTACGCATCGAACCCACTCGGCAACGTTCCTCCCGCGTTGGTCAACAATGAGATTAAGCTACGAGCAGGCGAAGGTGATCGATTCCATTCAAGCAAGCGGCTTGTGGACAGCCGCCAGATGCGAATCTATGTTAATGGCGGAACTCTCTGACCTGGAGAGGGAGAGTATTCATCAGCATGGAGACTCGCGCGGACTCTTGGTTAAAGTCAGAGATAAAACCTATGCGGCGCTCGTACATAAAGGGACCCAGCTAAGGAAGGAACTTGCGGCCGAGACTGACTTCTACAAAATCGCTGGTGATACTTACGAAGAAGCTCACCTCCGTTTAGCGTACCTTCAAGATCACATTGAGAATAAAGACGGATACAAGATTTTCTACGTTGATGGCAAACCAATCCAACGAGAGAAGGACCTCCAGATTCTTTATAACCTAGTCTGGTACGGTACACCGTCTGATGTAAGTCCAGAGTCAAATAGCGGGCGAGGACCTGTAGACTTCAAGATCTCACGCGGGGCAACAGACAAAACCCTTGTTGAGTTCAAACTTGCAAGTAATACCAATCTCAAACGGCAACTAAAGAACCAAATAGCCATATACGAAAAAGCACATGACACTAAGAGGTCCATAAAAGGAATCCTATACTTCTCTGAGAAGGAACTAAGAAAAGTAAGGCGCATTCTCAGTCAACTCAAGATGAAGGCTGACAAGGATGTAGTTCTTATTGACGCACGCAGCGATAATAAACCCTCAGCCTCAGTTGCTTAGTCGAATGGTGTATTGCTCGATTGTCAAACTTGAAATCTCGCTTGGACTACACCCCTTAGCTATGAATTCTTCTAGCCTCGAGCTGATACCCTTTGCGATAAGAAAATGAAAATGCCGGGCGTTATTCCGGATTTCTTAAATATTTGTAAGGAGCGAGAAGAGGTGTGTGGGTTTCCCCAGAGGCTGTGCAAAACAGTGCATTAGTCTGCGAGCGTTCGAAGGATTACCCCGGCCGCATAGGCCAAACCAGCGGCAATGGCGCCAACAAATAACGTCACTAATCCCGATCTTGACCATGACGCTGTGGACCAACGGCTTTTGGCGGAGCCGATCGCAAAGAAAACCGCTCCGGTTGCGATGAGCGAAAGCTCAAAGGCGCGGGTGTATTGAAACAAGTAGGGAAGCAGTGGGATCAGCCCGCAGACAAAAAATGAGCTGAATGTGCTCAGAGCCGCGACCCAGGGTGAGCGTATCTCTGATGGTAGACCATATTCCTCGGTCAGCATTGTCCGCACCCATCGGTTGCGGTCGGCGGTGATGAGTTGAACGATCCGCTGCAAGTCTTCACCGACAAATCCTTTTTGCCGAAAAATCTGCCGAACTTCTTCTCTTTCGCCTTCTGGAACCGTGTCGATGTGCCGATTCTCTACCGCTTCCAGACGCTCCCGGTCCTCATGTTCAGCCTTTGTGCCAAGATAATTACTAGCCGCCATCGAGAACCCGTCAGCGAAGAGATTTGCAAACCCCATCACCAGAATTATCCACGACGAGAGTCGTGCGCCTGAGACGCCACTTACAACTGCAAAAGTCGTCACTGACCCATCGATGCCACCGTAGATCCAGTCCCGCAGGTAGCTGTGCTGTGGTCCTCGAGCTAGCCGCTGTTCTATCGCCGTTGGAGAATGTTCATGTTCCATTTTCTTTAAATCCCTTCAGAGACATAAACCTAAACGTGAACGGGCGTGTACAAATCGGATTTGCCTCTTGTCACTTCAGTCCCGAAGGCCCGGGCATGGAAGAACTTCTTGGTAACTTCAGATGCAAGGGCATAGACCACGGTTATCAAGCCAAGGAGGAGCAGGGAAGTGATTGGCAAAGGCGTGAGACCTAATATTCCGCTCAGCGGGCTGTAGGGTAGGGCCAGCGTTACGACAAGTACGAAAATCATTGCAATAAGCAGCGGCCGACTCGGCAAACTTTTGTAGAAAGGATTCCAGGTCCGCATCACCAAAATAATCAGGACCTCGGTCATTACCGATTCAACGAACCACCCCGTCCGAAACTCTTCGGGAGTAGACTTCAGAACGAAGACCAACGCCGCAAAAGTAAGAAAATCAAAAACGGAACTCACCACGCCAAACACAATCATGAAGTTTCGGATAAATCTAATGTCCCAGGGCCTTGGCCTTTCCACTAATTCCGCGTCCACACTGTCGGTCGAGATCGCCATAGCCGGAAAATCAGTGAGGAAATTATTCAACAATATCTGCTTGGGAAGGAGTGGCAAGAACGGGAGGAACAAGGCGGCGCCGGCCATGCTAAACATGTTTCCGAAGTTCGCGCTGGTGGTCATGTAAATATACTTGAGCGTGTTGGCAAACGTCTTCCGACCCTCTCGTACTCCTGCTGCCAACACACTCAGATCTTTTTCAAGCAACACAATCGTTGCAGCCTCTTTGGCTACATCAACAGCACTGTTCACGGAGATGCCGACGTCGGCTGAATGAAGCGCCGAGGCATCGTTGATTCCGTCGCCCAGAAACCCAACCGTATTGCCGCCCTTCTTTAGCGCGAGAATGATTCGCTCTTTCTGGTTGGGCTCAATTTCGGCGAAGACATCAATTTCTGGCGCCCGAGAGCGCAAGGCATCATCACTCAGTAAATGGACCTCAGGGCCGGTCAGTACCTTCGGCTCGTACCCAAGCACGTTTCGGGTCACACTAGTTGCCACGTGCACGTTATCGCCTGTCACCACCTTAAGGGCGATGCCAAGCTTTCTTAGGTCAACTACAGCTTCAACAACCTCCGCTTTCGGCGGATCGAAGAAAACCAGAAGCGCGAGAAACGTCATTCCCATTTCCTGGTCCTTATCGATTCGAGAGAGGCCGCCGACGTGTTTGTAAGCCAGCCCTAGGACACGAAAGCCCTCGTTACCCAGCGCTTGGAATTGCTGCTCGATTCTGTGTCGAAACTCCGTCAGGTCGCAGCAGCCACCTGGCAATTCAACTGAAGAGCAGACGTTCAGCACATTGCTGACTGCGCCCTTGGTAATCACAAGGTGCTCCCCATCCTTCTCAACCAAAATACTCAATCGCTTGCGCACGAAGTCGTAAGGCACTTCGTCAACCTTCATATAGCCAGTAAGATCAAACTTGCGGTATGAGCGAATAGCCTGGTCTATTGGGTTGGTGAAGCCGGTTTCGAAAGAGGAATTCAGGTAGACGTACAGAAGCCCTTTCGCGCTTGCTTTGCCTGTTGCATCCACCGCGCCGCCTAGCTTCACAGTTCCTTCGGTGAGCGTTCCAGTCTTGTCAGCGCATAGGACATTCATGCTGCCGAGGTTTTCAATTGCAGCCAACTGTTTGACGATCACCTTCCGGCGAGCCATGTGCACCGCACCCATCGCGAGGTTGATACTGATGATGGCCGGGAGTAATTCGGGAATGATGCCGACAGCAATTGCCAAGGCGAAAAGAAACGAGTCGATGACCGGCCGCTGTAAATAAACCGTAATGCCAAAAATCACAATCACGAGTATCAGTGTTACCTCAGTGAGCAAGTACCCAAAGCGCCGGACGCCGTGCTCAAACTCCGTCTCCACCGGCTTTAAGCGCAATCGCTCTGATACCTTGCCAAATTCGGTTGAGGCCCCGGTCAAGACAATCAAAGCGCGCGCATTCCCGCTGACAACGTGTGTGCCCATAAACAGAGCATTAGTCCGTTTCATAAGCGGCGCTTCCTTCGCTACCGTCCCCGTCGCCTTTTCGGCCGGAAAACTTTCACCGGTCAGAGCCGCTTCCTGCACAAACAGGTCTTTGGATTCGAGAACCACCGCGTCACCAGGAATAATGTCCCCCGCGTTGAGTACACAAATGTCACCAGGCACCACGTCTTCTGCGGGTACGTCTTGCTCGACCCCGTCGCGTATAACACGGACCTCAATTCTTACGATTGCGAGCAGACTCTTTACTGCATCAGCCGCACGCTTCTCCTGCCAGAATCCCAGCACACCGCTTAACAAAATTATCGCGATGATGATCGCAGCATCGACCGGCTCGCGAAGAAAGAACGAGAGGATCACGGCGCCTAGAAGGATGAGAATGAGTGGGCTTTTGAATTGCACTACAAGCAACGTGACCACATCGGTCGACTTAGTCCGGCGCAGACGATTTGGGCCGTAGGTTTGCAGTCGGTGTCTTGCCTCTTCATTTGTGAGTCCGACCGAACTCGTGCCCAGTTCTTTCATGAGGCTGTCAGGTGACAGGCTCCAAAACTTCTCGATGTCTTTGGTTGCGATCATGAGTTAGAACTCAAGCTGCGAAAACACACCCACTCAATGCGAGAACCTCCGCAGTAGGATTCTTGAAATGAAGGAAACTGCAGGGTTTATTGAGGGAATTATTCATTACTTCTCGGTACACCTATTGCTCGTTCAACTTCCTGAGTGAGAAGCAAATTAGGAACCGCGCTCGGCGGGTGGTCGCACAAATAGCAGCCGCAGGAGGGAGACCGGGAAGAGGATTGAAGTTATGAAAATACTGATAGCTTATGACGGCTCCGATTGCGCCGAAGCTGCGTTAGATGACCTGCAACGCGCCGGTCTGCCGCCGGAAGCTGAAGCTCAGCTCATCTCTGTTGCCGAAGTCTGGTTACCACCACCAGCGCCTTCGAGTTACGAAATTGTGGAAGAGGCCAGGCAAGTGAAGGTGCCTGCCGACATGAAGCGGGTCTACACGAAGGGCTGTGCTGCAGCCAAAGAAGCCCTCGCTATGGCTGAGCGCGCGGGAGACCGCGTAAGGACAAACTTCCCTGGATGGACCGTGTCTGCGGATTCTTCATGCGGCTCGCCTGCATGGGAAGTAGTCTTTCGCGCTGATCAATGGAAACCCGATCTGGTTGTGGTTGGTTCACACGGACGTACGGCGCTTGGCCGGTTCGTTCTCGGCAGTGTTTCGCAGAGAGTTCTGACGGAGGCAAAGTGCTCTGTTCGCATCGCGCGCGGACGCGTGGAGGAGCCTGGTTTGCCAGTGCGAATCATCGTGGGTATCGACGGCTCGCCGGGATGCGAAGAGGCAGTGCGCGCCGTTGCTGCCAGGAAGTGGCCAGCCGGCAGCGAAGTTAAAGTGATCATTGTCGACGATCCGTTTGTACCATCGGTCATGGGAGAAATCATTCCTCCACTGGCCCACACTATCGAAGAATCCAACGCAGTTGATCGAGCCTGGGACGAAAAGATATTGGCGCATGCTATGAGCTTGTTGAGTGGAACAGAAATCAAAGTGACGAGCGAAGTCAGGCTGGGTGATCCGAAGAAGGAATTGCCACAGGCCGCTGAAGAGTGGGGTGCCGACAGCATTTTTGTCGGATCTGCCGGCTTCAGCAATCGCTTGGAACGATTTGTTCTCGGCAGTATTTCAGCGGCAGTTGCAGCCCGCGCTCACTGCTCGGTGGAAGTTGTTCGTAAGGGTTCAAGCTGATCCGCAGCTTTGCGTCGACTAGCATTCATCTGAAGATAAAAGAGACACCACCGAAATGATAACCACGCTAAACGATAGTCAGGCACGGGAGCTTCTTCAGTCGGCGCGAGTTGCAAGACTCGGCTGCATTGCAAACGGAGAGCCCTACATTACTCCGATTAATTACAGCTTCGAGGACGACTGCATCTATAGCCATTCCCTGGCTGGTCTGAAGATAGCTGCCTTGAGAAACAACCCGCGCGCGTGCGTCCAGGTGGATCGAGTTGAAAGCGATCTGCGCTGGAGAAGTGTGATCGCTTTCGGCAACTTTGAAGAGATCGTTAAGCCCAGCGAGCGCAAGGAGATTCTGAATAACCTGCTCAAGCAATTTCCCATGCTTACTCCGGTTGAGTCTGCCATCGCAGAAGATGCCGAAGCCCAGAAGGTAATCGTCTTTCGGATCAAAGTTGACAGAGTAACGGGCCTGTCTGAAGGCTAACGTTCCATAGCGGTAAGAAATTGAGAGGCAATGATCTCTAATTCAACATCACCATTATCGCCGGCGCTTGAATTCCGGAATGTGTCTGTCGCCTTTGATAACACGCCTGCCCTGATTGACATCAGTTTTCAGCTTCGTCAGGCTGAGATGATTTTTATGACCGGCGAGTCTGGATCGGGCAAGTCTGTCCTGCTCCGGCTTGCTATGGGTCTGCTGAAGCCTGACTCCGGCCAGATTTTTGTCGCTGATCGCGAAATCGAAACGCTCAATGAGTCGGAGTTGTTAGCGATCCGCGGTGGCCTTATGGGCATGGTGTTCCAGGAGGACTCACTATTTTCGGGGTCGGTTTACGAAAACGTGGCATACGGACTTGAAGAGCACGATTGGACGGAGGAAAACATTCGGAAGGCGGTAACTGAAGCTCTCGATTTCGTTGGTCTCAGCGGAGAAGAGGAGAAGCTCCCTGAACACTTGTCCGTCGGCATGAAACGTCGACTTGAGATTGCTCGCGCGTTGGTTGGCCGGCCCTCGATTATGTTGTTTGATGAACCGACTATGAGTCTCGACCCGATCGTTTCGTTGCAGGTCCTGGATTTAATAATACGAGCACGCGATATTCACAAAATCTCATCACTCTATGTGACGAAAAAACTTAACGAGCTTCCGTACCTAAGCAACTATGGGGCGCGGGACGAGGGTGATCGAATAACGATTAATGAAGCGTCGTCAGATAAGTTGCCTATGACGAGGATAATGGTTCTTGAGGCTGGCCGGATTGCTTTTACCGGCAGTATTGGTGAGTTTCAAGACAGTGATTTGGCCGCCGTTAGGAAGTTGCGGACATTAGACCAGCATGATCACTCAGCAGATCCCTATTTCGCGGATCCCTGGGATAAGTCTCGTCAGCCACAGGAAAGACTCTTGTAAAAATGGCTGACGAGTTAGGAGCCGTAAGTCCCGGAGGCGGAGCAGGAGATCAAGCGATATGGCGAGCATTCTTATTTTAGGTGGAGGTTTTGGTGGCGTAGTAGCTGCGGAGTCGCTCGCCAGGCTGATTCCCAAGGAACACCAGATCACATTGGTGTCTCGTAGTCCAAAGTTCACCTTTTATCCGGAGCTTGTCAGGCTCGCATTTGGGCACTGTGAGCCGGACGATATTTCGTTCGACCTGCGGGAAGCGATGCTTGATCGGCGAATTCGATTTATTGAGGCCGAAGTAGCTCGAATCAAACCGCACGCGCGCCGGGTAGTGTTAGCGCACGGCGAGGTTGAAGGAGAGCTGCCATATGATTTTTTGATCTTCGCACTCGGACGCCGTCTCGCAACGGAACGAATTACTGGCTTCTTTGAGCACTCAAACCACCTGTTAAATGTGGAAGGCGCGCTAAAGTTTGGCGAAGCACTCCGAGATTTTCATGATGGCCGGGCGATAATTGGCCAATGTCCGGGCGCGCGCTTGCCAGTTCCTGTCTACGAAACAGCATTTGCTCTCAGACGTTTGTTGGAAGAGCGCGGCGAAGAGGATCGGATAAGAATAACAGTGATCAGTCCGGACGATGCCGATCTTGAGTTTGGCGACGCAGATGTTGCGGGCGCATTGCTCAAAGCTCTGGATGAACGTCACATTGAGTACTTGCCAGATTTTCCCATTAATACTGTGGCCCCCGGAGCGGTCATTACCAGTAACGGTCATGCAATCAACTATGGCCTGCTAATGTTGTTGCCGCCGTTTCGGGGACCGGGGGCGGTAATAGGACTTGGCATTACTGACGACGAAGGTTTCATCGGAGTCGATTGGGCCATGCGCGTACAGGGAGTTGAGAGAATGTATGCGGTGGGTGATTGTGTGAATTTTGGCGGGCCCAAGATGGGACATATGGCCGTGCATCAGGCAGAAGTGGCCGCCGCCAATGTGGCGCTGGCGATCAAGGGCCATGACCCCTTCTCACTTTACAATCATGAGATGATGATGGTGATCGATGAAGGCGGTGGAGATTCGATCTATCTTCATAAAGGGTTGTGGGACAATGAACCAGCAATCGTCAGGCAAGGACGCTTTTGGAGTTGGGCCAAACGCATTCACGACAAATACTGGTTAGCCAGCCACTCATAAGAATCAGCGGTTGAATTTCTTTGCAGAGATCTTAGCCCACCTTACATCTCGATCCTTTTCAAGTCGCACAGCCGTGATCCTTGTACTCGGGGTCTTTACGTACCGGTCTCGATGAGGACTAATTAGGCGGTTGAGGAAGACATCCGGAGTGTGAAGCGGCGCGAAGGTATGAGCACTCGCTGGCAAGGTCGCGCCAAAAATCTCGGATACCTCTTGCCCCGCCACCATCAGGCCATTAAGCTGGAAAGCACCAAAGCAATGCATTCAGACTATGGACGAACCATCAGACCCATCAAGTACCAAGACAACAGGCCGACAGGAACGCATTCCAGATTCAGACGAAGTGACTGCGCGCCGAACTACCTCTAACGAGGGGCGACAGGCTTCCTCTCGTCGAGACGGAGATGTTGTGCTACGCGATGGCTCTACCGTTCGCATTCGCGTAATGCGTGCGTCGGATGAGCCAGGACTTCTCGCTCTGCTCCAGTCGTTATCCGAAGAATCCCGCTGGCTGCGATTTTACTCTTCCGCAAGTGGCGCCGCCCTGGCCACTGAAGCGCATCGCGAAGCCATCCTCGATAATACATTCGGCCTACTTGCTTTCAGCGGTGCTGAAGAACGTGTCGTCGGTCACGCATTCTATGCCGTCGTTGATGACAATCGCGCGGAAGTCGCTTTCACGATTGCTAACGATTTTCAGGGGCGAGGTCTCGCCACTATCTTGCTTGGTCAATTGGCTGAGGTTGCAGCAGCGAACGGCATTCAAGTGTTTGAGGCTGAAGTGGTGGCCGCAAACCACGCTATGCTCCACGTCTTCAGAGCTTCAGGTTTCCCAATTGAAGTGGACGCAACCGCCGGCCAACTGCACGTTACCTTTCCGACTTCTTTTAGTGCCGAGGCGATCGCTCGCTTCGAGCAACGCGAGACAATCGCGGCGGTTAACGCCCTAAAGCTTTTCTTTAATCCGCGCGCTGTAGCAGTCATCGGTGCTTCTCGCCAACGTGGCACTATAGGCGGCGAGATATTTCACAATCTGTTGAGTTATGGATTCAATGGTCCGGTTTATCCGGTTAATTCCACCAGCGAGGTTGTTCAATCTGTTACTGCCTACGAGTCCGTAGAAGCGATCGCCGGTCCGGTTGATCTGGCCGTGATTGTTGTGCCGGCGCTGCGCGTTCTGGAAGTAGCTGAGGCTTGCGGACGCAAAGGCGTCAAGGCTTTGGTAGTCATCTCGGCAGGGTTTTCGGAAACGGGAAAGGAAGGACAGGAACGTCAGGCTGACTTGGTGCGCGTGTGTCGTGCTGCAGGGATGCGACTGATTGGTCCAAACTGCATGGGCATAGCCAACACTGATCCTGCAGTGCTCCTTGATGCGACGTTTGCGCCAGGCGTTCCTCCGCAGGGACGTGTCGGATTTTCTTCACAGAGCGGTGCCCTTGGATTAGCTATCATTGAATATGCAAATTCACTAGGTCTCGGGCTTTCCACATTTGTATCAGTCGGCAACAAAGCAGATATCTCGGGCAACGATCTGCTGCGTTACTGGGGGGCCGATGACGACACGGATGTAATCCTGCTCTATCTCGAATCGTTCGGTAACCCAAAGAAGTTTTCTCAAATTGCGCGCAGGGTAGGCCGCAAGAAACCGATCGTCGTTGTTAAAAGCGGCCGCTCAGCCGCAGGCGCGCGAGCGACATCATCACATACTGGCGCGCTGCTTGCGGCTTCGGATGTTACGGTCGATGCGCTCTTCCGTCAGGCTGGAGTGATCCGCACGGACACTTTGGCGGAGTTGTTCGATGTAGCCTCTCTGCTCGCCAATCAGCCACTGCCTCGGGGTAACCGCGTCGGCATCATTACCAACACTGGTGGACCGGCAATCCTGTGCGCTGATGCATGTGAAGACAGGGGACTGGAGGTCCCTTTGTTAAGCGAACACAGCCAGGAGCAATTAAGGGCTTTTCTTCAACCGGGAGCAAGCGCGATCAATCCTGTCGACATGATTGCGTCAGCTTCGGCTGCTGACTATCGCAAAGCTATTGGCATTTTGGCTGCGGATACCAACGTAGACGCTCTGATCGTAATCTTCACTCCACCATTGGTAACCCGCGCCGAGGATGTCGGCATTGCTATCGCCGAAGCGGCACGAACATTAGACAAACAGAAGCCAGTCTTGGCCGTGTTCCTTTCGGCGCGAGGCACGCCGGAGGAGTTGCGATCGGCGGATGTAAGTATTCCTTCGTACGGATTCCCCGAAACAGCGGCGATCGCTCTGGCACGTGCGGCGCGTTATCGCGAATGGCGGGACCGGCCTGAAACGGCTGCACCTTGCTTTGAAGATGTACGAAGAGATGAAGCTGCGGCAGTCGTGGCAAAAGCACTCTGCCGCGGCGACGGGTGGCTTACCGCAGAAGAGATTGCCGTACTGATGTCCTGTTACGGGCTACCGCTAGTTGAACAAAAAATTGTCGCGACTGCAGACGAGGCGGGCGTAGCTGCCCAAGAGTTTGGCGGAAGCGTGGCGCTGAAAGGCATAGCGCCCGGAGTTATTCACAAGACAGAAGCCGGTGCAGTTCGTCTTCATTTGGAAAACGCGGAAGTGGTTCGCACGGCAGCCATAACTATGACGGAACAACTCAAAGCGCAGGGACAATCATCCACCGGGTTCCTGGTCCAGCGCATGGCGGCGAAAGGCGTCGAGATGTTGGTCGGGGTCGTGCACGATCCGCAATTTGGTCCAGTTGTGGCCTGTGGCGCTGGCGGGGTTCAGGTTGAGTTGCTGCGCGACGTCTCCGTACGTCTGACGCCGTTATCAATAGCAGACGCTTCCGAGATGATTCGCAGTTTGAAAACTTTTCCGTTGCTTACAGGATTTCGCGGTTCACCCCTCTGTGATATACCCGCGCTTGAAGACGCATTACTGCGCGTTAGTGCAATGGTTGAAGATATTCCTCAAATCGCCGAACTCGACTGCAACCCATTGGTCGTGCACGAGCGAGGAGCGACAATCCTGGACGCGCGGATTCGAGTAGGCGCTGTTGATCCCCGTCCTTTACTGGGCGTCCGCCGTTAATGCCCCCAATAGAGTCTGTCGCGAAAATAGATGTTTGGTTTTCTCTGTGCATCCTCAGTGGTCTCAGTGGTCTCTGTGTCTCTGTGGTGGGTCCCTTTCCCAAGTAAATCCACCACAGAGACACAGAGAACACTGAGGATGCACAGAGAGTTGAGAATATTCTCTGACAGACTCAAAAAGGGGTGTAAAAAAAGGCGAATCCCTTATCTGCTCGATCATGTCTTTACTCCTTCAATGTGGAATGGTTGCTTGTCGCTGTCGATTTGAATCAAGGCCAAGGATGTCGACTATCAACCAACCTGGCCACCTACGGCGTTCTCTCGCCTCAGCCTCATGCGCTTGAAGCCGCAACTCCAACTTCACCGGACAGCAGCACATAAGCGCACAGTTGTCGCAGGCCTTATGGTTCTTACATGTAATGATTGTGCTTAACATAGATGACTGGATAATTAGGCGATTGGCTGTCCGGCTACAGTTCTGAAGCTGCGAAGCTGGACAGCAACCCTGCATTCCTGCTTATGCAGCCGCCTTCACCTGGCTCTTCTCGCTGGGTGCATCTTTCACTTCCAGCTTGCGCGTTGCCGGTTCGACTTTAGGGGCCGGCATCGTCACTTCGAGCACGCCGTTCGTAAATGTCGCTTCTGCTTTTTCCGTCATTGCCCCTTCCGGCAACGGCAGTTGGCGATAAAAGTTTCCATAGCTGCGTTCGCTGCGATAGAAGCCTTCGCGCTTCTCTTCCTTCTCTTCTTTGCGTTCGCCTGAGATCGTCAGCATGTCCCCAATGAATTCGACCTTGATGTCGTCTTTCGTCATGCCTGGCAGATCGGCGCGCACCATGAATTGTCCGTTGTTCTGAATCACCTCAACCTGGAGCAACCAGTCCATTTCTCCGAACTCGGTGCGAAACGGCCACGTCTCACTGGGGAAACGGAATCCGAATCCGTCGAAATCTTCGAATAGACGCTCCATGTCTCTTGTGAAGCGGCGCATCATTCCATATGGATTGGCTGCTTCCGGGCTCTTTCGAGCCAGTTCCAATGATTCTTTCTTCTCGTTCATGATTCGTCTCTTCAAATTGATTAAAACAATGAATTTAGAAATAGGGATCGATCCGAAGATGGTCCCTGACCTGGATCACGCCCGGCGCGTGGCTGATTGATCCGAGAACTGCTCGTTTTTCTTGCCATAAATGCACCCGGCCAAACAGGTCAACCGCGCCCGTCGTTGACCTCCACTCTTAATCGTTCGCCTCGCGGTCGGCGCGACGCTCCAACGCCAACTCGATCAGGAGATGGCAATGTACGCCTTGTTTGGCCCGCAGTATGTTGTCAGAACTACATAAGCGAAGAGCATCGAAGGCAGCAGCACTAATCCAATAAACAGTCCTGAAGGCATGGCATCCCCTTTCCTCACATGACGGTAGCACCGACCACTGCTCTTGCACCCACGAACGGCAATTCCTTCTCTAGTGGCGGTACGATACCCAGACGCTTTTCTTCGTCGGCTATCACTAATTGAGTCTTGATAGCCACATCCGGACTTAGCGAGATCGAGGTAATGTCTTGTTCAACGAGCCATCGAGCAAAGTCTGGAAAATCTGAGGGCGCCTGGCCACAGATGCCAATGGGCTTTCCGGCCCGCCTAGCTTTGTAGATAACCCGCGCGATCAAACCGAGAACAGCGCGATCGTTTTCGTCGAATAGATGCGAGACTGTGCCGGAGTCGCGATCGATTCCCAGGGCGAGCTGGGTTAGATCGTTTGAACCGATCGAGTAGCCGTCAAAGACGCTCAAAAATTCGTTTGCTCTCTCCACATTGGAAGGGAGTTCACACATCGCGTAGATTTCAAGTCCGTCGTCCCCCTGCTTCAATCCCTGTTGGCCCATCACCTCAATTACGCGCTTTCCCTCCTCGACGGTCCGGCAGAAGGGAATCATGATCTTGACGTTTGTGAGTCCCATATCTTTGCGCACTCGCAACAAGGCGGCGCATTCAAGTGCGAATCCGTCGGCATAGCGAGGATCGTAGTAACGAGAAGCTCCTCTAAATCCGAGCATCGGATTTTCCTCATGCGGCTCAAACTCACGGCCGCCAAGAAGCTCCGCATACTCATTCGTTTTGAAGTCGCTGGTGCGAACGATTACCGGTTTGGGAAAGAACGCAGCGGCTATCCGTCCGACGCCCTCGCTGAAACGACGAACGAAAAACTCGCGCGGATCTTCATCACCGATGCGCGCGGCGATCTCCCTTACAGCGTTTTGGTCCTTGAGGTTTGGATAACGGGCAAGCGCCATCGGGTGGACACCGATGAGGTTCGTGATGATGAACTCAGTGCGTGCGAGGCCGACTCCGTCATTGGGAATAAACGACATCTTTAGAGCCTGTGCTGGGTCGCCCACTGTAAGCATCACCTGAGTTCGAGCTGGCGGAACCCTCGCGGCGTCAACCTTTTCAACTTCGAAATTCAGGCTGCCGCTGTAGACATGGCCCTCCGGTCCTTCTGAGCAAACGACCGTAACTTCGTCGCTGTCGTTAAGCACCTCAGTCGCATTACCGCTGCCGACAATGCACGGAATTCCAAACTCGCGAGAGACGATGGCCGCGTGCGCCGTGCGTCCGCCCTGGTCGGTGACGATGGCAGCGACACGTCGCATTACGGGTTCCCAATCAGGATCCGTTAGTCGCGCCACGAGCACATCGCCGGCTTCGACTCGTTTCAGATCCGCAGCCTCTCGAACCACCCGCACGCGACCTGCGCCAATTTTTTCGCCGACGGCCTGGCCCGTCACTAAGGGCGATCCATGGGAAGCCGTCAAACGATAACTTTCCGCAACTGCCGTCCGCGACTTTGTTGAATGCACCGTCTCCGGCCGGGCCTGCACGATGAACAGTTCTCCAGTTATTCCATCTTTGGCCCATTCGATATCCATTGGCTGGTGAGATCCGGCAAGGTTGGAATAATGATCCTCGATGAGGCAGGCCCACTTGGCCAGCTTCAGCACTTCGTCGTCACTGAGCGAGAACTTGCGCCGTTCGTCCTCGGGTGTGGCCTCGTTGCGCGTAGTACGGCTACCGTTCCCGTAGACGAGACGCACTTCCTTTGTGCCAAGTTGCCGACCAATTATCGCGCGATAGTTATTTTTCAGCGTTGGCTTGAAAACGGTCCACTCGTCGGGAGTGACCACACCTTGCACTACTGATTCACCCAATCCATAGGAACTGTTGACGAGTACCGTGTCGCGAAATCCCGATTCAGTATCGAGAGTAAAGATGACCCCTGCGCTGGCCCGGTCCGAGCGAACCATCGGCTGAACCCCCACCGAAATGGCCAACTTCAATTGGTCGTAACCCAGTCGGGCGCGATAGCTGATGGCCCGATCCGTAAACAGTGAAGCAAAGCATTGGTGAACCGCCCGCAGTAAAGCCGCATGGCCTCGAACGTTAAGAAATGTTTCGGCAGCGCCTGCAAAGGATGCTTCCGGTAAGTCTTCGGCTGTCGCGGATGAACGAACAGCTAACTCAGGTTCTCGCCCCAGTCGCAAACAGAGTTTCTCGTATGCGCTCGTGATGGAGTCTCGCAGTTCCCTAGGCAAAGGTGTGTCAAGAACGGCTACTCGTGCAGCGTGTCCCCGGGTACTAAGTTCGTTTATGTCTTCGGCATCAAAGTCAGAAAGCAGGGTCGTCAGCTCGTATTCCAGGTCACGTTCCGCCAGGAGCGCCCGATATGCACCGGCGGTCGTGGCAAAGCCATCGAGCACGCTGATGCCCTTGGGCTTCAAAGCATTGAAGAGTTCACCCAGCGAAGCGTTCTTGCCGCCCACTTGCGGCAGACTCTTCAGCGTGATCTGATCGAAATCAAGCGTGTAAACCAAGTGGCTTTTCATAGCGTGGCCTCTCTCTCTCTCTCCTCTTTCTTCAAAATCGCACCAGCGCGGGCACTCTTATTGACTCTTCTTTGAAGTGCAACATTTATGCCGATTAATCATCGAGGCTTAAACCTCGCGGAATTGACTGATGCTGAAGGAAGGTACTGTGCGTTGCTCTAAAAAACTCGCATCGGTGCGCGAAAGTTCGCAGTCTCTCAGCGACCCCGCGCGAGGATTCCTCCCAAAAGTCCATCGAAGAGAGTTGGCATACTTCATGCACTTCTCACGAGTGAAATTTGCCTGGAGCGGTTACGGAGACTGATTTACGTCTCATGGCGGAATGAAGAATGACAGGAGCGGATGATGAAAATCCTACTAGCCGTTGATGGCTCAGCTTACAGTGACGCTGCGATTGAGGAAGTCCTGCAGCGCCCGTGGCCCGCACAGAGTGAAGTCAAAGTGATTACAGCCTTTGAGGCACCAATCATGGCCGGGATGGAACCTTGGGCTGCAACGCCAACCTATTTTGATCAATTGGAAACGGCGGTTCGTTCGGCGGCGCAAGCCGTTATCGACGGCGCTGTCGAGAAACTGAAGACAATCAAAGGCACACTGAAAATTAGCAGCGATGCGATCCCGGGTCCACCCAGGCAAGTGATCATAGAAGAGGCGGAACGATGGAACGCAGACCTCATCATCATGGGTTCACGCGGGCTCGGCGCCTGGAATCGATTGTTGTTGGGCTCCGTGTCAAGCGCCGTTGTTCATCATGCGCATTGTTCGGTTGAGGTTGTGCGCCGACGCCAAGCTGACCAACCCTCATAGACCAGAAAAGGGCAGGGGAATGCGAAGCACTCTATCTAACTTCGTAACAGACCTGCAGCTTGGTTCTCTCATCTCTTTCGCCCATGGATTTTGCTCGGAGGGTTTTATCGGATTCATCGGTAGCAGGATCGTTAACAAGACGGGGCGCGGTCTGGTCCGCGACATGCTCTTGAGTATTTTCGGAGCCACGGGATGTTCGCCGCGGCCGTACTCCATGGGAGGTAACTCTCATGGAACGTTTCAGCCGAAGAAGAAAGGGAGTGGAGCATCAAAAGTTATCGCTCACACTCGCAAACTTTGATATTTGCTGAGGCGGGCCTGATGCTGGGAGGACAATCCCAAGGATATCCATCACCTCCGGAAGCCAAGTGGAGGATTTGAAGTACTGGCTACAATCATTGAGGAGGAGGCGCACGAGTCTTTATGCAATACGAAAATGTCCAACAGTCGGCGTTAGAGAACAATAACTTTCGGAAAGTCCTGTTCACGAACAAATATTCTCAGGTGGTCTTGATGAGCATTCCTCCGGGTGAGGATATAGGCAGCGAAGTCCACGAAACTGTTGATCAGGTCCTGGTTTTTGTTGAAGGTGGAGGACGCGCCATCGTGGGAGGCGAAACGCATGTCATCGGCGCCGGCGATATGTTTGCTGTGGCCGCGGGAACCGAACATGATTTCATTAATACCGGAAATGAAGCCCTGAAACTGTTTACTGTTTACTCGCCGCCCGAGCATCCGGACGGTGTGGTCCATGCCACGAAAGCGGACGCTCTCGCTCATCCTGAAGAGTAAACGCGCCATTGTGCGAGCAGTGTAATTGCGGCACCGTCATCTTCGTTCTTCCGTAGGCCCGTTTTAGTTATCACTGCGAGCTAGAAAGCCTATGTGTTTCCGACCCGATTTCAAGCGTATGGACCATGGCACATTCACCCATTGGCCCGCATTGATAATCTAGGCGACGACGCAATTGGTCATGGAAACAAGCTCTTTGACTCTTGCGAGCAACCCCTCGATGTCGGGCTTAGTCACGTAGGCATTTGCTCCTGCTTCTATAGCTCTCTTCTTATCGTGGTCGTAAGCTGCGCCGGAATAGAAAAGAACCGGCGTATGCGCGTCCAGGACCCGCAAACGCAGCACAATTCAATGCCATCAAGATCTGGCAACCACGCGTCTAGCAAATATAGGTCGAAGTGTTCAGTGTGAATCAATGACAAGGCTAGCGCCGCAGTTCCGACTGCCCTGGTTTCGATGAGCGAGAACTTAGCCAAGTACTTGTATGTGGTTTTTTTTTTCGCAGGCCGATGCGCAGCTTTCCGCTTTATCTGGGGGTGAAGGGTCGTCGTCGGACGCTGCACGGTGCCCCGTAATTTTCTTGATGTGTATTCGATAAAAGATTGGAGTCAAAGAGTGGGCTTGATCGCGATGCTCCTGAGAAATGTAGGCTGGCTCCCACCATATTGGCCGCTTTTGTAGAAACGCGTGCGCACGAACTCGAGCGTGCTCATATTCCGGCGTATCAGGTAGTTCTTCGTATTGGCCGAACACAATAATACTCATCCACTGGTTCTCGCCGATTATTTCATCTACCTCAAGGCAAACCAACGGATTGGCACGCATCCATTCGATCTTTTGCCCAAGCGTAGTGAAGCCGTAAAGGTAGGTGCCATCAAATGCGAAATCGATGGGAACAGTGTACGGCTGGCCGTCGCGCGCGCACGCCAGCCGACCGACGTTGGCCTTTTGTAGAGCGCTGCGGCACTCATCAATGGTCATTTCATGAATGAACATGGCATAACTCCCGATCTTAAAGAACCCAAGCCGCAATGCTTTGATCTAATAATCGGCAATCAGCGTTCCCTTCAGCGTTTCGCACTTTCCGTCCTGATCTACTAGTGGGCCATCAAACTTTATCCAGCGGTGAGGAAACTCGCGCAAGTAATGGGTTAAAGCTCACTGGCGACGCGATGAATTGGAAACGCTTTAGGTTCGTCAACCGTAAGCCTGGATTGGACTTGAGACTGCGGCAAAATCCTGCGCGCTGCGAAAAACTACCCAACCATAAGTCCGTACGATTGATAGGAGTTTCTAAAATCCCGCAGTACCGCAAGTGGTACGGATCGTGCACAAGCATAAGAGGAAGCACCAAAGAGCTCCCAGATGTTTGAGCGTTAGGCGATCGATGAGGACAGCACTTATGAAAATCCTATTAGCAGTCGATGAGTCGCCTTGTGCGAGGTGGCGGTTGACGAGATCGGCCGCCGGCACTGGCAAGGGCGCTTCTGGAGCTGGGCGAAACGTGCTCAGGACAAGTCTTGGAGAACGCCACATTCAATATGATGAAGTTCTAAGACCGTTCGCGCGGAGGTAATTGTTATGAATACAAATCCTAAAATTCATCTGATCGAAGTTCCTGTTGGAGCTAACGGTGGGTTGGTATGGAACCGACTGCATTCCGAGCGTGAAGATATTTGTGAGGCAATGCTTAAGGACAGCCAAAATGAGATGAAAGCACAGGTCGGAACCGACAAAAGACCTGACGATATGAGTACAACAAACTGGCGCCGAGAGTTGCTTCAGGCTCGCTTAGGAAAGGTCGATGATGCGCTCGATCGATTAATGTCGGGTTCTTACGGCAATTGCAGTAAGTGCGGCAAACGGATTGAGGACACAAAACTTGAGTTCGATCCCGCGATAGCCTGGTGTCTCGCCTGTTGGAATCAAGAGTCGGACCTCTGGATTGAAGATGGGTTGCTATCAGGGGTGAAACGTGTTGAGTTGGAAACGACCGATGGCCGGGATCAGGGCCTGGAGATAGAAAACCGAGATGGCGCTATTACCATCATGCGTTTTGAATCTTAGGCCTTGACCCAGGATGTGGGTCATCAGCGAAGGCGCTGGGAGGTGACACTCCAAATGCGAAAAATTCTACTGGCACTCCTCGCTCTGTTTGTCTTAGGTGTGGGCGCAATCGCTCAAAACAAAACCTTTACCCGAGACGGTCTGGAGTATGCAATCGACCTTCCTTCACCTCAATGGCGGGCAGCCGTCCGCGTCGACGTTCATCAGCATTTTGAATTCATAAACGGTGATGATTCCACGAATGGATACTTGCGCCTGCGTAAGAAATTCGTCGGCATGGGTACTGAGGCCGACAGCATTTTTGCCGCGGACGAGAAATGGGAGTTACAAAAACTGCCGGGATACGTGGTGTGTAGCGCAGGCAAGGGAGTCGATTTTACCGGCAACTTGAGAGGGAAGGTGTTTTCTTACGAGTTTGTCGACGGCGGCAGCGCCATGGACGGCCGCATTTATTATCTTCAGGTGGATAACCGCACCTTCTACGTTCTCCACTTCACAGTCGCCAGCAAAAAAGTTCAAGGGCTTCGTGAGCAAATGGATTCCATGGCCCGGAGCTTTCGTCTGAAATGAACGTGAATGGATTGAATAGGGAGGGCACGCGCAGTTGAAATTGTTTGCGGTGACAGAACTCTATGAGCACGATCGAAACAAAGATTCAAAGCAGCCTGCCAAACACAGCAGCCTTCTCGCCCGTTGGTGTAGCACACGAACTTTCGGCGCCTCGCGACCAGGCCAAGACTTTCCTGCGTGAGCTCACGCGCGAGCTTCTGCGTGAGATTAGTCCCACGGCAAAAGCTCTGTGGCTGTTTGGTGTTGCCACTCTCGTAAGCGGCGCGATCTATTTCGGCTATTCGGCTTTCATGCGTTACCGAGCCGAGCAGCAGAAAAATACCAGTCAGGTAGAGACGTTGAAAAGACGAATTGACGCGCAGGAGGGCCAACTAGTGCTGTTAGGCCAACGTCCCGCTCAAAGCTCTCCTCAGAGTTCAGATGGCACAAAAACCGGAGATGATGTAAGGCAGAGCAATCAGCCAATTCTTTACGACTCTACATTACCCACCAGGCTCTGGAATTCATATCGCAAAGGGACTTGTCTAATTGCCGGTTCTTATATCCTGATGGACCGCGCCACTGGGCTTCCCCTTCGCTATCCCGAAGTCGAGATGAGTGAGGAGGAAATCATGCTCAAGACTGGAAGCGAAGTCCCGCTGACACCCGAAGGCGAAGGAACAATTTTCCAACTTGACTTCGTGGGAACTGGCTTTCACGTGGGAGACGGTTACGTCTTAACGAACCGGCATCTTGTTGCCCAACCCTGGTCAGTCGATTTGCGAGCACAGTTTTTGATTTCCAATACCAGAGCGATCCCCCGGGTGGAAAAACTACAGGCCTTTTTCCCTGACCATCGTCAGCCTATGACTCTGAAATTCAGAATGGCATCGGAGACCGACGATGTTGCCGTCTGCAGACTGAAAACCATCCCGCCAGACCTGCCTGCTCTTCCGCTTGACGAACAAATGGGAGCAGTCGAGGTCGGAAGGCATGTTGTCATGATGGGATACCCCACGGGACCCAATCGCATGTTGGCGTTATTACCAGAAGCAGAAGCGATCGCGGTTGAGAATGAATTTGGAGGCTCATTGGTAACGCTGTTGGATCAACTCGCGAAACGGAAGCTCATCAATCCACTGACCACGCAGGGAAATATCACTGATCTTTACAAGAACAGGATCGTCTTCGACGCGTTAACCAGCGAAGGTTCTTCGGGAACACCGATGTTAGGTGAATCAGGGAAGGTAATCGGAATTACTTTCGCAGTATTTCTCGACAACAAGGCTTCGAATTTTGCAGTTCCAATTGCATCCGGCATTGAACAACTCAAGAAAGCTGGTTGGAGATCTGAAAGAAGTGACTAGGAGCAGTTCTGCATCAGAAAACCAAAACTCTTCCGCCGTCCAGGCGGTTGCATCGCTGCTGGTTATCTTCTTCTTCCTGTGTTCTGTCGCGAAGGCCTGTCTCGCCCAAACGCCAATCGAAGGCTTCCAAAAAACTCTAGGTACTCAGGCTGGCCTCACCGTCGATGACTGGTCGTCGCTGGAACATGGCGGCGTGGTTGTCAAGCTCTTGCCCGCTGCGGATAAGAGGGAAGTGAGAGTCTACGGTTTGACCCGCTTACCAGGCACTCCTGACGAAGTGGTTAAGGCGTTTCAAGAAAGCATGGTTCAACAGAAGCACAAGTCCCTTCTTTCAAAAGGGAAGTTCGGCAACCCGCCAACTCTGGGAGACGTTGAAACATTGGCCTTGGAGTCAGGCGACATTGAAGATCTGAGAACATGTGTTGTCGGTAGGTGCGAGCTCAAACTATCTGTCTCGATGATTGCGCGGTTTCAGCGGGACGTGAATTGGAACTCCGTGGACTACGCGACTCAAGTTAATCGCTTATATCGAGAAATGCTGATCGATTACGTGCGAGATTATCAAATGCGAGGAGACGCGGCCTTGGTCGAATATCATGATCAACGCCGATCGGTCTTGACCCGAGATGAACAACAGACGTTGTTCGAGAGAATGCTGTATCTACACGAGTTCGCCCCTGAATTTGCAGACTACTTAACGCGCTTTCCTTATTCAGAATTGCCCGACGTTGAAAGCCACGTAAGCTGGACCAAGGTGAAATTCGGTCTTAAGCCGATAATCACAGTCAATCATGCAGTAACGTACCGATCACCTCAATCGGGCCAAATTCTCACAGTGACGAAACAGCTTTATGCGAATCATTATCTCGACTCGTCATTGGCTCTAACCGCGGTTTTACGCACTCCAACGTCGAGCGGAGATGACTTCTATCTACTCTATGCAAACTACTCCAGATCGGATTCGCTTGCCGGTTCATTTAGCAGAGTAAGACGAGGCTTGGTTGAGACCGAATCGGTCGAAAACCTGAATGCACTGCTGCACCAAACCAGGGCGAATCTCCCTGTGGAGAGTGCAAATCAGTCCGGCTCCGATCCAACTCTTCGCAACGATCCAATTACTGAGTGGCTCTTGTCAGGAATACGCCCCTATGCGTGGCTGTTTGCATTGACGGCCCTGGGTGTTTCCCTTTTTGTAAATCGGCGGAAAGGTCGAAGAGTCGAACGTCGCTCGACCATACCAGCGGACGGCGGTCGCTGAGGATTGAAGGATCAACAAGTGGGATGCGCTCGTCTCTCGACCGCAAATGATTCGCCTCGTCGAGGTTATTCCTATAATGGTGTCTGACCTTGCCGAAACCCAAACCCAAAATATTGATTCTTTACGGCCAAGGGCTTATGAAGCCGTTGCCAGATTGTAAAATCCGCCCACGGCTTGCTACTCCGAGCAATGTGACTCTCGACCCACTGACCTCCGGCCCTCAAGCCCTTAGCGGGATCGTACTTCAAATCTTTTGCGCTAAGGTTGATCAATCCGTGGGTACTTTCTATATGCGCGACTTCCGTCCCTTCAGTACACAGATTGCTACGTACCCCAACAGCATTGCGTGGCCGCCGCCCCTCGATTTCGATGACACCTTGTGCGAGAGTTTCGTTGGCCGATGGGCTGAAGAGCCCGCACCTCCGCCCGGTTGATGATTTCTTTGCCACGATAACGTCTTGACTTCTTCCTTGACCGTATTACTTTTTGCCTGTCACGAGCCAAGAGAAGCTTGGCCTTATATATATATGGCCGAGTAAAGAGTCGCTACAGTTCACGCTAAATGCCTAATTCACGCTGTTAGCGAGTAGTACCATGTTCAGTTGTATCTATTGCGTGAGTGAGAGTTGGATGGAGGCGGCGATCGGAATCGAACCGATGAATAAAGGTTTTGCAGACCTCTGCCTTACCACTTGGCTACGCCGCCGCAAGCAAGATGAAGGATGAAGGCGGAAGGATGAACTAAAACGCGATGAAAGCCAACCTTTCATCCTTCATCCTTCCGCCTTCATCCTTTGGATTCTGGAGCGGGAGACGAGATTTGAACTCGCGACCCTCGCCTTGGCAAGGCGATGCTCTACCACTGAGCTACTCCCGCTTTGGAGCACGAGCGATTCTAATGATTGGATTTTTGTTGTCAAGCGAGGCCCGGCTGAGGTAGTGGCTGATTTGATATTCAAAGCCAACTCCTTGGAGTGCGCCGCCCTGTCGGCGCTTTGGCCAGCTGCGACTATGTCGCTGCTTGATGACCAAAAGACCTCACCAAGCCGAGTAGTGCATAGGAAAGAGAGCGCAGCGCCGAGCGCTCGCGCGACCGAAGCGCCGACAAGGCGGCGCACTCCAAGGAGTTGATTCTAATTGTAATGCCGGTCAGTCCACGTTCGTTTTCGAATTGAATCTGCCGTCCAATGATTACGCAGTAGGTTGACGTCCGGACCCGTGCCGCCTTCCTCCTTCATAACCACGGTCACGACATCAAAGCGATAAGGCTGACCCGTAAGGTCAAACATGCGTAAATACGCCCTGGCGGCGCGGGCAATCTGTCGTTGCTTTCTACGATCGACGTTTGCCTGAGGCGGGGCAAACCAGTCAGAAGCTCGGGACTTTACCTCGATAAAGCAAAGCGTCTCGCTGTCGCACGCGACTAAATCGATCTCAACTGAGATAACCGCACCGATCCTGTTTCGACCGACGGGAATTACAAAGTTTGCGGCCACGATTTGGTAGCCTTGTTGTTGCAGGTAGGCAGCCGCTAACTCTTCGCCGCGCCGGCCAATTTGCAGGTGAGTCGCTGACGAGGCAGTTTCGATGTCTGGGGACTGCTTCATAGAAAGACTTAAGCCTCCAGAGATGCCTGAAGTCGTTCAAGTGCCGTTTTCCAAAATGTCTTCATCTTGGCGGCAGCACTTTCGGTTGGAAGTTTGCTGTGCTGGACCGTAACCATGCCCTTCGTGTCACTCTTAGGATAGAAGCCCACCTCGACACTAGTTTTCTTGTCACTCCATGTTATTCGGATTGACTTGTTCGCAGTCGCGGTTCGGATCACAAGACCGTCCTGATCCAACCACTTCTTACGAAGCTTCTCATTCGCAAACGACTCGTACAGCATCTTGATCGGCGCGTTGATGGTTTTGCTGGAACTGATTTGATAGCCATCGGGTTTCTGGTGTTTGTTTCTTAGGCCCTTCGCTTGTTCATAAGTTACCGTCACCATCTGCGTCCACCAGGGCCCGACGCCTTCTTCTGTGTGAAGGTATTTCGCAATTTCCTGATGAGTCATCTTCTTCGCGCCAGCGCGGTCGAGGATGGCAAACCATTCCTTCCAAACTTTTCCGGTCTTTGCCTTAACGGCATCGTCGCTCATCCGAGGGCTGGTGGCTTTTGTTGTTTTGGTAGGCATGTCGTTGATTGTCTTGAGTAGAATCAGAGTCGACGCCCTTCCTGACGGGCTATTGCTCGTTGGACGCTGGTTGACTCTTACGCGTCGCGGTCGTAGGCGACCTTCAGCCAGCGTTTCACTTCAGCGTCAATGTCTGCGAGTGAAGTAATCTCGAGACGATGAGTGATTCGATCTTTCTTAGCGAAACCGCCGGTATCGATCAGCCGACCGGTCGCTTTGGTCTCGCCGAGCGCAAACCCCATATCAATGCGCGTTCGGGTCGTTGGCTTGATCTGCGCAAAAACGTGATTGCGATACAGCGGAACTATTGTTTGACACGGGCAAGCCTTCGCTTCTTTACCAATTCCGAGTCCGAGTTTCAGCAGTGAATCGTAAATTGGCTTCAGACCGGCCTTCGAACCCGAGAACATTTTTTCAACGTAGTCCTCAGCGGCCTTGAGATATTCGTCCGGATCACCGGTTTCCGTTCCTTTGCCCTCGGCGCGCTCGGCTAACCACCACGCAGTATTAGTCCCCAGCCCGTGTTCTTCTTTGAGCCAGGCGCGGCGAGCCTTCTCATCCTTTGGTCCATTTGTTTTGAGATACTTCACCCACTCATCGAGTGAGCGGCCGGTCTTTTGTTTCAGTTCGCCTATCCACTTCACGGTCATCGCCACACCTGGATGGACGCTGTAAATGGATTTTCTTTTTGATTGAGTGGCAGCGCGTGGCATAAAGCCTCCTAGTGGTGGTACGGACTTCATCGACACCTGATCGGATTCTTATTTCAGCTTAAGACTGCGTATTGACCTGCTATGAGAGACCCTACCCGACAGTCCTTCCTTCGCGCTTCTTCAAAATTGCTATCCGCCCAAAGTTAGACATCAGGATTGACCGCTTCCAAAAATTTCGGAGGGCGACGAGCTTTCGTGGCCTGCTCAAATGCATAGGCGAACTTTATTAGTTTTGGCTCGCTCCAGGCGCCGCCAAAGAACGATATTCCCACGGGCAATCCGAAAGCGTACCCGGCCGGAACTGTGATATGGGGGTAGCCTGCTACTGCTGAGGTTGAGGAATATCCGCCCTTGAAGTGATCACCATTTATCCAATCGGTTGGCCACGCTGGGCCACCGGTAGGCGCCACCAGCGCGTCCAGCCGAAACTTCCTCATAACAAAATCAATGCCCTGGTCACGTGTAAGCAGGTGATTCTTCCGCAAGGCCGCTCGATACTTAGGGCTCGACAAAGGGCCCTTTGCCTGAGCACGGATGAAGAGTTCCTGGCCGAAGAAAGGCATTTCCCGCTCCCGGTTTTTTTCATTGAAGGCGATCAGGTCTTTTAGTGATCGAACCGGGATAGTGCCTCCAGCTTGTGCGAGGTAAGCATTAAGATCGGCTTTGAATTCATACAAGAGAACTTCAAGCTCCGACTCGTCAAATTTTCCGGTAGTAGGAATATCCGCAGGGTCGATTATTACGGCGCCTAACCGCTTCAAGTCGGCAATCCGATCATTCATCAACTTGTCGACGGCGTCATTGAAGCCGAAATGCTTGCGCGCAATTCCCAAGCGGGCGCCTTTAAGTCCGTCGTTATCGAGAAACTGGGTGTAATCAGCGAGGGATTTTCCCTGGGCCCTTCTTGTTTCTGCGTCACCCGAATCGACCCCAACCAGGGCCCCCAGAAGAATGGCGGCATCTTTAACGGTGCGCGCCATTGGCCCGGCAGTATCCTGACTGTGAGAAATCGGAATAATTCCAGCCCGGCTGATCAAACCGACTGTTGGTTTAATTCCCACCAGAGAATTGGCCGATGATGGGCAGACGACTGACCCGTCAGTCTCAGTACCGATAGCTGCTGCGCACAGATTCGCGGCCGGCGCGGCTCCGGATCCTGAACTCGAGCCACAAGGATTGCGCGATAAGACATACGGGTTTTTGGTTTGTCCGCCTCGTGCGCTCCACCCACTGGACGAATTAGTCGAACGAAAATTGGCCCACTCGCTGAGATTGGTCTTCCCGAGAATCACTACCCCGGCTTCGCGGAGCTTCTTAACTACAAAGGCATCTCGATGAGGTTTGGAATCGAGCAGAGCTAACGAGCCGGCGGTCGTCTTCATGCGATCGGCGGTGTCGATGTTGTCCTTGATCAATATTGGAATCCCATGAAGTGGTCCGCGTGGTCCTTTCTCGCGACGCTCGCGATCGAGTGACTCAGCGATCGCGGTGGCCTCAGGATTAAGCTCAATAACGGAATTTATTTTTGGCCCATCCTTGTCTACATCTTCGATGCGATCGATATACTTCTTAACCAATGAACGCGCGGTAAACTTTCCTGACGCCATTCCTTGCTGTAGCTCGGATATGGTCATTTCCTCGAGGTCGAAAGCCGGAGGCTTCGGCGTTTTGGGCGTCCCAGGATTCGCGAAGACGAGGTTCGAAGGAGTGCTCATCGCAACAGCGCCTGCGGTAATGCCTGCCTTAATAAAGTCTCTTCTCTTCATAATTCTCCTGGTTATGCGAAAGCCCAACCCATGATCACTTTGCAGCAGGGGGCGGCAATTCAACGTTATAAGCAACGACCAGAAGCCATTTTTCGCCTCGCCTGACGAAGAGATCGCTAAACGCACCTTCGCTAATTTCGGCCTTGCCATCCTTGCCTCGCGTACGGGCCTTCTGCACGCCTGTCAGTAAAGCAACATGTCCAAAGATGCTCACCTTCATGTCGTCGGACCATACGTCCAAAATCTCGATCGGAAACGACTTAACACTCTTAAGAAAATCAGACTTGCCAATCTCGGGTTGACCTGGACCCCGAAACACAAAATCATCCGCCACAATCTTCTCGATGGCTTCGATGTCTTTCTTCTTAATCGCCGCAAAGAGCTTGCGTTCTATTTCTAATATTTCGTCGGCGGATTCGTTTTTCATAGGTTGGTCAATGGTTAGACCAGGAAGATTCATCTCGGCAAGCGCAAAATTAAAAGGAAGAACCAGGATTAACAATTAGACACGGTGTCGTGTAGCGCTCACGTCGAGTATGCCAAAGCTGCACCTTTCGATTTCCTTGAAGAATTTTCTCGCGGGAAGACTGGATCACTAATGCGGCACCTCGCTCATGAGGCCCAGGAGATTGTCTTCCGAATCCCGAAAGGCGGCGATCCAAAGATCGTACGAACCCATGTCAGCGACGATTGTGGGTCTCTCTTCAAAGTTGACTCCGCGTTCAATCAGAGTTTCAGCCGCCTTCTGAATGTCATCAACTTTGAAATAGAGGATTGATCCTGGGTGATCAAACTCTGGCTTAGACGGAAGCGACAGCATCAGTCTCACGCCGTCGCAGTCGAAGAAAGCCAACTGCGGCGGCGCGCTAAAGAGGTATTTCATTCCCAGAGTGTCGCGATAGAAAGCCGTAGCACGCTCGATGTCGTGCGCGTTAATTGCGATTTGGCGAATCGTCGATAAACCAAATTCGCTTGTATTGGTCATAAGACACCCCTTATGTGTTCAGTCTAGTTGGAAGCAAAAGTGATTTTCCGGCCTGGTTCTAAAGCAACTTGATAGGTAGGCCAAAGAATTTACCGCGAGCGTTTAGTTGTGTCCAGAGAGATGAGAGTGCGCGCGATGCAGATTGAACTAATTGATAGATTCTTGCCGATTCACATGAGACTTTAGTGGCATGATTGGTTACTGCTCGTCCTTGGGAGTGGATCAAGCCGTGGCCCCATGATGTCAGTACCACACGGCGGTAGCCGGTGGGTCCAGATGCGATTCTATGTAGTGTGTAGGCAAGAAGTCACGGGGAACAATTGCGTAAGCACCCACCGGCTACCGAAGTGTGGTGCTGACCTCATGACCACTGCGACCACAGAGATTGATCCACGTTCGATTCACTCGAGTATTGCAAGATCTCGATCCGGTCGCTACTGCTCTCGGTCTTCCCCTTCATAGTCGACGCCTGACCCTGCTCCGTTTGGCAAATTCGGATAGTTGCCCTAACGTGGTCTATTCAAAATTTGTAAGGGCAGTTTTACTTAGAGCGGTTTTTTCAACGAAAGAAGTTTGTTCCGACATGTCGAACGAAAGTGAACAGAACCCAGTAGAGTCGAGGCCGGCGCTGCCGCTGGTGGCCATTGTGGGCCAACCGAATGTTGGCAAGTCGACTCTGTTTAATCGACTGATTGGTCAACGGCGCTCGATCGTCGGCGATGAGCCGGGCATTACTCGCGATCGAATTTATGGCGAGGTTGACTGGTCCGGTCAGCGATTCTCAGTCGTTGATACTGGCGGCATTGTTCCGGATGACGATGCGGTTATCCCGGCAAATATTTTCAAGCAAGCCGGGTTCGCGATTGATGATGCGAGAGCGCTGATTTGGGTGGTTGATGCGCGTCAGGGTGTGACGCCGCTCGACCAAGAGTTGGCGGTGCTCCTGCGTTCAACCGGCAAGCGCGTTCTTGTCGCCGCCAACAAATCTGAAGGCGCCCGAGTAGAAGCCGAAGCTGCCGAGTTTTATCGTTTTGGTTTTGATGAAGTGTTTGCTGTTTCAGCGGAACAGGGAATCGGACTCGGAGACTTGCTGGATCGTTTGGTGGAAGGCTTGGCCGATTCGTCCCAGGATCTCGGCGAAGACCTGGAACAAGACAAGCGTCAGGAAATTCGCCTGGCTATTGTTGGCCGGCCTAATGTCGGCAAATCTTCATTGCTAAATCATCTGATCGGCGAGGAACGCGTGATCGTGTCACCCGTCGCTGGAACCACGCGCGATTCGATCGATACGTTACTGGAAACGTCAGACCATAAGTTTAGGCTAATCGACACGGCTGGAATTCGACGCAAGGGTAAGACAGGGGAGATGGCCGAGAAGTTGTCCGTCGTAATGGCGATGAAGAGCCTGCAACGAGCTGACGTAGCGATTGTCGTGCTCGACGCTGAGGAAGGTGTCGCAGCACTTGACGCACACATCGCGGGTTATGCTTACGATGCGGGCTGTTCAATCATTATTGCGTGTAATAAATGGGACGCAGTAAAAGATAAGGAGACGGGGACCGTATCGGAGTTTGAGCGCAAGGTGCGCGACAAAATGAAGTTTCTTGACTTCGCTCCCGTCGTGACCATCTCAGCATTAACCGGCCAGAGAGTGACCAACATCCTGCCTTTGGCGATTCATGCCAACGAATCGCGCAATCGACGCATAACGACGTCTCAGTTGAATGCCTTCTTCGAGGACGCCGTTTCCCAACCTCGCGGTGGGTCAGCGCCGGCTCCAGTAAAAGGTGGCGTGTCCAGACTGCACGTGCAATACATGACGCAGGTCGGATTGCGACCGCCTACTTTTGTAGTCTTCACATCGGGAGGCAAAGGCGGCCTGCATTTTTCATATGTGCGCTATCTCCAGAATCGTCTTCGCGAACAGTTCGATTTTTTCGCGACGCCATTGCGCATCGTTGAGAAGCACAAAACGCGACGGAAGAGGTAGTCAAGGTAATCATGCCCGAAAAACCCGCCATCGCTTTTGAGGTAACTGCCCACGAAGGCGAAGCTCGCGCCGGTGTTATCACGACCAGACGCGGGATTGTGGAAACACCAGTGTTTATGCCGGTGGGAACCGCAGGAACCGTAAAGGGCGTTCGCTTTGACGCGCTTGAAGAAGAGCTGGACGCTCGCATTATTCTGGGAAACACATACCATCTCTGGTTGCGTCCCGGTGTGGAAGTGTTACGCGCATGCGGTGGCCTGCATGGGTTTAGCAGCTGGGAGCGGCCCTTGCTGACTGACTCAGGCGGCTTCCAGGTTTGGAGCCTAGGCGCACTCCGCAAAGTAACTGAGGAAGGCACTGAGTTTCGCTCGCATGTAGACGGCAGTCTTCGATTTTTATCACCTGAAGTCTCAATGGATGTTCAAAGCGCCTTGGGCTCTGAGATTGTGATGGCGTTTGATGAGTGTGCAGCGGGCGAGGCTCCACACGCCACAGCTCAAACCAGCTTGGAACTGACAGCTCGCTGGGCGAAGCGATCCAGGGTTAGCTTCGATATTTTGCAGTCGCAGGAATCGGACACCGGTCGGACATCAGGAAATGAAACAGTCAGCGGGAGACAAGCTCTATTTGGAATCGTTCAGGGTAGTGCCCATCTGGACCTTCGACGCGAAAGCCTGCAGCGAACAACGGAGATTGGATTCGACGGTTATGCGATCGGCGGTTTGAGTGTTGGGGAAGAGAAGTCGGTCATGTGGAACGTGGTCGGCGAAATAGCGCCGGAAATGCCAACCGATCGCCCACGTTATCTGATGGGAGTGGGGACTCCGGAGGATTTGATCGAAGCTGTTTCGCTTGGCGTTGACATGTTTGACTGCGTACTGCCAACGCGAAATGGCAGAACGGGTCAAGCATTCACCTCGCGGGGAAAGGTGAACATCAAAAACGCTCAATGGTCGGTTGATACAAGGCCGCTGGACGAGGCCTGTTTGTGTACTGTTTGCCGTCGGCACTCGCGGGCATATCTTCGGCACCTTTACATGTCAGGTGAGCTACTGGCCAGTGTCTTGTTGACCCACCACAACTTGGCCTTCTTCCTTGACACTATGCGACGTGTAAGGCAATCTATCCGGTCTGGCGAATTCACGAAATTTCGACAAGAGTTTACCGTGGGGCTGAGCGAAGCCGTGTCAGAAGACTCTTTCAGCCATCCTTAGCGGGTTGGAACTCTGTCGAGATTCGTCGCGCCCAAGTTTCTTAACTTCGAAAGATAATACCGATGATAATTTTTTTGTTTTTCCAAGGCGGCCTTGGCGCTCTGACCGGATTGCTGCCGATGCTCCTGATTATCGGAGTGTTCTATATGCTGCTGATCAGGCCGCAACAGAAGCGTCAGCGAGAATTGCAGCAGACGATCGCTGAATTGAAGACCGGAGATCGGGTCGTCACGACGGGCGGGATAATCGGAACGATAACCACGATAAGAGACACTAGTTTTATTATCAGAAGTGCAGATAAATCGATGCTTGAAATTGCCCGCTCCGCGATAGCGGGAATCGACAGCGAAGAGAAGAAATAATTCAGCAGAGTCTGTAATACTTGAAATGAAAAAGAAGAATCTCCTTCAGCGTTTCATCATCATTCTGATCGTTACGCTCGTAAGCTTGTACATCGTCATCGGACCTCGTCACCGCCCGAGCCTTCGTGATTTCACCTGGTCGGGAATCAAGACAAATCTCGCGTCAAACATAAAATTGGGCCTGGATCTTAAAGGCGGCTCGCATTTGGTGATGCGAGTTAAGGTCGAAGAGTTTCTTAAAACCCTTACGATGACGAACGCCAGCGCTATTCAGTCTGCAGCGACTGAGGCAGGGCTCCCGGTAACTGCAGTTAAGCCGGAAACCAGTCCTGGAAATTACCGCATAGTTGTTGAATCGAGTGATCCTTCACGGCTAAGCGCGATAGTTGAAGCGGTGAAGAAAAAGGTTGACCTGACGCAGTGGTCCGAGTCGCAGAGTGGTTCCACGATCTCCTGGACCTTGAGCGGCACCGAACAGCGCAATCTCGCCGAACTCGCTACAGAGCAGGCGAAACGAATCATCGACAGCCGCCTCGACGCAGTTGGTGTTGCTGAGCCATTAGTGCAACGGCATGGCTCGCAAAGTTCGTTTCAGATTTTGGTGCAAATGCCTGGCATTCAAGACCCGGAACGCGTGAAGCAATTGCTCAAGGCTGAGTCGAAATTGGAGCTGGTTCACGTAATCAGTCCGGGAAGTCCATCGCCCACTCAGACCTTCAACACCGAGGAAGAGGCAAAGGCATCGCTCGGTGGCACGGTGCCGACGAATCGCCGCGTGTTGCCATATGCTGAACGTAACGAGCCAACCACGGCAGGTGCCAGCACCGATCAGGCACAGGCACCGAAGAAGTGGGTTGTAGTTGAGTCACCGGCAGTGGTTGACGGCAGTGAACTGCGCAACGCCGCCGCGACCCAAGCGCAGGGCGGTGGAACTGAATACCAAATCTCGTTTGCGTTAAAGCCGACTGGAGCCGAGAAATTCGGCGCCTGGACGGGTTCTCACATAAATGAATACATGGGCGTGGTGCTGAATGATGAGGTGAAATCGATCGCCTACATCAAATCCCAGATTCACGATCAGGGTGAAATTTCCGGAAGGTTTACTAAGCAATCTGCCGATGATCTGGCTCTTACGCTCAGATCAGGCGCATTGCCCGCCCCAATCGAGTACATGGAAGAGCGGACGGTTGGACCGAGCCTCGGAGCCGACTCGATTCGTTCAGGAGTTAGAGCGTCATTAGTAGGCCTGCTGCTCGTTGTTGCCTTTATGCTTTTCTACTACCGAGGATCAGGCGTAAATGCAGTGGTAGCGTTGATTCTCAACATGATTCTGATGCTGGCCGCCCTCATCGTTTTTGGCGCGACTCTGACATTGCCCGGTATTGCTGGAATCATCTTGACGATAGGTATGGCGGTCGACTCGAACGTGCTAATTTTCGAGCGCATTCGTGAAGAATTAAAAAGCGGCAAGACGATACCCTCGGCGATCGATCAGGGGTTTGCGCGCGCTTTTGTGACCATCATCGATACCCACGTTACGACCATTATTTCGTCGTTGTTCTTGTTTGTCTTTGGAACCGGTGCATTGCGTGGCTTTGCCGTGACCCTGGTTCTTGGACTACTAATAAATCTCTTCTCCGCGGTTTACGTTTCGCGCACCATTTTCATGTGGGAATTGAGTCGCAAGCGCAAGATGGAAACGTTGAGCATCTAGGGTTGGTGTGGCGCGAAATTGTGATTGGCTAAATTATGATTGAAGTTTTTAAGAACGTTAATATCGACTGGCTGGCGAATCGCCGAGTATTCATCGCCATTTCGGTTTTGTTGATGCTGGCTGGACTTGGCTCAGCAGTTTTTCGACAATCTGCACATCCCAACGGCACGGATGCATTTAACCTTGGCGTCGACTTTAAGGGCGGCACTGTGGTGACGGTGCGTTTTAAGCAGCGTCCCACTGCCGAGGCTATTCGTGATGCATTGTCCGCGTCTGGCGTGTCAGACGCAGTTATCCAGCCGGTGATTGATAAGCCTGATACGGCCCTTATCAAGTTGCCGTTGTCTGGTCCAAGCGGTGCTGAATCACAGGAACAGATCGACCTTGGCAGGGCGCGGGTGAAGACCGGTCTAAATCAATTCGGCGCCGAAAAGGATGCGTACGAGATTATCGGAACTGACGCCGTTGGCGCTGTGGCCGGAGCTCAACTTCGCAACAAGGCCATCGCAGTCACGCTTGCTGCGCTTGTTGGGATTCTCGTTTACATGGCCTACAGGTTTGAGTGGACTTACGGCATTGCTGCGGTAGTTGCTGTGTTTCACGACGTCTTGGTAACTCTCGGTTTCTTTTCAATATTTCAGTGGGAGATCAGCCTTACCGTTATCGCTGCTTTGCTGACGTTGGTAGGTTTTTCGGTCAACGATACGATTGTGGTATTCGATCGAATTAGAGAGAACCGGCGCCTACACCGGCGTGAGTCCCTCTACAAGATCACCAACGACGCGGTTAATCAGACCCTATCTCGAACTGCGATTACGAACGGTCTGGTTTTTCTCTCAGTCCTCGCTATGGTGCTTTTCGGTGGTGAAGTTCTCAGAGGCTTCTCACTCGCGTTGCTCATTGGCGTGATCTTTGGAACCTATTCCTCGGTCGCGATCGCGAGTCCCATCATGGTTTGGTGGGAACAGCGTCTCGATGCTCAGGAGAAGACTTCTGCTGCCGCGATTAGCCAGGCTCAGGAGAGCAAGCGAGCTGCGAAAGCCGGTGCTCGCGCGACGCTGTCAAGCGGGACTGCAACGCAGTCGCGCGGCGCCAGTCGGAGCTAGTGAAATCCTGAGAGTCGAACACTCGACAACGAAGTTTCAAGTGTTTGTTATCTCTAAATTTGCCCTTGACTTTGCCGCTCATGGCGGAATAGACTGCAGCCGTTGCTGGCCAATTAAATACTCAAGAGTCGACCCGCGTTGTGAAAGCTAAGGTTGGGTGCGCGGCAGTCTGTTGAGAAGGGCCGGCGAGTTTTTTCTCGCACAGCGGCTTTTTCAATTGATTCACGATTTCAGATCGCTGGCTGCTGGTTCCCCTTCATAAATATTAGCGACCCAAGCGAGTCGACGCTTGAGCCTTAAGAGAAGCAATAATTCGATTTGAGTTTTTTGCACCCCTGATCCATTTGGCACCGGAATAGGGAGGATTAAAAATGTTCGATAATCTCGTAGAGTCTGGCTCGCACAAACAGGACCTGTCGCGAAAGGGCTCATTTCTTCTGGGTACGTTTCTGATCTATGCCGTACTGGGAATCGCATTAATAGTCGGCAGTATCGTACTCATCGTTCCAGATCTTGATACTCAGGATTTGGAGTTGACGACGTTGGTCGCACCGATTCCCGTGCCTCAACAGGCAACGCCAGAAAAGCCGCAGGAAGCAAAGCCGCAGAAGGTCGAGCAGAATGTTGACGTCCGCAAGGAATTAATTGCTGACGTAAGCAGAACTGAGCTCGTGCCTAAAGAAGTGTCGGCAAAGGCTAGTAACATCCCGCCGGTAAGGCGCGGTGTAACTACCGTAGTTGGCAATTCTGATTCAAATGCGGCTGCTCCGATTGCTGCGGGACCCGGCACGGGGACTGGACTGGTGGCCGGACCAACCAGCGTAAACATTGCGGAAGAACCGCCGCCGCCACCTCCCAAACCAACCCCACCGAGGGCGCCGATATCCGGGGGCGTGCTTAATGGCAAAGCGATCAGCCTGCCAAAGCCGGCTTATCCGCCTATTGCCCGTCAAGCGCATGCCTCGGGAACAGTAGTCGTCCAGGTTACGATCGACGAGAACGGAAATGTGATCTCAGCAACGCCGGTTTCTGGCCATCCATTGCTTCGGGCAGTGGCGGCTGCAGCTGCGCGCGGCGCGAGATTTTCGCCGACCAAATTATCGGGACAGCCCGTGAAGGTTACCGGCGTAATCACATACAACTTCGTCGCTCAATAAGTGCGGAGGTTCGGCGCCGTACGAGCCTCTGTGGGCTCTTTCTGCGAGTTCCCTGCGAGCTGTCAATGTAAGAAAAACCTTTTGGAGGGTTCACCGTGACTATCTTAACGAGTTTATTAGGAACGAAATTACTTGGAGTCTTGCTGTTGATGTGGCAAGAGGCCGCCCCGGCTGCGACGCCTGCAGTCGATCACTTCTCGCTTGTGACCATGATTAAGAGTATGGGCGCCGTCGCAATTGCGGTGGTTGTGATTCTACTGATCATGTCAGTTTATTCGATCGCCATCATGGTCGAACGTTATCTGACATACACGGCCGCGAAGAAGCAATCGCGTGAGTTTGCTCCTCGCGTAGCCCAGGCGTTGAAGAATGATCGCATTGAAGAGGCGATCAATATCAGCGACAAGCATCGCAAGTCGCACCTCGCGATGGTGGTAAGCAGTGGATTGCAGGAGTTTCGAGCTCACTCCCAATCATCTGAGATTTCCGGGGACGAAATCGAAGCCTCAAAGCGTGCGCTGCAAAGAGCAATCGCCATCAAGACGGCGGAATTCAAGCGCGGCTTGTCAGGACTCGCAACGATCGGTTCTACCGCCCCGTTCGTCGGACTGTTCGGCACGGTGTTTGGAATCATTAACGCTTTCCGCGCTATGGGCGATGCTGGCCAGGCTGGTATCGGCGCGGTCGCCAGCGGTATTTCGGAAGCTTTGTTTACCACCGCTCTCGGGTTGTTGGTAGCTGTTCCGGCAGTGTGGTTGTTCAACTACTTCACCGGTAAAGTCGATGGATTCATCGTGGAGATGGACAACTCAGCGTCAGAACTGGTTGACTACTTCATCAAGAATCGCACGAAGCAGCTGAAGCCGTAATACTGATCAAATTGGAGAGTCCCTGGTCATGAACCGGCCAGGGATTCGGCTAATGGGATTAGTGGTGGTTTGCCTTAAGGAGAATTAGTCATGGGAATGTCAGGCGGCGGAAGCGGTGGCTTCAACTCTGAAATTAACGTCACACCAATGGTGGACATCATGCTGGTGCTGTTGATCATCTTCATGGTGGTCACACCGATGCTTCAGCACGGTGTAACAGTCAACCTGCCAAAGGATCTCAATAATCCCGAAGAAGACCAGAAGATCGTCAAGGACACGTCCGTGGTGATTGCGATCCCCAACGATGGTGAGTACTACATCGGCAAGGACAAGATCAGCAAGGATAAACTCAAGGATAAAGTCGAGAAGATGCTAAACGCCGTCAAGAAGGAAGAAGACAAAGTTGTCTACATCAAGAGCGGCACTGGCGTTAGTTACGGCGACGTTGTGACGGTCATTAATGAAGTGCGGGCTCTGGGCGTAGACAAGATCGGCTTGGTGGCCGACAAGAAGAAGGGTGGCGGCGCAGCAGCACCTGCGAAGCCTGCGGCTGGTTAATTCGCCTGAGATTCTCGTTATCCCATAGGAGTTAAGTTCATGGAGATGGATGGTCATAAGAAGGAAACTGGAGCGAAGGCGGTTCCGTACATTAACGTGACGCCTTTGATTGACGTGCTGCTGGTGGTGCTTATCATTTTCATGGTAATCACTCCGCTCAAACCAAGTAAGTTTCAGGCAGACATTCCGACCCAGCGCGATCCCAATGAAGATTTGAGTCAACTTAAGCCAAACCCTCTAACCCTCGTGGTTTCGATTGGCAATGACCTTCAACTAAAACTCAACCAGGACAACATGGGATCGGTGAACGACACCTCTGGTTTAAGTCAGCGGTTGGCCCAGCTATTCCGGGAGCGGAAAGCGCAGCGCGCTTATAAGCCCGGCATGGAAACTCGTTCCGATCTTCCAGAGGACGAGCGGCTGGAGAGAACAGTTTTCGTAAAGGCCCCGCGGTCCCTTAAGTATGGTGACGTAGTTAAGGTGATAGACGCAATCAAAGGTGCCGGCGCAAGTCCGGTGGGTCTGCAAGTCGACGACCTGCCTCAATAAGCGAATTCAATAACCTTAAGAAATACAGCTCTATTGCCCAGTGGGGCCAATCATTGAAAACGGAGCTATCGATAAATGAAACTCTCTCAAACTAGAATCGTCATCGGATTGGCGATTCTCGTTGTGACCACCTCGAGCTGTGGGCTGGTAAATCGGGTCCGCGCGAAAAACGAGCTGAATGAAGCTGCTCGCGCCTATCGCGAAGGCAATTTTACTGACGCCGAACAGCGTTCGAGACGAGCTGCGGAACTTGATCCGGATAGCAAAACTGCACCAGTTTTTATTGCGCGTACGATTCATGCACAGTATCGACCCGGGGTTCAGACTCCGGAAAACACTGCCAAAGCGAATGAAGCCATTCAAGCCTATCAGCAGATCCTGGCAAAAGATCCGAAGAATGAAGAAGCCTACAAAGCTATTGCTTACCTCTACGGCGCCCTGAAGGATGACGAGAAGCTCAAGGCTTGGATCACTTCCCGCGCCAACGATAGCAACGTGGAGGCCCCCAAACGCGCCGAGGCTTACGTGGTCCTCGCCAGCAAAGACTGGGACTGCTCGTTTAAGATCACCGAACTCCCGTCCAATAAAACTACCACTCTCGAAACTGGAAATCGCGCCAAGGTTTCTTACAAGAAGCCTACGGATCCAAAGGATTTCACCACAGCTCAGGCTTGTGTGAAACGCGGCCTCGAGGAAGTGGAAAACGCCATCAAGCTCGATCCAAATAGTGAGGCCGCGTGGTCTTACAAAACCAACCTGTTGCTCGAAGCCTCGAAGCTTGCCGAGATGGACGGCAAGATGGATGTGAAAACCGAACTCGATAAGCAACGCGATATCGCCGAGAAACGGACTCGAGTGCTGAGCGAGGAAGCTCAGAAGCGAAAAGACGAAGAAGCTAAAAAGGCCGCAGAAAAGCCAACAAAAGACTAGTTGATAGTTCCATTCGGGACCCGATCGTGGTGATGCTCGACTTTCGAGTCGGGCATCACCTTTTTGTTATACTTCTACACGTTCACGCGTTAACTAACGAGCACTAAAACTTCAGATGATTCGTATTGAAGAAATTGTCGAGACCGTAGCCGGTAATCATCCGCAAGCGAATCTCGACTTGCTTCGACGCGCCTACCTTTTCTCAGCTCGCGAACATAAAGGCCAGAAACGCGCGTCAGGTGAATCATATCTGGTCCATCCGCTTGAGGTGGCAAACATCCTCGCCAACATGAAACTCGACGAAGTGTCGGTGGCTACCGGCCTGCTTCATGATGTGGTCGAAGACACGCTGGTCGATCTCGACACCATTCGCAAGTATTTCGGCGAAGAGATAGCCCACCTTGTCGACGGGCTGACCAAGATTGCGCAGATCAGCAACATCTCTCGAGAAGAGCAGCAGGCTGAAAATGTGCGCAAGATGCTGCTGGCGATGGTTGACGATGTGCGGATCGTGTTGGTGAAGCTGGCTGATCGCCTCCACAACATGCGCACGCTTCAATATCTTAACCCTGAAAAGCGGAAGCGAATCGCCGAAGAAACAATGGAGATTTTCGCGCCGATAGCGCATCGCCTGGGTATGGGTAAGTTGCGAGGCGAACTCGAGGATCTTGCTTTTCGCCATCTTCATCCCGAGGACTATCGCGAACTTTCAGAACAGCTTGAAAAGCGTCGCGCGGAAAACGAAGCGTTTCTTGGCGGAGTGACGGAAAGAATCGAAGCGCAGATGCGCGAAGCAGAGGTTCCTTTCGTCAGGGTCGAAGGCCGGGTGAAACGGCTCTACTCAATCTGGAAAAAGTTGAAGCGCCAAAAGATTGATTTGGACCAGGTATACGATCTAGTGGCGGCGCGCGTCATTACTCCTAACGAAATCAGACATTGCTACGGCGCGTTGGGAGTGATTCACAATACCTGGCGACCGGTACCCGGCCGCATCAAGGATTGGATTGCTACGCCACGCGACAATCTCTATCAGTCGCTTCACACCTCTGTAATTGGTTCAGATGGCCAGTCGTTTGAAGTCCAGATCAGGACGCAGGACATGCACCAGATAGCGGAGGAAGGTGTCGCCGCTCACTGGAAATACAAGGAAGGGAAGCGCGGTGCGCATGATGACGACAACGCGTTTCAAGCGTTGCGTTCACTCGTCGAATGGACTCAGGAAGTAAAAGATTCTCGTGACTTTCTGGATTCACTCAAACTCGATCTCTATCCGAAAGATGTTTACGCCTTCACGCCGATGGGCAAGGTCATTCAATTACCTCGTGGCGCCACGCCTGTCGACTTCGCTTATATGATTCACTCCGAAGTTGGCAACACCTGCACGGGTGCGCGTGTCAACGGCCGCATTGTTCCCCTGCGCAGCCAAATACAGAACGGCGAAGTGGTGGAAATTTTGACTTCGCCAAACTCGCATCCCTCGCGCGACTGGCTCAATTTCATCGTTACCTCGCGTGCACGCAATCGGGTCCGCCACTGGGTCGCGGAACAACAACGCGCCGAATCAATTGATATCGGACGAAAGCTTTTCGAAAAAGAGGCTTCACGTTTCCAACTTTCAACCAAGAGATTGTTTGAGAAAGATGGCGACGCCGACATGAAACGCGTGGCCGGCGAATACGGTTATGGGCGAGTTGAAGATCTGCTTGCTGGCATCGGTTACGGCAAGCTGATCCCTCGCAACGTCATTGCGAAGTATTTAGGCCAGGAGCAATTTGAGCAGCTCGACAAGCAAAAAGAATCGCGACTCCGCAGCGGTGTGCGCGCGGTCAAACGCTTAATCAGATTTGGCGATGATTCGATCGTCGTTCGCGGTGTTGATGACTTAATGGTAACGCGCGCGCGTTGTTGTAATCCGCTCCATGGAGAAGAAATTGTGGGCTACGTGACTCGCGGTAAGGGCGTAGCAGTTCATGAAAAGCGCTGCAAGAATGTTGCTAGTTTGATGATTAACCGCGAACGAATTGTCGATGTGGAGTGGGCCGGCAAACCAGAGAAGACAGCCTACGCGGTCAAATTGTTGGCCGTCACGGAAAATCGCACCGGCATGATTGCCGGGATCACGGGTGCAATATCTGACATGAAGACCGGCATTCGCGACGCGCGCGCGTCGGTAGCTTCAGACGAAAAGGGCCACATCGAAGTGACGGTCGAGGTTTTCGATGTAAAACATCTCGATAAGGTAATTAACTCGATAAAAGGCGTTCCCGGTGTTCTGGACGTGGAACGAATGCAAGGCGCCGTGTGAGGCCTGGTGGATTGGAGAACCCGGATTGGAGATTTAGAGAAGATTTTCCATATCCAATTTTCCATTTCTCATTTGTAATTGCAGCTCTGAGCCGAAGCAATTTTGCAAGATTAGCCTTACTTAATCGGTGTAATGAGCGTGACCTGCGTACAGGTTCGTGCAGCAGAGAAGTCCTAGCGGTGTTAAATGAGAAATGGAAAATGAGATATGGAAAATCTTCCTCTTCGCAGCATTCACGCATAAGCTAATGCGACCCATCTTTGCCCCTCCGAGCGTTTCTTGTTAGAATCCCGCCTTTCGTTTACATGTCTTAAAAAGAGTCAGTCGTTACAGTGAAACAGATCGTCAAGACCGACAACGCTCCGCAGGCAATAGGGCCATATTCACAGGCCGTGAAGGCAAATGGATTTGTGTTTGCTTCAGGTCAAATACCTATTGACCCGGCGACGGGGCAGTTTGTCGAGGGCGGGATTGTTGAGCAAACCGAGCAGGTCATGAAAAATGTCTCGGCGGTGCTCGAGGCAGCAGGATCCAGCCTTGATCGGGTCGTTAAGACTACCGTCTTTTTAGCCGACATGGGCGAATTTGCGGCGATGAATGAAGTTTACGGTCGTTATTTCCAGAACGAACCGCCGGCCCGAGCCACCGTCGAAGCGGCGCGTTTACCGCGCGATGCTAGGGTTGAAATAGAAGCGCTGGCACTGATCGGCGAATAAAAAATCGGCCCCAGGACATCTCCCAGGCGCCGATCGCTTTCTTAGTTGATTACGCAGCTACGCCGCTTTTGCTACTTTGCCGGCTTTAATGCAACTGGTGCAAACCTTCATTCGCTGAACACCACCTCGTGGTTGTTGGACCCGAATTGATTGCAGATTTGGATTGAAACGGCGTGGCGTCCGGTTATTTGCGTGAGAAACATTATTACCGAATTGGGGCCCCTTACCGCAGACTTCGCAACGTTTGGCCATGATTTGAAACTACCTCCAGAGCTTTAATGATTGCCGCGGGCTCATAGGACTGAGTATTAGGGCAATATCGAAACGAAATTTATAGCAACCGTTCCGGGGATCGTCAAGTGGCGTGGGCCCGGCCGGAGCAACAAAGTTAGAAGGAGCGTCAACATAAAGTGCAAAGAATCGCAAAATTAAGTATCGCCACAATTCTATTGACCACCAGTGCCTTGTTTTTGGGGGCCTGCTCTGGCGGAGGCGGCGCCGACGCCAAAGACGCCACAGTCGCCGCCACGGTAAACGGTCGGAAAATCATGTCTGCCGAAGTTGAACAGGGTGTAGCGCGGCAGGCGGGTGGCAAGCAGGCTTCGCTCTCTCCGTTGCAAATGGCCCAAGCCAGACTGCAAGTTCTGAGCGGCCTGATTCAGAAAGAGGTGCTTTTCCAGCGTGCTGAGCGTGAGAAAGTCTTGCCGACAGAGGACCAGATTACCGCTTTCATCAACCAGCAAAAGCAGGAAAGCGGAATGACTGATGACGACTTCCAGAAGAATCTTGCCGCGCTGTCGATGACCGTTGAGTCGTTGCGTGAAGACGCGCGCAAGAATATTGCCATCAAGAATCTTCAGGATAAATACAGTTCGAAGATCACCGTCAACGATAAGGAAGTCGAAGACTTTTACAATGGAAACAAACAGAGCTTCGTCAGTTCGCGCGGTGTGGCGCTGGCGATGATCGTGGCAGACCCGGCAGACAATTCGGCCTCCGGATTTCAAAGCGACGCCAAGAATGACTCGGAAGCGAAGCTTAAGATCGACAACATTTCTCAACAGCTCAAAGGCGGCGCCGACTTCGCCACCGTTGCTCGTTCGAAGAGCGAGGACCCGAACACCTACGCCAGCGGCGGAGACCTCGGTTTTGCAACCGAAGATGACCTCAAGCAGAATGCGTTTCCTCCAGAGCTCGTTACCAGACTTTTTGCAATGCAGGCTGGAGACACCACTGAGCCGATTCGTTTTAACAATGGCAAGTGGTACGTGTTTAAGCTGACCGAGAAGCGCTTGCAGAATGAGAATCTAACTCTGGAAAGCCCGGGAGTTCGTCAGAAGATCACCCAGGCGCTGATCAACCAACGCAAGGAGATCCTGAACGGAGCGTTGCTTGAAGTCGCTATGAATGAAGCGAAGATCATCAACAACATGGCTGCCACGATGCTCAATACACCAAGTAATCTTGGTTTGAGACCGGCGTCGTCAGGCAACGTAGCCACACCGGCAGCAACGCCGGCGGCGGCTTCAACACAGACAGCAGCACCGTCGCCGGCCGCATCGCAAGCGGCGCCAGCGAGTTCGCCAAAGCAGTAGAGGTGCAGAATAAGTTGTTGGCGGGTGTGAGAGGCTTAGTCTAGCTCCACACCCGTTTTCTTTGGCGTAACGCAAACTGTTAGTTTGCGTCGGTCGGATAATTAGTCGAGGTTTGGTTATCAAAGACTCTGTCAGGTATCAGCCGCAAACTAACAGTTTGCGTTACCACTAACGATGCTTTTTCGTCTTTCAGAAGTTCATAAGTCATACGGCACGCAGGATGTTCTGCGTGGCATATCACTGCAGGTGAATCCTGGTGAACACGTTGGTCTCGTCGGGCGCAACGGTTCCGGCAAGACTACGATTTTCCGATTAATCAATAACGAAGAAGCCCCCGATCGCGGGGACGTGGTGCGAGCCCGTAACGTTCGCCTTGGGCTGTTGGCTCAACATGTCAACTTTGAGCCGGGCTCTACGGTCCATGAGTCTGCTCTCGCGGCGTTTGGCCGTCTGCAACAGATTGAGCACGAGATGCATGTGCTGGAGCATCGCATGGCCGAGGCTACAGACGACCTGGATGTAGTGCTTGAACGATACAGCGATCTGCAACACGAGTTTGAGCGCGAAGGCGGATTTGCCTACGCCGCCAAGGCCGAATCGATTCTGATGGGTTTGGGATTCGATCGTTCGACCTGGTCGCTTGAAACTGAAAAGCTCTCGGGTGGTCAACAGAACCGGTTGGGATTAGTGCGCTTACTATTGGCCGAACCAGATGTGCTGTTGCTCGACGAACCTACCAACCATCTTGATGTGAACGCGGTAGAGTGGTTGGAAGAGTTTCTGCAAACCTACCAGGCCGCTTACGTCATTGTCAGCCACGATCGTTATTTCCTGGACCGCTGCTGTCGCCGCATCATCGAACTCGAAAACGGCCGTGCCAGCAGCTACACCGGAAACTATTCTGATTATCTTGGCGAACGTGAAGAACGTCGCGAGGCGCAGCAACGCGCATATGACAATCAGCAGCAGATGATTGCCAAGACAGAGGAGTTCATCAGGCGCAATCTAGCGGGGCAGAAGACGAAGCAGGCGAAGTCGCGACGCACGATGCTCGCGAAACTTGAGCGACTCGACTCTGTAAGACCCGATCAGTCGTCTGGTGACTTTCGTTTGCAGAAGATCGAACGCACTGGCAACCACGTGCTGATGGTTGACGAGGCGGCGGTAGGCTACGGAGAAAAGGTACTGGCCCGGGACATCTCCTTCATTCTGCGACGAGGCGAATGTTTGGGCATCATTGGTCCAAACGGATCCGGCAAGACTACTTTTCTGAAAACCATTCTGAAAAAGATTCCTGCGCTCGCCGGTGAGGTCCGTTGGGGAACCAAGGTCCAGGTTGGCTATTACTCGCAACAGCTTGAAGATCTCGATGATCGAAATGAAATCATCATGGAGCTGCGAAGAGTCGCTTTACCCTCGGCTACTGCGGGCGAGTTGAGAGCCTTCCTCGCAAAGTTCCTATTTACCGGCGACGATGTCTACAAACACATTCGCGATCTTTCGGGCGGCGAGAAGGGAAGACTGGCGCTGGCTAAACTGATCTATTCCCGAGTGAATGTTCTCGCTCTCGACGAACCAACGAACCACCTCGACATTCCTTCGCGCGAAGCTTTGGAAGAAGCGCTGGATGCATTTGAAGGAACCATTGTTACCATCAGCCACGATCGTTTTTTCCTCGACCGCGTGGCGACGCAAATTCTGGCTCTCGATGATGAAGCAAACGCGGTCCATTACAACGGGGATTACACCGAGTATCACGACTGGCGCGCCTCCCGCCTCGCCGCCGGATTACCGCTTATCGAAGAGTTAGCCTTTAAGCCTTCACAAGCAGATTGGAACGACCAACCAGCAACAGCCTCAACGTCGAATGACAATGCGGTTGATGAGGTAAAGCGCAAGGAGAAAAAGGCTACACCAGCGCCAAAGTCTTCGGGCGTCAAGGTCATAAAAAAGAACAAGGCTCCGAAAGCCAAGCCGGAAGAGCTCGAAACTCTAATTGCAGATTTGGAAACTGAATTGGGTGAATTGTCAGCGCAGATGAGTTTGCCGGAAGTAGCCCGCGACGCCACACAGTTGATTACTCTGAGTGACAACTATCAGAAGGCGGAAGCCAGGCTGCGCGAGTTATACGAAGCGTGGGAAAGTGTGAGCGCGGAGGCGGCTAACTCAACTAAATGACTGCGATCGGAATACCGAACGGGTTAGTGCTCCGATCGCTAACCGACACGAACAAAGGCTAAATGACGTGGTTAACTAGTGGATGGTATAGGGTTGAAGCTCTTAAGCTGCTCAAAAGATCACCCTTGCTTGACAGTCTTGCAAACGCTTTGTTAGTTTCCCTGTTCGCTTAACTCACACATTCAAGCGACGATTGAAAAGTTCTTGTAGGCGCGTAGCTCAGGGGTAGAGCACTACCTTGACACGGTAGGGGTCTGGGGTTCAAATCCCCACGCGCCTACCACTCCTCTCAATATGTTACGCCGCCAACATTCTCAATAAGTTCACCGCAAACCACAATTTCCCTTTCTCAAAAACCGCCCCTTCGCCACCGCTTTGTTTTCCTCCAACGCCGCAGGACCTGATCTCTTTCAGCTGTGCCTCAAGGTGTTAATGAGATCGCTTCGCGACTCGCTACACGTCTTGAAATCGCGATCAGCAAATCGACTTTGAGTCAAAGCCATGTCTTTCGTTAGAAATGCGCGTCCCTTGCAATAAACCTTGCATCAAAAATGCGTTGGAGCTAAACTGCGCGCCGTTCACGCCAAAGCCAAGCAACATTAGAGCACTCAGCGACGGCGCGGCTCACTAGGGCTCGCCTCTGTTCGGGAAGCAACGACGTTTGTGAATTGCTGAGCATTACTCAACCAAGCTAGACCTTAGCACTCAACACAGCCAGGCCTTAACAGCTCAACAACCCGGTCTTTACGAACCAAGAACGCGGTCTTAACAACTCAACAAAGCTAGATCTCAACACCTCAACATAGCTAGGCCTTAACAGTCTGCGCTGGGGCTGAATAATTCAACTTCTGAAAAAGCCAGGGAGACGATCGAATGAGAAAGCGTGCATGGCTATCAAGCAGAGACTCCATCAAGTGCAGGCTGTCGGTTCGCTTGGAAGCGATACTTATCATTATCGCTCTTGCGGTTGGAAATATTGCGTCCGCGGCCTTCGCTCAAGCGAGAAAGCCCTCACAGAACAAGCCTCGATCGCTGACGACTAGTAGCTCACCGGGGGACCTTGGGGAGCGCACAAAGGTCGATCAAAACGGTGCATTTAATCTGACCGTTCCTATCCCTGTGCCTCCCGGTATCAACCGCATGCAACCCGCGTTGACACTTAGCTATAACAGCCAAGGCTCAAACGGCATGATTGGAATGGGGTGGAATCTGGCGGGCCTTCCTTCGATTGAGCGCACCAAGAGCATCTGGGCCGTTGATAAAGAGAACGGAACTATCGCCTATGACGCTGATGATCGCTTTGCCTTGAGTGGCCAGCGGCTGATCGTCACGAGTGGAAAGTATGGCGCCGACGGAAGCGCTTACCGCACTGAGGCGGAAAGCTGGAGATTGGTGACCGCTAAAGGCACCGCGGGTGCGGGACCGCAGTACTTCATCGTGCAAAGCAGCGACGGAAAAACGTTGGAGTTTGGCAATACAACCGACAGCCGAATTCTTGCTGCTCAGCGCAACGACGTTCGCTCCTGGCTCCTTAACCGAATAACCGATGCCAACGGAAACTCGTTGTCGGTGACTTATACAACCGACCCACTTTCGACTGGTAGCTCGGACTATCGTGGTTACCCTGTCCAACTTGCATATACCCAGAACGGCACCAACGAGGCAGATCGCTTCGTGCGATTTAAGTATGAAGCGAACCCGGACCAGCAGCGCATATTCATCGGTGGATCTATCGTGAAACTATCTGCGCGCCTGACGAATATTCAAACGTTCGTGAATACGACGTTGGTAAGCGACTACCGTCTCGTCTATGAATCCAGCGCCGCTACCAATCGCTCGCGCCTGATTTCGATTACGCGCTATCCGTCTACCGATTCGAATGCCGTGCCGCTTTCACCTGCGCTGTTCAATTATGTAGATGGGGCCCTGGCCTTCAAAGGCAAAGGAACCTGGTTAAAGAATGCATTCAGTAAGAATCAGGGATGGGATGGGAAAAATTATCCGTTCACGCTTGCTGACGTGAATGGCGACGGCCGTTTAGACATCGTCGGATTTAAGAATGGCGTTCAGGTCGCGTTGGGTGCAGAAAGCGGCTTTCAGGCGCCGACCCAGTGGAACAATAACTTCTCGGCACAACAAGGATGGACCTCCTCACAAAAGCGCATGGTGGCTGACGTGAACGGCGATGGGCTCGGCGACATCGTGGGCATCTCCAGCGTTGGCGTGGTCACGGCTACTTCAACCGGCGCCGGTTTTACTAAATCGCCTCAAGTACTCGCTTTCTTCAGCACCAGTCAGGGTTGGACCCCTGACCTGCCGGTGATGCTGGCAGACGCCAACGGCGACCATGTCGTGGATCTAGTTGGTGTCAAGAACCGCATAGTGTATGTCGCGCTCGGCAATGGAGGTGGAAAAGGAGTCTTCGGCCAGCCACAGGTCTGGATGCAATCGTTCGGCGACCCTGGAGACAACTATCTGACAGCCGACCTGAACGGAGACGGCAACGCGGATCTCATGGCCGTGAGCAACGAACACTCAATTCAAGTGGCCCTCTCCAAGAGGACGAGCTTCGATTCAACTACCTGGAAAAGTCCGAACTACAACAGCCTTTGCGGCCTTGTTCCTGTGACCAGCAAGACCCCGGCGATGGTCACGGATGTGAATGGGGACGGCCTCACGGATGTGGTTGCCTTTTGCGATGCGGTCTACGTTACCTTATCAAACGGCCAGGGCTTTGAGGCGACCGAGAAGTGGAACACGACCTTTGCCGGGTCGAATTGGAGTGCCTCCAATCAGCGAATGCTTACAGATCTGAATGGCGATGGGCTGGCTGATCTGGTGGGAGTCAATGACTCCGGAGTAAAAGCGGCGATCTCCAACGGCCGAGCATTTCTCGATTCCAAGTGGAACGATACGTCGCTGCCCTGGGGCCTTACGGGCGGAGGCGCTGCTTCAGTAACTACGCGGCTCATGTCCGACGCGAATGGCGACGGCCTCATGGACATGGTCGGCATCGGCGATACTGACGTCTATGTGGGTCTTGCGGCTGGCGAGGTTCCGGATCTCCTGTCGCATGTGACGCGTGCCGCCGGCGCTACCTATTCCATTCAATATGCGCCGCTCTCTGATCCAGACGTCTACCAGCAAGTTTCAAAGACCCCCGGCGCGCTCGCCCAGTTTCAAAATTTTAGCCCGTTGAATGCGAGCGCCGACATTCCCAGCTTTCGTTCCGCTGCACATCTGGGCGGCTTCTACCATGTGGTCAAGTCGTTCACCACGACAGACAATCCGGCGGTGGACCAGCAGACCGCGTTTTCCTACACCCACCAGATGAAATACCAGGACGGAGAATTGGACCTCCAGGGACGCGGATGGTTGGGCTTCTCCACGGTGATCACTGACAACATGACAGGGACTTCGCGAACAGCCAAGAGCTACCTGCGGGCGTTTCCTTTTACCGGAAGACTCATCGGCACTACGGTCTTCGATCGCACCCAGAACACATGCAACAACGCACCGCAGCCTTACTCCAGCAAGACCGTCGCCTACTCGAAGGTGCAGACCGCCACCAGCAGTTCTTCACAAGGAACTCCGGTGTATTGGGTTGGGAGGGCTTCAGAACAAACGACGAAGTACCAAAATTGCGCGGTGGCGAATCGACGCGGTGTCACTTACAGCTACGATAAGTTTGGGAATGTCGCCGTGACGACGCATCAGAATCTGATTGATGCGAAGGGAAATCCCATTGATCAAAAAGCAGTCGTCTATGTATTGAGTTCCTACTTGAATGACACAGCGAACTGGAGGCTGGGCCTGCGCCTGTTCCGCAAGACGTCCACCTCAAGTGATGCTTCCGACATCGAGCACTTCCACGCGGGCTCCGACATCTCGTTGAGTTCTTTTACCTACGACGGTCGCGGAAACCTGTCCACCCGCGCAGGATGGGACAGTACCAACAATGTATTTTTGACGAACAAGTTTGCCTACGACACCTTTGGCAACCGGACCAGCAGCACCAAGCCTAATGGCGCCGTGTACAGGACCGCCTATGACGCAGACTTTCATACGTATCCCATTTCCAAACAAGTGTCACCCGCGGCAGGCACAACGTTGACCTGGACGTACGGCTACGACCCTCGCTTCGGGAAAATTGCGGCCGATTCCGACCCCAACCAGGTAACACATCAGCGTTGTTACGATGGCTTCGGGAGGGTGATCGCGAGACAGGGCCCGTATCCGGACGCGAGAACATCAGGGCAATTTGATCCGGTTTGCACTGCGGGCTCCATCACCGGACTGCAGCCGGCAACCAACGTCGTGACATTGAAGCAGCGCACTTACCGCTGGAATGGGCAGATTCCTCAGATCGATACTGCACATCGCACCTCATGGACACAGCCCATCACCCAGAACACGTTCGTGAGCAGCGTGCAGCTTGACGGGCTCTGGAGAAGGAACCTGCAGATCACCGCGAATCCGGGCCAGAAGCCGGTAATCGCGTCTCAGCTCGCATATTCGGAGAAGGACCTGGTCAAAAAGGCCGCACTCCCACGCTACACTGGAGATCCGGTCCAGTTCATCACCAACACCTACGATCCAATGCACCGCGCGCTGAAGACAGTCTCACCCTTTGGATCGAGCGGACAAACACTCTCCACAGCAACGAACGCATATGAGGAAACCGCGTCTGGATCAACTGTTACCACGACGCGAGCCGCCACCACTTCCTATGCAGTGGTGCAGACGACTGAATTAGGATACTGGCAAAACAAAGTGCGGCCCTCAAGAATGACAATGCAGGGACTGACTTCCGATACTCGGTACTCCTATGACGTTGTCGGGCGTCGAATTGGCATTGTGGCGCCGGTTGGCCAGGACGGCACCAGACCAACCTACCGCTTTGGATACGATTCTTTAGGTCGAACCACCTCCTGGAGCGAGCCGACCCGCGGCAACTTCTCCAAGACTTTCAGTCCGGTGGGCTTATTGACAAAACTGACGCAGAACAACGGCAGCATCCAGTATCAATTCGATCTCATAGGCAGACCACTCAAGGTGACGGGTTCCGATGGGGAAGTTCGGCAGTATACCTATGACGATCCCAGCGTGCGCTTTGGTCTCAACCGCATGAGGACTGCTCAGGTAACGAACGGTCAAGGAGTGATGTTGTCGGGGTACCAGTATGATTACAACGCGTACGGACATAAGCAGAGCGCGTCGATGTCGGTTGCGGGGATCTCGAGGAGCTATACCACTAATCAAGTATATGACACGTTTTCTCGCCTGGTGCAGTTGCAGAATCCAGACAACAGCGTCGTAGCGCGAACCTATTCCGGATCGCAACTGGTCGAGGTTAGTTTGCAAAACGGAGCCAAGGCTTCATTCTCCGATTTCTCCGCGAATGGAACGCCGCGCCGCGTCACGTATGGCAACGGCGTCGTCGCGGTCTTCACGCTGAACATCGATGATTCACCGCAGTCCGTAACCGTCACCAATGCCGCGGGCACGGTGATCGCGACCCGCACCTATGAATGGGACCAGTTGGGGCGGCTGACTTCAGTGAGCGATCCAGCAACGGCCAGGGTCTTGAAGACATTCACCTACAGTGGGCTTCGATTGATCGCGGCATCTGATTCGGTCTCAGGAAAGAAATGGACCTTCAGCTATGACGCCGCTGGGAACATGACGGGATACGACGGAACCAACTACACCTACGTCGGAACCAAAGCTGTTGCCGGATCCGGCAGCAAGAGCTTTTCGGCAAAGTACGACAGCATGGGCAACCTCACCACGCTGCAGAAGGCTGGGCAAACTGATCTGCAACTGGGCTACGACCTCCGCGGTCAGATGGTCAGTGCCGTCAAGGGAAACGATCACCGCGGAGCGACCTATCAGTATGACGATCGGGGCCGCAGAATAATGACGACGACTCCAGACGGTGTCCGCACCGTCCACGTGTCGCGGTGGTTCACTGACGTTGTTGCCAATGGTGTCTCATCGCCAGTGCGCACGCTCATGGCCCAGCGTATTCCGTTCGCGCAGTGGGGAAGCACGTCCGCGGATGCGTCCCAAATGTATCTCCACAAAGATGCGTTACACAGCACAGTGATGGCTACCAATGCCGCCGGCGCCGCTGTGGGCCAGTACTCCTACACGCCGATGGGCGAACTGCAGACGTCCAGCTCTGTTGTGCCGAAGTACCTCTACACATCCAAGGAGATGGACTCCTATTCAGGGAACTACTGGATGGGGTCGCGCTTCTATAATCCTCGCCTCGGGCGCTTCTACCAGGCTGACTCTGAATTTGGTGGTCCCGTTCTCAGGCAGGACGCCATGAACGACAACGCCTACGTCCTGAACAATCCGTCCAGCCTAATCGATCCCAGCGGACATAGTGCGTTTGGCATTCTCAGCGGCGTCTGCGCGATAGCCGGAGGAGCCGCCGCTGGGTACGGAACATATGTTGACAATAAGCTGGTTGCGACCATCGCCAGCGTGGTCGGCGGTGCGTGCGGCATATTAACCATCATCGATTCTGCTCGGGCTCCTCAGCAGGGGCTACCGGGCAGGGATGGCAATGATGGCAGGGATGGCAATGATGGCAGGGATGGCCATGATGGTAATGATGGCAATGATGGCAAGGATGGCAAGGATGGCAGAGATGGCAAGGATGGCAGAGATGGCAAGGATGGGGAAAAGGGCGAGGAAGGAAAGAAGGGTGAAGAAGGCCAACGAGGGGAGAAGGGCGAGAAGGGCGATAAAGGGGAGAAGGGCGATAAAGGAGATAAGGGCGATAAAGGTGAGAAGGGCGACAAAGGTGAGAAGGGCGATAAGGGCGACCAAGACACTGAGGACGATCAACTCATTTCGGAGGAAGAGCCCACTGGCGACCTGGGGGAAATTGGTGCCGGCAATGGCGGCTTGAGCCAGACGCAGCCGGTTAATGCCGTCCTAACAACCTCGCAAAGCAGCGAGGAATCTGCGGCGATGCTCGGGACCTCAGAACAGGGCGGCACTGAAATAGGCAGCATGGCGACCTCCGGTATTGACACGAGCTCGTTGGTTGGGACCGAGGTCGGTCTGGATGTGGGGATCGAGGTCGGCTCCGAAGCCTCTGCAGTAGGAACGGAAGTGGCCCTTGATGTCCTACCGCTAATATTGCTCGCCCTGTGATCCAGGGCAGGTCGTTTGAGCAAGTAAACTTTCGGAAACGTCAAGAAGACGGTCCGACAGTCCCCTTTAGTTGGATGGACCAGCCTGGAGAACTCGATGCAGATTGCAGTGATAGCATTTGATGGCCGATTCCCAGGTGGCGCCGATAACCCGGATGCGTTTTGGGAAGCTCTCGCAGCCGGGCGCGACCTGATTGAGGCGGTGCCTGCGACGCGCTGGTCGACGGAACGGTTTTGCCAGCCGGAGAGTACTGGCGGGCTGACCCACGTTAGCAGGAGAGGTGGGTTCCTTCGCGATGTGGACCAGTTTGATCCCGAGGCCTTTGGAATCGCGCCCCGCGAAGCCGAGACAATGGACCCAGCCCAACGTTTGCTGTTGGAGTCTACCTGGCGCTGTTGGGAGTCAGCGGGACTCAGGCCATCCGATTGGACCGAGCGGCCAGTTGGAGTCTTTGTTGGCGCCTTCACTCCAGACTACCTGCTTTTACAACTCGGCAACCGCGATACAACGGTGTCGACGTTGCACTCGGCGACGGGCACGGCGCAGACCCTACTTTCGAATCGCATCTCCTATTGTTACGGGCTCACCGGCCCCAGCCTCACTGTGGATACCGCTTGTTCGTCTTCTCTGGTGGCATTGCATCTTGCCGTAAGTAGTTTAGAGAAAGGCGAGAGCGACATCGCTTTCGCGGCGGGCGTGCAGTTGCAGTTGACTCCCTATCACACCGGTATGGAGAGCCGGGGAGGTTTTCTGTCTCCCGACGGAGTTTGTCGAGCGTTCGATCATCGCGCGAATGGCTATGTGCGTGGTGAAGCGGCAGCAGCTGTCTTGCTTGCTCCATTGGATTTAGCAATGGCGGAGAACTGGCCAATTCATGCGGTGATCTATGCAACAGGTGTAAACCAAAACGGTAAGTCTGCGGGAATTTCCCATCCCAATGCGGGGGCGCAAGAGCGGTTGCTTCGGGCGACGCTGCGAAGGTCGGGCATCCGCGCGGATGATTTGGGCTATGTAGAAGCGCATGGGACAGGGACTCGAGCGGGCGATCTTGCAGAACTCCATGCACTAGGTGCGGCGCTCGGAGGAGCGCGGGAGAGCGGTCCGCTTTTGATTGGTTCAGTCAAGACAAACGCCGGCCATACTGAAGCAGCGTCCGGACTGGTCGGGTTGATCAAAGTCATCCTGAGCCTTCGTCATCGTCAGGTTCCACCGCATCTGCACTGGGAGCAATCGCCCGCAGGTATCGATTTGCAAAAGCTTGGACTGCGCCTTCCCCTGCGTTGTGAGTCCTGGCCGGAACATGCCGACCACGCCGCAGTTAACTCGTTCGGGTTTGGAGGTACGAATGCGAGTGTTGTGCTTGGACCACCACCAGAGCGCGCAGCGCCGACCGTACCGGCAGAGAACGTACTCCCCAAACTTTTTCTTCTCTCGGCGCCTACACCGGAGCACCTTGCTTTGCAGAGCAAAGAGCTGAGCGCCTTTGTCGCGAGTTTGCCTGTCGGCACCAGTCTGGACCAGTTGTCTGGTGGTCTGTGTTATCAGCGGGAACCTTTTGCGCATCGAGTCGTGCTGGTTGATGCAACTGCTGCGTCGCTGAGCAAGCGTCTAGCGGATTTCTCACGCCGTCCTTCATCAAGTGAGTGGACTCAAGGTGTTTGTCAGGACGGAGGCCGGCGACAAGTTACGTGGGTCTTCTCAGGGATGGGTCCTCAATGGCATTCGATCGGAAGGGAGCTGGCCAACAGTTTTCCAGTATTTACGCGGGCGTTCTTCGAATGTGATCGCTTGTTTGGTCAGATCGCCGGTTACAGCGTTCTGGAAAAACTCAGCGAAGCGGAAAATGATCATTACGCAGTGCCGACAGAATGGGCACAGCCGCTGAATTTTTTTTTCCAGATTGCCCTGGCGAGGTTGCTCCAGTCCTTTGGTGTTCAGCCCTCAGCCATCGTCGGCCACAGCGTTGGAGAGATCGCGGCTTTTCATATTTCAGGCGCATTAGATCTGGTGACAGCCCTGACTCTTGTTTACCACCGCAGCAGGTTGCAGGCCAGAGTGACGGGCCAGGGCTCTATGGTTGCGGTTGGCGCATCAGCCTCTACCGTACGTTCTCTCGCGGAACGTCATCGCGTTTGCATTGCCGCGACGAACAGCCCCTCCGCTGTGACCGTTGCCGGCAGCAACAGCGCCGTGGATTCATTTCTCGCGTCTGCATTGGAGGCCGGCTGGTTTACCAGGCGTCTTAACGTTGAGGTTCCATATCACAGTTCCCTGATGGCTCCTCTCGCGGATGAGTTTCGATCCAGCATTGCGCATCTTCATTTCCAGGAGCCGAAAGTACCGCTTTATTCGACAGTGACTGGGTTGCGTTGGCAGGGTGATCAATCGTTTAGCGAATACTGGTGGAAGAATCTGCGCGAACCTGTTGCATTTGCGCCAGCGATTGACGCCATGCAGTTGGACCACGAGCAGGTGGTCCAGGAGTTGAGCGCGCACCCGGTGCTGGGCGTCTATCTGCGCGAGATTCTCGCGGACGCAAATCTTCCCGTCTTGCCTACGCTCAAGCGCACGCTCGACGAGCGCACAGCGTTCCTCGAATGTCTCGGAGGGCTTCACGTTCACGGCATCGCGCTGAAGTGGAGTGAACTGATTCCTCCCCCTCAACATGCGGTTCCACTACCGCCATTTGTCTGGCGCAAGCAGCGATTCTGGTCGGAATCAATAGACAAGCGAGCCGTCCGTCTCGCCGAGCCTTCGCATCCATTGCTGGGTTGCCTCAGAACAGGAGACGCAGCTACCTGGGACGCAACCATTGGCGGGAGCGTCACACCCGAATTTGCCGATCACGTTGTCATGGGCCAACCCAGGTTGCCGGCCGCTGCCATGATCGAAATGCTTCATGCCGCTGCTCAAATTGTGGCGGAAGGTCGCGCGGTGATGTTGAACGGAATGCGCATTCTCCGAGGTGTTCCACTGGTTGACGGCAGTCTCTCAACTCTCACGACCCGAGTGAATAAAGAAGACGGTCGTGCGCAAATCGTGAACGCAGAAGGCGCGTTGATTGCGGAGAGTCATTTGGTTACTTCGCTGCGGGGGCAGGAGTCTCGAGTCCCCTCGTGGACCGAAATCGAAACTCCAAACCATATGAATCGCGAAGAGTTCTATGATTCTGTCCGAGCTATGGGATTCGGTTATGGACCATCGTTCCAGCGTATTGAGAGCCTTGAGTTCAATCGAGAGCATTGCCGGGCCATCATTACAGGGACGACAGTGAAGGGCTATTTCATGCCGCCTGCGGTGTTGGATGCGGCATTACAAACGCTACTCGCTTTCGAGATGCTGTCACGCAAAGAGCAGCCTGAGAGTTGGCCGCTCAAGCTTCCCGTCGGTGTTTCTACCGTACGGCTGACAAGGGAGTTGCGCAACGAAGATTTTCCGCTAATCGCTTCAAGCACGCTGCTTCGCAACGGCGAGGAAGAGACTCTTGGAGATGTGTTGTTGCAGGGAGCGAAGGGCGAATTGCTCGCGGAGTTATCCGGCGTAACGTTCCGCGCCATTCCCGTACCCTCAGCGCTTTCTGTCGGCACCAGGCTCGCCGATACACTCTTCAAACTCACATGGAAAGCGCAAGCACTGCGACCTACGGTTGCCCACCGAGGTGATCGACAGTGGCTTGTTTGCAGCCGAGAGTTCGGCGCTGGCCGTGCCTTTGCGGAAGTGTTGCGCTCCACTGGCGCACAAGTTGATGTGTTGGATGGGACCAAACCAGAGGATCCGGCATGGCGATTATTATTGACTGCAAATCGCACGCTGCCGATTACTGTCGTTGACCTTCAAGCGCTCGATTGGAGACATGGCAATGCTGAGGAAGACATCGGAAGTCTACAAGCGGTTTGCAGCTTCTCAGCGCGGTTGACAGAGTTGGCTGAAGGCGAGGTGGAGATTTGGACCGCGACGCGTGGCGCCCATGACGAGCCTTCTCCGCTTCCCGGTCAAGCCGCAATCTGGGGCTTGGATCGCGGCCTCATACGGGCGGAGCATAGTGCCAACTGGCGAGGGATTGTGGACTTGCCAGTCGACCTTCCGGAAGGATGGGCCAGTGCGCTTCGCGAACTAATCGAATCAAATCCCCAGGCGAACGAGTTCAAATGGACGTCCGGAAGTTGGGCACACTCTTGTCTGGAGCGATGTCCAGCATCGCCAAGTGAGCAGCCTTTATGGCTTCGTCCGGATGCGAGCTACGCCGTTACCGGTGCTTTTGGCGCCCTGGGACGCGCGACCGCAAACTACTTAGTGGCTCGCAGAGCTCGACATCTTGTCTTGTTCGGTCGTGCTCAACTGCCGGAACGCCGGTATTGGGATCATCAGTTGGGGGACCATCTCCGCGATCGGGTCGAGTGGGTTCGCTCTTTGGAACGACGCGGCACTCAGGTTCTATCTTTCGATGATTCGGATAACTGGATACAGCGTATGGAGGAACGCGAATTTCCCGCCTTGCGCGGCATCGTTCACGCAGCGGGTGTCTGCCACGATCAGCCGTTACTGACCAGTGAGCGAGAGAAGCGTGAAGAAATTCTCAACGCAAAGATACTCGGCATCTCGCACCTGCTGACAAAGGTTCCGCGCAATCAGCTGGACTTCCTCGTGTTTTACTCATCGATTGCCGGTCTGTTGCCAGGCTATGGTCAGTCGGTCTATGCGGCGGCCAACACATATCTTGATGCGCTGGCAAGGAAGCTGCGAGCCGACGGTATGCCCGCCATTTCAATTGCCTGGGGGCCATGGACCATTGGGATGGGCGGCGACGAGCAGTTGCAGCAGGCTTTTCGGAAGCAGGGATTGCAGCCAATCACTTCGGCCGAAGGTATGCGGATGTTGTCCACATGCCTGGCCCAGCGCGAGTCAGTCGTCTATTGCGTCTCTTTGCGCAGTGAGGCATTTATCGCCGCGAACCGCAGGCATCTCTGGCAAATCCAACAACTCCGCGACGTATCTCTCGCGGACCTTGCCGATGCGCCCTCAGAAAGGCAGAAGCACATGGCGCACATGACCTCGGCCGAAAGGCGCGAAGTCGCCCTCAAGGATTTGCGACAAGCATCTGCGCAAATCCTGCGGCTGCCGTTGGAAACGTTGAGCGCCGAAACGAACTTGAGTCGTGTCGGTCTAGACTCGCTGATGGCGGTAGAGTTGCAATTGATGCTTGCTGAGAAATGGCACAAGCCTCTCGACATCTCGGCGATTCTTGGTCGTGAATCGCTCGGTTCCCTGGCTAACCTGCTTGCCCAGGAGTTCGGCGCCACTCCTTCTACAATCAATACGGAAAAGCAACCGGATGCGGACCTGGTGATGATCCATGTATCCGCAGACACAACCAAAACGCCCGATGCAGAGTGCAGCACTCTCCGGCCAGGCCCAACAGAAAGGCACATCCATGTCGTATAAAAGGCAATGTACGATCTACATCAAGAACGCAACGTCCGGGTTAATGAGCTTGACCGGTGGATCAATCGATTGGGGAAGTTGGGCAACGACGCCGCCACTTGATATTGCCAGCGGCACAGTCGGCTATATGCATGCCCAGGGGACGGGCGCTTACGCAACGGGAACGGGTGGAAGTGTGGTCTATACGTTCGCGGACAATGCCACGACCTTTACGGTAACCTTCGAGATTCCATTTGATGTTTATCCTAATACGGGCGGAGGGCAAAAGGGGGGAACGAGCCCCAACGAGTACACCGCCATGGAGACTGATTCGGATTACAAGACGCAGGTCTCTTTTCCAAGCGGAGGAAACACTCCCACCGTTTACTTCATCGTGGGCAATGCCCCATCCCAGCTGGAAAGGGCAGTGTTCCAGATTGACCTCGAAAGCAAGATTGCAAATGCCGAGGCCTCACATCCCACTGTGACTTCTCTCAACATAGCTGAGGTGGCGCGTGCCGCTGACTGTGGCGTGGTATCCAGCGATGACCTCGTGAAAATGTTCAAGGGCAAAACTGAAGCAACGGTCCAGGACATACTGGCTGCGGATAATGTGGCACCTTCCACCAGAGTCTATTTTGTCTCGGATCGCAATCTGATTTCGCAGCGACAATCATTTACAGCTGCAGTGGATTTTGCCGCCTCTTACCTAAATGTTCTCACTGACAATCCTGAGGTGGGCGACACTGCGCAAGAAGCAATCGCACTCCTCCGCGCAGTGAATTCAGACGGATTGGAAGCGGTGACAAATAATCTGGAAAGGGCCAAGCTCATCTTGATGGCGCCTCGAGGAAGCCAAACCGCATACGCTCAGATCGCAGCCATCGAGGCTATCCTCGCCTGCATTTATATGGCTCCGGGAGCGGCAATGTTGCAGGCCGGATCTTGCGCCCAGCAAGTCACTTCGGAGGAAAGCAGTTTCGAGGCAATTGCCAAGTGGCAATTGGAATACTTGCAAAAGGCTCTGACAGAGTAAACCTTCTTGTGATATTTGCGCGTCGCCAAGAACCCGATCCGAGTGAAGCATCGTTTCCGAGTTCTGCAAACTCAGAAGTCGGTCTTGGCTGGCGCAACATTGATGAGAGATTCGTCGTCAAGCAATACCCCTTTTGAACCAAGGGGTCGGCATACCCACGCTCCTACCAATAATCTCAATACTTACCGAACAAATTATTGCGACCTCTCAGGTGGAACGTTCTTGTTTCACCTCAAGCCTCTTAATAATTCAGCCGATCGAATCGCTCTTGTCAGCAACGTCATTTCCTATTCGCCGCTTCCCAGGCCCGCACTTTTCGCCGAGCCTCATCGAAAAGCCGCGCGTAATTACCTTTGCGCACCTTCTCGCTTGCCTCAGGACTCAAGAGTTTCCAAAGCGGTCCGTACTGATCATAAACCTTCAAATATTTCTCCTGATTACCCGGCGCAACTTCGTCGGTGCCAAACAGAAATCTGTTTGGGTTGCGGTTGATTATTTCCGCAGCATGCCTGGTTGACTCGGGTGTGGCCACGATGTACTTAGCGACTTCGTCCCACGAAATATCGAAGTGCACATTTTTGAGGTCAGGATCCTTGATGATTTCCTGGACGATGGCCCCTTGATCTTTGACGGGGCGAATTATTCGGCCCACGCCGATGTGCGCCCAGATGAACGTTGCGTTGGGATGACGCTTGAACAACCCTCTGATCTGCGTCCAGTACGCAGGCTCGGAACCAGGTTTGGCAAACGGAACGTCGACGTCGTTATGAATCAAAATCACGAGACCGGCTTCAGTCGCGAACTTGATGAGGCGATCCAGCGCCGGATCGTTGAGACTCGCAACCTCACCCGAAACCTTCGACGAGACAAACTCTTTATGAATGGTGAATTCACCGATGCCGCTAAAAACGCCGGGGAAAGTTTGCAGCACGCGCCGGATGTGATCCGCGGCGTACATATCCGTGGGATTGAATCCAGTGATCATCGGATCGAAGCGCGCCTGCTCTTCCTTAGATAGAGACTTGTAGGCCATTGCGATCCAGGCGTCGGTAAACGAGTAGTAGTAGAGCGGAGCGTCTGAATTCAGGTAATAAGTCGGCGCGTGATCGTCAACTCGGTCGGACCATTGTTGCTGGAGGGGAATACCGAACAGCGCGACGCGACCGGCTTTGTTGCCCATGATTTTCAGGAAGTCGTGTATGTCGATGCCTTCCTGAATGTAATTAGTCAGGTGAAAGTGTGAGTCGTTGAAGAGATAGTCGTCCGGCTGCCGGCTGGAATTACTTTGCGCCCGGATGGGGGCGGAACAAACGACTAGCGCCGCGCAAAGGACCAAGTTTTGGGCGAACCGTAGTTGATTAACTCGTAGGTGTAGCTTCATTCCTGATCTCAAAATGCCAACTCCAGACTTGAGTGGAAAACAAAACCCTTGCCTCCCACAGTGAAGGGAACAGATGTGTAGCCTACCGGCGACTTGTGTAGGTAGAGCAGTTCATTGTTCCAACGGACGACTCTGTTTTTGAATGGGAAAAAATTCCCGCCAGCTCGGAAATCCCAGGGGTTTCCTTGATCACCAAATACCCTCGAGTGTCCTGCATAGACTTGAAACGTTTTTGGCACCAGCATCGCAGAGGCTTCTAGCTGGAAGCCCTGGTTGAAGATTCGCGGGATTCCTGCCGTTGCAGTGCCGCGGAAGTTGTCGAGCCATCGCATGTAGTACGCACCTTCAAGCGCATAGCCGCGATACTTCAGGCCCCCGTCCAAGGCGACCATCCTGTAACGCGCATCCGTGACCGTCACGCCCGGCCCGAAGATCTCGGGTGTGAATATGACAGTTCCGTCTGTGAGTCGGAGCTGGGTGTTCTCAAACTGTTCGGAGTTTGGTTGGCTCTCACTGTTTTCATCGCTCCGACTGAAGTGGAACGCCAGGCGCGTGGCCAGCTTTTGATGGTCCTCGAAGTCGCCAAAGCCGGCCCCGAATTCCCCGGTCGTCGGTGTCCAGACGAGCGCGCTCGCAACGGTATTAAGGTGATTGTCGAGACGGGAAGCAGGTACGCCGAGCGTGCTTAGATTGTTGCCGAGCATTACCTGATACTTCAGGTTCTTCGCGATTTCACCCTTAGCCCAGATGCCTGAGGTGTACGACCCACGCATGAACTCATCGGCGATGTGGCGGCTATCCACTCCCAGCCAGAACGGGAAGTTGCCCTCGATGCTCCGCGTACCGGGCAAGCCGTTAATTCCAACGCCCAGGGTGACGTATTTGTTGAAGGTGTAGTTCAGATTGCCCGCTAACACCACTTGTGCTCCCAGCCCCTGATTGGCGTTGGAAGTCCAGGCATAGAGGAAGTAGCGGAGCTTGGGCGTCGCGATCCACCCAAGGAACTTGATCTGCACTTTATTAAGTTGGAAGTCTTGCCGCTCCTTGACGCTCTTAGTAAAACCAAACGCGTCCGTGTAGGTTGACGCGAGCCCGCGCTGATTCAGGTAGCGGGCGTAGGTGTAGATGCTGACATTGAGGTCTCCGTATTCCGTGTTAGCTACCTTGTAACCAAAGTTGGGTGTGTAACGTCCGTAGAACTTCTTTTCATCGTCGTCCTGTTCCGATTTTGCAGTCGTCGCAACTGGTGCCGGTAAAACAGCGGGGTCGACATTTGTTGTCGCGTTTGGAGCTGTAGTTGAAGTCGCAACTGGCGACGCCGCACTCGGGGTTGAAGTCGATGTTGTTGCCGCCTCGAGTCTTTCTACCCGCTCCTGAAGACTACGAATGAGTTTGAGCAGTTCAGATCGCTCATCATCACTGAGGGGAGCTTTATCGGCCGCCGCGCTTGGAACAGTTCTAGTGGCAGGGCCGGGAAGTTTCTCGTCTGCCTTAGACGTTTGTCCAAAGCACAGCGCGTTGAAAACCAACGCGATCATGATCTGCACCGCGGCCTGCAGGAGCAACCTGCGATGCCGCGATGCTAACACCCCACGCGGACTGACCGCGTGGGGACGTAGTACTGTCCTCTTGGGAAGAGAAATGAAGGACATAGGCTTTACCCCCAAGGATCCAACTTCACCTGTTCAACTAATCACCCTTCAGGCCAACTGAACGCGGTGAAAAAAGATTGAGGTCGAGTTTGTCGGCGACATACTCGATTACCTTCTGAGCCTTCACGCTGTTTCCGGCCCCGTCGAGTGGCGGAGCAAATACTGCAATCGCGGCCTTTCCGGGCACAATGGCGACAATGCCACCTCCGACTCCACTCTTCGCTGGAAGACCCACGCTCCAGGCCCAGCCGCCGGACCCGTCGTACAACCCAGCCATGGTCATGGTCGAGAGGATGTAGGGAACATCGGTAGCCTTGATTACTTGCTCGCCCGTGGCCGGGTTCTTGCCATTGTTTGCCAGGGTCGCTCCCATGCGGGCCAATTGGGCGACGTTCACACCTACTGAACACTGCTTCGTGTAAACATCAACTGATTCAAACGGATCGGCGTAGATGCGATCGTATTTAGCAAGCAACATCGACAACGCTTTGTTACCCGTGTTGGTAGCGGCTTCTGATTTGTACACTTCATCAATCAGCACGAGCTTTTCTCCAGCACAGCGACTGTAGAAGTTGAGGATCTTGTTCCACTTCTCTTCAGCATTTTTTGCGGAGATCAGGCTGACCGTCGAGATTGCCCCCGCGTTTACATAGGGGTTACCGGTATGGGTCGGCATATCGGCAACTGCAAACACTGAGTTGAATGCGCGGCCGGTTGGCTCCGAGCCAATCTTTTCAAAGAAGGTTTTTGGCCCAAGCTCTTCCATAGCCAGCGCCTGTGAAAACACTTTGGAGATCGACTGGATCGAAAATGAGTAGCTGATGTCTCCCATTGTCAGCGCCTGGTTATCGGTGGTGACGATCGCTATCCCAAAGAGTTTTGAATCAACCTGGGCCAGGTAGGGAATGTAGTCCGCATTCTTACCGCCGGGGTCGTTCTTGAATTTTTCGTAGGCCTCACGGACCACGGCCTCGACCTGCGCTCTGTTAGGAGCAACCGGGCTGACCTTCTGGCCTAACGCCGAAAGCGGGGCCGATACGAAAGTCGCTACGATAAACATCGCCACCAGAAAGTGGGCATATATCCTTGTCTGCTTCATGACCTTGTTCTCTCCTCTTCACAAATTGGTAAGGTTGGCCCGGGTGTTTCGATCAAATCTGATCAAAACGTGAACTTTTTCGAGAAGTTGTATTTGAACGAGAACTGGATGCGGAAGTCGTCAGACTTGAAACCATCCAGAAAATTTTCTCGCCTGCCCCATTGGAACTCACCGCCCATCATCACGTTTTCCACCGGATAGTAGAGCAGGTTGCCGAGTGCATAATGACCGCGGCGATACGCGTTTGGTGACTGTCCATTGGAGTTGTCGATATCCAGCATCGAGTAGCCGATTGCGGTGCTGAAGCGCTTGTTCCAGTTGTGATCCAGAAAGGCCACAAGGCTATACATTGGCAGGGCCACACCTGTGATGGGCCGGCGCGGATCGCCGCCGGGAGTTAACTCGATACCGACGTCAACCGGTGCGTCGTTCATGTAATTCTGAATTCCCTGGCCAAACACAAACGCAAAGCGGCCGGTATCGTTTTCGGTAAATTTGAGGTTCGAAGTAAGGTTAATTCCGGCTCCAGTCTCGGTACCATCCAAATCAACGTTGTCGTTAATGGTATCCACCCACTTGATTCGCCTGAGCATTCCAGCCACTTGGAAATATCCCCAGTCCCTGGTAAACCGCACGTTTCCCGAAAGGTCGGGCAAATCAAACTTCCCCCTGATGCCCTGAAGCTCGATGCGGTCAGCGAAGATGCCTTGATCACCACTAGCACCTGGTCGCTCAAGAGCAAGCGTCACTGAATTACGTCCTTTGAGGGGCATCCATCGAACTTGAACATTTCGGAAAAAGACCATTCCGTTTGGACCCCAGTACTCGAGCGAGTTTGGGAAGACGTCAATGTCCATAAAAGGACTCCACGTTTGGCCGGCGCCGAATTGCCCTAACTCACCGTATGCGTGCCGCAGTCTGAATGTGGTCTGTCCTGCATCCACACCAGTACCGAACAGTTCAAACTCAAACTGTGTCTTCAATTCTCCGTACTTGGTTGGCGTGCTTGACTTCACACCCAGACGACTTTGGCGGACGCCGAAGTAGGTATGGCCGTTCGGGGCAAACTCGTTTGGAAAGGACGGCAGCTTCGTAGGACGGATCACGTCAAACCAATCGGAATGGTTTTGTTTGAATTGATAGCCTGCATCGAGCATTGCAAATCCGTAGATCTCGAAGGTGCTCTCTCCCTTGGGGTCCTGCGGTTTTGTCGCAGGGGCAGCAGGCTCTGGAGTCGCTGGAGTTGCCGAAGAGTATTCAGCAGAGACGATTCGCGGTGCTGGATTCTTCTGTGTTTCTTCCATCGCATTAAGTTGTCCCTTAAGCTCCTGCACCGTTTGCTCGAGTTGTTGCAAGCGCTCTTTTAGCTGTTGCACCTCGGGTGTCTGCTTTTGAGGTTCCTGCGACTGGGCCATGATCGAGTGTGTCGATGCACCAATCAGCGCGATCGCAACCAAGCTGAACCACGCGATTCTTGTCCAAGCGTTGGAATTACTTCTCTTCATACCGCCTCCCTTCACGGATGCTCTCTAAACGAGCGGTTCTTCCTTCAGATAGGAAGATAGTCAAGAGTCAAACTCAGCGTTACTGGCAAAAATGACAGGATTTGGGCTTTGAGAGCGTGCGGCGTGGAAGATTTGAATTACGGTCTCTCCTGGATTGCCTGTTAGAGCAAATTTAGAGAATCAACTTTTTCTGGTGGGCCAGGATTCTGTGGAGGTTTGACTGCCGTCCTGTAAGTTCTGACAGGTATCAAAACGCTCGCCCAGGCTCATGCTGATTAATGACGACAGCCCGACTTGCGTCACACGGCTGAGGGCCAAAGCTAATGACAGCCAGTTGCGATCTTCTCAGAGCACGAAAATGCGTCATATCTTTAGTTGACAACTCGCAGGTGTCTGATTACGCCTTAGCGCGGGCCGCCGCACACGGCGCGATGGCCGGGATTGGAGAGTTGTATGTAAGACACAACCGTCTGGTCTACGCGCTCTGCTTAAGAATGACCGGCAATGTTACTGAGGCGGAGGAGCTGACGCAGGAAGTATTTGTCCAGTTGCTTCGAAAAATCGATTCATTTCGTGGGGAGAGCGAATTCACTACCTGGTTATATCGCGTCACTGTTAACCAGGTCCTGATGCATTTCCGGCGCACCAAGGGTCAGACTGAGAATGACTACGATGTTGAAATGGCGATGGCGAAATCAAAGAGGGGCAGAACATCCGCAGGCCCGCCGGTGGTTGAAAGGCTGGCTCTTAAGACGGCATTGACTCATCTACCCCCGGGATGTCGGTCGGTCTTCCTGCTGTTTGACGTAGAAGGTTACAACCACGAAGAGATCGCTAAGATTCTCGGCTGCTCGGTCGGAAACTCAAAATCCCAACTCCACAAGGCCAGAAAGAAACTTCAACGACTACTGCTGGATCGCGACAGCACCAATGGTTGTCACCTTGCGGAAAACCGAATGGCAACCATTGTCGAGAGTCGCGCTCCGATAAGCTCTCATGAAATTCAGGCTATGCGAGTTACTTCGCTGGCGGCGGATACTTCTTGAACAACTTCGCCATTGCCTTGTCCAGATTTTTTTGGACCTTCTGCGGATCTTTGCCCGAACCCAACGTCTTGGTGGCGGCGCCACGCCAGATTTGGTTTTTGGCAGCGACGTCGTAGATGTCAACATTCAACGTGCCGATATTGATTGTTGAACTCGTGGTCCTGGTGGTTGACATACCACCACCATAGCCGCCCCAGCCACCCCAACGTCCATAGCCCCATCCGCCCATGTCGGTACTGTAGGAGTTGAACTGCTTTTCCTGGGTTACCGCAGCCTGGTAAGCAACATAGAGATCCGCATTGTCACTTTCCGTTTTAGCCAGGCCCTTGGAGGCCAATTGAGCATCGATCGCCTGCATGATTTGATTGTCGAGAATTTGATTGGGGTAATCGACCTTTGGTATCCGGACCCACTTGTAGGTCTTGTACTTGGAGAAATCGGTTCCGGGCATGAAGTTGTATTTAATATCCTGCGCGCTCGCCGACGCACACCATAACACCAGGACTAAGCCAGCTAGACCAACCTGAACCGATCTGTTGACAGTCTTCATCTTTCGCACCGCCTTCTTCTTCAGATTCTTGATCAAGCCGAATCGTATCGAAGAAAAGGAATAAAAACGCCTGTAATTTTTAACAGGTCGGTTGGGAAACCTGAGTGTGCCAATCAAACCGAAGAACCAGATCGCCACCCCTGTATCTTTTTACAGTATCGAGAGCTGCGCAATAACCAGATCATTTTCCAGTCACCCGGTTTGAAGTTCGCGTCTACGACCAGTGGTCATGAAGGACTCTGTTGGCCCAGCCTTTCGAGACTCGAAATTCAGATCCGCCACCCACTTTCGAGGAAACCCGGTTCGGAGGGAAAGATGAAAGAAGGCAATTTATTCAGTCTGGTTCTGGCATTGCTTTTAGCGACCCTCGCTTGTCTATCACCAGCCCAGGCTAAACATCTTGACGACGTCGTGATTCTTAAGAACGGCGATCGGCTCACCGGCGAAATAAAGGGCCTTCAGCGTGGGGAGCTCCGGTTCAAAGCCAGCTACATGGCCGAAGCTGTCCGCATCGATTGGGCCAGGGTCGACCGGCTCGAGAGCAAATCGACATTCCTGGTCTATCTAACAAACGGAACGCTTTTTACAGACTCGGTACAGCTGGTAACGGCGGCTGCGCCTGAAACTGACAACTTCGCTATCGGCGTAAATCAGAAAGCTGTCAGAGTGAAACAGATGGACGTGCTGAGAATAACGCCTGTCGAAGCACGTTTCTGGCGCCAGCTCGAAGGATCGCTAGACCTGGGTTTAGGTTTCACCAGCGGTAACGATCAATATCAAGCTGACTTTAGAGCTGCAGCGACTTATCGAAAGGGAACCCATTCCGTGACGGCCAGTTTGGATTCCGCCTTTAGTGGTCAAAGCAGAGCAGAGAGCAGCGCGCGCCGTGAATTCGTTTTAGATTACCGAAAGCAATTGTCACCTAAGTGGTATGCGGGTGGGATCTTTTCTTTATTGAGTAGTGATCAGCAGAGCCTCGATAGGCGGACTACTGTGGGAGGAATTTTAGGAAGGAACGTCCGGCAAACTGAGCGAACCAGATTCTCAGTTTTTGGCGGATTAGCCGGGACCCGGGAAAAGTATTCCCTCGCAGTAGAAGCTCCTCGAGGAACCAACGCTGACGCGATTGCGGGGATGGATTTCGTTGCCTTTCGCTTTACAACCACTGATATCACCTCGCGCCTCAGCGTATTTCCAAGTCTCACGACTCCTGGAAGGATGAGGATGCGGTTCACATCCGACATGCGCATTAAGATTGCCGCGGATCTCTACTGGGGTTTTCATGTCTACGAAAATTTTGACAGTAAACCTCCGGTGAGGGCGGATAAGAACGACTTAGGTATCAGCACCTCAGTGGGATGGAAGTTTTAGACGTTAAGAATGTTCTACGACCAGTACATAACCTCGACGCGTCGACGGCAGTCAGTAGGGCCCCGTGGATCTCTATGCCCACCTCACGTTGGTACCACAGCGCGGGTAGAGAGTGTGTGAAAACTAAAGGCGACAAATAACGCTGAAAGCGTTCGCGAATTCCAAGCCCAGGGTTTGCTTTGAAACCCTGGGGGCAAGACGTTCCAGGATTCTTCGCAACTCTGAAGGAGTTGCGCTGCTTTGCGGTTCGCGAGCCGCGACCCAACTCCTTCAGAGTTGCGTCTTCTAAAAAATGAACCCTCTTTCCCAGGGTTGCCAAAGCGCAACCCTGGGCTGGAATTCGCGAACGCTTTCAGCGTTATTTGTTGTACCTGAGTTTTCACAAAGCCTCGGTAGCGACCGGGTCGATCTTCCGCATAAGGCGTGCGGCCTTTCCATCATGCACGTCGATCTCAGAGGAGACTTCTGCAACGCTGCGAACTTCAGGCGGTTTCTTCCGGCTCTTGTCCTACGACCGACGATCATCATTGCGCAGGAATCAACTGTCTTTAGTCAGGAAAAGCGCGGCTCGCCTCAAACTAGATAAGAAAAACCATATCAATTATCGAATCGATTTTGCGTACGGCCGCGAGTGCGGAACGATTTCGATTGGATTGGCGGAGGTCCCCTAGAGCGATCCCCCTCACGGCCTTTCCCGAAAAATTACGGATAGCTTTTGCTTAACCGGAGGTGCACTATCGATTCATTCAGTAGCCGCGGATTCTGGTTCAAGCCTGAGGCTGTCGTAATGAATGTCTCCCACCTTTCAGTACGGAACTGTACAGTTCAGACTTCCTCCAAACTCTGTTCGGCCCGTCGCGTTCGAAGCCGAGGTTGCAGACACTATCCTCGGTGGGAACCTAAGCGGTTCCTGAACCTACTGTCGTTAACGCTCAGATGGTCGATTCCAGGACTGATCGGCTCTATCAGCGATGCTCCTCCCACCTCACAGTCTTCGAATCTTGCTTCGGGTCAGAATGCTGAATGGTTCGCCGTGAATACGGTTAGCCTGAGTTGTGGCATTTTCTGCCTTCTGATTTCGCAAAACTCCGTTCCTCGGTAACTTGGTATTCTGGTCCAAGACACTTAGAAGCCGGAGCGAGAATTATTAGCGAAATGGTGGTGCAATGTTTTTCTCCCCCATCCTCATGGAGCGGTTAAAGATCGGTGTCTGTACTCCGTCCTCAACCGTGCGGTTGCCGAGTAATTGGTCACACCTCAATGTGTGGCGCTCGCTGGCTAGTGGCGCAACCAAGCTCCTTCTGGCACTGACAATTCTGACAGTTTTGCCTGCCTCTATTTATTGTCAGTCTACAGGTTCAATTGAAGGACAGATCGTAGATGAGCGAGGTGCTGTCGTTGAGGGCGCTGAGGTTACGGCGAGCTGTCCATCGATTGGCGTAAAGCGTGTTGCCAAGACTGATGACGGCGGACGTTATCAGTTCGCAGGTTTGCCATTTTGCGACTATCAATTTCAGATCCGGGCCGTCGGATTTAAGGAACAAATACTTCAGGGCATCCGCCTGGAAGTCGCTCGACGGCTTACTCAAAACTTCCAACTTCGGGTGGGAGATATAGCGGAACGAGTTGTCGTAACCGCGACCAACGGGTTGATTGAGCATAGGACTACTTCAGTCGGCCACGTCATCGATCAGCGAATGATCAACGACCTGCCGCTCAACGGGCGCTACTTTCTGGATCTAGGTCTCCTCGTGCCGGGTTCGGTAACGTCAGCACAAACAGCATTTTCTACATTCCCAAGCAGAGGAGTAGGCGCCCTCGCTACAAATACGGCCGGCAATCGTGAGGAAACGGTCAACTACATGATCAACGGCATCACGCTTAACAACATGGTCTTTAGTTCGATCACTTTTCAGCCGTCGATTAGTACGGTGGCAGAGTTTAAGGTGGACAATTCCACTCTTAGTGCAGAATCCGGTCAGAACTCTGGAGCGGTCGTTAACATCGCGACCCGGGGCGGCGGCAACGAATTTCATGGAGAGGTTTTTGAATTCTTTCGAAACGATGCACTCGATGCCCGCAACTTCTTCACCTTAACTTCATCGAAGCCGCCGCCCTTCAAGCGAAATCAATTCGGCGGACATGGTGGAGGTCCAATCATCAAGAACAAGTTGTTCTTCTTCTCCTCTTACGAAGGCCTTCGTCAGCGCCAATCGGTTGATCTAAACAGTTTGGTTCTGAGTGACAACCAGCGAGCATCAGCAACTGACCCTAGCGTAATCAAACTTATCGAACTAATCCCGCGAACAAACTTCATCGATTCTGCCGGCACACCGCGTTTTGTTGGATCTGCAAGCGCACCAGTTGAGGTTGATCAATGGAACCTGGACATAAGCGCCAATCTGGGTGAAAACGATCGCTTGCATGGATATTACGCACTCCAGCACGTCGAAATCGTTGAACCCAATCGTAACGGCAACACAATTCCGGGCTTCGGCCACTTCTTTGTTGTGAGACGCCAGATCTTCACGCTAAACGAGACCCACACATTCAGCTCATTCCTCGTGAATGAGGCTCGCTTTGGCTTCAATCGTCAATTTGGTGGGACCACACCGATCAATCAACTCAACCCCCTGGACTTCGGGATCCGCAACGGCAAAACAGAACCGATTGGACTGCCGCAAATCAATATCGGAGGTGGTTTGAATTTTGGCGGACCAGCCAACTTTCCTGCCGGGCGAGGTGACACGACGTTCATCGCTTCTGACAGCGTGAACTATTTATGGGGAAACCATTCGTTCAAGTTTGGCGGGGAGTTCAGACAATTCCTTAATAACAACTATAGAGTTGGGACAGGCACTTTTAACTTTCCTTCGGTGGCAGCCTTTCTCGCGGGCACGGCAAACGCTTTCACCGTGACGCTCGGTAATCAGTCCAGCAGTATTTCCCAGGGGGCGCTCGGTTTCTTTGCGCAGGACAATTACAGGCTTCGAAGCAACCTCACTCTCGAACTAGGTCTGCGTTACGACTGGAACATGACTCCGAGTGAACGCTACGACCGATTTATTGTGTTTGATTCAAAGACAGCTTCGCTCATACGAGTCGGTACTCATCTTGACGACGTCTATCACCAGAACAACAAGAACTTTCAACCTCGAGTAGGGTTTGCCTGGGATCCGTTCAAGAGGGGTAAGACTTCCGTGCGTGCCGGCTACTCGATTCAAGTTGATCAACCGATGACGAGTGTGGTGACGGGCTTGGCCGCAAACCCGCCGCTAGCTATTCCACTCACATTCTCTGGAGCAATCAGATTTAATAACGCACTCGATTTGGCTCAGGCCGCCGGACTCGCCCCCCTGACCATAGATCATGGTTTCAATAATGCTTACCTGCAGTCATGGAATTTGAATGCTCAGCAACAGCTAAAACGCAACCTGGTTTTGGCGGTTGGTTATTTCGGATCTCAAGCCACCAACCTCATCACCAGGCGCAACATCAACCAACCAGTCAATGGGGTGAGACCCTATCCGACTCTTTCACAATCGAGCCCAATCCTCCCAGGAGCAACCCTCGGCAACATCACACAGACGGAGAGCACGGGTAAATCAAGCTATAACGCACTCTGGGTGTCGCTAATTCAACGGTTCACTAGTGGACTGCAATTCAATTCTTATTACACGTGGTCGAAATCAATAGACTACAACTCACTCAGCTCACAGGGAGTGGTTGCGCAAAATAGTTATGACCTTCGCGCCGAGCGTGGGCCGTCTGATTTCGACGCCCGCCACCGAGTCGTTATTAGTGGATTGTATGAATTGCCGTTTGAAGGCAACCAACTGATCGAAGGGTGGCAGCTATCAGGGATCTTTCAGGCGCAAAGCGGTAATCCAGTAAACATAATCAGCAGTAACAGCACGATAAATGGAATTGCGAACACAATTCGACCGGACGTAACTGGGCCGATTACCACGATTGGCCAGGTGGAACGTTGGTTCGACACGTCTGTGTTCCAGTCAGTTTCCGGCTTTGGCAATCTCGGACGAAATGTCGTTATTGGCCCAAGCTTTATTAACACCGATTTTTCAGTCATCAAGAACACCAGGATCGGTGACTCGATGCGCTTGCAGTTCAGGGCGGAGTTCTTCGACTTATTCAATCATGCGAACTTTGGCCAACCAGGAAACCTGATTGGCAGTGCAGCATTTGGCCGAATCATCAATACCCGTTTTCCTACAGGCGAGTCAGGTTCGTCGCGCCAGGTGCAGTTCGCGTTGAAGCTTTTCATTTAAGTAGCAGCAGTAGGGGATTCGAATCACTAATGAAAGTCTCCCATCGAATCAAGGAATATGCGCATCCAGGCAAGAGCACGATATTTGTGCTATTGGCTTGCTGTGTATTTTCCTTGTGTGCTGTGGGACAGGCTCAACCTACTGGGGAACCGAAGCGCGTCATGGTGCTTTATTGGTACAACAAAGACTACCCCGGGAACGTGGTTTTCGACAGGACTTTTCAGAGCACACTAAAATCTACGGGTTCAGACCAGGCTGAATATTATCCCGAGTACTTTGAGTCAAACCGATTTCCAGGCGACGAACAGTCGATCGCACTCCGTGACTATCTCAAGCGCAAGTATGCGAATCGGCCCATAGATGTGGTCGTTGCTGTTTCTGATGCATCGTTGGAATTTCTGCTCAAATACCGCTCTGATATTTTTCCTGATAGCCCGATCGTTTACACCGCAATCAAACGACTCACACCTGAGCAAATCAGAGCGGGACCCGGCATCACCGGAATCGTGCCGGCAAATACTCACGCAGAGACCCTCGACCTGGCACTAAAGTTACACCCGAATACACGACAGGTGTTTGTTGTAAGTGGAACTCCTGAGCACGACAATAGATTTGAGAGGGTTGCGCGGGAACAATTTCAACCATATGAAAAGAGAGTTACCTTTCACTACCTGACCGACCTTCCGCTTGAAGAGTTAATAACAAAAACGAAGCACCTGCCAAAGAACTCAATTATCTTTTACCTGTGGCAGCAGTCGCTTAACGAAGAAGGACAGCGTTTAGAAACTCATGAAACGCTCGCCGCTCTGGCGCCGTTTGCGTCAGCCCCAATTTACGGGATGGGCACGTCCAACCTGGGTAACGGGATCGTCGGGGGCTACCTTGGTGGTTCTGAAGCGAACGGTACCAAACTGGCAGAGATAGTGCTGGAGATCCTCAGAGGTAAACGAGCACAGGACATCGGGTTGGAAAATGCTCCCGCATCTTACATGTTTGACTGGCGCGAGCTGCGGCGCTGGAAAATCAGCGAGGACACCCTGCCGCCCGCCAGCATCGTCAAATATCGCGAGCTCACATACTGGCAGTTATATAAGTGGCGCATCATCGGCGTCGTCGCTCTGCTTGCACTACAAACCTTGCTGATTATGTTTCTGCTGATAGAGCGAAGGCGGCGACAGCTCGCCACGGAGGCTCGGCGTCACTTGGCCGACATCGTCGAATCTTCTGACGACGCGATTCTCAGCAAGGATTTGGACGGGCGAGTCATGAGCTGGAATCTTGGAGCCGAAAGGATTTACGGCTACTCGGCGGATGAGATGATTGGCCAGCAAGTGTCGAAGCTCGTGCCGGCCGACAAGGAAAAAGAGTTGTCGGCGATCCTCGAAAGTATTAGGTCCGGCGAGAACGTTGATCATCTAGAAACGGCACGCATGACCAGGGACGGTCGCCGGATTGAGGTATCGCTGATGATTTCGGCACTCAAGGATGAGCGCGGAAGGATCATTGGGGCATCAAGCATTGCGCGTGACATCACCGAACGTACCCAAGCAGAAGAGGCTTTGCGCCAGAGTGAAACTCGATTCAGAAACATGGCTGACACCGCGCCGGTGATGATCTGGATTTCAGGTACAGACAAACTCTGCAATTTCGTTAACAAGCAATACCTGGATTTTACGGGCCATACTGGGGGTCAAGGCCTCGACTTTGGCTGGATAAACGCGATTCATCCCGATGACGTGCCTCACTGTATGGATATCTACACAACACACTTTAATAATCGAGAGCCATTTGAAATGGAGTTCCGACTACTCCGTGCCGATGGGGAATATCGCTGGGTGCTTTCTAAAGGCTCGCCACGCTTTGCGTCTGATGGAGAGTTTCTGGGTTATATCGGCTCGGCTATTGACATCGCAGAGCGCAAGGAAGCGGAAGTACAGTTAATCAAAGCTCACGAAGAACTAGGCCAATTAAAAAACCAACTCGAGGCGGAGAATATTTACCTGCAGTCAGAGTTGCAACTGGACCAGGGCTTTGACGAAATCGTGGGACAAAGCGACGCCATCAAGCATGTGCACTTCAAGATCAACCAGGTGGCAGCCACCGACCTGACTGTTCTGATTATGGGCGAGACGGGGACGGGAAAGGAATTGATCGCCAGGGCGATTCATGCGGCCAGCCATCGAAAGGATCGTCCGCTCATCAAAGTAAACTGCGCCGCGTTGTCAGCAACGCTCATCGAAAGCGAATTGTTCGGACACGAGAAGGGTGCGTTTACTGGCGCCGGAGCACGCAAACTGGGCAGATTTGAATTAGCGAACGGTGGCACGATCTTTTTAGACGAGATCGGTGACATGCCGCTTGAGGCCCAGGTGAAACTCCTACGAGTGATCCAGGAAGGCGAACTGGAACGAGTGGGCGGGATGAAAACCATCAAGATAGATGTGCGGATCATCGCGGCAACAAATCGAAACTTACAACAAGATGTCGACGACGGTACGTTTCGCGAGGATCTCTGGTATCGGCTCAACGTGTTCCCCATAACTGCGCCGCCGCTAAGACATCGGCGAGAAGATATCCCGTTGCTGGTGGAACATTTCATCAAATTGTCCGGGAAAAAATTCGGCAAAACGCTAACGTCGATCGCCGCCGGCACCATGAGAAACTTGCAGACTCACTCCTGGCCGGGAAATGTCAGGGAGTTGGCTAACGTGATCGAGCGTTCTTTTATCTATAGTAAGGGAAGCGTTCTTCGAATAGTCGATCGTTTTGAACCGACGGAGTCTCACTCGACGGTTAAGAGTCTCGAAGAGATAGAGAAGGAACACATCGTTAACGTCCTTGAACGGACTGGTTGGCGAATCGAAGGGCCCGCCGGTGCGGCACACCTCCTTGGCCTCAAGCCCAGTACGCTGCGGGCTCGCATGGCCAAGCTCGGAATACAAAGGCGTGTAGTCGCCTTTGCCGAGCACCGGAGTGTCTCGTAATCTGAATTTTCTTAAACAATATGTAAACGTGGCATTCTTACGGGCGGGTTTCCCTGCCGAACAAAAGGAGTTGTCCCATGTCCTCGAAATCTGAGGATCAACGCTGGTATTTTGAAGTCTATTGCGAGAAGTGCAAAAAGACCTTCCGTTTTTTGGGAAGGTGTTGGTCTGGCCACGTCACTTGCCCGGGCTGCAAAGAGGAGATTCCCTGTGAAAAGGAAAAAAGCCAGGCTCCCGATTCCGAGTTTGGGTAGGACATCCTTCTTTTGTTCCATAGCGGACAGACATCTGTCTTATAATCCTCAATATTCAAGTTGGTAGTCTACTCGGTAAGGGGTCCTCTTGCTGAATCCTGTTCCTATTCCGGACGAATGGTATGTTTCGGGTGTCTGCGTGAACTGCGGCAATCGCACTCTCCTTTGGGTCGCTGAGAAAAAATCAGACCTCTGCCAGTGTTGGATTCGCCTTGTGTGCCCTGCGTGCAAACGAGAAGAAAAGCATCAACTTGAGAACTACCAATACTCAAGATCTGGACCACCGTGGCAGGCCTCATAAGGTTTCGAAAGCATAGTGCCTACCAACCCCCACGAAATATGGTGGGTTCCGCGAAATACAGTGATTCCTCAACGCCTAATCGATTTTTCAGTGAGTCTCAAATACAACAAAACTAAGACCTTAAGACAACCTTCTTAGAATCCCCGTTCGGTGCACACCAATTGCTCTAGCCAATACTAGCCAGTCTTTGATTCGGCTCTCGGTTCTTCAAGAGAAAAATCGAACACAGTTTTAGGGGGGGGGAATTGCAAGGGGCCGTGCCCGCAGCGTCGAAAAATGTGTCTCCCTGAGTGTCAACGTGATCGTCACTACAACAACCTTCTCAGTACCACCCGACAAACGTACAGAGCTCTTCCAAACGATCGGGGTGATGATCGATGAGATCAATAGAGCACGAGGGTGCGTGATGTTTCGTCACTACATAGATGCTTCAGATGAAAACTCATCACTGTTGCTCGCCCAGTGGGAGACAGACTCCGACCTTAACAACTATTTGCGTTCGGATGACTTTGCGATTTTGCGAGGGGCAATAACACTCTTGAGTACTCGCTGTACTGATTTCAGACCGTTGGTCACTTCTCGAAGTGGCAGCCCCCAACCATTGAAGAGGAGAAGCCCTTGAGGAAAACAAAATCGTCCCCCAAGTTGGATTTAGTTGTTCGATCCGGGAGTCACACTTCGCGGCCTTCAAACCGGCCAAGGTGGCCGCATCCGGCTATTGCGGTCAGTCGCGCTGGCGAACATTTGTCTCCGCAAACCACCCCTTTCGACAAAACTGTTGAACACCTGAGTACGCTTCTCGAAGCCGCAGGAATAGTGATGTGGGAAGCCGACGCAGAAGACTTCGAGTTCACCTTCGTCAGTGAGGAAGCAGTGAAGTTAATTGGATATGAAGCGGAACAATGGTACGGACATAATTTCTTTGCCTCACACATTCATCCCGACGATCGTGAACGCGTTCTCGGTATCCGCTGGCGCCGTCATCAACCTGCTAAACACTACGACTTTGAATTTCGGATGGTGGCAAAGGACCAACACATCGTCTGGATCCGCGGTCTGGTCGAGGTCGTTGACGGTTGTCGAATGCGCGGTTTCATGATCGACATCACGGATCGCAAGCAGGTCGAGGAAACGTTGCGTGAGCTCGGCGGTCGGCTGATCTCGGCTCAGGAAGAAGAGCGGAGTCGTGTCGCCAGAGAACTCCATGATGACGTGAATCAAAGAATGGCACTCCTGTCCATCCAGTTGGAGCAACTTCAGCAGGATCAAGAGAAAACTCTCGATCTTTCCGAACGCTTTCAGAATTTGAAGGTGCAGGTTCAGGAAATCTCTAACGATATTCACCGCCTTTCATACAGGCTTCACCCTTCAAAATTGGATCATTTGGGTTTGGGACCAGCCGTTAAGAGCTTGTGCGCGGAGCTGACGGAAAGCGGAAAACTCCAAATCGACTTCCAGCAGGCGAGGGTGCCGGCAAGTCTTCCCAAGGACGTCACTCTGTGTGTTTTTAGAATAGCGCAAGAGGCCCTTGGCAACTGCATCAAGCATAGCGGCGCGCAAACCGTCGAGGTAATGCTGGAGAAAACCAACAACGAGATTCACCTCTCGGTCTCGGACAATGGAAGCGGGTTTGATCAGGAATCGGAGCGGACCAGGAAGGGGCTCGGGTTCATTAGCATGCGGGAGCGATTACGCTTGGTCGATGGCTGCATTCACATCCACACAAGACCTCGCCTGGGCACGCGCGTCGAAGTTTCGGTACCCCTGACCCGCGGGGTTGAGAGAGGCGATCTCAAGGAAGTGCTGCCAGCCCCGCACGAAGATAGACTCGCGGCACGACATTCAGAACCATTAACAACTGCCGTCAGCTTCTGACGGACCCCCGGGAGGAGATATGAAATCCACACGCGTCATACTCGCTGATGACCATACTTTATTACTTGAGGCCCTGAAGAGCTTGATTGAGCCGGAGTTTGAAGTCGTAGGGATGTTCGCCGATGGCCGCACGCTCCTCAATGAGGCGCCGCAGCTTAATCCCCACGTGATAGTGCTGGATATCAGAATGCCAACTATGAATGGTCTACTTGCAGGTGAACGTCTCAAGCAGTTAATGCCGTCGGTCAAGCTGGTCTATCTAACACAGGATCAGGATCCCGACATCGCTGCCCAGGCTTTCAAGTTAGGAGCGTCTGCCTACCTCTTAAAGAACTCGGCTGCTTCAGAGCTTGTTCACGCAATAAGCTTAGTCATGCGCGGAAGCCCGTATGTGACCCCACTGATGACGCAGGGAATGGTTGGATCGGTGATTCACGGTTTCAAGCGCAGGAAGGGCCCTCAACCGTTGACCCTGCGGCAGAAAGAGGTTTTACAACTCTTAGCCGAAGGTCGCTCGATGAAAGAAGCAGCCTTCATCCTAAAAGTTTCTCCGCGAACGGTCGCCTATCACAAATACATCATGATGGAGCATCTTCAGCTACGCAGCAGCGCTGCCCTGATCGAGTATGCGTTGAAGAGTTCGCTGACCTGTGGAAGCCAGGTCAGAGCAGCAGCAGTTTGACCCGCCAATACGGACCAGTCGCAAAAGAACACCCTGTCATTTTTGCGAGTACTTCTTACTGCCAGATCTTCTAGCATCCGGTAGACGGCACAAACGTGTGTTGTCTATTCGCTCGAAAGGGTTGATGGTCCCCAGACGCAACTAATCGAAAGGGAAAAGGTGGTGGCTCGCGCTCGCATTTTGTTGGCCGATGATCATAAAGAGATGTGCAATATCGTGGTTGAGCTGCTTGAGCGGGAATTTGAAATCCTTGACACCGTGGGAGATGGCTGCGCTCTGCTGAAAGCCGCCGATGGGTTTAAGCCGGATGTTTGCCTGCTCGATATTTCTATGCCGACGATGAACGGGATAGAGGCTGCGATTCAGCTGAGGGAGCGAGGCTCAACGGCGAAGGTAATATTTCTGACCATTCACGAAGACACGGATTTCATTCAGGCAGCCCTGCGAATTGGGGCTTCCGGGTATGTGTTCAAGCGGCGAGTAACATCCGACCTGAAACATGCGGTAAGTGAAGCATTGGAAGACCGCATTTTTGTCTCACCAACTTATCGCTAAAGCATAATCAACTTCAGCGATCTTCGGACTAGTCTCCGGACAAGAGGTTCCTGCAGAGATCCTCAATTCATCGCTCTTGTTGGCCCAGTGACCGATAAAAAGCGGTGGAGCGGATTCCCTAATTGACACCAACTCCGGTGTCACTTCCAGACAAAAATCAGTAAAGCCAAGCTCCTAGTAATACTGACAGTAATCACGTTGTTGGTGTGCGAATTAAAGTTGTAGTGCAGCAAAACCGAATTCCGCGAGAGGAGATGACGCGAAGGGCAAAGCACCGCAGACGCACATGAAACCGGAAGTATGCGAAGTCGTTGAAACTGGACTGAAGCGTGGTGCTGCTGGTCTAAAAATCTAAATGAAAGTGAGGAGACCCACCATGTCCGAAAAAGATAATGAGACACTTCCTGCGCCGGTGAGCGCGACAGGTCAATCACCTACACCCAGCGTGGGAGATGCGCTTGAGCGCACAGTCGAATTTATTTCGCAGAAAGTTCCGCCTGGCGTGGATCGCCGTAACTTCTTGATGCGAAGCGCTGTGGGTGGTGCCGCCGCAGTGATGACGGGGAGCCTGGTTTCGGCTCACGAGAGAGTGGAGCGGGCCGTCGCCACACTACCGGTAATTCAGAAGCCAGCTTCACCGGCGCCGCCTCTCGATCCGAACCTTCACGTCGTTAAAAAGGGTCAAGGGCCCGTGCTGACGACCGCGGATGAGTTCTACAAAGTTGGGCCGGGACCTTCAAGCTCGCACACGATCGGCCCGATGCGCATCACTTACGATTTCTACGAAAGAGCGATCAAGCTTCCGGCAGACAAACTCGCCAAGGCAACCGCTTTGAAGGTTCATCTTTTCGGAAGTCTGAGCGCGACGGGCAAAGGTCACGGCACGGAGCGAGCAGCGCTTGCCGGTTTGGTAGGCAAGGAGCCGGCGACTGTCGATCCCCTGTTCCTCGATAGCTTGCGAGACAAACCCGATCAGACTTTTCCGGTAAAGCTCGGTGATAAGTCGATCAACGTCAGCCTGAAGGACATCATCTACGATGCGACCAAGGGCGACTTCCACCACCCGAACACGATGACCGCGAAGCTAATGGCCGGAGATGAAGTGCTGCTCGAACAGGAGTACTACTCTGTTGGCGGCGGATTCATCGAATGGAAAGGGTATGTACCCCCGAAGAAAAACCCACCGAAATATCCGTTCAGGCTGATGAAAGAAGTTCGCGCTCACGCCGACGGTAACAAGATCTCCATCGCAAAAGTAATTCTTGCGAACGAGATGTCGATCGCCGGCAGAACGGAAGCGGAAGTCTATGCCTTCATCGACAAGATCATTAATGCCATGGTCGCGACGGTGAAGTCGGGGTTGTCGATGCCGGAGGATGATGTGCTGCCTGGTCCGATCAAGCTGCACAGCAAAGCAGCGACCGTCTATAAGCGAGCAATGGACGATAAGTTTCAATCAGACCGCGGTATCGCGATGCTGTCAGCCTTCGCGATCGCAGCATCGGAAGAAAACGGTCGCGGCCACCTCGTGATCACTGCGCCGACCGGCGGTTCAGCGGGTGTGATGCCGTCTCTGGTCTATGGGCTCCTTGAGGTCCGTAAGCTCGATCGGCAGAAGGTTCGTGACGGTATGCTCGCCGCGTTGGCCGTCGGCTATCTCTGCAAGCACCACGCAACCTTGTCGGCAGCCGAGGGCGGTTGCCAGGCGGAGATCGGCGTAGCGTCCGCGATGGCCGCCGCCTTGATCGCCACCGCGTACGATGCGCCATCTTTGGTGGTCGAGAATGCCGCGGAATCGGCACTCGAACATCACCTGGGCATGACCTGCGACCCGGTCGCCGGTTACGTGCAGGTCCCCTGCATTGAGCGGTGCGCATTCGGTGCAGTCAAAGCCTGGACCGCCTATGCGATCGCCAGCAACGAGATCGCATCCAGACACCGGGTCAATTTCGACGCGACGGTGATGGCGCTGGCCGAGACCGCCAGAGACATGAACAGCAAGTACAAAGAAACCAGCGAAGCCGGATTGGCACAATCCGTGGTCCTTTGCTGATCGAGCGCAGGTTACCGCGGTACCCGTAAAGTACCGTCGTTTCCCCCGGTTCGGATTTCTAAACTTAGAGTCCGGCGCCTAAGTCGCAGTCCTTGAGCGACCCCACGATCTTCGTTCAGGGGCTGCGATTCTGGTTTGTTCGACTCCCCCTGCTGAGGGTCAGCGGCGTAGGCGGAAGTCCAGGGCCGCTTAGGGATGACTTCTGGAGGTGTTTTACATGTCGTCACACCGCGTATCCATCGGGCTCGCAATTTCCCTCGCGTTCACGGCAGTGACGTTGTTCACCACGTCTACCAGAGGGCAATCCACCGTTAACGAATCAGATCATGTCGACAATTCGACCGTCGTTGCCCAGGGCCCGCGCGTAGACAGGCCGGAGAAAAAGGAGGCTGGAGAGGCGCCCAAGCCAAACGACCTCGAATCTCAAATTGCAGACGTGAAGGCGGAGAACGCCGCCTTTCGAGAAGCACTTCGCAAGATGGAGGAGCAACAGAAGGCGCTGTTGGAAATGGTCGATCGTTTGCAGCGCAAGCTTGACGGTCCCACTGTTGCCAATTCGGCGCGCACTGATCAGCCCGCGAGCATCGCGCGTTCAGCGGACAGTGCAATACCGTTAACGACTACGGCAGACGCTGCCGTGCCGGCGACAGCAGACGCTACAGTTTCATCACTACCCGCTCCGATAGCGCAGGACAAACCTCAGGAAGATAGATACCGAGACGGAATGGTCATCTGGGAAACGCCTGAAGACGCTCGTGTGCCTTTTCTGTTGAAGTTCAACATCAATACTCAAGTCCGTTATCTAAATACACTCGGGTCGAATAAGACCTTCACCGACCACCTGGGAGTTGTACGCGAGGTTAATACAAGAAATGACATTACGATAAATCGCGCGATGTTCATCCTGGGCGGCTACGTGTTCGACAAGAGGCTGCGATATAGCTTCACTGCCTGGACGTCCGCCGGATCCGCCTCGATCGTCTTAGCTGGAAACATCGGCTGGCAATTCAACAAGAAACTCACGATCACCGGAGGTTACACTGGCGTTCCTGGCAGCCGATCGCTTGTTAACACGTTCCCATTTTTTGCGTCCACCGATAGGACCATGGCGGACAACTTCTTCCGCCCCGCCTTCACCCAGGGTGTCTGGGCTAATGGAGAAATTGTGAAGGGGCTGCATTATCTGGCCTTCGTCGGCAACGGCCTCAATACGCTGAATATCGCGGCAACCAAGATCGATACGAATTTGCTTACTTCCGGGAGTGTCTGGTGGGAACCGCTCGGAGACTACGCGGAACCTGGCAAAGCACGGAATATGTATGATGACTATTTCGCCCAAAAGAAGCTTCGCATTCGACTCGGCACGGCTTATACAAGATCACGGGAGGACCGTTTTACAAATCTGGATCAATCAAATCCTGACAACACTTCAATCCACAACTCCGATGGCGTCCTTACCTTCTCGACTGGAGCGTTTGCGCCGGGGGTGACCGTTCAGAAAGCGACCTACCGCATGTGGGCTATCGACGGTGGCCTCAAATACAACGGCTTTGCGGTCAATGGGCAATACTACTTTCGTTGGCTTAACGACTTTGAAGCAGACGGTCCGCTTCCGCTCTCATCCACATACGATCACGGCTTTGAGTTAGTGGCGGGCAAATTTGTTATTCCAAAGAAGCTGATGGCTTATGGTCGCGGCTCAATGGTCTACGGACACTTCAACAACTCGTGGGAGTACGCCGGCGGCGTCAAGTGGCATTTCCTTCCGACCGAGCGTTTATGGCTCAGCGCCGAAGTAATGCGGGTTAACAAAGCGCCTTATAGCGGCACCTTTACCCCTTATACCTCGGGACTGACCGGCTGGGTGCCGATGATTCAATCGGTCCTGGCTTTTTGAGTTAGCGAAGCTTCGAAGGATGACAACCGCGGCGGCAGTTCGATCGGAGATGTCAGAAAGTAAGGATCGTTTGCAGTTTGGTTGCAATGGTACTCGGCAAGACAACCTTCGTCTCGGTATCGGCATTGTCATTCATTAGGTGACAATGGACGTGGCGAGACGGAAGGAGTAAGAAACTTTAATTAAATTAGACAATGAATAATAACTCGACAGGATTGGACGGTAGCAGTGATCAGCGGGACCGGCTACCGTTTCCAATTTCATCGAGCATCAATGTGGACCTATTTGCACTATCTCATCAAGGACTCGTGAGAGAGCGAAACGAGGACCATTATCTTGTAGTGCAAAGTGGAAGATACCTCGAGACCGTCTTCAGCAATCTTTCTGAAAATCGACCTGGTTACAAATTTGAGGAAAACGCCTACGGAATGCTGGTGGCGGATGGCGTAGGTGGAGAACCTGCGGGCGAGGTCGCCAGTCGAGAAGCCATCATTAACCTGCTTGAATTAGCCCTGCACACTCCAGACTGGCAGTTTCGTTGGGGGCGAAAGGAAAGAAATACAGTCATGTGGCGGATGCACGATCGTCTCCGTCGAGTGAATGCGGCGTTACTGCAACAAGGTAATGCCAATGCAGCTCTCGACGGAATGTGCACAACGCTGACGGCCGGACTGACGCATGGTAAGGATCTGATTATCGGTCATGTCGGTGATTCTCGCGCCTACTTATTGCGAGAAGGGAAAATTGAGAAGCTGACCCGTGATCACACGCTCGCTGAGGAGTTGCTCCTCGCGGATGAAGCTATCGAAGACGATAGTGCGCTAAAGGCGCTGGGAAACGTTCTGGTGCAAACCTTAGGCGGCGATGGCGACCTACGGCCCGATATTACGCACTTCACGTTAGAAGACCAGGATCAACTGTTGCTGTGCACAGATGGATTAACGGACATGGTAGACGAGTCGCTGATCACATCAACCTTAGCAACGGAAGAGTCTGCGCAGTCAGCATGTCACAAGTTAGTTGAACTCGCTTTAGCTGGAGGCGGCCGAGATAATATCACCGCCGTCGTAGCACGCTTTTCCATCAGGGAAACCAATTAACTCTTTTTCATTTCCCTTGCAACCTGGAGAAAAGCGCGAGCGCTTCATTCATCCGGTTAACATCGATCCACGAAATCACACGAACAACACGAAGGGACTTTTCGTGACAATTCGTGTGATTTCGTGGATCGTTTGTTTTGATACCGAGTAGAGTAGGCGCCATCAGTTCGGAGGGTTTAAACGATGACTATCGAAGATTGGCGGGCCAAGATCAACGTCCTTGACGATGAATTACTCCGCCTCTTCAACGAGCGCGCGCGGCTGGCTCTTCAGGTAGGCGCGTCGAAAACTGCTTCCGGCCTTTCCTTGTGCGATCACACGCGCGAAGCTGAAGTGATTGAGAGTATGTGTGAACAAAATGAAGGGCCACTGGACGAACGCGCGGTGGTTGAACTTTTCCGCGCCGTCATTCACGAATCGCGAAGGATCCAGCAACGTGCCAGCGAAGAATCAAGGGAGCCGCATAAGACGCTTGCATTTAAACAACAAGGGAATGTTTTCGATGTGGCATTTCAAGGAGCGCCTGGCGCCTTCAGCGAAGAGGCGGCGGTAAAGTTGCTTGGTGAGGATATCAATCTCGTTCCCCGTCCGACCTTCGAGTCTCTCTTCAACGCGATTGAAGACCAGTCGGCGAACTACTTGCTGGTGCCTATCGAAAACAGTCTCGTTGGTTTTGTTCATGCGTGTTTTGACCTTCTACGGGAGAGCAAGCTCTCGATCGTTGGCGAAGTTATCATTCCCATCAGCCACTGCTTGATAGGCTGTCCCGGCGCGACCTTTCCATTAATTACATCGGTTGAATCGCACTCAGTGGCCCTGGATCAATGCCGGCGTTTCCTTTCAGCTAATCCCCAAATCAAGCGCATCGCAGCGGATGACACGGCCGGCAGTGTGGCGAAAGTTGTGGCCGAGGGTGATGTATCTCGAGCCGCAATCGCTGGAAGACGCGCGGCTGACCAATATGGTGGCGTGATCCTTCGCGAACATCTGGAGGATAGCAGTGAAAACTACACGCGGTTTCTCTTGCTTACCGCTGAGTCGGCTTTTCCGGACGACGCCGATAAGATGTCGATAGTTATTGAGCTGCCACATCAACCGGGTGCGCTGCACAAGGCGCTTGAGCCATTCGCGAGTCGCGGTATTGATTTGCTGCGGCTTGAGGGTCGGCCCGTTAAAGGGCGCCCATGGGAATATTGCTTTTATCTTGATCTGCGAGGCTCTCCGAGGGATGCGGAAGTCGTGGAGGCACTTAACGAGTTGCGAGTTCAGCGGGTGGAAACGCGTTTGCTTGGTGCGTACCGATCGGCGCAGATACCGTCACAAGCCTCGTAGGTTAGTCCGTTGAATTCTGTTTCGTGCTCGTTCGGGTGATTGGGTGGATCGTGACCCCTCGCGGAAAAAAAGCGATCCACTAAACGACACGAACTTACCCGAACAGTATCGACACCATACAACATGATTCTTATTCTGAACTCAAACATTAAACCGGAAAGCGATGTGTATCGGCAGTTGATCGCTCACGTCTCGCGCCTGCCAAACATTCAGTGGCGGGTTCATCACGAACAGGGAACTGAGCAAACGTTGACTGAAATATATTTGATAGGCGACACCTCTACGATTTCCCTGGACGACATGAAAGCTTTGCCCGGCGTTGAGCGAGTGGTACGCGTGTCCGAAGAGTATCGCGTCCTCGGCCAGCATCGCGGCGACAGCCGAGCGGCGCACTTCAACTACCAGGGACTGCGTTTTGGCCAGGACACACTGCACGTGTTCGCAGGATTGTGTGCGGTGGATACGCACGCTCACGTCGAACAGATGATGAAGGCGCTTCGTGATAATGGACAGGTCTGCACGCGAATGGGAGCTTACAAGCCACGCACCAGCCCGTATTCATTTCAGGGCCACGGAAAGAATTGTTTGCCCTATGTTTTCGAGCTAGCGGGAAAATATGGAATCAAGGTCATCGCAATGGAGATCACCCATGAATCACATATCGATGAAATTAATAACGCCTTGCTCGAGACAGGTAATCCAACCGGGGTGATGTTGCAGATAGGCACCCGCAATACTCAAAATTTTGAACTGTTGAAGATTGTCGGACGTCAGCAGGATTTTCCCGTTCTCTTAAAACGTGGCTTTGGAATCACTCTCAGCGAGTCGCTGCATGCGGCCGAGTATCTTGCCAGCGAAGGAAACCGCCAGGTCGTATTTGGGCTGCGTGGCGTCAAGACCAACATTGCTGATCCGCATCGAAATTTTTCTGACTTCGCTCACGTGCCGGTCGTCAAGCGTCTAACACGAATGCCTGTCTGCATCGATCCTTCACATGCCATTGGTTCGCGCAGCGTTGGACCAGAAGGCATTTTGGACATAATGCACGCGACTGCTCAGGGCGTAATCGCGGGAGCCAATATGGTGCTTGTCGATTTTCATCCGGAGCCGGCCAGCGCCTTGGTTGATGGGCCACAAGCACTTCTCCTCAGCGAGCTGCCGCAGTTTCTCGAAGATGTTCAGATAGCTCATCAGGCTTATCAAGACCGCGAAGCCCTAGCTGCTCGTTATTGCAAACCTCAACAAGTCTCGTGACGGCTCTAACGGAGATGAACGGTCGGAGAGGCGCAGGCGCAACCTGAAGGTTGAACTCTGAACGCCACTTAACAAGCTCGCCTATCGGTGTTCCGAGTTTTTTAGCTTGCGGATTAGTTACTACGCTCGCTTCGCCGCCTTCGGACCGAATGAATACACAATGTCCCAGCGAGTTGTCGCGTGCTTTTGATGCAGGTTCCGACAAGTGATTTCTAGCGAGTGCCGATCTCGAGTTCATGGAAGTCTGTTTTTTCTAAGCTTCTGCGTGAACTGCTGCTGATGACGATGGCCTGGCTCTCATTCTCCAGAATGGCACGACCATTGCCATTCGGCCCTGCATGGCCGCGGAAATTATCTTAACGCAGACGCGAGAGGGAAAAACTCGGTACGTACCGATCGTTCACCCGAAGCCAAAGCAAAAAACGTTAGTACGGCGTGGCGTAGCATGTTGCAAAGTCGGCGGAATTGTAATTTCAGCAGTCCTGATTACCGTCGGAGTTCTGACTTACAACTCATATCGTAGTTTTGCTGCACAAATTGATCAGCAGATCGCGGGCGGCTACCTACGAAGTCACGCCGGCCTCTATGCCGCCCCTCGCGTTATTGAAAAAGGCGCGCGACTCACGAAAGACCAACTTGCCACGGCGCTGCAGCGGGCCGGCTATGCGTCAAATAAAGCAAGCAACATCTGGAACGGCAGTTTTCAGATGAATGAGCAGAAAATCAGAATCTTACCTCGACAGGGAACCGAAACTCACCAGTGGATTGACGTAAATTTCGATAAACGTGGCTACATTTCATCGCTCTCTGCTAACGACCAAACGGAACTCGCGTCATATGCGATCGAGCCTGAACTGTTGACGGTAGATGCCGCACTGAAAACTGGACAGCAGGAAACATTAACCTATCAAAACATTCCACCCGTGCTGGTCCAGGCAATTTTGGCTATCGAGGATCGACGTTTCTTCGAACACAACGGCGTAGACGTTTGGGGAGTCGGCCGCGCATTTCTCAGGTGGTCCACCAGTGGCTCACTCAAGTTTCGTCAGGGTGGCTCAACCATCACTCAGCAACTCGTCAAAAATACTTACCTAACTCCGGCAAAAACGCTAAAGCGTAAATTCAACGAGGCGATGATTGCAGTTGCCCTGGAGCAGCGTCTCTCGAAACAGGATATTTTTGCACTCTATTGCAATGAAGTTTATCTCGGTCAAAGGAATGGAGTCGGCGTCCGTGGCGTGGCCCAGGCTGCGCGCGTGTTCTTTGGTAAAGAACTGAAAGATATCTCGTTGGCGGAAGCCGCGACCATCGCCGGCATGATTCAGGGTCCAGCGCGATACGCTCCCGACCGGCATCCTGAAGCTGCACGAGCGCGACGCGATTTGGTAATTGCAGCGATGGCCCGCGACGGAATGGTTGATGTTGAAGCATCGCAAAGAGAACAGACACAACCTGTCAGCGTTGCCGAGTTTGAGGGCAGCACCAACGAGTTGGCGCCGTATTACCTGGACGCAGTCAGTCGCGCGATGGATCGTGTTCCGAACGAAGAAGAATCTGATGTCGAGCAGGCCATCCGCGTTGAAACCACAATCGATCCTGATCTGCAGTCTGCGGCGGAAAAATCCCTCCGTAACCAACTTGAACTTCTCAACAAGTCAGGCAAGGGAAAGGTGCAGCCGCAAGGAGCAATGGTTGCGCTGGATCCCCATACGGGTCAGGTCCTGGCGATGGTTGGCGGTCGCAGTTATGAAGAGTCTCAACTGAACCGGGCAACGGATGCGAAACGACAACCCGGCTCAGTTTTCAAACCTTTCGTTTATGCCGCTGCTTTCGAATCAGGGATCTCACCGTTGTCGACTTACAACGATGCTCCACAAACATTTCAATATGGCAATGCGACCTATTCACCCGCCAATTACGGTAAAGCGTATTCGATGCATGACGTCTTGTTGCGAGAGGCGTTGGTCCGTTCGCTCAATGTGGTGACAGTCGACCTGGCAATGCGAACGGGACTTTCACGGGTCGCGAGAACAGCCGAGCGATTCGGATTACCTAAGCCAGATGCTTATCCGTCAATGGCCCTTGGTACTTCTGAGGTAACTCCTCTGCAGATGGCGGCGGCTTACGCCACTTTCGCAAATGGCGGAAGTTTTATCGAACCAACGGTCATCGCGAAATTAGTGGACAACAGCAACGGAGAGATGATTGGCAATCAACTGTCCCCGAGCGAAAAGGTGATCAAATCAGGAACCGCCTACATGATTACCGACATCCTGTCGGATGTAATCAAGCGAGGCACGGCGCGGCGGGCGAATGCTGCGTTCAAAAATGTGGCGATCGCAGGAAAGACGGGCACGTCGCGTGATGGGTGGTTTGTTGGTTACACGCCGAACCTTGTGTGCGCAGTTTGGATTGGTTTTGACGACAACCAGCAACTTGGTTTGACAGGGGCAGAGGCAGCTCTTCCAGCATGGATGGAGTTTATGGAGGAGGCTCTCGCCATTCGCCCGAGCTTGGGTGGCTCGTCCTTTGCGAAACCCGGCGGAATTGTCAGTGTGAAAATTGACCCGGAAACTGGTGATCTAGCTGGACCACATTGTCCGTCGTCACAGACGGTAAGCGTAGCAGCTCATTTTGCGCCAAGAGCTGAATGCTTCAAGCATTTGCCGGTTATCGAATCGCAGTATGAGATTGCGGATTGGGAGAGTCCGGTCGAACCTGATACTTCAATCCAAGACTTAGCAACTAGTGAAGTAAAGCCATCAGAAGAGGTTTCAAGTAAACCTTTGCCAACACCAGATGATGCTCGAGTCTATATGGATGATGAGGTTCAGATTTCGGAGCGTCGCCAGATGACGCAAACGGAGTTCAGTCCGAGCGGTCGCCCTCTTCTTGTAAACGCACCCGTGATCCCGACTGACGCATTGCCCGCTAAGTCAGTAGGGAAGCGTCGACAACCTTGAGACGAGGATTCTTTGCGGCTGGTTCCTTCGTGAAAGTTCGTGTCACTTCGTGGATCGTCGGTTCCGAATCCCAGGCACGCGATCCACTAAATCACACGAAATCTCACGAAAGACTTAGCCTGTTCCTAAGAGCAACACGCCTTCGCCGCCGCTGAAAATTCCCGCAATACATCCAGTCATCAATGTCGCCAGCGTAGCTGCCAGCAAGGCCCGTAAGCCGAGGCTGGCCAAATCGTCCCGGCGCGACGGAGCTAATGCCGCCGTGCCGCCTACAAAGATTGCTACCGCTGCAACGTGTGCAAATCCGCAAAGCGCGTAACTCAGAATCACCACGGTCCGGGGATCGGTAATCTGTCCGCTCGAGATCAACTCGGCGAGATGGTTGTATGAGACGACCTCGGTGAGGATGACTCGTTCGCCCAACAAGCGAGCCGCGATTGGTACATCGCTCGTGTGCAGTCCAAGGAGAAACGCGAACGGATAGAAAGCCCACCCCAGGATTCTCACTAACGAAAGCGGTTCGCTCATTCCCAACCACCCGCTTGCGGTGCCGAGCAGTTTGTCGACCAACGCCACCACTCCCAGAATCGCGATCAGCACTGCCGAGATTCCTGCCGCGAGCTTCAGGCCGTCCATAGCTCCCTGAATGATTGCGCTAATCAGATTTTTTGAACGTGTCGATTCATCTTCAGGAGGAACGGCGGCGAGCGTCTCCGGCGTCTCCGTTTCGGGAATGAGCAGCTTGGCGACGACCACACACGCAGGTATCGAAAGAATCGAAGCTGAGAGCAGGTGTCCGGCTATCTGTGGAAACACACCGTAAAGGAAGGCTACGTAAACTCCGAGCGTACTCGAAGCCACAGTCGCCATGCCGGTCGTCAACACCAGCAGCAACTCTGAGCGCGTCATCTTTTCCAGATACGGCCGGACCACGACCGCCGATTCAATTCCCACAAAGATGTTCGCCGCGCTGGAGAGTGATTCTGCGCCGCTGATTCTCATCGTGCGATGGAAGAGCCTGGCGAAGAGCCGCACGAATACCTGCAACACGCGCAGGTGATAGAGCATTGATGTGAATGCGGCAAAGAAAATTACGACCGGAAGAACCTGGAACACGAGGATGAAGCCGACGGAGCCTGACTCTCCGGGACTCGCCGCCAGTGGTCCAAACAGAAAAACCGAACCACTCTTTGACGCGTTGAGTAAGGCAAGCACCGCGTTGTTTAGGAAAAGGAAAACCCGATGCGAAACAGGCAAACGGAAAATAATCAGACCAATCAGAAGCTGTAGTGAGACGCCCCAGGCAATCGTCCTCCACGCCACCTTTCGTCGATTACTGGAAAGCAGCCAGGCGATCCCCGCGAAGACAATGAAACCCACGACTGACACTGCGTGATGAATCATCTCGTTCCATCCTCATGATCGGTTTTAGTGGGCCGTACGATACGTGATGAAAGAAGCGCGAAGCAAATCGGGCTTTTCAAGATTGTCAATCATGATTTTCGGAACAAGTTTGAACCAATGCGATCACATGTCGTCCTGCGTGGCTGAGGTCCACGATGGGTCGCGTCTTGAAGGAACTAGGCAGTTTGATTACCCGCTACACGCCTAACAATACCGGCTGGACCTATGGTGACCGGCTTTGTTGCAGCAATTCAATTACGCCTGCATAGTTTCGTTTACTATGTGGCTGGTTATGGATAGTCTTCGCTCCTTTAACTGCTAAGTCCAACGGCGTATCTCCGTCTCCATTAGTTACATCCGGGTCAGCGCCTGCCTCAAGCAACAATTCCACGGTCGCCGAGTCCCCGTTGCCAGCCGCGAAATGTAAGGGATAGTTCCCATTCTTTGATTTTAGATTTACGTTGATTCCATTCTCTAAGAACAACGTAATGAGAGAGAGTCCGTCTTCGAATGAGAAAGCAGTTGTGGCTTCCATGCGCGAACCCTCCTCTGTCATCGAGAATGACACCGATTGTCGGGCAGCAGTTAATGACAAAGTGCCGCGATGTATCAACACCATATGAAGTGCCGAGTAGCCGTTGGCTTCGGTTGAATTCACATCTGCCCCAGCGTCAATCAGCAGTCGCGCCGTTCGTGTATCTAGGTTGATCGCAACATTGTGTAGGGGAGTTAAGAAGATGTCGTTTTGCGCGTTCACATCGGCCGCGGCCTCGATCAATGCCTGTACAACCTGTCGCTGTCGTTCTTCTGGATGTCTTTCCTGAGTAGCAGAATGCAGCGGCGTATATCTGCGACTGGTGGTCGCATAAACATCGGCACCAGTCGCAAGCAGAGTTTTTACAATTTCAATGTGGCCTCCCTGCGCTGCGAGATGCAACGGTGTGAATCCATCTGTCATTTGGCAGTTGATTGAGGCCTTTGCCTTCACCAGCATTTCTACAATGTCGGGGCGCCCTTTGAATGCGGCAACATGCAAGGCGGTTGATCCATCCCCAGGTGAGGAAGAGTCAATTGGAGCTCCGGTATCTAGCAAGATTCGAACAATATTGAGATGTCCTTTGTTGACAGTCCATGGCAGAAGAGGGCGCTGAGGGTCGGTCTCGTACTCGTGCATCGGAAGAAAGCTCAACAGCTCCTCCACCACAGAAGCGTGGCCGTGAAACGCGGCAAGATGTAAAGCGGACAACTTATGGTTATTAGACAAGTTCGCGGTTGCGCCATTACGCACCAACGAGCCTGCTATAGAGCCGTGCCCGGATTTCGCCGCATAATGCAAGGCTGCGTTCCCGTCCAAGTCCTTTAGGCCCAGCTGTGCTCCTCGGTGGACCAAGCTGGTCACAACATTCGACCAGCCATTTTGTGAGGCCAGCATCAGGGCGGTCACACCCTTGGTGGATCTTTTATCAATCAATGCTCCAGCGTCCAAAAGGATATTACAGAGACCCTGATATCCACGTTCCGCAGCCACGTGTAGCGCAGTTGATCCGCTCGAAAACTCCTCATCAATATTTACTCTGTTTACCATATCAGTGAGAGCGTCTGCGTCCTGCCAGACAGTCGCTAATATGGGCAACGGTGTATGTTGAAACAGCAAAGGACCAGTTCGCCTATAAATCGGAAGGAGGTCCGAAACAACATTGCGAATATGCAGACGGACAAGGCTGTGAAGAACATAGGCCTCTAAGCCGATTGGCTGCAGGAAAGCTTTGTCCACCAGGCGCTCCACAAATATACGGACCTTGCGCTCCTTTTCGTCTTTCCACAGCACAAAAAAGGTACCCAGCTCGAACCGCCACCCGGTTGGGAATATTGCCAGTTCGTAAAACCTGTTTCTGTGGGCCTCTGCCAATTGGCTGAGCCCCAAGTTAAATACATTTGTTAGAGTGCCTAATGGATATTTATCAACCGGGTGAGAGATGTCCTCCAGGTCTCCCTCTTTTATTGCCTCCAGAACGTCTGACCACGCTGACCTCGGGTCGATCGCTCCTTTCATCACGGCTCCCACCATTGCTATAGCTAACGGCAGGTAATCAACTTTTCGAAGAATTTCCTCCGCCGTTGGGGGAAGTTCGGCTACGGGAATCTCGGTCCACCGCGACAACAGTCCAATGGCTTCCTCTTCATCTAATCCCTGGAGTGTGAATATCGCGCCTTGTTTGACACCCTTTGCATGCAGCAGTGAGCGATCGGGAGTGGTTATTAGAAAAACCGCATCCTCATGAATCTCGAGAGCCTTGAAAATGTCATCGTCTGCCGGGGGGTCATCAACGATGATCAAACATTTCTTGTCAGCAAGTTTACTTTTGGCTGCACGTTGCAGTGTCACTAAACCTTCTTGCCACGTGTTGAATTTCGACGGTGCAAAAGGTTCATTCTGCAGCTGCGCACCGAGTTGTTTCTGGTATGAAATAGCGGCGTCCTCAGCAAAGCGTGCCCCTGGCTTCTCACTAGAGCCAACCCAAAAGACCTCGCCGTCATAAGCAACTTGAACTTTTTGACTATGTGCTAATGCCGTCGCGAGAACGGTCTTGCCTGATCCCGAAAGTCCGGTGATGCCAAAGTACCGTTCGGTTTGTTCAAGAAGGGCAGTCTCAATTCTTTTGAAATCTGCTCGCCAAACGTAATTGGTTGGCAGTTGCGGAACAAACGGGAGGGCGCCTTCTTCAAGGTTGAGTTCATGAGACCCAGTCGAAAGTAATTTGAAGATATCCTCAGCCAGGTTGTAGTAGGCGACGTCCGTCACTTCCTTCGTGATCAGTTTTTTCCGGGCTTGTTCCTTGAGACGTGAAAGGCGAACGCTGAGCACCGAAGATATCGCTCTATAGCCCGTCACGTTTGCCAGCATTTCCAAGGCCGTCTCAAACTGATTACTTTTGACGGACTCCTCAATGCTTGCCCGGGTCTTTGCTAACAGTGCGTTTTCGCGGTTACTTGTCATCGCGGCAACTTTAGGTCATTGTGGCAACCAAGTGATGATTAGCAGTTGGTCGTTGGCTATGGCGAAGGCCAGAAAGGCCCTGCGTGTTGTTTAATCGCTGACATTAGAATTCCTTCGTTGGCATAAAACTGGTCGCCCTTTGGGTCTTGTTTAACTCCTCCGTCGGCATGGTGTATTGCGACCACTTGCCATAAATCATTGAATACGGGTGAGCCGCTTGAGCCGGGCATCGTATCTGTCGTATAGAACAGATACTGTGCTTTGCTGTTTATTACCCGATTGGCCGTGAGAACAATCTGCTTAAGTCCGCCGTTTGGGTGCTGAACAATACTCACATGTTCAGTCGGTATAGGATCGGCATTGGGGTTAAGCTCTAAACTCACCCAACTCTCCGGGGCCAGTGACCCAGGCGTAGGCTCCAGCCCGATAATGGAATAGTCAAGCTCATTTCGAGGACTCGTATGGAACAAGGCGCTGGAGAGACGAAACCTGTGGCTAAGTAAATATTTGCCCGATGTGTCTTGCTGATAATTGAATTCTGCGTACGATTGATTTGCAATTTCCGCGCTGGAGATTACGTGGTTATTGGTCATCAAACGATCCTTACCAATGAGAAACCCGGTACCAAAACCGCTCGGGGTAAGAATACGACACACGCTCTTGGAAACTTCTACACCGCGCTGTAACCAGGACAGCTGTCTCAGATTGTTGATACCAATAATCTTCTCAAAGCTGATCTCGGCTATTTCTGGATAGTCAGCTGATATATTGACGACTGCTGGCGATGGTGATGCGTTCTGCTCGATAAACTTTGGTATCTCCTCCAGGAATTCAAGAAGTGCATTTTCCAATAGAGCCTGTTCAGCTTGCGCCTCTGCCCGAGTAATTATTCCCTTCCGGCCATCGCGGCGTAGCCGATTGTAGCGTGTGACATATAGCGAAACCTCGTTCCTCAACTTTTCTGATGCAGCACTCAAGTAACCTTGCAGGAGGTCCAGAGCATTTTGGGTCTCACCTAATTGGATTTGTTCGCGGATAGCGTGGATGAATTTCTGTAGAGGTTGGTTCTCCATAGCTTTACTCCAAAATTGTTTACGGCAGGCTTAAGCCGACTGCGTTTCTTGTCTACTCGGCTTTCCTGGCTCACTCGAGTGGCAAGTCACCTCAAGCATGTAATGCGTTGCCTAGCCTAGCCTAGCCTGTACGCCGTTGACTGCCTTCTTATGGTCCAACAAAACCGCTCAGTCGTACCACGACTCGCGTCAGCCTTCCGTGTCAAACACCGGGTAACGGTCCCGGCGTATGACACGACGTATCCTGAGTGGCTCTTCAAACATTTTCTCAAGACCCCGGATAATTGCATTCCTGGGTTCCGGAGCAATGCGCACTGGCAGCTTGGTCTGCTCCCGGAAAAAATCTTCAAGGCCGGCAAACTGCGCACCGCCTCCTGTAAGGATGATTCCTCGTTCGTAAATGTCACCACCAACCTCAGGAGGAAGCTCGGTCAGAGTCGTGTTCAAGACTTCAACTATCTTGCGAACCACTGGCAGTGAGACGGGATAAATTTCACCCGCGGTGATGTCGATAGCTCCGGGACTCCTCGTTAGAACATCGATTCCCTTGATCATTACCTCCTCAGCCAGGTCGGTTGGGAGAGTCGCGGAAGCGAGTTCGAGCTTTAGCCGCTCTGCTGACTGCGGACCAATGATTAACCCGCGGTGCCGACGAACATGGTCGACGATGGCCGCGTTAATGTCTTCGCTTCCGATCCGTTCCGCTCGTGCATGAACGATTTCCCCTTTCGCGACGATGGCCACATTGGTGGTTCCACCTCCGATATCAATAACCGCGGAAGCGTTTTGGTCATCCACTCGAACACCAGCCCCGAATGCGGCGGCAAGCCCTTCTTCAACCATTACTACCCGGCCGATGCGCGCGTGCTCGGCAGCGCTGAGCAGGGCCCGCTCCTCCACTTGCGTTATTCCAGACAGAACACTCATCAGCGCGCGACGGCTAAAAAGAGAGTTGCCGCCGCGCGCTTTCTTCACAAAATACGCCAGCATCTCCTTGGTTCGCTCAAAGTCTGCGACTACACCGTCGAGCAAAGGAGCGATTACCGTCACGTCACGGGCTTCGCGGCCAGACATCTGCTGCGCTTCAATCCCAATCGCTATTACTTCGCCGGTATTGGAGTTGACGGCTACGAGGGATGGCTCATCGATCACTATGCCACGCCCGCGCACGGAAATGATGGTTGCCGCCGATCCCATATCTATAGCCATAGAATCGGAGCCTAAATTTCGCAAAGCCTTCAAACCCACGAACGCTGCAGTTTTAGTAATGAACGACATAAGTATGATTCAGGAGGCGAAGAAAACTCTCTAGTTGATTCAGAAGTTGATCAAACCGCTGAAGCGAATAGAACCTAACAGAATTGTCTGTACTTGTAGTCAGGATAGCAAATCGAAGAGCGCAGAAGGGCAACAACATACTTGACTTAGCATTCGGTGATCGATTTGTTTGAGAGCGCCAAAGGTGCGAAATGTATCAGCCTGGGGCAACGCCCCAGGGACGCGCGCTTTCGAGCAGCTTGACCAGTACGGGTAATTGATTGACTTGATGCTCAACTGGTGGTGAAAGTACAAACCAACTCCTTGGAGTGCGCCGCCTTGTCGGCGCTATGGTTGGTCGCGGCTTTGCGCGACCTGGTACGCATTAGTCAACAAGCGGCGCCGAGCCGCCGCGACCAAAGCGCCGACAAGGCGGCGCACTCCAAGGAGGTGCCTTTAGCGCAAAAACGCGCCTTTGGCGCTTTCGAACTAGTGGCTCAAGCGAACCCTATAACTGAGTGAAACGCGTTTGAGTCCTACTCCAAATTGAGCATCCAGATGTCGGCTTCCGTTGAGAGCAGCGTGTAATAGAGTTGGCGGCTGTCCCCTGTGAGGCCGTATTCGATCACGGGGTTTGGTGACTTGAGCGAAATCTCTTGGGGCTTCTTAGTCTCGCTGTTGACCAGAAAGAGTTTGCCTGCGTCTCTGAACACCATTCGCCGACTATCGTGCAGCCAGATTGGCCGCGAGCCGAAATCAGTGATCCGTTCGAAGGTGTTTGTCTCAAACGTGTAGGTCATGATGCCAACTTTTTCGAGCGGGGAGTTGATCCAGCCGGCGAGTTTGCGGCCATCGGGCGACCAGGAGAAGGCCCGAAACATACCGGCATTGTCAGGAGGATCAGGAACGCGTTGTGGTGTTTGCTGGGACCATGGTTTGTTCGCGTCAATTATCCAGCACGACTCATCGCGCAGGTTGTAGGCGAGGCGCGATCCGTCGGGCGACCAGAAGCTGTAGATGACCGTCACGTCGTTGTTGAAAGTCATTTGCTGTAGACCACTGCCATCACGATTAATGGTCCACGCCTCGTATGTGCCGCCACGGTCTGAGTAGAAGACGATGCGATTGCCATCAGGTGACCAGCGAGGATGGCGATCTTTGAAGTGATCGTCGGTTAATTGGCGTGGCGTCCCAGCACCGTCCTTGTCGATGATAAAGAGATCTTCCTGCTTATCGCCCTGAGTGCTGTAAACGAACCACTGACCATCCGGTGAAAGGTTGGGTTGCGAGGTGTGCTTGGAGCCACCTGTGACAGCAACCGGCTCGGCTGTCAACGCCGACGTATCAGGATTGAAGTCCGCTTTCAGAATGTGCTTGCTGCTTGCCTGACTCACATACACTGCCCGCCGTCCGTCTCTTGAAAAGCTTGGGTGTTGGGCGTAAGGCGACGGCGTCGTGATTGACTCTGGTGGCCCAGTAACGGCGCCTGTCTTTTCGTCAATCGCGACGCGCCAAAGATTCATCTGTCCGCCACGATCGCTCGAGAAGTACAGATGCTTACCGTCAGGCGACCAAACTGGATTCCAATCGAAGTCGGCATCATCGGTGACGGCAACAGGAGCACCACCGCTCGACGGGATGGTCCAAAGATCGCGTTGTCCGCCCTTGCGCCTGCTCCAGTATGCGATGCGGGCGCCGGAGGGCGACCATTGCGGTTGCGCAGCGTCGCCAATCGTCTCGCCGGTGAGTTGCCGCTTCTCCCCTGTTGCGGCGTTGACGATCCAGATGTCGCTGCGCTCGAGGCTGCGATCGTTTGGGTCTTCAATATTGTGAGTGGAAAAGACGACTTCGCGTCCATCGGGAGACCAAGCCGGGTGATAGCCGAAGTCGGTCAATCGCTTAACGGATTCGCCAGTCGCCCCCATCACAAATAAACCGCCGCGCTCTCGCTCGGAACGAAACGCGATCCGCTCACCGTCAGGCGAGAAGGCCGGCTGCGTGTCGTCGGCTGTTGAATCGATGGTCAGGTTGCGTGGATTTTTTCCGCCTATTCGTTGTTCGTACAAGTCCCAATTGCCCGCGGCCTTGCCGGCGTAGACCACCGATTTGCCGTCGGGGGAGAGACTTGGAAATAATTCTGCTCCCGGTTGCTCGGTTTGCTGCGCGAAGGTCAAGTTCCTGAGTGGGGCAGGAGGCTGTTGAGGCTGGGAGCGTCGAAGCCCGAGCAGAACAGCAGCCGCGATCACCAGGATCGCTGCCAATCCGGTTCCGGCCTGGGCCAACAAAGCCCTGCGTGTACGCGCCGCTCCCCTCGTGATGTCGTCAAGCTCTTCCAGAGTCGTTGACGAGTCTGATGTGCGTTGCCACCGTTTCAGCTCAGCACGCAAGTCGGACGCGGTTTGGTAGCGCAACTCACGATCTTTTTCGAGTGCTCTAATGATGATGCGTTCCAGTTCGGGAGAAATGTCCGGATTGGAATTCACAGGCGGCGGAGGCTCACGATTTAGCAACGCGTCGAACGTTGCGGCTGCCGTTGCCCCGCGGAATGGATGCTTTCCTGACGTCAACTCGTATAACACGACTCCGAGGCTGAAGATGTCGGTGCGGTAATCAACATCTTGCCCGAGCGCCTGCTCTGGAGACATGTAGGCGGCCGTGCCCATCACTGCGCCTGTGTCGGTCAATTGCGGATTGGTGATCGCCAATTGCGGACTCGATTGCAAAGACTGCGTTGACGCTTCGGAGGCTCCCTTCCGCGGTCCGCTATCCGCAGTGGGCCATTCGGTGAGTTTCGCCAGGCCGAAGTCGAGGATCTTCACGTATCCATCTGGCCGCAGCATGATGTTTTCAGGCTTGATGTCGCGATGGACAATTCCGGCAGTGTGCGCAGCTGCAAGAGCGTCCGCCACTTGGATGATCACATTCAACGCCACCTTGATCTCCGAGCGGACGGTAGGCAGCAACTCGCGCATCGTCTTGCCCTCGACTAACTCGGTGGCAATGAAGTATGTGCCTTCGCTCTGGCCGACCTCGTAGATGGTTACGATGTTGGGATGATTAAGAGCGGAGGCGGCGCGAGCTTCGCGTTCAAAGCGGTGAATGCGTTCCGGATTGTGAGTGAATTCGGGAGGCAACAGCTTCAGCGCTACGCGGCGGCCAAGCCGCGCGTCTTCTGCGAGATAAACTTCGCCCATTCCACCACTGCCAAGAAGAGACACCACCCGGTAAGGACCAATTGTTTTTCCGAGAGCGAAGAATGTCTCCCCGTCTTTAGCGGCTGCCTTGGCGGCCATTTCCATTGCCGGCGCTTCGATAAACTTGCCGGCGCGCTGGTGGGCCACAAGGAGTGATTCCACTTCACGACGCAGTTCGTGATCATTTGCGCAGGCCTCAGACAGAAACGAATCGCGCGCCGCTGGTTCGAGATCCAGCACGGCGTCGAAGAGTCGATCGATTTCCTGCCACCTCTCAGACTGCATCTTGTTCTGATGGGGTCAATTCGCGGTAGAGCCAGGCTTTGGCCTTGTTCCATTCGCGGAGTGCTGTCGCTGGCGAGATGTCCAAAAATTCCGCAGTCTCCTCCACAGTCAAACCGCCGAAGAAACGCAGCTCAACAATTCTGGCCTTGCGTGGATCACGTTCAGCTAATTCGACGAGCGCTTCGTCAAGAGCGACCAGGTCGGCATCTGTTTCCGAAGAAACTGCCAGAGCCTGGTCCAGTGAAACCTGCCGCACAGAATTTCCTTGTACTCGCGGCCGGCTGCGCGCGAAGTCCACGAGAATTCGCCGCATCAACTGGGCCGAGACGCCGAAGAAGTGGGCCCGACTCTCAAAGCGCGCGGTCTTCCAGTTGATCAAACGGACGTAGGCTTCGTTAACCAGAGCTGATGTTTGCAACGTGTGACCGGGGCGTTCGCGCTTTAGATAATGCTTGGCCAGGCGATGGAGTTCGGCCTGAATGATGGGAACCAGTTGCTCAAGCGCCGCCTCATCTCCGTCGCTCCAAGCCGCGAGTAGTTGGGTGACATCTTGTGGCGAGGTTGCGGTCATCGCGGAAATCTCCTAGGCCGGGCACTCCGCTTGGAAGAGTGCAAATTTAACACATCAGACGTTGTGTTTCGTGCCGTTTCGTGTGAATTCGTGGATCGTTCTTTTCGGTACATATCACACGATCCACGAAATCACACGAAAGGATTTTTACCGCGAAGCGGTTATGTAACTTAGCCCAGGGTTGCCGCGTTGCGCGGCTACCCTGGGATCGAATGGTGAGAATGGGTCAACCCCAACGGAGTCTGTCGGAGAATATTTTCAACAGAGAAAACCAAACATCTATTTTCGCGACAGACTCAACGGGGTTGCGGCTCTATGGGCTACCCGAACGTGTCAGCGAATTAATAACCTAGTACCAGCTATTCCTCGAATCCGGACACAACCCGGTTTGGGTTGGGTACCGCTAGACTCTTATTACCCAGGGTAGCCGCGCAACGCGGCAACCCTGGGCTAAATTACATAACCGCTTCGCGGTAGAAATCCCAATCCTCGATTTGTCCAGAGTTTCCTGAAGCATGTCGGACACTATCTTGCTACCCCAAAAAAATAATTAGTCCGGGTGACGGTTTTTGCGCTCGATCTCCGCACTTGGAGATAGGAAGGGCATGAAGCCCCCAAAAGATGGGACGAGTTGGCAAACTATCAGCGCGCGAGGCGCGGTTGCACCGGCCCTTGAGAATTTAATCGACTAACGAAAGAGGAAATATGAGTACTGCAATTGAAAGTGTAAGGACGAACAGCCAGGTTTATTCATACCAAGCGACTCTAGCCGCTTCGGAGAAAGTTAACTGGCGTATTGAAGACATTATCGGCGGCGACAAGCGACTCGATTTCTCGAAGCGATTTATGCCGGAGTCCCTGGCGCGGGTCGAGCCGCTCGATTTTCTAAGCGCGGGTGAAAAACGAACATTGAATCAGATCAGAGGAAACACCTACCTCTGCATTTTTGGAGTTGTAGAGGAATTCATCCTACCGTTTCTGATGGACCACGCGCGCCCGCTGCTCAGTGGCGACGATTACAGGATTCGAGCGCTGCTGCAGTTCGCCGGCGAGGAAGCGAAGCACATTCACCTGTTCAAACGGTTTCGCGAACAGTTTCAAGCGGGCTTCGGTGTGGACTGCCAGGTGATCGGTCCAGCGGACGCGATCGGCAAGGCCATTCTGGCCCACGACCCGTTGGCAGTGGCCCTCGCGATTCTGCAAATCGAATGGATGACGCAACAGCATTATCTCGAAGGCGTGAAGGACGACCAGGATTTGGATCCACTATTCAAGAGTCTGCTCAAACATCACTGGATGGAAGAGGCGCAACACGCCAAGCTCGACGTGCTGATGGTTGAGGCGCTCGCTGAGAACCGCAGCCCGAAACAGATTGAGTCAGCGTTTGAGGAATACCTCGAGATTGGCGGATTCATTGCCGACGGGTTGGTAGCCCAGACGCAGTTTGATCTCGAGTCTTTTTACCGGGCCACCGATCGCACGCTGACTGTCAGCGAACGCGAAAAGTTCGTGCAAGTGCAAACACAGGCGAACCGTTGGACCTATCTCGGATCAGGAATGATCCATCCGAATTTCCGGGAGACGCTGCAGAGACTGCAGCCCGAACTAAGAGAGCGTCTTGATCAAATCGCTCCCGCGTTTTGTTAACGGGAAACAGCGATTTGTGAGTGACAGCGTTGAAAAATCGAATTGGACCAGACCGTTGGTCCTAACAGGAGAAAGCAATGAATCAGAGAGTCGAAAAAATAAGACTAAAGAGAAGGAGAAGAGTAATGCGTTACCTCAAAATCGAGCGCGTCGTCGCGCTTGCAGTTCTGCTCAGCATCGCTGGGCTCTCATCAGCCTTTGTCCCCACCTCACGAGCGAGTGCATTGAGCAATTCGCCAACCCTGCCGGCAGGCTGCGAAAGCTTGCAGGTGGAGGAGGGAAATGGATTGGCCTTTCGCACATACGCGATCGGCGTGCAGGTTTACAGCTGGAATGGCACCAGCTGGACCTTTGTTGAACCGGTGGCGACGTTGTTCGCCGACGCACGTTATAACGGCGAAGTCGGCACCCACTACGTTGGTCCAACCTGGGAAAGTAATAGTGGCAGCAAAGTCGTTGCTGCGCGCGTTCCAGGCACAGGATGCACTCCGGACTCGAGCGCCATTGCGTGGTTACTGCTTAAGAAGGTTACAGCAGATGGACCAGGCATTTTCAGCTCGACGACGTTTATCCAGCGAGTAAACACCACGGGCGGCACGGCCCCAACCGCGCCAGGATCAGTAGTCGGCGAGCGAAAGGAGGTGCCTTACACAGCTGAGTATTACTTCTACCGCGCGAGGCACTAGGAGCTTAGGTTTAAAAGAAGGAGTAAGTACGCTTGCGGGATGCGCAGAAATTAGCTGCGCATCCCGCATTAGTATTTGCAACGTTGACTTAGTTCAACTCCTTGGAGTGCGCCGCCTTGTCGGCGCTTTGGCCCATCGTTTCACAACTACGAACCTTGAATATTCTACGTTCTGTGAGGCGAGGCATTGGCCAAAGCGCCGCCGGGCCGGCGCACTCCAAGGAGTTGAGCATATGCTTGAGGTCTTGTATTTCCTTCACCTGCCGCTTCCCGAAACCCGCCTTGAACGTCTTCCTCTACCGTTGTTCAATTTGGTCAATGGTATTCACTAAGGATTGGCCACATGCACCGGTTCATCGACTCGATTCCGTAGGCATCTACATGGTGACAGGCGCGACCTTGCACAAATCACACTTTTTCTCTTCCGATCCGAAACTAGAGCTCCTTGAGGAACATCTTCTCAGGCTCTCCAAACAACATTTATGGCAGCTTGAGGCCTGGGCCGTCTTCACAAATCATCATCACTTTGTTGCTCGCGGTCGTCCCGATTCAAAACCATTAGATCGATTTCTTAATCAACTTCATTCCGACACAGCTCGGGGAATTAACAACCTGGACCAGTTTGCCGATCGCGAAGTTTGGTACAACTTTTGGGATACCAAACTTACATACGAGCGTTCTTATCTGGCTCGGCTGAACTACGTCCACCAGAATGCGGTCAAACACGGCCTAGTCTCCGTTGCGAATCAGTATCCATGGTGTTCTGCCGCGTGGTTTGAACGTACTGCAGTTCCAGCAACGGTCAAGACGATATATAGCTTCAAAACGGACAAGCTAAACATCCACGATGATTACTAGCGCGGAATCTAAGTCAACTCCTTGGAGTGCGGCGGCCTGGCGCCGCTTTGGCCCGTGCTTCGCCTGACAGGACTTAGAATAATCAGGGTTCGTAGTTATGTAACGACGGCCAAAGCGCCGCCGGGCCGGCGCACTCCAAGGAGTTGCATTTTGCGGTTCAGGCTCTTCCCCGGCCCAGCACATCTTCTAGATCAGCTTCTCTTGAGCATCCAGCCCTCCGAATAGTTATTGCCCAGACACCTTACTCAGTGTCAATCTACACAAGTCCACATCGCGCCGAACACTCTCGACCATGGGAACCATCTACGAAGAATTTGAAGCTGAACTTGCCGGCTTGAGCACCGCTTACGCTGGGCGCCCACGCCGCCTGATGCTTCGGCTTTTTCTGTTGGCGCTCGAGCGCGAAGAGATTGTCTCGGTTGCATACCGTGAGGATTTGATCGCAGTTCACCTCAGAGCGATGCCGATTTCCGAATTGGAGCGCGAGATTATCCGGAACGCTTTGCTTTGGACCTGGAAAGATGAGGAGATGCACGCGATCTACATTCGTGGCGCGATCTTCAAAGTTGGAAACCTTCCTCTTCGGACTCGAGCGCTCTTCAGTCAGGTTGCGGGTGCGCTCGGCGGCTGGTCCACCTCGGTTCGTCAGCACGTGCGCTGGTCAGATGCCCCACTCTCGAGAGCGACAGCCACACTCATTACTTGGATGGGGTTCATTACCGGGAAGGTTCCGCATAACGTCAGACAGCATGTTCAATATCGTTCATTTCGTGATTTCTGTCTCTTCAACGTTGATGCTGAAAAGACAGCATGGCTCTGCTGGAAGCGTTTGATCGAACTAGCCAGCGACCAGCCATTCATGCTGCCATCTTTGATAGATGATTTTCGCCGCATCATGGAGGATGAAGATCGCCACCGCAGGATCTTTGAGATCTTGGCAGCAGCTCTCGATGAGAATGATCATCTGGTGCCGGGAGAAACTGCTGACTCTCTCGCAAAAAAGATCCAGGAGGTAGGAGAGTATTTTGTGCCGCGTGCGCTTCGCGGCGGTCGGGTTGCTGCAAACAAGCTCGGCAGTGGTGGGCAGGTTAAGGTGGCGCGCGGGAGAACGGTCGAGGAGAAGCTGCCCCTTTTCCGTTCGCTGCTTGAAGAAATAAATCTCAAGGAGCAGCTTGAGGAACGAAGCCGACTCCTCGATAAACCACTCACCGAGTTGAGAGTGGCGATCAAGGCGGCCTTCATGCTCGGCTATCACCGGCGTGACCGGTCAATGATCACGGATAGTCAACTACTGGATGAGTTGGCTCGCTACCTGCGCGAGTGCGGATGCAAGGATGTGGCAGTTGTTGAAGGCCGGAATCTTTACGATCAGTTTTTTGGGAATCGTTCGGTTCAGGAAGTAGCTCGATACTTCGATATCTCTTCTCCGCACTTTCGAGTGGTAGATCTCTCCGACGAACAAGTACCGCATTCTTATTTTCGCGGGATGGCCCAATACACCGTGGGTCAGACCTGGAAAGACGCTGACTTTCGCATTTCTTTTGCAAAAATGAAGAGCCATCCGGTTGAACTGGCCCACCTCACAATCGGAAATCTCGAAGGGATCGGCGCGCGATGCGATCAATACCTATTCACAGAGCGTCAGGCGGATCGTGAAACCCCAACGATGATGCTGCTGGATGAGTTTCCTCCTCACCTTTCAATGATTGATGCCTATGAACTTGCTGCTGATGGTTTGGTTGGTGTGATGGGCTGTCCCCGGCCAGCCACACCGCTGCGGTTCTATGCAGGAGCTGATGCCATTGCGGTCGATATGGTCGCCATCCGTCACATGGGAATCGAAGATCCTCGCGAGTCGAGTACTTTGCGAGCGGCCTGCCATTGGTTTGGTGACCCTGACACCCACATCAAAATTGATGGCCCGGATGAGCCGATGCCAAACTGGCGCACTCCCTACTACAGTGACATATCAACCATGCTTAGTTTTGTAGCTCTGCCCGTTTATGTCCTGGGTAGCGCGCGAGGCTCACTCTTTGTCCCACAAATGGACCACGATGCATTTCCACCGCTGCAGCCTGAGGGTTTGACATTGCGGGCCGGACGCCGGGTTATTCAGAGTCTCATAGGACTGCGACACTAGAATGAATCGTCGCGTTGTCATCATTGGCGCCGGCATGGGTGGGTTAACTGCCGCGATCCGACTGGCGCAACAGGGCCTGCGCGTCCGAGTAATCGAAGCTCGATCAGAATCTGGGGGACTTGCGTCTGGGTTTGAAAGGGATGGTCTTAGATTCGACGCTGGTCCATATGTGCTGCTTGATCGCCCCGGTCTTGAATGGGCCTTTCGTTCCCTGGGTCTCGAACTCGCCGAGCATATTAGTCTCCGCAGAATAGATGATGTTTATGAAGTGTTATCGAGTGATGGCGTCACAGTTCGTTTCCATGGGGATCTGAAACGAACAGCCGCAGGCTTTGACGCTCAGTGGCCCGGGAGCGGAAAGCTCTACGAGGATTTTGTAGCTGCGACGAAGGAAACTCATGAACGCCTAAGCCCTCTGCTTCATATCTCACGACCCAGTCCTTCTCATCTGCTGACTAATCGACGATTCACACGAATCCCGTTTTTGCTTCAGTCGTTAGGGTCGGTCCTCGAACGCACAAACCTCCCGCGGCCCGTGGTCGAAGCGATTGCCATATGGACGCAAATCGCGGGACAGCGAATGGACCAAGCGCCGAGTCCGTTGGCTTTTGTGCCCGCGTTGATTCACTCCATTGGCGCGTTCTATCCGGTTGACGGCATCGCGAGCATCCCGCGCACGTTGACACGAGTTGCCACAGAGGCTGGAGTCGAATTCCAATACGATACGAGAGTCCGGAGGATAGTGTGTGAACACTGGAGGATCAGGGGAGTCGAGACCGACGAGGGCGACTTTGTGCCTGCCGACGCGATCGTCTCCAACTACAGCGGCATCGGCACTTACGTCGAGATGCTAGAGGAGACTCCGACACCGGCCAAACAGAAACTAAGTAAACTTCCACTGCAATCACCAGGCGCCTGTGCGTATCTCGCAATTCGCGGTGATGCGAAGCCGCCCTACCTTCGATTTAAAACGTTTAGCACCGGGGAACTCTGTCGTCTGTTAATCAGGCCGGCAGTTGTCGCACCCGAGTTAAAGAAGGATGGCTGGTTGCCGGCCCGGGTTATAAGTCCCATGCGACATGAAGAAGCCCAGCGTCTGGGGGTTGAAGGTCAACGCGATTACCTCAATCAGATCATTGACGATAGCTGGTGGCGCGAAGGCGTTGATGATTATCGCGTGGTCCATACTCGTATACCGGCGGAATGGGGCACGCAGTTCAATCTTTATAGAGACAGCATGAATCCCGTTATGACCGCGGGTTTCATGCGGGCAGGACGTCTCGCTCACAAGAGTCCGTACGCCCGCGGGCTTTACCTGGCCGGAAGCTCAACACATCCCGGGCAGTGGGTGAGTTTCTGCGCTATCTCGGGAATTTTAGCAGCCGACGACTTGCTCGAGGACTTCCTTTGATGTTGCCCACAACACTTGAGCTGCTCACTTCAGGGCGACGCTTGCGGATCGCTCGCCTCGGTAGTGGGCCACCGGTGGTCTTCCTTCACGGCTATCCCGACAACTTACAAATCTGGTCTGAGCTGGCATCGCGCCTGGCTGATCGCTTTGAAGTCATTGCATTCGACTGGCCGGGAATGGGCTATAGCGATGCGTGGTCTGGCGGCACCACGCCGTTTCATATGGCTGAACGTTTACATGCGATTCTCGATGAGCTCGGCATCGAGCGCGCCCACCTGGTTGGAATGGACATGGGCGGTCAACCCGCACTCGTTTTTGCTGCCAAGCATCCTGAGCGAATGCATCGACTGGTGGTGATGAACTCGTTAGTCTTGTGGGACGAGAAAACTTCGTGGGAGATTCGACTGTTGCGCAAATACGGTTGGAACCGTTTCATCATCCGCAACTTTCCTCGTCTGGTTTTTAAGCGCGCCGAGATGACTTTTCTTCCGCGCGGAATGAAACTCCCCTCCGAGTTGCGTGATGACCTCTGGAGGAGTTTTTCGCAAAGCGAAGTACGTTCTTTTATCGCCCGTCTTTGCGCTGGTTATCAGGGGACGTTGGAACGGTTACCTGAGGTCTACAAAACAATTACTTGCCCTACACTGGTGCTGTGGGGAGAACGCGATCAGCATTTTCCGCCGGAGCACGCACGTCGGCTTCATCAAGCAATTCAGGGGTCAAGTTTGGAAATCATTCCTGGAGCGGAACACTGGATGGCGTGGTATCTCGCTGATACGGTGGCGGAATCAATTCGCGAGTTTATGAGTGACTGACTGGCTAACGTCGGCCTCAGTGGCATATGGTCAGTGCCACAGCGCGCTACAGACTGTGTACCACCGCCGCCGACGAACAACGCTGAAAGCGTTCGCTAATTCCAGCCCAGGGTTGCGCTTTGGCAACCCTGGGTAAATACCGATGCCTCGATGAGTCAACTCTGAAGGAGTTGCGTCACCGTATTCAAACCTCAAACATCCGCAACTCCTACAGAGTTGCGAGGAATCTCGTCGGGCATTTCACAACCCAGGGTTGCCAAAGCGCAACCCTGGGCTGGAATTAGCGAACGCTTTCAGCGTTGTTTGCGTTCATTAGTAATCCGGGTGTCTTGCGATCACGCGCTACGGCGCTGTGATAGTGACTTCATCTCCCGTACATGAGTGAACCTAGTTGCTGTGTGAACCTTTCTTAAGTAAGATTTTCGTAGCAAAGAGTAATTTTCCGTAGCAACAGTTCGATTTCCCGTAAAACGATCAAACTGTTGTTTCTTACGACCGCACTCGACAGCCACTAGGCAGTAAACTCGAGGAAGCCGCATGAGCGATGTGGTGCTAACCCAAGCGCGCCCGAAGTCGGCAGAAATCAGTCAGGGAAATGCCGCGCGGCGTCGCACCGCAGCGGTCGCGCTCCTCGTTGCCGCCACTTATTACCTCACTGCTCAGATTGGTTTCGCTTTTGCTCTCCAGCCAGGATCCGTCTCCACGCTCTGGATGCCGAATTCGATTCTGTTGGCAGGACTCCTCCTGGTTCCGAAACGTTCCTGGTGGGTCATTGTTGTCGCCGCTCTTCCGGCACACTTGGCCTCCGAAGTTCAAAGCGGCGTACCGACAGCAATGGTCTTGTCCTGGTTCGTTAGTAATTCTTTCCAGGCGTTATTCGGCGCCTACTTCATCTGTAGGTTGATTGACGGTCCCCTGCGCTTTGATAAGCACAAACATTTGACAGTCTTTCTTATTTTCGGGGCCTTGCTGGCGCCGGTTGTATCTTCCTTTCTTGATATCGCACTCGTGAGACTAAACGGCTGGGGGAACGGCCCCTACTGGGAAATCTGGCGGGTGCGTTGTCTCTCAAACATCCTGGCGACCCTCACTCTTGTGCCTGCAATCGTTACCTGGGTTAATGGTGGGTTTGCAAACGTGCAACGAGCTTCCTGGAAGCGAGTTTTGGAAGCGGCGATTCTGACAGCAGGCTTGTTATTTGTCTGTCTCACCGTTTTCAACAGTCATCTCTGGGGGGCAGAAAAGACTCCGTCGCTATTCTATTGGCCATTGCCTTTTCTGCTTTGGGCCACGGTCCGCTTTGGTATCCAGGGGGTGAGTACCGCACTTCTGATGGTGATGTTCCTTGCAATTTGGGGCGCCACACACGGCGAAGGGCCGTTCGTAGCAAACTCGGCCTCTGCCAATGCGCTCTCCATCCAATGGTTCCTGATTGTCATCTCGGTCCCTCTAATGGGTTTGGCCGCTGTGATTCATGAGCGCCGTCACGCTGAGAGTGTGGCGCGCCAAAACGAAGAGCATCTGGCAATGGCAATGAGTGCGGCCCAGATGGGCACTTGGGAATGGAGCATGGGTGACGAAAAAGCCAAGTGGTCCGATGAAACCAAACGAATATTCGGCCGCTCACCAAGTGATCCGGAAACCAGTAACGAAGAGTTCTATTCGTGGATACACCCGGATGATCGCTCATTCGTCGTTCAGTCCATCGAGCGATCAGTGAATGAAGGTTGTCCGTACGAAGCTGAATTTCGTCTGATGCTTCCCGACGGCACCCTTCGCTGGGTCCGGGGCAAAGGCGAGGTGCTGCGCGATGAGACTGGGACGCCTCAGCGCATGATCGGACTCAACGCTGATATCACGGAACGCAAGAAAGCGGAGCAGGCGTTACGGGAAAGCGAAGACAGGTTGGCTCGAACTGAAGCCTTCTCGCTGGTCATGGTTACCCACGTGGGCCTGGATGGAAAGTGGTTGAAAGTTCCACCTACTCTGTGCGAATTGCTTGGATATACCGAGGAGGAACTGCTCTCGGGCCAGATCAAAGACGTCACCCACCCTGACGACTTGCAGGCTTACAAGAGGGAATGCCAACGCTTGATTCGCGGCGAAATCAAGTCGTTTGATCTTGAGAAACGATACATACATAAGAATGGCAAGACTATCTGGGTATATGTGAATTGCTCCGTAGTTGAAGACAACGACGGTAACCCGGTTCATTTTTTGAATTACATTAGGGACATCACTGATCGAAGGTTGGCGGAAGGAGCTCTGCGCGAAAGTGAAGAACGATACCGGAGTATGCTTGAGTCTCAGACCGAGTTGATTTGCCGTTTCTTGCCCGACACCAGACTTACCTACGTTAACGATGCTTATTGCCGTTATTTTGGAAAAACTCGTGAGGAAATGATTGGCCGATCATATACCGAACTCATGCCGGTCGAAATTCGCCCCTGGGCGACGAAAGTAATCGAGTCACTGTTGCAGGATCACGGCTCGATAACTACTGAACACGAGGTCCTCCTGCCGGACGGCAGTATCGCCTGGCAGCAATGGGTGGACCACGCGATTCCCGGACCCGATGGCAAGATTGTCGAATTACAGGCGATCGGGCGCGACGTCACCGAACGCAAGCGTGCCGAACAGGCGCTGATGGAGAGTAGCGAACGCAATCAGGCCATTCTCCGAGCAAATCCGGATCTCATGTTCTTGCAAAGCAAAGAAGGCGTTTTCCTCGACTACTATGCTCGTGACCCAAACGAGCTGTTCGTCCCCCCCGAATCGTTTCTGGGAAAGAGCACCGGCGAGGTGCTCCCTGATGAATTAGCTGAGAGAATTACGGCTGCTTTTGGACAAGTGGATGGCACAGACGAGCCTCAAGTGGTGGAGTATTCACTTGGGCTTGGCGGAGAGGAGCGCTACTTCGAGGCGCGAATTGTCAGTGCTGATCGCGATAAGGTACTGACCATCGTCAGAAATATTACTGAGTCGCGTCGAGCAGCCGTTGCCTTGCGTGAGAGCGAAGAAAAGCTGTTGCAGAGTAACCGGCAGAGTCGCGAGCTCGCCGCGCGTTTAATAACAGCACAGGAATCTGAACGCCGCCGGATTGCGCTACTGTTGCATGACGATCTAAGTCAGAACATTGCCGCGATGGGCGTTGGGATTAGCCGGCTCAAACGCAAGCCGCCGTCGACACCGGAGTTGATGACCGCCGAACTGGACCAGCTTATTGCCCAAACAAATGGATTGACGACCCAGATCCGGAAGCTGTCGCATCAGCTACATCCAGACGTACTGGAGCATGTAGGACTGGTGGCCGCTCTGGATTCGGAAGTAGCAGAGTTTGGTCATACCGAGCGAATCAAAGTCGAGTTTAGTTCTACGATCAAAACAGACCAGGTTCCTTTGGATATCAGTGTCTGTTTGTATCGAGTAGCACTTGAAGCATTGCGCAATGTGTCGAGACATTCCGGCGCCGGCTCTGCCCGCGTTGCCCTTACCGAAGATGAACTTGGGTTTACTCTCGAGGTGTCAGACTCGGGCCAGGGTTTCGATCTTGAAAGAGCCAAACGAGGAAGCGGCCTGGGTTTAATCAGCGCCGAAGAGCGGGTCAAACTGCTGCAAGGGAGTTTTTCAGTGACCTCACGACCAGAGGGCGGCACTGTTCTCCGGGTTCTTATCCCCATAACAAAACGATCATGAAACGTCCAAGACTACTTCTCGCTGACGACCATATGATGTTCTCACAGGGCTTGCAGGGTCTCCTGGAGGACGAATTCGATTTGGTGGGGGCAGTGGGCGACGGTGCGGCTCTTGTCGAAGCTGCCTGTCAACTTAACCCGGATGTGATCGTCGTCGACATTTCCATGCCCGTGATGAATGGCTTTGACGCTGTTCGTCAATTGAGGAAGCAGGGGGTAACGGCGAAGATTATTTTTCTGACAATGCATGCCGATGATCGCTTGCTATCAGAGGCTTTCAGATGCGGCGGGGCCGGGTATGTGCTGAAGCAATCAGCCGGAGAAGATCTCGTCGTCGCCATCAGGGAGGTGCTGGCTGGTAATCGATATGTCGCTCCGCTGATCGCGACCGAATGGGTCGAAGACGTTAGCAAGCGAGCACAGGGAACTCAAAAGTTGACCCTCACACCGCGGCAGCGCGAGGTACTGCAATTGGTAATAGAAGGCTGCACCATGAAAGAGATCGCCAGCCGACTGGGAATTTCCACCCGTACCGCCGAATCTCACAAGTATGAAATGATGGAAGGACTAGGCGTCGAAACCACCGCAGAACTCATTCAATACGCCGTAAAGCTTGGACTCACCTCGAGCTGAGCAGTCAGCAGTCAGCAACAGAGGTGTTCAGAGTACAGCCTTCAGGCTGCAGCCGCGCAAGACGCAAGCTAAAGAGCCTCTTGCAAAAGTCAAAATAAATTGCGAACGCGTGCAGGTTTGAAGACGCGTAGCAATAATTAAGGGTGCACGCTGGCTTGAAAACCAAAAGTACAAGTGTGAAAACAGCAAGAAAGCGTTTTTGGCGCGCGTTCGGGTTACCAGCGCCAGGGTCTGGGAACTTGCCACGGTAGAAACGGCGGCAGGTCAGGAAATTAAGCGCAGTAGTTGGTCAGCAGTCAGGGCTAGCAACCCGAACAGCAGACTGGTCATTACTTTTGCCGGTCCTCTGACACGTACCATGCGCCCACCGAACTCTTCTTTGAGTCGCGCAAACACTCTTTCAATGGTGGTGCGCTCCTTGTAACGCTGTGCTTCGTGGGGCGCAAACTGTGGTTTGTCACCGCCACGTCTGGTGTGTCCGTCAATGATCGGGACATGGCCCAAGGCAATACTTTTTTCCCGGATCGCCGGCATATCATAAGCCGAGTCCATCAGGTCATAGAGATGGTCGACTCGTGCTGCGGTCATGTGCGCCAGGGGTAGGGCCACCTGACAATCGTTGACTGACGCGGAAGTCAAAATTGCACTAATCGGAATGCCCCCATCTGCCACATCCAGATGCAGCTTGTAGCCCACCCAGTAACTAGGATGTCCTTTACTGTTGCGCTTGGTGCCACAATCACACGGCTGCGGTAGGTCCGCCAGCATCTCCGCCAGCGTCATGCTGATTTGCCGTTGCAGCCGGGTTAAGGGTTTGTTGCTGGCTTCGCCCTTCTTCCGGCGCGGCCTTTTTACCTTGGTTACTGGGGCCGGTTTCACTTTCCTGACCGCTTTTTCCCGCGCATTTATGGCTGTTGCATCACGCGATATGTGGCCCACCAGCCGCGGCTTTTGATACTTTTCGAGCAACGCGGCATGCACCCGTGGCGGCAACTGGCTCGCACTAAACTCCGCAAACGCTCGCGAAAAGGTGGCCTCGCTGGGTACCACTCCGGCTCGTTCCCAACCACATAAACGACGCAAGCGCTCATCACTCGCTATCCGTTCCAACAGCTGGCGCGTCGTCTCCAGGTTGTAAACCGCTTTCGCCACGAACGCGCGGGCGATCGCTTGCCGATCTTCGCTCGGCCGTCCCAGCCCGCGGCCCGCGCTCTTAAGAAAACTCTCGATCTGAACCAACTCCAGAATCTTCACTAACTGTTGCTGCTTCGCACTCAACTCGCCCAGTTCTGCCTGCAACCAAGGAAACAAACTGCCTTGTACCGTCAACCAAAACTGTGATAGCGTCCCGGCTAAAGACATAGAGTTGTTTCTCCGTCTGCGTGATCGTCTAAGCAACCGTCATTCTACAGACTCAGATCCAACGCTGTGTCTTTTCTTTTCCCCCATTTACTACTTTTCCTTTAGTGACTTTTGCAAGAGGCTCTAAAGCTTGTACTCTAAACACCTGATCAGAGGTGTTCAGAGACAGCCTTCAGGCTGCAGCCGCGCAAGACGCAAGCTAAAGCTTGAACTCTGAACTACCAGCCTTTGGCCCGGTTTCCAAAACGAACAGATCATTCGTACAATGCCTCGTCCTGAAAAAACGGAGTTCCTCCCGGCGTTCCTTCGTCTCAGGCAATCAAGGTAGTGGTAATAGTCATTGATGTATCGTTCTCAAGTATTATTCATAGGGGTATTGACACTATTAGCCGTCCTCACCGGGTGGTCAGTAGCCGTTCCCAGCAGCAACGCTTCAAACTGTACCTCGGCGAGCTTTAATGCTGCGCCAACGTTTCCAGTTGGCCCCGAACCAACCTTTATTGCGACCGGCGATTTCAACGGAGATACCAATCCGGATCTTGCCGTATCCAACTACCATCCCGATAACGATATCCTGATTCTGATTGGCGATGGCGCGGGCAGGTACTCACCTGGCACCAGGATCGCCTCTCCTACCGCTGTTCCGTTCGCGTTTCTCGCTGTCGGCGATTTCAACAACGACGGCAAGCAGGACCTTGCGGCGACTTACATCAGCTATGGGAAAGTCCTTGTCATGTCCGGTGACGGCGCTGGTGGTTTTTCGCCACCGGTCGAGCACTTAGCTGGACGAAGACCGCGCGTAATGGAGGTCGCAGATTTTAATGCGGACGGCTTTGACGATCTCGCTGCGGCAGACGACGAATATGCCGACGACTTCACCTATCACGTAATGATTTTGATGGGCGGCCCAGGCGGTCTTGGAACTGCTCGAAGAGTCCAGGTATACAATCCAAAGTCGCTTGCCGCCGGAGACATAAACGGTGACGGCAAGGTAGATCTGATTGTTGGTGGCGTACACGCCTCACACGCGCTTATTGGTGATGGCGCCGGGAATTTTTCGCCGCTTGTTCTCGCTTACGAAACTAATATTGGTGCGGTGGTGAAGATCGCCGACTTCAATAACGACAATAAGGCTGACCTCGTCGCGATGGAGGAAGTAGGTTTCACGTACGTACTCTTCGGCGATGGTACCGGCGCTTTCCCGACCAGACTTAACCTGAACGTGCTTGGTCCAAAAGGTGCGGTGGTTGAGGATTTTGATCATAACGGCCGGATGGACATTGCTTTGGTCCATTTCGGAGGGATCACATTACACCTTGGCGCAAGCGGTGGTGGCTTTGTCAGGAAAGACTACGCCGCCGGCTCAAGGCCTAACGGCATCGTCTCTAGCGATGTCAACAAGGATGGGAAGCCTGACCTTGCAGTCCTAAATTCAAAGTCGTATGACGTCTCGGTGTTGCTCGGTTCAGGTAACGGTGAGTTTGCAGCCTCGTCCAACTATTTAACTCAGAATGCAGACGCTGACGCTGCTCCCAGCGCAATCGTCTCAGCCGACTTCAATCGTGACGGGAAGCTTGACGTAGTTGTCGGCAACTTTCGCAGTCGCGATCTTGCAATCTTTCTCGGCAACGGCCAGGGAGGTTTCCTTTCGCGCACGCATTACAGCGTCACTCCTTTCCTGCCGACGTCGTTAGCCACCGCCGATTTAGATCTTGACGGCAATCTTGATCTTATAGTCGCCTTCAACTCCGGAAGTTACATTTGGACAATTCGTGGCAAGGGCGACGGCACGTTCCATCCGCCCTTCCCACATGATCTTCAAGTGTTCAACGCCACTTATGTTGCAGCAGGCGATTTGAACGGCGATGGTAGACCCGACCTCGCTTTGTTGGGCGGCAACTCGGTAAAGATTGCGCTCGCTACGTCAGCAAGTTCATTTGGACCAGTCACAAGTTGGACCTTGAATGGGATTCCTAATTCGATCAGCCTGGCTGACGTGAATAGAGACGGAAAGCTGGATTTGGTTCTACCGATTACAGACGGAATTCATAGCGATCAGGATGGGTTATTTGTTGCCTTGGGGAATGGCGCCGGCGGTATAGCATCTTCTCAGATTCTGCCGGTCGGTTACTCGCCGTTCGGCGCTGCTCTTAGCGATCTCAACGGCGACGGAAAACTCGACCTTGCGGTCACAGCTATCCCTGAAATTGGCCATAGCGGCGTTTCTATCTTCATCGGTGATGGGAGCGGCGGGTTTGCTTACAAGGAACATCACTACACCGCAGACGGCGCTCGTGATGTCGCGTTTGGTGATTTTAACGGAGACGGAATTTCCGACCTGGCGGTAACGGCGGTAAGTTGGAATGCCGTATCTGTTTTGGTGGGGAAGGGCAGTGGAAGCTTCTCGGAGGCCAGCAGCTACGGCACGGGTTCCGAGCCTTTTCATTTGGTAACCGGCGATTTCAATAGCGATGGAAAATCAGATGTGCTGACGACGAATTTTGAGTCAGGAGATATGACAGCCCTGCTCTCGGCTCCATGCGTCGTTCCAACTCCGACACCTAGTCCTTCTCCGACACCATCTCCGTCGCCCAATTCACCTGTCCTCCTTACTCAGGAAAATTCGAACCGCGCCATCGCACTCGATTCAGTGACCATGCTGAGCGAACCGTTCGCAGTGCAAACGGTTTCGAACTTCAGTACCGATAATCGCACGCGCATCATGCTCTTTGCTCGCAATGCAGACTTGGTGGCCGGCGAAAATGCATCTGCGATCACAGTAGTCGCAACCGCTGCGGGACAGAACTATCCGATGACGGTGGAGTACGTCGGAAGCGTGTCTGGAATGGCAGGGTTGACTCAGATTGTCGTGAAGCTTCCTGATCAATTACCAGTCGGAGACATCCTGATAAGCATTACCTTGCGTGGACTGAACAGCAACCATGCATTTATTAAGATTCGCTAGGCTGCATCCCCGCGCGTAAGACGCAAGCTAAAAGCTTGAACTCAAAACTGCCGGTCAGAGGCGTTCAGAGTACAGCCTTCAGGCTGCATCCCCGCGCGTAAGACGCAAGCTAAAAGCTTGAACTCTGAACTGCCGGTCAGAGGTGTTCAGAGTACAGCCTTCACGCTGCAGCCCCGCGCGCAAGACGCAAGCTAAAGCTTGAACTCAAAACTGCCGGTCAGAGGCGTTCAGAGTACAGCCTTCAGGCTGCGGCCGCGCGGGAAAGACGCAAGCTAAAGCTTGAACTCAAAACTGCCGGTCAGAGGTGTTCAGAGTACAGCCTTCAGGCTGCAGCCCCGCGGGAAAGACGCAAGCTAAAGCTTGAACTCTAAACTGCTAGCCTTTAGCCTCCGGTTGCTGATTGCTGATTACTTATTGCTCACTGCTCACTGCTCACTGCTCACTGCTCACTGCTCACCGCTCACTGCTCACCGCTCACTCCCCTGTGTTATAGTCCGCTTCAAATTCACCCCCCCCCGACTAACATCCAAATCAGGAAGGCCGGTTTCAAATGAACGCTATTACACAAATGATCACACAGCAGTTGAGTGGCACCATCTCACGTCAAATCGCCAGTCGGGTCGGCGTCAGCGAGAGCACAGCGAACACCGCAGTGCAGATAGCAGTCCCACTAATAATCGCGGCCTTGGCGCGCAACGCAAAACAGCCGGAGGAAGCGCAGGCACTGCACCAGGCGGTGGCCACCGATCATGACGGCAGCATTCTCGATGACCTTATGGGTTACATGTCTAACCCACAAGCAGCGAATGGCACCGGAATTTTGGGCCACGTGCTGGGCGCGCAGCAGCCAACGGTGGAAAGTAACCTGGCCCAGGCCACCGGCATGGACCAGAGCTCAGCCGGAAATCTGCTGGCGATGGTTGCTCCAATCGTGATGGGTGCAGTTGGGCGTCAACAACAGCAGAATGGTTTGGATCCGCAGGGCTTGTCGCAGTATCTCGGCGAGCAACAGCAGGAAGCGCAGTCAACGAATCCCGACATGATGGGCAGCCTTCGTTCGATGCTCGACTCGAATAACGACGGCAACGTCGCGGACGATCTTCACCGCATTGCGGGAAACTTCTTCAAGTAGGGGGAAAGCAGTAGGCAGGCGACAGGTGTTCAGAGTACAGCCTTTAGGCTGCGGTTGCCTGAGTACGAACCGAGAAGGCAGATGCGGAAGCCGCAAGCTAAAGCTTGTACTCTAAACGCCTGTCTGCTGCGGTCGATCAGGCGTTCAGAGTACAGCCTTTAGGCTGCCGCCTTGCGCAAGTACGAGCCTCGAACGCAGAAGCGCAATCCGCAAGCCAAAGCTTGAACTCTAAACAGCCAAGCCTCACAGCTTTTTGCTATCCTATATCCCCTTGGACAAACACCACTCCCACAACCCATTTCTCCTCCTCCAACTCCTCGATGCCAGCGTCGAAGGGGTGCTCGCGTTTGATCGCGAATGCCGTTACACCGCCTGGAATCAGGCTATGGAACGCATCGCCGGTTTACGAAGCGAAGAAGTTCTGGGCAAATGCGCCTTCGAAGTATTTCCGTTTCTCAAACAGACCGGCGAGGACAAATGCTTTTACGCGGCACTCGCGGGCGAAAGCTCAACCTCTGACGACACCCCTTACACGGTTCCTGAAACGGGTAGACACGGTTTCTTTCAGGGTTACTACTCACCGCTGCGCAACGAGCAGGATGACATCGTTGGGGGCATCGCCGTAATTCATGACATCACGGAACAGAAGCGCGCGCAGGAAGACGCCCAGGAGGCTCACAAGCGGCTGACCTTTCATGTCGAGCACTCGCCGCTGGCCGTCATCGAGTGGGACAGCGAGGCGCGGGTGTCGCGCTGGTCTGAATCCGCAGAACGCCTGTTCGGATGGAAAGCTGAAGAAGTTTTAGGCAAACACGTGGGTGATTGGCAGTTCGTCTTTGACGACGACGTCGATGCTGTTGCGCAGGTCACTCGTCTTCACCGTTCCGGTGCAGAACTAATCGGTGTGCAGCGAAATCGAAACTACACACGCGACGGATCAATTCTGTACTGCGAATGGTACAACTCAGTGCTGCGAGATGAAGCAGGCACAGTTGTATCAGTGTTGTCTCTTGTCCTCGACGTCACCGCGCGAAAACTGGCTGAAGAAGAAAGAGCCGCGTTGCTGGTGCGTGAGCAGGATCTGCGCAAACAGGCTGAGGAAGCGGATCGACTAAAGGATGAGTTCCTCGCCACCCTCTCACATGAACTGCGCACTCCGCTTACGTCCATTCTCGGCTGGGCCAGCCTGATCCGAAGCGGAGACGTTGATGAGGACAATGTCACAAATGCGATCAAGATCATCGAACGCAACGCGCGATCGCAGGCGCGTTTGATAGACGATCTTCTGGACGTCTCGCGGATCATCACTGGCAAACTTCAACTCGATGTTCATCCAATCGACCTCGCGCCTTTGATTGAGTCGGCGAATGAAGCGTTGCGACCGGCGGCCGAGGCGAAGGGGATTCAAGTCGAGACCGAAATAGTGGCGGGAACCTGCATGGTGACGGGCGACGCCAACCGGATGCGCCAGGTGATCTGGAATTTGATTATGAACGCGATCAAATTCACTCCGCGTGGCGGCAAGGTGAATGTGCGACTCCAATGCGTCGCAGATCGGAGCAGTAGCCTAACCGTTAAGGAGGCCGTCGATGTCCAAAGTTCAAAGTCCAATATCCAAAGTGCAGGTAACGGTTCCCCTTTACCGTTGCCCATTGACCCCGTGAGTCTAGTGAGGCTCACCGTGACGGACACTGGCGAAGGTATCAAGCCGGATTTTCTGCCTTACGTCTTCCACCGTTTTCGACAGGAGGAGAGTTCTATTTCCAGGAAAGCGGGCGGGCTGGGTCTGGGCCTCGCGGTGGTGAGGCACCTGGTTGAACTGCACGGCGGGAACGTCAGTGCGGAGAGCGCTGGTCCAGGACAGGGCTCAACTTTCGTGGTTGAGCTTCCACTCGCTCATGACAAAGCCGAAGACGCGCAAGCAAATGAGATCTCGGCTTACCAACAGCCAGAGCTCGGCAGGGAAGTGGAAGCACCCGAGTCCGCGACACTGGATGGAATTCGAATACTTCTTGTCGAGGACGATGACGACTCCAGAATTCTGCTCACCGTTTTACTCGAGCGTCGCGGTGCTTCAGTGATTGCCGCCTCGTCTTCGGCCGAAGCACTTACATGGCTACGCCAGAATAGCAATCAGCAATCAGCAATCAGCAATCAGAAATCAGGAAGTCATCAACAAGGGCAAGTCGACATCGTAATCAGCGATCTCGGCATGCCGGAAGAGGACGGCTACGAACTAATCCGCAAGATCCGCTTGCTGTCGTCTGACTCATCACTCATCGCTCATGACTCATCACTTCCGGCGGTCATTCCGGCGATCGCATTGACCGGCTATGCCACCGCAAAAGATCGTGAACGCGCGTTATCCGCCGGTTATCAACTGCACCTCGCCAAGCCCATCGAATCAGAAGAACTTGTCAACGCAATTCTCAAACTTTTATCGCGCGCTTAGTCCCTGCACTCTCGGTTCCTACACTTTGCAGGCGCCTAAAATGCTGGCCGGCGCACCCACGAGAAATAGGTAAGTCAGCAGCGAGTGGAAACACTCGAATGTAGGCTTCACAGTCAGCGGATGGTCCAGTGAGTCAACCAGGTACTCTCCTTTCACGTGTTTGTAATTGTCGAATATGTCCTTGGGAAACCTGGGAACCAGATCGGGCCAATTTACTATCCGATAGTTCATTGCCACATTCGCATCGTAGGCATTGGCAAACGCGGTATCACCAACGCGTGGCGAAGCAAAGGTGTAGACCACCGGATTTGTACCTTTGGCCACGAGGTTGAAACCGTACAGCGTAATTAACGCTGCTCCCAGACTGTGGCCCACAGCCACCATGGTAGCGTTTGGTGCGCTCAGTTTAATTCCTCCCAGCTTGGTGATGTCTTTCGGTGTCGACGCTGACTTGGAGTTAGGCGACGTGAAGGTCATGGTGCTGTAGATCTTCAGAAATCCAGAGGCTACGTTTCCGGCGTTCGGCATATAAGAAAAGGGTACCAAGTCCCAATGAAAATCGTCCCACCATTCCTCCAGAGTTTCTGTCCCACGAAACGCCGTAATGTATGCGCTCGGGTTCGCGATGTTTTGCGCCATGAAGCCGTAATATTTCGGCGTAGTGGTCTTGCGGAAGAAGTCTGACATCTGGATGTTCTTGAGTAACTTATATCCGCTGGGAAACGATGGGTAGTCAGACTGCGAAGGGTTCAACTTGGTTGGAAACTTTGCGTAAACGTCATACGCAGCTTTGACGAACATTCCATACTGCAGTGCAAGAGGTGGCTGCACGCCGGTTGAGTGGATAAGCATGATGGGTAAACTCCTTTGTGAGATGAAGAACGTTTCGAGTGTGGCGGCGCGCTCAGACTATTACTGCAGAGGGTGAGAGTCAATGAAGTTTGCGCCGGTAAGCAGTCGGAGACAGCAAAGTCAGTAAGCAGTAAGCAGTAAGCAGGCAGTTAGACGATTCTCATCTCAACCCCTGGGCAAGTACTGCAACCACCAGCCTTTCACAAGTCGGGAAGGCGGACTTGTCCCGCGCATCCGGCGCATCTCAAGCTGGCAGTAGCGGGAGGGATCCGGGCCCAGCGATTTCACCGCGTAGCGGTCGCAGACAGTAGCCGGGGGTAAGCGCGTTGCGCGCGCCACCCCCGGACAGAAGCGGAAAAAATATCTTCACGCTGAAGGCGTGACAGACACCTCGACCCCGCACTAGTGAAGGTTGCAAACCGGCATCGATTTGATTGCGTTTTTCCCCACTCCTGTCTCAACCACCTTTCTCAAGAATTTCTCAAGTCTCTTTCTTATCCTGCGAACATGAACAGACGACGCTAAGTGTGCGTCCTCCGTGTTCTCTGTGCCTCTGTGGTGGATGTTTCTTCCACACGTTAAGCGCAGCCCACTCAAGTTGTGCCACCGCATCGCGAAAGGGAACGACCATGAAAACGTCAGTTATACGATTCACCGCTTGCTTGTTCGGTTTAATTGCAATCGCTTTAAGCATCACGACACTAATCAATCCCAGCAGCGCTCAGCTCCAAAGCTGGGATAGCAAAGTCGAACCAAGCGTGCTCACCGTTGCCACCACGGGCCAGGCTGAGTTTCTCATTTACATGGACTCGCAAGCCGATCTCAGCGGAGCCGCCGGACTCTCAACCAAAGAGGAGAAAGGCCAGTTTGTTTATGATCGATTGACGACCACAGCAGCGACGACTCAACCTGGCGTGTTGCAGACTCTGGTCCAACTCGGCGCGGTGCATAGATCTTTCTGGGTCACCAACTCCATCTGGGCCAAAGGGAATCTCGCAGTGCTCCAGGCAGTGGCTTCGCGGCCTGAAGTCGCGTACATCTATGCCAGCGGCGTTGGCAAACTCGAAGTTCCACCCCCTGACGTTCCGCTTACTTCAGGCGATTCAATCGGGTCAACATCACTCGTAACCGGCGGCGATCCAAATCCGGAAGCTAATTTGCTCAACGTTAATGCTGACGATGTGTGGGCCAGAGGAATCACGGGGCAGGGAGCAGTAGTTGCTGGAGCTGACACTGGAGTGTTCTGGCAACACGTCGCGATCAAGAGACAGTACCGCGGCTGGAATGGCGCTGCGGCTGACCACAATTACAACTGGCACGACGGGACCGGTACGCCTTGCGAAACGACCATCGGTAGCGAGCCTTGCGACGATCACGATCATGGCACCCACACGGTCGGTACCATGGTCGGCGACGATGGCGCCAACGATCGCATCGGCATGGCGCCGGAAGCGAAGTGGATTGCCTGCCGCAACATGGCCCAGGGCGCGGGTGTGATCCCGACCTACCTTGACTGCATGCAGTGGTTCATCGCTCCGACAAACCTCGAGAATCAGAATCCTGATCCATCGAAAGCACCGCATGTCATTAACAATTCGTGGGGATGCGTCGAGGGTTGTCCACCGCCAGCGTTGCAGGACACGTTACGTGCGAGCCGCGCCGCGGGAATCTTCTACGCCGTCTCCGCCGGCAACGACGGTTCGAGCCCGCTCGGCGTGATCAATTCGGGCCAGGTGATTTGCAACTCAATCTTCGCACCCCTTGCACGTTATCCAGAGTCGTTCACAGTCGGTTCAACTGATCATCGTACAGACAAGATTTCCTACTTCAGCAGTCGCGGTTCCGTGCTTGGCGATCCGACGTCGCCGCTGGGACTGATCAAACCAAACATCAGCGCGCCCGGCTCTGGTATCAGATCGAGCGTGCGCGATGGCAGTTATGCAAGCTTCAGCGGTACCAGTATGGCTGGCCCACACGTGGCCGGTTTGGTGGCGCTGTTGATCTCGGCGAATCCCCGACTCGCCGGGATTATCGATCGTCTCGAGGACATCATCGAGCAGACGGCCGTGAGAAAGACCACCACCGAAGGCTGTGGTGGCGATTCGACCACTGCGGTTCCGAACAACACTTACGGCTGGGGGCGGATCGATGCTCTCGCCGCTGTGCTCGAGGCCTTAGCTCCAACAGCCAACAACGACACCGCCGTCACCACGGAAGGTACGGCCGTCCGCATCAATGTAATTGCTAACGATGTCGATCCTGACGGTGACACGCTGACGATCACGAGTGTTGGACCAGCCGCACACGGATTAGTTACAAACAACGGCGACGGCACTCTGACCTACACACCAGCCACCGGCTACATCGGCATCGATACTTTCACTTACACCGTCTGCGCTCCGGAAGGTTGCCAAACGACCAGCTCCACCGCCGCGGTCGGCGTAGACGTCCAACGACGGAAAGGGAAGAAGGGCAAGTAAGCGGTAAGCAGTAAGCAGTGAGCAGTAAGCGGTAAGCAGTAAGCAGTGAGCAGTAAGCAGTCAGCAGTAAGCAGTCAGCAGTAAGCAGTTTCGCGGCTCGGCCGCCGCACAGTGCGGAAAGGCTCTGCCTTTCCGTCCGCCCTCAAATAAACCTGGAGGCTACGCTTCCGTGATTAGCAGCCACTATCAAGCACGGTTCTCTTCTCAAGTCGCTGCCAGCGCTGCAACCTCAGGTATCTCACAGTCAGGAAGGCGGACTTGTCCCCGCTCTTCGGTGCGCATCTGCAGTGCCTCGGTCCATCGCTCTATTACTCCTTTGCTTTATTAGCGTCGCTTCGTGTGGGTTCGTGGATCGTATCCGGGGTTGTTTTTTTCCACCGCCCCCAGATACGATCTTTTCTTCGCCTTATCTGCGAAATCTGCGGATAGTTGACTTACAATCCCCCTCATGAAATCCATAGCACTCGCAACACTACTCTTTTGCATCGCCGCTTGCGGCTCATCGCAATCGACATCAAACACAACTACGGCGCCATCACCAGCTGCGGAGCAGAAGCCTTCACCCAAACAGATCTCAACAGCCGACCTCGCAAAACTTCGTTGGATCGAAGGCTCCTGGAAAGGTACCGGCGACATTGATAAGCCGTTCTACGAACGTTACAAACTCGAGAACGAATCGACGGTGGTAGTTGAAACCTTTCCTGACGAGAAATTCGAAAAGGCGAGTGAAGTCGACAAGTTCGAATTGAAGAACGGCGAGTTTGGCAAATTCGCTGATGGTGCAGGT
>DATEPB010000053.1:0-5377 GCA_035273425.1 Pyrinomonadaceae bacterium | reverse complement strand
CTCCTGAGGCTCAGCCTCAGAAAGAACTACACTCTTCGGAAAGGCGAAGCCTTTCCGCACTGTGCGGCGGCGGAGCCGCTAGTTCGGTGCTTCCAACTAGACTTGGGGTCACTCGTAACGAAGAGCGACCAGCGGATCGACTTTCGTGGCTCTACGCGCCGGCAAGTAACAGGCGAGCAACGCAACTCCAGTCAGCAAAGCCGAGATCGCCACAAACGTAACTGGATCCGTCGAGCTCACGTTGAAAAGTAAACTCGTGAGAAAACGAGTTACTGCCAACGAAACAGCCAATCCGATCACGACACCAAGTCCGGTCAACGCCATACCTTCGCCAACAACCAATTTCAGAATGTCGTTCTGCCTGGCGCCGAGAGCCATGCGCACGCCGATTTCATGTGTGCGTTGCGCCGTCGTGAAACTAATGACGCCATAGATCCCGACCGAAGCCAGAGTTAACGCAAGCGCTGCCAGCCCACCCAATAAAATCAAATTGAATCGGCGGGCCTTTAATGAATCGCTGACCAGTTGGTCCATCGTGGTCACTGCATAAAATGGTTGCGTCTTGTTACTCTCCCAAATGCGTTCTTTCAGAGACTGCAGTAACGAATTTGGATCACCCTTTGTTCGCACCACGAAGATTGTTGACCCCGTCGGTGACTGCGCGTACGGAATAAAAAATTCCGGTCGTGGAGTTTTCTCGAGCCCATCCTGACGTTGATCGCTTACTACGCCGACAACCTCGAGCGTGGTCGCGTTTCGGGCGTCACGTCCACCACGCTTGTAGGTAAACTTTGTTCCCACCGGGTTTTCACCGGGCCAATTTCGGCGGGCCATCGTTTCATTGATTAGCGCGACCCTCGTCGTATCTTTTCCATCAAACTGGTTGAAGATCCGACCGCTCGTTAAACGAGCGCCGATCGCATCGAAGTAATTTGCCGAGGCAATCGTGTACTGCGCGACAGGCTCCGTTCCAGGTTGTGGCGGCGCTTTACCTTCAATCGCGAAGGGCACCGATGACGTATTACTGCTCTCCAACAAGGGGATGGCCGACGTCACGCCCGCAGCCTCAACCCCGGGTAGCGCTTCAATTTTTTCGAGGGTCTCCCTGATGTAAAGTTCGCGTTGCTCCGGCTTGTTGAACCGGTCCCAGATGAATGCCTGAATTGCCACCACTTTGTCGGCAGCAAATCCCGGATCGACTTGAAGCAGACTGACAAAACTTCGCAGCACGAGTCCCGCACCAGCCAACAAGACAAAGGCGAGCGCGATCTGCGTCACGACGAGCGTGTTTCTCAATCGGCGTCGGGCAGGGTTTGTGGTGGACGTTTGACTGGCCTCTTTCAAACACGATTGCAGGTCCGGTTGAGAGAGTTGCAGTGCCGGTGCGAGACCAAAAATCAGCGTGGTCAAAAAGCTCACGACCGAAACAAAGGCGAGCGTCGAACGGTTAATGCTGACCTGGTCAATGCGCGGTATGTCGCCGGGGTTGAAAGCAACGATCAGATCGACTCCCCAAATCGCCAACAACAAACCACCGGCGCAACCAAGGAGTGCAAGCAACAAGCTCTCGATCAAAAGCTGTCGCATGATGCGTGCGCGGCCCGCGCCGATAGCAGCCCGGATCGCAAACTCACGTTCCCGTTCGCGGCCACGAGCAAGTGAAAGGTTGGCCACGTTGGCACATGCGATAAGCAAGACGAGAGCGACTGAGGCGAAGAGGATCAAGAGTGCGCTTCGCCACTTCCCTTTCAAGTGCTCAGGGAGGGTGACGGCCGTTATTCCTACACCCTGGTTGGTTTGAGGATTCTCCTGAGCCAACTGCGCCGCGATGTTGTTGAGCTCAGCCTGGGCCTGGCCCAGCGTGATGCCAGACTTCAACCGCCCGACAACTTTCAAGTAAGTCGCCTTGCGCTGTTGCTTCATCGATTCGTTGGGCACCTGAGGTGCCCACATCTCTTCTTCACGATCGTATAGATACAGGCGGAAGTCTGGTGGCATAACGCCGACAACCGTCATTGGCTGTCCATCGAGCGGCAAAGTGCGACCGATTAGATTTTTGTCGCCGCCGAATCGTCGTTGCCAGGTGGCATGACTCAGCATTACTGCCTGGTTTTTTCCGGGTTCATGCTCTTCGGGAAGAAAAGTCCGGCCATGAGCCGGCCCTGCGCCAAAGACGTCGAAGAAGCCTTGTGACACCACCGCTAACCGAATAACTTCAGGCTCACTACCTCCTAAATAGGTGACGCTGTCGGGATTTGAGAAAGCTATGTTCGAGAACGACTGTTGTCGCTCACGCACATCCAGAAAGTTCGCTGGAGAAAAATCGTCTTGCGGGATCGATTCCTTGATGTTGTTTTCCCACAGGGTGACGATCTGGTCCGCTTCCGGGTAAGGAAGCGAGCGCAGGAGCACACCATTGATGATGCTGAAGATGGCAACGTTGGCGCCGATGCCGAGGGCAAGGGTCACAACTGCAATCAACGTGTACGCGGGATGCTTCAATAGCATCCGAGCGCTGAAGCGTGCGTCTTGCCAAAGGCTATTCATCGGGATCGTCGCTCCTTATGCCCAGTACTTTCTGCTTCGTGCTTTGTGCTTTGTTCTTAGTGCTTTGTCAGTTGTCAGTGGTCAGTTGTTGTTTGTCGATGCTTCTGAGTGAGCCACCGGCCTAGGGAGCTTCATTGCAACTAACCACTGACAACTGACCACTGACCACTGACCACTGACAAGCACAAAGCACAAGTACAAAGCACCAAGATCAATTCCTACTCGTAACGAAGGGCAACCAAGGGATCGACCTTGGTTGCGCGTCGCGCTGGAATGAAACAAGCCAAAAACGCCACAGCCGCAAGCAATATGGTTAAAGCGGCGAAAGTGACGACGTCCGTCGACGAAATACCAAACAGCAGTCCGCGCAACAGACGTGTCAGCGCTACTGCGCCAAGCAATCCAACCCCAACTCCTATCAGCGTCAACTTCATCCCCTGATTTAAGAGCCAACGAAGAATTGAACTGGTGCTGGCGCCGAGTGCGAGACGAATACCAATCTCACGCGTGCGTTGCGTTACCGAATAAGCCATCACTCCGTAAATGCCGATGGCCGCCATCAAAAGCGCCAGCACGCCAAACAAACCCACCACTTGCATCGCAAATCGTCGTTGGGCCAGCGACGCTGAAACCAAATCGTCCATTGTCTGCTCACCAAACAACGGAAGGTTTGGATCAACGGCCTGAACTTGTTGTCGAATGGATTGGGCCAGTCCCGCGGGATTGCCCGCTGTCTTCACGTAGACCGCCATCGCATAGGGTGGATTTTGTAGAATCGGAATATAGAGGTGCGGCTCATCAGGTTGGTCCACGCCCTTCGTCTTAATGTTTCCAACCACACCGGCAATAGTTATCCATGGCGCCTTCGATTCACGTGGACCAGGCTTAATGCGACGGCCGACTGGATCACTATTTGGAAAATACCTTTGCGCCAAAGCTTCATCGACCAGAGCCACTCGAGGCGTCTCCTGATCATCGCCTGGCGTGAAAACTCGTCCACTTACGAGTCTTGTTCCCAGCACGCGGAAGTAATCCGGGCTGACGCCGGAGAATTTTGTACGGGGAAGATTTGCATCAGCGGTTGCTTCATTCTCGATCGTGAAAACCCCCGGGTTGCCCTGCTCCAAAAGAGGAACACCACCGCCACTGCCCATTGCCGCATACTGCACACCCGGTAGTTCACTCACCCGCCGTAAAACCTCTTTCACAAATGTGGCGCGTTTCACCGGCGGCCGGTAAGGATCGAGATCGGGGTTGTTGGGCACCGGCAACCAGATGCGAGCCAGCAGTACATTGCTGGAATCGAAACCAGGATTCACATCCATCAGTCGCACAAAGCTGCGCAAAAGAAGTCCTGCCGAGATCATCAGCATCAACGACAACGCAAACTCCACCACTACCAATCCGCTGCGGAAGCGATGATGACGAGAGCCCGAGCCAGAACCCTGACTGCCTTCTTTTAAGTTCACGACCATGTCAGGTCGCGACGCCTGCAATGCTGGGATAAGGCCGAACAGCAAGCCGGTTATCGTCGAGACGAGGAAGACAAACAGAAGAACACTTCCGTTTACGCCGACTTCTTCCAGTCGCGGCGTGTCAGCGGGAACGAGTCCAAGCAAAAGATTCTTAAGCGCGACCACGATCAACAGCGCGGCCACTCCACCGAGAAACGAGAGCAACAGACTTTCAGTCAGAAGCTGAGTGATCAATCGTCCACGGCCCGCGCCTAACGCTCTGCGAATCGCCATCTCTCTTTGGCGAGCTGATGAACGGGCCAACAAAAGATTCGCGATGTTTACGCAACCGATCAGCAGCACCAATCCGACTGCCGCAAGCAGCACGAGGAGTGTCGTCTGCACATTACCAACGAGCGTTTTATGCGCCGGCAATAGTTTGACGGTCCAACCAGCGTCAGCGGGATAGTCGTTCGGAAATTCGTTTCGTAGATTTGCGACAAACGAATCGAGTTTCGCTTGCGCCTGTTCCACAGTCAGTTCAGGCTTGATTCGTCCAATTGCCCCCGGCAACATCCTGGTGGTGCGAACGGGCGTAGGAAATGGGTTGGCTGTGAAACCAGCGGTGGCCCACATGTCAACTTCGTTGCGAAGCGTCTTTCCAGGATGCCGGAAGCCGGGCGGCATCACACCCACGACGGTGTAAAGATCGCTGTCGGCGTAGACTTTTCTACCAAGGACGTTTGGATCTGCGCCGAAGAGTCTTCGCCAAAGACCGTCGCTGATCACAACTCCTTCCGCGAACCCCTGGGCCTGATCCTGTGGGCCAAACACGCGGCCAAGCTGTGCCGACGCGCCTAGCAGAGAGAAATAATTTGGACTCACCGCGATCAGTTCGATCCGCTCAGGTCGATCGGAGCCGGTGAGATTTGCGTCGACCGGCCAAACCGCGGAGAGTTGCTCGAATACTCCTGAACGCTCTTGAAGGTCTTTCAACTCATCCACCGATATACCGACATTCTCTGCCCCGCGCCCGGTGAGATCGTCACGGACCAAAACCAGATTCTCCGGTTTGGGAAACGGAAGCGGACGCAATAGCACCGCATCAACGACGCTGAAGATTGCAGTATTGGCGCCAATGCCGAGAGCAAGAGTTAGGATGGCAACGAAAGCAAAGCCAGGGTTCCTGAACAGCATCCGCACTGAGTAGCGAAGATCTTGAATTAGGTATCGCATCATCCAACTCCTTTCCCAATAAACAACTCCTTGGAGTGCGCCGGCCAGGCGGCGCTTTGGCCACGGTACGAGTCAGACATCCTGGGTACTTCTAGCCATTGATGGGCCAAAGCGCCGCCTGGCCGGCGCACTCCAAGGAG
>DATEPB010000052.1:0-12118 GCA_035273425.1 Pyrinomonadaceae bacterium | reverse complement strand
CTCCTTGGAGTGCGGCGGCCTGGCGCCGCTTTGGCCCATCATGGATTTCTAAGGCGCAGATCGCGGAAGAGGCACAGGTGACCAAAGCGGCGCCAGGCCGCCGCACTCCAGGGAGTTGGGTTAAATCTACGCTCGCAATGAAACAATCTCGCGTCGAGATACGAATGGCGGTAGCCGGAGAGGCGTCGGCGATTGCATCAGTGCTAGCAGATTCGTTTGCGGAGTATCAAGCTCTCTACACTGACGAGGGATTCGCCGCTACAACTCCCGATACAGACCGGATCCGGAAGCGTATGAGCGAAGGACCTTTGTGGGTGGCTCTTCAGGACGAGGTTGTCGTGGGAACAGTTGCCGCAGTCTCCAAAGGCCCGGCGTTTTACATTCGTGGCATGGCCGTCCTGCCAGCGGTGAGAGGACAGAAGGTTGGCGAACTACTGCTTGCGGAAATTGAGAACTACGCTGCAGTGCATGGTCATCAGACCTTAAGACTCAGCACCACACCGTTTCTCAGCCGGGCCATCAGGTTGTATGAGCACTTCGGATTTCAGCGAAGCAGCGAAGGACCGCATGATTTGTTTGGAACGCCCTTGTTTACGATGGTGAAGATTTTAAGACCGGCACAGAACCCCGGGGCCTCGAAATAATCAAAAGGTAAATAACGCTGAAAGCGTTCGCTAACTCCAGCCCAGGGTTGCGCTTTGGCAACCCTGGGTTCAGGAACGAAAGAGGAAGTTGTTCGCAACCCTGAAAGGTGTTGCGCGGTTTCGCGGTTACCAAAACCCACGCAACTCCTTCAGAGTTGCAATATCAGAAAATGAAATGCGTTTTCCCAGGGTTTCAAAGCAAACCCTGGGCGGGCATTAGCCAACGCTTTTCTGCATTCCTTCCTTCAACTTACTGAAGTTTGCCAAACCATCCTCGGCGCTCCATCCATTTTGCTAGTTCCAGAACTGGAGAAACGGTGAAGGCTGCGATGATGATGATGAACCAGTCATTGAGCGTCAGCCCAAAAGTACCGAAGGTCCTTTCCAGAACGGGCACGTAAATGATCAACCCGAGCATCAACAATTCCCAAATGATCGCTATGTTGAGCCATTTGTTGGCGAAAGGACGTCGCAGAACTGAATGCCGGTCCGATCTAAAGTTATAAGCTTTGAAGAATTGAATCAGGACGAGCGAGACGAACGTCATCGTCATCGCCTCCTGGACACCACGCCCTGAGTTCAACGCCCACACGAAAAGACCAAGGTTCACGATCGTGGACCACAGTCCGCCCACCAGCATTAGCATCACCACTGGCCGGGTAAAGATGCCAGTCCGAGGATCACGCGGTGGTCTCTTCATCAGATCTTCTTCAGGCGGATCAACCGCCAGGGCCAGCGCGGGAAGACCATCAGTAGCGAGATTGACGTAGAGGATTTGCACGGCCGATAGCGGCAGTGGCAACCCCGCCAGCGTCGCTCCCGCCATCAGACCGATTTCGCCAACGTTCGATGAAAGCAGGTACATCAAATATTTCTTGATGTTGCTGAAGATGCCGCGGCCCTCCTCGACGGCAGCAACAATTGAGGCGAAGTTGTCGTCAGTAAGCGTCATCGCTGAGGCTTCTTTAGAAACGTCAGTGCCGGTGATACCCATCGCAATACCGATGTCGGCCTTCTTGAGTGCGGGAGCGTCGTTCACTCCATCGCCGGTCATGGCGACGACCTGTCCTCTTTTTTGCAAGGCGGTGACGATCCGCAACTTGTGTGCTGGCGAGACTCGTGCACAAACTTCGATCGACTCTATCGAGCGTTCCAGTTCAGCGTCGTCCATCAACTCAAGTTCGGGACCGGTAACGATGCTTCCATGCTTGCTGACGCCCAATTCAGTCGCGACAGCTTTTGCGGTCAATGGATGATCACCGGTGATCATGATCACCTTGATTCCCGCCTCTTCACATTCATGCACCGCTGCTTTCGCTTCACGCCTCGGGGGATCAATCATCCCGACGAGTCCTAGCAGCGTCATCGCTTTGTCGGCTGCCTCCGGCGACGTGTTTCGCTTTCGCGCGATCGCCAGGACTCTCAGCGCATCTCCGGCCATACCGCGGGCAACTTCCAGAATCTCGGCCCGGCGCGCGTCGTCCATGGGCTGTTTTCCGTGTTCCGTGAACTCAAACTCACACGATTGCACCATCACTTCGGGAGCGCCTTTAGCGTAGGCTGTTGTGCCCTCGGGAGTTTCATGCAGAGTGGTCATGCGCTTGGTCTCGGCGCTGAATGGAATTTCAAACACTCGAGGAAACTGCGCATCGAGTTCTGTTTTGACGAGCCCGGCCTTTGCTGCCATTACCACCAGCGCGCCCTCGGTCGGGTCGCCTTTCACTTCCCACTTGTCGCCCGCGTCGTTTCGTTCAACCCGTGCGTCAGACGAAAGAACGCCGGCGCGCAGTAGCAGCGACATTGGTTCACTGGGATCTACTTCGTTTCCGTTTATCGAAAACTTTCCTTGCGGCTCGTAACCTCTTCCTGAGACCTGCAACGTTTGCCCACCCACGAAGATTCGACGGGCCGTCATTTCGTCTCTCGTCAAGGTGCCGGTCTTGTCTGAGCAGATCACCGACGTACTCCCGAGCGTTTCAACGGCGGGAAGTCGACGCACGAGCGCATTTCGTTTGACCATCCTTTTGACGCCGAGGGCCAACGAGATGGTCACAACCGCAGGCAGGGCTTCGGGGACAACGGCGACCGCCAATGCAACTCCGAAGATCAACATCTCTACGAATGGCTGACCTCGAAACAAACCAAGCGCAACAATTATGAAGACCAAAACAAACGAAGCTCGCGCCAGTGTTTTGCCAACTCGATCGAGATTGTGCTGCAGCGGCGTCTTGGCTGTATCGACGCTCTCCAGCATTCGGGCGATCTTCCCAAACTCCGTCGCCATTCCAGTGGCGACTACGACAGCGCGTCCACGGCCGTAGGTCACGACCGTGCCGGCGTAAGCCAGGTTTTTCCTATCGCCCGTCGGTAATCGCTCGTCGTCAAGCGGACGAGTGTGCTTCTGCACTGGAGCTGACTCGCCGGTAAGTGGAGCCTCCACCGTTTGCAGGTTCACTGCTTCTACCAAACGGACATCAGCCGGAACCTTGTCACCCGTAGCCAACAAAATGAGATCGCCAGGGACCAGGTCGTGCGCATTCACTCGTCGCTCCCGCCCATCGCGAATTACTGTGGCGCTGGGCGCGGCCATTTCGCGAAGAGCTTCGATCGCGCGCTCGGCTCGGTACTCCTGAACGAATCCAAGCACCACCGCGAACAATACGATCACAGTGATGGCTATCGCCTCAACGCCGTGCCCCAGGAATGCCGACAGCGCCGTGGCGAACAGAAGGATAATGATGAGCACGTTTTTGAACTGTTCCAGCAGTATGGTCCAGGGTGATATGCGACCGGCTGCCTGAAGCTCGTTTGGGCCGTATTCGACCAGACGGCGAGCGGCTTCTTCAACAGTCAAGCCGCGGGCGCCAGAATCCATTCGCTCAAGAACTTCTGAGACGGCTATGGTGTGCCAGGGCTTTGGCGACTGCTGGTCAAGTTTTTCGGACAACACATCAACTGACATATTTTTCGATCCCTCATCAAACGTTTTCGTTACGCGCACCGCGCGACACTTCAACCGAGCATCGCGCACGTGCAGCCACGGCGGATGACACGCTGCCGTGAAGGAGATGTTGAAAACCATGTAGGTCTCGCGTGCCCACAAAGATGGAATCCGCGCCCCACTCCGCCGCTTCACTAATCAGAAGGTGAGCCGGATCACCATCTCTGCTGGTATCTGAGAGAGCCAAACCCGATTTGAGTAGTGCTTCAAACGCAATGGCTCGCACTTCGGGACTCAATACTTGATGCGCAGTGACCAGCCGTGCTTCGCTTCCAAACGGCCATGAACGCGACGCAACGGCATCCACCGTGACTTCAGAGTCGCGCGCGCCATTGAAGCCAATCAAGATTCGAATGGGCCCATTGCCTTCTTCTTTCAAACAGCGAGCTACACGCACCGACGTCTGAGCCTCGTAAAGGACCCTCTGAGAAACGCTGCCCAGGATTAGTCGGCCGCCGACCAGCGAGCGTCCATGAGCCCCGACAACGATGAGGTCCGCATTTTCCCGGTTGGCCACATTGAGAATGGCCCAGGCGGGCGAATCGCAAACAACTTCAGTTCTTACGTTCCAATCTGGAAAGGCCGCTCTAACTCTGGCAACGCCTCGGTCAGCGAAAGCCTGTGCGTCTTTAAGCGCTTTCCGAGCGCGTTCCTGAGCGTGACGCTCAACTTCAGGAATGCGAATAACCGGCATATCGTCATCCTTCAGTGCGTCATCAGGTGGTGGAATAATGATGTCAGCCACCGTGAGCACCAATGCGTCAAGGGCTGTAGGCAAACCGGCGCGTCCCAAGTCATCAATCGCCGCATCGGAGCAGGCTGACCCGTCGTAAGCGATTAACAATTTCGACACCTGTTTCATCTTTCACCTCCATGCGACGAACGAGCGCAAATAACGCACCAGTGCCCACGGCCGGATCGACGACTTATGATTCTTGGATTGTCACGGGGAGTTGGTAAGAAGGAAACTGGGGACGCCTGGAACCAGCTGCCCTGTTTCGGAAGGAGAAGTCGCATCATCAATTCCTTTCGCGCATTCAACGCAAGTTTCCTTGCCGCGATGGCGCAAAAGAAAAGGACCCTTTGCGCGCCGCGTGAGCCGCAAAAGGTCTTGGTCGTCGAGCTTGTTTGCTCCACCCGATGTGCCGGATGTCCTACCTGGGCATCGTGTTGACGGCGTCACCGGACCATTTTTAAGGCAACCTACTCCCCTTTTGATTACCCGCATTCTACAACCGAAGAGACCAGAACTTCAACGTCACCGAAAAAACTCGTACTGGGTTTGCACAAAGAGTCCGCTTGCCACTCGACGCGAAGCGATTTCATTAACACCGCGGCTTTAGCCCGGTTAGCCGCCAAGCATTACTATGGTCTAAACCGTTCCAACTGCAACTACCGACTAAACTCACCGAGTCTACGCAGCGGAAAAGATGCAGGGCTTTAGGTCCGAAGGACCGTCATTGAATAGCCACGGCCGTCAGGCCGTGGGTAGGAAGAAAAATGGTCCAGCGCCGAAGGTCCGGCAGTGGTCGTACAGTGCAAACGAATGCCGGCCTTCCCGGCCTCGGTTTCATTCAAGCTCTGATCCACGGCCTTACGGCCGTGGCTACAGACTGTCGCGACTTCGGCGCTGTTCAAGCACTAATCCTCTGTGGGCTTGGAATGGTTACGAACCACGCGCACAACCCGAGAAGCACGACTATAAGCGTCAGGATGTAGAAGATTGCGGCGTAAGAACCTGTGAGCCTAACGCATTCTGCTAATAACAATGGTCCCACTGCTGACGCGACTACCGTAAGCGTTTGGGCGGCACCCTGAATCTTACCGAGGTGCGCCCGCCCAAAGGCCCGACTCCAAAAACTGAAAAAGATTACGATCACAAAACCGCCCGCCAGTCCCATGACCACCGCGTAGGCCGCAACATGTATCTGCGTACTAATGTGTGGTAGGGCCAGAAGCGATCCGGCGAGCATGACCATAGCCAGCGTTAGCAGACGGCTCATGGACCATTTGGACGTCAACCAGCCACCGAGGAAATTTCCCACCAACGCAGTTAGAGCAACGATCACAAGACTGCGGTGGTACGTTGAAGCGTCAAAGCCTCTTTCCGCCAGAATCGACTGGTTGAAAAGGGCGATACCGGAAGCAATCAAGCCATAAACTGCGCTGGCCAGTCCGAAGATCCAAAACGCCGGCGTGGTAAGTGCTTGCCAGAGCGTGTGACCGGCCGTCGCATCGGTCTTGATGCCTTCAATCGGGCGCTCGCTGTCAGGAGGAAGACCACATGATTCAGGCGAGCGTCGCACCAGGAGCCAACTGAGAGGCGCAAGTCCCAGCAGGAGCGTTAGACCGATCGTGGTCCATGCAGTGCGCCATCCGTAGCTGATCACCATCGCACCTACTACCGGAAACGCCAACATGAATCCGACGCTCAGCACGATCGTATAAACCGCCATCGCCAGACTCAATCGCCTCACGAACCATTGGCCCACCATAGTGATGCTAATGACCGAGAGCGCACTCTGACCCAACCCCCGGGTCAGTGTGATCAGCAGAGCGATTGATACCGTGCCCCTAACGCCGCTCATCGCCAGCACTACAATCGCAAGGCCTATAACAACGACGGTCAGTACTAGGCGGCTGCCGAAACGATCTATAGCTCGACCAATGCCAAGGCAAAAAAGCGCTCCGACCAGCGTTGCCCATAGATTGATGCGCGCAAAGACCACGCGGTCCATCTGGAGATCAGCCAGAAGATGTTCAGTGATCAGCCCAAGGCCCTGAGTCCTGCCCGGCAGTGTTCCCACCATCGCGAGCGCAGCGATAGTGAGATTTACCCAACCGTAATAAAACGGAAGAGCGACGGGCCCAACTCGAGGGCGCATCTCTGCTGCTAACGAGTCCAAACTTATTCCTCCGCTACCATCAGTGGGCTCTTAACTTCGCTGGAACGCTTGCGAAAGGCGAGCCACCAGGCAAGGCATACTCCCAAACAGACGCCCACCCCCACCCATCGTACCCATCCGTTTCCAAAAACGACCGTGCTATTGAAGATGATGAAGAACAAGAAACCATGCCAGACGCTCACCAACCAGAAGGGCCGGCGGCGATAGCCTTCGAGGCCGCATAACCACCACCAGCCAACGTCTATCGTCCAAAGGGCAAGGAGCGCGTAGTTGACGTAGAGACCTCCGCCCCAATTGATGCCGACGACCTCATTGGTCTGGCGAGCCGTTTCGCGATGGGCCGCCTGGTGACTCCAGCCATGATAAAAATAAAAAGCGCTCGCCACGTGTGCGAGCAGACTGACACAAGCGATGGTCCATGACACTCTGGCAGCTGAGTCCCACTTAAGTCGCTTTCGAGATAAAGCATAAGTGGCAGCGCCGGCGGTATACGCCACAATCGTGACCCAGATTGTGGCCCTGGTTATGACTTCGCCACTCTCGATCATGAACACCTTAACACTACCCGTTCACGGTACCTTTTGGACTGGATTGCGCGCCATGAATTAGCGCTCCAAGCCCCGCTCCCAGGCACATCCCGTAGACCACTCCCCACGACAGCATTCCCATTCTCCCACCGATGAAGTCGTTGAGCGCCGAGCCGGCAAAATACCCGATCGAGTTGGCAATGAAGAGAATTAATGAGAGTTTGAGCGCGGAGCGCGGCGAGCCTAACGCAACAGCGAGCAGCGAACCCATTAAGAGAGTTCCCACCAGCGAACCAAGCCATTCACCTGCCGCGCCTCGAAGGGTGAAATAGGCGCCCACCCAACCGGCGGCGTACGCGAAAAAGGCCAAGCCGAAGAGCAAGTAAAACTTTGGCAACCGCCAGCGGCCAACGACTAAGGAGCCGAGCACGCCTCCACCAAGCAGAATGAACAACGTGGTCCAGGCAAGATAACTACCTAATAGACCTAGGTTCGTGTACATCCACCTTTCAGCAAACGCGACCGTGGCAAACACACATAGACTCACGAGACCAAAACCAAGTCCGCCAGTTAGGAGTGCTTGACCCAGTGAAGGAACATTATCGGAAGCGAGTGTGTGGCCAGATTTCGTTTGCATCAGAAGCCGTCCTTGTTTCAGTGAGAATCTCGCACATCGCACCGATAAAAGCGACCGCAAAAATCGCCCGAGTGTTCGCACAGGACCACCGAAACCAATCAATTGGAATCGCAACGATTTTTCGGAGTGTCTAGAAAGAAATTGAAGTATACAGCGCAGTATGAATCGCGACAGGGCCCGCGATCATCGGACGGTGAGAACAAAGTTGAAACGAAGTCAGCGGAGTGATGAAGCGTTGGTGCCGTTTGAACTTAACGCTGAAAGCGTTCGCTAATTTCAGCCCAAGGTTGCGTTTTAGCAACCATGGGAAAGACTCATCAATTTAAAAGACACAAACCCTGAAAAGGTTAAGTCGCAATAACATCACGCTCTCGCAACTCCTTCAGAGTTGCCACGAGACCAAAAGGCATTCCACCCCAGGGTTTCAAAGCAAACCCTGGGCTAGAATTCGCCAACACCTTCGGCGTTAAGTTCAAACTGCACCAGTAACGAGTGCTGAGTGCTCGTCTAGTCATCCGCATCGGCATATGTCTCTGTGCCGCGGGCCAACAGCGGATACACCAAGCCAGCCAGGACCGCACCAATCAATGGGGCCAACCAGAAAAGCCACAGTTGCGCTAAGGCCCAGCCGCCGACAAACACTGCCGGACCTAAACTTCGGGCAGGATTTACAGACGTGTTTGTTACAGGGATGCTGATCAAGTGAATAAGCGTAAGCGCGAGTCCAATGGCAATTGGTCCAAATCCCTGGGGCGCGCGCTTCTCGGTCGAACCGAGAATGATTACGAGAAAGAAGAACGTTAAAACTGCTTCGGCCACAAATCCTGCCAGAAGCGAATAACCCCCCGGCGAATGTTCGCCATAACCGTTAGCGGCAAGCCCATTAACCGCCAGGCTGTAACCAGGTTTGCCACTGGCTATGAGTAAAAGCACTGCTGCTGCAGCTACAGCGTCCACCACTTGAGCAATTACATACGGAAGGAGATCAGATGCCGGAATGCGCCGCGCGGTGAAGAGTCCAACCGTGACGGCCGGATTGAAGTGCCCACCTGACACACGACCAACTGCATAAGCCATAGTCAATACTGTGAGTCCGAAAGCCATCGATACGCCGACCAGGCCGATGCCCACCTCCGGGAAAGCCGCTGCCAGCACGGCGCTCCCACAACCACCAAATACGAGCAGGAAGGTACCCAGAAATTCCGCCAGAGTTCTGTTTACGAGTGGCATTGCTTTTCTCCTTTTTGGACCAACGTAACCGGTTAAGGCGAGGTGAGAAAAGGGTTGTCGGGCGATGGCAGAACAGCGATGTGCCAGATCATCGAGAAGCTGTCCGACCTTGATTAGAACTACAACCGTTTTGAGGGAGTAAAGTACCTTGGGCCATCCGGCCCAACAATCCGTAAAACTACGGTGCTGCACAGCACAAAGAAGCTGCGCTCAAAGTGGAGCGCAGCTTCGCCGAACTGGTGCTTTGTGATTAATTGGTTGGAAGGTTAGCTAGCGGGTACAGGCTCTGCTGATTGTTTCTTTAACAACCCGCGTAGTTTCATGCGCGCCTTGTGAAGCTGCGACTTTGAAGTACCTACCGCAACGCCGAGTATCTTCGCGATCTCTTCATGCTCATGGCCTTCGATGTCATGAAGAACGAAAACTGAGCGATAGCCAGGAGGCAACTGTTTGAGCGCGCTGTCGAGGCTTATTCGATCAAGCACGGTCATCTTATTGGGATTCTCAGTACCACGCACAATCTGAACCGGCGTCTCGCCTTCTTCGGTTGTGCGTTCCAACTTAACGCTTCGTTTTCGGAAGTGCATCAGGACCTGATTCACCGTCAAACGGTGCAGCCAGGTGGTGAAAGCGGACTCGCCGCGAAAGCTTCCGATTTTGCGAAAGAGCTGTATGAATGCTTCCTGAGCCAGATCCTCCGCCTCAGCAACGTTCTGCGTCATACGAAGACACAACGAGTACACACGACGGTTGTGCCGCTCATACAACTGTTCGAATGCTCCCATATCGCCGCCGGCCGCTGCTGTGGCCAATGCGTGATCAGAAAGAGGCGCCGCATCAATTTCTGATTTGGCCCCGATTTTCGACGTTGTCCAAAGGGGAAAGGTTTCGGTGTTCATCATGCCCATGTATAGAGCAATTACAGGGCCACCTAAACCTCAATAAATAGGCCGTTAATTAAACGTGATTGTTTCGCTAATCGCCTGCAATTAACGATTGAGTGTCCGAGAAACCCAAAACGTGTAAACACCCAAATTGGGGTTTTTAAACGGGTTTGCAGAAAAAGCGGTTCTTAGAATTTACCGCCGGTACAGAACCGCGAGCGGTAGCGACCGGGTTAACGCTGAATGGAAATATCTAAGAAAAACTAAGACTCCTCCTGACGCGCAGCGGTCTGAGTCGACCCGGTCGCTACCGCTCGCGGTTCTGTACCGACTCTTTGTGCCAAGCGTTTGGATCGATTTCCTCGGTCAGGGATGTTCAATATCGGTGCGCAACTATGTCAAATGTGAATTCCAGCTTATCGCGTACCCGAACCATCCCATGGAAAGCAGACGTGGCCTTAACCTTGAAATCGCTGCGGTCCACGGAAAATTCCCCCTTGGCACGCAGGTCGTTTCCAACCAGGACAATTCGAGCAGGGATGACGATAGCGCGCGTGACACCATGCATTGTCAGGTCGCCACGAATCCTCGCGTCGAACGAACCATCCCTGAGCAGCTTCCCCGTTACATTCGTGCTCTTGAAGGTAATGGTTGGATAGGTTGCAGATTCGAGTACGATCTCACGCAACTCCTGATTGATGATCTGTTTCTGCGGCTCGGTGAAAACATCCCGGGTCTCCACCAGCGAGTCACTCTGGATCGTCATTTCCATTGACGCCGGCGTGATTGATTGTGGTGTGAGTTTGACCTCCCCGGTGAACTGTCGCACCGCAATAAAATGGTCGTGTCCCTTAAACCACAGCAGGCCTCCGGAAAATGCTCGCACCATAAATTTGCTACTGCCGGCGTCGAGTCGGTATCGAGCCTCAACCTTGGCTGAAGAGGTTGAGACAATTTGAGGCGTGATCATGATAGTCGCGAAGATGAGGAGCAGCCGAAACACAGGCAGGCAATGATGACTCGCGTGACGGTTTGCCCCGGGCTGGCAGAAATATGGGATTTGCATTTTCATTCTCCTCACTGTGGATCGATCCGCGACTTGTTAACTTCACCTGGGAGATTCCGTGGGGAGAACTGAAAAGGGGATAAGACCTCGGGTTAACGGAGGTTCAAACTCTATTGCACCGAAAGAAGGATTGTAAAGTCTGCCATCCTGGGTTGAGACAGTAGATTTAATGAAGACGGGTTTCATAGCTTGGGCCAAAAGTGATATGTTCCTGTTCAACGTGTAGATGCCGAGTTGGGAGGACTTCGATATGACTGTTAACGTTTCCTACCCTCTACTCCTGAAGTTTTTCGTAACTTCTGCTCGCATCTTGATACTTGGTCTCCTGGTCACCCCAGTAATAGCCCAGGAACCGGCGAAGACCGTCGAACCGAGTGCGGTTGTGCAGGAAGACAAGGCCCGCTTCGAGGAACTCCAGAAAAGCGTTCGCAAGTTGGCAGTCGAAGTTGAAAGACTTGCAAGAAGAGTTGCAGATCTTGAAAAGGACCATCTGTTCAACGTGACGCGTGTTCGGCTGGTTAGCGAAGAGCAACGTGCCGAGGCGTTGCAGTCACGCCTACGAGAAACATACGAGCGGCAGGTCAATTACCAGGCACGTCTGGAATTGATTGACACTCAACTTCGCCCAGAAAATATCGAAAAGCTGTTTATCGGAGTTGGCATGGTCCGACCGGAGGAAGCTCGCGAGACAGTTCGCAAACGTCTAAGTTTGGAAAAGCAAGCGTTAGTAGTCCTAATGGAAAGCCTGCGGCAGGAGCGAAACCGGCTTCAAGCATCGCTCACTACAGCAGATACAACTATTCAACGGCTACGACAAAGACTGACCGAAACTAGTCGCCCCTGATCGTTCATTCCATTAAGAGAGATTCCGTAACGCTTCGGATTTCGATCGAACCTTCAATTTATTCGCCCCATAAAATTTAATAGGACACAACTGCGGCTAGGCCGTATCAAGATATTTCAGTTTGAAATTTCATAGGCTCGCTCGAAAAGCAGTTCAATCCCCACCGACGTTCAATCCTCAGCGCCATTCCTGATAAATCTGGATGAGCCGAACCTGCGATAGGCTCCCTGAGGGCGCATTCTCGGGTGATGGTTCAACTCCTTGGAGTGCGCCGCCTTGTCGGCGCTTTGGCCGCGCGTGCGCTCCGCGCCGCGCTGTTACATATCTTACTACTGACCGTTCAGCGGACCTTTGATTAATCAAGCTGCGACACGTCGCA
>DATEPB010000051.1:0-31833 GCA_035273425.1 Pyrinomonadaceae bacterium | reverse complement strand
TCTCTCGCTGAATACTACTGAGTTTTCAAAAGGCCTTTTGCGAACCAGCTGCGACGAGTCGCGCGACCAAAGCGCCGACAAGGCGGCGCACTCCAAAGAGTTGGATTAACGCGTTGGCTCTGCTTGCGGCGCGGCCGCGCCTGCACGCGTTCCGGTAAACGTGCCCGGAGCCCGACCGACCACATTCACCGTGCCCTGCATTTCATTGCCAATAATGCGCCCCGCGAAAGTAGCCTCTGTAGTCTGCCCTTCCAGCGTTACCGGAAACGTAAATCGAATTTCTCCACCGGGACTGACTGACGCATTTACCAAATCCCCACTGCCCAACGCGCCCTGAACCGAACCGCGCAAGCGATCGCCGGTTTGCTGAAGTGTTAACGTGGCGCCAATCTCGCCGGAACCCAAATCGATACTGATGGTCCATGTTCCCGAGGCCGATCCTGCATTTGATCCTGCGGCTGCTGTAACCGGACGCAAATCCATCTGACGACCATCGATAAACACGTGCGCGATTTGCCGGTTGCGGTCGAGAAGGTCGCCCCGCGTGATCGTTAAGTTGGCAATCTTTCCCACTTCAATCGAGCCGAGACGATCGGAGACTCCCAAAATTTCTGATGGCCAGATGGTTAACGCGCGCAAGGCATCGTCGCGCGAAAGTCCATTCTCAACCGCACGCAGCAAATTCGCGGAGAAGTCAGCCATGTTGGTGAGTCCTCCTGACTGGAACGCAAAGGCTACGCGCGCAGTTGCGAGCCGTCCTGCTGTTTTAGGAGCTTCCACACGTTCACGTAGGATTCTCACCGGTTCCGGATCTGCTTCCGGCAAAGCCGCAGTTGTGCGACGAGGAAAGTTAAGGGACAGCAATACAGGTACCTTGCTTTCGCGCAGTCTTGTGGACACCTTATCCGCTTCCATGCCGCCGGCGATTATCGCTTTGAGTTTGAATTCCTGGGCCAGGTCCAACGCGCGATTAATCTCACGCTCGCGATCTGCATACATAACCACGGGCATTGCTCCATCGAGCACCGGTAACAAGGCAGCCAGCGACCGATTCTGCTCCGGACGTCTCACGCCGCGTGGTGAACGGTCATAAACCTGCTGAGCCTCTCGATACCGTTGTGCATCAAGCAACGACTGCCGTAGCGCGGCAAAAACTCCCATCAACGAATTGGGGAAAGTCCCGGCGCGCAATGGCGTGAACCCGACGTGCATGGCCACGGGGGAACGCACAATCATCTGCTGCGGAGTGTCGCCAGCAAGATTTATAAGGGCCGATTGGCCCATCCAGATTCCAGTTCGAGGAGCGCTTACCGCAGCAGTGATGCCGGCATTCCGCGCGGCCTCAATTTGCTCTCCTCCCGGTCGAATGAAGTCTTCAACCATGACCTCAGGTTGCAGGCCCGGCGGTTGCGGCGAGTTTGGAGCACTGAGGAACGTTTGCGGGCGCAATCCTCCAAATCCCCCACCACCACCTCCCCCAGGCGTTGGCGACGTAATCGGACTCGGTGAAGGAAGCGGGATACCCAAAGACGTGCTGGAGTCGATGAGCCCTGGGTAGACGGTCAACCCGGCGCCGTCGATAAGACGCGCGTCAGCGGGTGCGGGCGCATTAGCCCCGACCGCAGCAATCAGCCCATCTCGGATCACCACGGTGCCGCGTTCAATTACCGGGCCGGTCCCCGTCACAATACGAGCATTGGTGATCGCGTAAGTGTCGATTCCACTGCGTTGGGCATCGGAAGTGTTGAAGGAAGAAGTAATGAAAAAGAGAAGGGCGAGCGCAAGGAGAGACAGACGACGGACGTTTGGCATAAGTAACCAAATCCCCACAGTTGTTATTGCGAAGGACCGATCAAAGATCGAAGATCGAGCCCTCGAGTTGGTACAGAATGGCGAAAGCTTAACTTAGAATCCGCGAAACAGTAAACGAAGACGGAGGGATGTTACGGGGAATAGGGTGAATGGGTTTCATGTAACGCAAACTGTTAGTTTGCGGATCTAACGCATCCAGACGCCCTGGATTCGTTACGGCCGCAAACTAACAGTTTGCTTTACGTCACCACTTCACGCTGCCTTCTTTGGTTGTATCGATCTCAGCCTGTCCCGCCACGGGCAATGAATCACCAAAGAGGTAACCCTTGATGTTGTCGAAAAGAAAATTTTGCGCGTCTGGATTTGTTAGATCGAGTCCATAGTGATTAATGATTTGAGTTTGTTTTTGCAGCCAACCGCTCCAGCAAGGCTGGCAAATTTCAGTCGCAATCCTTTGACCCAACTCATTCGGAAGCGGTGCAAAACCCATCGCCGGACGCTTTTCCCCACAATGCTTGCATTTGATATTTTCGGCCATGAAATAAAATCTCCTAAATAAGATTATAAGTGAAAATATTCGCCAGGATTAACAGGATTGACAAGATTCGAACCCGGCCAACCTGCAGCTCTTCAAAATCCTGTTAATCTTGTTCATCTTGTCTAAGTATTTGCTTGTTTGATCGCCTCGATCACCGCATCGTCCTTCGGCCGAAACAGCCCCAACGGCCGGACATCTCGATGCCGGATTATTCCCCCACCGTCAATCACAAAAACCGAACGAGCAACCTTGCCGGGAATCAGAGACTGTGCCCCATATTGTTTCGCCACTTCCCCGCCCGCATCAGATAACAAACGCAACGGCAGATCGTGATGCTCTGAAAACTTCTTATGCGATTCGACCGAATCAGTCGAAATTCCCACCACCTCTGCTCCGGTGGCAGAGTAATCCTCCCAACGATCTCGCACCGAACACATCTGACGCGTGCAAATCGGAGTTTCGTCGCCCGGATAAAAAAGCAGGACCACGACCTTGCCTCGGTTGTCCTCAAGTTTCCAGGAGTTGCCGTCGCCATCGGTCAGGCCGAAACCTGGTGCCGCGTCTCCGACTTGAGGGGTAGCTTGTTTGCTCATGATCAATTAGCCATTACAGAACGGTAGGAGAACTATCCGCAGATTACACAGAGCGGCTTTTAGCCGCAACCAAATCCTGGCTCCAGAGGAGCCAAATGTTTATAGCATCGGTATTACCGTACGACTCGCGCTCCAGAGGAGCGCAATGTTTCCAGCGACGACAGCGGAAGTCGAGAACGTTTCGCTCCTCTGGAGCGAGAAGGACCTTTTGGAGTCGCGGGTTCTATAAACATTTCGTCCCTACGGGGACGAGGAAGTGTTTAGAAATTCTTGTTAAGAAAACAAGAAGTTGGAACTTTGTATTACAGATTACGCGGATTTTCCAAAAGACATACCGAGAACATACAGAACATTATTCTCAACTTTGCATTACCGAATCTGTGTAATCCGCGCAATCTGCGGATAGTTTCTATTCCTAATCCATCAATCAACCGCAGCAACCATCGAGAGATCGCCTGCGGAGGAATGTTTGGCAGACCTTACCCACTCTCTTCCGGCCTGACAAATGCTTAGAAAGTTACACATCCGGCAATGGGACGCGGGACGAAATGGGAACTGGCTCGGTTCAAAAGAGGAAACAATGTCTATCATCGCATCATCTATCGCTCGTGCGCACGCCTCCGTCGAGAGTTGCTCCCCCGCAAAATGAAATTCAACGTTGGGATCAAGGAAATGTAGCGTCGAGGTAATTGAGAATCCGGCTTGCTTGAGCTCGGGCATTAGCTCGGTTACCGCCAACGCATATGCCTGCATTTGAAGTTGGTAATCCGAGGCAGCAATGCGTACCTGATCATCAACAGACGACTGCGTCTGTTCTGTCGCTGGCACGCTGGGCTGGTCGAAATCAAACGCTATCTGTCCAACTCCCTTCCCAGGCTCGCCTCTTGTCTCCTGCTTCCTGCTGCCCGCTTCCTGCCTCCTGCTTTCTCTTATTCGATTCGTCTTGAAATCAATAATCTCAATCTCAAAACCGTTGCTTGATCTGGTGATGAGCAGCTTATCAATCGCCCCGCTCAGGATTCCCATCGGACGGCGCAGTCGAAAGCCGACTTCGCTCCACAGTCCTGGGCCACCGTTGGTTATCAAGCTGTTTCCGAGATCGTTCGTCAAATTTTCTCGCGCTCGCTCGATCCGTTCAAACACTCCACTCGCTAGATAGTTCTGCGCGAGTGGCATCAAATCTGTGATTGCCTGATCGGCATCTATCTCCACCAGCCGATCAGCAAGTTCTGCCTGCCGTGCGCGCACGACGTCTTCAAAACTTCGCCGCAGTAAATCTTCCGGGCTATCTCCCGTGCTAAATGTTTCGCAGAAACGGTGGATCACGGCGCCTTTTAAGGTCGCGGTGAGATTTGCTGGAGGTTCGGGAGCTTCCGCATCATTCCAAACTGCCAGTGCGTCGGCCGACGGCGCGTGCAACACCCGGTCGAAATAGTATTGCCGCGGACAACGCCGATAGTTAATCAACTGCGTAACACTGAACCGATGAATTGCTCCTTTGGGATCCGTGGGCACCGGTTTTAGAAGAGGAAAGGTTGCGGCAATCGAAAGTGATTCTTCAGCCAGCGCTTGAGTTGGCAACTTGGGCGATTGATCTTCAGTCCGGTCCTGAACCGCAACCCCAGGATGTTGCTTGGCGAGGTTCACAGTCAGCTGCAGCGATAAGCCTTCCTGCAAATCGATTACGGCGCTCTCCGAGGGAACCGGTAACTCGAGTGATTGCCAGATCCAATTGAGCCAGGTTTCCCGCTTGAGGCCAAGCTTGTCGAGGTCCTTGATGGTGCCGGAGAGAATCAAACGGTCCTGCGCACGCGTGGCTGCGACATAAAGTAAGCGCATGCTTTCAAACTCTTCGCGCCACGCCTGCCGCTGTTCGAAGGCTGTAAAGGTACAACCGGCCACGAGCTTGCCGCGCCCGTCCGGCACTCTGAGAGTTAGCCCGCGGTGACGATCGAGCAGAAACCAATTGTCGGGCATGCGTGCATAACGTTGCAGCTCTGGAATGATAACAATTGGGAACTCGAGCCCTTTTGCCTGGTGAATGGTCATCAACTTCACCGCGTTGGCTGCTTCGTCAATCTGTCCTTCACTTTCGCGACTGCCGATCGCTTCAAACTCCTCGAGGTAACGAACAAAATCCCGAATCAAGTGTGCCCCTGAATGTTCGAACCGTTCGGCGAGCGTAAAGAGGCGCTGCACATTTGCCAGTCGCTGCGCGCCATCGAAACTGGCGGCAATAACAGTTGTGACTTCCGCGCGGTCAACCGCAAAACGCAAAAGCTTGCTGAGTGGATAATGATGCTGTCGCGCGGTGAGACCTTCAATCAGATCACGCGCGCGATCCAGCAGATCGTGTTCGTCGTCATTGATGTAGGCGATATCCCGATGACGCCGCAGCGCAACCACTAGTTTGCGCGTTTGCGTGAAATGTTTAAGCGGATCTCCGCTATCGACTTCGTCCAACCACGGTGCACAGCGCAGTGCCAGCAAAGCGTTATCGGAAATGCCGCATAACGGCGAACGCAAGACCGCGGCAAGTGCCAGCTCATCCGTCTTGTTGTCCAGGAAACGCAGTAACTGAATGAGGTCAGTTATTTCCTGACGTTCATAGAATCCTCTCCCGAGCACGGTTTGATAGGGGATGTTCGCGCGGCGAAATGCAGCCTCGTAGATTCGCACTTGTGTCATCGCGCGGAAAAGCAAGGCGATGTCGCTGTACTTTGGCGCGAGCGGTTCACCCGTAACCAGACTCGCAATGCGCGCAGTGAGCTGATCTGCATCCAGCTCACGCGACGTCTGTTCAGCTTTCGGATCGTCTTCGTCGGCGAATGCTTCAGTGGTGACCATCAATTCAACGAGGGGACCGTCATCGCGCAGATCGCGTTTCGATTCACTGGGTTCATGGTAAACGTACCCCAGCTCTTCACGCTCCTGATGAGTAACTTCGTCTTCAGGTTGAAACAGTCGTTCGAAGAGAAGGTTGAAAAACTTGATCAGCGGCGGCTGACTTCGAAAGTTCAACCGCAGTGGCTTTGCCTCTCCACCAGATGCCAGCAAGGTCCGCGTCATCTCACTGAACACCGCCACATCGGCGCCGCGAAAACTGTAAATCGATTGCTTGGGATCGCCGACGATGAAAAGGTTTGCCGTCTCGCGCCGAGCTTTTTGCAACGCCAGGCTTTCGAGCAGCCGCCGCTGCAAACCGTTTGTGTCCTGAAACTCATCAACCAGGAAAAACTTGTAGCGTTCGGCCGCGCGGGTCAAAACCTCTGGACGTTCCAACACCTGAAGTGCGCGCAACTCGAGATCGTCAAAATCCAAAGCGGAAATCTTTGATTTCTCTTCACTGAGCCGCTCATCAATGCGCATTAGCACCAGGACGATTTCCAAAGCGTATTGCTTAGCAAACAGATCCAAGGAAACCTGCGGCACACGCCCCAAAAGATTCGCGTTCCAAATTAAGGAATCCAGAGCCTGCACATAAGGTTTCAAATCCGCTCGTGCCTGTGGTCGAGATTTGCGAAAGCCCTCAACCGCGCGACAGTAAGTCGCCAGTCCTTCAACGTCCGGAACCAGCTCCACCATCGATCGGAAGTCTGGCCAGATGGAACTGACTTCCGCGTGATTGGCGCGGCCACCGGGTGTGGTGCGGCGAACCGAAAGGAACTCATTCATCGCCGTGCTCAAGTCGGTGATCGCGCGCGCGTGATCTTCTTCAGTTGAATGGCTCCCCGCAGTCTTCAAGGCAAGCTCGCGGAACGAAAGTCCCTGGCCACGAACGTCGCGGTAAATCTGCGCCAGGGCAGCGGCAAGTTTTCCGCGTCCGACGCCGAGAGTCAGCCGGGAAATCTCGACGTGGCCGGCGCTGATAAATTCAGTCAGTGCTTCCTCAACTACCGACTCTAACAACATTGCCGCGCGATGTTCGTCGAGCAGTAGGAACTGAGGATCAACTCGAGCTTCAACCGGAAACTCTCGCAACAGCCGGGCGCAGAATCCGTGAATAGTGGTGATAACTGCACCGTCGAGCGTGCGTTTGTAGTGAAGCCATTGACGGCGATCAGCATCTGACGCGGTTTGCAGAATAAGGTCGAGCTGTTGACGCAGGCGTTCGCGCATTTCGTTCGCAGCGCGATTGGTAAACGTAATGGCGACGATCTGATCGATGTTAAGGTGAGGGTTCTTCCTGAGGATGTGGAGATAACGCTCGACGAGGACCGTCGTTTTACCAGAGCCCGGTCCAGCAGTTACCGAGATGTGCTTGCCAATCTCGTAAGCGGCTGCCGCCTGCTCTGGAAGTAATTCGCGTTTTTCTACTTGTTTCGACATTCGTGAACGTCCAGTTGCCTTTTGCTGAAACCGACAACCGGACGATCCACGAAAACACACGAAAGTTCACGAACCGGTTTAGTGTCACTTGGTGTGAGTTAGTGGATCGCCATCCTTGCCTTTGTTAGTAATCTGCACGTCGCTACTTTGCCGAATCGGCGTAATCTGCGGATAGTTTCTTTTGATCGATCCGGAAACGTTCATACCGGCATACGGCCGAAAAATCACAGAACCTGCACGTCTTATCTTTTTCAGAAGGCCTCACGCTAAAGCTTCCCGCGCGCATGTGGTCCAGAAAATTCCAAATCTTCGCTATTACATCGGTGCGAATCTGCTGCCATTCGTCATCTGAGATAACAGCACTCGCCTTCTTGCCAATCCCGGAATAATGAATCAAGTCAGCACGATGGAGGCCCCGGTTCCTACGTTCGTTGCCGCCACGAATCACGTAATAGCCACCGCCCGCAATAGCCTGGTTCGGAAGAATCAGTCGTTCCAAAGCCTCAAGGTAGATCGGGAGCTGCAAACTGCGTCCGGTCTTGATGTCGTCTTTGGTTGAGCCGGTCGAGAGCTTGTAGTCGTAGGCAATCAATGTGTCGTCGGCGGCGACATCTACGCGGTCGATTTGGCCACTGACCTTGATTCTCTCTTCACCAACAAAAGTTGAGCGTGAGATTTCCAGCGGCTCCTCGGTCGATTGTGGATCCCGGGCAGCCGATTTCATCCCCCCAAAGGCCAATTCGAAATAGGTGGGAAGAACTCCGGTGGTTACCGCGCTGCTCTGCATTTCCAACTCATACAAGAGCACCTGATCCAGAAGTATCTTGCGAATCTCGCGATCGATCTTCCAAATCTGTTTATTCAGCGGCGGTACGACTCGTTCATGTTCATCAAAAACGCGGTCTGCCAGTTCTCTGAGCTCCTGTTGCAGCCCTTCACGATCAAGATCCGTCAGCCGTTGGCGACGGTGTTGTTCAAAGAAGCGTCGCAATATGTCGTGCAGCAATTTGCCCGCGTCGATAGCCTGAAGATCGAGAGCAGCTTCACCGCGTGGTTCGAGCTTCAGGACGCGCTGTCCAAAAAAACGATAAGCGCAATTACCGTAGGTGCTGAGTCCGCTGGCACTATGGACGAAGTCAGGTCCGAAACGTTGGTTGAGAAGCGCGATTAAATGAGGATCGGTAATCTCGCCATCATATGGTCCAAAGCCGGGGCCGCCGCGCTCGCGTTCAATCTCAATCCGGCGCAGCGCGGACGTGCTCAGGAATTGATCGTTGCGAGCGAGGGCCACAAGGCTCCTGATACGCGATTGTGGTAACAACAGGTGTTTGTCGCCGCGATGAAAGTGACGTTCCTGTTGGCGGACTAAGGAAACGTTGAGTTCCGTGGTAGTGGAAATCTGCGCGAGCTCTTGTCCTTCGTAATCGCGCCGCACCGTTTCCGCTTTCACAACTAAGGGCGCCACTGCGCGTCGTAACTCGTCAATGTAGTACGACGCAACTGTTTCCGAATCATCACCGAGCGTCAGCGGTCTGGTCAGGTAAAGTCGTTCGGTGGCCCGACAAACTGACTGGTAAAAGTAATGTTCTTCCTTTAGCAGTGTCGCCGGCGAGATGTCTTCCAGGGTCAGCCCGTAATGTTTGAGGCGTTCACGTTCTTCGTGCGGGTAAATCCAATCGCGCGCCGCCCGCAACGGAAATCCTCCCTCAACCAGGCCGACCACAAATACCGCGCGGAAACGAAGACCGCGCATGTCAGTAGCCTCGAGCACGCGCAAGCCGCGGGGATCTCTGGCGCTAAAAGCCACGGACTGGGAGCCCAAGCAACGCCTGACCTCGTCGATAAATGTGGCGAGGCTAATTGCGGAATCCGCAGATGAAGAGACCGTTGCGGCAATTTCAATACTCTTGATCGCTGCCATAAAGGCGCGCCGCAATGCTTCAAGACTGTGGTAGTTGAGCATGGCGTTGGGTAGTTCTTCATCTTCAACTGCCCGGCGCGTTGGTTGGGTTACCTGGTAACGAAAACTGAGCTGGTCAAGCAACTTCATCAGCGCGAAACGCAAACCCGACGGCGTTCCCAGACGCTCAACCGCTACGATGCGCTGCTCAAATTCGCGAATTACCAACGATGTCCACGCCAGCGCTGCCGGATGAATGTCGCGTGAAGGCCGGCGTTTTCGTTCGGCGTCATGCTCCTCAATTTTCGCTGTTTCGGCGTTCTCAATTTGATCTGCCTCGTCTGGATCGCGCGCCTGCTCGGCAGTGTCGATATTCAGAATCTCTCTGGTCGCTTCCGCGCCTGGTAACTCTTTGATTAGCTTTCCTGCTCGCGTCAGCCAATCGGCCACGCGCAACTCACTACCCACGTAAGCAACCGCATTCTCAAGAGCGTCCGCGTCCCACAGACCGATGCGATAACGTTTCTTTAATTGCGCGAGCCGTTCAGCGTCGGGGCGTCGATTGTCTTCGTTGAAAAGATCGGCGTATTCCTCATCAAATCTGAGCGAAAGCGTAGCGATGTCTTCGTCTCTTAAGCGGAAATATTCCGACTTGATTAGATCCGCCAGGTCGGAGGTTCTGGGTGCAATCGACTCTTCACCCGAAAGTTGCTCAAGGATGGCAAAGAGTTTTAGGGCTGCCCGATTTGCCGGGATATCACTGGCATCGACCGGCAACTCAAGATTGCACGGTACCGATTCTTCGCTCATGACCCGCGTGATCGTTTCGGCATAAGCGGCGCGCTGCCGAACGACGAGAGCCAGATCCGAGAGTTGGTAACCCTGGCGCAAGATCAATTCTTTGATCTCTTTAGCTACGGCGCGAATTTCAGTCTCACGATCCCCGCATTCGAGATATCTGATTTCATCCTGCTTGCCGATCTCCTCACTCGCGAGCTCATCGTCGTTCGAAACCACATCTGAGGCTTCGGTTGAAATCGCCGGGTTAAAAAGTCTTTCCCGTAGCCCCGCCAACGCCCCCGAGCTCGGCTCGACGTCGTCAGTGCCCAGATGTTCTTCAAAGGGCGCGATTGCCTGTAGCTGGCTGATCGTCTCCCGGAAAGGAAGAAAGATTTCCTGGTTGCGCTGATCATGATTGAGATTGACCAGGACTTCAGGAACCTGGGGAATCAACCGGCGCAAGATTTCGCCCTGCACCGGCGTGAAGTCAAAGAAACCGTCCAGCACCAGCAGTTCTACTTTCGCGAGCCACGGAAGATGTAAGGTCTGGCCATCCAGCTCCCCGTTGATTACAGCCAGCGCACGTCTTTGATCTGCGTCGGCTTCAGTTAGCTGATACCGATCGAGCAGATCACAGTAGGTCGCATAAATGAGAGCTACTTCCGCGTCAAACTCAAACTGCGTCGGCACGGTGTCTCGCGTCCGGCCCGCGGGCGTTGGAGAATCCTGCAACCGATCGGAAATGATCTGGGCAACCTCAGCGGGTGATTTCGCCGCGCGTTGTATCTCACCAACGAGAGTGGCGATGGTGCTGACGCAACCTTCACTGCCGGCAAGTGTCCCAATTGCCTTTAGTTTTCCCTGAGCCTTCAATTGCGCTAACAGCTGGGAGATCAAACTGCGCTTGAGTGGGAGTTCATCGCGATCGATGGGAATTCGAGGAGTCAGACGCTGGCCTGATTTGTGATCGATTGCGGTGGTGAGAATGCGTCTTACGAAACCACGGAAAAGATAAACCGGCAGCTCACCCCAAAGGCCTTTGTTCTTATCGCCGTCGAGGATTTTTTCGGTGACGAGTTCCAGCAACGGATGAGACGCAGCCAGGTATAGGAATGAATCGGGCTTGCCTTGCGAAACCAGATCGGAACAACGTTTAACCAGGCTCGAGCGGTTATTACCGAGGAGTGGGCCCAGCAGGATTTTGTTAGACAAAGCGTTATCCACAAAGAACTATCCGCAGATTACGGGGATTTCGCAGATTAAGTTAACGAGGGAAATTGAAATCTGTCCGCCACTTTCTTTGATCAGCGGAATCTGCAGCTGTTTCAGCTATCTCCAGCGCCGGCGCCCTTTGCACTAAGCAGGGGAAGCAAGTCATCTTCCTCCGTTTCAGGCGCTACTAAATCGGGGAACAGCCCGCCTTCGTCGAGTGCCAATGCCCGCGTAGACTTGTCGATGGGTTCCAAGGTCTCAATTTCCTCGCCCGCAATTGCGCCACGCTCTTTGAACTTTCGCGCCGTCACTAACACGCGCGCTTCAAGCGAGCCCACTCCTTTGTTGTATGAGTCGAGAGCTCGATCAAGTCCCTTACCAATATCGGCGAAGTAGTTGGTAAACGTTCGCAGGCGATCGTAGAGGTCTTTGCCCAGTTTGCTGACTTCCTGCGCGTTGGTGGCCATTTGCTCCTGACGCCAGCCGTAGGAAACCGCCTTGAGCAACGCTATCAAGGTCGTCGGCGTTGCGATGATTACTCCCTGATTGACGCCGTCTTCGATCAACTTAGGATCGTTTTCGAGTGCCGCACTGTAAAACGTTTCACCGGGAAGAAACAGCAAAACAAACTCCGGTGTTGGCTGCACTGATTCCCAATAAGACTTCCTGCTCAACGCTCCGATATGCGTGCGCACAAGACGCGCGTGATCTTTCAACCGCGCCGCGCGTACTTCGTCATCGGTGGTTGAAATGGATTCGTAGAACGCATCGAAGGGAACCTTGGCATCAACCACGATGGTCCGGTTGCCAGGCAGACGAACTATTACATCGGGCCGGATGCGGCTGTCTTCAGTGGCGACCGTTTCCTGCTCTGCAAAATCGCAATACTGCAGCATGCCGGCCATTTCAACGACACGGCGCAACTGAATCTCTCCCCAGCGGCCACGCACGTGAGGAGTCCTTAAAGCCTTGACCAGATTTCCCGTTTCCGCTTGAAGGCTCAATTGTGACGTGGCAAGCGCCTTTACCTGTTCCCGCAATTCGGAATAAGCACCGGCTCGTTCTTTTTCCAGGGCGCCAATCTTACCGTCAACCTTTTCCAGCGACTCTTTGAGTGGCTGGACCAGTTGGTCGATAGCCTTTTGCCTGTACTCAAGATCCCCGCGCGCGCCCTCCTGAAACTTTTCCAGGGTCGAATGGGCCAATTGCAAGAAAGATTGATTATTGTCTCTCAGCGCATCGCGCGAAAGCGCCGCAAATTTTTCCGTCAATTCACCAGCCGCTCGATTGAAAGCCGAAAGCCGTTCCTGTGCAGCCCGGCGCTCACCTTCCAGGTCCGCTTGCAACTGCGCGTTCTCAGCGCGCGCTTGCTTATGCTCAGCCACCTCGCGCTCAAACGACTGCTGCTGTCGCTGAAGATCGTTTTCTCGAGCGAGCAAGCGTTCTCGCAAGGTTGCTCGTTCAGCGGCATTGGCTGCGCCGGCCTTGGTCTTGAACAACAGCCAGCTAACTGCAGCACCCAGAGCCGCGCCCAGAAATAGGAACAAGACGATTGTTATGATTTGAGAATCCATTCAGAGGTCAGTTTACCAGAGCTTGTTGCGGAAATGAAACAATGGCCCGTTTACGGGTAGGAAACGGTCCTGTTGGTCACGATTCAGAACGGGGACGATTTTCCATATCTCATTTGTCAATTCTCATTTTTCGTCGCCGGAGTCAGCGACAAACCCTCTCTTGATCGGTGACCGGCGGATTGTTCGGCGATGAAAAATGAGAACTGACAAATGAGATATGGAAAATCGACCTTGTTTATTACCGCGGCCATCTTCAACCACTTTACCGGCCAAAGCAGCCGACCATGCGTTCGTAAACCTTCCGCGTGACGCGCACATCATTAAGGTTGTATTCACGAATCTCGCTCAACCTGCCCTGCTCGTGAAGATCGAAAACCTTGCTGCCTTCTACTTCAGCCGTTTTGCTCGACTCAATGCCCAGGGCCCAGGCAATGTCGTCAAGGCTGACTCGCCCGCGACGATCGCCAAGCCACCAGTGCCGCATCGTGTCATAAACCCCGCGCACGTTGTACTCGCGCAGATCAACCAACGGCTTCGCGGAAATGCAGTGGACCAGGCAACGTTGAAAAATAAACGGTAGGTCAAAACTGAGGATGTTGTGACCGACAAGTTCGTCAGTGTCCGGATCGAAATTCTTCATGTATTCCAGAAACGCCAACAGCGATCTCTTTTCGTCCTGCTCGAAGCCATCTTCATCGATCCCAAATACACGCTCCGTCTGCGGTTGCTCCACACCAAAATCGAGACCGGCCACAGGACCCTCATGAACGGCGATCGACAGTATCCGACCTGAGGTTGCACTCAACGATCCAAGTTGATAGCAGCGTTCTTCCTCGATGGCGATGTCTTCAAGGTAGCGTTGTTGCTGCTCAAAACGCATGTTACCCAACTTCAACGACTTTTCGAGTTGTGGCCCGACTCGCTCACGAAAATCCGGAAGTGTGAGGGTTTCGATATCCATTGTGTAGGCGCGAGGCAAGACTGGATCTGCACCCTGATGTTCCCGATATTGTTCGAGCGTGATGGGTCGGTATTCGGCAACAACAAACTGGGAACGGTCCTGAAAGCTTTCAAGTTTTCCCGTGATACCCCAAAGACCTGGCTTTATTTCCTTCCAAATCTCGAGTGTTTCTCCCCAGATTTTCAACGGCAGAGTACCGGTAGCATTGCGCGCAACAGCATCGCAAAAACGCTTGCCTTGTTGAGTTCGCTTTTCCCGCACAGCAGTGATTACAACCATCAGCCAAAGGTCTTCACCGAGCGGGATTTCAGGAATGGGAATATTGCCTCTCATTTTTGTTACACACGATGCGGACTTAATTCGTAGGGGTGGCACTCCGTGGCCACCCCTCTTGTGCGATCCCAACCCTGGTAGGCCATGGGCATTAACATCCAACCTTGGGGCGGCCACGGAGTGCCGCGCCTACATTAGTGCTTTCCGACGCGCTCAACTTCTCGATTTATCTTTCCCGTCAGCATCATCCAAATCATTTTGTAATCGCCCATGAAAGACCATAGCGGATATTGAAATGTCGCGGGCTTGTTTTTCTCGATGAAGAAATGGCCCACCCAAGCAAGTCCATAGCCGGGAACCAAAGCGAGCGGGATCAGCCACCAACGCCCTGAAGCCGCGAAGTAGACGATGCAACTTAAAGCGATCGCAGTTCCGATCAGGTGTAACGCTCGTGTCTGCGGTCTACTGTGCTCGCTAACGTAATGCGGCCAAAACTCGCTGAATGATTTGTACCGGCGATCCGACATTCGTCACGATCCTCTTAGTTCAGGAAACCATTTTCCATGCCGTGCCCATGAAGGCAACTCCTTGGAGTGCGCCGCCTTGTCGGCGCTTTGGTAGGTCGCGGCTTTGCGCGACCTGGTACGCAATAGTCCATCAAGCGGCGCAGATCCGCCGCGGCCAAAGCGCCGACAAGGCGGCGCACTCCAAGGAGTTGTATTTATTCCGCGTAACCTCACGCAAACACTTTCCGAAGCTCTTCCGGTCCTAGTGGTGAAATTCCTACCAATTCAAGATTCTCCGAAACGTGTTCAAGGCTGCTCATGCCAACAAGCGCCGTCGCGATTCCTGGAGTTGATCTCACAAACTGAATTGCCGTTTGAGCATCAGTCGATAACGAACCTAACGGCTCGCGAATAGCATCTGGCAATCCTCTGGCGACGCGACCCTGGAAGATTGAAGCACTGGACATTACGGTCATGCCCAGCGTTTCCGCCGCTTCAAGCAGAGAAACCTGCTCACTGCCCAGGGTTTGGTTGGTCAGCGTCAACGCTTCCGGCATAGCCAGGTTGAACGGCAACTGAAGGAAACGAAAGCCATGCGAGTCGCCACCCGCTTCACGCGCCGCTTCCTCCATTCGCTCGAGGGAATGGTAACCGGTGTTCTGCGGCGGTACTCGAAAGCCATTCCAGGTGGCCACACCGTACGCGCGCAACTTCCCTGCAGCACGACTCTGTTCCAGACTCTCAAACGCTGCTCTCAGACGTTTGAAAAACTCATTTTCAGACACGTGGCCCAACTGCGATTCCGGGTTATGAATGTAGTAAACATCGACGCTTTCTAGATTCATGTTTCGCAGGGACTGCTCAAGTTGGTTTTCCAAATAAGCTGGTGTCATGCAGTGGCTACCGCCGACAATATCCTCGAAACTCGCGATGCCGGGTTTCACGAAAGCGTCTTCGATATACCTGCGCACATCGCGCGGCGGGGCTCCATCAAACGGCAGATAACCACCCTTGGTGCACACAACAATCTCTTCTCGCGTAAAACCGCGTTCAGTAAACAATGAGCTTAATGCATTGCCTATGGCGCGTTCGCTTCGTTGAAAACGATAGTTCGCCGCGGTGTCGATCACATTCGCCCCAAGCTCCACGGTGCGCACAACTGTATCCGTATATCTGGCGTCAGTGTTGTCGTCCGCGCTGCCTAAATAGGTGCCAATCCCAATCGATGAGAGGTTTAGGTCCTGACCGAGCCGGAAGTGGTTAGGGGCGGCCGTATCCTGGAAGCGTTGAAGATATCGCGTGGTGCCTTCGTGAGTTGCTGAGCCTTTTACTGCCATATTGTTTTTATCTCTTCGCGGCTGTGCGTAAGAAAATTGCACGACTTTGAAACCTACCAGTGTCAAAGGACTTCAGCATGCAAAGGAAGTAGGAATATACGCGGGCGCTAGCGCCGCCAGCAAGCGCTTCATGGTTGCAATCTGCTGTGTTAGCTTTGCTTAAATCATTGCTGACAGGAAAAGTTTAGATGAATCACTTTATCGACTGGCGCGACCACGTTGGTTCACAAGCAAACAAGTTCTACAAAACCACTCTCTGGCAAGGCGAGTTCATGATGGTCGGTCTTAACTGTCTTGAACCCGGCCAAACGCAGAGTGTGCATGCCCATGACGGCGCGGATAAGTTCTACTTTGTGCTCGAGGGTTCGGGACGGTTTACAGTGGGTGAGGAAATACGAGACGCGAGCGCAGGCTCATTAGTTGTAGCGCCATCGGGCACCATGCACGGCGTGACTAACACCGCGGAGGAAAGACTGTCGATACTTGTGACCATCGCTCCGCCACCGAAATGACCGCGAATCAAACCACCAGACGAAGTTCTACTCTCGACATCTCGACCGAGTCGCTGGCGGAGCTGTCTACTAAAGTCACAAGATTGGTCACTGACTACTTCCAGCATGTTTCTGACTATCCAGTCTTTCCTTCAACCTTCGCCGGAAAAACCTTTGCCAGTCTAGATAAGGATTTAGCTGGTGACGCAGAACCTTTAGATGAGTTGATTGCTGATCTCAAAGTTATTCTTGAGAACAGCCGTCACAATGGACATCCGCGGTTCTTCGGTTATGTTGCCTCCCCCGCAAATCCAGTTGCCGTTTTCGCCGACCTCGTCGCGTCTGCAGTAAATGTGAACGTCACATCGTGGCGTTCAGGTCCAGCTGCTACCGAGGTTGAGCGGACCGTCGTTCGGTGGCTCGGCTCGCTGGTGGGCTTTGCTGACGACGCGTCGGGATTGCTGACCAGTGGTGGATCGATGGCCAACTTCATTGCAATTCTGGTCGCGCACCGGAAGGCTGCGGCGGGTGAAATCGGCAGAAAAGGCTTATGGAACTCAAAGCCGTTGCTGATTTACGCGTCGGAGGAAGTTCACCTATCGATAGTCAAAGCCGCCGACCTCATGGGTATAGGTCGTGATCAAGTTCGGCTAATCGCTTGCGACGATCGGTTGCGAATGGACGTGGGAAAACTACGACAGGCGATCATGGCAGACCGGTCAAATGCCCTCGCGGGCTTTTGTGTGGTGGCGAGCGCCGGCACCGTAAATACAGGTGCGATTGATCCGCTCGACGAGATTGCCACCGTGGCAAAGGAGTTCGATCTTTGGTTTCACGTGGACGGGGCTTACGGTGCACCAGGAGCCCTCGACCGGAGCAAACGTTCACTCTTTGAGGGAATTTCTCGGGCGGATTCGTTGTCGCTCGATCCGCACAAATGGCTTTACGTACCCCTTGACTCGGGCTGCATTCTCTTCAAAGACGCGGGCGCGCATCGAGCAGCTTTCACTGAGGAAGCCGCCGATTACATTAAGGTGCTTGAATCAGACGACGAGGCGTTTGCCTTTTGGGATTATGGCCCGGAGTTAAGTCGCCGATTTCGCGCCTTGAAGATTTGGTTTACCCTTCGCTACTACGGAACTCGTCGTCTCGCCGATTCGATCACCGAAGACAACGAACTGGCAAAATATCTGGCGCAGTCGGTGGAGACAGCTGCGGACTTCGAACTGCTGGCTCCAGTTGAACTAAGCATTTGTTGCTTTCGTTATTCTCCTCCCGAGTTGCGAGGCAATGAAGAGGCGCTGAATGAGCTAAACGCCAGCATCATGCACCGCGTCCAACGCGGCGGTGAGGCCTACCTTTCCAACGCCACGATCGGCGGAAAATTTGCGCTCCGAGCGTGCATCACAAACTTTCGGACCACCCGGGCCGACCTCGATTTCACACTTGAGGTCATTCGAAACGCCGCCAAATGAACCAGCCCACACCACAACTTTACGAACGCGAGATGCATGTGGCTCTGGAACTTGCTCGTGAAGCAGGTGCCGCCATACTCGACTTCTATGAAGGCCCGCTTCACATCGAACAAAAAGCGGATGCTGATGATCGAGAACCCGTCACTCAGGCCGATAGAGTGGCAAACGAAATCATAGTGCAACGACTTCAGAAGGAGTTTGCCCGCGACGGAATTCTGGCGGAGGAATCGGTCGACACTGCCCGAAGACTCGGCAAGGAACGTGTTTGGATGATCGACCCTCTGGACGGCACCACCGGTTTCATTGATGGCAACGGTGACTTCGCAGTGCAAATCGGTCTTGCGGAAAATGGAGCAGCCGTTCTTGGGGTTGTCTACCAGCCAATAACCGGCGTGCTGTATCGAGCCGTCCGTGGATACGGAACATGGATCGAACGTCCCGAGTTCGATCCTGAACGAGCAACGGTATCGGACTGCAACGATATTCCGCGGATGCGCCTGGCGGCGAGCCGGTCTCATCGAAGCCCGCGAATGGATAAGGTCGTCAAGGCGTTTGGACTGAAAGACGAAGTGCGACGCGGCTCAGTCGGCATCAAGATCGGGTTGTTAATTGAAAAGCAATGTGATCTCTATGTGCACTTGTCACCGCGAACCAAACAGTGGGACACATGTGCGCCGGAGATCATTCTGCGTGAGGCCGGCGGTACAATCACCGACCTTTTTGGAAACCCTTTAACCTACAACCAGGCCGAGTTACAAAATCGGAATGGTGTGGTGGCAAGCAATAGCGTCGTACACGATCGGATTATTGAAGAACTCGCACCGCTCCTTAAGCAATTCGGTCGCACACCCGTGAGTAGTTGATTTGACTCTTGCCTTGGCACAAAAAGTCCGATCGCGAGTGACGCGATGCGATTTCATTAACACCGCGGCTTTAGCCCGGTGACCCGACAAGCAATGCGATGAACTCAACCGTTTCAACGGTTTCTCTTAAGTAACCTGTAAACCGTTAAGACGGTTAAGAAAGTAGAAGCGCTTCCTTTTCACCGGGCTGAAGCCGCGGTGCGAATGAGATCGCTCCGCGTGATGTCTCTTGCACGATTGCTGTAATCCGGCGTCGCTGCAAAGCGTCTTTTGTGCAAAGCCTGTCTCTAGCATCCTCCCGTAGTTCGAGTCGTAAAGTGACCGACTACAACTCCCTGAAAGACCGCTAAGCCAAAGGGCAAGCCATAGGTTAATATCACAGTTGTATCCATCCTTGCGGAGTCTCCCTTTTGGGCCCTAGACGTAAACTTCTTCTCACCCTTGTGGGCCTGGCTCTGGCGCCATTGCTGCTGCTTGCCGCATTCAACTACTGGACTGGACTACGGACCGCCGAAGAAACGTTGCATCGGAACCAGGATCGCGACATAGCACAATTCACGAATGAGATTGGCGAGTTCCTGGCACTAAGCAAGAACGAACTCACCAAGCTGAGTCGCGCACGAGCTCTGGTCCAGTATCTTGAATCGCCTGGATCGAACAACGATTCCTCTTCGAGTCTCGACCAGCCCTCCCCAGCCGGCACCGTTACCTACTCCGAAGTGCAAGCGCTGGTTGCCTCAGTGCTGAATTCGCACACCCATATTTCACGTATTTCGGTCTTCAAGAACAGTAGTGAACCACTTTTTCTGGCCGAGCAGCGAGAGTTTGAGACTTATCAGCCGGTGGAGTTCCGTACGAAGGATTTTCCCACAACGCAGCCCAAACCGGATTCGCGCGTATGGACCAGCGAGCATCCCGACGTATTTAGCTCTCCGGTTTCGGTGGCGCCTTTTGGATCTTTCATGCTTTTCACTGCTCCGGTTTTTGGCGGCGAAAACGAAAAGTCACTGGCAGGGGCTCTGGTTGCCGAAGTCAGGCTCGATCCAGTTTTCTCAGACGCCGCCAGAGCGGATACGGCGGCGGCGCAACCCTCAGCCAACATGTTCATCATCCTCGACCGCTCCGGAAAGGTTCTCTATCACACCAACGAGGAAGCGAGAAAAGCGCCACTCAATGAGTCCATGCCCAATTTCCTGCCGGTTGCCAATCAAATGCTGAGCTCTGAGCGAGGAAGAACTTCATTCGTCGCCCGAAGCAACGGCAGGACGTACGCAACGACCTATTCACGGTTACCGGCATTGGATGCCTTTGTTGCGCGGGCTTCCGACCAGGATCTCGCAATGGCAGAAGCGCACCGCAACGGTCGTCTAGGGATTCTCGTCGCCATCCTGTTAGGGAGTGCGGCGGCGATCACTCTGGCTCGTTACTGGCGTAAGGAAGCTCGAGGAATTCAGCGCGTCAGCGAAGGGGTTGAGGCGATGGCCCACGGAAAGCTGGACCATCGGATCGATCTACGTTCGCGCGATGATTTGAGACCCATCGCTGACAATTTAGAAGTGATGACCAGGCAACTGCGAGAACAGCTCGCAAGAGAAGCCGAAACGCGCGAGTTTCAATCCTTTGTTCGTCTCTCTGCCATTCTCACTCACGACCTCAAGAATGCGATCGAGGCATTGTCGCTGACCGTCTCCAACATGGAACGTCATTCCGAAAACGCGGAGTTTCGGGTCGAAGCGATGAAGACACTGCGCGATGCGACTAATGACTTGCGGACCCTGGTGGCCCGGCTTAGCAGTCCCGTAACTACGTTAAGCGGCGAACATAAGCTGCCCCAGAAGATCGACCTGGTTCCCGTGTTGCGTCGCGTAATTTCAAAGACCGCTATTGGCGGACCACACGAAGTTAAGCTGGAACTGCCTGACTCGCTTTTCGCCCTGGTCGACGTCGAACGCATCGATAGAGTAATTGAGAATCTGATTATTAATGCGCGTGAGGCAATGGCTGGCAAGGCGGGAACGATCACCGTGGCCGGAGGGTTTGTGTCCGAAGGTCAACCTTTCTTCAGTGTGAGCGACACGGGCGAAGGCATGAGCCAGACTTTCGTCGACGAACAACTCTTCCGTCCCTTTGCTACCACGAAACGACGGGGTGTTGGTCTCGGACTCTACACTTGCAGAGAAGTGATCAGGGCGAATGGCGGATCAATCGACGTAGATTCACAACCCGGCGTTGGTACAACATTTCTGGTCGTGCTACCATCGCCGCCAACCGACAAAAGCCGTGAAACTGTCTTGCGGACTCACCATCGTGGCTAATCTGCCGGTTCCTATCGTTTCAACCAACGCCCAACGCCTCAGGCTCCTAAAGAAGAAATGGTCCAAGAAGATCAACTGAACGCCAGTCCTCCTCGCAATAAAGAAACTGTCCTCATAGTTGATGACAATGATGCCGTCCGTCGCGGATTGGTATGGGCCCTGAACACTGAGTATCACGTGCTCGAGTCTGCTTCCCGATCTGAAGCTGTAAAACTGTTGCGGCGCGAAAAGATCGACGTGGTTATCAGTGATTTGCATTTGCCTCCTTTCGTGGATGACATAAGCGAAGGCCTGGCGATCATCGAAGCTGCTCGAGAAACTGAGCCACCGGTTCAAGTGGTGGTGATCACCGGCAGCAATTCCAAACATGCGGCGCTTGAGGCGGTAAAGCGCGGGGCTTATGGCTTCTTCGAGAAACCAGTCGACGCCGCCGAAGTTCTTCACATCGTGACTCAGGCCGCGAAAATGCGGCGGCTGGAAATCGAGAATGACCGCCTGCGCAATGAGTTGGTGGGAGCGCGCGGATTTGGCCGGTTGATCGGATCCGGTAAGGCTCTCGAAGACACTCTCAAACAGGCGCGAGCAGTAGCGGGAACTAACGCCACGGTTCTAATCGTCGGAGAAAACGGCACTGGGAAAGAAATGATCGCGCGGGCGATTCATGAAGAGAGTCCACGCGCGGACGCGAAGTTTATTGCGGTGAGTTGTGCAGCGTTGCCGGAGTCTTTGATTGAATCTGAATTGTTCGGTCATGAAAAGGGTGCGTTTACAAATGCGACGAGCGTGAGAATTGGTCGCTTTGAGTTGGCGGATGGAGGGACTCTGTTTCTCGACGAGATCGTAGAACTCAGTCCCAATGTCCAGGTGAAACTGCTGCGGGTTTTACAGGAACGCTCTTTCGAAAGAGTCGGCGGTACAAAAACTCTGAGCGTAGACATTCGGCTAATCGCCGCGGGAAATCGGGATTTGGAAGCTGAAGTTGAGGCGGGACGATTTCGACGAGATCTGTTTTACCGCTTGAATGTGGTGCCTCTGGAGTTGCCACCGCTGCGCACTCGTAAGGAGGATATTCCGGAGCTGGCGGCTCACTTTGCTGCGAAAGCTGCTGAGAAACATGGACGGGCCACACCTCAGCTAGCGCCAGAATTAATCAATTCACTCAACGAGTACGAATGGCCGGGTAATATTCGCGAACTTGAAAATCTGATGGAGCGGCTGGTTTTGCTCGACCGGTCGCCAACGCTTGGTCTGGAATTTCTGCCAAAGAAGATGTTGGGGGGAACGCCGCTATCGATTGAGCAAGGCGTCACGAGTTTCGAATCGGCGGTCAGTTCACTGAAGCAACAGCTGATAGCTGATGCGCTCACGGCCGAACATGGATGCAAAGTGGCAGCAGCGAAACGGCTGGGGATTAGTCGATCGTATTTGCACAAATTGATTAGTGAGTTTGGATTGTCAGGCCGCGATTGAGTGCTTATTCACTCTGGGGCAATTGCATTCAACGAGCCTGCGAAGCGGGCGGGCATAGTAAACGCCCAAGCTGAAGCGAAGCGAACCTTGGGTGCATCGTCACAAATAAATCGAGCCCGTGAAGCGGGCGGCAGAGCGTCTGTCGCCCACCTCGTGGGCTCGGTTGCTTATTGCTTAGATCCCCAGGCTCGGCTGGGGCTTTTACTCTGTCCGCCAGCTTCGGTGGCTCGGTGTGGCGCTACTGCACGTGGCTCGTGAATCTAATTACCTTTGGTTGATCGTTCGGCCCACTTACTGTCCCGGGTGCGTAGTCGATCCTTTCTGGTTTGCCTCGCCTAACTTCACTATCCAGATTCCGCTATTCACGTCGTTAAAATAAACCAGACCTTTGTGAGGTTGAGCGCCCCAGGTAAAGGGCAAATTCACCTTGAACCCTTCAGGATCACCCGCCCAAAGTCGTCCGATTTCTCGTCCCTGCCGGTAAAGATCCCCGCGCAGCTCACCGGAAACGTCGACCACCCGACCCCCGCCAGTGTAATAACCCATATACATGATGTCGTCTTCGACCCAGATGTTATGAGCGCCGGCTTCAGGGACGGGATACTCTGCTACCTTACGCGGCGTGTTGATATCGGAGACGTCGATCACATGGGTAATGCCTCGCACCGGAAGCCTGAGGCGCTCCTGAATATTAAAGATCGGTGGAAAAACTTCGTCGCCCACGAAGACATAGTTCTTGTAGCGAAACACGGAGTGCGTTCCCGCCAGCCATCCGTTGCCGTACAACTCGTGATGGTTGAAACGAAACTGGCTAACCAGCTGCGGCTTCTCAGGGCTACCGCCTTTCATGCCATTGCCCACGTCGAGAATTACGAGACCATCGCGCCAGTAAGCTAAATACGCCAATCCATCTTTCACTTGTAGATCATGGAGGTAACGTCCACCGATTGTGTCGCCATCGATGGTGCGAATGGTGGTCGCTACTTGATTGGGGACTTCCCACCTGGCGACCTCTTTCGGATTCTTAACGTCAGCAAAACTAATCACCCGCATTGAGCCGGTGGCGTCGTCGGTCAGGTAAACGTAACGACCGTCGACAAACGCGCTGTGCACTCCGCCAGTGACGGTCGCGGTGTACTCAGAGATCAGCTTTGGATGGGCAGGATCCGAGGTGTCGTAAAACGCGATGCCATTTCTCCGGCTGGAAGCGCCTTCACGCGAGATGACGAGAATTTTTCCATCTGCGGTCGTGCTGACGTCGTTGATGATGCGCGCATCCACTTTGATGGTGTCAGTCAACTTTGGTTCGGCCGGATTTGAGACGTCATAGACAAGCAACTTGTCGGAGATCGTTGAAAGATACGCGTAGTTTCCGATGATCCATTGTTCAGCCGAGGGCACGTCCTTCACGCGGGCGCGACCCACAAGTTCAATGTTGCGTTCAGCATTTCGAGGAGTGACTACCACGGAAGCGATCGCCTCCTGCGATCCACTTCCGGCAGTGATCACATACGAGCCGGGCAACTCAGCAACGAAACCGCCGTCGCGGTCGATGGTTGCGGCCGGTCCATTCACCGTCCAACGGACAGCGCTATTGTCCGTAGGTCCGCTCTGAGCCTTAACGTTGAAGCGAACTACATCGCCCGTGCGCGCTGTAGTCGAACGAGGCTCGACGGAAAGTCCGGTCAAATTACTGTTGGCCACGGTGACTTCCATCGTGCCTGAGCCATTACCAGAAGTGGCTTTGATCTGCGCGCGACCGGGGGCAAGTCCCATCACGACACCCGCCGCGTCAACTGTCGCAACTTCAGGCATCGTGGAAACCCAGCTAATAGAAGCGTCGTTAAGCGGGTTCCCTTCCGAGCTGCGAGCGACTGCGGATAGTTTCGTAGTAGCACCTACGAACAGCGGCCCTTTAACCGGTTCAATATCAACTCGTGTGGCTGGCGCCGTTTTAACGTTAACCGTCACAAACGTTGTCTTGCCATCGATAATTGCACCGACCAGCACTTCGCCTGGAGCAAAGAATGAAACTGTTCCCGACTGGTCGACACCGGCCAAATCGAACGGGGCGGCAACCCAGGTAGATGGCGTCACCTTGACTACTTTTCCAGACGCATCTTTGACGACGACGGTGAACTTGACCTTCTGGCCCACAGAAATATCAGAAGAGGCAGGAGTAATCTCGACGGTTTTCACTGCTCCGGGCGATGCGCCATTTGATTGCTGAGCACGTGAAACTAAAGTCACCAATCCGCCGACGACGGTCAACGAGATGATGACGATAAAACTCCGGATAAAGCGCATTTACGATTCTCCTGTTATCTGCTGAAGGAAAAACTGGTTGGGAAACGAATCGGAATCTTAGACAGCGATGGGATAAGAAGCAAGCGACTGGATTAAGGCCAATTAGGCACGGGTTCTTTAGCCTTTGCCCAACCTTCGTGTTGTTTCGTGTGAGTTCGTGGATCGTGCTTGGCGTTAAACTAAAAGCGATCCACGAAACAACACGAACACTCACGAAACAGACCCAACCTCGGGTTGATCTTTCGGGTTCAGTGACTGTTTGTGCAAAGCTTTTAATGTGCCCGCTCGCTTTGCGAGCTCGTTGAATAGTCGTTCTATGTTCAATTCTCGCGACACGCTCGTCACTGGATTCTGTGTTGACCGACTTCTCAGCCATAATGTGATCGCGTCATGGCCAATATTCAACGGAGACTACCAGAAAACGTTCCCGGCGACTTCTTCGTCGACGCGAGCTGCATCGATTGCGACACGTGCAGCCAGCTTGCGCCCGCAACATTTCACGACCACGGCGAACAATGCAGTGTGCATCAGCAGCCGGCTAACGATGGCGAGATTCGATTGGCGATGATGGCCCTCGTTGCCTGCCCGACCGGATCAATCGGGACAATCGAGAAACACGATGCACACATTGGCATCGACGCCTTTCCGGATCTGATTTCCGAGAATGTTTATTTTTGTGGCTTCACTTCCGAAGCAAGTTTTGGTGCGTGGAGTTATTTGATCGTGCGACCGGAAAGCGAAGGCGGCAACGTGCTCGTAGACTCGCCGCGCTTTACCAAGCATCTGACGCGACGCATTCACGAGCTGGGAGGCATTAAGCAAATGCTCCTGACTCACCGCGATGATGTCGCCGACCATGAACGCTTCTCGAAAGAGTTTGGTTGCGAGCGCGTTATGCATGCCGACGACGGTGCGCGCAGACTTGGTGTCGAACGCGTGCTTCAAGGCGAAACCGAAATTGTCCTGGACAACGATTTCCTCGCGATTCCAACTCCAGGTCATACGCGCGGGCATGTAGTTTTTCTTTATCGCAACAAGTTTCTTTTCACCGGCGATCATCTGGCGTGGTCGCCTGCGCGAAACACATTGACCGCCTTCCGCAGTGTTGCATGGTACTCCTGGGCCAAACAAACGGAGTCGATGGCGACGCTCCTGAATTACAATTTTGAATGGGTTTTGCCGGGTCACGGCGATATTCATCACGACACACCTGAAAACATGCGGTATCATCTGGCGTCCTGCCTAGCCTGGATGAAAACGGGTCGTTAACAAATGTCCATGGCGTTAGTTTTGGAATCGGCTAGCGATGCGCGCCACCATTGAAAGACTCGGTCTTACTTATGAATCGAAACCAAAAAATTGCTCTGGGATGCGGAGGCGGAGGGTGCCTTGGAATAATTCTGCTGGTGATCCTCGGCGCTGTCCTGGTCGTGACTGGCGTTATACGCGCTCCTGGTCTGTACAACCCCAGTTCTAACTCCAACGATAATTCGAATCGCAACTCTAACTACAATTCACCCTACAACCGCAACTCCAACACGAACTCGAATACAAACACTTCATCCTCGTCATCCACGATGTCGGAGGATGCCAAGCACAGGTTGTATCAGGCAGCGGGCGTCACTCAGGACACCGAATTGATTCTTCGCGTGCTGAGGAAGATCGGACTGGGGGACGGTGAGGGCGATGACCACAAGGTGGTGTTTGTGGAGGCCCATAAAAAGTGGGCCAAGACGAATACTCGGTTCATCGTATCAGTGTTGACCCCCGAAAAGGCTCGTGCTTACGTCATGGAACATATCGACGACTAAGTCAAAGCTTTTATCTGATCGCAGTCCTGAACTCTTCGTGGATCCAGAAGTATCCATTGACGCTCTGAAGAACGTACATAACACTGGCGGTTAACTGCCTGTTACACCGCGTCGAATACGAGGTAGATAATGAACCGAAACCAAAAGATTGCATTGGGATGCGGCGGTGGCGGCTGCTTGATCGTGATTCTAGCTGTCGTGGCGATTGGGGCGTTGATCGCCACCGGGGTTATCAAGGCGCCCGGCATCACCAGCTACACAGACACCAATGACAATTCAAATGAGAATTCGAACAGCAACTCAAACTTCAATTCATCCGCCAACCGGAACTCCAATTCGAACTCAGCCAGCAACTCCAACCGTTCCTCCTCGTCGTCGAGTATGTCTGAGGACGACAAGCACAAACTCTTCCAAGCCGCCGCAGCCTCCCAAGACGCTGACTTGGTCAGGAGAGTCTCTGAGAAACTGGGCCTGCTGAAGCCAGACGGCAGCCCCACTGATGAGTACGCGCCGTTTTTCAAAGAACATCTCCGTTGGATATTCAGGAATACTGACTTCATGCAGACCACCATTAGTACGCCGGAAAAAGCTCGCGAGTATGTGAACGAGCACATCGACGACTAAGTCGCGACGCATTTCCCAATAAAAACAGGCGCGCGTGCGGTTTCGCGCGCCTTTTGCTATTTTGAAAGCAGTACTTTGTGCTTGGAACTTGGTTCTTTGCTTTTGCTAACGTAAGAGCAGAGAAGCGCGCATTTCAAAGACAAAGTACAAAGAACCAAGCACAAAGTTCACGCAGTTTTCTTCAATGAACCCAGAACGCATTCGCAATTTTTCCATCATCGCTCACATCGATCACGGCAAATCGACGCTCGCGGACCGTTTGTTGGAACTGACCGGCGCCGTGACCGGCCGCGACATGTCTGCACAAATTCTCGATGATATGGATCTTGAGCGCGAGCGCGGAATCACGATCAAAGCCCACGCTGTGCGATTGAACTACAAGGCTCAGGACGGAGAGTCGTACATTCTGAATTTGATCGACACGCCCGGTCACGTCGATTTCTCCTATGAAGTTTCACGTTCGCTGTCTGCCTGCGAAGGAGCATTACTAATCGTTGATGCTTCGCAGGGAGTGGAAGCGCAGACGCTGGCGAACACGTATCTCGCAATTGAAAACAATCTTGAGCTGATCCCTGTCATCAACAAGATCGATCTGCCTGGCGCCGAGCCGGAAAAAGCGATCGAACAGATCGAACACTTCATCGGCCTGGAGACACACAACGCCATTCTTACCAGCGCCAAAACGGGAATGGGTGTAGCCGACGTACTTGAAGCAATCGTGCGCGACGTGCCTCCGCCAAAAGGCGATCCTAACGCTCCGCTCAAAGCTCTGATCTTCGATTCATGGTACGACTCTTATCGTGGCGTCATCGTCCTGTTTCGCGTGATCGACGGCACGATCAGACCGGGAATGAAGATTCGTTTCTTCAATGCCGGACGCGACTACCAGGTGGAAACTTTGGGCGTGAATAAACCGCGACCAACGCCAATCGATTCGTTAAGTGTTGGCGAAGTAGGTTTCCTGACAGCGTCGATCAAGGCAGTCGCCGACGTGCAAATTGGCGATACGATCACTGAAGCCGCACGGCCCACCACAGAGCCGTTTCCTGGTTACCAGGAAATCAAGCCGATGGTCTTCGCCGGACTCTATCCGGTCGACACAAACCAGTATGAAGAGTTGCGCGACGCCATGGATAAGCTGCGGCTTAACGATGCTTCATTTTTTTATGAGCCGGAATCGTCTACAGCTTTGGGTTTCGGATTTCGTTGCGGCTTTCTCGGCCTGCTTCACATGGAAATCGTGCAGGAGCGTTTGGAGCGCGAGTTTAATCTTGATCTGATCACGACTGCACCGGGTGTGCGTTACATCGTCACCACCACCGACGGGCAGGTTACCGAGATCGATTCACCGGCCAAGATGCCCGACCCGGGACGCATCGCAAAAATCGAGGAGCCTGCGATTAAAGCCACGATCCTTACGCCTGAAGAACATCTGGGTGGAATTTTGGCTCTGCTGGAAGAAAAACGCGGCGTGCAAAAAGGCTTCGAGTACATCACTTCAAACCGCGTGATGCTTACGTATGAGTTACCGCTGAACGAAATCGTGCTCGACTTTTATGATCGCCTCAAATCGACCTCCCGCGGATACGCTTCGCTTGACTATCACCTCGCCGGATATTGGGAAAGCGATCTGGTGAAACTCGACGTGCTGGTTTCAGGTGAACCGGTCGATGCGCTTTCGCTGGTGCTTCATCGAGATACAGCGGCCGCAAAGGGACGTCTGCTCGCGACCAAGATGAAGGAACTGATCCCGCGGCAACTGTTTGAGGTGCCGATTCAGGCGGCCATCGGCGCGAAAGTGATTGCGCGCGAAACAGTGAAAGCTATGGGCAAGAACGTAATCGCCAAATGCTACGGTGGTGATATCTCTCGCAAACGCAAACTTCTGGAAAAGCAAAAAGAAGGTAAGAAGCGGATGAAGAAAGTGGGCCGGGTCGAAATTCCTCAGGAAGCGTTTCTGGCGGTGCTGCGGGTGAACGATTGATTCAGGAACGTTGAGCGATCGACCAAGAAGGATTTGAAGCGGTGAACCCAAAACTCGAGAGCAAGAACTCGAAGTCACTCAAAAAAGTAACGATCTTTTGCGACGGTTCGAGTCTCGGCAACGGTCAGGCGTCGAGCCGGGCCGCTGCCGTGGCCCTACTTGGTTATCAAGGGGTTTGGCGGGCCGTAGGTAGTTATCTGGGGCAGGCGACAAATCAGCAAGCTGAGGTTGCGGCCGCAGCCCTAGGGTTGGAGACTTTGCGCGAGCCCTGCCGGGTGCACCTGTTTACAGACTCACGCTACGTGGTCGAGACGATGAGTGGCCGCTTCCGCCGCAAGACGAATCATGAGTGGTGGCGACGTCTCGATGATGCCGCTGCCAAACATAAGATCACCTGGCAGTGGACACGCGGTCACGATGGCCACGTGGTCCAGGAGGCCGCTGATCGGGCTGCGCGTCGCATCGCAGCAATGGGCCACGCTGATGAAGAAATTCTCCGCGATGCTACGGACACGGTGGGAAGCTTTGATCCTGTTGAGGTCGCTGAGGCTTAGTTTTCAAGCGGGCTGAGGCAGATTTTCCATATCTCATTTTCCATTGCTCATTTTTCATCGGGTCGTTGGCCAGAGGCCAGAAGTTCAGAGTTCAGCCTTTAGGCTGCAGCTCGGCGACGCAAGCTAATAAAGCTTGAACGCTGAACTATTACTTCCTCAGCGATCGACTGAAGCAACTCCCTGGAGTGCGCCGGCCCGGCGGCGCTTTGGCCTAGCATCGCAAGATACTGGGATTGATTATTTCGAAACGTTTGGCCAAAGCGGCGCCAGGCCGCTGTACTCCAAAGAGTTGATTTACACTTGGCTCGCCTTCTTCCTGATAAAAGCCAGATTCAACTGCGGCAGTGAATTGAACGCCGCTGCCTTTCCGCAAAACTCCTTTGCCTTGGCAGTATCATTCTTGCCCTGGTACGCTTGGCACAAACGATAAAGGTCGTAAGGATTCTGTTGGTTGGCTTGTTGCAACTCGGCAATCGCCTTGTCGTAGTCTTTTTCTTCGAAGGCAATCGTTCCCGCAAGCTGGTGTGATTGCCTCGTCTGGAACGGGTTCTTTAAAGCTTCGGTACCTTTTCGAAACGCTTCTGCTTCGGTCTTTGCAGTGGCCACGTCTTTCTTCCCTAAGGCAACTACGGCGAGGTTGTAGTGATGAAACAGCCGCGCGTTGTCTTTGATTTCCTGCGACAGATTTGAGTCTTCCGTCATCTTGAGTAGCCGCTCAAACTGCGTCTTGGCTTCATCAAACTTGCCCATTTCGGCCAGGATATTTCCTCTAAGTTGAAGGTCTCCCGTCATCGCTGGAATGTCGTTTGTCTTTTCTCCCAACACATATTGTTTATCGACTTCCTCAAGTGCCTTCGTCATGTTGCCGCTGTCCACGTCAACCACAGTTAACGCAAACAAAGCAGTGCGCCGCTCAGCATCACTTCGCGCTTTGTCGTTGATCTTCTGAATTTCCGACGCTGCCTCGCTGGCTTTTCCCTGATACATCAAAGCGGCGCCAATTCCCTGATGAGAATTAATGAAGTTCGAGTCAATCTCCAGCGCTTTCCGATACTGCGTAATCGCTTCATCGAATCGACCCATTTTCAAAAGCAACTCAGCGTAGGAATCGTAAGGATTCGGATCCTTGGGAATAAGCTCAATGTATTTCTTAAACGCCTGTTCAGCATTTGGATAGTCATTGTTTTGTCGATACGCGTAACCGAGCAGGTTGTAGGCGGACGAATAGGTCGGGGCTAACTCAGTCGCTTTCTTGTAATGCTCGATCGCCTGAGGCATGTCCTGCTGACCAAAGTGAAAGCCCGCCAGATTAAAGTGGGCACGTTCATCGTTTGGATAAGCGGCGACGAGTTGATCGAGATATTCCTTCTGCTTGGTAGTGTTGCCTTTCGTCCCGGCATCAGTGGCCAGAATGAGCAACCTTTCGCCGTTCGAAGCCTTGTCAGCCAAACTGACGGCCTTCTGCAAGTGTTCAAAAAATTCTTTCCCGGTGGGACTGACCTGTGCCCGAAGAAGTTCGGCCCATGCAAAATTCGGATCGAGGGAGATGGCCTTGTCAAAATGTTGGATCGAATCCTGAATGAGTAGTTTCTCATTCAGATCACGACCCTGCAGAAACTCTTTTCGTGCTTCCTCGGAAGCGGTAGTCACAGGAATCTTCGCGGCCGCCGAGTTTGCGGCGGTTGAGCTCGCAGGCTCAGGTGCCTTGGTAACCTCGGCATTGGTACAGCCGTTTAATACAAGAACTGCAAACAAAAGCGTCAACACTGAAAACACTACGAGAGATCTGCGATACATCGGAATTCCTCCTTCAGGTGTGGGCCAACAAAACGAGACTCTGCGTCGGGAGAAAACTTCTCGAGATCGCTAAAGTCTGGCGAGTCTGAATGCGTCGTGCACGGGAGACGATCAACGCACGAGATTGGAAAAGTAACTTAAAGTGGCGCGGAGGATATCGCGAGACGAAGGTGTGGTCAAGAAATCGTTTGTAAATTTATTTTATTGGAGCTGAGGACGAATTTTTAGGACCGGGCCAAGAAATCCAACTCCTTGGAGTGCGGCGGCCTGGCGCCGCTTTGGCCTACGCCCGGCTAAACACTTCAAATGATTTCTTAGTAAGTGGGC
>DATEPB010000050.1:0-11976 GCA_035273425.1 Pyrinomonadaceae bacterium | reverse complement strand
TGATTTTCGTGTACCGAGGGCCAAAGCGCCGCCAGGCCGGCGCACTCCAAGGAGTTGAATTCGGCCTCACTGCTTACTGCTTACTGGAATGAACGAACTGATTAGACAATCCGACGCGCTCTCCGAAGAAGAAACTCGACTTCTCTTCAAGTGGGGCGAAGACATCTTTGGAGAACTGCCACACCAATTAACCTGGAGGCCCAAGGAGCTTCACTTTGTTTTGTTCTCGGATGGAAAGCCCTTGAGTCACGTAGGCCTGTTGCGTCACGAAGTAAGTGTTGATGGCAAGCCCATGAAGGTTGCTGGTTTGGGCGGAGTCGTCACGGTTCCTGAAGCTCAAAAGCAAGGAATCGCTCGCAGAATGATGGAGCACGCGATGTTGTTTATGAAACGCGCATGGGAGGTCGAGGCAGGTCTGCTGTTTTGCCTGCCAAAGATGGAGGCCTATTACGCGCGGCTCGGGTGGCAGACTATCGATGGACCAGTGCTTTTCGACCAGCCCGTTGGCAAAGTGACTTCCCCTTTGCTGGTCATGGTCTATCCTCTGCGCGAGAAAGCCTGGCCCAAAGGCGAAGTCGATCTCCAAGGTCTCCCATGGTAGTCGCCGGGTTTGACTCAACTCCTTGGAGTGCGGTGGCCTGGCACCGCTTTGGCCAAGTCTGTCTTAAGTCATCTCGATGGATTTTGGTGTAACGCGAGGCCAAAGCGCCGCCGGGCCGGCGCACTCCAAGGAGTTGACTAAAGTGGTAGAGCCTGTGCGAGCCTCACGCGAAATTCTTGTCATCAACGACACGTGTCTGTGAAGGACCCCACCGTATAGTCTTCGATGAAAAGCAATCATCAGGAGGCGTTTATGGAGAATACGAGAGAAGCTGACTTTCAGAAGCTGCGGGAGATGATCAAGGAAATTGATTTCTGCATGTTGACGACGGTCGACGAGAATGGCGACCTGCATAGCAGGCCAATGTCACTCAATAGCGAAGTTGATCAAGCGGGAAACCTTTGGTTCTTTACTAGCAAGACTTCACACAAGGTTTCGGAGATTAACCGCACGCCGAAGTGCAACGTGAGTTTTGCTAATCCGGACGATAGTCGATACGTGTCCATCACCGGCACGGCGGAACTGGTAACAGACAAGAACAAGATCGAGGAGCTATGGAAGCCGGTGCTGAAGGCCTGGTTTCCCGAAGGGCCGGAAGGGCCTGACATCGCGCTGTTGAAGGTCGCGATCGAGAAAGCGGAATATTGGGACAGCCCTTCCAGCAAGGTGGCCCAGGTGATTGGCTTCGTTTCAGCGATCGTCACCGGAAAACAAGCCGACTGGGGCGAGAACAAAAAACTGGACCTGCAGTAGACCGACAAAGCAGATTTAGAGACTCGCAGTTCCTCACAGGTCGGAAGGAGGATTTATCCCCGCACGTTGTCGCGGAAGTCCGACTCAGCGGCAAGTCTGAAACGAAACTTGTCTACTGCTTTCATGAGCTGCAGGTCCTCCAGGAAGAGCGGGGATAAATCCTCCTTCCTGACCTGTGAGGAGCTGGTGTTGATCATTGAACTGTCGACGGCACATTCGGAACGTGTTTCGTTGTATCCGTGCGTTGTTTCACATTCCGAAAAAACCAGGATCCATCAGGTACCAATTGATCAGTCCCGCAATCAGGCCCACTACGAACACAGCCATCACGATGACTTTTTCCTTTGTTGTCTTAGGCGCTCCGACCATTGATGGGAAGAAAAGCAGGAACAAGCCGCCAACGATCCCTACCGGCGTAAACGCTGCCATCTTGAGTGAATAGGTTCCATCTCGCAGCAACTGTTGCCAGTTGATATAGAGAAGGACGCTAAAAACTATTATGAGTACAACTCCCAGGATTCGTGCTTTCAATTCATGGTTACCTCACTCAGTTAGTCGGAAAACATTAGCCATCTGGTGTGCGAACTAAATTCGCAATCTCTGCCAGCATCTCGTACGACCTGATCCTTGCGTCATAATCATAGATGGCGCACACCACCATCAACTCATCAGCGCTGGTCAACGCCAGAAATTTCTTGAGACTTTCGCGTACTGTCTCTTTCGAACCTACTATCGAATATTTCAGCATGTGCGAAGCCTGAAATTTCTCCGCCGGTGACCAATACTCCTCTATGTCATCGATTGGCGGTTGCAGTTTTCCACCACTACCGCGAAACAGATTCGTAAACGATTGCTGGATGGTCGTAAACAGTCGACGTGCTTCGTCGTCAGTATCTGCCACAACCACGTTCACGCCAGCCATTGCGTATGGATGTTGAAGTTGCTTCGAGGGTCTGAACAGCTTGCGATAAATCTTGAGCGCATCGAGTAGCGAATCAGGTGCGAAATGTGAGGCGAAAGCGTAAGGCAACCCGAGCGCTGCCGCTAGCTCAGCCCCGAAGGTGCTTGAGCCCAAGATCCAAATGGGAACTTCTGTGCCTGCTCCAGGAACAGCGCGAACTGCTTGTCCATGTTCTGCGACGGCGAGTAACGACTGTAACTCCTGCACGTCTTGCGGAAAATCGTCTGCTCTTCTCGGATCGCGTCGCAGTGCACGCACCGTTCGCTGATCCGTCCCTGGCGCTCGACCAACACCTAAATCAATCCGACCCGGATAAAGCGACTCTAGCGTGCCGAAGTGTTCGGCGATTATCAGTGGTGAATGGTTCGGTAACATGATCCCGCCGGATCCAACACGGATGCTCGAAGTGCCGGAAGCCAGGTAACCGATCACGACTGAGGTTGCAGCACTGGCAATCCCGGTCATGTTGTGATGTTCGGCCACCCAGAATCGTTTATATCCACAGCGCTCCGCAGACTGGGCCAAAGCCAGACTCTTAGGAAGGGCTTCGCGAGGCGTTTCTTCCACCGTGACCGGAACGAGGTCGAGGATTGATAACGGAACCATGGGTGTATGTTCTTCTAAACCATCTTACGCTAGGTTCGCCGATGTTCCGACATGCTTCAGCTTGTCGTAACTTGAGGTGCTCAACTCCTTGTTAAATGTTTCCCCGCATCTCCGACAAGCTGAAGCATGTCGGACACCCGATGTTCTCCGGTTGCGGACATCTGCGCCGCTGTGTAATCTGCCCAAACGTTCCCTTTGCCTTCGATGATTCTCCTACAAAACATTTCCCAATCTTTCGAGTCGCCGATCGTGCGTGTATTGCTGGTCGCAATTGCGGCTGGACTCCTTTACATCCTCTGGCGCGAAGTCAAAAAGATTCCGGCTAAGCTGTTTACCCTGATGATCACGGCCTTCGTGGACATGCTGGGTTTACTGATGATCATTCCGCTGCTGCCGTTTTACGTAAAGGCACTCGGTGGATCAGGCGTTAACTTTCTGGGAATGCACTTTGGCGTGGGAATCATCATCGGTTTCATCGTCGCCGCGTTTACGTTCGCACAACTGGTGAGCGCTCCGATGTGGGGACGGTTTTCCGATCGGGTCGGCCGGCGCCCCACATTGTTAATTGCGCTGGGCGCTTCGGCGATCGCGTATTTGATCTTTGGCTTTGCACACTCGCTGCTGGTCCTGTTTCTCTCGCGAATGGTTCAGGGAGCAGGTGGCGGCACTGTCGGAGTCATTCAGGCCTATGTGGCTGACTCAACTGATCCAAAAGATCGCGCGCGTGCCCTTGGCTGGCTCTCGGCAACTACAAATCTTGGCGTCGCGCTTGGGCCAGTGCTCGGTTCGTTTGCGATCACGCTGGGCACACGCGATTTGATTCCCGGTTCACCGACATTGCGCATGGGCCAGGCCGCGCCTGGAATTCTGGCGGCCACACTTTGCGTCGTAAACATGATTTTTGTGGCTCGATATCTGAAGGAATCGCGCGACTTCTCAGACCAGCCGGAGGCGGGTGAAAAACGTCGCAGTTCGTCCCAGGCGATCTGGCACGTGATCTCTCGCGCAAGTGAACCGTCGTCCCGGCTCATCTGGATTTACGCTATCGCGATCGGTGCTTTTCAGGGAAGCTTTTCAGTGCTTGCGCTGTTTCTTAACGCGCGCTTTGAAGTTACCGAAAAAACCATCGGCTACTTCTTCATGTACGTTGGCGCGATCTCAGTTTTTACTCGCGTACTACTGCTGGGACGCGCGGTCGACTGGCTGGGCGAGGCAAATCTCTCGCGTCTTGGGTTAGTGCTTTTAGCAACTGGTGTGCTCGGAATGCCACTAGCCAGGAATCTCTGGATGCTGGCGGTTGCGGTCGCATTGATTCCATTAGGGACGGCGTTCACATTTCCCTGCGTGACGGCGCTTTTGTCTCGAGTTACGGCGCCGAGAGAACGCGGTCTCTACATGGGCATGCAGCAAACATATGGTGGCGTCGCCCGCATTATTGCGCCACTCTTTTTTGGATGGACCTTCGATCGGATCGGTGTTTCAGCGCCTTACTTCTTCTCATCGGCCTTCATAATGGTGACAATCTTGCTTGGCTTTGGCCTTGATCAATATGCCAGGCCAGAACGTGCGCTAGCGCGTGAAGCCGCGGCCGGAAAAAGCGAAGCATAGATTGAGGAAACCGCATGACGATGCGTATTACCAGGCCAGACGGCTCAACCGAAATTATTCGCGAGGCCACTCGCGTAGACACCCAAAATTTTCATGAGGGCATGTTTGATTTTTACGACGAACGCGGGAATCTGCTCAAGCAGATCGATATGCACGAAAAGATTAGCTGGGAGCTCGTGTCAGAGGAAACGACAACTTAGCCCTATTGGTCTGGAGTTAGGTGCGTGGCAGTGAAGGGCGATTTTCCATTTCTCATTTTCCATTTCCCATTTTCCATTTACGGACGTCAAGCTTTAGCTTGCGCCTTGCGACGCAAAAAACAACCTAAAGCGTGAACTCTGAACTTCAGGCCTCTCGCTCACTCTGAACTTCAGGCCTCTCGCTCCGACTACCGTCGATGACAAATGAGAAATGGAAAATGAGATATGGAAAATCGCCCCTTGTTCTCCCTACTCGTTAGTCCGAAGAATAAAAAGAGGGGCGGCCACGGAGTGCCGCCCCTACAATCCTCCGCTATTCGACGGTCACCCCTCGGGCCATAGCAATACCACGGGCTTTCATAACCACGTCGTCGTCGATTACTTCCACACCCGCGTTCCACCCGTTAACTTCTTCAACCGGGCGGCCTAAAGCGATCGCCAGCTTCTCATCGCTGGACTCGAAAGCGCGATCGCGAAGTCGAAGAAGTATTCGCGCTGCCTTATCCTGATCTGTGCCGCGGTCGTCTACGATATGTTCCGGGACGGCGCGTTTTTGAACTCGCTCCGAAGGAACGAATACTCGCGATATCAAATATGCGAGTGCTGATCCCAAACCAATTCCCGCCGCGATAAATCCCATCCTTCGCATACGGTTCTTATTTATAAGTGCGTCCTGTGTTTGCTTGTCGAAGTTGTTATCCATGATTCTCCTCCACCTTGTTCGTTCCGCTCAGCACTGTTAGGAAAGCGTGCACATCCGTTTAACCCGGCGCCACTAAATGAGCTCTCTGTACGATTTCAACATACTCCGCTGAGTGTGCTTCGACTAAAGCAAATCTCCCGCCATGAATTCAACTCCTTGGAGTGCGTCCCGACGGGTCGGGACGCTTTGGCCGCGGCGGCTCAGCGCCGCTTGTTGACTAATGCGTACCAGGTCGCGCAAAGCCGCGACCTACCAAAGCGCCGACAAGGCGGCGCACTCCAAGGAGAAGCCGTTGGCAGAGCACTCCTAAGAGCTAAGGCAAATCGCTTGATTGGGTGCCTATCTAAATTCTTTATCATCTGCCGAAGGTCCGAAGATCGCCGGCACCTTCGCGCCCATCAAACGCAGATAAACGGTCATCTGACCTCGGTGATGCGACCAGTGTCCAAATGTGTCCTGTATCATCACGTACCGCGCGGCCTCCGCAACGACTTGTCCACGAGCCAGCAACTGCCAATTCGTCATCAGGTGTTCATCGGTTGTATTTTCAAATGCGGCCCGAGCCTGAGCCGCCGAGTCGTCCAACGCCTGGATTAAGTCTTCACTCGTCTCCAACCGTTTTTGTTCCATCTTGCCACCATCGGCGGGAGCGATATCGAGATTGTCCTGCGCAATCTGCATCTTGATCCAGGACGGGATCGTGGCCACCATGTTTGCCAGGTAACCGAATATCATCGACTTGTCGTGCGGCTTCCACTCATACTTTCCTTCAGGTACCTCTTGTAGCGCACGTCGAGATCGATCCACCTCGCGGTTCAACTCAGCGAGTAACAACTCAGTCAGTTTCATTGCCATCCTCCTTGTGGAATTTGCACTATCATAGCCGCTGGGTTTTTGGAATTGAAACTAGCCCAAGGCTGATCAATGGTGCCTGCTCGCGCGATACATGTATCTGAATTAATGATTAGGAGTTATGGATTCTCTATGATAAAAGCTTAATGCTCGCGACTAAAATACCAACCTGGACATCAGTTCCAACCTAACAAACTAAGGACAACAGATGAATAACAAAGCGTTGATTTGCGGTCTGACCGCAGCTCTACTCGTCACTGGTGCGTGCTCGGCCACGGAAACACCAACGGCGAAACCGACAACTCCAGCAGCTACTCCCGCGACAGTCGCCGCCACTCCGGCTGCACCGGCAACCACGCAAGGTGCACAGGATTTCACGCTCATCAATGCGACTGGAGTGGAAATCGATAAGGTCTTTATTTCGCCACACGACTCCGATGATTGGGACGAAGACATCCTGGGTCAGGACACTCTTCCCGACGGCCACGAAGTTGACATCAAGTTCAACCGCAACGAGAAAGCAGCTATGTGGGATCTGCGAATCGAGGACAACAAGGAAAACAGTATCGAGTGGGAGAATCTGAACCTGCTCGAAATTTCCAAACTTACGCTCAACTACAAAGACGGAAAAGCAACCGCACTCGCCGAATAGTGCCGCTCAAGGAGAAAGGATTCCCTGATTATGAAGACAGTAAGAGGAAAAATGCATCACAAGTTCATTACGCTAATAGCGATCGCTGTCGTTGCATTGACACTGGTTCCGAGTGTTCTTGCGCACGGCGATACCACTCTGCACCAGAACAAGCAGGATTTCACTCTGCACAATGAAACTGGTTTGGAAATTACGGAGGTTTATGTATCGCCGACGGGCGTCGACGATTGGGAAGAAGACGTTCTCGGGACGGATACTCTCGCCACTGGCGACAGCGTGGCCATCTCATTTTCGCGCCGGAAAGAAGAAATGTGGGACATCAAAGTTGTTTTCAGGAATGGCAAGAACAGCGTCTGGACCAAGTTTAACCTGTCGCAGATCACAGACATTACCATCTCCTTCAAGAACGGGAAGCCCTGGGCTACGTGGAAAAACGGTGACCAGTAATAACTAAAAGTTGCCCGCTTCTAAACTAAAGGGATCCGGCTTGTACCAAGGGCGGCAATCCGGATCCCCGCAGTTCCTCAGACTGTCTCTAATTTCAACTCCTTGGAGTGCGCCGCCTGGTCGGCGCTTTGGCCGGTCGCGGCTCAGCGCGACCTGGTTCACAGCAAGCTTCCTTCGATTAGGTTGGATTTCGGCTAAAAGCGTCGCAAAGCCGACGCGACCAAAGCGCCGACAAGGCGGCGCACTCCAAGGAGTTTTACCTATTGCAGTAACTTCGCGGCTTCCAGAATCTGTTCTGGCCTCGCGCGCACCCAATAGTTCTCGGTGAGATTCACCCATCTCACCGTACCCGACGAATCGATCAAAAATTCAGCAGGCCGCGAGATGTCGTGACCGTCCTCGCCCTGTCCCGCATGGACCAGGTCGTAACGGCGAATCGCTTCGGTATTAGGGTCTGAAAGAAAAGTGAAGGTGTAGCCTGCCTGACCCAGCTTATCCCTATTTACTTCGGGAGGGTCGACGCTGATGGCGACTGGACGAATTCCTGATTGATGAAAAGTTGCGAGATTCTTTTCAATACTCCGTAACTCGGAGTGGCATGAAGGTCACCAGTATCCCCGATAGAAGATCAACAAGACTCCCTTGGGCTTCGCCCCGTTCGCGGCGATCGGGGTGGTCAACAGTTCGGTCAGCGATATCGTTTTGCCTGACATGTCAGCAAGAGTAAATTCCGGAGCACGTTCACCGACCTTCGGAGCGCCCGCCGAGGCCGGCAGCCATCGAGCCGCGATCAAAATCGAGAAGAGGAAGAGTCCCATGATGGCGATGCTGACCGTCGCCAGGATAGGGGCTGCGATCTTCGCCTTCCGACTACGACCCGAGGCAAACGCACGCTTCACACCGATAACCAGTAGAACTGCAGCTACAACGTAGAGAGCTAGCGTGACCCAGGGAAAGTCTCGAGTGAGTGGCCAATTGACAAAGATGAGTGGATAGCTAAGTGAGGCAATAAAACTAAGCAGGAAGCCTGCCCAAATTTGCCAATTGAATCGGTTGCGCTTTTCTTTCATCAGGTTAACCAGCTCAGCTTGTCGCGTTCGTTTTCGATTGTCGCCTTCCAGAAGTGTTCCGGATATTCGATACCGTCAAGGCCGTGAAAAGTTGAAGTGTAGCCGTCAACTACTCCGCCCAAGAAAATGTCCCTAACCTTCTCCCAACTCAAGGTTGGGTTGAGGCGCAGAGCATCGAGGATCTCGCCACCTTCCACGGTGATGGTCTCGATATACATTATTTTGGTTTCCAAAACTTTCGAAGTGAGGTCGGGATTTACTTTCTTGAATTCGTTTAGCCTTCGCCCGCGTGTCCAGTTCAGCACTTCCCTTTCTTCGTCACTCAATGAAGCGAGGCCTTGGAGCTCTGGCTCAGGTTCAACGCGTACGGCCCTTTTCTTTACGGGTGCCGCCTTTGTTTTAGTCATGGGCTTTGCCACCTTTTCTCAAACCAGGATGTTGGGTACAACCAAGCGTGTTTCGAGGTTACTTACTAAAACTGTACTTTGGCCTGAGGTTTATACCTTGGAAGGGGCTGACAGTCAAAAAATCGACTGAGCGCGGGTAACCTTGCTGCAGGCCAAACTCGCTCTCCCTGTTCGGCTTAGCGGTACCTAATCATGCGATATTAGAATTAGAAATTCCGAGAAATTGAAGTCTTCGAGGTCGATAATGATCAAGCTTCCTGAGTCCGACGACGAACTGTTGCGCGAATGTGAGGTTGAGACATTTCGTTCCAGCGGTCCGGGCGGCCAGCACGTCAACAAGACTGAAAGTGCTGTTCGTCTCAGACATCAACCGTCAGGACTGGTCGTAACCTCACAGGAAGAGCGCAGTCAGTACAGAAACAAGGCAATCTGCTTGCAGAAGCTGCGCAAGAAAGTTGCGCAACTGAATTATCGTGCGCCCAAGAGAGTGCCTACACGAATCTCGAAAGCCGCGAAGCATAGAACGCTTGAAGCCAAGACGCGGCGGGGGCAGATCAAGCGACTGCGATCAAAACCGCCCGTGGACGATTAATTAACTCCCTGGAGTGCGCCCCCTTGTCGGCACTTTGGCCGCGGCGGCTCGGCGCCGCTTGTTGACCAATGAATACCGGGTCGCGCAAAGCCGCGACCTACCAAAGCGTAGACAACCGGGGTCCCCGGCGCGGCAGCCGCGCTGGGGTGGCGTGACGCCGCATTGAAAGTGGTTGGAGTAGCGCATCGTGTATGATGACCGCCAGGGAGAAACTAATAAAAATGATTACTGTCGCAAATCGTATTTACGTCAACCAGGAATATGCTGACGCCTTCGAACAACGGTTTCGCGATCGCGCGGGACTGGTCGACCAGATGCCGGGGTTCGTCTCCAATCAGGTATTACGCCCGGTTAATGAAGGGGATCCTTACGTTGTGTTTACGATTTGGAATACGCGCGCAGATTTCCTTAACTGGGTGCGCTCGGATGCTTTTGTTAAAGGCCACGCCCAATCCGGCACGCTACCCAAAGAAGCATTTTCTCAATCAAATGTTTTAGAAATGCACGAGGTGGTTCAGGACTCTAGCCGGCCGGAACTAGTGGCGGAGGAACGCGGTGGCCCGTTCAAGATGCACTAGGGTTGAGAATGCATTGTTCATGAGAAAGAAAATTTTCCATATATCATTTTCCATTTCTCATTTGTCATCGCCGCAGAGGGAGGCCTGTAGTTCAGAGTTCAGCCTTTAGGCTGCGGCTCAGGATAGGTCCGAACGCCGCAAGCTAAAGCTTGCACTCTGAACCACAGGCTTCATTGCCGCGTTCGGACGATGACAAATGAGAAATGGAAAATCTTCCTAACATCTCAACTGTCCCTTGACTCAAGGTAAACCTACGGCTGATTGACAGCATCAGTCTTCGCAACGATCTTCACCTGCTTCTTGATCACATCGTTGAGAGAAGCCGTACGGTCCCAACTCGTCCCGATACTGCGAAACCGCACAATCCCCTCGTGGTCGATCACAATGTAGGTTGGGAAGGCTCTGACGTTGAACGCCCTTTGGACCTGGCGATTGCGATCCCAGAACTGAGGCCAGATCATTTTTTCCTTAGTCGTAAACTCACGCCAGACGTCTTCGTCCGAATCGGAACTAATACCGATCAAAACGAACTGCGGCTCTTTGGAGAACTTTTTGTGGAGAGCGCGCAACGACGGGATTGAAGCGACGCAGGGAGGACACCAGGTGCCCCAAAAATCCAGGACGATCACCTTTCCTCGCAAGTCATCCAACGTGATGTGTTCCCCTTCGGAGGTAATTATCGAAAAATCCGGTGCGAAATACTCTCGAGCGCGACGCGGGTTTTCGATCATTCTTCGTGCAGTATCCGAATAACCGCCGGTCGGCTGAAGCTTCAAATAATTCTGGAGCTCGGCGATGCCTTCCGCGTCTCGTCCCTGCTTGAGTAGGACCACGCCCAGGTTGTGTCGAAGCACCTTCAGTTCGGGGACGTTTAAGGCGAGTCCTTCTCGCAGCGCCGCCTCGGCTTCGCGCAGTTTCTTTTCGTCCTTCATATCGGCTTGAGACTGCAAAGCCAATCCTTTGTAGTTATAAGCCTGCGCTCGAAACTCCGCATTGTTTGGTTCCAACTCCAGGACTTTTTCCGCGGTATCGATCACGTTCTTGTAAGCCTCAAGGCCCATATACGATTGCGCCATTCCCAGTAACGCTTCCGGCGACTTCTTGCCACGCATCTCGTTCGCTCGCTTGAAACTCTTCAACGCGTCTTCATACTGTCGGCGCCGCAAGAGATCGATGCCCTTTTGATATTCGGTTTCGTAGGCGAAGGCGTCATCCTGAGCATGAACGCTGTAGGCGGTGCCGGAAATGCAACGCGTTGGCTCCAGCCAGATGATGCCGACGAGAATGACTCCGATGGAAAGTGTGAATATCGTTCGCAGGCGGCGTCGATGAGGAACAATGACTTTGTGATTCACGGGGCGTGTCCTCCTTGAGGATGGGATGATAACACTAGTTGAATCAGTGGGGGATTATCGGACTGGCCATATCAGATCGTATACTCTTGACCCTATGAATTGGCAAGAAAACCTTATTGAAGCGGACATGCAAATTCAAGAGTTGCTTTCTGCCACTCAAACAATTGCTGTGCTTGGGATCAAAACTGAAGCCCAGGCAAATCAGCCCGCGTTTTACGTTCCACGTTACCTCGCTAACGCTGGCTTCGACGTAATTCCCGTGCCGGTTTACTACCCGCAAGTTACCGAGATCCTCGGTAAGAAAGTCTACCGCACGCTGGCTGAAATTCCAGATGACTTAGATCTCGTGAACATTTTCCGACGCTCCCACGACGTCCCAATGCATTTAGGAGACCTGCTCACCAAGAAGCCGAAAGCTGTTTGGATGCAGTCAGGGATCCGGAATGGAGAGGTGGCCCAGGAATTGGCCCAGGCTGGAATTAAGGTCGTGCAGGACAAATGCTTGATGGTGGAGCACCGTTATCTTGGAAGGTAATTCACGCCGCGTCTGAAGACATAGATCTGAAAAGGTGACTGGCGACTGATTCAACT
>DATEPB010000049.1:0-49296 GCA_035273425.1 Pyrinomonadaceae bacterium | reverse complement strand
ACTTCGGCTTCCGAGTACTCGCCGTAATACGCGAGCGACCGCCCAACCCAGATGTCGTTCCTGTCATACAGGATGCAACCGTGCCTGTATGTCTTCAGCAAGTTCATCCGTAAAGCAGCGTATCGAGGCTCGCAACGCCTCCAGCAAAAACCCGCGTTCGCCGCCGCTGCGTGAAGGCGTTAATCCTATTGAAGAGATCGCACTTCGGTCACTTAGTAACCGTAAATTTCGGGTCGATTAATGGTTGTGGTGCTACACCCACTGTGAGTTGCGGTGCTACACCTACTGTAACTGCCGGTGCTGCCGCCCCAATTAGAACTCCCTGGGACGACGGAGCCAGACCCTTCCCTTTGATTCCTTTCATTTTCTTCCTTGTTACTTCCTTAGTGGTGACAGACAGTTTCTTAAGCGTGGAGCGCTTTCGCTTGGTGGTTTTCTGAGGACTATTTGGCATGATTCCTTTGATCCTTTCTGGATACAGGCAGTTGGCAGTTAAGTCGCCAGACTTGCCTTGTTAGGGAGTGACTAAGTTCATCGTACCAAGGCGCATGTTACACACCGCAAATGCCGGTAAACCGCTCCCATCGTTACTTAGTCTTCAAGTTCGCCGGGATGAATATGTCCTGATAGAGCGCATGTGTACCCTCGTACCCGCCCTTTACGTTCTTCAACTCTTTTGTTGAGACTAGTTTCTTGGATTCGGACAGCTTCTTAACTTTGAGTCGCTTCGTGGCGCTCGTTGACTTTGTGGTTTTCGGCATCAGGTTTTCTTCCTGCGTCGTGGATAACTCCGGGCTGTTAGTGATGCCGCGCGATGCTGTTTCATGAGCTACTTCGACCTATACGTGATCTTCGAATAGTTCAATGAAATTTGATCCTGAGGGACCTCAGCTCCGCCCTTTACTTTCTTAAGAGTCGAATTCGTCAACTTCTTTTCTTTGCGAGGCAATTCTTTGGTCCGCGTCCGCGCTTTGGTGGTTTGTTTCTTTGCCATGGTATTCATCTCCCCGGTGATTCCGTAGTTGGAGGCTGCTGGCCTCGGGTGGGTGTTGAGACGTATGTCGCGACGTCCTTTGCGAAAATGTGGGGCTCAGGTTTTACCTTAGGTTAGGTGGTTTCTTGTTTGGGGAAACGCTGCGCTTTGCCTTTCTAAATTTCCGGCTTGCGTTAAGACGTTACCAAGTGGGGAATTTTGCCGCGGCAGTCAGTCAGACTGTATTTACAGGCTTGGCCGAACAAGAACGTTTTCGACGGCCTCCCGGCTTGCAGATCGTGGCGCCCACATCTCGTAATCGAAATTGGGTGGTCGCTAGTTGCGAGTCACGGTTAGCTCGGTAATCCTCCAACCTTGAAGTTAAAGTTTGCAACCTGGTAAGTCTTTTGACCGCCCTTGATTTTCTTCTGCTCTCGGGCGCCTAGGTCTTTCGACTCTTTCGGGATGTTCCTAATCTTGGTCTGACGTTTTGTGCTTTTTGATTTGGTTGGCATCGTGTTCTCTGTTACCTCATTTCCCTGGTAAGGATCGAACCCATCTAACAACCCCCATTCAGTTGGTCCGGTCCACAAGCGCAAACATCTTGTGTCTGATGGTTCCGCCCTGGACCTTCTTCGTTTCCTTCGCTGTAAGTTTCCTTGTTTTGTCCGGAAGTTTTTCCACCGTCACCCGTTTTTTCGCGGCTTTGGCTCTAGTGGTTTTGGGCATTACTATCTCTCCTTCTGTTGAACCTACGGCTTGGGGGTAGCGGAACTAACAACTACATCCTTCATGACGATTTTCATATAACCGCCCTTCACTTTTTTCATCTCATCCCCACTAACCTTCTGCTGACCTTTGGACAAGTCTTTCACCTTTACTCGTTTTTTCTCGGTTTTGGGCTTGCTGCTTTTTGGCATTTGATGGACTCCTTTCGATTCCGCTGAGACTGTGGATTTTGACCAGTTCCATTCTATTTACGGCTTACCCTGGGTCGTTTAGTGATTTGGGTCTTCTTCGTCGCCATCTTCGCCTCCAAAACATGTTTATGGGGGTGGACGGATTGCCCGGACCTTTTGCGTGTTTCGGTATTAGCGATCGTCAATTGATGAAAATTCCTGTTATCTATCACAATAAACCCGAACTAGATATTCTAAATTTGTTGCTTCACCCTTCGAGTTGCTGGCTGTTGAGGTAGTAATAAATTCCCTTCTGCTCCATAAGACTGAAGTGGTTCCCAATCTCCCTAACGGTGCCGCGGTCCATCACCACAATCAGGTCGGCATTCCGCACAGTGCTCAATCGATGTGCAATGATCAACGTGGTGCGGTCCTTCAGGATCTGATCGAGATTTTGTTGAATGGCCCGCTCACTTTCTGTGTCGAGCGCGCTGGTGGCTTCGTCGAAGATTAGTATTCGCGGTTTCTTAAACAAAGCGCGGGCAATTGCGATGCGTTGCTTCTGTCCACCTGAAAGACTCTGTCCGCGCTCGCCAATTTTCGTTTCATAACCAAGCGGTAGTTCACTCACAAACTCGTGCGCGCCCGCCAACATTGAAGCGCCGACGACTTGTTCAAGTGGCGCGTCGGGATCGCCAAACGCTATGTTCTCCCTAATCGTGCCGCTGAATAGAAACACGTCCTGCGGCACCACACCCACCTGCGACCGTAAACTGCTGATCGAAATCTGTCTTAGATCGTGACCGTCGATCAGAATTCGACCTTCATTCGGATGGTGCAGACGCAGGAGCATGTTGGCGAAAGTTGACTTGCCCGCACCGCTCCGTCCTACCAGGGCGATAGTTTGGCCCGGCAGAATTTCCAGATTCACATTCTGCAAAGCGTTCTTGTCCGCACGTGTGGGATAACGAAAAGTAACGTTGTCAAACTTTATGTGCCCGCGGATGCGCGGCATTTTGATAAGCGCTTGCTTCGTCGGATCTTCTTCGGGCTTGGCGTCGAAGACGTCGTTGAGCCGTTCAAAAGCAATATTGATTTCCTGAAACTCTCGCCACAGGTCAACCAAACTGAGAATTGGCCGGGTAACACTGCCGACGAGAACATTGAACGCCACCAATTGGCCCACCGACAATTCACCATCAATGACCAGGTGCGCTCCATACCAGAATAGGAAGATGATATTCAGCGTTTGCAGCAGGTTGCCGATCGAAATCGTGGCCATCCCCGAAAGAGCGCTGCGAAATTGCACGTTGAGGGATTTGACGATCAGACCTTCAAGCTTCCAACGAATACTGCGCTCCGCAGCGGTAGCCTTAACAGTCCCGACACCGCTTACCGATTCCACCATTTGAGAATCAGCTTCTGCTTGTTTCTCGAACACCTCGCGATACTGTCGCTTGAAGATCGGCGTCACGACGAGCGTAAGAATGACGTAGCCGGGAATGAAGACGAGTGCGAGCAGGGTTAACTTAACGTTATAGAAAAACATCAAGCCGAGATAAACGAAGATCATTAAGCAATCGAGTGTCACACCCAATGCGCGGCCCGTAAGGAAGTCGCGAATTCGAGCGTTCTCGTTGAAACGCTTCAGAATGTCACCAACTTTGCGCTCCTCGAAATACCGCATTGGCAGACTGAGGATGTGGCGGTAAAACTCCACCACCATCTGCATGTCAATGCGCCGGGTGGTGTGGACCAGCAGGTAGTAGCGGAGCGCAGTTGTCGCTGTTTGAAATACTGCGATCAGCATCATGCCCACGAGCAGGATGTTCAGCATCGAGGTGCTCTTGTGGACCAGTACTTTGTCGACTATGACTTGAGTAAAGATTGGCGTCGCCAGACCGAAAAGCTGAATCACCAGCGAAGCAAGAAAGATTTCAACCAGCAACGCTTGATACGGTTTAAGTAGCGGTAGGAAACGCCCCACCGTCGTTCGCGACTCCTCAACCTTTTCAATCTTGGAGGTCGGTGTGAGTAAGAGCAGGTAGCCGGTCCAACCCTTTTCGAATTCCTCTCGAGTTAGTTTGCGGAGGCCAATAGCAGGATCGGCTACCACTACGCGATCTGGTGTGGCTTCGTAGAGAACGATGTAGTGAAAGCCTTCCCAGTGGGCAATCGCGGGCAGTTCGGTTTTGAGCAAGTGCTCATATGAGGCACGAATCCCGCGCGTGTGAAACCCCAGTGTTTCAGCTCCTTCGGAAACGCTGTGGAGCGTCGCACCCTCGCGGCTGACGTTGGCGAGATCGCGCAGTCGATTGATGCTGACGTGTTTTCCGTAGTAACGCAGGATCATCGAGAGACAGGCCGCGCCGCAGTCTGTCTCGGAGAGCTGCATCAAGGCCGGGTACCGGCGAGCGCGTCGCGGAACGTAAGCTTCGTCCTCCGCGTTGGGCGCCTCCGGAAATTCTCCGTGTAGTTCGACTGTGCCTTCGCCCGCCGCCTGATCGTCGCGCACCGCGACTTCGCTATAGCCCGACGCAATCGAAACAATTGCATCTTTAAAACGGGGCGAGGATGCGAGGATGCGATCGAAGTCCGCTTTGTCCAGACGGAAGACTGACGAAGGTTCAGTGGTAATGATGCTTGCAGCGCGCATCTGGCCAGTGAGCAAAGCCAATTCACCAAACGAATCGCCAGCCTTCAGCCGGTTCAGCACCTTACCCCCAGCACTCTCTTTGATCACCTCGGCTCCACCACTTCGCAAGAGGAAAAACGCGTCGCCCGGATCGCCTTCGCTGATGATCCGCTGCTTTGCGGGATACTCTTTCACCTGCATCGAATTGAGCAGGCTGCGTATTTCTGCAGGCGTCAACGGCGCGAATGCGGTACAAAGCTTGAGAAAATTTCTGATGGAGATCTCTGAAATGTAACTATCGAAGTAATTACGGAGTTCGGGTTGATGGCCCACCAAATTTTCAAAATCTTTCTTGTCGAGACGAAGGAGCGCAAGGTCACTGGCTGCGCGGATCGTAAACTTTCGTGGTGAACGAGTAAGCAGGCCTTGTTCGCCAAATGAGTTGCCCCGCGTCAGCGAGCCCACCGTCACCTCTTCGCCTACGCTGTTGGTCGCGATGACGCGCGCGCGTCCTGAATAGACGACGTAAAAAGCGTCCGACTCGTCTCCGGCACGCACTACACCTTGCCCGAGCGTGTAGTGGACCAGTTGGAATCGTTCAACAAACTGTTCTAATTCGGAATCAGAGAGGATTGAGAATGCGGTGGTTCCTTTGAGAAGCTCCTTGAGTTCAGCGGAATCCATCCGGCGATAGCCCCCCGACGGCAAGCAAAAGTAGGTATGTCTTCAGTGGATAACGAAGTCCGCACAGTCTAATGAGAGCTTAGATGATGGTCAATGAAAACAAGTTAGGTGGCTACTATGTTCAAGGCTACGGCCAGGACCAGATGCTGGCGGCATCAGTGTTTCATAATGAAAACCGCGGATCTGCCGCCGCACAGTGCGGAAAGGCTCAGCCTTTCCGAATCAGGTCTGTATCTTTTCCCGAGGCTGAGCCTCAGGGAGTTATAGGTCGGTGAACGGAAAGCCGAAGGCTTTCCGCACTGTGCGGCGGCGAAGCCGCAGACGCTTGAGACCAACCTCCGGGTCCCGACACTTACGAAACCGCGCGGTCGGTGATCTCCAGGCCTTTATCGATAATCGCAAAAGCCTCCGCTAACTCTTGTTCAGTTATGCTAAGTGGTGGGTTGGTGAAGAACGTATTCCACCGCACAAACGTATACAAGCCTTCCTGCCGAAAGAACTTTCCGAGCGCCTGCATCTCTGGTGAACTGCCGTTGAAGGGGGCCATTGGTTCGAGCGTCTCAGGATTTCGCACCACCTCAACAATTCCAAATAGACCAATATTGCGCGTCGTGCCCACCGACGGGTGGCGACTCTGTAGATCCTCGAGCATGCCGCGCATCACGGTTCCCATCTTGCGGGCGTTTTCAATCAAACCATCTTCTTCGTAAACAGCAATCGTCGCCAACGCTGCCGCACACGCGAGCGGATGACTGTTGTAAGTTAGACCACCGTAGAAAACGTTCTTCTCAAAATGGTCCGCGATTTTTCGACTCATACCCACCGCGCCCAGTTGCACGTAGGCACTGGTCAGACCCTTGGCCATTGAAATCAGATCAGGCTCCACCTTCCAGTGGTCCACCGAGAACCACTCACCCGTGCGGCCGAAGCCGGCCATCACTTCGTCCGCAATCAACAGGATTCCGTATTTGTCACACAGTGCGCGTAGCCCCTGCATGTAACCATCAGGAGGAATCAAGATTCCATTAGTACCGACGACTGGTTCAACAATGATCGCGGCAACGGTTTGCGGTCCTTCCAGTTGCAGGACTTCTTCAGTTCTTGCCAGCGCTTCGTCTGCCGTGTCCGAACCTCTCTGAATACCGTGATAGAAATCGGGAATTCGAATGACTCCAGGAATGCCAGGTTCAGCCGCCCAGCGACGTGGATCACCTGTCAGCGTTAGCGCGCCGGCCGTGCCACCATGGTAGGTACGATACCGAGCGGCAATCTTGTGTCGGCCGGTATACATGCGTGCGATGCGCAAAGCGTTTTCATTTGCTTCGGCGCCGCCGTTGGTGAAGAAGAAACAGTCGATATCGCCGGGGCAAAGCTCAGCGAGCTTTACGCTCAACCGCGCGCGTGCTTCCGTAGCCATGAAGGGATTGGCGTAAGCAAGCGTGGCTGCTTGTTCCTGGATGGCGCGAATCACGCGCTCATCGCCGTGCCCGATGTTGACGCACATCAACTGGCTGTTGAAATCAATGAACCGCTTGCCTTCCGGGGTCCAAAAGTAGATGCCCTTAGCGTGAGCGACCGGAATCGGATCTACAGCAGCCTGGGCTGACCATTCGAAAAGAGTGTGGCGTCGGCAGAGATCGACGATCTGATCTCCGGTCATGGCTTCATGGGTTGTTGTCATGGACGCCGATGCTACCCAAATCCCGAGCAGTCCACAACAGGAGAACAAAAAACCCGCGCCAACCTGAGTTGGTGCGGGTTTCATGTTGAATCTAATCAAAGGTGAGGAGCTCGAGAAGCCGCCTAATTAAGGGCGCCCTCTGCGCTCGTCCTTTTTTCCACCCTGATTCTTGTTGTTATTGCTCGGCGGTGGCTTTTCGCCTTTCGGCTGAACTACCACACGAGGCTGATCCTTTGGCGGCCGTTTGTCCTCGCCTCGTCGCTGGGCAAAGGCTCCCATCGAGAGCACGCCCCCGATTGCCACGGCCAGTAATTTTCGTTTCAAGTCGATCATCGTGTTACCAATCCTCCTCATGCATTTATCGAGCGCGCATGGGAAGGAGAGCGGAGACGCGCCGACCTCCATCGAGCAAGAACGGTGCCAAAAACCAGCGGGCTGTATTCCCTTTCAGAAGCCCACAAAGCCTGACAATAATAGCCTGTAAACACATTTGGCGCACCGTTTCGCGTTGGGTCGCACGGTATCGTGCAGTGTGCTCACCCGTTATCGCCGCAGAGTTACGCTCAAAGTGCCAACATTCCCGCTGCCATCAAACACGCGCAGACTCACGGTATGCTCGCCAGTAGAGACGGCCGGCACTTCGACTGAATAGCGCTCCAATCCGCTGTCGGCAATGCCGTCGTCGGGAAACAACGGGATCCAGGGCGCGCCATCTAAGCTGAAATCAGCCTTCTTCACCTTTCCTGTCGCATCGGTGACATCGAAGACAACCCGAGGCGCTGTATTGGAAACCACCCTCAACGCTGGCGGGGTGTTGTCGATGTCGACCGGCTCACTCAATCGTTCGCCGGAAAGCGCCTGGCCAATTGGATTATCCAAGGCATCTGATGCAAAGATGCGGATTACGTAGCGGCCATCTGCCAGCGTCGCGCCGTCGATGGTATAGAAGGCGTCGGTCAGTTTGTCTTTCAACAGTCGAAAAGTGGTTTCATTTAACGCCCGATAATAAACAGCGTACTCCAACGTATCACCGTTCCGATCCTCTGCTTGCCACTGAAAGGAGCGCGCCCCGCGTTGATAAAGACGCCGCGGCGCGGCTGCGGCAACCGTTCCAAACAACGCCGGATCAAGACCAGAAGACTCAAGATTGGGATCGACTTGAATCTGGGCCAACTGCTGTAGACCAACGCCAATCGGCAGTGTAGTGATGGAAAGAACTTCGGGCGCTACATTTCGCGGGAGATATGCGAGACTCGCATCTTCTACCCACGTCTGACCCGAACTTCCAGCCTTGAGGATTGCCCGCCACTGAATAAAACGCGCGCGCGGACTCGCGATCTGATTCCCTTGCGGGTCTCGATAGGAAACGCTCCAGTCGCTCCAGGTCGCATCGGGTCGTTCACCATTTCCGGACCGTGTTTGCAACTCAACATTGCCACCACCTCGCCACCATAATCGGCCCCAGGTAGCCGTTAGCTTGGCGTCCCGTACCGGCGATTCATAGGTGCCCTGGGTCACGAGATCCTTTCCGAAACGGAAAAGTTTTCCCTGGTTGCTCGACGCCGCATAAACCTGTCCGGCGCGCGCAACGAACGATGAAATCTGCCCTTCACTCGATTGCAGCAGCAACGTATCGCGTCCGTCGTTGGTAACGGAATACACCCGACCTTTGTCAGCGGTTCCGATTAGAACAGTGCCCGGTTGCAACCCCGGGGCAATAGCAAACCCTGTGATCGATGAGGAACTCCAAACTACGTCGGCGCCCCCATCTGGCAGTATCCGAAACACGGCACTTCGCGCTGCTGACAAATCAGATCGACTTCGAGGTGTTTGTCCCTGTGACTGGAGCGGAGCACCACTCTCATCGATTGCGGTAATGGTTACCGACGTGGCCGTTTGCGTTCCTCCTTCAGTTGTTTGCGTGGTGGTCGTCGAAGCAGGCTGTTGTCGTCCAGAGGCAGCGTCGCTCAAACCAAGGGCGTAGATCGACCCATCAGCCGCCGGTGCCAGGGCGTGGATTTCGCGAAGAGGAGCGTCGAAGAGGGCAAAGGCCTTTCCATCAGGGGAAATGCGCAGAACAAGCCCGCCCGGATCTGTTCCCGCGATAAGGTCGCCTTGCGCAGTCACCGCTAACGAGATCACATGCGTCTGATTGGTGGAGATAAGAAGTGACGAATCCGCGGTTGCGCCGGCGGAACGCACGCGATAGAGCTTGCCGTTGTCGCCGGTACCCACCGCCAACGAACCATCGGCAAGGGTCGCTAACGACCAAATATATTTGTCCGCGGGGTCGAAATAGACTTCCGCCTGGCCGTTGGAACTGATCCGGTAAACTTTGCCATCCGGAGATGTACCGGCAAAAATGGCGCCGTCCTTTGCTATCGCCAGCGACGTTACATCGAGTTCGTTGGCATCATAAAAAACTGCGCCTCGTCCTTCGGGAGTCACACGATAAATCTTTCCATCGTGACCGGTGCCCAGGAAAACGTTCCCCTGGCCATCAATTGCACTCGACCAGATGAATGCCTGGTCCGTGCTGAAAACTTCGGTCAGATTCGGCGCCAGGGTTAAGACACCGGTGTCGCCGATCGAGACGCCGCGCGCGTCACCTTTCAGAAGTTCCCCTCGCCCGCTGATCTCCCAGATCATGGGTTGGCCGGAATAAGCCGCCGAGGCCGTGACGCCGATTAGCAGCAACGAGACAACAAAGCCGGCCAGATGATGTCGTAGTTTTGCTTGAAACATTTGTTGGTCTTAGTTTCCTATGAATTTTGCGTAAAGTGATCGAGCTGTTTTTATTTCGTTAGTTCCGCGGATGATCGAACGAGCGTCCTGGAACACGGTGACTTCAAACTCGCCGGTCCGGAATCGAAGTAGATATTCATTAAACTTCACTTCGCCTGCAAGCTTGAGTCTTTCGGCAAGCGCTTTGAAATCTAACTTCGTCGATTGCGACGGGGAAATCTGTACTGCGTTTCTCCCGCATAGAACCGCCGCGAATTCTGCTGCGTCGGCTTCGAGCATCGAGAACTCCTGACGGCCGCAAGTCGCACAATCCGGCGACGGTGGACCAGGGTTTATCTTTCGCCACTCGTTTCGCCAGACGTCAAATTGCATCAACGAGTGATGAAGCTGCTCGGGTTGCCCGGTTAATAGTTTTAATGCTTCCGTCACCTGAACTGCCGCGACCACACTGATAATTGGCATCACTACACCCGCCGTGTCGCAGGTTGGCGAGCTCGCCGCCGGAGGTGCTTCTTCAAACAAGCAGCGCAAACAGGGTGTTTGATGCGGCTGAATCGTCATTGTTACGCCGTATGATCCAACTGCGGCCCCGTAAATCCAGTTAATTTTGTGCTTCACGCATGCGTCATTGATCAAATAGCGGGTGGTGAAGTTATCGGTTCCGTCCAAAACCAGCGAGCAGTCTTTGATGAGGCTTTCGATATTTGAATGGTTAACATCAACAATTTCTGGTTCCACCACGACATCGCTGTTTATTTTCTGGATGCGAGCAGCCGCAGCGATGACCTTAGGTACACGATCGGCGGCATCGCTTTCCGTGAACATGGTTTGCCGTTGCAGGTTTGAAGCTTCCACAAAATCACGATCCGCAATGCGCAAGGTGCCCACACCCGCCCGGGCTAAGCTTTCAGCTTGCGCGGATCCGAGTGCACCACAACCAACGATCAAAACCCGCGATTGACGGAGCTTCGCCTGGCCTTCGGCGCCGATGCCACTGAAAAGAACCTGCCTGCTGTAACGTTCAATCATCGCTCTGACAGTGCGGCCTCAAGTGCTTTACGCATTACTCCTGAAGGTGCCTCTCCCCCGGTCCAAAGTCGAAACTGCTCGTGCGCCTGGGCCAGAAACATCTCAGCTCCTCCAAGCGTCTGGCAGTCGACCGTTCTTGCCTGGCGTAAGAATTCAGTCTCTAACGGATTGTAGACCAAGTCATACACTAACCGCGCACCGTGAAGCTGATCGGCACAAACGGGGGTTTCAGATTGGAGCCTGCCAGAGGTTCCTAACGGCGTAGCATTAACCACCACATCGAACCCCTGAAACCGGGCTTCGTTCAGTGGCTCAGACACCACCTCGAATCTCTTTGCGAACAAGACGGCGCGCTCGGGAGTCCGCCCAAAAACTGTGACCTCGGCTCCTTGAGTTTTGAGTGTTAAGACTGCGGCGCTCGCCGCCCCTCCGGTTCCGATTACGGCACAACGTGCGCCGTTCAGGCTTCCCAGTCTTTCGAGCAAGGGACGAATGAAACCTATTGCGTCGGTGTTGTAGCCACGCAATCCGTTTTCGTCTATCGCGACCGTGTTGACGGCGCCTATTTCGCGAGCAGCGGGTTCAACCCAATCGAGGTGTTGCATCACTGCTAACTTATGCGGAGCCGTGACGCTAAGACCGCGCAGGTTCCACTCGATTTCACGTGTTCGCGGGTGGACCATGCGACGAACAAAGGCGGGCAAGTCTCGAACTTCAAACGGAATGTAAACAGCATTTCGTTCTGAAGTTTCAAAAGCGGCGTTATGAATTCGTGGTGAAAGAGAGTGGGAGACTGGAGATCCGACGAGACCAAAGATTTCAGTTTGTCGATCGATCTTTGCGATCCGGTAGACATCTCTAAGCTCGCGCACGCCGATCTGCCCTGGTGCTGTAGTGGTTTCGTTATCGCGCGCTGCATAAGTAAGAAAAGAACCGCGTGATGGTCCAAGGATGCGGGTCATGAGCCCGGCCTGACCCATGGCAATCGCAATCAATTCTCTTTCTTCCTTTTGCGCGCGATCGAGTAAATGGAAAATTGGCAGACAGTCGATCGCATCGGCAGCCTGGACGGCGATCTTTAGGATGCGGGCCGGAGTGTGGGCGAGCTGATCATAGAGTCCGTCCAGATCTGAGGGCAGTCCAACGAAATCGTGATGAGAACAAATCACTCGACTCCAATCGCTGACAGCATCAGACATTTTCGGAGTCCGAATGAGGTCAAATTCAATATCGAGAAGAGCGTCTGTAAGGGGACGATTAGATTGCCAGAACTGTAAGCGACTCTCACTGCTCAACTCTTGGTAGCCCCCCTGGTTTGCGGGGCGGAGAGTGAGAATGACCGGTTTTGAAAAGTTGCTTAGGAGAGGGTTCAGTGCTAGAGCCACATCACTGACTGAAGTGTGATTCAAACAATCCAATCTTAACTCCAGCAGATCAGCCGACAGGGCGGCCGAAACCAAAGCTTCCGCGAGTGCGCTGATGCTCTGCTCGCAGATCGGAACGCAGATTGTTGCTTTGGATTCCATCGAACGAGGAAGGTGATGTTTCGACTGCGTGATTGCGTACTGCTTTCGTGATTTCGTGTTAGTTCATGGATCGTAAGGCATTCACAAGAGATCCACTAATAGACACTAAGGCACGCGAACAGTGAATTTGGATCGGTTAACTTGCGGGAACGATCATGAATCAAGATGCCTGGTTGGCGCCTCAGCCCCCAGATGCCGCGTCGTACCTTCAGTAACACTTGGTGGTGGCGCTACGAGTTCGCCGGTGTTGCGGGCCGGGAACGAATTAGTCGGCGGGGGCGCCTGCATCGATGGTGGTACAAAATTTCCCGGTCGAAAGGCCTGCTTCTCCCGTTCCTTGATTCGGATGTATTGCGCGACACCAGTTCCCATCATTGAAAACGCAGGAATCAACATCCAAAACCACCAGCCACGGCCCATGGCTGAAAACGCTAAAGCCATCGACACAAGCAGAAACGCCAAGCCCATAAAGGCGTTCTTGAATGCGTGGTCCAAGGAAAGCTCGCGTCTACCGTGACGCCTCCGCGCTCTACTTCCTACTTCAAGATCATCTCGGGTTTGAGCTAATTGTCCGGAGAGCGCTTGCGGAACGAGGCTAACGTTTGCTCCACATGATCGACAAAAGCTGGCGCCGTCAGCGTTCTGAGTTGCACATTTAGGACAAAACATCAGGACCTCCCTTTTATGATTGCGCCTCGCGCGCAACCGCGGCCTTCATCGTTCTTTGTCGCAAAGCTTCGTAAAGAATTATTCCGGCCGCGACCGAAACATTGAGCGACCCGATGTGTCCGCGGGTAGGAATACGAACTAAAGTATCGCATCGTTCCTTAACAAGTCTGTGCAAGCCAGTCCCTTCACTGCCCAGGAACAGCGCGCTGGGTACAGTCCAATCCCATTCCGTATAGTCCTGGGCTGCATCTTCTGCAGCTCCGATAACCCAGATGTTACGTTGTTTCAGTTGCTCTATCAATTGGACCAGATTGGTCACTCTAGCTACGGATACATGCTCCAGTGCACCAGCCGCAGCCTTTGCGACCGTCGTAGTCAGACCCACCGCGCGACGCTCCGGAATGAACACGCCATGGACTCCGGCGCACTCAGCCGTCCGTAGAATTGCGCCAAGGTTGCGTGGATCTTCAACTGCGTCAAGCCCCAATACCAGCGGTTTGTTTTCGCTCTCAACTTGCAAACTTAACGCGTCGAGAAGCTCGTCTGAATCGCGATACTTTGCCGAAGCCATCCTGGCGGCAACGCCTTGGTGAGTTACACCCGGCAACGATCGATCGAGCGCACTACGCGGGACGCGGTGAACCGGCACCTTGGATTCCCGGGCTCGTTCAAGGAGTTCCCGAAGGCGTTCGTGCCGAGCACCTTCGGCCAGTGTGATCTGTTCGATTTGCTTGTTTCCCGCGCGCAGTGCTTCCAATACCGGATTGAGTCCGTAGATTGTGTTGGTAGGCTCATGACCATGACTTTCGTCGTCGTGAGGCTCGGAGAAGCGTTCCGCCGCGAGACGGGCTGTAGGTGTTGAGCGGGCAAAAGCCGGCCGCTGAGATCGAGGTTTCGACATTTCTAGGCTCTGGTCTGATTCTCTAGAAGAAGGAAACGCCGCAGAAGCGAATACCTCATAAACTGGGCTTCGTTGTTCTTCGCGGTTACGCTTCCAATGCTGTACTTACCGGGGCGTTCACGTCGCCAACCAGTCGACTCATTCTGCTGTTCTAACGACCAGACTGGTTCAATAACCTTTCGCATCAGTTTGTACGACTGGCCCAATTCACTCTGCGGGGCCCGCTCCCGAAAGATCTCCAGCAGAGTTGCCATGTTCTCTCCTGACACCAGTCTCTTTCTTTCTGCCAGACAGGAAAAGTCAAAACTACTCGCCGTAACCCGGAAAGGCTTCGACTCGTTTTGACTGTAGAAGTCGAAAACAATTTCGTCGCTGAAAAACTCGCTCGAATCCAGAATGCGATTCTCAGCGCGTTTCGCCTTCTCCTCCTTCAACTCGATGCGCGTTGAAATAAATCGGCCAACGACTACCAGAATGAGATCCACCCAGTTAATCGAAATCGGCGGTGACTCCGGGGTTTGATATGTTCGCAGTTCCTGCTCGCCAATATCCATGGCTCGCACTCGGTGTGGGCCATCCTCGGTTACGCCCAGCTCGGCATCAGAAATCAAACGGGATTCGACACGCAAACTACGCAGCCGTCGCTCGACTAGTTCGGCTTCGTCTTTAGTCCCAGCGCGGGCGAGGGGGAGAGGTGTTTGGCATTCAATGATTCGCCTAAGCTCGTCACTGGTCAGCTTCAGGATCTCGGAGGCCGCCGCCAGGTCAGTTTCATCCTCAGTTGAGCTGGTTGGTAAACGAGGAATGAGAATGTTGTTGTATCCGAGTTCCCATTTTTCAAGCCGACGTAACGTAGGCTTTTGAAAATCACGAGTGGCTTCGTTGAGAGGAAGGACTGATCCGCAATAAATACAATTGATCCGCGTGGGCGGATTGGTCCTCAAGCATTCCTGGCATGCCACCATTTGAGCAGGCGCAAAAGGTTGCAGCTCTGGGGTAGAATCAAATCCATCTAGCGTGGCTTCAGAGAGCAGAGGGTTTTCGTTGTCTTTGGCCAATATCCTCTCCTTGAAGTTTTATTATACGGCTTTAGGATTAATTGCGTTTATGAGACTACCAACCACAACGGTCCAACTTCTTTTTCTCGCAACTTTGGTAGTTGGACTCACGGGTTGCTCTACCTTACAACCTCCGGACCCGAATGGACCAAGAAATGAGTCGACTTATCCGCCGCTCTACACCACCGACGATGTTAGAAGAAACGCCGTCGACTCAACGCTCAATCGTTTTATCTTGCCGCCAAACACGCAGACCGACCCAGAACTAGATCCCATAACCCTCACCCTCAAGAATCTTGGCCTGTCACGAGCTGCAACTCTGTTTCTTCCGAAACTCGGAACAGCCGCGGTGATGACTGAAGAAGAGACCAGAGAATCTCTGCGTCGTTTTATTAGAGAGTGGCAGGATCTCATTGGTTCGGACCCCGGCAAGCTGTCATTGGTGGCGCGAGTGGACCAACCCGATGGAATCAAACTCGCTACCTACGAGCAACGGCCGTTTCGCTATCCAATACGCGGGGATTTCGGAAAACTTGAAATCCGTTTTACGAACGAGCGGCGCGTCGTCAGCATGTCCAGTACCTGCGTGCCCAACGCCGACCGAGTACAAGCCGCATTGTCGGCTGTTAGTCCTAAGTTGAAGCCTGAAGACGCGATCGCTCAACTTATCAATAACCCTATCGGCGCTTCGGGTGCGCAGTCGGCGTTTTCAGTACAGGCGTCCCAGGCAACTCCGCGAGAGTTGGTAACCTACGTGCGCCCGTCAGCGAGCAATGCTGAGGCTCTCGAGTTTCATCTTGCCTGGGAGCTTGAAGTCAGAAATGCGCCGGTGCAAAGGGTTTATGTCGACGCCTTGAACGGCGAAATCATTGCGGCACGATGACCTCTCCGGATCTTGTTTGAGGCTGGCTCGCCTCCTTGACCTATCACCCACAAAAAAGCATCCTAGCAAGGCATTAACAAAATCACTGGGGACGCGTTTGAGATGAACAGTTTTGATCCGACAAACAATATTTCATGGCAGTTAGGGCACCGCGGACGGGTAGCCGTCTTTATCGACGGTAACAATCTTTTCCATGCTGCGAGATTTCACAATCTAGATATCGATTACAACAAGCTGTTACGAGTGTTGCTGGGGGATGGACGTTTATTGCGAGCATTCTTCTACACTGGCGTTGACGTTGGCGCCGAACGCCAACAAGGCTTTCTGTTGTGGATGCGGCGCAATGGCTTCCGGGTAATTCAAAAGGAACTGAAAACATTCTATGACGGGAGTCGCAAAGCAAATCTCGATGTAGAAATCGCAGTTGACATGCTCTCCCTCGCCGGATGCTACGACACCGCCGTGCTTGTCTCGGGAGACGAAGACTTCGTTTATGCTGTCAATGCAGTTGCGTATAAAGGTTGTCGAGTAGAAATTGCGGGTTTCCGTTCGAATACCGCGCCTAAGCTTATTGATGTCGCCGACTACTTTATCGACCTCGGTGAAATCGCAGAAAGAGTCCGGAAAGAGGCCCACGCGCATCGATACGATGAGCGGGAGTTGGTCGAACACCAGCCTCCTCAATATCTTCATGAACCGATAGATCTTCAGTCCGGCAGCGTTGATACATTTGAATCGATGAGAGTTGTAGTGGAGACTACAATCGAGGAAAGCGGCCAGTTTGATCCTCTAACGGAGTACATTCGAGTTACCGACGAGCAATAAGATTGCCAGGAAGCGGGTTAACTTTCTAATTGTCTGAATCCCAGAATCCGATGAAGCTTTTCACAGTTCAGGAAGCGAACGAACTCCTCCCTTCAGTTCGCAAGATCCTCCAGCGAATTCAGCGATCACGTCGAAGGCTGGCAGCCTACAGTGGCGAAGCGAAGCTTGCTGCTGAGGGGGCCGACCTCGGGGGCGGCGGTATGTCTGCAGGATCTGATTATGCAGCTATCCTCACCAATTCGACGCTGGAATTGGCGGAATTGGAGGAACTGGGAGTTCAGCTAAAGGATTTTGACCGTGGACTCATAGATTTCCCATCACTCAGAGATGGCCGTGTCGTTTTGCTCTGTTGGCAACTAGGCGAAGGCGACGAGCTTGAGTGGTGGCACGATTTGGAATCTGGCTTCGCTGGCCGCACCCGCCTCTAGCTTCCTGGGATCAACCTTACCAAACCTTAAGCTCCAAGTGCTTAACGTGGCAACTCCAACGCCTGGTACATTTTCTCGTTGACCAGTTAAAGTAGTTCCTGATACCATCCGCGCGTCTACGACCGGAGTTTCGCCGAAACTGTCGGCGCCTCCACTCCAAGCTTTCAGATCTTCCCATTTGGAGGCAGCGTGGTATGAGATGTCCCTCTTGCGGCGCACCTTGCAAGAAACGCTCAATGAAATGCGCTGAATGTGGTGCTTTTCGCAATCGGACCTGGGTTGAAACTGAAGCAGGCGTCGGATTGCCAATCGAGAGTGGGGTTCAAGAGTCTGCGGCGCCCCAGGTCAGGAGAAACGCTATTCCCAAACCGAGCACATCCCTAATCGAGTTCCCCAGCCCAGGACGCCAGCCTATTCCGCAGTGGCGAAAGGAGTTAGGGGAACGAGTGCGCGAGGTTCAAGAGCGGCGCGCACGGGAAGCCAGCTTGGAGAGCGGCGAGATCACCATTGATGACTCATCTTCAGCTCCCACGGGAGCGAGACCGCTGGAGCTCCTAACCAAACCCAACAGGCCGCCCACAAACCCATTGGTTGTGGCGGCCTTACGGCGGATCGAGCGCGCCTATGCGCCGGCGCAGTATTCTGGAAACACGGCAGTCGCTACGGCAGCGGCTTACGACGAACAGCCCGCATATCAGTTAGCTCCATCTCAGGCTCCCCAAGACGAACTCCCGATGGCCGAATGCGCTGTTGCGGAGATAGCTACCGAGGATGAGGTTGTACCAGAAAGAACCCATCACCTGTCGGTCGTGGCACCGCCGGTTGCGGTCACGGTTGAAGAGCCTCCGCTGATGATCGAGGCTCCCGCTCTTTCGGCTCCGGTCATTGAGGAACCACTTATCGAGGAGCCGGCAATCACTGAACAGTCGACTGTCGCAGTCAAACCGAAACGTTTGATTAGAGACAACGATCCCGCACTCGACTATCTCGATTCTGTCCCGACTACCGTTCACTTGGAATCCAACGAGCTGAAGTCAGCACCGTTCTACGCGCGTATCATTAGCGCGATTTTCGATCTTATTGTGGCCGGCGCGATGACTGCGCCGTTGGTTGCTTTGGTTAACTTGACAGAACTTGAATGGCAGGACCCTAGAGTAATCGGCTTCGCTGCGGGCGCGTTCATCGCTGTAGCATTTCTCTATTTCACTGTCAGCACTGCGTTGACCGGCCGCACATTTGCGATGCGCCTTTTCTCGTTGAGAGTGATTGATGCTCGCACCGGATTGATTCCGACGGGTGCTCAATCAACCGGACGCGCCCTGTTTTATCTCCTCTCTCTTGCTACGGCGGGAATTGGTTTGATTTTTTCTTTTATCGACCGCGAGAACCGAACTGCTCATGACCGCTTCACGCGGACGGCTGTGGTTAGAGTGTAACGAAGCGATATAGATAGAATAGGCTCTGCTCTTAGGGGCAGGGCCTTTTTCTTTTTAGCAACGCGACCCTTGAAGGACTGAAGCTGTGCACCAGGAAACGTTAAGAGAAGTTGTTGCGGAGTTGGGCCAACTTCTGCCTGGTCACTTCATCGGCAAGATCTATCAGAACTCTGCATTCTCATTAGCAATCGATTTCGGGCTAAATCGAGACGGCCTTCTGCTTGTGAGTGTCGACCCGGAGGCTCCACGCCTCTATCTCATCAAACGAGGGTTGCGTGCCCTCGAGAAGTCAGCGAAACCACACTCACTTTTCGTCCAGACGATGAGGGCAGCGATTGCTGGAGGTGTTGTTGAGTCAGTCACCAAAGATGAAGATGAACGTGTGGTTCGGATCGAACTGAATGTCACAGATGACTTGGGTGACCTTCATCGTCGGATCCTGGTGGCGCAACTCACAGGCCGGTCTGCAAACCTCTTCTTATTGGACCAGGATCAGAAAATCACACATGTCTTGCGACCTCCGGTAGGTGATAGCCAAATGGTGGGTGCAATCTATTGCCCGCCAGCTCAATCAAAAACGATTGTTGAAGGAACTAGAATCCTACGCGGGAAGTTTCCGACCACATCAGCAGCCGTTGACGATCATTACAACCACCTCGAACTTGCGCAGGCATTCGAAGTCCGCATCGCGAGATTGATTGCGAATCAAAAGAAAGAGCTCGCCAGACTCAAAAAACTCAAGGCAAATCTTCAGAAAGACCTGGTGGCCCACGGGCACCCGGAAACACACAAGCGCCTCGGCGATCTCTTCATCGCCAACATCGCAAGTGCTGAACGCAATGGTGATAAGGTCACGTTAACCGATTACTGGGCCGAAGGCTCACCCACTCTAGAGGTGGATCTCGAGGCAAACACTTCGTTGCAGGACGCAGCCGCAACCGCGTTCTCTCGTTACGCGAAATCAAAGCGCGCCATCGAGGAGATTGGAACGAGGCTGACCCAGGTTGATACCCAAATCATCGAGCTTGAAAAACAACAGGCTCGCCTTCAAGAGGCAATTGCTACGGGTGACGAAGGGAGACTCTCGGAGTTTGAGGCATCAGGAGGCAAGAAATCAGCACCTCGTAAAAAGAAACAGGAGGCACAAGGCCTCCCGGGAATGCGACGCTATTTATCTTCTGATGGCTACGAAGTGATCACCGGAAGGTCAGCACGCGACAACGATCGTCTAACATTTCGTGAAGCACGTCCAAATGACTTATGGCTTCATGCCGGCGATTATCCTGGCTCTCACGTAATAGTACGCAACTCTAGTCGGAAGGAGATTCCTCATCGGACGATTGTGGAAGCCGCCCAGCTCGCTGCCAAGTTTAGCCAAGCGAGTAAAGATGCGAAGGTGAATATCCACTACACCCAACGAAAGTTTCTCTCAAAACCAAAAGGGGCTGCGCCCGGATTGGTGCGACTGTCGAGCTTTAAGTCGATAACTGTCGAGCCTGGAGAAAACATCGAACGGATATGAAGGGCGTGTTTGTTAGCTTGAGCGTTTCGCAGAAGCCAAAGCACGCCGCTTATTTGAAGCGATAGGTGATGCGGCCACGCGACAGGTCATACGGCGACATCTCGACACTAACGCGGTCACCGACGAGGATCCGAATTCGGTTCTTCCGCATTTTGCCGGAGACTGCTGCCAGTACTACATGTTCGCTGTTCTCGAGCTGAACCTTAAAGAATGCGTTGGGCTGCTTATCAATGATGGTGCCCTGCGCTGGAATCAAATCGTCTCTTGCCAATCAGTTTCTCCTTTTGTGTGAACAGGCGACCGAACTGGATCGGCCGCCATTCTTGAAATTGTCGCGTCAGTTTACCTGCTGGCGCGACGTGGTCTAAATGATCGGGTGAACACAGCTCGCGGGGTTGCACGATTGAACGGCTTGCGTTCCGCATCTCCCGGCTTCGCGGAGCTAAAGCCTGGAAGATTAACTCGTTTTACTTCCTGCCCAGTCAGCCGCTCGATTGCTCGCATGGAGAGTTCGTCGACTGGAGTGACGATCGTAATCGCCCGCCCAGTGTTCCCAGCTCTACCGGTGCGCCCAATGCGGTGCACGTAGTCTTCTGGTGCTGCCGGCACATCGTAATTAATTACATGCGAAACTGCATCTACGTCCAGCCCTCTGGCTGCAATATCAGTTGCGACCAATACGCGCGTGCGTCCATCTCTGAACCCACGCAAAGCAGATTCACGCTGCGGTTGCGTGCGGTCCGAATGGATTCGACCGACACTGTGCTCTCGTGCTGACAAGATATGCGACAGCCGTTCGGCGCCTCGACGGGTTCGGGTAAATACTAAAACTCTTTCGAAGCGTTCCCGCTCAAGCAAATCGATCAACAACGCGGTCTTCGATTCCTGGGAGACCGGGTAGGCCACCTGCTCCACCATTGATGCAGCTTTACCACGCGGACTGACTTCAATCAGTTTCGGTTGCTTCATCGTAGTGCGGGCCAGCTTTTCAATCTCTGACGACATGGTCGCCGAAAAGAGCAGCGTCTGACGCTTCGCGGGAATCATCGCAAGAATGCGACGGATTGCCGGCAGAAAACCCATGTCCAGCATGCGGTCAGCTTCGTCAAGAACCAGAAAGTCTACGTTCGCGAGGCTACAAACGCCACGCTCGATTAGATCAAGCAAGCGTCCGGGTGTGGCGATCAATATCGTCGCACCACGCTTCAGATCTGAAATCTGAGTGCGCATGTTTGCACCGCCAATCACCGTCACGCCGCGATTGGCTTTTACGTGATTGAGTTCGCCATAGTTCTTTTGAATCTGCATCGCAAGTTCGCGCGTCGGCGCGAGCACCAGAACACGGATGCCGGGTCGCGGCTTCTCGGTGATCTTCTGAATTATTGGAAGCAGAAATGCGGCCGTCTTGCCTGTGCCTGTTTCAGCACACCCGATCATGTCCTGGCCACTAAGGATGACAGGGATCGCCTGCTCCTGAATCGGGGTTGGTTCGGTGTATCCGAGAGACTCGCATTTGCGCACCTGCGCCTGATCGAGTCCCAATTGAGAAAAATTCATAAACTCCTACTTAATTGTCCTCTTACAGAGAACTGAAATTGATTGGCAACGGAGTCCGCCTGAGCGGAGGATCGTGAGTAGTCCAGCTTGGGTGCTGGATACGCATTGCAATCTCGTTGATTGGAGGCCGGGGTCAGGCGGTTGGACGCTTTCGCAAAATCCAACCGCCCGCGCCGACCGTTAACGAAATGAACTGCAATGTGAGCGACGAATCGCTAAGATTTAGGCCTGTCCGATATACGGACTGGTGTTCATTTCGAAGGGCAGGAAATAACCTACCAGCGTGGTTCGCGATTGCCACCACCGCCACCGCCGTAGCCGCCACCGCCACCGCGATTGCCGCCGTAGCCACCGCCGCCACCACGGTTGCCGCCGCCGCCGCCGAAGCCACGACCGCCACCACCGCCGCGATTTTCGCGAGGCTTGGCTTCGTTAACATTCAGTGCACGACCGTTGATTTCCTTGCCATTAAACTGAGCGATAGCAGCTTCGCCCTCTTCTTTGCTCGACATCTCGACAAAGCCAAACCCACGCGAGCGACCTGTGTCGCGGTCTTCGACAACACTTGCCGATTCGACAGTGCCGGCCTGGGCAAACAGTTCCTGAAGTTCCTGACTCGAAGTCGCAAACGCCAAGTTTCCTACGTAAAGTTTCATAGACATACAAATATACCTTTCCCCTGAGGGGGTGAAAGAAGCTGCGAAATCGGATTGGCTTCGAGTAACGGTAGTCAGCGAAGGACCGGGTTCAGGTGCTCTCGTGAGCGGCTTCTGGAGTTGAAATCAGCCTGCTCTCGAACCATCCAAACGTCCGGCGCTGATTACTTTTTGCGCGGGGCGCATCACCGTTGATGCGCGAGAGAAGGATTAACTGGCGGCTATGATGCCCTATAAGTCGTTGAAGTTGCAAGGCCTCAGCGTGATCCTGATATTTAGAGAAGCGACCGCGGTTGGGCAGGATCCGAGATTCAACCTGATTATATGCTTGGTTCTGTAACAACTAAAACTCGATTACCACACCTGCGGAAGGGAGAATCGGGAGGGTCTGATCGAGGCCACCGAAGACCCTGCCATCAAATCCAAAGCCGCCAAAACCGGCAAAACGAAGGTTGTCCCGGTTAAGAAGATTAATTACCTCACCGTTCACCGTCAATTTCCATTTCCCGAAGAGAAACGCCTTGTTTAGTCTCACATCTACGCGACTATAAGCAGGAATGCGAGTTCCGTTACGCTCACCACTCAGAAAATAGAGAGGACCTACCTCTCTGACAAAGGCTGGCACGGGTTGGCCGCTCCCGTATCTCCATTCACTACTCAGGTTCCAGGTTTCATTGAAGCGATAGCTACCGTAGACATTCACCGTATGGCGTTGATCCGAGTCGCTCGGGAAGGTCAAACCAGTCGGTAGATGCTTCATTCTTGAGGTTGAATATGCATACGAGATCCATCCCGTCAGCTTGTTCGCGCTACGTCGTTGCACTGCCAATTCGAATCCACGGGCATGACTCCGCCAGGCGTTCTCGAAACGGAATACCGCGAAACCGGGTCCGGTGGGAGACAAGAAGGGCTCCGAAAAACCAAAGACGAGGTTGTGATCTTCCCGATCGTAGATCTCAAACAAGACTCGCGTTCGTTCACCAAACCGCCGTTCGACGCTCGCGTTGTAATGAATCGACTTGTCAGAGCGAAGGTTTGGATTGCCAAGCCCGCCGAACATCTGTTCAAAGTCCGGGAACTGCCGGTAAATTCCAGCGGCCGCTCGCACCTGCCAATCCTTCACCGGCGACCACGACATCGAGCCTCTAGGCGAAACCAAAGTCTCTCCTGTCATGCTACCGCGTTCCAGGCGGCCGCCGCCTGTCAGGCTAAGACGATACTTCTCACTGGACCACGTGTCCTGTGCGTAATACGCCTGTTCAGTTCCCCTCCGGTTGAAGCTCCCGATATTGACCGGATCAGGAAAAAACACGAAGACCTGATTGAAGTTGTTAACCCTCAGCGAACGAACGTATAGACCAGCTTGAAGTCGATGTCCTCCCGAAGTGAAATTAGCATCGCTCCGCACGCCGTACTGAGTCCGCTCACCGTCGAGGAGTGTAATCTCATTAAGGTTCTCATTTAGGTATTCCGAACGCAGTCCGAAGAAGCGGGTCTGAAAAAAGAACTTTGAATTGGGTGTGTAACTCCAATGAGCATTGAAAAGCAAGTTACGAGAGCTGCCTCGAAAGACATTATTTACGCTGAGGAGATTTCGGTCCTGATTTCGATCATAGTTGAAGTTTCCAAAGATAAGTGAGAATCCGACCTGGCTATTGCTGGTAACGTCGTAAAGCAACTTGCCCTGAAGATCTGCAAAATCAATTATTGGAGGGTTGTTGGTAAACTCGTTCTCGTCATTGACTCGCCTGATCAGGTAGCCCAGATAGCTCTTCCGCCCGGCAACCAGGTAGGAGCCACGGCCATCAGCAAATGGGCCATCGACCACGCCAGATAAGCCACTCAGCGCCACTGAAAACCGCCCAGCCGGCTTCACGCGATTTCCGTCTCGCGTTTCGATATCCAGTATTGCCGCCGATCGATGTCCATACTTTGCAGGAAACGCTCCGCTCATTACTGACAATGTGTCTACTGTGTCGGTATTGATAACGGAGAGCGAGCCGGTATCGGGATAACCGCCCTGCACGGTATGAACGAAATTTTCGGTTAGCACCCCGTCCAGGTAAAGACCGACGCGATTAAAGCCGGCGCCGCGCACCGCAAACTCGCTGCGAAAGTCATCGTTGGCAACAATGCCCGGCAATGCCTGCGCCGCACGCACTGGGTCTCCCATTAACACACTAGACAGCGATTGCAATTCACGCTTGTTGAGCGTTTGTTCAGACGCGATGTTTGCCTCGGCGCTGGCAAAAGGATCCGATGTGACTGTGACACTCTCGGTCAACGCGGCTGCATCTTCGTTGAGAGCAATGATCAGCTCAGAACTCCTTCCGGCTTCAACCGATACAGTTTTCCTGACTAATCCGTAATTGACCGTCGTGATGTAAAGATCGATTGGTCCACCCGGCAGGTTGGTAAACGTAAACTCGCCTTTCTCATCGGTGGTCGTGCTTTGATCCACGCTGTTCGCGATCACTCTCACTCGAGCGATCGGCTCTCCGGTACGGGCGTCAACCACGCGACCAGTCAGCGTCAGCAAGGTCTTCTGGGTGGAAGACTGATCCTGATTGCCATGGGCCAACGAGACCCCTAAAAGAATGAGGAAAACTAGAAGATTCTTCATGAGGAATTCTCGGGTTAAGGTTGATAACACCAAGCGAGAAAGCTTGAACTGTGTCCGGCTGCTTAGTTGCTTGAGGATGACTGCGTAGTTGCAGCGGATTGCACCAAAGTTCTACAAAATTGAGGAGAGAGGAAAAATCCAGAGTCGTTATTCAGAATCCCGCATCAGGATCACATCGTCAGTCTGCGTGCCTCGGGAAATTGCTATCTGTTTGCCATCGCGAGAAACCTGGAATGCGAATACCAGACCTGAACTGAAGTTTGTCAATTGTTTTGGTGGACCACCCGCCAACGGCACACTCCAAATATTGTCGGCACTGTCGCGTCCATCGGCATAGATAATCGAACGGCTGTCGTCGGTCCATCCCAACCCCACATCGCGAAAGTTTACCGAGACATCCAGACTCTGAATCACTTCGCCGCCGCCAAACGGCAACACCGCAATCTTGTTTTTGTTGCTCTGCTCATCAAGGTACCGCACCGCAACCAACTTTCCATCCGGCGAAATGGCAGCCCACGCGGAAGACTTATCCAGTAGTTGTTGTGGCTCACCTCCAGCTAAGGGAACTTTCCACACGGTCGGCTTTCCCTGACGAAAAGATTTGAACAGGATCCACTGACCGTCGGGCGAACATAATGCTTGTCCGTCCATTTCGTGGCCCTGGGTTAGCTGCTGCTGGTCGCGTGCACCCAGAGCGAGTTTCCAAATATTGAAGTTGCCGGACCGGTTTGAACTAAACACGATTTGACGGCCATCTGCTGACACACAACCCAAACTTTCGGTGTAGGTATCAGCAGTCAACTGTTTGTTGTCTGAGCCGTCAGCGTTGACGCTCCAAATGTCGATCTGTTCTCCGGAGGGCGCCGTATAAATGACTCTTCCTTCGGGTGTCCAGGCTATGGTGTCGCCATCATACTTGCCCTGGGTGATCTGTTTCGCGCGGGACACATCTGCGCCGGGTGTGACCACCCAGATCTGGGACGATCTATCTGCTTGAATCGTGACCAGGGTCTTCGAGTCTGCAGTCAGTCCCAGACTCGTGGTGCCGTAGGCATTCAAGTCATTAGTTATTCGACGCACCTGCCCACCCGGATAGGAGACGTACCACAACTGGGTACCTGCCGAGGTCAATTCCGGCACCGCCGCAATAACTAATCCACTGCCGTCCTGTTGCCATTGCACTCGCGACACCGAAACCCAATTCTGACTTGTGATCGGTTGTTCCGTGCCACCGGAGGCGGGCACCGACACAACTGTGGACGACAAGCTGCCACTAAACACTCCGGCGCCGCACGCAATGGTTTTGCCGTCTGGCGCCCACGCCGGGCCAGCTCCCCATGAAAAGTAAGATGGCAACTTGCGGGAAGCTATCGCCCGTTCTTCACTCCCGTTGAGATTCGCTACCATCAAGTCCGTTTGCACGGAAGAATGACGAATGAAGGACATTTGTTTTCCATCGGGAGAAAAGGTTACCGAGCTCGTAACACCGCCCATGATTCTTTGCGGCGAGCCTCCCAATACCGGCACTCGGTACAGCGTTCCTACCGCATCGTTGTCGTCGAAGGTCGAGTAGTAAACAAACTCACCGTCGCGCGAGAAGGTAGTGCCGCCTATCTTTTCTTTACTATCGGGCAGAATCTTGACGAGGCTGCCTGTCGACACCTGTCTCACCCATAGGCTGTCTTTTGCGGACTCTGTAGTTCTAAAGACTACATACCGCCCGTCGGGCGAAATTGAGGTATAGCCCTTAATTGATGCGTTCCCGATCTTGCCTCCGGTAGTGAGCCGCGTAATCTTCATCGTTCGAAACGGCGCGGATTGAGGTGTGTTTCCAAAACGGGCCCAGAGCCAAATGAGCGCACCTGCGACTACGACCAATCCAACCAGAGCAAGTAACAACCCTCGCTTGTGTTGCTTGATCTCGCTGATGATAACGTCCGTGCTGGTAGTGGGGCGCCCTAACTGGTCCAGGTTCGTGACCGCGCTTGAGGGCATCGTAGGCGTAAAATTACTACGAAGACTCGAAGCCCGACTTGCTTCACCCCCCATCATCGACGGAGCAACTGTGGTATCGATTTGAGTGTCGCCCTCAATTTCACGTCGAAGTTCTTTCAACTCAAGCGCTATGTCCTGCGCCGACTGATAGCGTTCATCGGGATCCTTCGCTAAACAGCGACGCACGATGCGTTGCAGCTCCGGCGGTGCTAAAGGGTTTAAGTCTTTGATTGGCGGTGCAGGTTCGTACACGATCCTGTACAGGGATTGAACGTTCGATTCGCCCTGAAACGGTCTCCTGCCTGTGATTGCCTCATACAACATGCAACCAAACGAAAAAATATCGGACCGGTGGTCTATGTCGTCTGTCTTACCTTGTGCCTGCTCAGGCGACATGTAACCAACTGTCCCCAGAAGTTTTCCCGGTAGTGAATGAGGCTGCTCCCATTCTACCGTGGCGACATCGCTGGCTGTTTCGCTGGCGCCAACTCCAGTCGGCTCGACCAGCTTTGCTAAACCAAAATCCAGGATCTTGGCGTAGCCGTCCCGTGAGATCATGATGTTGTCTGGCTTTAGATCTCGATGAACGATTCCGACCGCGTGGGCCTTGGCAAGACCACCGGCTACTTGTTGGAGATACTTCAGAAGTTTTCTTAAATCCGATCGCTCGTAGTGGATCTTCTCACGCAGCGTTTTTCCCTCAACGTACTCCATCGCGATGAAGTGCATTCCATCCTGTTCGCCGATTTCGTAAATGTGAGCGATGTTCGGATGATTGAGGGCCGCTGCGGCTTTGGCCTCGCGAACAAAACGGGCCATCCGTTCTTTCTTCAAAGCAAGATCGGCAGGAAGAATTTTGACGGCAACTTTGCGGTTAAGCGCAGTGTCTTCGGCGAGGTAGACTTCTCCCATACCGCCAACGCCGAGTTGTCCGCTGATCTCATAACGTCCGAGTTTTGTGCCTGTAGTTAAGGTCAACCTAAGAAATCCAATCTAATCGATTTGCACGAAAGTAATTCCTGAGCTTCAGCTCGCTTACCGACGCGTTTGGTCAGTAACAATCTCAGCTTTTCTGACTAATACAAAACAGCCGGTTCTGCGAACGCAGAAACATCTCGCCGGCGGCGATAACCGGCGTCGCTATGAACACCTGGTCGGCCAACGTGTTCGTCCCCAGGATTTCAAATTTTTCACCCATCTTGATTACAACCACATCTCCATCTTCGGTGGCCAAATAGAGTTTGCCGTTGGCCCCAACGGGAGACGCCTTGAGGTTATACGACTTCGGCAACCGAACCTGCGCATAATGCGGTTCGCCTGTCGTCGCGTTGAAAGCGCTGATTGTACCGTTGTCCGTGACTACGTAAAGTTTGTTCTCGTGGAGCACTGGCGAAGTCGTATAGGCCAGACCTCGCGTGTGACTCCAAAGGATCGCATCAGTTCCGGTTAGATCGCCCTGGCGTCCCAACTTGATCGCCATTAGTTTTGGATCCCGATAGCCACTCATCACGTAGACAACGTCGTTCTGGTGGACAGGAACAGGGATCGGGTTCAGGCCCAGACCCGCAGTTTCCCACAATACCTTGCCGGTTGCAGGTTCGTAGCTGCGGACTTTAGTGGTACCGGTCACCACGATCTGTGTCCCACCCGAATGATTGACGGCTAATGGTGTGCTCCAGGAACTACCCTCTTCTCTTGGAGTGCGCCAAAGTTCCTTGCCGTTACGCTTATCGAGAGCCACGATGAACGAACCTGCTTCGTGATCAAATAAGAGGAACAGCCGGTTGTCCAGAAGCAGCGGCGCGCTTCCCTCGCCGAATGACAGCCTCATCTTCATCTGGACGCCTAGATCTTTCTCCCAAATCAACTTCCCGCTAAAGTCGTAGCAGTAGATACCACGCGAGCCAAACGATGCATAAATATACTTGCCGTCCGTCGCTGGTGAATTGGAAGCGAAACTTCCGTAGACGCGATGATAGCCTTCGTGAGGCACGGCTACTCTTGCAGTCTTTTGCCAAAGTATTTTTCCGGTTTTGCGATCCAGACTTAGGACGTCGAATTTGTGTTCCACCTGAGGTCCGGTATCACGACCTCGACGACGCTCGCCTTGTCCTGCTGGGGCCTCTGGTGTCGGTGTCGGCGAAGGTTGAGCTGCCGGTTTACCAGTGGGAACAGCAGTAGTTAGAAAGACTTTGTCACCCCAAACGACTGGCGTTGAGAAGCCCCGGCCGGGAAGCTCTGTGCTCCACTTGATGTTGGATGTATCGCTCCAAACTGTTGGTGCATCGCCGCGCGCCATGCCGTTGAAAAAGGGACCACGCCATTGCGGCCAGTGCGCCTGGTCGGGGCCCTGGGCAAGGACTGCGAAGGTGCACGCAACGACCACGACAAATCCAAGACCAACAACAGTGAATGCTTTCTTCATCGCACTGATCTCCTTGTGTAATAACAAACGCGCCTTATGCTCCGGCGGCGAGTGACCGCCCGTTCTACGAAAGATCGCCCCTCATCTAAAGTCCTTAATCAAAATCACGTCAGCCGTGCTGGTGCCACGAGCCATGGCAAATTGCTTACCATCGCGAGACCTGGCGAAGTCAAAAATATACTCCGACGTAAATTTCGTCAGTTGTTTTGGGGTCCCGCCGTCTATGCCGCGCGACCAAATGTTGTCGACATCATTATTTCTTTCCACGTAGAAAAGGGTTCGCTCGTCGCTCATCTGCCACCACTTACCCTTCGGCGGAAAATCAAACACCTTGAGGGGTGGTCCTCCGTCGAACGGTACAAGAGCTAATCGCCACTTAGGAGGACTAACCTGCTCGTCAAAATAACTACCGAAAATGGTTTTGCCATCAGGCAAAAAGCTAAAGGCCGCGACGGGAAGATCGCTGATCTGGACCGGATCACCTCCATCGATCGAGACTCTCCACAATCTGGGATTGCCTGAGCGCCAGGATCCGAAAACCACCCACTGACCGTCCGGTGAAAAAAGCGGAGTGGTGTCAGCAAAGGCCCCATATGTGAGCTGTTTAACGTTGCTACCGTCCGCGTCAATACGCCAAATATGCTGCACGCCAGCAGCCGTAGCGCTAAAAACGATATACCGTCCGTCCGGCGAAGCTTCTACATCACGGACAAAGGGCTGGTCCGTTGTGAGCTGACGTGGTTCCGAGCCGTCAGCTTTAACTATCCAGGCATCCATGTGCTCTCCGGTCTTTGAGGTGTAGACCACCCGTTCGTCCGGAGTTAACGCCACGCCACTAAAGCCGTCTTGATTTCCGTTGGTCAGTCGTCGAGCGCGACCTTCGTCTTCACCATCGGCGGCCGAGAGCCATATCCTGGTTGTGGTGTTATCAATTATGGTAACAATAGTCGAAGAGTCTTCCGTGAGACCGAAGCTGCTTGAGCCATACTCGGTGAGATCATTTGTGATCCGTGTGACGACGCCTTCGGGATACGAGACGTGGGCGATCTGCATCGGACTGCCCGGCAAATCCTGCGCGTTAACAATCAGACCGCTCCCATCTTTTAGCCATGTAGGCCGGATGGCTTGGCCGTGCCACCTATGGGATGAAACGCTTCTGGGCGTTCCGCCATCAACTGGCACCTCTAGCAGAGTGAACTGCGTTCCACCAGTATCACTTCCACCAATACAAGTAATCACTCTGCCGTCCGGGGACCACGACGGAATGCCCTGAAACCAGTCTTGTCCTTTACGCCGGGCCAGTTCTCGCGGCTCGCCCCCGTCTAGGCTACCAACCATTAGCGACGAATCCCCGGTGTTGAAGTAATCTCGGATAAAAACGAACTGCTTTCCGTCTGGCGCGAAACCAATGATACTCGACAGGTGGTCTAGTATTTTTTTCGGCTCGCGTCCCCCAATCACCGGCACTTGGTAAAGCGCGCCCAAGGGACTTCGTTGCCGGTGGGCGAGGTTGTAGTAAACAAGCTCCCCGTCAGGTGAAAAGGCCGTTCCGTAGGTGGTCGCTTCGTCAATAGAAGAAACAATCTCCCTGTCTCCTCCCGTGGAAACCTGTTTTACTCTGAGGCTGACGGCGGACCCCTTGTACAGTGCATAGGCAACGTATTTCCCGTCAGGTGAGATCGACGCGTTACCGATGCTGCCGGCTCCAGTCACAAGCCGCGAGATCTTCATCTGCTTTCCACTACTCTGCGGCTTCTGAGAATTGAGTCGCTGCCAGATGAACCAACCGCCTGCAGTTGCCACCAACAGTAGGCCCGCCAGCGCCAAGAGGGCTCCGGTGCGATGACGCTTCAATTCATTAAGAATGATGCGAGAGCTGGAAGTAGGAGGCGCGGATTCAAACTGCGATGAAGTTGCGGATTGAGACATCGTCGGGCTTATTCCACTTGGCCCGCTAATTGTGGCCGAGGCGCCAGAGCTGGTCTGATGAACTGAGTCGTGAAGCTCGGAATCAACTTTCAACTCCTGGCGCACTTCGTCGAGCTCAATCGCCACGTCTTTGATCGACTGGTAACGTTTCTCCGGATCCTTTGCCAAACATCTCCGCACAATGCGTTGGAGATCATCCGGGGCCACCGGATTGATGTCTTTGATCTGAGGCGTGGGCGCATGCACGATGTTGTGCAAGGAATCGAGCGCGTCTTTCCCCTTGAAAGCTTTCTGGCGGGTCGCAGCTTCGTAAAGCAGACAGCCAAAGGCGAAAATGTCTGAGCGGTGATCGACGTCGTTCACTCTGCCCTGGGCCTGTTCAGGCGACATATAACCAATCGTGCCCATTACCGTTCCCGGCAGCGAATGCTGCGGCATCATTGCAGTCGCAACTTCGCTTAAGCCTGCGTCACCTGACATCGTGGATGTTGGCGGTTCGACGAGTTTGGCTAAACCAAAATCAAGGATCTTCGCGTACCTGTCGCGAGTGATCATGATGTTGTCAGGTTTAAGATCCCGATGGACTATTCCGGCGGCATGAGCCTTCGCCAGACCCTCGGCAACTTGATGTAGGTAATGCAATAACTTTCTGAGATCGCCTGAACCGCCGTAGATTTTCTCGCGCAAGGTCACGCCATCGATGAATTCCATCGCGATGAAGTGATGGCCATCTGCCTCATCGATCTCATAGATGTGAGCGATATTCGGATGATTGAGTGCGGCCGCCGCCTTCGCCTCTCGAACAAAACGCGCCATCCGGTCGTGTTTGGCGGCGACGTCCGCCGGCAAAATCTTGAGGGCAATCTTTCGATCGAGTTTGGTGTCTTCAGCGAGGTAGACTTCGCCCATCCCACCCATGCCGAGTTGGGAGATGATTTTGTAGCGGCCGAGTTGTGTGCCGGGTGACAGCGTTGGCTCCATCGAGGATCGGTGGTGCTTCGAATTTGAAGTTTGCTGCTTTGCTCGCAGAGGATTTTAGCCGAGATGAGAGGCAAGGCCAATGTCCAAGGTCCAACGTCCAATGTCACGATGAAGTCGACTCCTTGGAGTGCGCCGCCTTGTCGGCGCTTTGACCGGCGGCGCTTCGCCGCCTTCACGAATGAATTCAACTAGGTTGGTAAGGGCCACAAGCTGCGACCGGGTCGCAGCGACCAAAGCGCCGACAACCGGGGTCCCCGGCGCGGCAGCCGCGCTGGGGTGGCGTGCCAGCGCACTCCAAGGAGTTGACTATTCCGACACTCGACGTTGGACTTTGGACATTGGACTTTGGACTTCTTATCATCCCGCCATGCAAAACAAAGAAATTCGATTAGCCAGCCGGCCCACCGGTGTTCCCGCTGACGAAAACTTTCAATTTGTCGACACCGACACACCTGAGGTTGGAGACGGTGAAGTTTTAGTGCGCACGCAATACATCTCCGTCGATCCATACCTGCGCGGGCGCATGCGTGAGGGTCGTTCTTACGTAGCACCGTTTAATGTCGGCGAAGTGATTTCCAGCGGTGTCGTTGGCGAGGTAGTTGAATCACGTTCGCCAAGCTTTCAAGAAGGTGACACGGTGACGGGAATGCTGGGCTGGCGACTCTACAACCTCGCGAAGACCGAGGAGCTCAGGAAGCTCGATCCCCGCATGGGCCCGGTAACAACTGCGCTCGGTGTATTAGGCATGCCAGGCTTAACTGCTTACTTCGGTCTGCTCGACATTTGCCAACCAAAGGAGGGCGAGACAGTTGTGGTATCGGGAGCCGCAGGCGCAGTGGGGATGACGGTGTGTCAGATCGCTAAGATTAAAGGTTGTCGCGTCGTTGGAATCGCCGGGAGCGACGAAAAGAATCGTTACTTGCGCGATGAGTTAGGCGTCGACGCCGTCGTCAATTACAAAACGGACGACATCAAAAAGGCGTTGCATGAAGCTTGTCCAAAAGGTGTGGACGTGTACTTCGACAACGTCGGTGGCCAGGTTTCAGATGCGGTCATGCCTCTCCTCAACAGTCGCGCGCGCATCAGCATCTGCGGACAAATCTCCATCTACAACCTGGATAAACCTGACATTGGTCCGCGACTGCAACCGTACCTGTTGATTAACAGCGCTTTGATGAAGGGCTTTATCGTGACCGATTACGCACCGCGGTTTGTTGAAGGGATAATGCAGATGGCCCAGTGGATGGCCGCCGGCAAACTGAAGTATGCCGAGTCGATTGTCGAAGGTTTCGACAACACACCGAAGGCTTTCATTGGCCTCTTCAGTGGTGACAATCTCGGCAAGCAGCTGGTGAAGGTCTAGCTACAAGTGTCCAGAGTACAGAGGTGTTTAGAGTACAAGCTTTAGCTTGCGTCGTAGAAAGAAGTCAATTTGGAGAGGCGAAAGAAGCAAGCTAAAGCTTGTACTCTGAACACCTGTACTCTGAACGCCTCTTGATCCATGCCGGAATATCCTGACATCGTCGTCTACATCGAAGCACTTGAACAACGCATCCTCGGGCAAACTCTTAATCGCGTTTCAATTGCCTCTCCTTTTCTCCTTCGCACCGCCGATCCTCCGATCAAGACCGTCGAAGGCCGCAAGGTCCTCAAGTTTCAAAGATTGGGCAAGCGCATCTGCATCGGTTTTGAGGACGAACTGTGGCTCATACTCCATCTCATGATCGCCGGCCGCCTCCACTGGCATGAACGTCCGGTGAAAGCATCGAAAGTAAGGCTCGCGACATTCGATTTCGACAACGGCTCTCTCTCGCTTACTGAAGCCGGCACCCAGCGTCGTGCTTCATTACATCTGGTCCAGGGTGAATCCGAACTGGAGCGTTTCAATCCGGGCGGCGTCGAAATCTTTGAGACGACTCTCGAGGCATTCACCAACGTGCTTCAGTCGTCGAACCACACCTTAAAGCGAGCGCTTACCGATCCACGTCTATTCAGTGGTATCGGTAACGCCTACTCCGATGAAATATTTTGGGAAGCGCGTCTGTCTCCTATCGCCTTGACGCAAAAGCTGTCGGCGGAACAAATAACAAGGCTCTACGACTCAACCCGCGAGACATTAACTAAGTGGACAGTGCTACTGCGCAGCGAACTCATTAGTTTGCGTGCCTCGGAAAAAAAGGATGCCAGGTTCCCGGAAAAAGTAACGGCCTTCCGCTCCGAAATGGCGGTTCACGGAAAATACCAGCAACCATGCCCGCGTTGTGGCGCAAAGATTCAACGCATTCGCTACGCCTCAAACGAAACTAACTACTGTCCTGTTTGCCAAACCGGTGGGAAACTACTAGCAGATCGATCACTGTCGAGGTTGCTGCGTTCTGACTGGCCGAAAACTGCGGATGAATTGGAGAGTCTGGTGAAGAAGTGAAGGGAGAATACAGAAGTCAGAATACAGAAGACAGAAGTTCGTTGCGGATTCAGTTTCGATTAGCAGCTAGGTCGAGTCCTTGGAGTGCGCCGCCTTGTCGGCGCTTTGGCCGCTGCGACTCTGTCGCAGCTTGCAGCAGTTACAAACCTTGGTTGAATTTAAGAGGTGAAGGCGGCGAAGCGCCGCCGGCCAAAGCGCCAACAAGGCGGCGCACTCCAAGGAGTTGATCTTGTCCGCTACTCGAATGTCTATCCGCAACGAACTTCTGTCTTCTGTGTTCTGTATTCTGACTTCCGTCTTCACTTCACCGGCAAAAAATACAGATCATGAAAATCAAAACTAAAGTCCGTTAACGGTGACACCGCCAGCATCTTCATGTTGTCAATGCTGCCATCCGGTTTCAATGCGAAATAAACATACGCATCGGCATGCAAGCTCCGATCGCGCCAGCGTGCGATGAAGGTGTCGTATTGCCAATGCTCTAAGTCTCCCACCATGCCGGGTGTCTTCGCTAACCGCAGCACCGGCTTCCCTTCCTCGAGCGCAATACTCACGTCGCCATACCAAACATCGCGATATTTTCCGGCATATTTATCGAGCGGAAGCGACGGCTTCGAATTATCGTTTCGCGTCAACCGCTGCGCTTGTTCGGTCGCCTTAGCCTGTGCAACACCTCGTTCGGCTACGGTGCGAAACGCCTTGGTCCAATCGGTTTCCGGAGCGTTCAGGTAGTAATCCATCACATGCAGAGCCACCGAATTGAACGCGCCACCTTGCTCCTGGTTAGTTAAGACCACCACCCCAGCGTTGATTTCCGGAATCAACATCACTCGCGACACCATGCCGGCCAGGCCGCCCGTGTGAGACACCGTCTTACGTCCTCGATAATCACCCAGCGACCAACCCAATCCGTAGCCTGCATAATTCGCTTTCAAAGCCGCCAACTCAGCCGGTGGATCGTTAACGGTGAGTGGTGTGGTGACTGCCCACATCGCGCGCGATTGCCGCTCACTAAACAAACGCTGTTTCCCATCCTTCGACGCGCGTACTAGTCCCCTGTCGAGTTGCACAACGACCCACTTCGCCATGTCGACTGCATTTGAGTTGATCGCACCGGCCGGTGCGCCGTTATCAAGATCGTTGAAAGGTATCGGCGTCACCCTATTCTCAATCTCCGTATGCGGCGATACGACATTCATACCAGGCTTGAGCGCTTTGATAGTTACGTTGCTTTCGGTCATTTCCAAAGGCTCGAAAATTCGTTCCTTGATGAAATCGTCCCAACTCTTGCCGGTGACGACGGGAACAATTTGACCCGCCACCAGATAAAGCACGTTGTCATAAGCGTAACGACTGCGGAAGCCCGAAGCAGGTTTCAAATAACGAATCCGATGCATGATCTCCTCGCGCGTAAACGTCGTGTTGGGCCAGAACATCAAGTCGCCCGCGCCCAGACCCAAACCGCTGCGATGTGTTAGCAAGTCGCGAATCGTTAACTCGCGAGTTACATATGCGTCGTACATCTGAAAGTTTGGCAAGTACTTCGTAACTGGATCGTCCCAGGCCAACTTTCCCTCATCTACCAACATGGCAAGTGCGGCAGCGGTGAAGGCCTTCGTATTTGAGGCAATGCCAAATAGCGTGTGTTCATTAACCGGCGTAGGCTCGCCGGTCTTACGTACACCGTAGCCCTTCGTCATAACAACCTTGCCATCCTTCACAATCGCAACCGAAATTCCCGGAACGTCAAACTCCTTGAGCACCCTTCCCACATAAGCATCCATGTCGGGTGGGGCTGTAGGAGTAGGTGTCGTTTGTGCTTGCGCGCGAGCCGCACTTGCGATGAGAAGTAAAGAAAGGAAGAAAAACGGGATGCCTAAAGGGCGTTTTTTCATGTTTGCGATCCTTTGTATTGTTCGTGACTCTGCTCCCGACGTAGTTACCAACAAGTGTTCAGAGTACAACCTTCAGGTTGCGGGTTCGCATGTCAGAGCATAGTAATGAACCCGCAAGCTAAAGCTTGAACTCTGGACACCTGTAGTCGATCTTCGTGGATTTCAACCGTCACGCGATAAGTCGTTCAAGCGCCCTGCGAATGCGTTCCGGCATGGAGACCGGACGTTGAGTCTCGCGCGCGACGAACACATGTACGAAGTAACCGGCGGCGGCGGCGTGCGGCTCACCTTGTTTGAAGATGGCCAGCTCGTAGCGCACGCTTGAGTTTCCCAGCTTGCCAACCCGCAGGCCTACTTCAAGCACTTCAGGGAACGCCAGCGGCGCGAGGTACTGACATTGCGACTCGACGGTGAATGCGATGACTTCTCCGGCATTAATATCGAGTCCGCCTTCTGCGATCAGATACTGATTAATTGCAGTGTCGAAAAAACCATAGTAGAGCGCGTTGTTGATATGCCCGTAGACGTCGTTGTCCATCCAACGCGTACCTTGCGTCGAAAAGTGCTTGTATTCAGATCGTGTGATTTGAGGCTTCGGCATATGTGCTTAGGCATCTCGCTGCTCAAATAGATCTCAATCGCCGAGCACACGACGCTCAATCAATCGAACTTGATAATCTGTCGCACCGCTTGCGCCTGGGCCAACCGATCGAATCCTTCGTTGATCTCTTCCAGCCGCAACGTGTGCGTGTGCAGCTTGTCTACAGGAAGCATGCCCGCGCGATACATCTCGACGAAACGCGGCACATCCCTGCGCGGGATGCACGATCCCATGTACGAACCTTTGATGGTGCGTTCTTCAGCGACAATTCCCAGTGCCTGAACAGTAAACATTTGATCCGGCGCCGGCAGACCGACAGTGATTGTTGTGCCACCGCGTCCCGTTGATTCATATGCTTGCATCAACACAGCCGCGTTGCCGACGCTCTCGAAGACGTAATCAGCACCGCCGTGGTCCAGCTGTTTAATCGCCGCTACCGGATCATCGATTGAAGCATCAATGATATGCGTGGCGCCTAGTTCGCGCGCGAGATCTAATTTATCTGCAACGCGATCGACTGCGGTGATCGTACTGGCGCCTGCTGCTCGAGCCCCCATCACTGCGCTGAGCCCCACTCCGCCCATTCCAAAAACTGCTACCGATGATCCAGATGGAACCTGGGCAGTGTTTAGCACAGCGCCCACACCAGTCATCACCGCGCAACCGAAGAGGGCTGCAACGTCCAGCGGCAATTCCTCGTCGATTTTCACCAACGATTCAGCTGCAGCAACTGTGAATTGGGAAAAACCGGAAACACCAAGGTGATGATGGCAAACCACTGGCGGCTGGGAACGCGCGTCGGTAAATCGGCGCGCGCCGTTCAGCAATGTGCCGGCTACATTTGCTTCGCCGCCGGGCTCGCAGAGCGCATCGCGACCCGTTGTGCAAAAGTGACATCGCCCGCACACGGCAACCCAACTAAACACCACATGATCGCCGGGAGCAAACTTAGAGGAGCCACCTGTTGCAGATCCCACCTCGCGTACGATGCCACTTGCTTCATGCCCCAGAACCATCGGCATCACACGCGGGCGTGAACCGTCAACTACGGAAAGATCGGAATGACATAAACCCGCCGCCGCAATCTCAACTAGCACTTCTCCCGGTCCCGGCGGCGCAAGTGTGATCTCATCAACTACGAAAGGAGTGCTTTGCGAGTAGGGCCGAGGCAGTCCCATCTCATACAGAACAGCGGCGCGTGTTTTCATCTTGACTCGTTACGGAACTGAAAGCTGAAGAGCGTGTGCGAACAGTATAGAAGATCTTCACCGACAGGATCGAACTAATGATTTCGATTCGGAGGCTGCAACTGGATTGATTGGGTTCCTCCGAGTCATAAGGGAGGACATTTCGCCGCTCTTCCTTCAGCATGTTGGACCAGGAACTAACCAATCAAGTCTCATCCTTCACAGATCAGGAAGGAGGATTTATCCCCGCTCTTCGGTGCGCATCTAGTAGGCCAGCACCAGAGAGCTAGAGAGGCAGTGCGGGGATAAATCCTCCCTCCCCACCTGTGAGGGAATTAACGCGCCTTATTACGCTTTTGATGACAGACGCGCAACAAAACCAACGAAACAGGCGTTCGTGAGAGTTTAGTGGATGATAATCACGGATCGGCCTCTACGAATTTTTGGAATCAATTCGACTCACGCAACCACGTCAGAATCAACGCCCTCCAATAAGTCCAACTTTTCTGCAAACGAATCCAAATTCGCCAAGGGCGATTGTTGGGTCTTCAGTACGAGCGGGCCTGAGCGAGTGACGAACTGGCGTAACGCGAATAAGTCCTCGCGGGCACACTCATTGCACCTTCCATAACTCAGCAGCACGACCCTTGTACTTCGGGTATCCAACTTTTTGGAAATGAAAGATTAACCAACCCCACGCGCGCCGATGGGGCCAGGCTGCTCATTCCTTGTTTAGATTGGAAGGAGAAAATAAATGAAGTTCAAACGCATCTTGAATCTCCTGGCCCTTTGCTTATGCCTTGCCGGCATTGCTTATGGTCAGGAAACAACGGGCACCATCGAAGGAACTGTAGTTGATGCCCAGGGAGCCAGAATCGCCGGAGCAACGGTGGTGGTTGAAGGTAACGCTTTTAGCCGCACCGTCACTACCGACGCCGATGGCTACTATCGAATCCTGCAAGTTCCAGCAGGCACATATTCGATCACAACCAGCGCGGCAAACTTTGCCACCGAACGAAGTGAAGACATTTCGGTGTCTCTCGGCAGGGCAACCACAAAGGACGTTAAGCTAACCGCAGGTGAAGTTACGGCGGCGGTTAACGTCACGACTGCGGATGTCGCGCCGATCGACACATCGTCAAATAAAATTCAGACAAACATCACCACTGACATCATCAATTCAACTCCGAAAGGGACGAGAGTCGACAGTGTCTTGCAGCTTTCCGGCGCAACCAGAGCTGAACCATTGAGTCGCGGTTATCAGGTTGACGGTTCAAGCGGCGCGGAGAACACGTTTGTTATCGATGGTTCCGAAGTTACTAACTTCCGCACCGGTCAACTGCGCGACACCAACAACATACCCTTCCAGTTTGTGCAGGAAGTGCAGGTTAAGTCGAGCGGTTTTGACGCGGAGTTTGGCGGCGCAACTGGCGGCGTGATCAACGTCGTGACGAAGAGCGGTGGTAATGATTTTCATGGTGAGTTTGGAATGCAGTTTGAGACGAGTAATCTCAGCGCGCGCCAAACGCTAACTGGAAAGATCGCCAACAGCGATCCGCAATACCAGGCCAACCCGCTTATTCAGGGAACGAGCGCGGCGGTACTCAGCTACATCAATCCGCCGGGTGACTCTTTCCTCAATACTTATCCCAGTGCCACCTTTAGCGGACCAATCGTAAAAAACAGATTGTGGTTCCTGGTCAGCGCTGCGCCCCAGTTTTATCGCGCTCAGCGTGACTTTCTGTTCCCGAATGGGCAAACGGTGCACTACGATCGCAAACTGCGGAACGACTATGAATTCGTCCGGCTCGATTCCTCAATCACCGATCAGCTTCGCCTGTCCGGCACGTTCACTTACAGTCCGCAACGTGAACATGGACAAATTCCTTCGTACACAACGGCCGCGCCACCGTCCAATGATTACAGTCAATTGGGTGGTCGCGTCGCTGCCAACAATGTCACGGGAAGTGGTGTTTGGACTCCAAACGCGAAACTCGTGATCAGCAGCCGCTTCGGTCGCAACTACCTGAACGAAAAAGACAGTTCTTATGGCGTTCCGGTTGGACCACGCATTCGCTGTCTCAATGGCGGCAGCCCTGCGGGTGTGCCGGCAACCAATCCGTGCGCTTCCGGATTCAACAGCACGTCTGACATCACCACGACCGTCAAGGACATTTCGATCCGCAAGACCTTCGATGTTGATGCCAGTTACCTGGTCGACTCCTTAGCTGGACGTCACAGCTTCAAGTTTGGCTACCAGCTAAACAAGCTCTCCAACGATGTGGACCAGGGATACTTTGGTATCGGCGAAGTCCGCTTGTTCTGGGGACAGTCTGATCGCGGTATTGGCCCGGGCACCTGCCCAAGCGGCCCATGTTTGTCGTACGGCTATGGGTACCTGCAGGACTTTGGAACTGTGGGTCTGGCCAAGAGCACAAACACTGCGCTCTACGTGCAGGACAGCTGGCAGCCTACGCCACGTCTGACGCTGAACCTTGGTCTGCGCCTGGAGAATGAAGACGTTCCATCCTTCTCTGAAAATGCTCAGGCGATTAAGTTTGGTTGGACCTCCAAGCTTGCTCCTCGATTGGGTTTTGCATATGACGTAATGGGCAATGGCAAGATGAAGGTCTTCGCCAGCTTCGGTCAGTTCTACGACCGCTTCAAGTATCAATTGCCACGCGGATCGTTTGGCGGAGATAAGCTGCTCCGGTACTTCTTCCCGCTCGACAGTCCTAACTACACGACATATACCAGGGCTTACACCCTGGCTCGCACGCTTGTTGGACCACTTGATTTCCGAGTTCCTTCCAACAATCCGGCAGACAATCGCGTCGATCCTGATCTACTACCGGCGCGACAGACTGAATTCACAGTCGGAACCGAAATCGGACTGACTAACGACCTCGTAGTCAGCGGTCGTTACACACGCAAGAACCTCGACCGCACGATCGAAGACGTAGGATTCATCGACGCTGCGGGTAACGAGAATTTCTATATCGCAAATCCGGGAATGGGACTTGTTTCGCAGCCCTTTGCTCCGGGACTTCCGGCATCGCCATTGGCGAAACGCCTTTACAACGCTATGGAGCTCCGGCTCGACAAGCGTTTCTCCCATAACTATTACTTCAACGCCAGCTACACTTTCAGTCGTTTAACTGGCAACTACTCCGGCCTCTCCAGCTCGGATGAGCCGGATGCACTTGGCGTCGGCCGTTCAAGTCCAAACGTTAACAGGTTCTTCGACCTGCCGTTCCTTGGCTTCAACACAAACGGGGAACCCGACAACGGACTTCTGGCGACAGATCGTCCACACGCCTTAAAGGTGTTCGGCTCATACACCCTCGACTGGAACAACTTCTTTGGTCACCGGATCGATGGTTCGGGCACAAACAGCACTGAGTTTGGCGCGTCGTTTATCGGCATGAGTGGTACGCCGTTATCGACTCGAGTACAGCTCTACGGAGCGTATACGTTCCTGACTACCCGTGGAGATCTGGGACGCACCCCAGCCTTCACCCAGACGGATCTGCAGATGACTCACACAGTGAAGCTGGCCCATGACGGTCGGGTCGCTTTGAAGTTTGATCTCAATCTGTTGAACGCTCTGAATGAAAACAACGTCTTGAGTGTCTGGACGCAGGCTTCACCAGATTCTTTGACGGCGGGTAATTTCGGAATTAGTAACGCAGGTGGATTGGGTGAACTCAATACCTTCCGGGCAGTTTTCGCCGGAGGTTTGACTAACCAAATCGTAGCGGGTCTGGCAAACGGTAGTATCGCGAGAGATGCACGCTTTAATCAGCCGCTGACTCGTCAGATACCGCGGCAGGTGCGCTTTGGTTTCCGGCTGGTGTTCTAAGCCGGTAACTTGGATTAAAACTGGAAGCCCATCCGATCAGACCGGATGGGCTTCATTTTTTGTCGAGGCCGGTGCAGAACCGCGAGCGGTAGAGGACGTGTGACGTAGTGGCATGAGGTCATCAGTACCACCTCGCGGTAGCGGGTGGGTGAAACTAGGGAGCCGACGAACAACGCTGAAAGCGTTCGCTAATTCCAGCCCAGGGTTGGGCTTTGGCAACCCTGGGTAAATGCCGATTGTCTCCAAGAACAACTCTGAAGGAGTTGCATCGCCGCACGCCCACGGTAAAGCATTCGCAACTCCTTCAGAGTTGCGAGGAAACTCTTGCTGCATTTCAGCAACCCAGGGTTTCAAAGCAAACCCTGGGCTGGAATTCGCGAACGCTTTCAGCGTTGTGGATAGTGTCTTGCGCCGCCGATTCGTCACTACCGCGAGCCAACTCGTCACAAACCATGCGCAATTTGATGTGCATAGTGTAATTTTTCGTCGGTTCATAATCGTAACCGGTCGCATTTTTTCCACTAATTCAAGAGGTTTGCGTGAGCTTATTTCTCAGTGTCGTGCTTGGGCTGGCTTACAGCTGGATCGGCGAAGCGCCGCGTTTAGAGGCGGGTGCCTTTATCCAGCAGAATACGAATTCGATCAGTGGCCACGTCTCGGATGATCGTCGTGCTCCTGTCAAAGATCTAAGAGTTGAACTCCTCAACGAAGTCGACACAGTACTTCAGACCGCCAAGACAGACGGTTCCGGACTCTTCATTTTCCGAAAACTCTCCGATGGCACTTTCCAAATCAGAGTTCGTGGTGAGGGAACTAGTTATGAAAGCGAGGTCAAACGAGTCGAACTAACGAGACCGCACGGCCTCGGTGCTGCTTCGGAAGAAGTGGATATCGTTCTGCGTTTGCGACGGACTACCTCAGTCACTGCCAAGGGGGGTGTTGTGTTCGTCCAGGAGGTACCGGAATCAGCCCGTAAGGAATTTCAAAGGGCGTCTGATCTGCTGCAGAAATCGGAGAAGTCGCAGGAAGCTCGGGCAGCGCTCAAGAAGGCTATCGAAATCTACCCGCAGTATTTCGAGGCGCTGGAGACGTTGGGTAGCGAACACGTGAAACAGCAGGAGTATGAGCTCGCTCTTCCAATACTGACGAAGGCCACGGAGATCAACGCCAGAGCTTTTCCGAGTTGGTATGCGCTTGGAGTCGCCCAGTTCAACCTCAAGCAGATGCCGGCTGCGGTTGAATCGTTTAGACGAGCCTTATTACTTAATGACAAATCGATCAACTCTCATCTTTTTCTGGGCATGACCCTGCGCCAAACGGCGCGATTGGATGAGGCGGAAACTCACTTGAAGCAGGCAAACCTCCTCGCCGAAAACAAGCTGCCCGACGTTCACTGGCAGTTGGCGCTCCTCTACAATCAGCTCAAACGATACGGAGAAGCTGCTGATGAACTGGAATTGTTTTTGAAGGTCCAGCCAGATGCGAGAGACGCACAACAGATCAGGAAATTGATTCAAAAATTCCGCCAGCAAAGTTCAACCGGAACAAGCCAGGATCGAAATCGTCCCTAATTCAACGAGCCAGCTAAGCTGGCGGCATAGTAAAAGCCCCAGGCGGAGGCGCAGCCGCAGCCTGGGGATCGCGACCCAAAATACACCGAGCCCACGAAGTAGGCAGCAGATCGCCGCGTCGTCATCGCGTTAAGCCCGCTCATCACTTCCCACGAGTATCGAACTTCATTCAGCGGTATCGTGTCGATCATCCCGCGTCTTCGAAAGGAACCCTCTCCTGATTATGAAACGAAAAATAGTGACTTCCCTTTTATCCATCACACTGATGGCGGCGTGGCTCGTGGCCCATCCGAGTCTGTATCTTCCTAATTCCTACACGATGCAGGCGCAGACATCGCAAGCACCGCAGACGCTGTCCGTTCCCCCGGATTCGCCGCGCTGGACCTTGGAAGGAGAAGCTAAGCCGGTTGAGTATCAAGGCCGCAAGGCTCTCCTACTCAACGGCGGAGGGGCAACCTTGAAGGATTTTGAAATGCGCGACGGCGTCATTGATGTGGATGTCGCAACATCTGGAAGCCGAGGCTTTGCGGGTATTCAGTTTCGAATCGATAACAAAGGCGCCAACGCAGAAACCGTTTATCTCCGCCCGCATAAGTCGCGGCTTCCGGATGCGTTGCAATACACGCCGATTCTAAGCACTGGCCTAAACTGGCAAATCTATAGTGGGCCAGGATTCACGGCAGCTGTCGAAATCCCAAAGGATGTCTGGTTTCACATTCGGCTTGAGGTCACTGGCGCACAGGCAAAGTTGTACGTGAGTGATATGAATAAACCTGCGCTCGTAATGGATGATCTGAAAAGCGGCGTGCAGAAGGGCCAGGTGGCCCTCGCGGTCCTGATGGGCGCGACGTACTTCTCGAATTTCGAAATACGCACAACACCCGATGCGGCCTGGGAGCGTCGACCGCCACCGATGCCCGCGGGCACTCTTACCAAATGGAGCGTGTCCCCCTCTTACGATGCGCTCGCGCGTAAGCTGGAGTCGCCACTCACGCCGGAGGAGATCAAAGGGATAAGTTGGCAAGACGTTGAGGCGGAGCCACCGGGCTTTGTGGTCCTCTATCGGTATTTCGAGGCACCTCACTTGAGGGTCACGTTTGCCGGCGACTTTTCAAAGCGGTTGGATCCTCAGCCAGGGATGAAGGCGGTGTATGCGCGGACCAGTATCGAAGCCGATCGCGACCAGGTCAGGAAGCTCTACCTCGGCTATAGCGACGACGTTAGCGTTTTCCTAAATGGGACAATTTTGTTTCGTGGACGCAGCGCACAGAATTTTCGCGATCCCGGTTTCCTTGGCATCATGGATCCGGAAGACGATGCGGTCTACCTTCCGCTGAAGAAAGGCAGAAATGAACTGATGCTGGCCGTTAGCGAACTGGGCGGCGGTTGGGGATTCATTTGCCGCTTAGCTGAAATAGACAACTGAGCCTCACACCGCGGCTCTGCCGCCGCACAGTGCGGAAAGGCTCAGCCTTTCTGCCTCAGTCCATTTTCTTTTCCTGAGGCTGAGCCTCAGGAAGTTATAGGTCTATGAACGGAAAGCCGAAGGCTTTCCGCACTGTGCGGCGGCGAAGCCGCAGTTTTAATTCTTCCCGTACGAAGGTTCGAAACTTACGGTTGAACTATCCCCGGTTTCTTCAGTGTGCCAAAACGCCAAACGTCGTTCGGGGAAGAACCCTTCACGTCACCGAAGGAGGCCAGAATCTCATCGCCATCCTTGAGTGCTGCATACATCTCGGGTGTCAAACTCAGCGTCAGTTTCCGTCCGGTATATTCACCGCTTAATTCGTCGACAAAAATCCTGCCTCCGATCTGTAACTGCAATGGAACATCACGTACCGGAAATGGACGATTGGTTCTCAACTCAATCTGTATCACCGGCAAACTACTGGAACCAATCAGCCGGCTTGTTCGCCTGATGCTGACAATCTCGTTACCGCTGTTTTCACTTTCGGCACCTAAGCTCGAGTTCCCTTCTTCGTTAGTACGCGCTCTTGAAACGCGCGGCACTCGCACGACCCTGTATGAAAGACCCGCGGGCGCGGCAAAAGGCGCTACCGCCTGGACCGTCACCGTCGTAGGCACCGAAATCATCCCCATAGACGCGCCACGAATAGCCTGCGTGCCGAACGAGGAAAGAGGAAATTGGGCCAGGCCATTCTGAAATCCTACTATTGATTTTCTTGAGATCGGTCTGTTGTCGCCATCCAGGAGAATTACCGAGAAATTGCTGCCATTGTTTCTGCCGTTGGACCACTGTAGGTCGAGAGACACTGGCTCACAATCGACTACGCTCGCCGGCACACCCTCCCCTCTAATTGGAATCTCAATTGTTTCCCCTTGTCGTCGAAACCGGTGAGTGGCTGATGTGTGGCCTGGGATGTCCGGGCAAACGCGAGGTTCCGTCTTTTCCTGACCGTGAACATTACGGGTGCTTGTCCCATCAGGCGATCCGAGGAGCAACAAGAACAGTGCAAGAGACACAAGTAGATTGTTTCTCATTTGTAACCCTTAATCACCGATTACTGGTGTTTTTGGCAGTTTTTTACGTGAGGCAAAATTAAGGGCGAGAGGGAGAAATAGTAGAGCAGTAGCAGACGGCAGTAAAGATAAAACTTGATTTGGTAGGGATGTAGCCACCGCCTCACATCCGGCGGCGAAGCCGGACCCCAGAGGAGATAAGCGATCCACGAACGCACACGAACTAACACCAAGGTCCTGTTCCGGGTGCGTTCATGGACCGCCTGTTGGAACCAGACCTAATTACAACTGCTCAACACCGTATGATCAGGTCCATCGTCTACAGCGGCTGCCCCGCGTTGTGAATGAGGCACGCTGACTGTTGCTGTCGCCGTGCTGACATTACCCGCATCATCAGTCACTCTGAACGTGATGGTATAGACCCGGCCATTGCCAGGGCTCTTCCGTTCCGAGCGCAGTTGTACTGACTTACAGTCGCCCGCAATCACGATGTCGTTAATCGTGTTGCCGTCTCCACCACCGTTGTCAGTCTCATCACTGCTCACGCTGATGATCTCAACGTCGCCGACACCTATATCCTCATCACAATTATCACTCACGCTCGTAACCAGATCGGATACGTCGAAAGTAACGTACTTGTGATTAGGCGGCCACATCGTTGAATCGGTGGTCGTGATTTCCGGTACCTGCGTGTCGTTGACCGTGACCGTGAAACTGCAGGTAGGACCAACCGAGCTGGTACACGTAACCGTCGTCACGCCAACCGGGAAGAAAGATCCTGATGCAGGTGCGCAAGTGACGGTGCCGCACGCTTCGCCGGATGGAGGAGCCGTATAATTGACGACTGCGCCGCACTCATCAGGGTCGTTATCAGCGCTGACGTTCCCCGGACAAACGAGGACGCAGGGAACTTCAGTTTCAAAGGCGCCGATGTCGGTGCCATCGCTCGTTGCTTCATCCGCTACACCGGGATCATTAACCGTTCGCGCCTCGCCGCGCTGGTCAGTTGTGGATCCTGCCGCAACGCCTGCATCGATCGCATCGCTACCAGGTTGCGGTTCCATCGTCTCGGTTGGACCACCGTTGTCCGCCAGCGCGCCAAGCATCGGGTTCGCGCCGATCAGATCACCGGTTCCGGTGAAGCCGGTCGCTTCAGTCGCGTTTCCGATCAGGTTATGACCGTTACTGTTGACGGCGCCGTCAACATCGGGCCCGGGGATCGGAGCGCCGGTGGTGTCGCCTAGACCGTTGGCTGCGGTGTTACCAGCGATGATTGTGTTTTCCAAAGTCACACTGCCGGAGCCTACGCGGATGCCGCCGCCAGTGCCTTCGGCAACGAGTCGCGCCGGCTTGTTAACTCCGGGTGTGTTGACACCTGTATTGCCGGCCTGCGCGTTGTTACCACTGATTGTTCCATGCTTAATATTCAGCGTGGCTGTATTTGCGTTGGTGATAGCTCCGCCATGCGCGAGCCCCCCAGCGCCGTGGTTTCCGCAGTTAAGGCCACCGTCATTCTGTCCACCGTCGCCACCGTTACCACCTGTGGCTAAGTTGCCATTGAACGTCGCGGTGTTGATGGTCATGGTCCCGCCGTCAGCGAAGATTGCGCCGCCGCGCCCACCGCCGCCGTCGCCAGCCATATGACCACCGATGCAAGTCGGGCCAAAGGCATCGCCGCCGTCGCCGCCATTCGCTTCGCCGAGATGGAAGGTGGAGTTGGTTACCGTAGTGGTCCCAAGGCTAAACAGACCACCACCATCAGCATTGCCACCAGGGTTGACTCCGTTTCCACCAGTACCCGAAGGACCACCGTTGGCTTCAGTGTCTTCGAAGGTAGTGTTATTGATTGTTGCTGTGGCCGGGCCAATCCAAACTCCGCCACCTTGCGCAAATCCACCCGCGCCACCATTGTTGTGGAAGTCTTGCTCGACGCTGCCACCGTTGCCGCCATTGGCTTGGCTGGCTTCGATTCGCGAAAGGTTGATGTTAAGCGCCCCGCCTTCGATATAGATCGAACCACCCTTGGCGTTGGACGCGTTACCGTTGTTGAAGTTGCCGCCATTTCCACCTAAGGCAGTGTTACCCGTGAACGTACTGTCGGTGATGCTCACATTGCCAGTGAGACCGATACTGGCGAGCCCGCCGCCATATGCATCGAGCGTTCTATGCTGGTTAATTTGGTCGTCGCCCTTACCCAGGATCGTGCAGTTTTCAACCACGACGTTGGTCAGAGTAACGCTGCCGCCGCCGCTTACGGCTAGTAGTGTTACGGGATCGTATCCCGCTCCGTTAAGGATACAGCCACCAACGCGTGTAGCGTTTTGTGTTGCCGGGTTGGTGCTGGCGCCGCTCGAACCATCATCGGCGGCCTGGCCGTTTTGAATTGCTAAATCCTCAAAGATAGCTGTGACCGCTGGTCCGGTGATCTGGAACGCGCGGTCGCGCATGTTGCCAGACGTGAGTCCAGCGGCATCGATAATTGTCGACGGGCCGCCACCCACAATGGTTACCGAGTGCAGAGTCGTGGTGATGTCCAGATCACCTGTGACCGCGGCGTTCTCTTGCGTCGCATTGGCGAGATCAAGATTGTAGGTTGTCGCCGCTTGCAGGTTAATAATCACGGGGTCGGCGCCAAGATCGGCGTTCGCTGCGATAACTGCACCGCGCAAACTGCAATCGTTAGGTGCTGCTGTACATGCGGTAGCAGCCGCCGTATCGTCCGTTCGATCTACATCGAGGTTGATCGGCAATGGCATGAATAGGTTGAAAGTCCCTGAAGCCACTTGGGGGGTCAAGGTCAGTTGATTTGATGAAGTCGAAGATGCGCTGGGGGTATAGCTAAGAACCGCACCAACCAAAACGACGAGTGGGAGTAGAGACCAAACGACTTGTCTTTTCATTGTTTTGCTCCAAGCTGAGTTAGCGGTTTAGGCAGTTGTTCTGGTCAGCAATGGGTGATCTGCCAACGCTTAGCGAACAACCGAGTGTGATTTTCCTTCTGGACAGTTTGGTGCGGGCTGGGGGAACCGCGCAACGTTGGGAAACTAATACCTTCTATTTACACCTTGCTGTGTTGAGGCGGCAAGGAAAATCGGCAAAGAAGCCAAAGCTGGTCCAGATCAGCTTTGCTAATGAACAACTCTCGATCACGCTCCCCGGCTTCTTTCTCTGCATAAATTCAACTCCTTGGAGTGCGGCGGCCCGGCGCCGCTTT
>DATEPB010000048.1:0-14446 GCA_035273425.1 Pyrinomonadaceae bacterium | reverse complement strand
CGGAACAACTTTGGGTGCAACTACAGCCGCTACCGTCACGATCCAGGATAACGATTCGAGTAGTGGCGCGAATCCGATCGATGGTAACGACTTCTTTATTCGTCAACAGTACATCGACTTTCTCGGCCGTGAACCTGATCCGGGTGGTCTGGCGGGTTGGCGTAACGTGCTTAACAACTGCGTGATTACTGTCGCACCGCCGTGCGATCGGATTGAAGTCTCGGCGGGGTTCTTCCGTTCAGAAGAGTTTCAATCGCGTGGTTACTTCATCTATCGCTTCTTCTCAGTTCTGGGAAGAATTCCAGTGTCGGAAGAGTTCTATCCAGACTTTGCGAAGGTGAGTGGCTTCTTAACGGCTGATCAGCTGGAAGCAAACAAAGCAGCCTACGTTAATGAAGTGATGGCGCGAGCCGACTTCCAAACGAAGTACGGCTCAACACTGAACAATCCGACCGCTTATGTCGAAGCATTGTTGCAGACGGTTGGACTGCCATCGCACCCATCGAAGCAGAGCTGGATCAATACATTGAGTGCGAGTAACACGACGACTACGCGCGGGCAGGTGTTAAGGCAGCTAGTGGAGAGTGTTGAGGTTTACAACAAGTACTACAACGAAGCGTTTGTGATCATGCAGTACTTCGGTTACCTACGCCGCACTGCCGATGCTTCGTATTTGAATTGGATTCAAACAATGAACCAGACCGGCGGCGACTACCGCATCATGATCAACGGCTTCATGAACTCGGCTGAGTATCGTCGAAGATTTGGACCATAAGAGGCGTTCAGAGTACAACCTTTAGGTTGCCTCTTCGCTAGAGGCCTCCCTCGATACTCTTATCCAACCCGCACGCTAAAGCGTTTACTCTGTACGCCTGAATCGCGACCGACTTTAAGAATTGGAACCAAGAAAGGCTTCCTACGTTAATGAAGTGATTGCGCGAGCAGCGGCCCACCCCCACCCGACTGATACGACTTGCTTAGAATTTCTCAGGAGATGAAATGCCAAGGCTCACACTCACAAGACTGACCGCCGATCTCCTAACGAAAACGTCTATCGTAGTCGCGTTGTCGCTGCTCTTCGCTTCACCCGTGAGCGCCGTTGACCCTTGCGCGATCCCGAGTTTCACCGGGCCTACTCACCATTCCCAACCCGCGCCCCGGGCTATCGTTGCCGCCGATTTCAACAAAGACGGAAAGCTTGATTTCGCGGCAGCCGACAACAGGGTTATGCAGACAATAACGGTTCGCTTCGGAGACGGGAATGGAGGATTCGGAGAGCGGGTGACATTTCAGGGCGGAAGCAACCCAAACTCTCTTGCCACCGGAGATCTCAACGGAGACGGTAACCCGGACTTGGTGACATCGAATGACAGCACTGCTTTCGGCGACTTTACCGTTCTCCTGGGCGATGGGATCGGAGGATTTGCCGAACCGATTTCCATCCTCGAAATACCGGGCGTAGGTCAAAACACCTCTGTTGCTATAGCCGATGTAAATGGAGACGGCAAAGCTGATTTGGTTGCGATAAACACGCCTTCCAACTCCGTCAGAGTTTTATTTGGAGACGGTGCGGGTAACGTCACCACGAGTATCGCCAGGTCCTCCGGCGGATTCTCACCCCGTCATCTGGCGATGGTTGATCTTAACGCTGACGGAAAGCTTGATGTGGTGGTGGCAAATCAATTCAGCGGAATTCCCGGTCAGGGTAACGTCGCAACTCTGCTTGGCGATGGCGCCGGGAACTTCAGCGCAGCACGGACGTTCACCCTCAGTGGCAATCCTACTTCATTAACCGTCGGAGACTTTAACGGCGATGCCAAACCCGACGTGGCATCAGTGCACACTGGTTCAGTGGTTTCGGTGCTGCTGGGTGATGGCACAGGCAATTTAGGAACACCGGTGAACTACTCATCTGGTGGTGTTAATCCAAATTCTGTCGTGAAGGGTGACTTCAATAGTGACGGCAAGACGGACCTGGCCGTCTTCAATGGTCGCCCGGGCAATGTGGTAATCCTCGCTGGCGATGGCTTCGGAGGCTTTTCTTCGGTTGCTAATTTTGATATCGGGTCCTTGTCGACCTTAACCATACCGCCCGCCCCTGGCGTTGCGGTTGCTGCGGATTTCAATGCTGATGGACGTCCCGATCTGGCTGCGGCGAGTGAGGTGCCAGGGGTCGTTGCGGTCTTAATCAATACCTGCGGTACTCCCGCTCTGAATCTAATCCAATTCAGTGGAAATGCCTTTAGTGGGTCGGAGAATTCTGGGTTCGGGAGTATGGGATTAGCGACGGCTTTCGTAAAGCGCACCGGTGATGTCACTGGAGTTGCAAGTGTTGATTATGCAACTTCAAATGGCACGGCCATCGCACCACTCGATTATGCGGCAACTGCGGGAACGCTAACCTTTGGACCGGGCGAGACGTTTAAAACGATTACCTTCTCGTTGGCTAACGATAACCTTGATGAACCGGTCGAACAGTTCACCGCGATTCTCAGTAACGCTACAGGAAGCGGGATACTAGGTCCCATTCAAAGTACGACAATTTTGCTTTTTGATGATGATCCAATGCCGAGCATTGCGATCAACGATGTGACGGTTGCCGAGGGAAATAGTGGGACAAGAGTCCTCAGTTTTCTTGTCAGCCTTTCCAATCCCAGCGGCTCGCCGATATCGCTTAACTATGCCACCAGCGACGGGTCGGCTGTCGCCGAGGGTGATTACCAGTCGGTAAGCAACACGCTCACCTTTAATCCTGGAGAATTCACGAAGAACCTCAACATCACGGTAAAGGGTGACACCTCGCCGGAAGTGAATGAGACCTTCTTCGTTAACCTCTCGAGTCCTACTAACGCGACGCTGGGTGATGTTCAGGGGCTGGCCACGATTGCTGATGATGATTCCGCTCCGACACCTGACCCCAGTCCCACGCCCATACAATATTCTGTTACTGGCCTGCTTTCCGAAAACGGCGTTCCCCTTAGCAACGTGACAATTTCTTTGGAGATGGATTTTCAAGGAACACGATCGACAAAAGTTATTACAACGGATGCGTCCGGGACTTATAACTCAGGCGAACTTGGGTGCCAAAACAATGTAGGAGTGACACCGTCGAAAACCGGTCTCTCGTTTAGTCCTCTGAGAATAAACCTTGTGAGTTCGCAATGCTTAAGTGGCACCGGCAACGCAAGCTTCATCGCATCGGTGACACCAAATGTGACCGAACTAAGCGCCACGAATTATGCAATCGGAGAGGCAGCGGGAAACGCGCAGGTAGTAGTGACGCGTACAGATATAACGGGTAGCGCTACGGTTGATTATGCAACCAGCGACTTCGCTGGTCTTAACGAATGCAATGTCGTGAGCGGCCTGGGTTCGTCACGGTGCGATTACGCAACCACCTTCGGCACACTTCGTTTTGCACCTGGAGAAAGCTCAAAAATCATCTTTATTCCTTTGGTTGATGATGCATACCCAGACGGCAACGAGACCTTTACGGTCACTCTGAGCAATCCCAGTGGCATGGCGGTAGGTTCAAACAGAACGGCGATCGTCACCATTCAGGACAACGACGGCACCACTGGCGCGAATCCGATCGATGGCACTGACTTCTTCATTCGGCAACAGTACATTGACTTCCTTGGACGTGAACCTGATCCGGGCGGTCTCGCTGGCTGGCGCAATGTCTTGAATAACTGCGGGACGACAGTCGCCCAACCTTGCGATCGCATTGAAGTGTCCGCCGGATTTTTTAGAAGCGAAGAGTTTCAATCGCGAGGTTACTTCATCTATCGCTTCTTCTCGGCCTTGGGGCGGATACCACTGTCAGAAGAGTTTTATCCTGACTTCGCAAAGGTGAGTGGTTTCTTAACAACTGATCAGTTAGAAGCAAACAAGGCAGCCTACGTGAATGAAGTGATGGCGCGAGCGGACTTCCAAACGAAGTACGGCTCAACACTAAACAATCCGACTGCTTATGTTGAAGCGTTGTTGCAGACAGTGGGACTGCCGTCGCACCCATCGAAGCAAAGTTGGATAAATACTTTGACTGCGAGTAACACAACGACTACTCGCGGCCAGGTGTTGAGACAGTTAGTTGAGAGTGTTGAGGTTTACAACAAGTACTACAACGAAGCGTTTGTGATCATGCAGTACTTCGGTTACCTGCGCCGCACCGCCGATGCGTCATATCTAAGCTGGATCAATACGATGAACCAAACCAGCGGCGACTACCGCATCATGATCAATGGCTTCATGAACTCCCCTGAATACCGCCGCCGCTTCGGACCGTGATCCAACGCAGTCCACAGGTGTTCAGAGTACAACCTTCAGGTTGCGGCTTCGCCAACGCAGTCTCGTGTGGAAAAGACGCGGCTCTGCCGCCGCACTGTGCGGCGGCAAGCCGCTTTGCCTCTTTTCTACCCATTGTTCCTCCACGCGGAGCCAAAGTTCTCCTTACACGACCAGCCCTGCAAAAAAAAAGTTGGAACTATTCACTCCGCTCGCGTCCAATGGTAGTCGGAATGCGAATTCTTCTCTAAAAATTTGAAAAAGTGGCTCCTCTCTCGAGCGACGAAGAACTGTTACGTCTGATGCTTGGCGGCGACGCTAGGGCATTCGAAGCGCTCTATGATCGACGTCAGGGCGGAATCTATCGGTACGCCTTGCGCATGACCGGCTCCAAAACAATTGCCGAAGATGTGACGCAGGAAGTCTTTCTTTCGTTGATTCGGGACCGGGCCGACTATCAACCAGCGCGCGGCACTGTCCAGTCTTATCTGTATGGCATGGCCCGTCACCGAATACTCAGACTGTTGGACCGCGAGCGTGCGCTTGTTTCTTTTGAGAACGGCAAGGAACGAACTGGCAAGACCGTCGATCAGAACATCAGGAGCAATCACAACCCACTTGTCGAGCTGGCTCGTGACGAGGCGGTCGACCTGGTGAGGCAAGCAGTTTTATCCCTGCCCTCTCACTTTCGCGAAGTGGTGGTTCTTTGTCATTTCCAGGAAATGAATTACGCCGACGCCGCTGAAATTGTCGGTTGCCCTATCGGCACCGTGCGTTCACGCCTGTCGCGCGCGCGAGAACTGCTGGCGGGCAAATTAGAGGCACTGAAAACCAGCGGGGCAGGTATTAGGAAGATTGGTGTTGAATCAGCAATATGAATTGCGAAGACCTAAACAGAAGTATTTTCGAGCTAGCTGACTGCAAGCCGATGGAAGCTTCGGTCCGCGACGCCTCGTTGTCACACATATCTATTTGCTCACGCTGCGCGACGAAACTCGCAAATGCGCGTGCTGTCAATAATGGTTTGGTTTTGGCGGCCAGCCTGGACCATGAGGAAGCCCCGCCAGAAATCAAAGCTAATCTGCTGGCAGCGTTTGCCGAAACTCAGCAAGGGCAACCAGCGACTGCGGAAGTTGTCGAAATTTCCAGCAGCCGCAGGTTCCGCTGGTGGACAGCAGCAGCCGCAGTAGCCGCAGCAATTCTGTTGGCGGTGATCCTTCCCAACTGGAAACAGACACCTCGCCCAGAAGCGCCATCCAGTGGATCACAGGCGGGTGTCATCAACCCCTCACCAGTGCCGCCTGTTGTCGATCACCAGCCGCTAAGGCAGTTGATTGATAAGCGCGTTCCGAAAAGGAATCTGAGTCCGCGCCAATCGGCCATAAGAAACTCAAACCTTCGCACGAATAACAAGTATGAGACAGTGGCGCGCAATGATTCCGAATATCTTCCCTTAACCTACATGGCAAAGGAAACGGCAGTCGATAGCGGAGTGATCGTGCGTGTCGAGTTGTCGAGATCGGCGCTGGCCAGCCTTGGGTTGCCGGTTACGCTCGATGGCAATTCGACGTCGTCGGTGAAAGCTGAAGTCGTTATTGGTGATGATGGAGTGGCGCGTGCGATCCGGTTGCTTCAATAGTCCGAGAACGAATTTCATGACAGGAGATCAAAAAAGATGCTGGCGCGGTTAACCACCTTGACCTTCATTCTCGCAATAGCCCTAACTGCTGGTGCGCCGGTAAATGCCCAGGGTCCTGGCGAAGGCCATCCAGGGACCAGTGGTCCAGGCGGGCTATTACCAGGTGGGCGTCCAGGACCACGAGGCCGGCCGCCGCGTCGGCAACAACCTGGCCCTCCGGGCCCACAAGCCGATTTCCTGTCTTCTGAAATGCGGTTCGGCGATCGAGTGGTGAAGGGTAGTCCTTACTCAGCGCACTTTTCGACTGAGAACACCCAAACGCTTGCTGATGGCACGCGCGTCACCCGGAAATCAAACGGAGTTGTCTATCGCAACACCGAGGGACGTACACGTCGCGAGCAAACACTTGGCGCGTTGGGCCACATTCCTGTCGAGGGCCAGCCCAAGCAGTTGATTTTTATCAACGATCCGATTGCCCGGGCTCACTACGTGCTTGACGTCAAGGAACGATCCGCTCGCAAGTTGCCATTTCGCGATGGTCCACCTCCACCAACCGGGCCACCACCTGACTCTAAACGGCCGCCCGATCCAATGGTGACCGAATCCCTTGGGACAAAACAGATTGAAGGGGTTGAGGCTGAAGGAACGCGCACTACGATCACGATTCCGGTTGGCAGGATTGGGAATGATCGCCCGCTCAAGATAGTTTCCGAACGTTGGTTTTCTCCCGAACTGAAAATAGTAATCCTGAGCAAGCATAACGATCCCTTCTCCGGCGATAACGTCTATCAACTAACCGGCATAAACCGCGAGGAGCCTCCCTTAACGCTGTTCACAGTTCCGGCTGATTACAGAGTGACTGAAGAGCGTCCTCCTGTCAGCCAACGCAACCCCAGACAATAGCCGCCAGCAGTCTATACGTGGACCACCTTGGTGCCTACCGACGACTGTGTTCAAAAATGCTGGTTTCCGGGATTAACGGAGTAAGTGCTGATGCGACGAATCAAACTCTTAATACTTTGCTTGTCTTGTTTAGCGCTTTCGTTGCCGCTACTTCAGGAATTCTTCCCTGGCTTCGTGGTCACAGGTCAGGGCACCGGCAACCTGACGGCGCCGACTGGGGTGATAGCAACCGACAACGTTTACTCGACCAAGATTGGTGTCACATGGGATGCAGTTCGCGGTGCCACCCTCTATCGCGTCTTCCGCAACTCCACCAACGATCCGGTAACGGCCGTGAGTTTAGGAACGACCGCCAGTAGTTCATTTTTCGACAACACCGCAGTTGCCGGACAAACATTTTTCTTTTGGGTTCGAGCCGAAAATGGCAACGTTGTTAGTCCACTCAGTCAATCGGATCCGGGCATACGGGCAAATGGACTCAACGACTTTGGTCCAGTCGCCCCACTCAATCCGCCACCGGCACCGCCCGGCAATCAGGTAACCGCAACGAAGGCTTTCCTTGGTAAGACGCTTTTTTGGGACGAGCAACTGTCGTCAACGAGAACAGTGGCATGCGGCTCCTGTCACTTTTCAACTAACGGCGGATCGGATCCGCGCTCAAATATTGCTGACAGGTCGCGGCATCCTGGCGCTGACGGATTACTCAACACCGCTGATGACGTTTTCGGTTCTCCAGGTGTTCCCAGTAACAACCCGGACGGAACCTACAACTGGTCTGCGACATTTGGCTTCGCCGAACAAGTTACCGGTCGCAAGTCGAAGTCATATGTTGACGCCGGCTACTCCAATCTACTTTTTTGGGACGGCCGCGCCACCGGGACCTTCACTGATCCGATCAGTGGAGCTGTACTGCTCGTAAATGGAGCGGCGCTGGAAAGTCAGGTATTGGGACCACCAGTCAACTCTTCAGAAATGGCCCACAGTCAGCGCAACTGGGCCGACGTGGCTAGCCGTGTTGCAGCTTCAAAGCCGCTGGCGCTCTCTCCATCAATTCCGTCCGGCCTTAAAGAATGGATCGGGAACCGTAGCTATCCGGAACTATTTCTCGAAGCATTTGGTAGTGCAGAAGTCACGCCGGCGCGGATCGCTATGGCGATTGCCACTTTTGAGCGGACCGTCTACTCAGATCAAACACCGTGGGATGCGGCGGTGTCGCAGATTGCTCCGCTCACTCCAGCCGAAAATCGGGGCCAGGGTGTCTTCAATGCGTCGCGCTGTAACCTTTGTCATGCAGGCACATTGTTCACGGATAACCAGTTTCACAATATCGGTCTGCGTCCACAAACAGAAGATCCAGGAAGATTTGCGGTGACTGGAGACGTGGATAATCTCGGTGAGTTTCGTACTCCGAGTTTGCGCAATGTAGCGCTTCGGGCTCCATACATGCACAACGGGCGGGTCGCGACGCTCGCCGAAGTCGTCGAGTTTTACAACCGCGGCGGTGACTTCGATGCTCCCAACATAAACCGCAACCGGATTCGCCCACTCAATCTTTCACCGCAACAAAAGGCAGACCTCATCGCATTTCTAACCCGACCCTTGACCGATCCAAGGGTTGCGGCAGCGACCGCGCCTTTTGATCGACCAACGCTTTACGCTGAATCGCAAAGAGTTCCACAGGTGCAGGGAACTGGAACCGCCGGTTCAGGAGGAATAACGCCGCAGGTAACCGCAATTGAGCCGCCATTGCTTGGAAATCCGCATTTCACAGTGGGTGTTTCCCGTGCTCTTGGTCAGGCACAGGCCGTCCTGGTCATCGATACGAATGATCCGGGCACTGGTCCATCGATTCCCGCATCAGCATCGCTTGCGCGAATCAGCCTGCAGCTCTCGGGCTCCGGGGCAGGACAGGGGTTCGGTTCCGTAAGCCTCCCGATTCCAGGTAATCAGGCTCTGCTTGGATCTACATTCTTTGGCAGGTGGTTTATCACCGATGCGAATGTGCCCGGCGGTGTCGCCGTAACGCCGGCGTTTGAGATGACGATCTTTGGTGAGGCAGTAACGTCAGAGCCGACCAGCGTTGAGTTGACCTCGAGCAATTACGTGATAGCGGAGAGCGGCGGGACTGCTCAGGTCAACGTTAGTCGTACCGAAGACTCCAGCGCTGCGACGGTGGATTACGCTACCAGGGACAGCAGCATGCTAGATGGGTGCAACTTGTTGAATGGAACAGCTTCCTCCGCCTGCGACTATGGAACGAGCGTTGGCACATTGCGGTTTGCTGCCGGCGAATCGAGTAAGACGATATTCATACCTATTGTTGATGATGCTTACGCTGAAGGGAGCGAGACGCTCACGATAACACTGACTAATCCGGTGGGGATGACGCTGGGATCGGCAACGTCCGCAACTATCACGATTCAGGACAATGAAACGGTGAACGGAGCAAATCCGATCGATGGTAACGACTTCTTTATTCGTCAGCAGTACATCGACTTCCTCGGGCGTGAGCCTGACCCAGCGGGACTCGCCGGCTGGCGGAATGTTTTGAACAACTGTGGGATTAGTGTGGCTCAACCATGCGATCGGATTGAAGTCTCGGCGGGCTTCTTCCGTTCGGAAGAGTTTCAATCACGAGGCTACTTCATCTATCGCTTCTTCTCGGCCCTGGGGCGGGTACCACTGTCAGAAGAGTTCTATCCTGACTTCGCGAAGGTGAGTGGGTTCTTAACGGCAGATCAGTTGGAAGCAAACAAAGCGGCATACGTGAATTCAGTGATGGCGCGTGCAGATTTCCAAACGAAGTACGGATCAACTATGAATAATCCGACAGCATACGTTGAAGCATTGTTGCAGACGGTGGGGTTGCCGGCGCACCCATCGAAGCAGAGCTGGATCAACACATTGAATGCGAGTAACACAACGACTACGCGCGGACAGGTGTTGAGGCAATTGGTCGAAAGTGCTGAGGTCTTTAACAAATACTTCAACGAAGCCTTTGTGATCATGCAGTACTTCGGTTACCTGCGCCGCACTGCCGATGCTTCGTATCTTAGCTGGATTAATACGATGAACCAGACCGGTGGGGACTATCGCATCATGATCAACGGCTTCATGAACTCGGCTGAGTACCGCCGCCGCTTCGGACCGTGATTTGACAGGTGTTCAGAGTACAACCTTCAGGTTGCGTCTTCGATTCACGCATCCTTCGATCTCTCTTATCCAAACCCGCACGCTAAAGCGTGTACTCTATACGCCTTCAGGTGTTTCAGAGTACAACCTTCAGGTTGCGTCTTCGCTAGACGCACCCCTCGATACTCTTATCCAACCCGCACGCTAAAGCGTGTACTCTATACGCCTTCAGGTGTTTCAGAGTACAACCTTCAGGTTGCGTCTTCGACGGCCAGCTGTCTCGTGATGAAGAGTGCGGCGTCAGAGCCCGCTTCTCCAGATTTCCTGTAATGGATTACAGCCTGGAATCATAGTTAATGTCACCAGGAGTGTAGAAGCATCTACTGCCTGTCAAATTGAGACTCCTTGTGACGATCATGAATGTGGCTGCCCTCTGACTGTTTACCTGATCGTTGACAGAATTGTGAGAACCCTCCTATAGTCAGCGGCGACCTCAAACGTTTTACCTCAATCTTAGTTGCGATTTCTCATACTCAGGGACTCACGAGACAGCCAAACGCCGAATCCGGCCTCCGCCTTGGAGAGAATTAGTTGTTCCTTCACCAATCCAGTAAAGGCCCGCGCGAGATCTTGCGAGCGTCCGCTTTCGTGCTGGCGCTGATTTTTGTGTGCGCTGCTGTACCTGTGCAAGCTAATCAAATGTTGGTTAAGCAACGGCCGCCTAAGTTCGCTTCGTGTCTGCCGTCGGATGTGAAGGCGGATGAGGTAGCGGTGTATGACCGGCGTAAGAACATAACGATTGCCGAAAATCTCAAAAGCCTTAAGGCCCGCTGTAGTAAGGGTCGACTCCTTGGGCGGGACAATAAGGAAATCAAATTTTTTAGGCTTATGTGTTTTGGTTATCCACCGCCGAACTATCTGGAAATTCAGGCGGAGCAGCGCCGTAAACTCTCAGAGCTAAAAGCCAAGTACACCGTCGTCACCATCGGCTGCGATTCCCGAATTCCGTAAGAAGACCTTCGGCACTCAGCGCACGGATCCAAGCGATCCGCTTCGTCTCAAACCGTTTCCAGGTGCTTGTTTGGGTCGTTCACTGACAAGTCTACCCACCCGCCCAGTCCCACTTTGGGCGTAATTCCGGAGAGTTACCTTGAAAATATTTGGACAATCCTCACCCCCAGGCCAGAATCCGAAGCGTTTTCGCAAAGTGCCGCGAGCGTTATTGATCCCGTTGATCATCGCCCTTGGCTGTACTGTCTGGGCAGTTCGAGGTTGGTGGCGAGCAACTGCACCTCAGGAAGCTCCGCAAAACCCAGTTGCGCTTCGGGATGCCCGTACGCCAAACACCCTTCAAGCTCGTAGTGAAGAAAAAATCCAGAAAATCTTCGAGCGTTTGGCTCCCATGAAGTCCAAATTGCCTGCTCTCGAAACTCTGAGCCAGGCTCCAATTCTCCAGCCAGCAATTGAAGATGAATTTGAAGGGGATGTAGAAAAGCGACGAGAGTGGTTCATTTCCCAACGGAAATTTCCGTTTGATGAACTCCCGGAACAGGCGCGTCAAACCGCCTGGGCGTCCCGGCCTTCCGATCGTGAAGCCTTCTCGATGACGACAGAGGAAGAGCTGGGGTTGCAGTGGCAATCGATTGGGCCTTTGCCGACAAATTCCTTTTATCCGAACAACTGGGGGAAGACGAGTGGGCGCATCAACGCAATTGCAGTGTCTCCTTCCGATCCAGCCATTATCTTAATCGGCGCTGCAACCGGAGGTGTGTGGCGATCGATTGATGCAGGAACAACGTTTACTCCTGTCTCTGATAATCATGTAGATCTAGCCGTGGGCTCAATTGCCTTCGCCCCAAGCAATAGTTCAGTGGTGTATGCCGGTATGGGCGACAAAGCTACAAACGGCGAATATCTCGGTACTGGTGTCCTGCGCTCGAGCGATGCAGGCGTCACCTGGACGCGTGTTAACAACAACACCCTGCCGTCATACGGTGTCATCTCACAGATTCTGGTGGATCCCAGCAACGCCAATCGGGTTTATGTTGCTCAACTACTCTTTTCGCAGGCTAACAGCCTGACTCTTGGCGGGTTTTATCTCTCAACGGACGGTGGGGTGAATTGGACCAGGACCATTTCTGGTACGGCTCGTGATCTGGTACGTCACCCAACCCAACCCAACATCCTGTACCTTGCTCTTGGTTTTACCGATTTCGCCAACGGCTCAAGCGGCGGTATTTTCAAATCAACTAACAGTGGCCAAAGCTGGACCAGGATCTATACTTCGCCTTTTGGTACAGACGCTGACAATATCAAGATCGCCGTAACTCCCGCCGCGCCACAAAACCTATACGTGCTCGTTGGAAAGTCAACGGCTCGACTTGAAGTTAGTGTAAATGAGGGAGGTAGCTGGACAAATCGTGGCTCAAATTTTGACGTCGGACAGTTTTTTTACAATTGCTATCTGTTTGTTCATCCGACAAATCCCAACACCATATATGTAGGCACTCGCGATTTGTGGCGTTCTACCAACGGGGGCTCAACTTACACAAACATCACCAACAATTTTTCAATCAGCGGTAATTACACTCCAAGTTTAGCCAAGGCCCATCCGGACCAACATCATTTTTATATCTCGCCGCTAACTCCAAACACAATTTACCTTGCCAACGATGGTGGTCTATGGAAAACAACCGATGGTGGGAGTACGTTCGTCTCTCTGAATTCCACCCTCTCTCTCACGATGTTCACCAGTTATGACCTTCACCCAAGCGACCCGTCCCGAAGCTATGGAGGAACGCAGGATAACGGGACTCAAAAACGGACAGGAACCCAAAGCTGGCGAGAATTTGCAACCGGTGACGGCGGACAGACGGTGATTGACGTCCTCGATCCTTCGATTATTTACACCACCTACGTTTTCCACACGATACTCCGCTATACCAACAGCGGCGACTCGTTCAGCGCAACAATCGGAAATGAAAACAGCTCGGTTTTCTCAAATGATCGGGTGGCGTTTTATCCCCCGCTGATCGGCAACGGCGTAAATTCAAATCTGTACTTTGGGACATACCGTTTGTTTGTCAGCACCAATCGCGGAGCCAGTTGGTCGGCTCCCGGTGGGGGCACCGATCTAACGTTTGGTGGTGTGCTGTCCGCAATCGCCGTGGCCCGGACAAACACTAATGTCATTTACACGGGAGCTTCGGATGGTCGGGTGATGGTCAGCATCAACGGCGGCGCAAGTTGGACTGATCGAACCTTCGGATTGCCGACACGATTTATCAAAAGCATCACCGTTAGCGCTACTGACCCCAACACGGCACATTTGACCGTTTCTGGATTCGGTTCGGGACATGTCTTCAAAACCACCAACGCCGGCGCGACATGGTCCAACATCAGTGGCAACCTGCCGGACATTCCCACCAACTCGTTGTTGATTGATCCTCGACCTGGAAATTCAAACACACTCTACGTCGGCACGGATATTGGCGTCTTCCGTTCGACCGTGGGTGGAACAACGTGGGAGACATTTAACAATGGGCTGCCTCCGACAATCATCAGCGAACTGGCCGGGCAACCTGGTGGTTTGATCCATGCGGGAACTTACGGTCGAGGTGCCTTCGAGATAAACCTGAACGAATCGTCAGCTTCAAGTGTGCAGTATGGTTCGGCAACCTACTCCGTCAACGAAAACGCCGGCACCGCGACAATTACCATTACTCGGAGTGGAACCACCACCACGCCCGCATCCGTGACGTACGCTACCGCAAACGGAACAGCGACCTCCGGACAGGACTACAATGCGAGGACTGAACTTATTAATTTTGCTGCCGGAGAAACGAGCAAGACCTTTACTGTTACCCTTCTTGACGATTCTCTGGCCGAAGGCAACGAAACTATCAACCTGGCGTTGATTAGTCCGACCGGCGCAACCATAGGGTCCCCAGCCAGCGCGGTTCTCACAATTATCGATAATGAGGGTGGTTGCAATTACGCGCTGAGTCCGACTAGTCAAAACTTCTCATCGGTGGGTGGCAACGGTTCGTTTGGAGTAACTACCTCTGCTGGTTGCGGTTGGTCAGCTGTTAGTAACGCTAGTTGGCTTAGCACGACGAGTAGCGGTTCGGGCAATGGGACGGTGAATTTCACAGTGGCTGCCAACAGCGGCGCCGCACGCACTGGAACGATCAGCGTCGGTGGCCAAAGCTTTACCGTAACCCAAAACGCAGGAGGAGGTGGCTGTCCGTCGACCACTCTAACCCCTGGGCAAAGCGTCAATGGGTCACTGACAACTGCCGATTGTTTCTTCTCGGGGACTACGCGTTATGTGGATCTCTATAATTTCAGCGGCACGGCGGGCCAGCAGATTGCAGTGTCGATGACATCAGCGACCTTCGACACCTACCTGTATCTGTTGAATTCGAGCGATCAAACAATCGCTCAGGATGACGATGGTGGAGACGGTACGAATTCACGAATCCC
>DATEPB010000047.1:0-18162 GCA_035273425.1 Pyrinomonadaceae bacterium | reverse complement strand
CTCGCGGTTCTGTACCGGCGATAAATTCTAAGGATCCGCTTCTTGTGCAAAGCCCATTGGTTCGTTTTTCCCCGTCTTCAAAGCCTCGACGTAACGCGTCGCAAGCACTTCTTCAAAGCCGGGTCAGCGACAAGCTGAAGCATCTCGGACATTAACCATCAAGCGCTCTCTTCAATGCTGCACGCGCAAGTAATCTGGTTGAGTCCAGGGTGGGCAGCGGACAATCGTCAGGGCGTACGATCAGCGGTATCTCAGTGCAACCGAGCACCACCGCATCACAACCTCGCTCTTTCAGTTTTTCCGTAACATCGTTGAGGTAAAGGCGAGATGATTCCGGAAAGAGACCGTTAACCAACTCCTTGAAGATGATGTCATTAATCTTTTCTCGATCAGCGGCGTCCGGTATTTCCCTTTCGATCTTGAATTCCTGTAAGACCTCGGGATAGACGTCGCTTTCGGTGAGATACTTCGTCCCCAAAATCCCTAGTCGAGAGTAACCATGCCGATGAGCTTCCTCCGCCACGGCCCCGGCGATGTGTAACCACGGAATGGGTGACTGCGGAATCAAGTATTTGAATGCCTGGTGGTAGGTGTTATCAGGGCAGATAGCGAAGTCGGCCCCAGCTCTTGCAACCTTGTGCGCCGAGTCGGCCATTAATTTTGCCACCGCTTCCCAATCGTTCGCTCGAATCGGCGGCATGTGTTGGGCCATGGGAATCGAGTTCATCGTGATCTCGGGGTGATTGTGCTCACCCATGATCGCCGGCGCTTCCAGACAGATGGTGCGATAACAAAGAGCTGCACCCTCAGCGCTACCAGCTACGATGCCAATATGTTGCGTCAATATTTTTTCTCCTATCCTCATTAAATTGGTAGCTCAAACTCATCGCAGCCAAAATAAAACAATTTACTGTAGCTCGGGTTTGCTCGACACTCCAGCGAAGGATAAGTTATCAATTGCCCAAATGAATCAGCCGCGACAGGAAAAGGCACCTGCCACGGAAGCCCCCGCTTCCCGGCGACGAGCTCGTCTGAACGAAATCATTTTCGAGTCTAATACCGCCGCTGGTCGGCTTTTCGATCTGGCCCTCATCTGGCTGATTCTCCTTAGCGTTACCACGGTTATTCTGGAAAGCGTTCGCAGTGTCAGGCAGCAATACGGAGAAATACTCTACGCACTCGAGTGGTTATTCACTGCTCTCTTTACCCTGGAATACGTGCTGCGCTTGATGAGCGTGCGTCGTCCGCTACGCTATGCGACCAGTTTTTTCGGCGTAGTCGATCTCCTCGCGATCATTCCTACATATCTCAGCATCTTCGTGCCAGGCAGCCAGTACCTGCTCGTGATTCGGATACTTCGTTTGCTCCGCGTCTTCCGTTTACTAAAACTTTCCGAGTACATCACGGAAGCCGACACTCTGCGTCGCGCTCTGCGTGCCAGCCAACGAAAGATCAGCGTCTTTCTTTCGGCGGTGTTGTTGCTCGTAATCATCATCGGCGCGCTCATGTATGTCATAGAAGGCGAAGAGCACGGATTTACGAGCATTCCGGTCAGCGTCTACTGGGCAGTTGTGACACTAACGACCGTCGGCTACGGAGATCTCTCGCCGAAAACACCCTTCGGTCAAATACTCGCGTCGGTGGTGATGATAATTGGCTACGGGATCATCGCTGTACCGACGGGCATCGTCTCAGTGGAACTCGCACACGCAGTGCGACAACAAACAGTTGCCACACAGGTATGTGCTGCGTGCGGAGCTGAGGGTCATGACTTTGACGCGCGATACTGTAAGTATTGCGGCGCAGACCTAAGGTGAGAATTGCGGCGCAGACCTAAGGTGAGAATTATGGCCAACGCCTTCGCAGGCTTAAGATTGCCGCGGACCGACGATCCACGAAAATACACGAAAGCACGCTAACAGTTCGTGTTGTTTAGTGTGTGTTCGTGGACCGTTGCCGGCTCGATCCGATTTCTCATTGCGGCTGCTACAGGCTTGCTATTGCTTCGCCGCGGCTGCTTGTTTCGCAAGCTCCCTACGAAACGCCTTCTCTCGGTCCGCGACGTACTTAGCGTAACCTTCAGGATCGACGAAAGCTGCGACCCCGCGGTTCTTTAGCTGCGGGTACTTCGTTTCGAGGTCGAAGTAACTGCCGTGTGCACCGAGAAAAATATCAATGGGCAAACCGTTCAAGACGCGGAACGTCCGTTCAAAATCAGCCGCCATCCCTGGATACACCGAGTTGTTCACTAGCTTGTAACCGGGATTCACGTTCAGGCTGCCAATGATCACCGCGTTGTAGGTCTTGCCGTTCTCTTTGAGCTTCATGGAGTATGTCGTGCAACCTCGCGTATGTCCGGGAGTAAGATGTGCGACCAGGACGGCGCCTCCCAATTTCACCTCATCACCATCATGCAGCACCTGGTCCGCCTTAGTCGGCGGGTAAAGCATTGTCGGATCGTTGCCATATTGAAAGTCACTCTTGCCACCTGATTCGATGACCGGCACGTCTCCCTCCATGACAAGATACTTTGCGCCAGTCAGCCTTTTGATCGTGGCACTGCCGGCGTTGTGATCGTAGTGGGCATGACTAATCAAAAGAATCTTCACATCGGTGAACTTGAAGCCGAGCTTCTCCACGCTGTCTCGAATCATTGGAACACTCTCTTCGAGATTACTGTTGATGAGGATATGTCCCTGCGGCGTGGTGATCAGATAACTCGCCAGCCCTTTGCTGCCGACGTAATAAAGATTGCCCGCGATCTTGAATGGCGGAAACGGCTCCATCCAATCATTTGCCTGTGCATACGATCTGCTGGTGCAGCCGATGGCCGCTGTAAGCGCGACCATTAAAAGTATCCAGAGTTTGAATCGATTGCGTGTCATGGTTTGAGTGTCGAACCTGCGTCTTCTCTTGTTCATAGAAAGAATAATGACCTTCCTTTAGTTTAGTGTGACTTCGTGGATCGTCACCCTCATGCCTTTAGCTTTAAATCACATTGTCCCCAAATACCTGCTCTGTCTTCTATTGACTTTCCTTCGAGGTTATATTAATAAGCGCGCGTCCTCCAGAAACCACTTTGCCGTACCACACCTCAAAGGAGACTCACAATGAGAAAACCTCTCTCTTACTTTACCGCGGTCGTAATGCTCGTCATGCTGATGCTGGTGCTGTCTGCGCCCGTTGCTGAGCACAGGGTTACTGCTGCTGGCCAAACACTCCAGGAAAAGTGTGATGAATGCAACATTAGAAACAATGAGCAGTTTATGCATTGCTTAGCCGTCCACGGCCAAGACGAGCTACGCTGTTACGATCAATACAATGCAGGTGTAGTTCATTGCTTCAGAAACTTCTGTGAACAATAACAGGATCTGCACGTGCAGTCCGTGAAGCGGACGACTGAATTAATGGCTGAATTATCCAACTCTTAGCTGCCCGCTTCACCGACTGCGCCTCAGGTTCGTAATATCCCATTCGTGTGACCTGCGCGCATCGCGTTGACGACTCCTTCTGCAGCCAGCTTCAATCATCCCCACGAATTTTACGCACGTCAGAACAGCCTACTGGCATGGCTCGGGCATGGCGCTCCCAAATACCTTCGCGATTGAGGTGTCATACGGATGAGCATCTCTAACCGACTGAGCCAAAATCGGACCCACGGTCACTACCTTCTTAGGAAGAAGACTCGTGCGGTCGGACACCTTAGGGCACGGGAAGCCCCAGAAGTTCCCTGGTCCGGAATGCGAAACGTTAGCGGCGATGTCGCTGCGGATCGATGTCGTGTAGCAGATGAAGTCGTTCAGGCTGATATGAGCTTCGAATTTTTCTGCTTCCATATCCAGCAATTGAGCCGGCCTGTTACTAAAAAGAAGCGCGGTGGCGACGTCCGTTACAAAATTCCGAGAAACAGTCGTAGTTGGCCCGAGCCCAAACTTCGCTATTAGGATAATTGCCCCCTGTCCGGGCCCCGGTCCCGCTCCCGCTATCCTGAGTGGTCCAACGATAGTATTGCCTCTGATTCTTGTGTTGGTCCCATTGGTAGAGATTCCAGTGTTGAATGGCCCAGTGACTGTATTGCCCTCGATAACTGTTCCATCCGTCACCCAGAAAACCGGTATTGCCGACGGCACGGGATCGCTGCAGGCGCCGCCGGTGCAATCGCTGTTAGCCAGGCAAAGACGCCCAACCGGTTCGGTGCACTTCCCATGAAACGTTTTGGACAATCCGTTCTTCCCACTCTGGATGCCCAGCCGAATCGAATTTGTGGCGAAGCGAATCTGGTTCCCGCGTACCGTTGTCCGTTGCGCTATGGAGATCACGACGCCCTCAGTTGGTACTTGCGTGAAGGCGATGACGTTGCCTTCGAACCGATTGTCTCCGCTAAACTTTTCATTCGCGGTGGCACTTTTCAAGACAGGTAGTTGGAACAGCTCGCCCTCGATGATTGCGTTCATCAGCGTAGGTTCCGGGCCTAGTGTCTGCGTGATGAGTACCGCCTGGCCCGCTGTCACAGGCGGATTTGTAGTCGGGTTGTCCGTCCCCGGCGCGCCGACGGCTGGTGAGCCAGCCACCGCTATATCGCCCGTGATCTTGTTCCCAATTATGCTGTTGATATCTGAGTCGCGCCCCACGTAAATCCCCTTACCGCCAGCCGTGGTGTAGGTGATCGTGTTGTCTTTGATCTCCGTGTTGTCAAAAGAGGCCAGACTAATCGCGAGAAATCTTGCGTTGATGGTATTTTGCAAAATCTTGTTCCGCACCAGAGCGAGAGCCCGCGGGTTAGCCTTGATTATTGGCCGGACCTTGTTATTGATGGCAAAGATGCCAAAGTCGAATCCCTCGATCACGCAGTTCTGAATCAGGACGTTTTCGGCGTGGTCAAGAAAGATTCCGACCTCCGGACTGGAACGATCTTCAAGACCTGACACAGTGTCCGTAAGCGGGCGAGAGAGCTTGTGACCCCGGCAGTTAAGCTGGGTGCTCGATGGTAGCCTCAAGGTTGTTGCCAGCGTCTCGTCTTTCAGTAGCACGCATCCTCCGCCACGCGGATGGGTTGGGGATGGGCAGGCGACTGCTGGGGCTATTGGCTCAACTGCGGTTTCAGCTGAGGAGAAAATTCCGGCGGCAATAAGAGTCATGAGAGTTGAAAGCAGGATGGTAGGGACACTTCGATGTGAAGTCATTTTGGAAACTCCTTTGCGGGACCGGCGTTGGACCATACCGGCTAAGAGGGCTATCCCGTTTGGAACAAGACGCCGAAAGGCGAGCGCGGCGAAGGATTCGCTCTAACGATATCAGGCGTGTACGAGGCGTGAGTCGAGCACTGTTTGTACTGGCAAGTGCGAGATTCTCGTCAGAAGAGTATTAAGAAGCACGCGCGCCTTATATAAGTGTTGAAGGCGGGTGTCAATCAAAAGGGCGACGCGGAAGTTGGTGGCGGCTATGCGTCAGCGTTGGACCTTCAACGCACTCGGTGTAAACGAGGAGGGCCACCATGCACTTTCACTTTTCACAAAATGGCTTTGAAAGCGCTGAAGGCGCGACATGGAATTTTGGGAGTGTTGCTTTGGCCGTTAGACCATTGCGCGCCTTCAGCGCTTTCTGACTCTTCAGCGAGACGCTGCCCTGGGGCGCTGCCCCAGCCTTACACATTCCGCGCCTTCGGCGCTGCAGTCGAACTTCGACACGCAGAGCGACTTTTTATTCAAACCTGCAGCAAATACTCAGCGCAGACCGCGCTACTTCATTCGGTTGTACTTCTTCAACGCTGCGACGACGCGATCGCCCGGCAAGCCAAAGACGCGAATGCCGTCTGCTCCGGTCATTGTTTCCGACGCGAGCATCGCGTTGACGACGGCTTCTTCTGTGGCATCGATGGTCGCTCCAAATAGCGGATCGATCCGATCATTCGGCAGCATGGTTAACGCCGGGGTGCCGTCTGGTTTTGCCGCGCCGGGGTTTGCCGTTGAAAATGCGAGAAAGAGATCACCGGATGAATTACCCGCGAAACTACCTAACCGTCCCATTCCCAGCATGACGCGCTTCGCGATCCGTTCCAGTTGGTGTGGTAACAGCGGCGCGTCCGTGGCCACGATGACGATGATTGATCCGCGGCCTTCATGATCATCAAGGCGACCGCCATCAATATTGCTGCGCGCACCACCGCCTCCGGTTGTCGGGCATCGGGGAATGCCGACGGACCATGGTCTGCTCAACGGTCCCTCAAGTGTAGTGCAAGTTCGAAGATCAGTGATCTCAGGCCGAATCGGAACTCCGAGAATCCGCAAGTCGCCGCCATAGTTGCATTGGACCAACACGCCGACGGTGTATCCACCTTGCGCGGCGGTAACCACGCGCGACGATGTGCCGATGCCGCCTTTAAATCCATTGCAGCCCATTCCCGTACCACCGCCCACGGCGCCTTCTTCGACGCGCCCGGGCTTAGCGCGATCAAGCGCGTCAAAGGCGTGAATGGGTTTCACATGTTGGCCGTTTGCATCATTCAGAAAATCAAACGTCTCAGCGACGATGGGATAGGTGAAAATAAAGTCGCGCCCGTTCTTTATTTGCCATTGAATCGCGGCGTCGCGCACCGTCCCGACACTGTGCGTTCCCGTCAATAGAATCGGCCCTTCGAGAAAACCGGATTCCTTGATCCAGTTGATGCCGGTCATGTCGCCATTACCATTCTGGTTGAAGGTGGCTGCGAAAACCGGATCCCAGTTACCGCGTGGGCGCGTCAGGATTGCCGTCACCCCGGTACGAATCGGTCCTTTGCCGGGTATGAGTTTGCCGTCGCCCTCGATCAGCGTCACATGTCCAACCGCAACTCCGGCAACGTCGGTGATCGCATTCATTGGACCAGGACGCCCCCCGGAAAATGGAATTCCCAGATCGCGGCCGCGCGGACGGGTCTGGGCCACGACCGGAATCGCAGTGACTGCAATCAATAAGAACCAGGGTATCAATCGTAGCGAGCGCAAGCCTGCAGTGTTCATAGAACCTCCTAATTGTTAAGGATGAAGGCGGAAGGCCTCTCCTTGGAGTGCGGCGGCCCAGCGCCGCTTTGGTCTACCGTCGCGTAAGGAAACGCTGTTCGCAGTATTTAAGCTTGGCCAAAGCGGCGCCGGGCCGCCGCACTTCAAGGAGAAGCCCGTTACCGCCGTTCATCCTTCCTCCTTCATCCTTCCTATATCCTTCCACGCGTACCAATGTCGTTTGAACGGAGACGCGCCATTCCCGCAACGTCAGCAACTATTGCCTCTCGAAGCTGAACGTCGTCAAGTAATTTCACTGCATCTTGAAAAACCGAAAGTAGGGTAGACGGATCGTAGGAGATTCTAAGTTATAAACGCACACACGTCTTAATAATTCCAGTATTCGCGAATAACGAAATTCTCTTTTGACTCTTGCTTCATCTTCAAGAACCGTCCTTCAGTCCATCGGTCGCTGCCATGATCGCGTGGATGTTGTCAGCCGAGGTCTGCTTTGAATATCGAATTCAATGATGTAAGTCAGACCACCTACATCGGACTACTCAAATCTGAAACAAGGATACTGATGACCCATGAAGTCGTGGCGATACGAACCTTTCCGAGACTACCGGTGAGCTGCATCTTTTTCGTGTTCCAGTATGTTCTCTAAGGAAGAACTGGCTACATATCGAATGGTTGCTCCATCCGTCCAAAGTAGAGCGGCGGCCGCATACCGTGGGTACTTGGCTGGAAAGGTTGCGATGAACTTTTCGCCAATCACGCTTCCCTTCTCGTCAAACAACGGCTCTCGCTTGATTATGTCCGTGGCTTTTCTCAAAGCCCTTCGCAACCCCCTCTGCGCCTCGCCCTTAGAACTATGGTAGACGTTGCATTGCGAGAAACGCATGCCATCGGACGTGGAGTAACTACGGAATGAGGTAGGCCTTCCATCCTGGGATACACCTTTTCCCATACCGATGTCGGTGTAGCGCCTTACTTGTGTGACTGGTACGGGCGTTGAATGCTCTAACTCAGGATTCCTTTGCACTGGCGCCGGTGGATGACGAAAGAAGTAGGACGCCGCTGCTGCCAAAACAATGAGCACCGTGAGAAGAACGAAGACACGAAATGCTAAGCGGTTCATAACCACCTCGCTTCGACAAGACTTTGTTGAGCGAGTTATGAACGAACACTGCCGATTATTCTTGCGGACGCTCGAGGATCGCCGATGACGCGTTAACGCTGAAAGCGTTGTTTGATAACGAATCTACTCCCGCGCCTCCCTGGCGCGCTTCGCGAAATGCCAGAGACCACCCGTAATCTCAACCGGTAAGCGATGACCCAATTGCCGGGCGAGCATCACTATCTGCCCTCGATGATGACCTTCGTGGGCCACAAAGTAAGTTAAGACATGGCCCACGTCGAGGGGGAGGTTGCGCCAGGTATACGAGGAGCAGGTGGGAATAGTGCCTCCTCGGTCAAGACCTAGCTCAAGCAAACTGATGATCCCGCGGTTGCTGCGGTCCAATGCCGGAAGCAGTTCCTTTGGTCCAACCTTGTGGCGATTAACGGATGGTGGGACCACGACGCCGTGCTCACTTCCGAGCGTCTTGATCCACATACAGCGCGCATTGTGAAGGTGACCGGCTATCATCCGCACCGTGCGTCTGGGAGCGCCCGGCACAGCCGCACCCCAAAGGTCGTCGGGTAAGTGCTCGACGAGGAACGAGGTGACGCGATTGTTGGTTCTCCACGCGTCGAGCAGCATATCGCGCTGATCCACTGCTAATTTCATCGGAAACTTTGACTCTCACGCCCCGAGAGTCCAACTCCATGGAGTGCGCCGGCCCGGCGGCGCTTTGGTCGCGCGGGCGCTCTGCGCGCCGCGCTCTCCCGCTTCACACTGCAGAAAATCTAGAAAGGCTTTGGGCAATCAAGCTGCGACATAGTCGCAGCTGGCCAAAGCGCCGACAAGGCGGCGCACTCCAAGGAGGGGTTTCATAATTACGACTTCAACTCACAGCCTCTTCAATATTGTATCTCCGGTTTTCTCGAGATACTTTTGCCCGCTTTTGAAGTAGGCGCTCACATTCCCTTCAAGGTGTTTGGCCCAGAGAGGTTTCGCCTCTGACCGCATCCACGCTAACGCCGCCAACGCATAACCGAACATCTCCTCCGTCAGGTAGCCTCGGCGCTGGGTTTGCCAGCCTTCTGAGAAGCCATCAGACCACTGAGTAAAACTGAAGACCGAGTTTCCGGTAAACACCCCGAGCCCGAGAAAGACTGTCAGGAGATCGGTCAGCGGTTCGTGCTCCTCGAAATCAGGGTCTAACCGATCTTCACCGAGTAATCGCACATGTCCAAGTTCATGAGCGATGGTCGCAATCAGCGAGGTGGGATCACCTAACTGAGAGGATTCGAGACTAATGCGGAATTTGTCCTGACGCTTTGTGTAATGGCCGGCTGGACCGCCGTGTGAAGATTCGAAGATCGGTAAACCTCGCCCTGCCTGAGCATTAGGATCAACGAAGATTTTTAGCTCTACCTGATCGGGGTCGACATCCATGTAAGCGCACACCCGGTCGACCATGGCACGCACGTCTTCTTCGTCGCCGTTGAATTCGTCTGGAAAGAACTCATTCGTAGGCAGTATCACGGGAGCGTTACGAAGCGTGTCAACTCCAAACTCCTCGATGAGCCAGAGGAACGACTCTTCTATCCACGCTTTGTCTTCCGCCTCAACCGGACATTTGGGAACGAACCAGTTCATTCTCGCTGCTCATCCCTTTCAGAAAGATCGTCAAGATGGGAATCCTCACGCCACACGCGTGACACACCGCCCCACGCTCCGGTAACTCGTCCCTAGTTGCGAGGACTCCTGATCGTGAATAAGAGTCCCGAATCATGAGAATTCAAAGGCTGATTCAACCATCACCTTCATGCCCAGGCGATATAACCTCGATTCGGCCGACGATGTTTCTATTGAACTCGGATAACTCCTCTGCCGGGATCCAATATTCCTGGTGAACCGCAGCGCCAACTGTTTGAACCCGATAGCGCTTAAGAAATTCGCTTCTCACTCTGAAACGAGTTACATAACCGACTCTATCCTCGTTGTGTTTGGCATTCCAGTCTCGTGCAATTTGCGTTGCGTATTCCTCATTCAAGACTGGGTAAAAAATTGGTTGTTCAGGCAGGCGTGGAGGGAATGCAGTGAATTCGCTCTGCCGAATCAGCTCAAGTTCCTTCTGGCCAACCGGCCTAAATAAGACGGACGTTTCATCCATGATTCAACAGCTACTGGAATAAGAAATCAATCGCATGACCCACGCGCTACTGCGCTGTGGTACCGACCTCATGCCACTGAGAAATACTGACGCGCACCCTTTCACCTGACGAGCGACGGCGGCCGCGGGGGCTCCACTTCATCAACCGCGACCCCTCTTCTCTTGCGGGAGATAACGGTCAAAAGTATATAAACCGGAATTGCATAAAGCAGCGTGTTGGCAATGTAGAAGAATATCGTCATCAACACTTTCCGCTGAGTCATTACCTGGCTGAAATCTTCTGCCGTAGGCGGGACGAAATAAAAGAACAGAGCCTTAGGCAACGCCATCGGCAAATCTAAATACCAGAGCAAGGCCTGGTCATCACCACTTAGGTTGAAAATAGTGGCGACGGCAATCATGTAATCAGTTACCAACATGAGCCCGCAGGCAAGAGATAGGAGGAGACGTTTCATATTCAACCGTAACGCGCTCGTCTAAAGCAGGAAACCCCCAAAGGAAATATTAGTACTGATGCAGTTGAGTTTAACGCTGAAAGCGTTCGCCAATTCCAGCCCAGGGTTGCGCTTTGGCAACCCTGGGAAAGTCGGTGCCCTTCAGAAACACGCAAACCCTGAAAGGGTTTCGTCGCGGCAACTCACGATTGGCGCAACTCCTTCAGAGTAACCAAGACAAAGAGGCATCTATTCCCAGGGTTTCAAAGCAAACCCTGGGCTGGAATTAGCGAACGCCTTCGGCGTTGCGTCAAACTGAACAAGCACCGAATAGGTCATTTCTTAAAACCATCATTAGCGCCAATTCGGTGGTTGCGTAGGTGGCACATACTGCTGTTCGCGACTTGTGGGGGAGCCATTTGCTAAACCGGAATTCGCCGCGGTTCCAAGCGCTGGTGGTGGCGGCAAACTGGTGGCGGGTGACTCTTTCCAAATATACAGATACCAGTAAATCGGCATGGCAATGATGCTCCCCATGAACAGCACCACAGCCCACAACACCTTTTTATCCTTCTCAACTCGGTCATTCCTGAAAACGTTGACCATATAAATAACCGTCAGGGCGATCATCCAAAGCATGGTCAAAAGGTGGAGTGCAAAAAACACCGCAAAGAAGAACGGTGGGCCTGATTCTTCTCCACTGGGACCGGGCATGAACAATACCGATGAGAAGACGAAGATGAAGAAAAGAATCATGTAAACGAATGGCCACAAGGTCGCGAGAGCCAGAAGAATCTTGGTAGATTTTTTCATATCTTGTGTTTACCAAATACCAACGGGACTTTACGGCAAAATCTGAGTTTTCAGGAAGTGCGCCTTTCAAATCAGACTTTTATTTTGAGACCTCAATGATCCGCACACACCGGACATTGTGCAAAGCCATTCCATCGTTTCACTTTACTCAAGCCGCATGTGTCGAAGTCTTACGGTTGGCTAAAGCGGTGCCAGGCCACCGCACTCCAGGGAGTCGAACCATATGCTCTAATCTCTAACCGCAGCTCCAGCCATCGCCATGAAGACATTGCTCTCATTGTTAAATCCGAATCGGTGCTCGAGAAATATCCTGATTAGTTCCTTTTTTGGATCGATCCAAATGATCCCGCCAAAAGCTCCGTTGTGGCCAAAGCTCCCCGTCGATGTAAGTGGAAAATCTGCCATCGGGTCACCACTCAAGCCCCAACCAAGACCTTGATATGCCGGCCTCTGGGTAATCGCAGATCTTAAGCTGAGTGTGTGATTCTGCGTCATGGCTTCCACAGACATTGGCGAAAGAACTCGCTTGCCCTTGAAGGTCCCGCCGTTCAGCATCATCTGGCAAAGTGCAAACAGGTCTGGAGCGGTGGAATACATGCCAAACTCCGGGCCCGGATATTTAGCATTCCTAATGTAGCCCTCGATCTCTGCCCAACGGTTTAGCTTGCCGTCTTGCAGCCTGTACATCGATGCGATTCGGTTCTGTTTATCGGCGGGAACGAAGAAAAAACTGTCCTTCATGCCGAGAGGATCGAAGATGCGTTCTTTGATAAATTGCTCGAACGGCTTACGGGAAACAACCTCAACAATACGTCCCAGGACAGCGAAACCGCCGCTGTAGTATCTGAATTGCGAACCCGGTTCAAACTCAGGCTCTTGCTTCGCCAAGATGGCGACAACATCAGCTAGCGTTCGATCCCGTTTGACTGTGATGCCTTCGATTTCCAGCGGACGATTCAAAGGCATCCCGGAGGTGTGTGTGAGCAAGTGAAGAATCGTGATCCGATTCGGCGAGTCTTGCGTATTGCCGGTAGCCCTGAATTCTGGAAGGAATTTCTCGATGGGTTCGTTCAGCGTCAGCTTGCCGTCCTCCATCAAAATCATCATAGCGATTGCCGTGATGGGTTTCGTCACTGACCTGATGTCGAAGATGGTGTCGGCCCGCATCGGCTTCTTACTTTCCAGGTCCTGGTAACCAACAGCTTCGAGACTAACAACCTCGCCACGACGCGCAATCAAGGTCACCGCGCCAGCCATGACGCCTTGCTCAACAAAGTCTTTCATCCGCACGGGAACCTGCGACAGGCGCTCTTTGTCCATTCCGGACTTTGAAACACTCTGATTGTGGGCCACCACTGAAGAGCAAAATAAGACTAGTGAGATGAGGCTCCTTATTCCGAGATTCTTACAGAAGATAATTCTTCGCATGTTCTTAATCTCACTGCGGGCAAGACCTAATCGGAGGCAGACAGGAATGTCGGTCCTACTGTGGCGAAAGCCATGTTCCCTTTCATCCGGAAACTTACACCTTCGTCTAGTGAATCCTGCAACAATTTGTTTAGCTCCACACCGCTTCGAGGGGAGACAAACTCTCCGGTCTTGTACAGAGTCCTAAGCCAGCGATCTCCAACAACGCGACCGTTTGAGACCAGACTGGTCAGATATAACTGTCCACCCTCAGCAAGTAACACTCGCAACTTAGGGATCAACTCGGCGGCTCCTGCAAGTTGATGCAGCACATTCATGCAGAAGATGGTCTGAAACCTTCGTGGTCTGAAAACAAGATCGCTAAGGTCCGCTTGCAACAAGATAATGCGGTCGGGCACGGCGCCGGCCAGATCTCTCAAGCGCGCACGCGCACGCCTGAGCATCCGAAGAGACTGATCGAAGGCGATGACCTGCCGATCAGAAGCGATGTAAACCTGGGCTGTGAAGAGCATCGAGCCGCACCCAGCATCCAGGATGCATGCTGCAGGATGGGAACCAATGGCCTCGCGGGCAAATGCGATGTAGTCGTGTGGGGAGGTTCCCCACATGAGCCGGTTATAAAGCCAGGTACTCACGACGGAATCGTATGCCGCCGCCCTCTTGTCATAAAGATGTTTGTGCGGGACATCAGGGAGAGCCGAATATATATCATCGTCGACCTGCCGGATCATGCACCCCTCCGACAACACTGCTTTTAATTTATCAGAGTGGTCCATACGAACAGGATTATTTCGGCCTCTTGGTTCTTCTGGTTTTGTTCTTTGAGGATTTGTTCGAAGGCGCCTTAATCACGGTGTACTCAAGGGAAACTATTCCGGAGGAGTAGACCTTGTGATCCGTCAATTGCAGTTTCTGCTGCCTGGCAGGCGGCGACAGCAGCGGAATCCCTTCGCCGAGAAGCACCGGCATCAAGGCAACCTCGACTGTATCGACTAGCCCAGCGTCGAGGAGACTGCAAAAGAGCGAACCGCCACCAAATAGCCAGATATCTTTTCCTGATTCCGCGCGTAGAGCGGCGACGGTTTCCTCAACTCTCTCGCCGACGATCGTCACTCCCGGGTAATCCTCCTGCCGCAGCGTTCGCGAAAACACGAAGGTCTTCACGCCGGGCGTATTACCCCTTTGTGCGCGCGCCATCGGCTCGAACGTACGTCGTCCCAGCAAGAACGTGTCAAATTGTTCGAACAGTCCGGCGAAATCAATCTCCGGATCCATGATGATCCAGTCTGCCTCGCCCTTAGGAGTGGCGATGTAACCGTCCAAACTAACCGCAACCGAATAGCGAACACGTCGCATAACTCTTTCTCCAAATTCCGCGCGGTCGAAACGTGCGCTTACCTGACAGTAACCTTGAGAGTGTAGTGTGCCGTTGGGTGCGCAAAGACCCGGATTAGATAGTCGCCACTTTTAGGAACCTTGCCGCTCCAGCGTTTGTCACTGTGAGACCATTTCCCAAACTTAACTGATTCGCCATCGGTATTGGTTGATTCGGTTACCGTGAACTGCGCTCGATTGTTGCCTTCCCGACGCCACGATAGGCTCACTGTCAGAATGCGACCTCTACTCGCATGGACCACGTAGCTGTCATGGGATTCTCCGCCAATAAACCCTCGCACCGACGCTGGGCTGCGCAGCCGTTCCGTAACTACCGGAGGCATTTGCCCTTCAGCTGACTGTGGAAATGAGTAATGCAAACTGACGATTGCAAAGAGCAGCACTGCCGATTTCAAGAGTGTCATAGGTCTAATACGGATCAACACTAACACCAAAGGTGTTCGCGAATTCCAGCGTTGCGCTTTGGCAACCCTGGGAGATGAGAGGGCCATGATTTGGTAGCAACTCTGAAGGAGTTGCGATAGTTCTTGTTTGGTTAAGGTCTCGGCAACTCCCCCAGAGTTGCAAACGAAAGATCTCGTTTTGTTCCCAGGGTTGCCAAAGCGCAACCCTGGGCTGGAACTAGCGAACACCTTCGGTGTTGATGCGTCAAGTATTTCCATACCGTTGCAACGGTTATCTTCATAACCTGTAAACCGTTATGAGCAGCCGGAAGAAATAGGTATCAGATAAGTCAACTCATCCAGTTCGCTGCCACTCATCGTTGTCACTTTCTTCTCGCTCACAACCTTACCCCCGAGTGCTTCAGCAATGTTTCGGCTTGGTTGGTTTCGGCGATCCACCGGATAGACGAACCCATCGATAGAAAGCGTTTGCTCGCACCAGGCCTTCAGGACGCTGATTGCCTCTCGACCCAGACCCTTTCTCTGTGCGCCCTTCTTCAACCAAATCCCGAACTCAGGCTGTCTCGGATTTCGAGTCCCGTGAACTCCGCAAACGCCAAGGAACTCGCCATTTTGCTTATCGAGAATAACAAACCCTAAATCCGTTCCCTCTTCTCTCTGGATATAGGCACTCGAGATGAACTCGTGGGTTTCACTGATTTGGGATGGACTCCGGGGAAACATGTAAGTCGTGATCTCCGGCGTAAATTCTTTGAAGATCTCACCGGCATGTTCAGGCGCAATTGGCTTAAGCAGGAGACGGAGACCCGCAATCTCATCTGGACCGAGAACGATCTCGCCGTTCTTCGTTCTTAATGGTTGTGATGCCTCTCGCATGTTCACTTGCGCAGTTAGAAACTTTGAGCGCTCTTACTTCAATGTGGCGCGACTGAATACTTCGAGCATCTTTTTTTCCGATGGCGGTTGCAGAAGATAGTTAGATACAAAATCCTGTGCTTCTGGATAACTCGTTTGCCGTATTCGCTCTGCAGCTTGCGTCAGGTCGTAAGGCGTATGCCGAAGCTGCACGCCGGAGCCAAGCAAGAGCCAATCGGCGCCCGGTTCGCCAAACGGCATTCCCACGCTGCCGGCATTCACAACCCGAACGCTCCCAACCATCCTGTCAAACTGCATATGAGTATGGCCGCAGACGACTAAGGAGACGCCAAGTCCTTCAAAAATTGGGAGGAGCTGATCTTCTGCTGTCAGACGAGTAAAAATCTCGTTGTCGTCTCGCGGCGTCGCATGACAAAACAGCACCTCGCCCAACTCACCAATTTTGATCCGCAACGTCTTGGCCCACCCAGCCAATAATTCTTCATACTCAGAGAGCTGTCGCGCCGACCAACGCACGATCTCTCGATATTGTTCTGGAACTCTGAGTGCACCCCCACCTGTCTTCTCCGCCAGCGCATCAATCTCGCAATTGCCCTGAATAAACTGGACCGGAATCTCAAGCTCAAGCAAACGCGCAAGCGTTTCCCGCGGCATCGGACCAGGAAGGATATCGCCGCCAACTACAACTAGATCTACCTGTGCCTGGCGAATCTCCTGGAGCACAGCTTCCAGCGCGGGAAGATTCCCGTGAATGTCATAAATTGCCGCGACGCTTATCAAGAGTTTCCTCACTCTCGCGGTGATGGCTCTGGTTCGGCGCCATTTCCCGAGTCTATTGATACGTTCGGCCCCTGTGTTTCAGCCATCCCGGTGTATGACGCCGCTGTGGGTCGTGATGTGTCCAGTGAATCGTCCCACCCTGCGGGTTCCACTCGTATTCCCCGAAGAACCCAACTTCGTCGCCCACTTCAAGGTCGACAATTCGCTCCGCCAAATCAATATTGTGAGCGATCAGGAGCGTCTGACCCGTTTTCAGCTCAACGACAAACCGTTGATGCCGACTTCCATCCTCGTCATCAGCGAGGAGCCGAGTGACCGTCCCCGTCCCCTCGATCTGAAGATGTCTCTCGTGGTCGTCGTGCGCGCGAGCTAATCGCTGGTCACTCTCGCTTGCGCTGGTGCTAACCGCCGGCGCCCAGCTACACCCGCTGAGCGTCATGACGCAAAGCAATCCGATTAACCAGGTTGCACTGTGTGGCTTTGTATAATAAAGTACTTTTGAGCGCAACGAAGACTCACCTATGAAGACACCCATGAAGACACTGCTAATGATTATCGCACTGGTGTTGCTCGCCGGCCTCGGCTTGCTCATCTGGCGAGGCTCTCGATCGAGCGCGCCGGCCGAATCGAATGTGGCGAGATTCAACGAAACCTCACGAGGGCCGTCGTTCGAGGTGCGCGTCGTCATGCCGCGGATGGGCCTGCCCCTCGGTGGAATTCTCCCGGATTGGGTAGTGCGCAAGCTCGACGCTACCCCGCGTGAAATGGGGTTTGACCACACCAGCCAAGGCGTCCAGGTCGGCACTGTTTCGCACGACCGCCTCGAACTTACTGCGGACGGCTGGGACCTTTCCATCAAGACCGACGACAAAGGGCTTATCACGTCAGAAACCCGTCTAGTTTTCGACCTCGCCCTCGGTGGCAGGCACCTAAAACTAAAATGCCAACCGGGGGATCCCCGTGTTGGGCAACTCCACACCACTACGCGACCTGGCTCCAGCGAACTCTCGGGACGCTTCGTCCTTGAACTTGCCAAGTGTACTAATGCCGAATCCAGGAAGAAGACTAATTGGCCGCCAGCACCGCTCACCATCAGCGGGAGCTTCGCTGGGTTAGCCCCTCGCTAAGAGACGAAGAACATCGGCGTCCCGCCTGTTTCAGACTTTCACGCCCACGGATCAAACTCCTTCTCGTAAGGAATCTTGTTTTCCTCTATCCATTGCTTCACGTCGAAGTAATCTGTAAATCGCTCCCCTATTAGCTTGAGCAATAGATCATCCTCGTGGGACTCATCAAGCATTTGATTCTGCCCTCCCAAGAGAGCCAACATCTTGCTCTTGTCAGTAGCGGAGATTTTGAGCAGGAAAGCGACTTCGTTTCCCAACCATTTTTGAGCTTCACTGCTGAAATCGTATAAATCTATGACAAGGCTGCCATCGCTTTTGATTTGGACGGAGGAAGCCGTGTGTTTCAAGCCTCCCTTAAGGTCTAATAGCTTTTCTGTTTTCACACACAAGATCCCTCCGCTTAAACGTGAATAAGAGACTGCTCACTATCCGTCCGTATCATGCCGCAGTTAAGTTGCTGCTGCGGCTAAGACTACTCCTCATCATTTTGGCTTACCTCAAAAGTAGTGTCAGGAATCGAATCGGCTTTGCCGCCGGAGTTGGCTTCGCGGCGGAGGCTTGCCCCGCCGTTTGCGACCTGATGAGACTCAGGGGGCTGCGCCCCAAACCGCATATTACTTCGTAGAAATCGTTCGAGCCCAGAC
>DATEPB010000046.1:0-9592 GCA_035273425.1 Pyrinomonadaceae bacterium | reverse complement strand
CTTAACCGCAATCGGAAGCATGACGAGCGCTGCTGCCTGGTTCGACATCGGCTGCGTGAGAGCTACCGTCATGATGAAGAACCCCGCCAACACAGCCGTTGGTCCATAGTGGCCTGTACCCCTGACGATCAGATCGGCAAGATACTGATCGGCGCCAGTCTTTTCCATGGCCACCCCAAAACTAATCATGCAGGCAATCAGAATGATCAGTCGCCATTCAATCATCTCGTAGATCTCGGAAGTTCGTAGCGAACGCGTTCCAAGCAGAATCAATACTCCCAACAGGACGGCGACGGGCAAGGGGACCAGGTGTGTGAGCGAGAAGAAGAGGAATACCCCGAAGGCCAACAGCGACCACCGCATTTTTGAAGTCCGCACTTGTCGTCGCGAAATTTCTTCGAGCAGCAGAATCTGATCTTCGGCGGCCAGGTTCTCGACATGTTCGCGACTTCCCTGCAAAAGCAGTACATCACCAAAGCGAAGCTTTACGTTGCTCAACTTTGACAGCAGATTGACTCCGTGACGATTGATCGCCAGCACTACGAGTTGGTAGCGCCGGCGAAACTGCAATCGCTTCAAGCTGCGCCCTACCAAATCCGAACCTCTCGGAATCATTGCTTCAAAAAGTTCAACGTCATTTCCTTCGAGGAGTTCATCGCTCAAGGCAAAATCCGCTTTAATCTCGATGCCCGCTTCGCTCTTTACTCGGAGAATGTCTTCCACGCGGCCCTGGACCAGCAGTAGATCGGCCGCTTTGATTTGCTCATCTGGGTGTGGGGCAATCCGGGATCGTTGAGTGCCGCGTAGAACACCCAGCACAGTAAGCTCGAGTTCATCACTAATGCGCGCCTCGCCGAGGGTCTTGCCGATCAGCGGTGAGTCGTCCAACACAATGACTTCAGTCATGTACTGGCGCACATGGTATTGCTCGGTCAGCGATGCCGCTGACTCACGGTTCGGCAGGAGGCGAAGGCCGATCAGCAACATGTAGAGCATGCCAACGGCGACGATAGGGACGCCAACTTTCGTCAACTCAAACATCGTAAACTGTGACAGGCCGTATCGCGGAAGTGCGCCACTCACCGCAAGATTTGTCGATGTCCCGATTAGCGTGCAGGTGCCCCCGAGGATGGCGCCGAAAGCGAGTGGCATCAGCAGTTTTGAAGGGCTGATTTTTCGTCGCGCGCCAATGCCCAGTACCACCGGAAGAAACATCGCGGTCGTCGTCGTGTTTTTCATCACTGCGGCAGACAAGGCCGCGGCAATCATGATCAAGGCCGTGATGCGAAACTCACTTTCGCCGGCAACTCTGTGTAGTCGTCGACCGACTACATCGACGACGCCGGTTTTCGCCAGTCCTCCCGTCAGGATAAACAAGCCTGAGATGGTTATAACGATGTCGTTCCCGAAACCGGCGAATGCCTCAGTCGCCGTTAGGGTTCCGGTGACGATCAGAGTCAAGACCAGGATGATGGAAATGATCTCGATCGGAATTCGCTCGGTGGCAAAGAGGATCAGTGCGACCAGGAGGATGCCAAGAATGATGGCTATCTGAGGAGTCATGGGAAGAGACAGGACGAACAGAATTTCAAATGCGAATGTATACTAGGAGTAACGTGTCAGGAAATTGTGCCAGGCAAGCGGATCATTTCACGGCCCATCTCAGCGCCAAGGGCGCGAAATGTAACAGCCTGGGGCAACGCCCCAGGTAAAAGTCTCGGCACTCTCTTTAAGCGCTGAAGGCGCGAAATCGTGCGTGTCGTTTGAAAAGACGAGATCACGAGGGCGAACGACATTTCGCGCCGTTGGCGCTGAGTTGAGGGTCTTCCCCACGATCAACGAAGGAGACGTGATGGTAACCACTGAAGAGTTATTGCAGGAACTGGAGCAGGAAGCAAAAACGACCCGGCGAGTTCTCGAACGAGTTCCGGAGAATCTCGGTTGGCGGCCTCATGAAAAGGCCCGCACGCTTGGTGAACTCGCGATGCATGTGGCGATAGTGCCGGGGGCTCTTGCGGAATTGATTTCCAGTCCGTCGCCGGCGCAGATGCCAAAGTTTACCGATCCTGTTCCCAAAAGCGTCGCGGATATTCTCCCGGCGTTGGACCAAAGCATTGCCAAAGCAAAGACTGTGTTACAGAAAATGACTGTGACCGAGTTGTCTGAGAACTGGCAGTTGATGCTCGGCGATCGTGAACTCTTCACCGTGCCACGAGTCGCGCTCATACGCTCTTTGGTGCTTAACCATTGGTATCACCATCGAGGGCAGTTAGCCGTGTACTTAAAAGAGTTGGACGTCCCTATCCCGTCGATCTATGGTCCAAGCGCCGACGAGAATCCCTTTGGTTAGTCAACTCCTTGGAGTGCGCCGCCACGCCACCCCAGCGCGACTGCCGCGCCGGGGACCCCGGTTGTCGGCGCTTTGGCCGGTCGCGGCTCAGCGCGACCTGGTTCACAAAGAGCATCGTCAATTGAGTTGAGTTCCTACGGTTAAGAGGACTTTCGGGTTGAAGCGTCGCAAAGCCGACGCGGCCAAAGCGCCGCCGGGCCGGCGCCCTCCAAGGAGTTGGATCAAACCAACGAACGCATTCATTGCCGCCTAAGCTTGTTAGCGAACTATTTCAATGGTGCATTCAGCATCCGCAGCCAGCCCTAATGAAACACTGCTTTCAAAAAATCCCGGCTTCGTTTTCGATCTGCTTGAGCCCACCACAATGCAATCTGCTCCCCACTCGACAGCCTCAGCGAGCAACGTTCGTTTTGGATCGCCTTGAAGGATCCCCGCCGAAACAATCAAGCCTTTGGACACAGCTAACTCGACGATCTTGTTGGTTACTACGGCACCACTGGATCCGGCGAGCTTGTTTGTGAGGATCGCCGACTCTCCGTCAGCTACAGCCACGACTCGCAGCTCTGTTCCCACCGGCCAGTCTCGCCCCAGTAGCTTGCGAAGTGTCCGATCAAGACCTTTTGGGCCATCAATGCCAACCAGGATTCTTATTTCCTTTCGCTTGGTTTCGTAATCAGGTTCACGTCCGATGCGGACCGAGCAATTTGACTCTCTGGCAACCTCGAGCGATACACTGCCCAGAATAAGTCGCCCGATTGCAGAACGACCTTGAGATCCGACAACCAGGAGGTCTGACTTCCAATGCGCGGCTTTAGCAATCAACTCCTCGGCAGGAGTACCGGCGAGGACCTCGCTACTTATCTGCCAGGAAGGGAAATGCGACTTGAGGCGCTTGCTAGCTCGGAGTGCTAGTTTACCTGCCTGCCTTAAGGCTTCCGCCGCTTGCTCATTCGCGTGAGCTACGATGGATGCGGCTCTCTCTCCAATCACGGCTTTCTCAGTCACCTCCTGACTAGCCAGCGGAGGAATTGTCGGAGCGTCGCCCACCGAAACCACGAGGGCTTTCACTTTGGGTGGTAAACCAGCGCGCGTTAAGTCGTCTATGGCGGCGTCGCAATACTTCGAGCCGTCGTAACCAATTAGTATTTTGAGCTCTCTTTTCATGATGCCTGGTCCAATCTTAATTAAACGTACTTGCTGAAAGCCAACTCCTTGGAGTGCGCCGCCTTGTCGGCGCTTTGGCCGCGTCGGCTTTGCGACGCTTCAACGCGAAACTCACCTGAATCAGAGAAAATTAGTTTTGAACCAGGTCGCGCCGAGTCGCGACCGGCCAAAGCGCCGACAAGGCGGCGCACTCCAAGGAGTTGAATTAGACCTACGCCAAAACCTCATCTCGCGTTAGCAGGTGTGCAACTTGCTCGTTGCGAACACTTGCCAGCCCGTCGGTTATGCCGGTCTCAATTACTTTCGCCACCTCATCCGACGAATGCATTCGCGGGATGAAGACAAAATCCGCACCTCGTTCATAAAGATCAAGGGCCCTTTGTGGGCTATCCGCGGTAACGATGGCCTCAGCGTGCGGACAGAGCTGCCTGATCTTTTTTAACAGGCGCTCGTTATCGGTGCCTTTCAGTATGTGATCTGGAATTGTGGAGATGACAAGTTTTGCGTCATGAATCTTTGCATGGTGCAACGTCTCCATGTGGGCCACGTCGCCATAGAGGCATTCGATTCCACGTTTCTGCAGCTCAGCATGCACCTCTGGGTTGAAATCGATCACCAGAATGTCGTCGAGCAGGGAGTTGGAATTGTTGTTAGGGCTTCGAAGTTCAAACTCATGCACGATCGCACTCGCTTCGCGGTAGAAGCCGAGAAAAACGATTGGCTTCGACGCCGATGCCGGCAAATCACCAACATCGTTCTTAGCAACATCTTTCAGGCGCAGCACCGAAAGTACTCGTCCGAGTTTCCGCGAGATCTGATGGTTGTAACTAATCATGTAGGTCGAAGTGGTTGAAGTAATCACAAAGACAAAAATGATCAGCGAGACAGTTTGGCTATTGATATGGCCCATCGCCAATCCCAGAGAAGCCACCACCAAAGAAAACTCGCTGATCTGTGAGAGGTTGATTGACGGTAGCAAACTTACCCGGTGACCATAACGCATTGCGTAGAGCACCGGAAAAATAGAAAGGAACCGGCTGGCAATTAGAAAAAGTGAGGTGAGTGCAGCGAGGCCCAGAATCGACAGCGTAGGCATTGGGATTCTCATGCCCAGTGCCACAAAGAAGAGCGTGACAAAGAAGTCGCGAATACTGATGACCTTAGCAATGACGTCAAGGCTGTATGGAAAGGTGGAGATAGAGACGCCTGCGATCAAAGCGCCCATCTCTTTTGACAAGCCGGCGTAGCTCGCGGCTGCACAAATTAGAAAGCACCACGCCAAGGCCATGATTAATACCAGCTCCGGAATCTTGGCAACGGAACGAAACAGACGTGGCAGGACGTAGCGGCTGATCAGAAGGCTGGCCGCGACGAGGAGGACCCCTTTCCCGAATGACGCCGCCAGCGGTGCGAACCGCGGGTTACGCAGGTTTGGTTGTAAGGCGAGCGCCACGATCGCCCAGATGTCCTGGAAGACGAGGATGCCAAGAGTGATCCGGCCCGGCAGTGTGTCTAACTCAAACTTGTCGTAGAGCAGTTTGACGACAATCATGGTGCTGCTGATAGCTGCAGCGACGGACATGTAGAAGAGGCCGAACTCTCCGCCAAAGGCATTGACATCTCCGATCCGAAAGCCCAATAGCAGGAAGAAGGGAATGCCCAGTGCAACGCAGATGAGGAACTGAGTTATGCCGGTGACGATTACCGGCTTGCCGGAGGCCCGAAGTTTTTTCAGGTCCATTTCCAGGCCGATGATAAACAGAAGAAGCACCAGCCCAATCTCTGAAATAACCTCGATGACTTCATGATCCGTAATCAGCTTGAAGCCGATTTCCGGACCAATCAGAACCCCTGCCAGTAGATACGCGAGCAGTACCGGTTGTTTGAGTTTGTTTGCTAAGAAGGCGAGAACTGCGGCGACGATTACACACAGGCCGATATTATTCAGCAGATCGCCGGCGCCATGCCCTGCGTCTCCGGCAAACAGCAAGAGGGTAGTAGGCAAGTAGAGGTCAAGAAATTCCATTCATCGCCTCCATTGGTTGTCGGGGGTCTGGTCTCACTTGATGTCTCCTCAAGTTTGAAATGACACGAATAGACAAACAGATTAACCCTGTCGTAGACCTTTCAGGGCGTCATCATGGCTGCGTTAGTGAAAGATCAAGATATTACTGGCGGTGCGCGCCCGGAGAGGAGTGGACCATGCGGAAGCGAGACTATGTGTACTGCCTGACTGGTCTGGGGCAGAGTGATTCGATCCACGGAGGCTTCGCGGTCCGCCGCCTCAGATACGTTTCCATAGTCCACCACTTGTCGCTTCCCACGCTTTTGATTCTGCGTCGGAACTCCGAGCGGGCCATATTCACGTACTGAGTTTTCGTAGGATCCCGCGATGCCAGGGTCACCGTTGTCACTCGTGCTTAGCGTTTCTGACAGAGAGGGAAAGGGTGTCAACCGAAGTCCCTCACCAACTGAAAAGCATAGGCAGGCGACGATTACAATGACTATCGTCGTGCTTATGAAATCAGACTTGGTACGGAGATCCCTGCTCAACATTGGCCGGAGATAATACCAAACTATCGTAGTGAGGCACGATTGACGCATCAACACCGAAGGTGTTCGCTAGTCTCAGCCCTGGGTTGCGCTTTGGCAACCCTGGGAGATGAGAAGGCCCATGATTTGGTAGCAACTCTGAAGGAGTTGCGATAATTCTTGTTTGGTTAGCGGTCCAGGCAACTCCGTCAGAGTTGCAAACAGAAAGAGAAAGTCTTTGTTCCCAGGGTTGCCAAAGCGCAACCCTGGGCTGAAATTAGCGAACACCTTCGGTGTTGATGCGTCGAGTGCGTAGTGCCGTTTCAACGGGTTTCTCTTAGTAACCTGTAAAGCGTTGAACGCCAAATTGTTCTTATTTCTTCCGACTGGTCTTCTTCGCGGTGGACTTGGAAGCGCCTTTTTTTGCTTGGGCCACGCCCTTAACTTTGCTTCCTTCTTCAACTGCGCCTTGCAATGCACCGGCAGCTGCGCCTTTCGCGGCGGCCACGACGACTTTCTTTACCGCCTTCTTCGCCTGGTTCAAAACTCCCTTTGCTGAAACCGTGGCGGATTTCCGAGAGCTCTTTTTCGTGCCCCCGGCTTTTTTGGCTGCTGAACCCTTCGTTTTCTTTGCTGGCATACTGTCCCTCCGTTTATTTGTTAGTTAAGTCTTGGCCCCATGGCGAATCGCACGTGCGCTTTTCGCTTTTGTCTTTTTTATAGTAACTGGTTTTTTCCTGCTCGTCGTTTTTCTCCGCCTCGTGGCTTTGCCCTTGTTGTCACCTTTGATTTCGTCTAACAGCGCAGAGAAGTCGATGCCGAACAACTTTTGCATCTTCAGGTTTAGAGAGGGCATGACCATATTGTTTCCAACGGTCGAGAGTTCCTCCACAAGGCCGTTAGCGAAAGCGGCAATTTCGGATTGCTTCTTACTCCCTTTAGTTTTCTTATGTGCATAGCCCATCGTATAGCCGAGCGCGAATCCTGCGGATAAAGCACCCAAACTCCACACCAGCGGTTCCTGCGAGAACTGCTCACGATAGTCGAGAACGCCGCTGATGGTTTCTTTAGCAGCTACGTATTGCTCTTCAACGGTGTCCTTGATCTCGCCGACGGTCTTCGCGAGTTGTTCGCGAGAAGCGTCCATCTGGCGCTGAAGCTCATCCTTGGTGGGCTGATTACTATCCATATTTTTTGACCACGATTCTCCGTGCGCTTCTCGTCACTCACGATTCTTGACTACTATTCGTACACGTTAAGACGGACTCGTTTGCTATCCAAACGAGTTTTGAAGATTAGCTAGTGACTTTCGAGGAGGCTGCAAGTGGTGGGCCATCGCCAAAGGCCTCTCCTTGGAGTGCGCCGCCTTGTCGGCGCTTTGGCCGCGTCGGCTTTGCGACGCTTCCACGCGAAAATTCAGCTTCAGCTAAGGTTGCTTGTCATGGACGAGGTCGCGCAAAGCCGCGACCGACCAAAGCGCCACCAGGCTGGCGCACTCCAAGGAGAGGCCTCTTGAGGATCGAGGGAAGCAAAGTCTCCAGGTGGGTCAAAAGATTTTCGGTAAGGTCTCCTTCAGAAGTTGGCTCCTGTTATTAGCACCCGACCTGGCCAGGGAATCAATGTGAAAGACATTCGTTCGTCGATCGCCAAAGCATCAGACACGCGCGAATCGCTCTCGGTGCGCCATGAAGCGTTCGCCGAGCTGGTGAAGCGTTTTCAGGACATGGCTTTCGCCTGTGCTTATGCAGTGCTGGGCGATTCCTATCTGGCCGAAGACGTCGCGCAGGAAGCGTTTGTCTCAGCGTGGCAAAAGCTCGATCAACTCCATGAGATTGATGCGTTCCCGGGCTGGTTTAAGCGGATCGTTCTGACTCAATGCAATCGCCTGACACGAGGAAAACGCTTGCAGATCGTTCCACTGGAGTTGGGGGCTGAGAGTCCTACATCAGCGCCCAACCCGCACATAGTTGCCGAACAGAGCCAGATTCTAGGCAGAGTTCTCAAGGCGATTTCAGTGTTACCGGAGAATGAACGAATGGTGACCACGCTCTTTTACGTCGATGGATATACCCAAACTGACATTAGCCACTTTCTCGAGGTCCCGGTTTCCACTGTTAACAAGCGCCTTTACACCGCGAGGCAGCGGCTGAAGGGAAGTGTCAGATTGGTGAAGGACAATCTCCACAACCAACGTCCCTCGCGTGACCGTAATTTTTCAGATCGCGTCAATGCGAATCTTCGACCCATGTTGGATAGGGATTGGTCACTATTCAAATCGATGGCTTCGGCCCGAGAAAAGTCGGATATACCTGGAAATGAATTGTGGTTGAGTCGACGCCAGAACTTTGACGAGTCGCAGTATGTCCGCCGGCAGTATGTGGCGGAGGATGCAAACTCGAAACAGATTCTCGGCTTCGGCTCTATCGAACAGACGGTGTACCTGCCCAGGTACCGGCTCTTTCTGGTGGCGGATCCTCGCTGGCTCAAACGTGGTGTGGGCGACCTTCTGCTCGAACGTCTTACTAACGATTTGAAAGAGGTCAATGCAGTCACAGTTTCCTGCCGCGAATACTCGTCCCAGGTTGAACTGTTGAAGTTGCTCGCAGACGGTGGCTTTAAGGAAGTAGATCGAGTCCTTGATCTTCGGTTGGAGGTTGACACTGTTGACCTGTCGCGCTTTTCCAGCGTCTCAGACAGAGTCAAAGATCAGGGATTCACGATCAGCACATTTGCGGAAGAGCGAAATCGCGATCCTCGGTGTGTTGAGAAGCTCTACGAGCTAAGCACGATCCTTGCTCAGGATGACCCTGCGCGTGCCCCTTATGCGCCTCCAGCGTACAACGCCCGCGAAGCATTGTTGTGGCTGGAACGGTCTTACGTTCTGCCGGACGCATACTTCATCGCTAAGCGTGGCGACAATTATGTGGGCTTGAGCGAAGTGAGTTTGTTCGAAGCTGTTCCGGGTGGGTTAACGCAAGGCTTTACTGGAGTGCTTCGCGAGTATCGCCGGCGAAACCTTGGTACTGCGCTGAGACTTCAGGAGATTGAGTATGCTCGGCGACACAACTACAAAATCATTCAATCCTATAACCGTCCATCTCAATCTGCGGTGCTGGCGCTGAATCAGAAATTGGGCTTCCAGATGCTCACCAGTAACGTGACGATGGAGAAATGCCTGAAAGAAGTAATTGAAGTTGAACCTAGTATCTATGACGAGTACGCGGGTCGGTATCGCGATGACGAAGGCCGGCCAGATTTTGAGATGACAGTTCGCAATGAAGGAGGACGGCTAACCCTCGAAGCGATCGGACAAAAGGTTGAATTGTTTCCCACTTCAGAGACGCAGTTCTTTGTTAAGTATTTCTACGGCGAAGCAACTTTCGTAAGAGATGAAGACGGGAGCGCTAATACTCTGAGATTTGTCATGCCTGCATATAAGAACCGGAAGGCAAGTGTCCAAAACGCGAAAAGGATCGCTGACTAGAAGCCTCTCCTTGGAGTGCGCCGCCTTGTCGGCGCTTTGGTCGCGGCGGCTCTGTGCCGCTT
>DATEPB010000045.1:0-10897 GCA_035273425.1 Pyrinomonadaceae bacterium | reverse complement strand
GTTGGGAAGGAGGATTTATCCCCGCTCCTCCTCACTAGTGTTCAACCTCCCGATAACTTTGCTAGCTTAACCTCTCACAAGTTGGGAAGGAGGATTTATCCCCGCTCCTCCTCACTAGTGTTCAACCTCCCGATAACTTTGCTAGCTTAACCTCTCACAAGTTGGGAAGGAGGATTTATCCCCGCTCCTCCTCACTAGTGTTCAACCATACACAGAATTTAAGATCGCCCAGTCTCTCACAGTCAGGAAGAGCGGGGATAAATCCTCCTTCCTGACTGTGAGAGGCTAGGCCAGCTGGTTTCTATCAGTGGTTGTACATGAGTGAGGAAGAGCGGGGATAAATCCTCCTTCCTGACTGTGAGAAGGCTGGCGGGCTAATGCTATGAGGGCCCGGATAGGAGTGAGGAAGAGCGGGGATAAATCCTCCTTCCTGACTGTGAGAGGCTAGGCGAGTTGGTTTCTATCAGTGGTTGTACATGAGTGAGGAAGAGCGGGGATAAATCCTCCTTCCTGACTGTGAGAGGCCAAGCTGGCTAAGTTATCGAGAGGCTAAACATGAGTGAGACGACCGGGGGCTTCTCCTGTGAGCCATCCGGACAGATGTCCTTCGATAGAAGCCTAAGATAACAACCGGCACGAGCAGCACCAGCGGGGTTAGTGAAACGAAGGCGAGATGTTCCCAGAACTCGGGCCCCACCGATCCGCGACGGTAGGCGGCAGTGACGATTGGAATTCCTATGGTTGTTGCGTAGTAAACCAGCAGGGGAAAGGCTGATTGTCGTAGTAGATTCTTTGTCCTACCGTCAGCCGAAGTACTCGTTGAATCTCCGGCCGGAAAGTCAGGCGAAGAAGACGCTATCCTCTCGCCGATCAGAAACAAAAGCAGCAAAAATCCAAAATAGATAAAGATTCCTTCGAGCCGGTGCAATTGATTCCCGGTTAGCCAGCTCAACTCCAACGGTGTTTTCTGAAGCTGCAATGCAGTAGAGATCCGGACGGTGTTTGCGATCAGCGTTGCGACGTAGGCGAAGAGGGCGGCTGCCGGAATGAATTTCCACGCGGTAATTCGTTGTAGCCAAACTCGTCTCAACGAAAGCATGAGAAACGCGGTGAGCAGGAAATTCACTCCGGCACAGGAGGCGGCGATCAGGAATGTTCCCTCCTTGTTCATGTACCCGGCGTTCGCTTCGAAGTGAAACTGCGACCCGGTGATTACTTCAACAATTGCTGTAGTTGGAGCGAGTATCCAACGAAGCTGGTTAACGCTGGCCGTCGAGTAGTACTGCTTGAGTGTTACTGCAGCGAGCAACACAACTGCCAATTGCGCCAGCCGGTTGAATGTCGATTTCGAGTGCATAAGGATTCTTCAGTTACCTTATATGGGCGGCACTTCGTGACCGCCCTTTCTTCCGTTTCCCCACGCGATCGAACCTACCGAGGGCCGGCCACGGAGTACCGCCCCTACAAGTCAAGCATCATGATCAAACACCACTGAGGGTTGGGAGTCGTCGGCGACGGCGTGAACGAAACATCATGATCAACCCGATCATGAGCGACACCGCGATCAACCACACCAGCTCCGGTTCACTTCCCTCTTCGGTGCCCTGGCCCACCGCCAGATCACTAACTCCTAATGGAAGCGGCAGCGGTTGTTTCACATCCTGCGCCGCGCCCAGCGGGTTTCTGATCTCCTCAAGCACTGCAATGAACGACGTGTATTGAGTGAGCAAGCTGTACTTCAAACCCAGCGTCGTGATTTCTTTGACTCGCTCGGGAGTCACACTTCTGGATCCGTAGTCTGACAGCTCGGCGATTCGCGAACGTGCCCAGAGATATCGCAGCGCGCGATTGCCTTCCTCGGGTTGCACACCGCCAACATCCAGGGTGGTCATGTAGTCCCCGCGACCAGTCTTACCGCGCAACTCAAAGGTCCCGGTGACTGGGCCACGCCACTTGCCAAACAGAATCACGGGACGCTGGGCCAACAAGTCGGGCAGATGACTCGGCTGCACGTCATACGTCTCAAAACCGTTTGTGCGGATTTCAATATCTGTCAGCACCGGCGTTTGAATGTATTCACGAAATTTTGCGGCAATGCCGGGGGCTTCGGCTTCATTAGTGACGACAAATGGCTCACCCATGCCAGCCTTAGCTACTCCTTCGACGAGATAACGGTTTACAGATGAGCCGATGCCAAACGAGAAGACGTTGCAGTCGTTAAGATTTTGCCGAATGTAATCGAACACTCCCTGCTCTCCTGAAATGTAACCGTCGGTTACCAGGACGATGCTGCGCGAGAAACCAGCCTCGCGTGGAAGGCCCATAGCCTGTTGCATTGCGGGAAGAAGCTCGGTCCCACCGCTGCCCCGCCGATCCTCAAGCAAGCGAATTGCGAGTGCTATATTCTCCTGATTTGCTTGAAGTGACTTCGGCGACAGCGTGGTCGAGTCGCCGGCAAACAGAACCACGTTAAATAAGTCTGTTGGCTTCAATTGTCCGATCAGATCCCTCAGCAACTGTTTGGACGTGTTCAGAGGAAATCCGTCCATCGAACCTGAAACGTCTACTACGAATATGTATTCGCGAGCGGGAATGTCTTCGTTTGCCACACGTTGCGGCGGTTGGGCCATGTAGAGGAAAAAGTTTTCTTCATCACCCTGGAATAACAGCAGCCCCGATGCGATTTGATTGCCCGCCAGGCGATACCGCAGCACAAAATCGCGGTTGCCCCGAAATGCATTCTCATCGTCCAGGGTTAGTTGGGCCACAGTTGAGCTTTGCCAGATCGGCGTAATTTGATGCGAAGTACAATCGAGATCCTGAATCGGAACTCCTGAAGAAATTCTGGCTGAGATGTGCAGGGTGCTCGTCGGCTGGCTGCCTTGATGGAGATAGGGATTCTTGACGAAACTATCGTCCTTGGACGCAGTTGCTTCCGGTTGATTGGAATAGCGAGGACCGACCACCGTCGGATAAACCACTTCGTAAGTTCCATCGGTCGGCACCAGAAGCTCTGTATAACGCAGCTCAATCTCGACCTGATCCTGGGGCATGATGTTGGCCAGACTCATCGAGAAGACATTCGGTCTGTTTTGCTCCAGAAGTGACGCACTCTTCCCATCCTCTTTGGCCTTATCAAACTCCTTTTTCGCTGCTTCTTTTTCTTTGATTTTCGCAACGATCACCTGATCGCGAATTTTCATTCGCATTGCGTAAACGGCCGCACGTGTCGAGGCAGGAAACACATACGACGCATTGATGGGCCGCGAACCTTCGTTTCGATAGGTTTGCACTATCTTTACGTCGGCGATTACTCCGGAAACAGAAATATCTACGCGCGTATCCTTGAGAGGCAGGTGATCTACATTGGGATCTCCCTTCACCAGAAAGTATGGCGAAAGGGTTTTGTCTTCGGGCGTCTGCGAGAAGACTGGCGAGGCGGCGATAGCGAGGACCATCAGCATCAAGCTAATGCCTCGCAACGTACGTTTTGGTTTGTCGGTCGTCATTTGATCAGCTCCAGCTAAGTCAGTTGAGGGCCTAGTGCCCTTTGTAAAGCGTGCTGATCCTAAGACTCGCAACTAAAGAAGATAACGTTGCCTACCACAGGTCTGCCCAGCATTAACCACAGCGCCGGATTGGGATAGACCACTGAGTGAGGTTGTTGAAACCTGCGACTGAGCCCCAGTAGAGACGTCGTTCCCTGGCTTGATTGGCTAGAAAATAACGCTGAAAGCGTTCGCAAACTCCAGCCCAGGGTTGCGCTCTGGCAACCCTGGGTCAAGAACGCGGCATTCGACTCCTCACAACTCTGAAGGAGTTGGGTGACGGTTTGCGTGTAAACGTCCGACACAACTCCTTCAGAGTTGCGTCTTCGAGAAATGAAGAAAGATTTCCCAGGGTTGCCAGAGCGCAACCCTGGGCTGGAATTGGCGAACGCTTTCAGCGTTAGGGACGTTTCCACACTGCTGTTGGTCGGTCTCCTACCACTTTCGGCTCTGCACGGCCGCCCCATATGTGTGCTGTCGCACGGACGCGGGCACGCCAACCGCTTACAGTGGCCGAAACCTATTCCCGGCTCCAACGAACAATCGCACTGAAGCCAGAAAGTCGCCCGTTGAAGCGAGAAGGCAAAACTGGAACTCAGTTAATTATCCTGGTAGTTGAGGATGTCCACGAAACCCGAGACGGCATCGAAAAACTGCTGAACGCAGACGGCTATCACGTTGCTGTGGCTAGAGATGAAGACGACGCCATTAAGAGCGCGTCGTTGGAAAGGCCAGACCTTATTTTGGTCAGTCTGGCCGGATTGCCAGCAGAAGTAATCCTCACGGCACGGCGTATACGCGATTCCGCCAAGGCCGCAAAATCGCTTCCGGTGATAGTCTTCTGCGTCGAAGGCATCGGGGACGGCGACGAAGTTGCGATCGGCAAAAACGTCCACATCACCCGCCCCGACAACTTTAATCAATTGAGAGGGCTCATCACGCGGCTACTGCGCAAGAATTCAAATTGGGCCAGTACAGTCCGCAGTCAAGTCCTGGGAAGTCCCGACTAAATTCGAAAACGACACGTCGCGAACTTTTTCTAACCAACTGCCTGATATGTGCGCCAGCGCACAGATGGAACTCACCGAGTTATCTAAATTCGACGTCTTCGAAAAACAAGAAATCCGTCGCCCCCGATTCATCCGCTCTCAACGTAATAGGAGTATTGACTGTGTCTAGCAAACATCGCAATCCAAGCCCGCTCACCGATTCGCTCGATTCAACCTGCTCTATGAACGATTCAAGTCCGGTTGTCTTAACGGTTGTGGATCCGTCGGATGCGCGTCCGGAGTTAAAGCAAATCTTGATGCAAAGGGGTTATCGGGTGATCGATACAGACAACGGAATCGATGCGGCCCAGTATGCACGACAGGGTCAGGCCGATCTTCTGGTGGTGGATATGGACGTGCCGCTACTCTACGAACTTGTGGCCGCGCGTCAGATTTCCAGGCATGCACAGGTGGAAGCGATGCCGGTGGTAATCGTTACTCATGAGGACATGGTGGATCCTGGCCCCATGATGGAAATTGGAGCAAGCCGCAATGAGTTTGTTACGCGACTCTCCGATTATCGGGAACTCAAACCTCTTCTGGATTATCTTTTGCCCGTTTTGGCATCAACCGGTGGCGCCAGTTCCAAACAAAAAGCCTTGCCGGCCTCGTTGATGGAATATCCGCCTGACATCTCGGCACAGAGCGTGAGAGAACTGCATCCACATCGAGACGTCGCGTTTCGCGAGCCGGAGGTGAGTTCGTCGTAGCATCGTCGCGGCTGCTCTTTGTCATGCCGAGTTTCTCAGGGTTTGAAGTAGCTCCTGAGCTCTCGCAGCATCAACTCGATTAACAATCAAATTAACGCCTCCCGTCATCTGAAGATGAGGTTCCATCCCACCCGCATCATCTTTGAATATGAAGGAATGCACGTCTGAATCGCTAAGCACTTGTTGAGCCATTTCCGCGTCAATCTCATTGTTGAAAACCTTGAGAACAAACGTCTCGTCTGACATCTGATGCTCCTCGACCTTCGTTTCCAGACCTAACAGCGGATACTTCAGGCAGCAACAGCCGTGGCGGCCCCATGCTTCGGAAAGCAGAACTGCGTGATACTGCCGATAAGCCCCTCGATGTCAGGCTTGCTCACGTAGGCATTCGCTCCAGCGTCTAGTCCTTTCCGTATGTCTGTTGCATAGGCGGCGCCGGAAAAGAACAGAATGGGAGTATCGGAGTCTAGATCGCGCATCTGCCGGCACAATTCAAATCCGTCGAGATCGGGTAATTGCGTGTCCAGGAGATACAAGTTGAAACGTTCAGACTGGATTGAGGAAAGTGCCTCGAACGCGGTTCCAACCGCTACGGCGTCAATCGAGGAGAGCCTTAGAAGGGCACTCAACATCTCCCGAGAATCTTCGTCGTCATCAACGCAAAGCACCCGGGGTTGTGGATTGGATGGCATGTTAGCCTCCTGATTAGGGGTTACGGATAGGATGTGGGCTAGCCTGGACCAATTACTTGTCCTGATCTGTGCGCTAGCGCCCTTAGTAGAGCGTGTTCTCCGTCTTCTACCTTGGCGAACTCGCTCTAATCGTTACTTCTGTGCCCCTTGGAAGCTCAAGACTGTCTTTGCCTTGAACATAAACTGAACCCGCGCCGCCAGCCGCGCCAACCACAGCGCCAATCACTGCGCCCTTCGCGCCACCGGCAATTGCTCCGATGATTGCGCCGATAGCGGTCCCGATGCCGCCGCGCTGGACCGTTTGGTTAGTTTGACTGTTGCCCTGCGCGCTACCCTCGTTGTCAACCTTCACAGTTTCACTGTCCATCGTCCTGATGCTCGAGAGCACACCGGCAAACCGGTAGGTTTCGGCGGTACGCAACCGGATGGAGTTGAAGTTAAGCGACATCGAAGATCGGCCGGTCAATCGTCCACTTTCTTCTACCTTGCCGACGGTGCCGTCAATAACTGCGCCCTCATATCGACCAGGTTCTCGCACGGTCATCGAGAAGCTGTCGCCTTGTTTTGTCTGTCTGGTACTCAACTCGTTGTTTAGGACCGCAACTACCGTCTCGCCATCTGCGACGATAAACGGACCACCCGATGAATCCGGGTTAGTTGAAACTGCACCCTCGCCGTCATTGATATTCCACTGCGCTACTTCGGAGGTTTGGTTGTAGACACTATTCACGACGATCGGTTGGACCAGACGATCCGAATAGATCTCGCGCTTGACGCGAAGCCGGCTGCCGCTCTCGATCGATTCGAAGGTGACATTGAAGTCATTCTCCCGATACCCGGTTGAACTTATGACTAACTGATCTCCGCGCAGGGTCGCGGTCACGAGGCTGGACCGGTTATTTGAAAGCTGCTCCGAGTGCTCCACACCATCGGCCTCAAATGTCGACTGTCGGGCACGCGACGACGCGATGGTTATAGTCGACCCGCGGCGCTCAATTGCCAGCATCTCCGGCGATTCTAGTCGTGTCAGCATCCCATCGGAGACACGTCGGCGATCGTTCGGCGAAAGGGTCCGGGTGGCGGCATCGGCTGCCTCACGTGGATTGTCGCTGCGCGAAGAATCCAATCTGAAGGTTCCGGTTAGGCGGCTGTTGGAATCGCTTGCTACCGGCGGCTGCGCGTTCTGCCAGTTCGCGGAACGATTGTAGGCGCTGCCAAGCGTGTCGAGATCTGCGCGCAAGGTTGACCAGTCACTCTGCACCTGGCCGGTAAGCCGGTTGTTGTGCATGAAGACATCAATGGGTGTCGCTTGGGTGAGCACCCGGTCTACATATTCAACTACCGGTCGCCTGGCATCGAGTTGATTGCGCAGCCCTTCGGTTGCGCTCTTGAAGTTGCGGACCGCCGTGTTCATATCTCGTTCACTGGTTGAACGGTCGTAACCACTCTGACCAAAAGCCTCGGTCAGACTCGAGCGAAATGTGTCGCCGCCAATGTCGATGCGTTGAACAAGCTGGCTAAGGTCGTTGTCTGACAAGCGGCTTCGATTTAGATTCGCTGGCAACGATGCTTGCTGGTTCCACTGCCAGGACACGTTATAAGCCTGTGCCAACGCGTCCAGATCGGTTCTAACTCTCGCCCAGTCATTACGGACCCGCGCATTGAGCCTATTACGGGAAATAAAATCATTGATGGATAAAGCTCTTTGCAATACGTTGCGGACATCGCTGGAGCGAGCGCGATTTCGATTCAACTGGGTCCTGAATTCGGCAACAGCATTCGCGAAATCAGGTTGAAAAGTGTTGATGTCGTTTTGTGAACGGCTTTGGTCAACATTAGCCTCGATGAGCGCGGCATTTAGACTGGTGCGAAAATTGGTATAGTCACGTTCGAGTCGCTGGAGGATGACGGCAACCTGACGGGCGGTAGTACCAGACTGTCGTTGCGCTTGTGCGGTCAAGCCGGCAATTGCAAACGCTAATGCCACGACCAACAAAACAATAAGCTTCGATTTCTTCATTCTTCTTCTTTCAGCTCAGAGAGCTTTGGGTTGAAACACACTTCACCAGAGACCCTTCCTGCAACAAAGTTCGAACTTGCCAGATGGAATGTTGGAGGCGCGGGGACTATTCATCTTCTTTCTGCCCAGAACTCATGAAGGCCCAAAAGAAAGTGCTGATATCCCCGGTAGCGAAAAGTAATCTTCTAAAGCAGAACTAAGACTTTATAACAATTGAAGTCGAGCGAGGTCTGTGCGCTAACACACATAGGCCTCACGATCACGATTTACCAACCCTTAAATGGATTTCAGTTAGATTGGCCGGAAGTAATGGACCAGCTCGGTTCGGCTTCGCCGCCGGATTTGAGGCGGTGGCTATGCCCCTGGTTCCGATTAGCCTTAACGTTATTGGGCCCAAGGCGAAAGGGCGCAGCCCAAATCTGAAAGGCCTCTTGCCGGCGGGGCATAGCCACCGCCTCAATCCGGCGGCAGAGCCGATACTTCACCAACGTGCACACACGTTAGGCAAAGTCTTCGCTATCGGCCTACTCGACGTGCAGCCGGACGGGTCGATGGGGTTGTGGTTGGGTTTGGTGGTTGAGTCGGAGGCTTAGACTGCGTGGGGATTGAAGGCACGACAGTAAATGGTCCAACTCCCTCCAGGTTGCCGGCAGGATTGTAAACGCAAACGAAAAAGTCGGTTTCGCGATCGGGGGTGGTGGCCTTACCGCACCCGACCTTGCTCGTCGTGGACCAAACCAGCTGCGTGAAGTGGACACACGACTTTCCAGCAGCACATGTATTCGTCTCGCGATTGTAGTTTTTGTTTTCACTCTCCCAACGGGCAACAGCATCCTTTGGTTCAAATGCACCAGCAGTTCCCCAAAAGAAGTTTTCACCGTCGAGACCGTTGCGACGATGCGCCGGAGGAAACTTAGCCTTGGCAGCAACCAGATTGGCAAAGTCTTGCGCGTCCCTTGCCAACGAGTCATCCCAGATGAGGGTTGGCACTTTGTATTTCTGGCGCCACTCGTTGTGCTCTTTAAGCATCTCCGGCGCGAAGTTGGTGACGGTTTGGTAAGGAGCCTTCCCAGTCGATCCAGCATCGCCGTGCGCGCTTTGCGCCGTGATCGTTAAATTGGCAACGCCGACAACAAAGCTGAGGACTATGAATGAGAAGAAACATCGGGATCGATGCATAACAAACCTCCAGGGGCAAAATCTGGTCGGAATTATTTCACTAACAGTCTGCGGAGTCACGCCTAATTCGAACGGCTTTGTGTCCGACATGCTTCAGGAACCTCTGATCAAGTCTTAGGATTTGATTTGCCTTAGCCCGCGGAGTGGGCTAGGCAAATCCGACTATTGATCGACTTGATCAGAGTCTCCCCGAAGCATGTCGGACATTCAGGGGCCCTACTCATCATCGCTTAACCAGCCACCCGAAAAGCCAGCCCGGCGAAGACCGTTCCTGAGGTGTTGTGAGTGTCGCATCAGCGTCCAAACAAATTCTGACCGGAAGTTTTCGACCATTAAAACTATTGGCCCCTGATCCAGACCGTAGTAGCCCTTTGAGATCCATTCCTCGCCTGAACCGGACAAGAACGTCGGATTGAAGCTGCACTTGAATCCATATTGGCTAGTCATCTCAGGAAACTTCTCGTCGAAATACTGGATCGATGGCAAGACGATCTCAGGAGCAAATGGGAGTGAAGCAATGACGGCCCAGGGGGCTAGCGTACCGTCGTCGGGACCGTGGGGCACGCCGCGCGCTCTGTAGTCGTAGAACTTGCGCAGCTTCCCATCGATCCTCAGGCTTGCTGGTCCAGGTCCGTCGCTCGCGGTCAGACCCCAAATATATTCTCCATATCCTCTGAAGCCTCTCGGATTGCGAATCGAGTATTGCTGCTGAATATATGTGGCGCGGCGGCTGTTCTCGAAATAATCGAGGCCACGACTGCGCATGTACTCGTCCTGAATACCGCGAAAGTCAATCCACATGTGTGACAACTGGTGGATGAAAAGTGGCCCGGCACTGAGCCACTCTTGTCCATATAGCTTTTTCCACTTATAGGTCCTGGTCCAGGCTTGATAACTCTCACCGGGTAGCGGATAGGTCGGAGAAGCAAGGCCAAGAACATAGAGTATCAACGCTTCGTTGTAGCCCTCCCAACGATATTTGATAAACCCGCTTTCAGGTCGCCAACCATGCGTCACCGTGTCTTCCTGATTTTGTGCCCACTGCCAGTCGGCGCGTTCATAAATTTTATGGGCCAGCGCGCGTATTTCGCTCTCATTCTCGTCGTCACGATCGAAATACTCCGCCGCCGTTAATGCGCCAGCAATCAAGAACGTCGAATCGATGGTTGACAGTTCACTATTCCAAGTGCGGCGGCCAGTGTTCATGTCCAGAAAATGGTAATAGAAGCCCTTGTATCCCGTTGCGTCAGGTTCCGGGCCGTGCGCGCTATTCCAAAAAAAGCGCAGTGTCGTTAGGGTTCGCTCAATGCCCTGGTTGCGCGTTATGAACCCGCGTTCAATGCCAACCGGATAGGCAGCAAGTGCAAATCCTGTGGCGGTGATGCTGCACACCGTTCCCTCGCGGGTGCTGTCGGGCACCAGGCCGTTCTGCGTATTTGTCTCTTTTAGGAAATAGTCGAAGGTAAGACGCTGCAGCGTCTCGAGCTTCTCATCAGGAAAGGACTTTGGGTTGAGTTTGGCCGCCACGCTGAGATTGGGAGAATGGAAGACGCAAGCGCCAAAGGCGCGAAATGTAATAGCCAGGGGCGAGTGCTGAGCGAAGCGAGCACGTCGGCCCTGGACGTGATGCAGAGTACCTCGTGCTCTGAAGGAGCGGTCAGATTTCGCGCCTTCAGCGCTCCCTTCATATTCTGGTGGA
>DATEPB010000044.1:0-19430 GCA_035273425.1 Pyrinomonadaceae bacterium | reverse complement strand
GTGTCTCTGTGGTGTTTTCCTTCATTTAAGACTCACCACAGAGACACAGAGAACACTGAGGTCGCATAGAGAACTACTCAGATTTCGACCTCAAGCTGGCTGGTCAACCGCTTGTTTCAGCGTGGCGATATCAATTTTCTTCATCGTCATCATCGACTGCATTGCACGTTTCGCCCGTTCAGGGTCCTTATCAGTTGTCAGTTCGATCAAGATCCTCGGCGTGATCTGCCACGATAGACCATACTTGTCTTTGAGCCAGCCACATTGCGATTCCTGCCCGCCGTCTGCCGTGAGCTTATTCCAGAAGTGGTCTACCTCTTCCTGTGTCTCGCAGTCCACCACAAATGAGACTGCTTCGTTGAATTTGAAATGCGGCCCGGCATTGAGCGCCACAAAGTCTTGTCCGTCCAGATGAAAAGTCACCGTCATGACCGACCCGGCTGGGGCAGGTGAGCCTTCCGGATACCGAGCGACTTCGCTCACTTTCGAATTCTTGAAAATCGAAACATAGAAATTAGCCGCTTCTTCGGCCTCTTTATCGAACCATAGAAATGGTGTGATTTTCTGCATCGTCATCTCCTTGTTGCTGAACACTCTTTCAAAAGAGGTTAATAATTGCGACTGGCGTCACTTCTTATTCGCTTCTATTTCCGAACGCAGACGCTCTTCCTGCTCTCTTAACTCCGGCGTAAACTCTTCGCCAAAATCTTCCGCTTCAAACACCTGCCGAATCTCCACCTCCGTATCCTCGAAAGGTGCGCGCTTCAGCCATTCAATTGCCTCGTCTTTTGACTTAACTTGCCACAGCCAGAAACCAGCGACCAGTTCCTTGGTTTCAGCGAATGGACCATCAATGACGGTTTGCTTGCCTCCCGAGAACTTCACCCGTGTGCCTTTTGAACTGGGATGGAGTCCTTCACCGGCGAGCATGATACCGGCGTTAGTTAACGCTTCGTTGTATTTCCCCATGTCACTGAGCATCTTTTCCGTAGGTATCTCACCTGCTTCCGACTCTTTGTTCGCCTTTACAATAACCATGAATCTCATTTTTGCTTTCTCCTTATTATTTCAATACTCGGCGGCTGACCCGCCCTCAATAAGTAATCGAATGACCTGTCGGTGAATCGACATCTTTCTTGAAGATATGGCACCGACGAGTTAACAGGTGTTCAGAGTACAACCTTTAGGTTGCGGATACGCCAACATACGCGTTGGTTTATCCCGAGGCCGTCTTTCCCGAAGCCGCAAGCTAAAGCTTGTACTCTATGCGCCTGTATTCGCGGGCAGACCTTCGATCTCCATTACCGGCCGGATTTCGATCGTGCCGAATTTGGCCGGTGGGATTTGTTCTGCAATCGTAATTGCTTCGTCGAGATCGGTGGCCTCGATTAAGTAGTACCCGCCGAGTTGTTCACGCGTTTCGGCGAATGGTCCATCCGTAATTAGCCGATGACCGTCACGAACTCGCACGCTGGTCGCAGTCGCAATTGAATGCAAAGGGCTCGCGTCCAGGTATTTTCCGCTCGAGTTCAATCGCTGCGTCAGTTGCGCCGACTCAATGTAGCAATGCTCACGCTCCTCATCGCTCAGTGCCTGCTCGTCGAGATAAACCAGCAACATGTATTTCATTTTCATGTTCCCCTTTTGTCGCTACGCAGGTTGACCCGCTGCCGCAGGTTCAACCGCTACGGGTCGCACTTCGATAGTCCCCATGCGAGCAGACGGAATGCGGGCGGCAATTTTGACGGCTTCGGCTTGGTCCTTTGCCTCAATCAAAAAGAAGCCGCCGACTTGTTCGCGTGTTTCTGCAAATGGCCCATCGGTTATGAGTTGCTCACCCTCCCGCACTTTAATGCTCGTCGCAGTGGCGGTTGGTTGCAGTTCATCGCCGGCAATGTAGTTGCCGTTGGCCTGAAGTTCCTGAATCAAATTTCGGTATTCACCGTAGATATCCTGCCGCTGAGCGTCAGTCAATCCGTTCCAAACTTCTTCGGCATGGTAGATCAATAATATGTATCTCATTTTTGCCCCTCCGACATTAGATCGATTGGGAGTTTCTGGGATCGACACCCTGCCGAAAAATTATTTAACATGGAGGATGGTCCTAAACTCGAACGCAGCGGTCCAGGCAGTCTATCACTCTGACTGGGGCCGAATTGTTGCCACATTAATTCGTCATTTTGGTGATTTTGATGTGGCAGAGGAATCTGCGCAAGAAGCATTTGCAGTAGCGGTCGACCAGTGGCGGACTGAAGGCGTGCCCGAGTCGCCACGCGCCTGGATTATTCAAACTGCCCGGCACAAGGCAATTGATCGACTCAGGCGTCAGAGTAATCTGCAACAGAAGCTGGCCAGTTACGCCGAGCTGATTCCCGTTTTCGAAGAGCCTCAATACGATACCGAAGAAATCCCTGATGATCGGTTGCGGCTGATCTTCACTTGTTGCCACCCGGCACTTGCCTCAGAAGCGCAGGTGGCGCTGACGCTGCGCACACTCGGCGGTCTCGAAACCGATGAGATTGCTCGCGCGTTTTTGGTCCCGACTGCGACCATGGCCCAACGGCTGGTCCGCGCCAAACGGAAGATTCGTGACGCCGGTATCCCATACATCGTTCCCAGTGCTCAGGAAATGCCGGCGCGTCTCGATGCGGTCTTGACGGCGATCTACCTAATCTTTAACGAAGGTTATGCAGCTACGCGTGGCGAGCCGCTCGTGAGAACGGATCTTTGCGTTGAAGCAATTCGACTCGGCCGGCTGATCAGGATCTTGATAACACCGCCGCAGTCAGAAGCTACTGCATTACTGGCGCTCATGCTGCTTCATGATTCACGCCGCGATGCCCGCGTTGATGACGCCGGTGATTTGGTGGTACTCGAAGAGCAGGATCGTTCTCGATGGCATCAGGAGCAAATCAACGAAGCGCTGCCGTTGGTGGACGAAGCATTGCGAGGAGCTCGAGGCCCATTTGCGATACAAGCAGCAATCGCGGCCGAGCATTGCAAGTCGAAGCGGGCCGAGGCGACGAATTGGGCCAGCATTGTTGAGCTCTACGATCAACTCGAGCAGGTGCAACCGTCACCAGTGATAGCTTTGAATCGGGCAGTCGCGGTGGGAATGGTTGAAGGCCCGGAAGCCGCGCTTTCGCTAATAAACGGGCTTTCACCTGAACTTGATAACTATCATCTGTTGCATGCGGCGCGCGCGGACATGCTGCGACGGGTGGGCATGAAGACCGAGGCAGCGGCAAGTTACGAAAAAGCACTGACGTTTGTAACTAATGATAGCGAGCGTCGCTTTCTCGAACGAAGGCTGCGCGAAGTTCGCAACGTTAATGTCGCCGGAAACTCTTGATACCGTCACTCCTGGTATCATTTTCCAATTCTCATTTGTCATCGCCGGAAGCTATCCGTAGATTAGACGGATTCCGCAGATTATCCCGACCAACATACAGAGGGAGTGCTACAACGTCGGGCGACCTACCTGTCCTAATCGGTGTAATCTGCGGAGTGTCCTTGCAGTCCGCCACATTTTTGCGATGCCGTCTCGTCTAAGATTGGCTAATGAGTATTTGGCAGATCATTCGCCGGCTCGTGCCGTTTGTCCGACCTTACCTTCGCTGGGTGATCTTCTCCCTGGCGCTCACCCTGCTGGGAGCATTTCTCGCTCAAATCAACCCGATCGTTTTGCGGTACACGGTGGACACCATCGAAAGGCTCCTCCGTGAAGGCCGGACGGCCTCTGAAGGAGCGTCGCTATTGACGCTGATCACACTGATACTTTTTGCAAAAGAAATCCTGAGTACATTGTTGCGTTACGGACAAAACCTTTTCGGCGAAAAGATCAGGGTCAACGTCTCCAGCCGGCTCTCGCAATTCGCCGTTGAAAAGATTCTCACGTACCAGGTCGGCTTCTATTCCGATCGTGATAATCAAACCGGCGCTCTGCAAACGCGTATTGATCGCGGCGCTGAAAGCCTTACCAAGATCGTGCAGAGCACGTTCATCGACATCCTTCCTTTGTTTGCCAACGCAATCATGGCGCTCATCGTAATGTTCAATGCGAACGTTTACGTGGGTCTGGTCGCCTCGGCCATCTTGCCGGTCTACTTTCTCTTGAGCCAACGACAAGCTTCGATGCTCAAGGGAGCCAGGAGGGGACTGCGGGCACTGCGTGAGCAAAAGAACAACGGCCTGCACAACATCATTGAGTCGATCGTGGTGATCAAATCATTTGTCCGAGAGGAATATGAAAAAGAGAAGCAGGTGCGTTTGCAGCAAAACCTGGTTAACGCTCAATTAAAACAGCGACGCACCAACTTCATTTTTGACGGGCTCAAGACCTTTGTAGAACAGATCGGAGTGGTGCTGATCATTATTCTGACTGCCTACCTGGTCCTGGGCGGACAGATGTCTATCGGTGCGATCATGTTTCATATCATGCTCTTCAATAATGTCTCCGCACCGATTCGGCAGTTGCATCGCATCTACGACGAAATGAACGATGCGTTGACGTACGCTGAGGGCTATTTCCAAATCCTTGATGCTGACGATCAGATTGAAAGCACCGGCACACTCGGAGTGTCAAAGTTAAAAGGCAACTTTGAACTGATTGACGTCAGTTTCACTTACCCAAACGGCACCCAGGCGCTACATCACATTGATATGAAAGTGCCGCATGGAAAAACGGTGGCGTTTGTCGGACTCTCAGGGGCGGGGAAGTCTACTCTGCTGCACCTGCTCACCCGATTCTACAATCCGACACAGGGTAAAATTCTTTTGGACGGCAAGGAACTTTCAGAATACAAGACCGATTTGTTGCGCTCCAACATAGGTCTGGTTTTACAGAAGAACCACATCTTCAAAGGGACCATCGAGGAAAACATTCGGTACGGCAAGGTTGACGCTTCTCCGGCTGAGGTGCGGAACGCAGCCGAGAAGGCATTTCTGCATGAACAGATCGAGCAATTGCCTAAGCAGTATCAGTCGGATGCCAACCTGCTTTCTGGTGGCCAGCAACAGCGCATTGCGATTGCACGTCTGTTTTTGAAGGATCCTCCGATCATATTCCTGGACGAGCCAACCGCGAGTCTTGACGCTGTTGCTACGGAGCAAATCAAAAACAGCCTCGATGCAATCAAAGAGGATCGCACAGTTGTTGTCATCTCACACAGCATTTCACAAATCATCGATGCCGAGATGATTTACGTTCTAAAGGAAGGGCGGTTGGTGGAAAGCGGCACGCACGATGAATTGTACGAGCGCAACGGAACTTACCGAGAAATCTTCAATGCCTCAGCCCGAAGCTTGAATCTGGACAAAATCTCGAAGACAGTGAGCCAGGATTTAGCGTCCAATCTCGCCCAATGATGGCGTGCTGTTTTGAATCGACGTGGTAAGGTGACGAAAACTCAGCCTCACTTCAGTTCCGTTGCACGTCGGAATCCTAAGGTTATACAAACCCATTTCGACGAACCATTCGGAATTTGACAGAGGTGAACAGCGATCGGCTTCAGCGTGATTAAGAGGATAAGTGATGGCTAACGGAACCTGCGTGCACATCGACGCGATTGAAACGATCAAACCAGCTAAGCTGCGCCAGTGCGATGAATGTGTGAAGATCGGAGAGCGCTGGCTTCATCTACGCACCTGTCAAACGTGCGGTGGCACACATTGCTGCGATTCTTCGCCGAACAAACACGCCACGAAGCATGCCCACGCCAGCGGTCATCCTGTCATTGCCTCAGCAGAGCCTGGAGAGCGATGGCTTTTCTGTTATCCCGATGAGGCTTTTGCGGAATATTAGTTGAAGGGGCGCTGCGTGGCCGCCCCTTCATTCAACTCCTTGGAGTGCGCCGCCTTGTCGGCGCTTTCGCCGGTCGCGGCTTTGCGCGACCTGGTTCGTACTAGTCATCAAGCGGCGCAAAGCCGCCGCGGCCAAAGCGTCCCGACCTGTCGGGACGCACTCCAAGGAGTTGCGTTGTCCCCGCGTAGGATCCCGGCCAACAAAGTGTCTGACAATAAAAATGGGATATGGAAAACGGTTTTCACGCGAGCTCTTTATACATGATCGTCGTGCTTTCAAGCTCCGGCGTTAGCGCTCCGCGCGCATAGCGCGGAATGATTCCGACCACCGTGTAGCCCAACGACCTGTACAATAACTCTGCGTTACTGCCAGTGACTGTATCCAGCGTCAATAGCGTCCGTCCTTCGGATAGCGCGATCTGTTCCAAGGCAATCATCAATTCTCTGGCAATCCCACATCGACGAGCGATCGGATGGACCAGTAGTTTCGCGACCGCCGCTCGGTGCTGTTGATTTGGGGGCATGTCCAATTCAAGTTGCACAGTGCCAACGATTCGATCGCCTACCTGACTTGGCTCGCTGGTGGTGGCAGTATGTTCTTCCATCCGCGCCACGAGTACTCTTCTGGTGCGAGCCCGCACTCCCGGCAATACTTTGTCAAGCCAGAACTCGCGCGCCTCATCCATCGGAAACGGCGTGAAGAAACTCACGCTCGCTCCGTCATGCACGACCTCGCGCAATACTTCGGCGAGCATATCAATCTCGGCATCCAGGGCACCAGCTCGTGATTCGTCGGGTTGCCACTCATCAATTCTGATGCTTGAAGCCGTATTCATTCGAGCTCATTTAACTGGGCCAGCTTACTTCGTTGTTGTCGATTCTATTCATGGGGACCTTTAACGTGAAGTCCGGAAGCCCGGCTCTCAACCCAAACCACCATTGCGGTCGTCCTGAGGTTCGTCTGGAAGGTCATCGTCACAATGACTCGCGGCTCCTGATCAGACGACCCTTGGCGAGTGCGCCTCGCACGGAAATTAGTTCAGATTTCTGATCATTCGAGTTATTCTTGGCGCGTCTGGATGCCGATTCTGGCTCTCTACCAACTCCACGTGTCATGACTTCTGGCTGTCTCGTTTCTCAAGACCTAACCTTTCGGTGCCAATCTAAGCACCGAAGGTTAATTGAACAGGCTGGATTGAATGGCTAAGCTTTTCTTCCTCATCCTTCTTGTTGCTGCCTCGACGCTGCACGCTGTGTCGCAGTCTGGAAGGCGCGTCAGCACACCCCGGTCCGCCCCGGCCGCGCCCATTCAACCCCCAGCCAATCCGGAACCAGAAGTACGGCAGCCTGTTACCATTCTCGCTGCGCCCCGGTTGAATTTTCTGCCTGAACGTATTCGCGAACGACAAATCAATGATCTCGAGAGTGGCAGCTTCCGGTTCGCGGATTTCGAGGGCAAAGTTGTGGTGATTAACCTTTGGGCCTCGTGGTGTGGTCCATGCCGCAGGGAAGTTCCTGAGTATGAGAGAGTGCGTAAGGATTACGAGGGACAGGCAATCGAGTTCATTGGACTGACAACCGAAGACCCGCGCACCTCATCTGCGAAGGTGAAAAAATTCGTCCGAGATGCCAATTTCAGTTTTCGGATCGGCTGGGCCGACATTGAGACTGCGCGCACCTTGATGAACGGCCAGGATGGTATCCCTCAAACTCTGGTGGTGGATGCACGTGGTCGGATTGTGGATCATTGGATCGGCTACGGTCCTGGGCGCGGCGGGCGAAAGCTAAAGATGGCGATCGATCATGCTCTTCAAGTCGTGAGCGGGCTGTAGGCCGGATCGGATCATTTTCCATATCTCATTTTCGATTTCTCATTTTCATTTCTGATTTGTCATTGCGGACGTCAGCTGAAGGCCTGAAGTTCAGAGTTCAACCTTTAGGTTGTTTCTGGCGTCGAAATACGCAAGCTAAAGCTTGGACTCTGAACTTCAGGCCTTCAGCCGCAATTGACAAATGAGAAATGGAAAATGATATATGGAAAATGAGTCTTTCTAGGGTTTCCGCTCCTTCATCGTAAGCATAGGTTTGGTGTATGGCAGCATGGAATGGAGCAGTTTAAGAAGCCGCTTGAAGAAATCTGGAAGCCTTACCTGGAGGGCCGAGGCACCCGAGACGAAGCTTTCATCGCACTAATCACCCGCACAGCGATCGAGCCTCCTAAGAAGTAAATCTTCGCTTCCCGATAGAGGCCTCTCCTTGGAGTGCGCCGGCCCGGCGGCGCTTTGGCCTAGCTAAGTTAGATTTCAATTAGGAAGTATTTCTTGAACCAGCGACGCAAAGCCGCCGCGGCAAAAGCGCCGACAAGGCGGCGCACTCCAAGGAGAGGTTTTTACCGCCTAGGTTGCGCCGACTGCGTTCTTTGGCAAACGTGGTTTCGCTACTCTTGAAGCCACACCCGATCTAGCGGTCACCTGCGACGTCGACAGGACAGAGCGAATTTCTTTCCAGTGGATAGCCACATCTGCAAACACCATTGACAGTGCAAGGCACGACCAGATGATCGCTTGAACAATCTCAACCCCGAGAGCTTCCCATCCTGTTACCCCTAAAACGAACCGCGCTGCTATGAACACGAGCGCGATGGCGTAACTGCGGATGGCCCATTGGCGATGCAAGGCGATTTTGCGTCTGTATGCGAAGAGAAAAGCCAGGCCCGTGGCAGTGATGAGCATGAGACCATCAACTATCCCCAAAACTGTGAAGGAGCGCGGACCGCCCATTCGCTCCTGGTAATACTGTATGTAGGCACCGGTGGGCGCCAGCACAAATGCACCGAGCACATACAGTCGTCCCATTACGCGATGCGCTTTTGTAAATCGCTGTCGGATGCGATCGGAAAACTGGAACGGTGCAAACAGGAGCACGATGGCGCCGAAGACGCCGTGCGGCAGCAACCACCATTTAAAAGGGCCGTAGTGTTGCCAGGCGGGATGCGATGAGTCGATTACAAAGCGTTCATTGTGATAGAGCACATAGACGCTCGCCACAGCAATCAGGGTAAAAACCACATATTTCGCGTTGAGCTTCATCTCGGACTCCTTCTAGTTCGTGTCTACCTACTAACGCGCATTTCTGAGGGCGTTTGGGCCAGGGAAAGTGAGCCGTAGGCTGTGAGCGCTGAGCAGACGGTAGGAGGCAGGAGGCGGGAGGCGGAAGGCAGGAGGTGGGGCTCATCTTGGGAGTGTTTGAGCGTACCGCGTTGCTTGCGGCCTGGATTAGGTTTGTGCCGTCACGAATCTCGTCTAGACTTTGCCGCGACATTGGACATTGGACCTTGGACCTTGGATTAGACGATGAAAACCCTGATTCTCAGTCATGACCAAGTTGTAAGGCTGCTTCCCATGAAAGAGTGCATCGCCGTCATGCGGGAAGCGGTGACCGCGCTTGCTAAAGACCAGATCCATCAGCCGTTGAGAACCATTATCCGGCCGCCAGATGCTAAAGGAGTGATGGGATTGATGCCGGCCTACGGGGCAGGTGCAGTCGTCTCTGGAAATGATGCTTCTGGTCATGAGGCCGCTTTTGGTTTGAAGGTCGTATGCGTGTTTCCGCAGAATCCGGCAAAAGGAAAGGATGCACACCAGGGAGCGGTGTCGCTCTTTAGCGGAGAAACGGGCGAGTTGCTGGCGATGATGAATGCCTCCGCAATCACAGCGATCCGAACTGCGGCTGTTTCGGGCGTGGCGACAGATCTCCTCGCTAAACCAACTGCTGGCACTCTGGCGATGATTGGTTCGGGTGTGCAAGCACGGACGCATTTGATGGCGATGTCTGAAGTGCGGTCCATCAAGCGTTGCCGGATCGCAAGCCGTCGATTTGAACAGGCGCGAAAGTTGGCCGAAGAGATGTCCCCGGAATTTATGTTTCCGCTGGAACCGGTTGAGACTGTCGAAGAGGCGTTACAGGGTGCTGATTTGATTGTCACAGCGACCAACGCGGCCGAGCCAGTTGTGAAGCGTGAATGGATCTCACCAGGGGCCCATCTGAATGTTGTGGGTTCAAGCAGGCCTAACACTCGTGAAGTAGATTCGGAGACGATGGCGGCGGCGAGTTTGTTCGTGGACCGGCGTGAGTCAACCATCAACGAGGCCGGGGACTACCTGTTTGCCTTGCGCGAAGGGTTGATCGGTTCTGAACACATCCGCGCTGAACTCGGTGAAGTTCTGATTGGCGAACAACCAGGTCGTACTTCGGCCGAGGAGATCACGCTGTTTAAGTCGCTCGGGCTTGGTGTCGAGGATCTCTTTGCTGCGGGGTATGTATTTAGAAGGGCCAAGAAGGGTAACGTAGGGACGTGGGTGGAATTTTGAAGGAGATTTTCCATATATCAATTGTCATTTCTCATCTGTCATTGCCGGAGAGTATCCGCAGATTACGCAGATTACACCGATTGAGAAAGGGCTCCGGCGTTGTGCAAGTTCACTCTCATGAAGCTTGGCGACGACTTAGATCTAAACCGTGCACCCGTTTTTGTCTTAATCCGTGTAATCTGCGGATACCGCTGGAACCAGCCAAATGAACAATATTCCCACGCTAGCTGACATCAACGACGCTCGACGCATGATCGCCGGGTCTGCGATTCGGACGCCACTGGTTCGACTTAACTCGCGCGAAGCGCCGGCCGAGATCTACCTGAAGCTTGAAAACCTGCAACCCATCGGTTCGTTCAAAATCCGTGGAGCCACAAACGCTATGGGCCATCTCTCACCGGAGACACTGTCTCGCGGTGTGTTGACGGCCTCCGCCGGAAACATGGCCCAGGGAGTTGCCTGGCGCGCACGTGAACTTGGCATCCCCTGCACAGTGGTTGCGCCTGACACCGCACCTGAAACCAAAGTCAAAGCAATCGAACGCCTTGGGGGACGCGTCATCAAGGTGCCTTTTGAAGATTGGTGGCGGGCATTTGAGACGCGCTCGTTTCCGGGGGTTGACGCCACGTTCATTCACGCGTTTGACGATCTGAACGTGATGGCCGGGAACGGCACAATTGCGCTCGAGATCATGGAAGACCTACCCGAGGTCGATGCGGTTGTGATCCCCTGGGGTGGCGGCGGCCTAACATGTGGTATTGCCGCCGGCATGCGAGCGCTGAAACCCGACTGCAAGATTTACGCAGCGGAAGTTGCGACGGCAGCGCCGCTCGTCACGTCGCTTGCAGCAGGAGCTCCTCAAGCCGTGAACTATCAACCGTCATTCGTGGATGGCATCGGCGCCAAAGTCGTCTTTCCGCAAATGCTGGAGCGCGCGCAGAAGTTGATTGATGGTTCACTAGTCGCAACCTTGGAAGAAGTTAGGTTTGCACTGCGACTGATTGCCGAACGCAACCGCGTTATCGCGGAGGGCGCCGGAGCGTGCGCACTCGCTTGCGCGTTAGCCGGAAAAGCAGGAAGCGGCAAGGTGGTGTGTATTGTTTCGGGTGGGAATATCGATTTTGAGAAGCTGTGCGAGATAGTGAGCAGTAAGCAGTGAGCAGTGAGCAGTGAGCAGTGAGCAGGCAGGAGGCAGAAGGCAGAAGGCAGAAAGCAGGAAGAGTCAGCAGTCAACACTCAGCGGTCAGCAATAATTGTGGCCTCACATTTCTCACAAGTTGGGAAGGAGGATTTATCCCCGCTCTGCTTGCGGTTCTATGGCGGCCGAGCAGCAAGGCTTTCCACTTTTTCCTGGACTGGAGATGCGAAACGAAGAGCGGGGATAAATCCTCCTTCCCAACTGTGAGAAATGGAGGCCGCAATCTGCCCTGGGCTTCTACTCTCCCCGCCCGCTTCTGCGAGCTCTCGGTCATTTTCAAATGTCCGCCAGCTTCGCTGGCTCCTGAACGACCGGTCTCCTCGGTTAATCACTTTCTCGCTTCCCAGGTTGGCTGCGATGAAATATCTCCATCAACAGTTAACAAAACCGAGTTTCAGTCGTCCTTATATGTAGGCACGGCAACAAAATGAAACCGAACGTTGCCACTGGCGTTAACTGAATCAGGGAGGTCGTTATGTTAAAGGTACATGCCAAAAGATTTGGAACGGTCGCAATCCTCAGACTTCAGGGTCAAATTGTGAACGGTCAGATGGAAATTCTCCGCAATGCCGTGCAATTTCTGCCGGAAATCAGCGCAGTCAAACTTGATTTGGCTCTCGTAACCACCGTCGATGCCGGCGGCTTGGGCGTAATGTTGGGATTGCGCGAGCAGGCCGAATCAAGAGGAGTCCGATTCGAACTGATGAATGTGAACCGTCGGATTGGCACGGTACTGGCACTCACGCGCCTCGATTCAGTCTTCAGAATTACGTCGAGCGTTGAAGTCTTTCCGGCGGTTTCACATAAACGCCGCACACCGGCGGTGGCGCTTGCTTCTTACGCCTAGCTTCTGAAGATCGACACTGTCTAATCCGCGCCATAGAATCTCCCCACAGATGAGGACGTTGATTCAGGATTGAACTGCCTGATCTGCGGAAGCCCGCATCTGCAACTCTATGGTGCTGTCAGACCTACACTCCAAAAACAGGGCAAACCGTATCTCGCTCCTTCGCATTTTCTTCGCGGTTACGCTTTTCATTCCTCCGGCAATCGCGTGTCAGGCAACTCATCCGGAACTCCAGGGCGACAATCGCATAACTTATGAAAAACGAATCGAGCGTTTTGAAAAGCAGGTCGAGGAGTTGCGAAGGTTATTGAAGATTCCGGGGATGTCGGCAGTAGTTGTTAAAGATCAGAAAGTTCTCTGGGCAGACGGCTTTGGGTTTGCGGATCTTGACAAGCAGATTCCTGCGACGCCAGATACGCTTTACCATGTCGCCTCGCTCACAAAGACTTTCGCTGCCACGCTAATCCTTCAACTCGTTGAACAGGGGAAGCTCGATCTGAACGAGCCAATGTCCCGGTACTCAGAAGACTTCAAAGACGACTCAGTCAAGATAAAACACCTACTTAGTCACACTTCAGAAGGGACGCCCGGCGATCGTTATCGATATAGCGGCGATCGCTACGCCGCTCTCACGGCAGTTATCGAAAAAAAGACAGGCAAGTCTTTTCGGGAAGTAATAGTCCAAACTTTTCTCGAACCTCTGCAAATGTCTGGCAGCGTTCCCAGTCACGACGTTGCAGACGATGCAAAGAAATGGACTCCGTTGCTTGGTAAGGAACGGCTTGATCGTTACAGCACGAACTTGATCCAGTTAGCCCAACCTTACTCACTTTATGGTGACGAGGTGATTCAGGTTCCATATCCGCCCAGGGATGTCAGCGCGTCTGCCGGGTTGTTATCTACTGTGGTTGATATGGCGAGGTACGATGCGGCGATTGATCGACACCTGTTTCTAAAACCGGAAACGCAGGCGCAAGCCTGGACACCTTTCATGTCCAACTCCGGCCAGCCGCTCCCTCATGGACTCGGTTGGTTTGTGGAAAACTACAAAGGACAGAAGCTGATCTGGCATTACGGACACTGGGGCACCGGGTTTTCAGCGACTTACCTTAAAGTACCTGACCAAAAGCTTTCTCTAATTCTGCTGGCTAACAGCGAGGCGCTTAGTGATCCTTTCTATCGCGACGGCGGAATCGAAACCAACGCCATCGCCTGTAGCTTCCTGCGTATCTTCGTATTTGATCTTCTGCAAAAGCGCGCGCTGAGTGATCCGGCGTGGGGGCGAAGCGACGATGAGTTCTCCAAGGATCTTGCCCGGATGAGCAAAGAGGCGAGCGGCTATGGCTACGACTGCGAGCGAGTTTCGCATGCAGCAATTGTGAAATGGCTAACTGGGCGCAAGGCCCGAGTTCGAAAAGTGATCAAGCAGAATCCGGAAATCTACGACGCTTATGTCGGTGAGTATGAATTGAACCCGAACCGCATCTTTGTCGTGAGTAGGGAAGGCGATCGGCTGTTTATTGATGTGCCACGTGGAAGCAAGACAGAAATGTTTCCAGAGTCGAAGTCCAAATTCTTTCTCAAGGCGCCGGACGCGCAGATCGAATTCGTGATGGATAAGAACGGGCAAGTTACTGCGCTGGAGATTCGTGCTTATGGGCAGACGTTAACGCCAAAGCGAATCAAAAGGAATTGACTGCGCGCATTGTGATCTAGCCCTCTGTAAGGAGGTTGGCATCGCGCGCGATAACCCAGGCGCCTGCCGAATTCTTGCGTAGAATCGTGAGTACAAACCCGGAGCGTCGCATGGTCTTTCCATCCGGGGTTGTAATCGCGATTTTCAAATAGTTACCCATCCATGCCCAATCGCCGAGAACCTGTATCTCCTTGATATCGCTGACTCCGTCGATTTTATGTCCTGCCATCTCGCGCGAGTTCGCAGCGAAAGCTTCTTTTCCGAATGGTTCCTTTCCAGGCGTCATGAAGACCACGTCGTCATCCATCAGGCTGAGCACTGTTTCAAGATCACCGGTTTTGGTAGCTGTTAGCCACCGGTCGACTAGCCGGCGTATCGCTTGTTCATCGTCGTGTGCTGCGGTTCCTGCTTCAGTGGATGCCATTACTTAACCTCCTGGAGAGTTGTTGATGTAACGCAAACTGTTAGTTTGCGTCTACTCTAGGCGAGAAGAACTGCGTAATCAAAGACAACCTGCAAACTAACAGTTTGCGTTAAGTATTCATGGTGACGACCCTTGACGATCTACGACGATTCACAGTCGCGCGTAATTGTTTCCAGCCAACTAGCTTAAAGCGCGCGGTTCATAAGATGGGATTTGTGCAGGCTGATCCCATTCGCGCACCGGCTCGGGCCCAGGATCTAATTCTGCGACATCGCGTCAAAAATTATCACGCCGGCGATCTCGAGCGTCGATACGCATCTCTCGAAATCGACGAAGACGTTTTTGTGAACTACGGTTTCGTTACACGATCGTTGCAGGCGTTGATGCATCCTCGAGTGAGCTCAAGGGTCAAGGCGAAGGGGAAGAGGGGAAACCAGGAGGGGACTCGAGCGGAGCTTCTGTTGGAGTTTGTGCGTGAGCGAAGTGCGGTTCATCCGCGTGAGGTGGATGACCATTTCTCGCATGGTTCGGTGACGAACTACTGGGGTGGGTCATCAAACGCCACAACGCGGCTGCTTGAGGAAATGCACTACCACGGCCTCCTTCGGGTGGTCCGCCGTGAGAAGGGAATTCGACTTTACGCAGCTCATCGACACGAAGTTGGGCCAGACAATGCTGACGAGCGACGCTCGCGAATCGACGCGCTCGTCGATGCAGTTGTGCGTATATACGCGCCGTTACCCGGACCCAGCCTCTCATATTATGTGCGACGCTTGCGTTATGCGTCGCCGCAGTGGCAGACGGAGTTGACGAGCGCATTGGAGCGCGCGAAGGAACGGCTGGCGCATGCGCGGGTCAATGAGATGGATTGGTATTGGCCCAGGGAAGAGGACATTGTTTCGCGTCAAAGCTCGGCTACGAGCAGAATAAACGACACGGTTCGTTTACTGGCACCGTTTGATCCGCTGGTGCATGACCGCGCGCGTTTCGAACTGTTGTGGGGTTGGTCGTATCGTTTCGAGGCTTACACGCCGGCGTCCAAACGCAAGCTTGGTTATTACGCCTTGCCCATGCTCTGGCGCGACCGCGTGATTGGTTGGGCCAATCTGTCTGTGAAGGCTGGGGAGCTTAACTCTGAATTTGGATACGTCACCTCTGAACCTCGCGATCGTTTCTTCAAACGCGAGCTCAAAGCTGAGATAGACGGCATGCGGGTGTTTCTCAGACTCGGCTCATAATCAACTCCTTGGAGTTGAACTAATGCGAAAAATATTCAGCTAGCTTCTGCGATGAGGCTTGGGAGGTTGACGTCGAAAGGGTAAGTAGTCGGCGCAACCAAGCCGTCGACTTTCATTAGCTTGATTATGTCGCGCCAGTTTTGCCGGTCATCCGGTAGGGAATTCTCCCATAGGGAAGAATGTGCCTGAAGCCATCGCACTTTGGCTTCTCTAGTCGAAGCCGACCGGTGATGGTCAATGTGAGGCATAGGTTCCTTAAGAGAAGCCCTGAACACGTATCCGACTAACTTAATTACTGGATTCATTGTCTGAGCGGACAAAACACGAAGTGACACGAGCAAGAAGCTCGTGCCACTTTCGTTTGATTGCTTTACATATCCATCCCGCCGCCCATGCCGCCGGACATCGCCGGTTTGTCGTTAGGCAACTCGGAAATCAGCGCTTCCGTAGTCAGCATCAAGCCAGCAATCGAAGCCGCATTCTGCAGAGCACAACGGGTGACTTTTGCAGGGTCGATGATGCCAGCCGCTACCATATCTTCGAAGGTTTCAGTCGCTGCGTTGTAACCAAAATCCGGATCCTTGCTGGCCCGAACTTTCTCCACAATCACGGCTCCCTCTTTACCTGCGTTGAAAACGATCTGACGTAATGGCTCTTCAAGAGCGCGCCGGATTATGTTGACCCCAATCTGTTCATCGGGATCGCCAGTCGTCTCGCCATCTTCATCTGTTTCGAAGGCCTTGAATTTGTCCAATGCTTTCGCCGCCCGAATCAAGGCGACTCCGCCTCCGGCGACGATGCCTTCTTCAACAGCCGCACGAGTGGCGTTCATCGCGTCTTCGACCCGAGCCTTCTTTTCCTTAAGCTCAGTCTCGGTGGCCGCACCAACTCGAATCACTGCCACCCCGCCAACGAGCTTTGCCAGACGTTCCTGTAGTTTCTCGCGGTCGTAGTCTGATGAGCTATCCTCAATCTGGACCTTCAGTGTCTTGACGCGAGCGCGCAATGCGTCCGTGTTTCCGGCGCCATCGATGATGATGGTGTTCTCTTTATTAATCGTGACTTTCTTGGCCCGACCCAGATCTTCGACCTTGATGTTCTCGAGCTTGATGCCGAGGTCTTCGCTGATCACCTTTCCACCGGTGAGTACAGCAATGTCTTCCAAGAGCGCCTTGCGTCGATCGCCGAAGCCAGGAGCTTTTACTGCGGCCACATTGATTGTGCCGCGCAGTTTGTTGACCACCAGCGTCGCGAGAGCTTCGCCTTCAACGTCTTCCGCGATGATCAGAATTGGCTTGCCGAGTTTGGCAACCTGCTCGAGTATCGGCAGCAAGTCTCTCATTGAGGAAATTTTCTTCTCACTCAAAAGAATTACCGGGTTCTCAAGCACTGCTTCCATCGTGTCGGAGCTGGTGATGAAATACGGCGACAAATAGCCGCGATCAAATTGCATCCCCTCCACGAATTCCAAATCCGTTTCCATCGTCTTCGCGTCTTCGACGGTAATGACGCCGTCTTTACCAACCTTCGCCATGGCTTCAGCAATCAATTCACCAATTGCAGCGTCACCGTTGGCGGAAATCGTTCCGACCTGGGCGATCATTTCGCCCGCTACCGGCTTCGACAGTTTCTTGATTACAGCGGTGGCGCGCTCAACTGCTTTGTCGATGCCGCGCTTCAAAGCCATAGGATTTGCGCCGGCTGCAACTGTTTTAACGCCCTCGCGGTAGATCGCCTGGGCCAGAACAGTTGCCGTCGTGGTGCCGTCTCCAGCAACGTCGCTTGTTTTCGAGGCAACTTCGCGCACCATCTGCGCGCCCATGTTTTCCATTGCATCCTTGAGGTCAATCTCTTTGGCAACGGTTACGCCGTCTTTGGTGATAGTTGGGCTGCCATATGATTTACCCAGAACGACGTTGCGTCCTTTTGGGCCAAGTGTGATTTTGACTGCGTCTGCTAGTTGGTTAACGCCGCGTAAAATTGCCGCTCGCGATTCTTCGCCATGTACTATTTGTTTTGCCATAATTTTTTGTCGTCTCTCCATAATGAATGTGGTAACGCAAACCCTTAGTTTGCGGGGATCACGTGACGCAAACTGTTAGTTTGCGGATCCTTAAAAGAATCAGGTAGCTCGTAGCCACCAGCTACGCAAACTAACAGTTTGCGTTACCCAACCTACTTGCTCTTCTTGCCGCCTGCAGCCGCACCGGCGCGCGTGACGATTCCGAGAATCTCATCTTCACGCATGATCAATAGCTCTTCACCGTCGATCTTGATTTCGGAACTGGTGTACTTGCCAAAAAGGATGCGGTCGCCGGCCTTGACATCCAGCGGCTGTCGGGTGCCGTCTTCCTTGTATTTGCCAAGACCAGCAGCGATAACTTCGCCTTCTTGCGGTTTCTCCTTAGCTGAGTCAGGGATGATGATACCGCCGCGAATTTGTTCGCCCTCGTCAATGCGTTTCACAATCACGCGGTCGTGCAGTGGTTGAATATTCGTTTTCATAACTTGTGTTTGGATCTCCTGTTTTGTTTCTACTAAGAGTCTCTGGGGACCGAGGCCATGCATTACCGCTACAGCGTTCTTACACAACGTAGATCTACAGTTATCGCTGTTAGCCAGTCTGGCAAGCGGCAAACATTACGCCTCTGGTTAGTATTTGAGCTGTGATTGTCAGACGATCTGGAGGATCCAGAAGAGCTGAGAAGGGAGTTAGCTGGTCTCGGTTCACCGCAACCTTACGCTTCATCCCGGTATATGTCAAAGGGAGGATATAGAACACAAGCACTATATATATCCCCATGTGGAAAAAATGCAGCGACGAACGCTTTAGAGGCGTCGCGCTCTCGTGATATGCTTCCAGCAAGCAATTTACGAATAGCGTCATTGTCTTACGACAATCGTGGCAGGCCTAGTTCAGATCATCTTTCGAACCGCCTGAGGTAAAAACGTAGAGACTGTCAAATGTCCGCGAACCTGGAACCGAATGAACCGGTTGAGAACCGGCTGCTAGCAGCACTTCCGCGTGCTGAATATGATCGGCTGCGGCCAAAACTCGAGCCTGTGTCGTTTGCGCTCGGTGAAGTTATCTACGAATTTGGCGGACACCTGAACTACGTCTATTTTCCTACAAATTCGATCGTCTCTTTGCTTTACACGATGGAAAACGGCACCAGTGCTGAGATGGGGTTAACCGGTAACGACGGTGTGGTGGGAATTGCTCTGTTTATGGGCGGAGACACTATGCCGAACCGGGCCGTTGTGCAAAGCGCGGGTACCGCTTTGCGAATGAAAGCGAAAGCTCTTCAAGATGAGTTCGCACTCGGGGGAAAGTTTCAGCATTTATTGCTGCGCTACACACAGGCGCTGATCACTCAAATATCTCAAACGGCGGTTTGCAACCGGCTTCACTCCGTGGATCAGCAACTGTGCCGTTGGCTACTTCTCAGTCACGACCGGGTTAATGCCGACGAGTTGATCATGACCCAGGATCTCATTGCTGACATGTTGGGTGTTCGCCGGGAGGGCGTTACTGTCGCCGCCGGCCGCCTGCAGGATGAGGGAGCGATTAGCTACGTTCGCGGCCGGATTACGATACTGGACCGCCAAAAGCTGGAAGCCGCTGTCTGTGAATGTTACCGGGTGGTTAAGGACGAGTTTGACCGGCTGCTTGGTGGTACAACCCTCCATTCTCAGTGAGCAGGGTTTGGAGCACCAAAGGCGCGAAATGTAATAGCCAGGGGCGAGTGCTGAGCGAAGCGAGCACGTCGGCCCTGGACGTGATGCAGAGTACCTCGTGCTCTGAAGGAGCGGTCAGATTTCGCGCCTTCAGCGCTCCCTTCATATTCTGGTGGA
>DATEPB010000043.1:0-122046 GCA_035273425.1 Pyrinomonadaceae bacterium | reverse complement strand
AGGATTTATCCCCGCTCTTCCTCACTCATGTTCAACCCTACATAGAATTTAGATCGCCTAGCCTCTCAGAGTCGGGAAGGAGGATTTATCCCCGCTCTACTAGAGACTCTCCAGTTCATGATTAATCCTTGAATGATTACGCAATGAATTAGAGACATCGAGGAAAAGCGGGGATAAATCCTCCTTCCCAACTGTGAGAGGCTAGGCGATCTAAATTCTATGTAGGGTTGAACATGAGTGAGGAAAAGCGGGGATAAATCCTCCTTCCCGACTGTGAGAAATGTGAGGCCACAATTATTCCGGCGGCTCGCAGCATCCGCTGTCTGCTTACTGCTTACTGCTTACTGCTCACTACTCGTTGTGCCACATTTCATTGTTGTCTTCGCGTGCCTCAACCACAACGTTGTTTTCATCAACCCGAAGCCTAAACGTTGTGTCTTCTTTAAGGCTAATAGCCGACTGCAGAATTCCCGAGGTACTTATCGTCACCCACTCTTCTCCACCGGCTTCAATAGCAGGAATCGTTTCGACCGCATTGCGAGTCGCCCCGACGCCTTTGATCTTGCGCACAGCCAATTCCAATTGACAGGGCCGGGAAGCAGCCTTGCCGATATTCGCAATCTGCACACGTACCAACTTGTCGTTGGTAGAAACAAACTCATACTGCAGGATCTTAAGATCAGGAAGATTCGACGCAGCTAGTGGACGACCAACCAATGAATGAGCGAGACAAAGAATCAGCAGCCCGGTTAAAGCGATCGACTTTCGAAACATATCAGCTTCTCCTTTTGGAACGGAATTCGCGGCCGCACTCCCAACGGATCTCAATGCCGAGCAACCGTACACCACTATTTATGACGGCAATAGCAGAAGACCGTGGCTTCGCCGCCGCACAGTGCGGAAAGCCTTCGGCTTTCCGTTCACCGACCCATAACTCCTGAGGCTCAGCCTCAGGAAAAGATAGAGCATTGATTCGGAAAGGCTGAGCCTTTCCGCACTGTGCGGCGGCAGATCCGCAGTCGGGAATAAGAACTCGAGCCGAGGCCCGGAGGGCCGGCACTCTTTTGCGCAGTAGATGCAATTTAATGCCGCACCTTCGGCGCTCCACCATTTTTCTTCCGACTAGCTACGGCCTCACGTCCGTGGCTATTTAATGACGGTCCTGCGGACCTTGCACCGTCCCGCACACTCGCGCTCACTATCATGCGCAGTTCTGCCATAGAATAAGTCCTCGATGCGAATTATCACTGTTCATTCCAGCGTCCTGCATGCGCTGTCGTTCGTAATTAGAGTTGCGTCGCCCCGATCCAGCGTGCTGGTTGCGGCTGCGCTCGCCTTCCTGATATCCCCGTCAGTGTTGGCCCAGCAGGCGAAACCAGTTCGCGGTAAGAATGGTCCAGTCGTGGTCCAGCCCGGTTCGCCGGGCCAGCCAACTCGCACTCTGCCGACATCGACCAGAGCCACATTGCCGCTACCTTCGCCGGCAGATGTGCAATTCATGCAGCACATGATCATGCATCATGCTCAGGCGGTTGAGATGACGTCCCTCATCGAATCACATACACAGAACAAAGAGCTCCGAACGCTGGGTGAGAGAATCAGCCGGTCGCAATCAGATGAAATGAAGTTTATGAAACGGTGGCTGGCCGCTCGAGGTAAGCCAACTTCGATGGCAATATCACACGGGTCACATGGGTCCCAGGCGTCGCAAGTACACGAAATGGACGGGCTCGACAAGACGGACGGTCACATGCTCATGCCGGGCATGCTCACGGCAAAGCAGATGCAGGAGTTGAGAAAGGCGAAGGATAAACAATTTGACCGTCTGTTTTTATCTGGAATGATTCAGCACCATAATGGCGCCCTGGTTATGGTGGAGGATTTGTTTAATACGCCCGGCGCCGGCGAGGACGCGGAAGTCTTCAGTTTCGTGACCGATGTTGATAGCGGTCAGCGCGCTGAGATCAGAGTGATGCAGAAGATGTTGGAGACCAAAGATGTATCCACAGCAAGGATAACACCGGCCCGATGGGCCGACAGTCAATAGCCACGACCGTTAGGTCGTGGAACAGAATCCCAAGATATTATTTGAAAGGCCCGTTGGGCCGGCAGTTGTGTGTAAATACATTGAGAATCACAAGGTGATTTACTGACGGCCCTTCGGCCCTCAATTTTCGTAACTGCGACCTGACTGTCGTACCTAATTCAAGATTGCCCTTCTTCAAGAGGATCAACTAATGAACCGCGTACACGAAATCATTTTCCGTTTGTTAATAACTACCGTTGCTGTGTGCTCTTGTTTTGCGGTCATGGCACTGGGGCAAACTCCATCGCCTTCGCCGTCTCCCGAAGCCGCGACTACGCCAAACGCATCAGCTACACCCGAGAATCCGTTCGCACCTGAAAAGGCGGATCCGCTGCCACCGGGAATGACGGGTTCAGACGTAAACGACCCACGCGCCAAGCTAACCCCGGGCTTCGCCAACGCGGGCGAAGCAGCCATGGGCCTCAAGCATGTCTTGCTGGTCCAGAAGCCCGACGCCTTCCAACTCGGCTCTGACAATCCTGATGATCCGAAAGTGCTGAAGACCCTGGGCCTACTCGGTATCGGCGACACCTCGAAGCTTGAGAAATCTGCTCAGTTGCCTACTGCGCAACTCGCGTTTGCAAACTCTGACCTGGCGTTTCAGGGCAATCGTCTGTTCATGGGGAATTTTTACGGCTTGAATATCTTTGATATTTCGGTTCCGTCGAAAACCCGCTTGCTCACTTCGGTGATTTGTCCCGGTGGACAGAACGACGTGTCGGTTTACAAGAACCTGCTCTTCATGTCGGTGGAAATGCAGAACGGTCGCCTCGATTGCGGTACCCAGGGGTTTCCACCTCCACCACCGCCGCCCGCTGGAAAAGAAAAGGATCCGCCGCCTCCGCCGGTTCAAAAAGATCGTTTCCGTGGCGTGCGAATCTTCGACATCACTGACATCAGCAAGCCAAAGCAGGTAGCAGCCGTGCAAACGTGCCGCGGCTCTCACACGCACACCCTCGTGGTCGATCCGAATGACAAGACCAACGTCTACATCTATGTCTCGGGAACTTCTTATGTCCGCCAAAGCGAAGAGTTGGCCGGGTGCTCAGGCGAACAGCCGGACAAGGATCCGAATACAGCACTGTTTCGGATTGAAGTGATCAAGGTGCCGCTGGCGAAACCGCAGGATGCAGCGGTCGTCTCCAGTCCTCGCCTGTTCATGGATTCGCGAACCGGGGTCCTCAACGCGCTGAGCAGCGGCGGAACGCATGGTAAGGAGCCGGAACCGAAGGATAGCAATCAGTGCCATGACATCACCGTTTATCCAGCGATTGGACTGGCGGCCGGTGCGTGCTCCGGAAATGGAATCCTGTTGGACATCAAGGATCCAGCGAATCCAAAACGCATTGACGCCGTCAACGATCCAAACTACGCGTACTGGCACTCTGCCTCGTTTTCAAATGATGGAAAGAAAGTCGTATTCACGGATGAATGGGGCGGGGGACTCGGCGCACGCTGCCGCGCGACGGATCCGAACAAGTGGGGTGCTAATGCGATCTTCCACTTGCAGGATAACAAACTGAAATTCGCAAACTACTACAAGATGCCCGCTGCCCAGGGCGACACTGAGAACTGTGTGGCCCACAACGGCTCGCTTGTGCCTGTTCCCGGACGCGACATAAAAGTGCAAGCGTGGTATCAGGGCGGTATCTCGGTAATGGACTTCACTGACGCGGAGCACCCGGTTGAGATCGCCTACTTCGACCGTGGGCCAATCGATCCCAAGATGCTCGTCCTCGGTGGTCCATGGTCCGCCTACTGGTACAATGGCCACATTTACGCTTCAGAAATCGCGCGCGGCTTGGACATCTTTGAGTTGACTCCGACAAAGTCTCTCACGCAGAACGAGATCGACGCGGCGAAGACTGTTCGAGTAACGGAGTTGAATGTACAGAACCAACAGAGAATCGAGTGGCCGCGAAAGCTGGTGGTCGCGAAGGCCTACCTCGATCAGCTGGAGCGCTCGCAAGGCCTGGCGGCAGATCAGATCGCTTCGCTGCGTCAGGCGATTCAAAGCGCCGAAAGCTCACGGCTTAGTCGGAGGGCAGTAGCAAAACTCAAAGGACTGGCTGCGCCGTTGGAAAAGACTGCTGGAGAGATGAGCGGTTCTGCAGACTCGATGCGGTTGCAGGCCCTCGCGGAGATTCTAAAGCGACCGACGCTTTGAGATCAGAAGTCAGAAGTCAGAAGTCAGAAGTCAGAAAGTCAGAAAGTCAGAAAGTCAGAAAGTCAGAAGTCGTTTTTGTTGTTTGTTGTTTCGTTTGAGATCTGAGATCTGAGATCTCAGATCTGAGATCTCGTTAAGAGTGAGTTTAGGTCAATTCTCAATCCGTGTAATCCCGCTTAAACCGCATAATCTGCGGATGCGCATTACGGCTTCTCGCGAAACAGCCTTTCGAGTTCCCTAGTTTCTCTTTCCACACTTCGTTTGGCGTCTTCTAACGCACTCGTCGTCTCTTCTAATTCCGCTTTCAAACTTTCTGCACGTTCGGCCGTATCTTCCGCTGCGGTTTTCGCTTTCTTGAAACGTTCCTCTGCGTCGCGCCGGTTCTTTTCAGCTTCCTTCGCGACTGCGTCCAACTTCTTCTTCGTCGCTTCCAAACTCTGTGCCTTGGCGCGCACCGAAGCCAGCGTTTTCTTCGCATTCTGCAGTGAAACTTTTGCCGCAATTATCCGCGCCTGTCTCGACGCTTCAAGCCGGCGGGCCTCGCTAGCTTGCGTCGCTTCCTGTCGCGCCTTCGGTCCAGCATCGCCTGACTTCTTTGCAGGCCTGACTTCGATCGGTTTCTCGGTCCGCTTCGTGGTGCCGGCGGAGGGGACAAATGAACCGAATGACTCGAAGCCGGGCGGATCCACATCCTGCGTCAGGCGTCCCGGAGTTGGACCATCGGAAATCGATGCAGCGGAGACTCCCTCGAGTGTGGTGGTAACGCGCCGGATCGTGTCCAACGACGGATTGTGACCGGCCTCGCCCAGTAACGTGGTCGCCAGATCTGATAGGTGCGACAGCTCCTTGCGTCGCGCGTCTAGCGCGTCGCGCATGTCGGTAACCTTTCCGGATTTCTGCGCCTTGTGAAAGCGCTGACCGGACGCGATTAACCGATCGAATGCCTGGCGGTGTTGCCAGTAGAGTTGGTTCGCGGCCCAGGCTGAGATTGAGGGTTTCGCCAATAATTTGACCCGTTCCGCATCATCGGCACGTCCGTCCTTTTTCAGCTGAGCGGCCAGCGTCTTCCGCGCGCCAATGAACTCTCCCAAGGGCAACTGGAACAAGGCGTCAATCTCGTCATCTAGTTTGGACATACAACTCTCCACAAAGAAGCATCCGCAGATGACGCAGATTACACCGATTCAATACTGAGGCGAAAAGCCAGAATAGGGTAGTTGGCATCAGGAATGAAAGATAACTCCTTGGAGTGCGCCGCCTTGTCGGCGCTTTGGCCGGTCGCGGCTTTGCGCGACCTGTTTCATAACAAGCTACTTTCGATGAAGTTGAATTTCGGGAGGGAGCGTCGCAAAGCCGACGCTACCAAAGCGCCGACAAGGCGGCGCACTCCAAGGAGTTGAGTCCAGCGCGGCACCAGGAAGAAAACGCAAGTCTTTATCCGCACGTTGCTAATCAAAACACTTTGAATGATCATGGCTAGCTCACATCGATAAACATCTCAGCCGCGCCCAGCGTCGGCAACGTAGTGTAGAAAGCACATGAGCAAACCAATTCGCATTCTTTTGCAAACAACCATCGCGCCAATCGAAGACGACTGGAACATCGATCGCTTTTCGCTGCTACGCGAACACTTGAGATCACTCACCGACGAGCAAGGTCGCCCGCTGTGTGAGGTAACTGCGCGCAACCGTGACATCGACAACGACGATAACGATGAGGTGTTGAGCAGGCTGGACGAGACAGACTTCGATCAACTGTGGCTCTTCGCCGTGGACACGGGCGATGGCTTAACAACCGCAGATTGTCAGGGCATTACTCGCTTCAGGCAAAGAGGCGGCGGATTGCTGACCACGCGCGATCATCAGGATCTGGGGACGTCACTGTGTACTTTGGGCGGCGTGGGCCGCGCGCATTTCTTTCACAGCAAACAGCAGGACCCGGACGAATCGCGACGTACGCCTGACGATCGCGACACGCCCGCCTTCACGTGGCCCAACTACCATTCCGGCAACAATGGCGATTACCAACTAATTACTGCCGTCGAGCCCGTTCACGAACTGCTCCGCAACCCAAATTCGACTTCCGGTTCAATCAAGTATTTTCCCGCGCACCCACACGAAGGCGGCGTCGGAGTTCCGGAAGGGGAAACCAGCGCGCGTGTTATTGCAACGGGAGTAAGCCAGGTTACCCAGCGACCCTTCAACTTGATCGTGGCGTTTGAGAGTTCGACGGATGACCACGGCAACAACCTGGGACGAGCCATCGCCGAGTCAAGCTTTCATCACCTGGTTGACTATAACTGGGACATTTCAAAAGGCTGTCCATCTTTTGTCGCGGAACCGCCCGGCGATCAGATCGAGCGAGAGCCTGAAAAACTCAACGACGTGAGGACCTACGTCAGCAACGCCGCGCGTTGGCTTGGGCCAACCGCTTAGTTAGATACACTTCAGGAACGTCTGATCAAATCCGATCAAGGGTGATTTGTACCGCGAAGCGGTTGCGCAATTCAGCCCAGGGTTGCCGCCGTTGCGCGGCTACCCTGGGATCCGATAGTCGAAGAGGCTCAACCCCAACGGGGTTGCGTCTCTACCGTGCAATCGAACGTATCAATCAATCAATAACCTTGAACCATCCCACCAGGCTTTCTCGAAACGGACACAACCCCGTTGGGGTAGGGAATCGTTGGACTCTTTTCCCAAGGTAGCCTCGCAACGCGGCAACCCTGGGCTAAATTATGTAACCGCTTCGCGGTAAGCGTTCTCGACTTTTTCGTGAGCCTTCGTGTGAATTCGTTGATCGGTTTTCTCTGCTTAACTTACGCCACGGTCCACCGCAAAAAATCTTTACACACCTGCCATCAATAGCATTCAATAAGCCCGCTCAAATCCTTGCCTGACAAAGGACAACCTCATGTCAACAAAATCGCTCTGCTGGTGTCTCGCGATCGTATTGCTGGTCGCCGCCGCACTCATCATCGGAATGCGAAATACCAGCGCCACACCGGTGCCCGCAGCAACTTCACCCGCAGCATGTTTCAATCCGTCTGCCAGGATTCCGTTGACAGGCCGAACCTGTGGGCCAGTGCCGGACCTGCAACTCAGCTGTTACCTGCCTGCCGACATGGTGCCGTCAGTTTCGCCCTTGCCAACACCCACGCCGAATTTCAACACGCTGCAGCGGTCCGCTGACATTTTTTCGTGGCAGGAATTTTTCGCGCTGAACTGGCCCGCGCAAACCGGCATGCGCGGCGAGCCGGACGTCAATAAGAAGATTAACGACCCGGGTCCGCGTGTTTGGGAAACGTGGAAAGAGGAATACGAGGTCTATTTGAAGAACGGCGACAAACCGAAGCCATGGAACGATTCCGAGCCGGTCCCCGGCGGGTGCGAAAAAGTAATGTTCCGCACGCAGAAAATCCACGACGTGATGGACGCAACTGTGCAAGCCGCTGCAGCCGACGGGAAGCTGCCGGCCACGCTCACGGATCAGAAAGGCAAAGTTGTTCGCTACGAGATTCGCCTCAACAAAGTGCTCTTCGATCATGTCGTGCAACAGCGGCTTTACAACGCGGAGCAGCAGGCCCTGGCAACGTCCGTCAACTTTCCTAACGGCGCCATACTGATTAAGGCTGCTTGGCGCGAAGTGTCGGCCGCCGAAGAGAAGTCTTTTCACACGGTCACCGCCTGCGTTTGCGATAAGGACCAGTCAGGAAAAATGGTGAACTGTCGCAAGCAGCGGATGGGCCTGGTTGGTTTTCACATTACGCAGAAGACGCCGTTCGCGCCACAATGGGTCTGGTCCACATTTGAACAGATCAACAATGTCCCGGGACCTGGCGCCGGCGGAGCGTTGTCATTCAACAACCCAAACTGCGCCTCCTGTCCAAAGAATCGACAAACCCGGCCTGGTTCCGCGAATCAGATCGTGCGGGCCAACCCCATTCCTCGAACCGAACCTGACTGCGGCCAACCGCAGCTAGCTGTCGACAACATTCAACGGCTCAATGTTGAAGTGCGAAAAGCGTTAGCAACGAGCGGGTCAGTCTTTCAATACTACGGGCTGATCAATACTCAGTGGCCACTTCCCCCGGCGCCCTCGCCGAGCAGCACGCCTCTTCCCGAAACTGTTTTCAGCGTGAGGCCGGTGGCCCTCGCGAATACGACGATGGAGTCGTTTGTCCAACCAACGTCCACCTGCATGGGTTGTCACTCGACAGCGCGCACCGTTAATCCAAACAATTTCGTCTCATCCGATTTCAGTTTCACGCTCAACAACGCACTCCCAAAACTAACGAGTTGCAAAATCATTCCGCCGCCCAAGAAACCGGAAACGGCGTGGGACAAGCAGTACTGGACGGGGATCATGCGGGGCTACGCGCTCGTTACCCAAACTTATGAACTGCTACCTAAATTTGTGCCCACTGCGAAGCTGCACTGCGCCAGTTGTCATTTGTCCGCAGGAGGTAATTCCGATGCAGCGTGGTGGGTCGACCTGAAATCCGAATACCCGACGCGGCCGGATCTTCAGGCGCGTATCAACCACTGTTTCACCAACAGTCTCAATGGCAAAGCGCTGTGCACACCTGCGAGCGGGACGCAGAAAGGGAACTGCGACACCGATCCCAACATGGAAAGCATTCTTGTTTACATGCAGTGGCTTGATGAGCAGTCGAAGAGCATGAAGCTGTGCAATACCGTGAAGCACGGGTACCCACCGATTTCAACTTTGACGGGAAATCCGGTCGCAGGCGCCCAGGTGTTCATTCAAAAATGCGCAGTGTGTCACCAGCGCGACGGGCAGGGCCGGTATGAAAGCAATACCTACTTCCGTCCGGCCCTGTGGGGACCGCATTCATTCAACCAGGCAGCCGGCATGTTTTCCGATCCGTCTTTTCTGGCAGCGTTCATACGTTGGAACATGCCGCTGATGGCCGGCGGCGAATTAACCGACCAGGAAGCTTGGGACGTGGAAGCGTTCATTCATTCCAAACCCCGACCCAAGTAACGGTGATTGTGGCCAGAGTCACCGTGGTGGTGATGAATCACCTGCCCTTACTAGTTGACTAGCCTACTCAATTAGGAAGAAACCATCGCGACTTGTGACCGGTCGAGGACGAGGCGAGGGTGGGTAGTCGTTATTCGCAATTAGTAAATAGTTGGAATGCCAACGAGCGACAGGGCCGAGAGATTTCCGCCCTTCCCGCGTTCATTCTTCGACTTGAAACCCAATTAGACTAAAGCGCGTATTGGCTGTTCAACTTTGCTTGTTGCTGTGTTTCCACGCATACGATAGATTCGCGGCTGATAAACACTCCACCTGAACAGAACACGACCAAATTTATGAATATCAATTCTCCTAATCGTAGAACTAATCGAATGTTGGATGAACTTCGCATTCACGTAGGCCGGATTTTCAACATGGCCGGTTTCGCGTGCGTGCTCTTGTTATTCTCCTTCCCAATTCACGCGCAGAAGAATCAACGCTTGCAAGACATCGAGTGGCCGCAGTTTCGTGGGGCGGAATCGAATCCGATCGGCAAAGATGCACGTCTCGCCGATCGTTGGTCCAAGACGGAGAACGTGGAGTGGGCGCTGGAGATTCCGGGACGTGGGTGGTCGTCGCCGATTGTTACGGGTGGGAAGGTGTACTTAACCACGGTAACCACCGAGGGAAAGTCGAAGCCACCGCAGGCCGGCACCGAATACTCGAACGAGTATGTCGCGGAGCTGATGAAGCAGGGCCTCAAGATGGAGGAAGTGATCAAGAAGGTCACGGAGCGCGACACCGAGCTACCGCATGAGGTGAAGCTGCACTACTTCCTGTACTGCCTGAACCTGAAGAGCGGGAAGGTGGAATGGACCAGGGAGTTTCACACCGGGCAGCCGCCCGGCGGGCGTCACCGTAAGTCGAGTTTTGCTTCCGAGAGTCCGGTAACTGACGGCCGTCACGTTTACGTGTATGTTGGGAACCTGGGGTTATGGAAGTTTGATCTGAAGGGCAAGCTCGTATGGACCACGCCGCTTGAAGCCAATCAGATTTATCTCGACTTCGGCACCGCGAGTTCACCCGCGCTGGTTGATAACCTGCTGGTGATCGTAAACGACAATCAGAAGCAGCAATACATCGCCGGTTTCGACAAGCAAACGGGTAAGCAGGTCTGGCGCACCAATCGCGACATCGGCGGCAATGATCCGCCTCGCCAGCGTTCCGGATGGTCCACGCCATTTATTTGGCGACACGCGCTGCGCACAGAGATCATCGCGATTGGACCAGCCGAGGTCATTAGTTACGACCTGGCGGGTAAAGAATTGTGGCGCATGTCGGGAATGTCGCCGGTGCCGGTGCCAACGCCCTTTGCTTACGACGGACTGCTGTATATCAATGGCGGTCGAGGGCGTCCGGTGTTTGCGATTCGCCCAGGTGCGGCTGGCAACATTTCCTTACCGAAAGATCAGGCGATGAACAATGGGGGGAATGAGTTTATTGTTTGGTCGCAGGCGCGTGGTGGAACCTATCTACCGTCGGCTCTGGCCTATGAGGGGATGATCTACACGCTGACTGAAACAGGAATCTTGAATCGCTTTGACGCCAGGACTGGCAAGCAGATTTACAAGACGCGGATTGATCCAGCGGCAACGAACTTCACCACGTCTCCGTGGGCCTACAACGGCAAGCTGTTCTGCCTGAGCGAACAGGGGCAGACGTTCGTAATAGGAACCGGCGATGAGTTCAAGCTACTTCACGTGAATGATCTCGATGATTTTGCCCAGGCGTCTCCGGCGATTGTGGGTGATCGGTTGTTGTTGCGGACGGAGAAGACGCTGTACTCCATAAAGAAAGTGAGCAGTAAGCAGGAAGCAGTGAGCAGTAGGCGGAAGCAATCAGTAATCAGCAATCAGCAATGAGCAGTCTGCAGGAAGCAGGAGGCAGGTAAGACTCTCGGTTCGTGTTGTTTCGCGGATCATGTTGATGTCTTCGTTAAGAGCGATCCACGAAATTACACGAACGCACACGAATCCGATTCAGATCTGAGATTGTCTGCTAACTGCTCACCGCTCACTGCTTACAATCACGATGGAGCCATCAAGATGAGTAAATATCGACAGCGCGGCTATATGGAAAGTGATCGCGAACCGCAGCGACCAAACTCGCAGTCGAAGTCCCAATCAAAACCTCAGGATCGCGAGGGACCTCGCTCGCCTCGAATGATGGCGTTTGGTGAGGCGGTGAAGTGCGCTGCGTGTGGCGCGAAGGTGCCGTCGGCCATTAATCTGGATACGTCGTGCGCAAAGTGCAGAGCGGACCTCCACATCTGTCGTCAATGCACCTATTTCGATCCGGCCGCGCGCTTCGAATGTAATAAACCGATCACTGTTCGTATCGTCAACAAGAACGCGCGCAACCTGTGCGAACTTTTTACGGCTCGAGTTGTTGTCGAGCGCGAAACTTCCTCAGGCCCACCCTCGGATGCCCGTTCGGCGTTCGCGAAACTGTTCAAACGGTGAGCAGTGAGCAGTGAGCAGTCGGCAGGCAACAGTCCGCATTGTTCAGTGAGCTGCCAGACATAATTGTGGCCCCACCAATAATTGTGGTCTCACATTTCTCACAGTCGGGAAGGAGGATTTATCCCCGCTCTTTGTTTCGCATCTTCGGTCCATAAAGAATGTATGTGCCTGCGGATCAACCTTTGCTGCTTTGAGGTCACAGAGGCGGGAAGAAGAGCGGGGATAAATCCTCCTTCCCGACTGTGAGAAATGTGAGACCACAATTATTCCGACAATTCCACAAGCTGACTGCTCACCGCTCACCGCTCACTGCTTACTTCTTACCGTCAGCAACACAATCTCCGGCGGCACGCCAAAGCGTATCGGCAGAATGCTGGTGCCGATGCCGGTGGTGACGAAGAGATGATGGTTGTTTTCGAAGACGTGGCCGCGCTCGTAACTTTCACTAACTCTTGAAGGTTCAATCACCGTACCCATAATCGGAAACCTGATTTGCCCGCCGTGCGTGTGTCCAGCCAAGAGCAGTTGAACCCGTTCAGGAACGCGCGGAAAGATGTCAGGGTTATGTGTGAGGGCAATTATTGGTTGGCCCGAAGGGACCTGGGAGATCGTTGGTTCGATGCGTTGAGGACGTGTCCATAGATCGGCCAGACCTGCCAGCCACACAGAGCGACCTTGTCGCTTCACTTCCAGGACTTCATCCTCGAGAACCTTAATACCATTCGACTCCAGGCCGTCCCGTACCCTTTGACCCTTCCACCACCAATCATGGTTCCCGAGGACTGAGTAAACACCTAGAGGAGCTTTCAACTCCTTTAAGACCGGACCGAATACTTCGGGCTCGACGCGGTCGCTCGTCTCGCTATCTCCGGACATGTAGTCACCAAGGATGACGATGATTTCCGGTTGGAGCTTGTTTGTGCGTTCAATGATCAATCGCATTTTCTGGTCGTCGATACACCAACCTCCGACGTGAATATCGGAGAGGACCGCTATCTTTAGGCCATCAAGTTCCTTCGGCCAGTTGTCGATCGCAATCGTCTGTTCACGAGTGACCAGACGATTGGGTTCAACCAGGAATGCCCAAAAGATGACGCAGGCCAGGAGTAGGACAAAAGCAGCAAAAGCGACACGGAATCTCTTTGCCCAGCGAGGCGTGCGACCCCACTCCGGTGGGCCAGGGAAGCGACGTATCTCGCGATGGAGGAGGTAGGTGAAGCCCAGCAGGATGAGTGCGCCGATGACGAAGAAAACGTAGAACATGCGTTGAAGGAGAAGAAAGAATACAGAAGTCAGAAGACGATACGACGGATGTTTCGTGATGGTTCGTGTAATTCGTGGATCGCTTTGTGAGTCGCTCCCCGAATGGATGAGGCCACGTGGGCGTCTTTCACTAAACTACTGGTGACTCCATGATCGCTTTTATCCCACCAGCTGCGACCCAGTCGCAGCGGCCAAAGCGCCGACAAGGCGGCGCACTCCAAGGAGAAATAAGTGCCCCTGCTTGAGTTGGAATGGGCGGCGGGCGGAAAAGGGAGCGGTCAAAAATTCCCACGGGGTGAAGTGATGAGGCTATGCTCAAACTTTAGTCGCGTGTCGATCGAATTTCTCTCTGCGACTTCGCCGCCGCACTATGCGGGGGCAGAGCCGCAGTACTCTCAGGCCGACGCGGCGATTCCAGTTTGCGTTGCGCGCCGGTAAGACATCGCAGGCTTGAGCGGCCGCGTGACTAACACAGGACAAGGTGCCTGCCGTAACACTCGGTCTACATTTGATCCGAACAGTGCGCGCATTCCAAAACCTGCGCCATGCGCCCCCAGGCAAATGAGATCGATCTTGTTCTTTTCTGCGTAATTAAGTATTTCGCGGTAGGGTTGACCTTCGCTCACAGCGTGTTTGACGTTGCACCAAAGTTGCGCCTCAGGAGAAACGGCTTTCTGTAAACGATGCGCGGCCTTGTGATACGCACCCTCGCGGCCCAGTGGATACCAGGAGATCTCCGAATCACTTAACGAGTGGGGTGGCAGCACGTGCAGCAAATGCAACTCCGACTGATACTCCTGTGCGAAGGACAAAGCGGAGTTGAGCGCCAACTCCGAGTAGTCTGAGAAATCGTAAGCCACCAGAACGCGTTTGAGTTCGACCCTGGAATCAGCGCCGTTTACCCAATCGCGCTCATCGCTATGCATTACGAGGACTGGGCAAGGTGCTGTGCGTGAAACTGACTCGGCGGTCGATCCCAACAACGCCGCCCGGTGCGGCCTTCGACGCGAGCGCATCACGATCAGGTCAGCGCCATACCTGCCCGCCTCTCGCGAAATCGCCTCGCCGGCGTCGTCGCAGGTGGTGACCACGCTCTTCCAATCGATTCCATCCAGATCAGCCGAACCCGAATACTCTTGTAACGACTCCCTTAGCGCATCGCCAGCTTCGTCCAAGCCAGCCGCCGTTTTCAACCCGCGAGCAGTAACGTCGCAGTGCAAGAGAATCAGCTCCGCGTTGTAGGCTCTTGTCAGTGCGATCGCATATCGAAGCGCCTCGTCAGAATCAGGCGAGAGATCGGTGGGACAAAGAATGCATTCGATTTTCATAAACTTCTTCAGGGTTGGATCCCTGCCTCCAACCGTGCGTTGTGCAACGACTGTGCCGATTAGAATGCTTGAGATTTGCAGGAGTTTCGGCAGGAACGCCGTCAGGTTGCGGGCTTTCACGCAGAGCGGTGAGCAACTTTGCCCGGCTCCAGGAAAAAACATTCAACGCAAGATCCAACTCCCTGGAGTGCGCCGGCCTGGCGGCGCTTTGGCCCTCCGCGGCAACATAATTACCGGTGAGTAAATAAGTTGTCAGGGTTGACCAAAGCGTCCCGACCCGTCGGGACGCACTCCAAGGAGTTGAGTTTGCCCCAAGACTCTTAGGGCTTGATCGCGACCTTCAAGACCCCATCTTGCCGCCCGCCGAACAATTCGTAAGCGTCGTTGATTTTTTCCAAAGGGAAGGTGTGAGTGAGCAATGGCGTAAGGTCCACGCGACCGCTTCTTACAACTTCCATCAGGCGGCGCATGCGTTCCTTACCGCCAGGACAGAGCGTTGTGACCATGCGGTGATCGCCGAGGCCTGCGGCAAACGCTTCGTATGGTATCTGCAACTTTCCGGAGTAAACGCCGAGGCTCGAAAGGGTGCCACCTGGTCGCAAGCAGCGTAGTGCACTTTCGAAGGTCTGCTGCGTACCGAGCGCCTCGATCGCGACATCTGCTCCGCCACCTGTTAGGCGCTGTACCTCGGCTACCACATCAACATTTCGATAATCGAGGGCAACATCGGCGCCCATTCGCTTTGCCATCGAGAGGCGGTTGTCGTCGCCATCGATACCGATGATCAAAGTTGCGCCCATCAGCTTCGCCCCGGCAGTAGCGCACAATCCTATTGGTCCCTGCGCGAACACCACGACCGAATCACCGATCCGAATGTTGGCCGATTCTGCTCCACTGAAACCGGTCGAGGCGATATCAGCGAGCAGCAACACTTGCTCGTCTGACAACTCGTCTGGGATCTTCGCCAGGTTGGCTTGTGCGTTTGGTACTCGAAGGTATTCGGCCTGAGCCCCATTGATGGTATTGCCAAAGCGCCACCCACCTAGTGCTTCATAACCTTCACCGTGGCCGCACTGCGAGAGGTGACCAGAGAGGCAAGCGCGACACTGACCGCAAGGTGTAATTGCGCCGACCAGTACGCGGTCGCCGACTTCATAACCGATCACACCCGATCCTAATTCTTCGATCACTCCGACTGGTTCGTGCCCAATAATGAGCCCAGACTTGACGGGATACTCGCCGCGCACGATATGCAGGTCAGTGCCGCAGATGGTGGTGAGAGTAACGCGTATCACTGCGTCGCCAACGCTCGCATGAGGACGCTCGACTTCCTCTACACGAATGTCGTCTTTTCCATGTAAAACATTTGCTCTCATCTTTGTCATCGAAAAAGCTCCCTCATCACAGCGTTGTCGGCTTGAGCGTGTTTCACCTCATGACACTGCGGTTTCTGATGATCTCTACCGAACAGTGTGCGCGCGCTGAGACTGCCGAAGAGACGCTTCCGAGAAGCAGGCGGTCTACTCCTCGCATTCCCTTTGCTCCCAGGAGAATGCAGTCCGCTCCCCAACTCTCCGCTTCTGCAATGATTTCATCTTTGGGGTTTCCTCGTCTGATCATCACTGCGGCATCAAGTCCAGCCGAGCGCAGTTTGTCGGCAGCCGGTTGGAAGATCTGGCGGACCTGATCCCAGTTGCCTTCATCTCCAACTTCGATCCATTTCAATACTTCTGGCAGAGATGGATAGGGAGTAATTGCCATCACAGTATCGACGACCACCAGTAGACGGACTTCTGTTCCGTTGGGCCAGTTGCGCCGGCATACAGCATCCACAGTTGCGTTCGCGTACGAAGAATTGTCTACGCCGATTAGAAGTCGCAGTGGCGAGTCTGCTTTCCTACGCTGGCCACGAGCGACGCGTACTGAGCAGTTCGCCTCGTATAGAACTCTTTGTGAAACGCTTCCGAGTATCAGCCTTCCGCCGAGAACAGAATGGCCGTGTGCCCCGACCACAATGAGATCCGCTTTCCACTCATCGGCCTTCCTTATCACTGCCCAGGCCGGCGAATCCGCGAGAGACTCATGGCGAACATCCCATTCCGGAAAACTCCTCTTGATTTGTTCACTGGCCCGTCTGGCCATTGCCTCCGCTTCCTTTAGTTCGTGCTGGGCGCGCTCGTGAGCACGTCGCACACCTGCGGGCACGTACATCGGAAAGGTGTTATCGATTTCCTCGTTAATCGGCGGAGGCAGGAATACGTCAGCCAGCGTCATGACTAATACTTCGGCCGTTGGGCAAGCCTGCGCTCTTCAAATCCTCGAGTGCGGCGTCAGCGCATTGAGAGCCATCGTAAGCAATTAGAATTTTCATTTTCCTAATGTATCGTCTGCATGCGATCCCAGCAGTCAATGCAGAAGGCTATTGCGGGATCAAAATCGAGTTTGGTGTCTTCAATCCATTTGCCACATTTGCTGCACTCGCCGTACTTACCTGACATTAATCGATCAAGCGCGTCGTCAACCTTCTTTAGTCGCGCCTGGAGCAACTCCTGGTGCCAGTTTGCAGCGTTCATCGCGCATTCATTTGATACTTCATCTGCCAACGTAGCTCCATGACCTGGTGCACATTCCTTTAGTAGAGCTTCGCAAATCTCTTCGCGTTCGGAGCGCAGACGATGCCAAACAATCCCACCCGCGTTTCTAAGGGAAGGATTGTCAGCTGGGAGAACATTCAAATTGGTCCTCATTGCAATACCTCCAGGGCTAATCGTGGTATCCGATCAGATGCTGAACTTCCAAAACCGCTGATTTACATGCAATGAATATTCCGAGGATTTTCTTGTTCAAAGTATGGCCAACGGGAAGCTTTTCGCGAGTTGAGTATGGAAAGTTTCGCCTTCGCTGTGGAAAAGCACGCAGGCTAATGATCGTCTGTTGTGCAGTTGGTCCTCGCCAGGTTTAGCTCATTCCTCTTCCACGCCAGTAATGCGGTCGACAACTATGCGAAACACAACACTGTCCGGCGCCGCGGCGTCCTGGACCATCCGCGATTCGACCGGAGTCAGCTTTGGAAAGAGGGTTAGTATTTTGCCGAGGATCTTGCGGCGCTCATTTGGAAGGTTGATCTCTTCGTAATGGCCGAAGGCAATTGCGCTACGCCAGTGAAAGTCGTCATCAATCCGGTCCACTTGTAAGCATGCGCGTGGATGAACCCGCATCGCGTCGATCTTTTTCCCGGGAAGAGAATGGCTGTAGATCGACCCTTCGTCGAGTAAATAGTTGATTGGCACCACGTAAGGCTCATCGTTGTCGATACAACCCAGCCTTCCGATATTGCCGGACTTGATTACCTCAGTCGCTTCGCCATCACTCAGAAATCTGTTCACGAAAATTCCTCCAGGTCGGGAGAGGGCAATGAATGTGCCAGCGGAGTTACCAGCGTTTGCCGAAAGGAATCGTAATGTGGGCCGGAAAACCGGGCGCTTTCGCGCACTCCTGCGTGAGCTTGCGCAATGCTCTGGAAAGAAACTTGAAATTAGCGGTGAGCGTTGAACGGAAGGTGGATCGTAAATGTTGAGCCTTTGCCGTAAGAAGAACTTACGTCGACCCGACCTCCATGCGCACGAGCGACACGGCGCACTGCGGGGAGGCCGAGTCCCGTTCCACCGGGTCTCGTTGTGAAGAACGGATTGAAGATGCGGGTGAGATCTTCTTCACTGATGCCGCGTCCATTGTCTGACACTTCAACTATCGCTTCGTCTTCTAATTCTCCGTTGCGCTCATTTTGAGAACTTGCCACCCGAATCCTAACCTTGCCGTCGCGATTCACTGACTCGATTGCGTTGATGATCAGGTTTAGCACCGCATCTTCAATTTGCGCCGGATCGATCGGGATGGTTAGAGGATCCTCACAAGACTCGAATTCCAGGCTGACGCTTTTGGTATGCGTGATGGAGTTGGTCAACTGCGCGCGTGCCAGGTTTACCGCGCGCCCAACAATGTCGGTAAGTGAGGTGGCTCTTACTGACACGAGGCGCGGCCGCGAGCGATCAAGCAGCGCTCGCACCGTGTTATCAATCCGCTGGACCTCCTGGCGCATTCCTTCGAGAGCTTCGCGCTCCGGATCGTTTTTGTCGCGGCGTCGAATCAGAATATCGACCCCACCTTGAATGCCCGCCAGAGGGTTTTTAATTTCATGCGCCAGACCGGCGGCTAATTCGCCGACGAAGGAGAGCTGCGATGCACGTTGCAGTTCGGCCGCCTGCTGGAGAACCTGCTCTTCGGCCCGTTTGCGCTGGGTGATGTCGTGCCTGATGGCAACATATTGATAAGGCTTGCCGTCGGAGTTCAGAAACGGGACTATTGTTGTGTCCACCCAATAAATGCTGCCGTCCTTCGCAAGGTTGCGAAGTTCGCCTTTCCAGACCTGGCCGGCGGCGATGGTAGTCCAAAGATCACGGATGAATTCCTTAGGATGATAACCGGAATTGATGATCCGATGGTCCTGACCAAGCAGTTCTTCCCTTGGGTATTTCGAGATCCGACAGAACGCATCGTTGACATAGTTAATGATTCCGCGCTGGTCGGTGATCGCGACTATCGTCGACTGGTCGAGCGCAAACTTGATGTCGGCAAGCTCCTTGAGTGAGCGCGCAAGCTCGTCGCCGTTCGTTGAACTGGCTGGTTTGGGTTCTGTCACTTTCTAATTTTGGACCAGGGTTTTCGCGGGCGCACAGTCCGTCCGTTGAATTAGCTCAGAGTTTCTGTCGCTGCGGCGCCGACTTCTTCAAGCTTCTTCATACGATAACGAAGTTGGTCGCGCGAAATGTGTAGCAGCTCCGCAGCCTTGGTCTGATTTCCGCCACTTCGTTCCAAAGCCTGCCGCACTAAAGACATTTCTACATCCTCAAGCGACACGCCGTTCGCAGGTAAGATCATGGGTTCCGTCGACATCGAGGAACTTGAGTTGCCCCCGCGCGAATCGACGGCAAGTCCGCGTGGCAGGTAGTGTGCCGTGATCTCATCTCCGTCTTCGAGGATCATCGCGCGCTCAATGACGTTGCGCAACTCGCGCACATTACCGGGCCACTCGTAACTGTTAAATGCGGCTAACGCTTCCGGAGATATGCTATCGATGTTCTTACGCAAGCGCTCCCTAAAGCTCGACATGTAATGCTCAGCAAGCAGGCGCACGTCGTCGCCACGCTCGCGCAACGGCGGAATATCAATCTGGATAACCGACAGCCTGTAGTAGAGATCTGAGCGAAAACGTCCTGCTTCACCTTCCGTCTTGAGATCGCGATTCGAGGCGGCAATGACGCGCACGTCGAGGGGTAGATCTTTGAGGCCACCGACGCGACGAAACGAACCTTCTTCGAGGACTCGCAGGAGCTTCGCTTGCAGACTCAGTTCCAACTCACCAATTTCATCAAGAAAGAGCGTTCCACCTTCCGCCTGTTCAAACAATCCTTCCTTCCGAGCTTTCGCGTCGGTAAAAGCGCCCTTCTCATAGCCGAACAATTCACTTTCGATCAACGTACCCGGAATCGCCGCACAATTAATGGCGACAAACGGTTGTTCGGCACGGGACGAGTGGTAATGAATCGCTTTGACGACTAGATCTTTGCCAGTACCCGATTCTCCTTGTAGTAACACAGACGAGACTTCGCTCTCGGCGACCTTGTGCGCAAGCGCCAACATCTCGCGCATCGCCGGCGACTCTCCCACAATTTGGTCGAAGCTAAACTTCTGAGCCCGCTCACGGCGAAACAGGTTCACTTCCTTGCGCAAGCGGCCTGCCTCAATGCCGTTGCGAATTGCGACTTGCAACTCTTCCAGGTTAATTGGCTTACCGATGAAGTCGTAGGCGCCGCCTCGCAGTGCCGCGATGGTTTCATCAACCAGCACGTTGGCGGTAATCATGATCACGACGGCATCAGGCTGGCGGTATCGAACCTGGCGCAGCACTTCGAGACCTGAACCGTCCGGGAGATTGATGTCCAGGAGGACGGCCGCAGGTTGTTCAGCATCAAAAGCTGCGAGTCCTGCAGTTGCGGTTTCAGCTTGAACGGGTTCGTAGCCCCAACCGCGCAGCGCTTCGCCAAGTGACCAGCGAATCATCTTCTCGTCATCGACGACAAGAATTTTCTGTTTGTGATCCTTCAGGGTGTTTTTCACTTTCCAGCCGCCGTCGATCTTTCTCAGCGACTTTGATTATAAGAGACTAAGGCGAACATCACGAATCTTGCCCGACGACTGCGGTTCTGTAACGATTGCGAGCTCCTCGAGGACCATTTCTTGTGCTCAAGTCAGTTCTTTTTCGGATGACACTCTATGCATTGGAACATTGATATGTCCCCAAGATTCAAAGGATGTTTGAAAGGCTCGTTTGCCTTGTGACAACTCTCGCACTTGCGATCCGCCAGTCCGCCAAGATCAACAGGATGTTGCACAGACAGCGTCTTAAGCATCGATGAAGGACGGGCTGAGTCAGACAGAACCGTGTGACAGACATTACAGTCGTTCGAAATTAACTTGCCACTGTTGCTCACATGCTCGCCATCGTGACAACGGAAGCAGCCTGACGAATAAAGGTGGCCTATGTTGTTCGGGTGAGTTTGCCAGTTCGTTTTCATTTCGGGAAAGAAGTAGGTCTGGTAGATGCGCTGGGTCTCACTAATTGCGCCTTTAACCAGATCTCCTTTTTGACGATACAACTCGACGTAGTTAGTCCGATAAAAGCCATCCAGATTTGCGGCGATCGCTTTGACCGCCTCGTCTTCTGTTGTGTAAGCCCCATTCAGCGAGGCCACCGCCTGGCGCTTGAGATAAGGCAGTGAGGGATCGAGACGTCCAGCCGCAAACGATTGGTCCAGGGCAGCGTCCGGCGGCAGATAGACATGAGCGGGCCGATTATGACAATCGATACAGTCCATGCGCCGCTTCTCCGCCGTTGAAATCTGCTCTGCGCTCAGAGGCCTGGTGCGATCAAAGTATTCCGTGACGTTTCCTAGCCGGTCCTTCACCCGAATCCAGGGAATCACCTGACGCTGGCTATCTGTCGCGATGTAGGAGATCTCATTGGACAGATTCATGTGCCAGTGAATGCCGGCCACTGGTCCACTTTGCTGATCGCCGCCGCCGACGCTGATGAGCATTCGAGTCTGCCGTAGAGAGTTCTTTTCGTCGTGAGCGTAATGGTTGAACGTCTTAAGCTGGGACCCGTAAAACTTGGAAGGCCAATGACATTGTTCACACGTCTCGTTAGCCGGACGCATGTTGTGCACCGGTGTATTAATTGGTCTTGAATACTTGTTAAAAGCAAGTGAGTACAGTTGACGAGCCCCGTTGAGTTTCGAACGCGCGTACGACTCGGCCCCATGGCCCACATGACAATCAACGCATCGAATCCTGGCGTGCGAGGTAGCCATGAACGCAACGTGCTCGGGTTTCATTACGGAGTGGCAAGTCTTCCCGCAGAATTCCACCGATTCGCTGTACTCGTAAGCACGATAGCTACCGAAGGCGCTCATGAATATAAAGACGAACGACACGCCGACTAAGGAAAACGCTATTCGGCGCTGACGAGGGTCGTTCAAATCAATCTTTGGATATGCGGCTATATCAGATTCTGGGAAGCGCCTCCGCCTACGCCGCTCGATGAGCATGCCGGCCAGAATTATGACCAACCCCAGAATCAGAAACGCCGGCAGAATTACGTAAGTCACAATCCCAAGGTATGGATTCTCAGCCGCCTTCGTGATCTCGATTAGGATGAGCAGAATGATGCTGGCGAGACTGGCGGCAACGATTAACGCTCCCACGAAGCTGATGTAGTTGCGAAAGAGGGTTGGAGGTTTTATTGTCGTGGCTGCTTCATCGCTCATGAGTTTTGTTCTGGTTTGAGATGCCAAACGGCAATCGTTTCTCTAACGCAAATACGCATGCCTCTCCATTGCGCGTCTGCTGCGTTACAGCAAAGCTAACCCGGAGAGGTATGCTCGAAATCTACAAATTACGCTGGCCTTAGGCCATCCGACTTATGGAGCAGTCTTTAACTGCTTCATGTAGTCAACTAACGCCTTCGCTTGTTCCGCAGTGACACCTTTGTCGCCGTATGCCGGCATGTTCGGCGGCTTCTCTGGCTTCTTGCCTTTCATCACAATGTCGATCAGTTGTGCGTCCGGCAACGTCGAATCGAACTTCTTCTCCGCTTTTTGCCCGTGGCAGGCCACGCACTTGGTCTTGTAAAACGCAGCCGGATCCGAGGCCTGAACTTCCCCTTGCGCCGTGGCGCTAATCAGCAGGCCCGCTGCACAGAATGTCGCCGCCACTACCCCAATCGCCATTTTCCTGAACTCACTCATGATGCCATCCTTTATCGAGTAACTCTTAAGTCACGCAAACGGTTAGTTTGCGGATCGAGCGCCTGCGCAATCGCCCAACACTGGACAGTTTGATTTGGCGCAGCGAAGCAAACTCACAGTTTGCTTTACACAGGAAGACCTAGTGCATTGGCCGTGCCACCAGGTTTATTAGTAAACCCGACCCAAATTGAGCGGTATCGGCCGATCTGAGCGAACTTTCGCACATTGAGTGCGAAACTTTTCGCAGCCCCAACTACAGTTCAGCTGGCGCTCCGCTTGTGACAAGTCGTGCATTTCTTCGATGTTGGGGGATTGAGTCCAGTACTTGTCTTCACAATTTCGTCGTGACAACCGGCACAGTTTCGATGAAAAGCTTGCTGGTTAGTCAACGTTATTAACTCAGTGCCAACTTCCAACTTGATTTGCGGAATTGCGGGCAAGAGTTTGGGTTGTGTATCTGCCCGCGCATGACAATCCCGACACGCTGCTACGCCCGCTGCAGCAGGGTCTTTCTCAAACGACTCCGAAGTCAATGTAGTCGTGCGATCAGCCGGCCACGCTGTCTTTAGCGGTGGATGTTTCGCAGCATCGGCGGCCGGCTGAGCAACGTGGTGACATTCGATGCATTGAATCTTCGCGCCCTCGATACTCCGATTTTTTGTCACGTGATCGACGTGACTAAACTTAATTGCGCCGAGTTTAGCTTCTGGGCCCAGGCTGATTATTTCAGGCAGTTTGGTTCCGACCTGGGCAGAAACCTCGGGGAAGTGTGATGTGTCAACGACGAGAAAAATCGTGGCGAGCAGAAGTGCAAACAGCACAAATATTTTCATTCCAATTCCTTCCTTCCTCAGTCGTTCAACCTGACGGATCGAGTGACAACTTACTTGTAATTTCGTCAGCTGAGTTATGAACAACCGTTACGACAAGCTGAAGGAGCCTCCTGAAGCATGTCGAACATCGATTCCCTAGAAATGCCATGCGTTGCCGGTGTGGCACCGCTTACAGACAGAGAAATCGTCACCGCCAAACGCACGTTTACTGTTATGACATGACATGCAACTCAGGGCGCCGGCAGAAGCATGATGATTAAGCGGCTGTGGTGCGCTCACCTGGAGTTGCCGGCCCACTCCCGCGCGTATGCGGTGACATTCATTGCAATTTAACCCCTCAGACCGGTCGTGCTTTGCGTGACTGAAGCCGACCCGAAACGCAGCTGCCGTCGTTGGCATGCGCAGATGACGACCCGGTTGGTGGCAGACTCCACACGAGGAAATATCCTTATCGCCCGACTTAGCGTTCGGTGTGTGACATCCAAAGCAGGTTGTGTGAGCGCTGAACCCCGCCGGGATTGACAACGCCACACCGCCACGCGAAGGCCGATGACAATTTGCACAGCCAAGATTCCCCATCCGCGTGTGCCGCGCGTGATCGAACCTCATATTGAAACTGCTTAATCGCGGAAACGCCTTCAGCTTCCCGGCCTGCACTTCCGTGTGACAGATCGTGCACATCGGGCCCGATGAGTTGGCGAACTGCTGGGCGTGACATCCGGCACAGGGCAGGTGCCCGTTCTCCCCGGGCAGCGTTGGTCGCGTCGCATTGGTTTCACGCCGGTGACAAAGTAAACACGGTAACCGCGAGTGATTGGGGTTCGCATGTTTGAACTTAGAGTAGTCGGTTGCGTTCTGAGGCTCAGGCGGATTGGTTTTTATTTTTCCCAAGACAGAGTTTGTCGCAGAGAGCGACGAACAAATCACGACGATGGTGAAAGTTAGAACCACTAACAACAATCCGCTTCCACGGAATTTAGTCAGCGCCATGCGTGTCTTAGTTATGAACATTGAGTTATCGAGCCAGAACTATTTCGGAGTCGCCGTCGGAATCGCAGCGACATGGCCCACGGGCAACGCTTCTTTGCCAAAGGTGATGTGACACTTCGTGCAAACGAAAGCTGCATCACCTTTCTTCTGATCCACCTCAAAATTTAAAGCTCCACCGTCATCAGTGGTGGGAGTTATGTGACACCCTTCAGCTCCTCCACATGACTTCACCGCGACTTTCCTGGTCTGCGGTTGAAGCGTATTCATAGTCAGAATGTTGTGGCATCCAGTACAAGTTAGATCTGGATGGGCGCCACCCTCATGCCTGAATGCTCCTGAGGAAATACGCCTGCTCGCGCGGTCGAGTATCGTCTGGTCCGTTACCGGAATGAACGCTGGATGTTTCCGATCGAAATCAACTTTTAACTTCTGACCCGCCGGTAACAAGTTGTGGCAGAGCTGACAGTCCTTAGGTTCTGGAGCAATGCCCGAGTCGGTGTTATGACAGGTAAAACACACCGCATGACTGTTAGGGACAGTTTGAAAGGCGCCCTTCTTCAACCAGAAATTGTCACCGACCTCTTTAGGCGGCTTCGTCACATACTCTTCACTCGATTTGCCCTGCGGTTGATAAGTTTGATGACAGATCGGACAACTCTTTAATTGATCTGACTGGGTTCGGTAGACACTCCACGTAATACCCATAAACTGCGTTGGTGCATCTGGCCTAAACCGTCGACGATCGAGTCCAACTACATCGACATGCTTGTCATGAGGAAAACCGACGCCGAACTCTGAGACAAACTCTTGTGTCTTTAACTTCGGATCCATAACCCCGCCAACATTGCCCAGACTTGGAAACAGGAAGCGGGTGGTTTCCCTTGGCGTGACGCCCACATGGCAATTTGAGCAGATCGCGGGAGCGGGCCTTTCACGAGCGAAGAACTGTTGCTGATGACAGCCCAGACACGACGAGTGTTCTGGAAACTCGGCTACGTCGGGAAATGCTTCGTCTCCCTTGCGCACATCTTTCCAGTTCTTAGTCGGAAACTTGTGACAGGAATCGCAGGCCAGCTTCTCGGTCGTAAGGTGAGTGACATGAGAGAACTGCGAATAATCAGTCTTTCGCACCGCCGGGCGTTTTGTTGGCTTTCGAGTCTGCGAACGATGTTGGGGTTCGGTCGCGCCGCTATAGACGACCGCAGGCGGGATCAAATACGGCGCCACAGATAGGAGACCCATCACCAGAATCCTTAACTTCGTTAACCCTTGCGGTTTCTTTGCACTCTCGTCCTTGAGCATTGATGGCCCTGAAGCGCTCACTAATAGGGCAAACTCCGGCCCGCCCTGTTCGGGGAACCGGAGATGACTCTTAGGTTTTAACCCACCAAAACTTCTTCGCGGCTATTCTCGACGACCAAAATACACACGCAGTGATGTATAGGGCTGGTGCGCGTGATAGTTCTGCGGCCTCGGACCGACGATCGCGCTTTCGTTGTAGTTGTAATACTGATACCCGAGATTCCAATCCAAACGCTTGTTGATCTTAATTGCGAGCCGAGCTTCAGGAGACTGGAAACTCATCGGATACGACGAAATCAAAGTGCCGGGCGTCCCGGTCGGATCAGCGACGCGGTCGCCTTGTCCGGTGTCCTTGTTGATTCGATAAGCCGCGTAGAGCGTCAATCGCGGATGAAGCCGGGCGATGGAATCTACAAAGAAGAAGTGGTTTCTCACGTAGAACTGACTGCGGCCCAGCAGGTGACGGACGCTATTGAAGAAATACTCAAGCGCCGCGTCGCTATTGACCCAGTGGTAGTTGTAGCCAGTGCTAAATGAAACGTCGGAAGTCGCAGCCCAATCAACCGATGAACTAAATATGCGTGACTTAGTGTCAACACCGAAGTTTTCCAGCGAAACTCCGGCTATCTCCGAAGGATTCGAGTTGTTCTTGGTGATGACCGCCAGATTGAAAGAGAGCTTCTTATTTGGGGCGTACCGGCTCTTGGCTCGAATATTGGTGTAGTCGTAATTTCCGATGCGGGTAAATACATTGTCAGCTGAGGCCCGCTCGGCGTCGAAATAGATGGTCCAATTACTAGCCGGACGAGCTTTGAACCCGCCAAAGAATGCATGAGTGTGATTTTGGTCCACCTCTGAGCTCGACGTCCGAACCGCTGGCGGAGTCAACGAACCATTGGAGCCCAGATTAAATCCTTCAAAGCCTTCTTCGACTCGGCGGCTTCCATATCGATAACCCGCGTGTATTGAGTAGCGAGCATTGAACTGGTAGTCGCCTTCGATGGTGTTTTGATACTTGCGATACCTGGTAATCCTGTTGGCGTCCAGATTGGTAAAGCCCACGGTATCCGTTCTCAGCGTTGCTCCTGATCCGCGCGTGATGGAGAAGAAGTCGCTAAAGATCGCCAATCCGTCGATCTCAAAGTCCTCGACTCGAAACGTATTTGAAATTCGCAGCTTATTCGTTGCCAAAAACGTCACCCCAATATCGCCAAGCGTGTTCGGACGTTTCGTGGTTCCAATGATGTTGTACTGACCCAGGTTGAGAGTGTTCGGCGTGGCAGCGAGTGGGCCTGGAGGCCATCCGGTCACTCTGGGGTTCCAATTTCTGCCGGTGAAAGCTTCGGTAAAAACAAACCTCGAGGTGGCAGCGCTGTGTACGATTCGGGCGGTGATATCCAACTTCCTCGCCAAAAGTGTGTGTAAGCTGAAGCGTGTGTAGTTGACTTCGCCGCTAAAGGGCTCGTCGCGATTGAAGCTCGTCAAACTGGCGGCTGTAGGATTCAGGTTTATGCCAGGGGTGGGTCCCAGGTGGATAGAACTGTTGTCACGAAAAAGACGAAATCCTTGCAGGAATGAAAAGCTGATAGGCCCAACCTTGCCATCCGCGCCGAGGCGGAAGTCGTCGGCGCGCGATTTCAGCTGCTGTAGCAGATTAAATTCGTTTCCGCCCGCGTGATAGTTTGTGAATGCGGGGCCGTGCAAACGCTCCGGCGAGTAGCCCACATTAAACCTGATGTGTCTGTGCTTCGGCAGGAGTGTTAGGTCGAAATCACCCATCGCCATCCGCGTATTGGTGCCGTGTTCGCCGGTCACCGGATTCGGCGGCACACTAAAGCTCGCCGGGCTAAATACCCAATTTGGATTTGCGAAGCTGTTCAGGAATCTGAAGTACTTGAACCGCCGATAGCTGCCGTCGAACCGATACCACTGCGGCTTCTCGACGCTGAAGCGCATTTGACCGTTCGGGTCTGCTCCCCATCCGCTCGACGTGACCAGCAAAGTTTCAAAGAGCTCGCCCTTACCGTCCCTGGATTTCAGCAGGAAGCTGCTGTCGAACAGACGTGGCCCAGCTTTGTAATTCAGATCACTTTGGTACTTGTTGAGATCGCCATCAACACTGAGCCCTCGATAGCCAAACTCAATGCTCGATACTACCGTGTAGTCTCCGGCGCCTTCTCCCGCTTCGACGATCGCACTCTCTGCCTTGGCCTCGGCAGGCTTTTTTGGGCCCGGGCTCGCCGCAGGTTGTTGGCCTTTTATTACCACCACCAATGAGGCCATCAGCAACAAACCCATTGCCAACAGAGCTTGAACAATTGCCGCCCGTATCAATGTGGTTTTGCTCTCCATGACGATCTACCGGTGCCCTTCGTTAAAAATCCTTTTGGAACCGCTCATCTGAAGAAGACTGGACTCGTATGTGATCCGTGTATCTTCACGTGACAGTTGGTGCAATTGCCGTATTGCGCGTTCAGGTTGTGCTGGGGTCCAGCCGGCTCTATTGCGCCAACGTCGTGTGCGACGCTGTGGCAAGTCAAACAAAGCTGCGGCACTCGGCTAGCCGTCAACAAACGCGGATTAGCTGAACCGTGCGGCGTATGACAAGCACTACATCCTTCTGTCTTCACTGGGGCATGTTCGAAAGCAAATGGACCTTGCTTATCTGCGTGACACTTCATACAAGCCGCGTCGGCTCCAGTCGCCAGTCTTGTTTGCTTTAGTTCAAAACCGCCATGAGGATTGTGGCAATCACTGCACTTCATAGCGCCTTCGAGAACCTTGTGGTGGAACGGTAGATTGAACTGGTGCTTAACTTCGGTATGGCAGCTCAAACAAAGCTGGGGTTCGCTCTTTTTCAAGAGCTTTAGCATCGAGAAGCCTGGCTTTTGCGCATTTGCTTCGGCGATGAAGACGTTCGAACCGGGCAAATTCTTTCTGGTTTCCGGGGAATGCGACGAGTGGCAATCGGTGCAACCAATGTCGTTGCGCCAATGCTCACCTCGTCGAAAATTGTTGTGTTCCTCTTTGCCCGCATGGCAGCCGAGACATGTTTCTGAGATTTCTTTAGACGGTTTGTTCTTGAAAGAAATGATCTTTGCCGGATCTCCTTCTTCCACGTGGGCCTTGCCCGGTCCATGACAGGCCTCACACCCGGTTACTTTTCCCTTCCAACTCTTGATTTGTGTTAATTGAGCGTGTGACGTATGAGAAAAAGCCTTGAACTGATCTTCGTGACAGTCTTTGCAGGCTTCACTTCCAACATAGTCTGCAGCGTTGTAGTTTGCTTGTTTGATTTGAGCAGGCTTGACGGATTGCGAAGAACTACCAGAGGCAAGCCATAGGACGGCCAAAGTTAGGAAGCCGCATATGAACAGAGCCTTGATGACTTTGTGAAGACTCAACACCGCGACTCCCTAAAGGTTAAAGCGGTGACAGCCAACCGCAGTTAATCCAAAACGCGAGATGAGCGTATAGCTTTGCTCGATTCGCCAGAGTTCAATTCGCTGTTTATGTCCGCGAATCCTAATAGAAAGACTCTTTTCCGGCTGTGACGGCCATCACAACCCGCCCCCACGAGCAACGGTTCAGCACTCGACTCGAAGATTCAAGATTATGAGTCCAGCAACAACCCGTCTGTGCGCTAACACACACACGGTGCCCTTTTTAGCAGCGGGCCAGTGATGCCAAGCCTTCAAGGTTACGCACAAAAAGCGTATTATCCACCACCCTAACTATGCGTCTGCGTCTTAGTTCCCCAAGTACGCGCGTAACCGTCTCACGCGATGCGCAAATCATCTGGGCCATGTCTTCATGCGTAAGGCCGGAGTTTATTCGAATACCTTGCGGGGTGCTCGTCCCGTGCTCATCACACCATCTAACCAGCAGTCTTGCAAGCTTTTCCGTCGCCGATTCTGACAAGAGAAGTAATCGAGCATGCTCCATCACGCCGTTGAGTTTGTTGCTCAGCGCTTGAGCGACTCCCAAATAGGCATGCTGGTCGCGATTAAGCAATTTCACGAAATCGTCGCGGGAGACGAAGTCAATGCGACAACGCTCGATTGTTTCTACCGTCGCTCCGGAGGGTCGGCCCATCAATATTGAATGAACGCCGAGCAGGTCTCCAACCTCAGCAATACGCAACACGAAAGTTTTGCCTTCCGCTGATGCTACTGACACTTTTGCTCGTCCTTCGCGGAGTACATAGACGCCGCGCGGCTGTTGTCCTTCAGTGAACAACACCGAACCGCGCGCGTAATACTTGCTAACCTTCAAGTTATCCCACCCTCGAACTTCGTTGATGGGAGAATTGCATGGAACTTGCGCAGGCCGGTTTGCAATTTCGTCAACTGCCCGGCCGTTTCCGCTCGACATCCTCTTCTTGTGAGCTTTTACATTGAGACTGTTTGTCATTAGTCAGCCAGCTATGCAGGTAAGATCTTTGATGAGCACTCTTTGCTCACCCTCGGCAAGCCGCCAGGGCAACGGTTATGCCAGCCTGGGACTGCCGAAAAACCAGCGAGAATTTAAGTCGTGGGAATTTATGTCGCCAGATGCGTGGAATATTGCGCAGTCGCATTGAGGGTGCCGGGAAATTCTCCGCATCCTAATTTGATCTGGGCGCTGACCTCTTTGTGATATGCTCGCCAAAAAGTTCACTATTTCTGAATCATCTTGTGGCTTAACGCTTGCTTTTAACTGCTGCTCCAAGCTAGTCGGAACGCAGCATCAGAACCTGGCATAGAGATCAATGCCGAGCCAAACCAATCATCGCCCTGCTGTGCTGCTGGCCCTGGCAGCGTCTGCGGGATTGACCGTACTGATCATTGTTGGCTCGCGAAATCTTGAACACTACGACGCAGCGCTCTTCGGATATACCGTTGCAAGCGTCGTCGCGTTTGGTGCGGTTGTGTTTCGCTATGCGATCTGGTTACAGCGTCCGGCAACGCGTGTGTATTGGCGGCGGGGTTGGAAATTATTTCGAGACCGGAAGAATCTAATTGCTAATACCAGCAGCGCAGCTAAGACGATAGTTGGTGGGATGGCGATCCAGAAGTTTATCTTTCGTCGCGGCTCCTCGCGTTGGCTGATGCATCAACTAATCATGTGGGGCTGCATCATCTCGGCCATGATTACGTTTCCGCTGGTGTTTGGCTGGGTCCATTTTGAATTGGAAGGGGAGCGAGGTTATCGCGCCTACGTCTTTGGCTTTCCTCTGAATGTGATGGACGGCCGCAGCTTGATCGGTTGGGTCACCTTTCATGCGCTCGACTTTACGGCAGTCATGGTTATCGCTGGTTGTGCGATCGCGATTCACCGCCGCTTGCACGATCGCGGCGCGATTGCTCTGCAGCAATTTCTGCTCGATTTCGTTCCGCATCTGCTGCTAATTGCAATCTCCGTCACTGGTTTGATGCTAACGGCATCGAGCCTATGGCTGCACGGCTACATGTACTCGTTCATCGCGTTGACGCATCAGGCAGTCGTAATCATGACGCTGTTCTATTTGCCATTTGGCAAACTATTTCACGTGATACAACGGCCGGCATCCATCGGAGTCGAACTTTATCAGCAACGGGCGAGGGAAATGCCGCAAGCCGTTTGCCCTCGTTGCGGCGTTGAGTTTGTAGCTGAGCTGTGGCTGGAAGATCTCAAAACCGTGGTCGACAAGCTTGGCTTTGATTACACGATGGGCGATGGACATGCCTGGCAGGATTACTGTCCGCGTTGCAAGCGTGTCATTCGCGGGCTGTCGTACGCGTCTTTGCCGCAGCGCAATGCCGAAGTTTTTCGTGGCTCGCGGTTCAAGCTGCGGAAAAAAGGGAAACAGCCGCGGATTAACGAAGATGGACGCGGATAAGAAAATGACAAAGCTGAGCGGTTGAAAAAGTTCTGATCCGCGTAGGTCCGCGTTCCTCCGCGGCAAATCATATCTATGAGCAAAGTCGAGCATCTCGAAAAGATAATCGAAGCTTACGGTCCACATCTGCACGACGCACCGTACGGCGGTTGGCGTGCCGACCGTGTGATAGACAAAGTAGTCCCGACACACTGTCCGTACTGCGCGGTGCAGTGCGGCATGAATCTGCTCGTTGAGAACAATCACGTTGTCGGGTTTGAGCCTCGTTATGATTTTCCCGTAAACGAAGGTCGGTTGTGTCCCAAAGGGGTGACCGCCTACCTGCAAGTTCATCATCCCGATCGCCTGTTGCATCCTCTCATCAAGCGTAATGGCATCTTCGAGCGAGCCACCTGGGATGAAGCGCTCAACCTTGTCGTGTCGAAATTCAAGGAACTGCAAACAGAGCATGGCAAAGATTCGATCGGCGTGTACTCGGGATCTTCACTTACGACAGAGAAGACTTATTTGATGGGCAAGTTTGCCCGAGCCGGCCTGGGTACGCGCTACGTTGATTACAACGGGCGACTGTGCATGGTTTCGGCCGCGGCGGGTAACAACAAAGCATTCGGGATCGATCGCGCCGCAAATCCGTGGGATGACATTCCATTGGCGGAAGTCTTATTGATTGCAGGATCAAATTGTGCCGAGACGTTTCCGGTACTCAACAAGTTCTTATGGCAGCAACGCGACAATGGAGGTAGCTGGATCATTGTGGATCCACGAGAGACGGCGACAGCTCGTCAGGGCGATCTGCACCTGCAACTCAAGCCAGGCACCGACGTAGCCCTCGCGAACGGCATGCTGCACGTTCTAGTCGAAGAGAACTTGTTTGACGAGTCCTTCATCAACGGACGCACGAATGGTTGGGAGGAAACGAAGGCGCTAGTCGCTCGTTATACGCCCCAGGTTGCAGCGGAAATCACCGGGGTCCCGGCCGAGAAGATCGTGCAGGCAGCACTACTTTACGGTCGCGCCAGGACTTCAATGATCCTGCACGCTCGCGGAATTGAGCACCACTCGCACGGTGTGAACAACGTGTTGTCCTACATAAACATGGTGCTGGCCACTGGAAGTATCGGCGCACCCGGACGCGGCTACGGCACCATTACCGGGCAAGGTAACGGACAGGGAGGGCGCGAGCATGGACAGAAGGCCGATCAGCTTCCTGGCCAGCGTTCAATTTCGAATCCTGAACACCGCAAGCACGTCTGTGATGTCTGGGATCTACCGGAAGATGAGTTGCCCCAAGCAGGCGTATCAGTTGTCGAAATGTTTCAGAAGATGCGCGAGGGCGAGATTCGCGGTTTGCTTTCGATCTGCAACAACGTGATGGTGAGCCTCCCCGACACGAATGACGTTCGGCGTTCACTCGAGGGGCTCGACTTCTATGTTTGTATTGACTTCTTCATGTCTGAAGGCTCGCGTTATGCGGATGTTGTTTTGCCCGGCAGCACCTGGAGCGAAGACGAAGGAGTGACGGCAAACAGTGAAGGCCGTGTCCTGAAAATCAACAAAGCCGCTGACCCTCCGGGCGAAGCGCGAGCAGACTGGTGGATCATCCAGGAGATCGCGAGGCGCATGGGCCGCGAAAAGTATTTTGATTTTGAGAGCCCGCTCGCGATCTTCAACGAAATGCGCGTGGCCTCGCGCGGTGGGAACGCCGACTACTACGGTATTACCTGGGAGAAGATCGAAAAGCAGAATGGAGTCTTCTGGCCGTGCCCGTCAGAAGACCATCCGGGAACTCCGCGACTGTTTGAAGAGCGTTTCTATCATCCTGATGGGAAGGCGAAATTTCATGCAGTCGAATTTGAACCGCCGCAGGAAACTCCTGATGAAGAGTATCCGCTGATTTTGACCAGCGGTCGCGTGGTCTACCAGTACCTTTCTGGAAATCAGACGCGGCGCATAGGCTTTCTGGTTGAGCAGTGTCCCGAACCGTACGTCGAGATTCATCCGGAAACTGCGATGAAGTTGAAAATCAATGACGGCGAGCGCGTTCGGGTAGTGTCGCGACGCGGCAATGGGATCTTTCCCGCGTTGGTGGTGAAGACTATCCGCAAAGATACGATCTTCATTCCCTACCATTGGGGCGAAGAGATGGCAGTGAATCAACTGACGAATCCTGTGCTCGATCCGACTTCGAAGATTCCCGAGTTCAAGGCCTGCGCGGCCCGTATTGAGAAGATTCACTCGAGACAGTTGCCGATTCTGGGAGAGAAGCGCAAGGGTGCGTCCCGCAGTGAAGTTAGATAGGGATTGTAGTTAGTGCTTAGAACTTTGAACTTTGAACTTTGTACTTTGAACTTTGTACTTTGAACTTTGATTTTGCGGTTTTAGATTTTTGGTCGGTCTGATTATTTAGCCGTCCATTGACCGGGAATAAACGCGAAGTACAACGGACAAAGCTCAAAGCACTAAGCTCAAAGCTCAAAGTACAAAGTACAGAGTTCGAAAGCGGAGTTTTTATGGACGAAACAATGTTCATCGATCCGCAGCGCTGCATTGGTTGCCGCGCCTGCGTGGCGGCGTGTCGTGAGTGCGGGACTCATAAAGGCTATTCGATGATCTACGTCGATTACCTTGATCGATCAGAGACAACGGCCACCATGCCGACTGTCTGCATGCACTGCGCTGAGCCGACGTGTGCGCTGGTTTGCCCAGCAGACGCGATCAAGACCACAGAAAGTGGCGTTGTGCTTTCGGCACTGAAACCCCGCTGCCTCGACTGCCGCAATTGCGTCAACGCCTGCCCATTCGGCGTGCCCAAGTACAACACTGAAATGCATCTGCAAATGAAGTGTGACATGTGCTACGACCGCACAAGTGAAGGCATCAAGCCAATGTGCGCCAGCGTGTGTCCAACTGGGGCTATCTCATTTGGCAAGTACGAAGATATTGTGCCGCTTCGCCGGACCAAGCCTGTGAACGCGCATGTATTTGGTAATCAGAAGGTTGAGACGAAGGTTTATCTGATGCTGCCAACTGATGCTGAAGAAGTTGAGGTTGATGGGTGTGGGGTGTTTGAAGGACGGGTCAGGACCGAGCAACAACCGGCAAATGAATCATGGATCGATTTGCAAGTTGAACAGACGGATAAAAGCAATGAGTTCTGAACGATGAATGATGAATGATGAATGATGAATGATGAATGATGAATGATGAATGATGAATGATGAATGATGAGTGAGTGTGGAAGCGTAACCAGCCCGCGGCAGCGGGCGAAAGCATGAAGCCTGGGGTGGAGCGAAGCGGAACCCCAGGATCGGATACAACACCAACACAGAGCCCGCGGCAGCGGGCGACAGAGCTTTTTCAAAATGAAAACAAAGGAATCAAATCTGGAAGAGACAATCGAAAGAGTCCTTGCCGACGAAAGCGATGTGCGATCAGCGACAGCACCGCATCAGCATGACTTTCCCTATGATCGAGAAGAAGAGGCGCAAGTCACACGTCGTGAGTTCTGCAACTTCCTCGGCCTTACCTCGGCGGCTTTGTTTGTCGGCGCCGCAGGATTTGCGGCGAAGGCTGCCATCGATGCGCGCCAGATCGAGACTTTCAACCCCGCAAGGATTGCAGGCGCCGAAACTCTGACCCCTGGCTCTTCACTAAATTTCCATTACCCGTCAGAAAAAGATTCTGCGATCCTGGTTCGTACACTCGATGGTGAGCTTCATGCCTTCGGGCAGAAATGCACCCACCTCGCATGCCCGGTCTATTTCGAGCGCGCCCATCAGCGTCTTGAGTGTCCTTGTCACGATGGCGCCTTTAATGCACAAACCGGAGACGTCTTGTTCGGTCCACCGCCACGAGCGCTCGACATCGTCAAGTTGGATGTGCGGGAAAACGGCGAGGTCTGGGCCGTGGGAAGAACTGCAGGTGTTGGAGACAGAATAATCTGATGCAGCGTTCAACTATAACGACCAAACCGGGTACACAAGGTCACGCAGGCCGAGGACGTGCCGCCGTGGCCCAAGCCCGACTCATCTTGCTGGTCATGGTTAACGTCGCGCAGCTCTGGATTCTGGCCGCGACAGTCGAAGCAGCTTTAGCTCATCGTTTTTCAGCATTACTCCCGCTGGTTGTCGCTTCCGGCATCTGCCTCGTTATTTCGCTCACCCTCATTTTCTGGTGGCGTCCCGCATCGCGCCATTACACGAGCTCGGGCTACCTGAAACGATGAATAACTCGGTCGAGTCTGTGCTGGGAGACGACCACTCGTCGCTGGGTGAGTTACTCAGCGAACTCGACACAAAAGTGGCAGAGCCCAATTTCGCACGCGGCTTCGAGTTGCTTGATCTCTTCTGGGCTCGGCTGGCAGTTCACATTCGAGCCGAGAACCTTCATTTATTCCCCGCACTCACCAACGCTCGGGCTTCGCTCTTTACCGGGACAGGCGGCTTGCCGACACGCGATGAAGTGCACGACGTACTCTTGCGGCTGCGCAGCGATCATGATTTTTTCATGAAAGAACTTGCGCGAACGATCAAGACGATGCGCGAGATTGCTGACAATCAACGGGCGCCCGCCAAAGAAATTGAGGTCGTGAGGCAGCGCATGATTATCATCAAGAAACGGTTGGAGACTCACAACCGGTTGGAGGAGGAGCAAGTCTACACTTGGCCGTCGTTACTCTTCGATGAACCCATGGTTGCCAGGCTTTGTGAGCATCTTCGTCACGAACTTGAAAATCTTCCACCGCGATTTGGTTAAACGGTTGGAACGACGCGCTAGATAGCCCGCGGAGCGGGCGATAGCGAGAACCATTGATGCCGCTGTCGGCCGCTCGCGGGCTTGGACTTGTTTCAATAAATTCCTGGGTTCCGCTTCGCTCCACCCCAGGCTTTACGCTATCGCCCGCTACCGCGGGCTGGGACCCTCGAATAGTGCCTTTGTATTGTGATTAGCGTCTGCGCAGAATCCCACGATTGCACCGCGAATTCTCGCAACTCTCTGCGGCAACTACAAAAACCCCAGCAAATACAGCGGCACAATCGTTGCTCAAGGTTCATTGGGCCATTTGTGTTTGTAAGGAGGCAGCATTGGAAACTACAACGAGATTTGCTCTTGGTGAGGGTCTGAAGACCGAGAAGATGCCAGGTCATTGGGTGTTGGCGCGTTTGGGTAAGCGCGTGCTTAGACCAGGCGGAATGCAGCTGACGCGTCGTATGCTCAACGCCATCCAAATTCAACACACAGATGACGTGATTGAATTTGCTCCGGGCATGGGCGTGACGGCCCGCCTAACCCTTAAGCGCGAGCCGAAGTCCTATACCGCTGTGGAGCGGGACGGGGCAGCAGCGAAATTGGTCGCCGGCTATCTCAAGGGAGCTCGGCAGCAATGCGTCGTAGGAGATGCCTCTAACACGGGCTTGCCCAACAATAGCGCGTCAGTCGTATACGGCGAAGCTATGCTAACAATGCAGACGCAACAAACTAAACGAGACATCGTGCAAGAAGCTCATCGGCTCTTGAAGGTTGGCGGACGCTATGGCATTCACGAAATGTGTCTGAAGTCTGACCATCTTGACGAGCACGCGAAAAGACAGACTGAGAGGTCGCTGACAAGTGTAGTCCATCACGGAGTTAGGCCACTCCGGATAACAGAATGGCGCTCCCTTTTGGAATCCGAGGGGTTTGAAGTTCAATCCGTGGAGACGGCGCCGATGAGTTTGTTGGAACCTGGACGGCTGATTCGCGACGAGGGTTTGCTCGGAACGTTTCGCTTTATGTTGAATATGCTACGTGACTCAGAAGCCCGAAAAAGAGTGTTGGAAATGAGAGCTGTCTTTCGCCGCAATCGTAAGCAACTGGCGGCAGTCTCAATTGTTGGCATAAAACGTTAGAACCGGCTTGTGTTAGGCTGAGCTAGATCCGTAATCAATTGTCATGACTGATCAAACACAAAATCCAGTGGTAAGCGCTGAGGTGAAAAGCGTGGCCAACCTTCTGCAGTACCAGGATAGTTCAATCGTGAGCCGCGTGCTGCTGAAGAATAAGGGCGGTACCGTTACCCTATTCGCATTCGACGTAGGTGAAGGCCTAAGCGAACACACCGCACCCTTCGATGCTTTAGTCGTGGTCACGGATGGAGAGGCGGACATCGAGATTGCCGGGGAAGGCTTTAAAGTTCGGCAAGGGGAAACCATCACCCTACCGGCGAATCGGCCTCATGCTGTCAGAGCAACGACCAAGTTCAAAATGCTGCTCATCATGATCCGCGCTTAGCTCTTCAAAAGCATTTGAAACAGCGAATCACAGGCTTCGATAAAGATGACGATGGCCATTGGCGGGCTGAGCTTGATTGCGGCCACTCTCAACACGTGCGCCATGATCCGCCCTTAACGACTCGAGATTGGGTTCAAACAGAAGCCGGCCGGGCCTCACGAATTGGTTTCGAACTCGATTGCAAACGTTGCGATGAAGAATTCGCACAGGAATGCCAGATCGGTGCACAACCGAAAGTAGTAGAGGAGTGAGAAAACTCAAGGGGCCGCGATAACGCCGAAAGCGTTCGCGAATTCCAGCCCAGGGTTTGCTTTGAAACCCTGGGTATGAGAGTTCCCAGAGATTCTTTGCAACTCTGAAGGAGTTGCACTGCTTTGCGATAAGCGAACGGCGACGCAACTCCTTCAGAGTTGCGTCTCCTAAAAATGAATGCCTCTTTCCCAGGGTTGCCAGAGCGCAACCCTGGGCTGGCATTCGCGAACGCTTTCAGCGTTATTCGTCGCCCTTTGAGTGTCACACACACTCGAGGAAGCTACCGGTCTGTACTGGGCGTAGTTGCTTTCGTGCTTAGCGCGTCGCTAAGCGCGGACGGGAATGTTTTGTGCAGAGCTGCGCAGAATTCCACGCCGGTCTGCGAGTTTTTCACAAGCTTTTCGCTCGAACCCTCATAAACTCAGTCGAAAAGTAACGGTACGGTCATTGCCATAGACTCGGTGGCACTCTTCTACGAACTAAGACAGGAAAACTCTTCGATTAAATCATTGCTTGGAACCTTATGAAATCATTCAAACCCGGTGCGGCAGTTGCACTTTTTCTCTCAACTAGCGCCTTCGCAGTTTCGTTTGCTGTTTGGGGATTGGTTGGGGCGCTGGCTCCCACCTTCGCGGGGGCCTACCAGCTTTCCGCAAAAGAGAAGAGTCTGATGATTGCGATCCCGGTTTTACTGGGAGCACTGGGAAGAATTCCTGCAGGCATGTTGGCCGATCGTTTCGGTGGGCGGCGAGTGTTTGCGTTACTACTCCTGTTCTCAGCAGTTCCCGCGGCGCTGATTGGCTTGTCGAACAGCTATGGTCAATTGCTTGGGCTGGGGCTGCTGCTTGGTCTTGCAGGATCGACCTTTCCGGTCGGTGTGGGCTTCACCTCAAAATGGTTCACGGCTGATCAGCAAGGCACCGCGCTCGGCGTTTATGGGATGGGAAACATTGGGCAGTCGGTTGCGGTATTCGGTGCGCCGGTTCTGGCGCTGGCGCTGGGTTCATGGCGGCCGGTGTTCTTCATCTTCGCGGCGGTATCGCTGGTTTGGGCCGCAGTCTTTTACATCTTCGCGCGTGACGTACCTGTCACCGCAGCGCCGAAGACGCTCGCCGAGAATCTTGGGATCCTAAGTCACTCGTCTAAAGCGTGGGTGCTTTCGCTATTCTATTTCCTGACGTTTGGTGGCTTCGTAGCGTTTGCGATTTACCTGCCGACGCTGCTGCGAGACAACTTCAAGTTGAGCGCTGCCGATGCCGGCGCGCGTACAGCAGGATTTGTTTTAATGGCAACGCTGATGCGCCCTGTTGGTGGAATGCTGGCGGATCGAAAGGGAGGCGCGCGCGTGCTGCTGGTTGTATTTCTGTCAGTAGCGGTACTGGGCGTTTTGATGGGTTGCCCATGGATGCCGACATTCACCGTGGGTGCGCTTGGGACCGCCGCTGCTTTGGGCTTAGGTAATGGAGCTGTGTTCAAACTGGTGCCACAGTACTTTCCGAAAGAGACTGCAACTGTTACTGGTCTGGTCGGGGCGTTCGGCGGGTTAGGTGGATTCTTTCCGCCTCTGGTTCTCGGCGTGTTGCGCGATGCGACCGGAGCCTACACCTGGGGTTTTATCTTTCTCGCGATCTTTGCGCTCGGCTGCCTGGCAGTCAATTACTTTGTCTTCATCAAGCCTTCGCGGCCCATGCAGATGGCGACAGTGAGTATCTGATCAATTTTCGAAATAATTTCTGACATTTAGTTTAGGAGGCATTATGAATCTGGTAACAACCAAAACGGTCCGGGAATTGGCAGTCGAAATTCCTGGCGCAACCCGTGTGTTCGAAAGACTGGGAATTGACTATTGCTGCGGCGGTAACCGGACGCTAGCCGATGCCTGCGAAACAGCTGGAACTCCTCTCGAAGACGTGCAGAGATCTTTGGAGCAAACCATTACTTCTGACCCGGAGCTTCAAGAGGAAAACTTCCAGACGATTACACTTGAAGAACTCATAAATCACATAGTCGGGAAACATCACTGCTTCACTCGCCTTGAAATTTTCCGACTGAATGCGTTGCTGGAAAAAGTTTGCACGGTCCACGGAGATAACCATCCAGAGCTTTTCAAAATCAACATGTTGTTCCGCGAGCTCGGCGCTGACCTGGAAGCGCACATGTCAAAAGAAGAGCGAGTGTTGTTTCCCTACGTCGTCAAAATCGAGGCTGCGGCCAGACAAAACCTGCTGTTGTCCCGAGCGCCGTTTGGCACCGTGGCCAATCCAGTGCGCATGATGATGATGGAACACGATCGTGCCGGAGAACTGCTAAAAGAGATACGAACGCTCAGCGCCAACTACACGCCACCTGCCGACGGCTGTATTAGTTACGAAACTCTCTACCAGGCACTGGACGCGCTCGAGAAAGATCTGCACCAACATATTCACCTGGAAAACAATATTCTCTTTCCGCGGGCAGTGGAGATGGAACCGGTAACGCTTGCTACTCGCCGTGAGTCTTAAGCGGGCTCGCTAAATTGCTAAGCGGCGGCATGGAGCGCTTGGCTTCATTCTCAAGCCTTCGGCGCTTTTTAGTAAGAATGTTCGCGGGCTATTTAAGTCTCTAATTGAAAAGCTCTAATCATCGCATCGCCATCTTGTTTCGCCGTTCTTCTTCAATCTGCGCGATTCGAGCCCGTAACCATTCCTTAGTCTCTCGTTCTAACTTCGATTCGTTGTCCTCGAGTTCCAAATCGATAATTGTCTGTCCTTCCTCAGTAATAGGAATCGCATGGCAGGGTACTTCGTCGCGCAGATGATCCGGCGGGACGAAGTCAGCCAGGTGACACTCACTGCAAGGATGTGAGTGGTTGGGGTCGGCAAAGTTGATGCACGTCAGTGACTCCTGGAAGATTTCCCTTGGCTTCCACGGAGTTCGGACCGAGCGGCCGTAACCACCTTTCTCGATGAAGTCGAGCTCTTCTTTGAGTACTTCAAGAATGTCGCGTTCGTCTTTCGCCATAACATCAACCTCCAATTCCTTAACCTGAAAAATAGTGCATCTGCTCTACCCTGGCTCTTCCTGCTAGTGGAAGGAGCAACCGATGTGCCGAGTTATCTAATGGAAAAGTGTGAGGAAGTTGAGCGTTTGAATGGTTAGGTGTGCGCGAAGCTACGCAACGGTTGCGCAAACCTACTTAGCGAGCCGTTGGCCCCGCAGGGTCTCGCCCGTGTGCATCGGTCTAAGTGCTGTGCACCCGGTTTGCTAATCACTTATTTGAGAGGGTTGTGTTTGTTTGGGAGTGTAGGAGTCAGCCAATTGTTCCTTGAAGAGGCGAGCTGAAGCATCGAGAAAATCGTAGGAAGTAAGGATCCCCACAAGTTGTCCGTCATCCACGACCGGGAGGCAGCCTACTTTGTTGTTGCGCATTAATTCCAAAGCTTCAAGGGTCGGGGTTATCGACGATACCGTGAGGGGATCGGTCTTCATGATTTCCCTCACCGTTAGAGGATTGGTGTTCTGCGTCTGTCTGGCATGACTCAGCAGACGCAGCAAGGCTCGATGAGTGACTAAACCCACCAGCCGGCCTTCCTCATCTTCCACTGGTACATGTCGGATGTGACGCCAATCCATCACACTCGCGGCGAGATCGACAAGGTCATCAGCGCGGACGGTAAATAGATCAGTGGCCATAAACTGACCCACAGTTTGATAACTGTGTCGCCAATCCTCGCTTTCCGTCGCATCAACAATCGGCCAGGTGTGCACAGGTTTGCCCTCTTTTTGTAGTTGCAGCATCGCAGAGGTTAGCGCTCGATTGCTCATATCTTTCGGTCCGGGACCTTCTGTGGCTGAGAGAGATTTCAACATCCACTGCGCGCCAGTGCGGCCACTTTGCACTCTCTCCTCGATCACGCCCAGGTACATGTCGATGTCTGAGGTGTCGACGCCCGCACTTCCCAACCCTTGTCGCGCAAGTGACAGCAAGTGATCGAGAATCAATAGAGATGCTGGATAGTTCTTGCCATCGATCCAGTTGACCTGCGCATTCAGGCCGTGTCGCGCAGCGGAAAAGAAGTTCGTTTTCGCATCATCAAAACTCATTCGCTCGGAAATATCCCCGTATTCACCGGGCAGCGATAGCATCAACCCGATGAAGAATGCGGTATTCGCGATTTCATCAGTAGTGGTTGGACCGGAGGGAAGTGCGCGGTTTTCGATACGCAGATGTGCTACGCCGTCACTGACCCCGTAGCATGCACGATTCCAGGGCCAGACAGTTCCGTTATGCATCCGCAGCGCTGAGAGCAAGGGGATTTCGCCGCGTGCCAAAACCAGCATTGGGTCTTCGTCAGGACGAGTGATCATGATCGGGCGAAAGCGCGCAATCTGATCGTTCAACAACTCAATGACGGATTGCTTTAACCATTGCTCGCCAAAGCCCACGCGGGTAGGCTGGCTGCGAGCGAGTTGGTTACGTGAACGGGCATCTGCTGAGTGCTGGAATAGTGCGAGCCGCGTTTCTTGCCACAAACGATGACCAAACAACACTGGAGAATTAACCGCAGCGGCGAGCACCGGGGCAGTGATCGCCTGAGCGATGTTGTAGGTTGACACAAACTCAGCGGGGTTGACCTGAAAGTGCACCTGAAAGCTGGTGTTACACGACTCCATCATCATGTTGTCGTGCGTGAGGTGGAGTTCATCCAACCCTTTGATGTGTATAGAGAATGGACCGCCTCGTAGCTGTGTGACCGAACGGTTCAGCTCATGATAGCGAGGCATCGGCGTCAGATTCTCGAGCGTAAGATCGGAAACTCTGAGCGTCGGGAGAATTCCAGCGAGCAATACATCGGCCCCGAACTCCTGCGCTGCCAATCGCGCTCTCGATAGGACCTCGTCTAACTCTTCATGCATCAGCCGGAAGCAACGCCCTGTCAAATCACGTGGCGTTAAGTTGGCTTCCAGATTGAAGCGCGCAATCTCGGTTGTTAGTCGAGGGTCGCCGGCAGCCTCCAGAATCTCCAGAGCAAGCGGCGACGGCCGCAGACCGCGATCGACGATGAACATTTCCTGCTCCGCGCCAATCCTTCGCACGCCGGTCTCGATCCGGCCGTCCTCCAGCATGAATGCCAGCGCCCGGAGATCCCCCAGCAATGCCTGCATGAACTCATGCAGCTTTTGCTCGTCAAGTTGTTGTTCGACGTTGTGTTCGCCCATACCAGTCCTTAGTTCTGATTGATAGGGCAAGTTCGAGGCCACCAGGCGAATGACGCTTTAGTGCATGGTCCGTGAGTATTTCGACGTTTGCGACATGTTTGCGTGGGAAATATTTCGAGAAGGGAAATGGCACGTGCGCGATATCACGCAGTTGGCAATACCAAAAGGCTGATCGCGTGTTGACGCGAAGCGATGTCATTCACACCGAGGCCTTATCCCGGTGATTACGATGAGTAGATTACGATCGTCCTAACCGTTTTAACGGAATTGAGTACTTGACGCTTCGATACTAACAGCGAAGGTGTTCGCTAATTTCAGCCCAGGGTTGGGCTTTGGCAACCCTGGGAGATGAGAGCGTCTATCATTCGGTGGCAACTCTGAAGGAGTTGCGATAGTTATTGTTTAGTTAGCGATCTTCCCAACTCCTTCAGAGTTGTAAAAGAGGAAGATTTCGTCTTTGTTCCCAGGGTTGCCAAAGCGCAACCCTGGGCCGAAATTAGCGAACACCTTCGGTGTTGGCATCAAGGCTTCTGAATCTACCGCGGTCACCGGGCTAAATTGGCGGTGTTAATGAGATCGCTCCGCGTGATGTCTTTTGCACACACGCATCAGCTACTCTTTTTCCCGATTCCGAAGACATGATTCTGGCCACGAATGATCATCATCTTGCCTCCGACCGCGGGAGTAGCCATGATGACTTCACCCATTGCATTTTGGGCCAGCAATTCAAAGGTAGGACCAGCCTTGATAACAAATACTTCGCCATCTTCGCTGGCGAAGTAGAGCTTGCCATCTGCAGCTACTGGTGAGGCGCTGAATGAACCGCCACTGCCCAGCCGTGCACGAAACGTTGGCTCGCCGGTTTTTGCGTGGTACTGAGACAAGATGCCGTTGTCGGTGCAGACGTACAGGTAATCCCCATAGACAATCGGTGTAACGATGTGCGGCTTGATCTGTGCGCTTTGCCAGGCAATGTCTTTAGCGCCGGCGTTGCCCAGCTTGATCTCGCCTTTGCCTCCAGCTCGCAGAGCATAAAACGTGCGCCGCGCATTCGAGGCGCCACCGCCGAGGAAGTACAAATCATTTGCGGCAATGGGCGTTGGGATTTTTGTGTCTACGCCGTCTGCCATTCGCCACAGCTCTTTCCCAGTTAAGGGATCATAACCACGATAGTATTTCGTTCCGCTGGTAATTAATTCAGCGCCATGAGTGCCTTCGTAAATGGCAGGAGTGCTCCACGAGCTGTCTTCTTCGCGTTTGGTTTCCCAGACTCTTTTTCCAGTCACAAGATCGAAGGCGGCAACGAACGACTGGTTCTGAGTGTCGCACTGAACTATCGCCAGATGTTTGTAGATGATTGGTGAACTGCCAAAGCCCCAGTGAAAATCAGGACCAGGACTCCACCCGCCGTCGAGGATTCCCAAATCCTGTTTCCACAACAGTTTTCCACTCAGATCAAAACAATAGAACCCCTCGGATCCAAAAGAAATGACCAGATGTTTGCCGTCGGTTGCGGGAGTAGGATTCGCGTAGCTTGCTTTGACGTGACGCTTAACCTTTGGCGCTCCTTCGTAAATCACTTTCTCCCAAAGGATGCGGCCAGTGTCTTTGCTAAGACAGTAAACTCGCCAACTGTGTTTTGAATTATCGTCAGCAGAAGCTGGAGTTTCAGTTGGCCCATGTACAAATTGGGAGTTCGGGGCACCGCTCACCGCAGTCGTAACAAAAATGCGATCGCCCCAAATAATTGGACTGGAATGGCCCAGCCCTGGGATTGGAGTCTTCCACAAGATGTTTGTTGATTTCGCTGCGTCCCAGGCGGTAGGAAGATCGTTTCCATCACCAACACCCGCACCATGTAACCCGCGAAATGCCGGCCAGTTTTGAGCATATGCCGCCGATGACAAACAGACGTAGAGCGCTAGTACTAACAAAGACTTCATGAGGTCTTTCCGCCTTACTTCTTCTTCTTTTTGTCGATGTAGTCCTTAACGAATTCGATCATGCGGCCCTGAGCGCGAAACCCGATTCGATTTGCTTCCTCTAAAGCCTTGTCGTATTCCCAGGCATCACGCACGACACGCCGGATCATCCAGAAGGCGCCGACTCGATATCCCACCGCGCAGTGAATAAACACTGGTCCATTCTTAAGTTGTTCGTCCGTCAGCTTGAGGAAATCTTCAGCGTCCAGTTCGTCGGGTTCGGTGTTGGAAATGGGAATGTTGAAGTAACCCATTCCCAATTCCTTCACTTTTGATTCCTCGCGCGCGCCTTCGTGTTCGGCGTGAGGTCGCAAGTTGATGATGACTTTGACGCCTGCGTCCTTAAGCTTGGGCAGGTGCTCAGGCCATGGTTGGCCGCCGGTCCAGACCTGGTCTGTCAGCTTGAGGAAGTTTGGAATGCCCGTCAGTTCACTCATAGCCGCCGTCTTCTCAATCAACACCATGTTGCAAGCCGGGCAGTTACCCGGCGCGTCAAAGACCACGCCATCCTTGCTGCATCCGCAAGGCGGACAGATAAATTGTTTCTTGTCCTGGGCGGTCGTGCTCAAGGCCAGCGCGGCCAGGGTGAACGAACCTGCCGCAACGAACTCTCTTCGATTCATTGGATTGTCCTTTCGAGTGCTATTCGAGCTAAGAACGATTCACGCGCTGACTGATGCGTGTGACAGTCTAACTACTAATTTTCGGTTATGTAGCGGATTTGCAGTGAAACACCTAAAGCTTGGTGTGAACAGGAGGAAACCAGGGACGAGACGCCGCGGCACTGCTTTGCACAAGAAGCGGGATTCTTAGACTTTACCGCCGGTACATAACCGCGAGCCATAGCGACCGGGTTAACGCTGAATAGAAATATCTAAGAAAAAAAAACTCCGGACCGACGCTCAGCGGTCTGAGTCGACTCGGTAACCTCTTGCAAGACGAGCCGTGGGTTTACGTAATGAAGCGCAACTATGGGCTCCCGAGCGACGCGAGCCTTACTCTTCTCTGTGTTCAGATATTCCGTGATCAGGGTCTCCGTCTGTAGTCTTCAGTACATCCAGATAGACCTGTTCGGTCGCGTCAACCATTCGTTCTAACGAATACTGCTCTACCCTATTGCGAGCATTTACGCTGAAACGCTTCCGTTCAGATGGATCAGCGAGTAGTTCCTTGATTGCTATTGCTAAAGCTTCGGGGTCTTTAATAGGAACAAGTCTTCCTGTTACACCGTCTTCAGTAATCTCGGTCGCCCCCTCAGACATCGTCGCTACCACTGGCACTCCGCTGGCCATGGCTTCAACGATGACTAGTCCGAATGGTTCCGCTCTTGAAGGCGAGACAAACACATCAAGTGAGCCCAACAGCTCTCTCACATCATCAATCCATCCCAATAGCTGAATCCGCTTGGTAAGTTTGAGTTCGGCGATGAGGCTTTCAATTGCCGCACGATGCTCACCAGTATGTGACTTATCTTCGCCGGCAATCACAAAATCTACGTCGTTGCGCTCTGCTGCCAATATAGCGGCGGCGCGAATTAAGTCCTGTTGACCTTTGATCGGCGCGAGATGTCCCACCATCCCGACGATTAACTTTGAGACGTCTTTATCGGGGTACAAGGCGCGAGTTTGATACCTGGCCTTTTCCGCGAACCGTTCAATGTTGATGCCATTTGGAATGGTAACGATCTTATTTTGGTCAAATATGCCTTGCCTATGCAGAGCGGCCGCGACGGCTCGAGACACGGCAATAACACGAGATGCCCTACTTAGGATTAGCCGATGGGCCCTCTTCAAGGGGAAAAGAACATGACGGGTTAGCACGTATGGAATGTTTCCCGCACGCGCTGAAGCAAACGCTGTCAGCGGGTAATCCCGTGCGACATGGGAATGGATAATGTCGACTGAGTGTTCTCGCGCAAAACGTGCGAGCTGCATAGCACTGGACAGATCCAAAGAATTGCGCAAGGACACTTCCAGGATCTGGTGCGTTGGCAAGAAAGAGAGCTCACTTATTAATGGCGAACCTGGACTCAGAGCAACATAAACAGTGTGGCCCCGTTCAGCTAGAGATCTGCTGAGGTCAACCAGATGCCGCTCTCCACCTCCGATTTCACGAGCTGAACAGACTTGTAGAATGTTCAAATTGCTAGTTCTACTCCCAATCTGAGCTTAAGAAAGTTTCCACAAACGAAGTATTAGTTGTCTTAAGTGAGTACAGAGGATGCCCCTGCAACGTAGGAGGCGACGAGAAAGAAATAATGCTCAGTCAAGTCTCTCGTGGGCGTTTCAGAAAGCGAAGCGCACTGACTATGACAAGCCCAATCGTCGAGCCGAAGCCCAGCCAGAACCAGCCAGTCAATCCTACCGCGATTAATCCGGAAGTATCTTCGGCCCTAACGCGTTCCCGATTCATAAGGTAGGCGCTAACAAGTCCAGCTAACAATCCGACGATAGCCGAGACTTCGCGTTTATCTTTCCATGCCCGCGCAATGCCGAGGAAGAGTAGCCCCAGCATAAAAAGCGGAATCAAATAAAGTCCACTATTGCCGTCACGTGCCAGATCAACCCCGCTCAGTCTGTTTTCCGATGTGCCACAACTCAGTTGTACCCACGGGAGGAAAAAGCAGATCAGGGCAATTAGTGCCGGGCTTGTACTAATTCGTTTGTTGTCCATTGCAACTCAACCACCTTTCAGTGAGTCGTGTCTTTTAATGGAATTCGTCAAGCGTAATTGGCCAGATTTTCGTACTGACTATAGCGTTCCTATTATTACTGCGACAAGAGTTGAAGGTGATCAAACTGACGGGGTTTGGTGAGTGTTGGGGTGCACTTTACATTCTAATTCCGTGCGCATAGTCTAATGTCGTTCCCCAACAATAATCCTCCACACGCCCCCTTCGAGGCTCTTTTCACCTGGCAGTTTCAGATGAAGCCGGGTCAGTCTCATTAATCACGCTTCGATGGTCCGCATCTTCGCTCAACAGCGCCGCGAGAGTTTCTGAGTAGGGCCATAGAGTCTTTTGTTTCTTGTCCGATGGGAAGTGACAGAGAAAGGAGTTGAGTATGGCAAGTCCGGCAAGCATCGGAGGACACCCAATCCATCCGATGATCGTTCCTTTTCCAATCGCGCTATGGGTTTTCTCACTTGTGGCTGATCTGATCTACCTCTGGAGAGGCAATCTGGTTTGGAAGGATTGGATCGCTTTCTACTCTTTGCTGGCCGGCATCCTTGGCGCGGTGGCAGCGGCAGTGCCCGGTCTTATCGATTGGTTGTCACTCAAAGATCCCAAGGTAGTTAAGATCGCCAATTGGCATGCGCGCCTTAACGTAATCGCCCTACTGATCTTCGCGGCCAGCTTTTACTTGCGCACGATGAGTGGCGCTGGGCTTGTGGGCGGCAGTTACACAATTCCAGTCGCCTTATCTGTGCTCGGAGTGATCCTGATTTCAATCTCAGGCTATTTGGGCGGCGAGCTGGTTTTCAAACACGGCGTCGCGGTCGATCAACCACCCGGTGGAGTCGCCAATTCGTAAAGGACGCGCTCAAGCGCTGTGCGAGTCAAGCGCAGAGTTAGTTTGTGTCGGGAGAATGTCGCTGATCGGATCTGAGGCCTCTCCTTGGAGTGCGCCAGCCTGGTGGCGCTTTGGCCGAACTTTCGTCTTTCTCAACCAGGTGAATTCAGAAACTCCGTCACTCAATAAGCCGGAGTTTGGCCAAAGCGGCGCCGGGCCGCCGCACTCCAAGGAGAGGACTGAAGCGCGGGAGTGATTCATGAAGATCAGACTCAAGAAGCTCGAAGAACAAGTAATAGTCATCACTGGCGCCTCATCCGGGATCGGCCTGGTGACAGCGCGGTTGGCGGCGACGCGTGGTGCGCGGCTGGTGCTGAACTCGCGCAATGAAGAAGCGTTAAGCCGGATCACCGAGGAAATCAATGCAACCGGCGGCCAAACCGTCTTCGTTGCCGGCGATGTAGGGAAGTTTGAAGACGTGCGGAGAATAGCCGATGAAGCAGTGCGGCGATTTGGTGGTTTCGACACCTGGGTCAACAATGCGGGCGTATCTATCTATGGACGCGTGCTCGACCAATCTCTCGAAGATCAACGGCGACTCTTCGACACAAACTACTGGGGCCTGGTCCACGGCTCGACGATCGCTTGCGAGCATCTACGCACCCGCGGTGGCGCGCTTATTAACATCGGTAGCGTCTTGTCTGATCGCGCTATTCCGATTCAGGGTACTTACTGCGCGTCAAAGCACGCAGTGAAGGGCTACACCGACGCGCTGCGTATGGAACTCGAAGAAGAGGGTGCACCGATCTCAGTTACCCTCATCAAACCGAGTGCTATCGATACCCCTTACCGCCAGCACGCAAAGAACCTCTTACCGTTAGAGCCCTTGAATCCACCTCCAGTTTATGCTCCGGAGACAGTCGCTGAAGCCATCCTTTATTGTGCTGAGAATCCCGAGCGGGATGTGTACGTAGGTGGGGGTGGTAAAGCAATGTCGGCGTCGGGCTATTACGCGCCGCGTCTCACGGACAAGGTTATGGAAGCGACCATGTTCGGCTTGCAGCAGTCTGAGCGATCGCGGCCGCTTAACAGGAAGGACAGCCTGCACGCTCCTTCGGCAGACGGCGACGAGCGCGGTGGTTATCCGGGTCATGTAGCCGAATCATCTGTTTACACCAAAGCATCGTTGCACCCGATTTTGATTGGTGCGCTCATTGCCGGTACTGGCCTCGCGCTGGTTGCGGCGAACCGGCGTGGATGGCGTAGCAATGGGAACAGTAAACATTTTGAGAACACCAAAGACTAAGTCGATTGGTGTGATGGGAGTCTTAAAAATGCGCAGGGGCAAACGGAATGGCGATGTTCTAAAGGGGTTCGTGGCGGGACTAGCCGGCGGGTTGGTGGCATCGTGGACCATGAACCAATTTCAAGCGGTATGGACCAAAGCGACGGAAGGTTTTGAAAAACCTCACGGCGCACAATCCATGCAGCCAAGCGAAGGACAAGATCCTGGTTCAGGTTCCGATCAGGATAAAGAGAACCAGGATGACGCAACCGTCAAAGCTGCCAAGGCCGTCTCCGAAGGTATCTTCGGCCATAAGTTAACGGACGATGAAAAGAAACCTGCCGGGGCGGTGGTCCACTATGCTTTCGGCACGGCAACCGGCGGACTGTATGGCGCCCTTGCTGAATTTGCTCCCGAAGTTACCACAGGAGCAGGCTTACCTTTCGGCGCTGCTTTCTGGCTGGTGGCTGATGAAATTGCAGTGCCTACCCTGGGACTCTCAAAAGGCCCAACTGAGTATCCCCCGTCCACGCATGCTTATGCATTGGTTTCGCATCTCGTATACGGCCTCACCGCCGAAGCGGTACGCCGAACAGTGCGAAGAGCACTGTGAGGGATCATCATGAGTACCAGTCGCCCTCACATCAACCTTGCCATGTCGACAGGTACCAGATATTTCCAAATTCATCATTGACCCATGCGGTTCGATCGCCGTACGGCTGATCCGTGGGCTCCAACGCCGAGGTAGCACCGGCAATCAGCGCTTGTCGGTAGCTCGCATCCACATCCTCTACATACATGTAGATTGCCGACTGCATGGGTTGCCATTGATCGTGTGCTTCACCCATTTCCATGATCGAGTCGCCGACGCGCACCTTTGCATGGTAGACAAAACCTTCGGCTGATTGATGTCGCTCAACGACCTCCGCTCCAAAGGCCCGCTCCAAAAAGTTGATGAACTTGGGAGCGCCAACGGGATGGAAGTAGACCGTGACGGCATGGAGATCCTGAACCGGAGTCGAATCAAAAGGTCTCGCGATGTACCACTCGTTGCCACCAATGTCCTTAACCGCCGCAACTCGTTCGCCGTACTCCTGATCCGAAGGCGCCGCCAGGGAAGTCCCTCCGGCCTTCACGGCGCGGTCATAGACGTCGTCGACATTCGAAACGTACAAATGAATTGCAGCGGGGCGCGGATCAAAACCTGGACCACCACCAATCATTGCGACTGAATCACCAATCTTGACCTCACAATGCAGCCCTCCGGCTGAACCAGTAGCGCGGAACGACTCAACGGCTCCGAACGCTTGCTTTACGAAGTCGACCAATTCGACTGCGGGTTTCGCGATTAAATAAGGTGTGACGGTGTGGAATCCTTCGCGTTTGAACTTGGTTGACTTCGATGGCGGTGTTGACTCGATCTGCTTAGCTGTCGTGCTCATGTCGTCTTTGCCTCCTGGTTGTTCTTTGAGGGCAACGCGAAATTGTTCGGAGGGCAGGCCTCGCAGTTCGCGCGCAACCTCTATAAGTTCAGCCAACTCACGGTCAGTCTCACTCAACGCGAGTTCGCGTTTCGCGAGCAAGGCGGTGACGGCGACGTCTAGACTCGCACCTCCTCACGGACAACGGATTTTAAGTCTCAAATTGCTTGTTTACGCGCGTATGCCTCGGTTCTGATCTGTGCGTGTTTATTAGCGTTCTCGCTTACTCTATAATGCCTGCGTGCCGGTGAGTATAGCTTGATTTGGAGAGTTGGCACACAACTGGCCCACAAGAATTCCCCTGGCTTGGCGAGAGCAGATCTACGTTTCAGTCGAGAACAAAATCATGAACGACAAAAAGTGGATTGTTTCAGATAAGGACCATCTCGGAGGAAAACCGCGCGTGCAGGGAACACGCATCTCGTTGGCTTTTCTTCTTGAATGCCTGGCCAGCGGAATGACCGTCACTGACATCGTCGATGCTTATCCGACGTTGAGCGAGAACGCCGTGCAGGGCGCGTTGCGTGAGCTGGCACGCGAAAAGGAAGCGGCGGCGGCGTGAGGATTCTCCTTGACGAAAACATGCCTCGCAAGTTGCTGGCCGCCCTGGTAGCAGAAGGTCACGAGGTCGATTCGGTAAAGTCGCTACAGTTGCAGGGAATCGATAACGGAGCCCTCTATCAATTCGCCGCGTCCAATTACGATCTCTGCTTTACGCGTGACGCCGAATTCTCAAGACGAGTTCAGTCAAAGCCAACCGCGCGCCTAAAACTTGTTCACGTCGTCATCTTGCAAACGCGGCAAGACGAATTCGTGCAGCAATTCCTCACCGGGTTTCGGGAAACAGATTGGTCAAGTCATAAAAGCGGCGACGATTGGCCCGCAGAAGTTCACGGCCCTTAATTGGAGGCCATGACCGCAGCGCTCGGGTACATCGTCACCAACGGTGGCCTCAATGGCCTCGCGCTTCCAATGAACAACTGAGTTCTGCCGGCCTGTTCACTCTTATACGTCCATACCTGACCGCCAGCCGTCGCCCAAGGCTTCAGGTACATAGGAGGGAGATAGTGGTTGTCGCGACGGAATCGATCGAACACGAATCAAAGCTTGGCACACTCTAGGCACTCAAAACAAAGCAACGGGCAGTCACCAGAAGATCGCTGGCTGCCCGTAACTGTTTGATTCTTAAGTGGTGCCTACGAACCAGTATTTAAGGCCTGGCGGTCGTCAAAGGATTGCTTCGGCTGGCGTCGTATCAACACGTAAGGCCACCATCTGAGCCCCAACTTCGAGTCTCAAAAACGCTTCATAAAGAATCAGCCGTGCTTCCTGTTGCGCCTGTCCGACACGAGAGACGCTAGACTACCTCCTTACATTTTGGTGATTCGCAAGAACGTTGGATACTGATGGTTTGTTAAGATGCTGATGAACCGAAATTGAACTCCAGCTATGCAAGGAAGAATCCGAAGATGCTGAAGGTCAACGTGATCACGACGGGTGGCACAATTGAAAAAGTCTATTCCGAGCAGACCAGCACGGTAGAAAACCTGGATAGCAAAATCGATCGATACCTTGGTCGCTTGCGGCTTCCGGATTGCGATGTCCGCGTGACGCCGCTGATGAATAAAGACAGTTTGGAATTGACTGACGCTGACCGCAGCGCGATCCTTGACCTCATCAAACAGATGTTAGGCGAGGCCTCACCAGTCGTAATCGTTCACGGGACGGATACAATGGTTCAGACCGGTCTCTATTTGAAGAAAGCCCTGACTGGGCTGAAGATTCCGATTGTGTTGACGGGCGCGATGACTCCACTTGGGTTTGAAGGAAGCGATGGTTTGCAAAATCTTACGGAGAGTCTGCTTGCAGTTCGGATACTTGATCCGGGCATCTATGTTGTAATGCACAATCAAGTTTTCCCAATAGATCGAGTGCGAAAGGATCGCGAATCATCTCGCTTCGTTTGGATCGATTAATCTATGCTTGCCGCAGAGTTCATTAACACGTTATTTGATGCAGAATTGCCAGAGCCATCGCATTGGGAGTCTTCCTATCCTCCACGCGATCTTCCGCCCGGCGCGATTGTGACGCGCTTTGCTCCAAGCCCGACGGGTTTTTTGCACACCGGCGGCGTTTACACCGCCAATCTTGGCAAGAATCTCGCAGTCCATTCTGAGGGTTCTTATTTTATTCGCATCGAAGATACCGACCAGGCTCGAGAAGTCCCCGGTTCGCGCGAACAGTTTGCACGCGGATTCAACTACTTCGACATAGAGTCAGACGAGAACGACTCAAATTCAAAGTGGGGACCGTACGAACAGTCAAAGCGAGAGCGGATCTATCACACCTATGCGCGAGAATTGATGCGGAACGGCCACGCTTATCCGTGTTTTTGCACGCGTGAAGAGCTGGCCCGGATGACGGAAGAACAAAATGCAGCCAAGGTCCAGACGGGGTATTACGGTTCCTGGGCGCGCTGTCGAAATCTTTCGCAGGATGAAGTCATGAGCCGACTCGAGAAGGGCCACCCTTATACGATTCGGTTTCGGTCGCCAGATAATTCACCCGGGCGGGTCGAGTTCGTTGATTTGATCCGCGGTCGCATCGAGCATCAGGACAACGTCAACGACATCGTGTTGTTGAAGAGCAGCGATCAACTCCCTAGACTTCCCACATACCACTTTGCTCACGTGGTGGACGACAGCTTGATGAGAGTCAATGTGGTGCTTCGAGGTGAAGAGTGGATCTCTTCAGTGCCGGTGCATCTGCAATTATTCAACGCACTTGGTTTCGAACCAATACCTTATGCGCATGTCGCTCCTCTCATGAAATTCGACGGAGCGAGCCGGCGCAAGCTGAGCAAGCGAAAAGACAACGAGGCTGACGTCGCGTTCTACATCGATTCGGGTTATCCAGCAGGTGCGGTGTTGCATTACTTAAGAGGACTTGCCAATAGCAGATTTGCTGAAATGACGTTCGAGGAATCGGCTTCCACGGCCCTCAGTTTAAGTGACTGCGGAGTAGCTGGTCCGATCTTCGATCTGGTAAAACTTGAATCGATCAGCCGCGAGTTCATCGCGCAACTCCCCATTGAAGAGGCATTGGAGAGTTTGCTCACCTGGGCGCGGGAGCATGATCCTGAGTTGGCCACAGTTCTAGCCGGAAACTTGCCGCAAGTTCAACGCATCTTTGCGAATGAGCGAAATCCCGCTGTGCAACGTAAGGATCTGGCGAAATGGAACGAGTTTCGTGCAGCGTATGGTTTGTACTTTCAGGAGCTTTTTCCACCAGTGAGTGATGCGTCAGACCCACGCTTCGCTCCGGTTGGGTCTGACATGGTGGTCAAATTGGCGAAGGGCTTCGCTGGTTCGTATCGTCATGAGGATAACAAAGAGGCCTGGTTCGAACAGATACGGAAGTTGGCTTCTGACCACGGCTTTGCACCCACAGCCGGGCAATACAAGAAGAGTCCGGAAAGTTTTGCTGGGTCGATCGGTCATGTGAGCAATGCAATCAGGGTCGCTATGACTGGACTTACAACGAGTCCGGACCTTTTTCTCGTCGCGCAAAACCTCGGCGAGGAAGAAGTATTGAGGCGTGTCCGCGCACTGACCCGAGGCGAGGGAACGATCCACTAAAACACACGAAAGTCGTTTCGTGTTCTTTCGTGGATCGTCCTCCGTGTAAACTGAACCAATAAAATAAGCCGGAGAATACATTTACGTGAGTATTGAAGAATCGACTGAGAAGACGCCCAGTGGGCCTTCGAATTTTATTCGAGACATCATGATCGCAGACATCGCGAGCGGCAAACATGGCGGCCGTATCCAAACCCGATTTCCACCAGAGCCAAACGGCTACCTGCATATCGGACACGCCAAAGCCATCTGCCTCGACTTCGGATTAGCAGCCGAGTTTGGCGGTAAGTGCAACTTGCGTTTCGACGACACCAATCCCTCAAAAGAGGAAACCGAGTACGTTGATGCCATCATGGAAGACGTGAACTGGTTGGGCTTTCAGTGGGACGGACTCTTCTATGCATCTGACTACTTTCAGCAACTTTACGAATGGGCCATTCAATTAATCAGAGATGGGAAGGCTTTCGTCTGCGATCTCACCGCAGACCAAATGCGCGAGTATCGTGGCACGTTAACCGAGCCCGGCAAGAACAGCCCTTACCGTGATCGTTCTGTCGAAGAGAATCTCGATTTGTTCGAGCGCATGAAAAAGGGAGAGTTTCCGGATGGTGCGCGAACGCTGCGTGCGAAGATCGACATGAGCTCTCCGAACCTTAGTCTGCGCGACCCAATTATGTATCGGATTCTCCACATGGACCATCATCGTACGGGTGGCGAGTGGTGCATTTACCCAATGTACGATTACGCGCACGGCCAGTCGGATTCGATTGAGCGCGTGACACACTCGATGTGCACTTTGGAGTTCGACAATAATCGTCATCTGTATAACTGGTTCATCGAAAACCTTGGCATCTTCCCTTCGCGGCAATATGAGTTCGACCGGCTTTCACTCACCCACACTCTGCTTAGCAAACGCAAGCTATTGAAGTTGGTTGAAGACGGACATGTTGAGGGCTGGGATGATCCGCGTATGCCTACCCTCTCAGGAATGCGCCGGCGTGGTTATACATCGACAGCCATTCGAAACTTCGTCGGAAGTGTTGGAGTCTCTAAGACGAACGGCGTTACTCAGCTACAGCAGCTCGAATACTTCCTGCGCCAGGACTTAAATCAGATTGTTCCGAGAGTGATGTGTGTGCAGAAGCCGTTGAAGGTGGTTATCGAAAACTACCCCGATGACCTCGTTGAAGAGATGGACGCTGTAAACAATCCCGAGGAAGCTTCGGCGGGAAGCCGCAAAGTTCCTTTCTCAAAAACGATCTTTATCGAAGAAGATGATTTTCGTGAGGACCCGCCAAAGAAGTTCTACCGGCTATCACCCGGTGTTGAAGTGCGTCTTCGCTATGCCTACTTAGTTACTTGCACCGAAGTGATCAAAGACCGCGACGGCAAGATCGTAGAACTCCGATGCACGTACGATCCGGCCACACGCGGTGGTACTACGCCTGATGGTCGAAAAGTAAAGTCGACTATTCACTGGGTCTCAGCCGATCACGCTCTATCAGCAGAGGTTCGTCTCTACGACAACCTCTTTGCCAAAGAAGATCCTAACGACGTTCCGGAAGGACACGACTTTACCGAGAATCTGAATCCTGATTCGTTACAGGTATTGCACGATTGCAAAATTGAACCGAGTGTGCGGGACGCAACGCGGGGGACAAAATATCAGTTTGAGCGCCTGGGTTATTATTGTGTTGACGAAAATCCTGGGGGCCAGGGGAACAAATTGGTATTCAATCGGACAGTCGGCCTGCGCGATACATGGGCAAAGATCGAAAAACGCGGAAGCGTCGGAGCATAAGCAAACCTGTTGTCCCGTCTTCAATTCTTCCCTGATTAAGGTTGCGAAGGAGAGAGGTGTAGAGGCTTGTAAGCTTGCCCTTGCTGCCAAGTCATTGGATTGTGATGCTCTTAGGCTTTAGCGATGGTTGCTGCTCCAGAGATTCATGAACAATCTCTGGCCGTTTCACTCGACAAGCTTCTAAGTCACTCAGACTCATGAGACCTGAAATCATGTCCATGTAACCAACTGCTATCATCCCGTTTTCCGTTTTCGAGTAGACGACTTCGTCCAAGTCGCTAATCTGGTACTCTTCTGGTCCCGACGTCGTTTGTAAAGTAATCCACGACATTAAATTGTCCTCTCGTTTGGGTAGCAATCTAGTGCCTGACCAAGGCCGCCACCTACGCCTCCTGGCTACGATTTCCAGTTGCGGCCTCACACAGGAAGACCACCAGGAGATCAGGCCAAGCTGCTTTTGAGAAATTGGTGCCGAGGGCGGGAGTCGAACCCGCACGCCCTTACAGACAACGGATTTTAAGTTCGTTCGAAGCCATATTACCGGATCTCCCGAAACGATATGAACCAATATTTACCGGACTTGCAGCCGTCAAAGTCATGCTACATCCAATTACGTCTCGCGACAAAATGTCGTCATCTTAGCGTCATCGGCGCAACCCGGGGGGGGCTTGTGCAATGCAGTACACTTGCGTGCTCTCGCGAATGTAACAGCGATGACCCGCCATGAAACCTCGATTGCAAAACAGGAATGTCTCATTCTCAGAGGCTCTTCGTTTCTGGGTGAAGCTCGGTTTCATAAACTTCGGTGGGCCGGCGGGACAGATTGCAATCATGCACCGCGAGCTCGTCGAACGCCGCCGTTGGATCTCGGAAGAGAGATTTCTACACGCCCTCAATTACTGCATGCTGCTGCCTGGTCCAGAAGCTCAGCAGCTCGCGATTTATATCGGTTGGCTGCTGCACCGAGCGTGGGGAGGCATCGTCGCCGGAGCCTTCTTTGTCATTCCTTCCATCTTCGTCCTGTTGGCCCTGTCGTACATTTATGCCGCGCACGGGAACGTTCCGGCTGTCGCTGGCGTGTTGTCTGGATTCAAACCCGTTGTGGTGGCCATCGTTATTGAGGCTGTCCTCAAGGTCGGCCGAAAGGCGGTGAAGGGATACGTGCATTTCGCGATCGCCGCCGCGTCGTTTGTGTCCATTTACTTTTTCTCCGTTCCGTTCCCGATCATCGTCCTCGCTGCGGCTGCTATCGGTCTACTCGGTACGCGACACCTACCGAAAGCGTTTGCGTCGCAGCCAACTGTCAAAGAAGCCGACAGAAAAACAGAAGGTGAAGGTGAACTCGGCGACGAACTCGCGCTGGTGATTGATGACGACGGGCCACTACCATCGCATACCCTTCCAAACAAACTCCGCATAGTCCAAATCCTGTCAATCGGTTTAGTCCTTTGGATACTGCCGCTGGGCGCACTAACTCTTTGGCGCGGAGGCGGCAGCCTTCATGCACAGGAGTACCTGTTCTTTACGCAGGCCGCGCTCGTTACTTTCGGTGGGGCATACGCCGTACTCGCGTATGTGACACAGGCGGCTGCCGGTGCATTTGGGTGGATCACCAAGACGCAAGCAGTGGATGGACTGGCGCTGGCTGAAACTACTCCTGGACCACTAATCATGGTCCTTCAGTTCGTTGGGTTCATGGCGGCGTGGAACAACCCACAAGGCTTGAGCCAAACCGCGAGCGCCGTCACCGGTGCACTCATCACCACTTACGTGACTTTTCTGCCAAGCTTTCTCTTTATCTTTCTGGGCGCACCTTACATTGAAGTCCTGCGCGGCAATAAGAACCTGACGGGCGCGCTCTCAGGTGTAACGTCTGCGGTGGTTGGTGTGATTCTGAACTTAGCGCTCGTCTTTGGTGCCGCCGTGATCTTCCCTACAGGCTCGCTCAGCAATCCTGACTGGTTCGCCGCCGCGATGAGCCTGATTTCATTTGTTGCACTTTATAAGTTCAGGACCGAAGTGCTCTGGGTCGTACTCGCAGGCGGTTTGATTGGGCTGGTCAAGACACTGCTTTTTTAGAACAGAAATGGAGCGACAGAATGAAAGACATATCGAGAAGAGATGCGATAACGATGATGGCCGGAGCCGGTTTTGCTATTGGGCTTGGGGATAAGGCGCTTGCGCAAGGTGAACGCGTGCCAGCAGCGCGCGCGTTTGCTGGCCGACACAACCCGCAACCTTTGCCTTTCGATCCGTCAAAGCTGAAAGGTCTCTCTGAGCGACTGATTAGGTCACACTGGGAGAACAATTACGGTGGGGCGGTCCGAGCCCTGAATGCAGTTGAGCTTCGATTGACCTCAATGATCAATGACAAGGATTTGCCTCCATATGTCTACGGAGACTTGAAACGCGAAGAGCTGTTGCGCACCGGCTCAGTTGTGCTGCACGAGCTTTACTTCGGCAATCTCGGCGGCGATCCCAAACCTGGCGGCAAGGTGCTGGATGTTATCAAACAGTGGTTTGGAAGTTACGACGTTTGGGAGAACGAGTTTAAGAAGACAGCGAACGCGCTTGCCGGCGGATCGGGGTGGGTCGTATTTGCGCACAACAGTCACACCGGCGAGTTTCACAATTACTGGGCCTGGGACCACATGCACAACGTGGCCATGGGCCGCCCCCTACTGGTACTGGATATGTACGAGCACGCCTATCACATGGACTACGGCGCCGCCGCCGCGAAATATGTGGACGCGTTTACACAGAACGTGAATTGGGAAGAAGTAAACCGGCGCGTGGAGGCCCTTACGAAAGGCTGACACAGTTCATGGTTCGGTATTAGAAGGGCCCCGCTTCGCCTCCGACTATTGACAGTAGTTATTGGTAGTATTTATACTCCGCATTCCCCTTAGTAGTCGTTGTTAGAAAACTCCCCTAAATAAGAGTGGATGAGTTACGGAGGATTTGTAAGCAGGTATACGTGTGCCTCCTCGTAAGTGACTAAGAGCAATCATCATATTAAATCGGAGCTTCTTATGTTTTCACTGCCCTGGCCGAGACGATCATTAACGTATTCACGCTATGTTTACGCGGCGCTGTCGGCATGCGCTGGAATTTCGTTATTCTTTTTACTCAGCGTCACCTCTTTTGCCCATGGCGTTGCTGAGGGTGACAAAGGCTACATCCAGGAAATTAGTGGAGTGAACATTGTCCCCTTCGTCTATCTGGGAGCGAAGCATATGTTCACAGGATACGATCACATCCTGTTTCTGCTTGGCGTGATCTTTTTCCTCTACAAACTCAAGCACATCGGCATCTACGTCAGTCTGTTTGCAATCGGACACTCCTCGACAATGCTGCTCGGTGTTTACTTCGGCACCAACGTCAGCAGCTACTTAATCGACGCCATCATCGGTTTATCAGTGGTGTACAAAGCGCTCGACAACATCGGCGCTTATCAACGGTGGTTTGGAGTGCAACCAAATACGAAAGTAATGACGCTGGTTTTCGGATTGTTCCACGGCTTCGGACTGGCAACGAAGATTCAGGAATATGAGCTTTCGCGAGACGGGTTGATACCTAATATGCTGGCGTTCAACGTAGGCGTCGAGATCGGTCAACTGCTGGCGCTGGCTACTATTTTGATTGTGATGAGTTATTGGCGGCGTACCGATAGTTTTTTAAAACATGCCTACACCGCTAACGTCATCATGATGATCGCAGGCTTCATGCTCATCGGCTACCAGTTAACGGGCTATTTTGTTTCATAGAACTCAATAAACATTTCAAGGGAAACATTCATGTACAACAGCGACCTTCCAACGCGGGCAGAGTTACCGAGCAGCAAACGGTTGCTGCGTTCCACAATTATTGCGTTGATCGTGGCCACCATCCTGCTTCTGACGATTGTGCTCCCAGCCGAATATGGCATTGACCCAACGCGGGTCGGGCGAGTACTCGGTCTGACGAAGATGGGTGAGATCAAAACGCAACTGGCGGACGAGGCTGCACGAGATCGCGCCGCCGACGAAGTTCAAACTGCAGCTCCGCAGAAAACTGACAGTCGTCCAGCGAAACCGGTCGCCGACGAGAAATCAGATGAACTGAGTGTAACGCTCAAACCTGGCGAGGGCGCGGAAATCAAACTGGCAATGTCTAAGGGCGCAAAAGCTCGGTACGAATGGCGGAGCGCCGGAGGACGAGTGAACCACGACACGCACGGCGACGGTCCGGGCGGAGCGACTCACAGTTTCAGTAAAGGTAGAGAGGTGGAAACTGACTCGGGTGAACTAGTCGCACCGTTTGATGGAAACCATGGATGGTTTTGGCGCAACCGTACCGACGGCGAGGTGACGGTCACACTGAAAGTTAGTGGTGAATACAGCAGTGTTAAGCGAGTCGTATAGTTGCTATGGACCGACTATTGACAATAGTTGGTCAGAATAACTAGACTCCTCGCTCTCCCTGGCGTTTGCAGAATCAAAACTAAATGATGTCCAAAAGTAGAACCCCCAAAATCATTATGCGCGGTTTCAAGCCCGCTGCACGCGGCGCGGCGCACGTGCTCGGAGAACTCGAAACCGCTGTGATGGAAGTACTTTGGCGCGCGAGCGGGCAAACCGTTAACGAAGTTGAAGAGCAGTTGCGGCATCGTGGGAGTGCCCACACGACCATACTCACGACTCTCGATCGCCTTCATAAAAAAGGCTATCTGCTGCGTGAGAAGCAGGGAAAGGCTTTTATGTACGCACCGCGCTACACTCGCGAGCAGTTTGAGCAAATGATGGCGCAGGAGGTGTTGGGAGCGCTGATGGGACACTCGGCAGAGACCACGCTCTCGACGTTTGTGGATCTGATTAGTGACGATCCGGGCGCACTGGATCAACTGGAAGCGAAAATTCGAGAGAAGCGTCGGCAGCGCGCGACAAAATAGAGGCTCACTGACTTGTTCGCCACTTCAATGTTCATCGCGGCCATAGAGAATTTCGTGTTGCTTAGCACCGTAATGGCGCTCGGCACATTCGTAGTTGCGCTCTTCGTTCGCCGCCTAACGGTCAGCCGGATCTGGCGTCCGAGTTCTGAAACTTTGGCCCATCTCTATACTGCCGCTCTCGTAACGCCGCCGCTAGCTTCACTCTGGCTCGTCAGCGCTGCGCTGTTACCGAGGATGTGGATGACACCTGAGGCCTTCGCATCCCAGCATGCTGCGCCCTGCACGAGATACATTTGCTGGGCACTTTGACGCTCGCTGTCGAACCGGCCCTGGCCTATGGAATTTTGCTTTTTGTGATTGTGATTGCCGCCGCAGTGACCTGGTCAAATCTGCGCGGATCGTGGCGCGTGGACCGCGTAATCAAACAGTTGGACACGAAAGCAAGCCCGGCTCCTCGTGCTCAAATTGAATTAGTGAATAAGGTGGCGAGTAAGTCGGGTCTGTCAGTCGGCTTAGTGATGAGCGACTATGCGCTTTCGTTTGTTTGGGGTTTTCGCCGGTCTAAATTAATTCTCTCTTCAGGATTGTTAAATACGCTGACTCCGGTGGAACTGACCGGAGTGTTGGAACATGAGGCGGCGCATCACGAACGTCGCGACAATCTCATCAAGTTACTACTTTCCGTGTGCAGCTATAGCTCGTTGGCTTTTCCGCTTACTCGCGCGATCGTCAGTTGGCGGGCCACGGAAGTGGAAATGATCTGCGATGAAGTCGCGGCGCGCCGCACAGCTGAACCGCTGGAGATTGCGGAAGCGTTAGTGAAGTTACGCCGTCAGACGCTGGCTCGTGGAATTACCGGTGGACCTGTCGCTACATCCGTTGCGTCAAGTTTCGTTTCCGACAACGCACTTATGTTTGAACGCCGGGTTGATCGACTGTTGACTTTCGAAGATGTGCGGCCGCAACACCGAGGCCCGTCGGCGGCGGCCCGCGTTTTCATAGTGCTTCTCGCGGCCAGCGTCGTCACGCTATCGGCCATCCTTTTGTTCGCCCCACTCTCGGTCCACCACGCGGCCGAGTCCCTCATCGGATCATTAAATAGGTAGAACGGACCAAGCAAAATGCCGACAAATCTTCTGTCTCTAAAAACTACCGCCGGTCGTCGGAGAACGTTGCTTGTTGGCCTGATGTCGACGGCCGTCATGTTTGCCGCCTGCGGCAGAAGTCCCGCGCCTGAGGCAGAGCACGAAGAAGAGGCAATAGCTCGCACTGAGTTCACCGATCGGATTGAAAACTTTTTTGAGTATGACGCTCTGAAAGCGGGCAAGCAGAGTCAGTTTCTGATTCATCTGACCGATCTTTCGGACGGTACGCCGGTCGAGAATGCCGACGTCACTTTGATTACGCGGACAAAAAGCGGCAGCGAGGTTATGCAGACAAAAGCGCGGATAGGAAAAGTGACGGGGATCTATGTCGCCGATGTAACCATTCCAAGTGCGGGTGACTATGACATCGAGTTCTTCGTTAAGAACGCGAAGATCAATGAACGAATACCGCTGACGGATTTCAAGGTGGAATAGTAATCGTGAAAAAGGGCTACAGAATTCCGACAACTCTTATTCTCGTTTTCTGGGTGCTGGTTTCTGTTTCTGCGCAAACTCCGCCAGTTCAACAACCTGTATTGACACCACAGGGATTGGAATACGTGACGCTGGAATCTGCGACTGATCAGTTTCTTCGTAAGAACCTGACTGTAGAAGCCGCGCGATTAGAGGTGGGCGTCGCTGAGGCTGAACGAGTCGGCGCACGTCTCCGGCCGAGGCCGGGACTCACGGTCACTGCTGAGAACCTGCGTATTTCCGGACCTACTCCGACAGGTCAGTTGTACGAGTTCGGCGCCACAGTCGCTCAGCCGATCGAGCTTGGCAACCGCAAGGCTGCACGAATGGAGTTAGCCGAACGCACCGTGAGTGTTTCCGAAGCTCGTCTAACTGAGGTATTGAGACGGCAACTATTCGATCTGAAACGAACCTATTACGAGTCAGTCCTGGCGCGAGCCATTCTTGAACTAGAGAAAGAGAACCGGGACAACTTCGAAGGCCTCCTGCGCTTCAACCGAACTCGTTTTGAAGAAGGATACATTGCGGAAGGCGACCTGATTAAAGTACGCCTTGAGCGAATTAAGTTTGACTTCCAAGTTGCCAACGCCGCGCTCAACTTCAGAAAGGCGAAGATTCGTCTGCTAGAGCTGATTGGCGATCCTGATTTTCAACGCGCTGAAAAGATCGACGTGCGAAGCGGCTTTGAAGTTCCCACCATCAATCTTGATCTTGCACGGCTTAAACAAACCTCGCTGGCGAGCCGCCCTGAGATTAAAGTCGCTGACGCTGAAGTTGCCCGCACCGAGTCCGTGCTGAAGCTGGAACGTTCAAAAGCAAAAGGCGAGATAACTCCGTACGCCGGTTACAAACGCGTCGGCGTTGATAACACGGCCGTAGCAGGCGTGACTGTGCCGCTTCCGTTTGGCAATCGCAATCAGGCCGGCATCGCCCGCGCAGAAGCCGAGCATCGCGTCACTGAAACGAATTTGCTGTTTGCACGGAATCGCGCTCTGGCTGACGTCGAAACTGCTTATCACGCGTACGAGACCGCGCGAGAGCAAATCAGGGCTTACCAGGATGGATTGTTAAAGCAGGCTGATGAATCGCGCGACATCCAGCTTGCCGCCTATCAGGAAGGCGCGGTCGAGCTGATTTCCTTAATTGACGCGCAACGAACCCGCACCGAAGTACGGGCCAACTACTATCGCGCCGTCTTCGATTTTTACACGAGCATTTTTCAATTGGAGTTGGCAACCGGCGTCGACATCAAATTATGAGCACACCGAATTCAGAGCGACCACACGATGAAACGACGCGCGAGCGCGCGGTCTATGAGGAGAGCAACGTAGTCGAACGGCACGCGAGCTCCCGTCGCAACCAGATAATAATCGTAGCCTCAGTGGCAGTTGTCGCCGTTGCGGCGATTGTCCTTGCGTTTGTTTTTCTGCGTCCGACGAAAGAAGTGAGGACGGAGCTGGCTCCGCCAGCCAGCAATACTAGCAAAGTGACATTTCTGATGGAGCAGCAGTGGCTGATTCGAATGAAGCTGGCTCTCGTTGAAGAACAGATGGTCGCGCGACAAATAACCGCGACGGGCAGAGTTATCCCGGCGGCCAACAGTCAGGCGCTGGTGGCGCCACCGGTGAGCGGAATTATCTCGGGCAGGAACCTGCCGCGCGTGGGACAACACGTCGCAAGGGGTCAAACGATCGCCGTTGTTCAGCAGATCGCGACTTCTGCCGAACAGGCTCAAGTACGAGCCGCCGCGGCATCCGCCAATTTAGAGCAAGCTCGGCTTGACGCGGACCGCCGCACGGCAGCCGGTGAAGTTGAAGCTGCGCGCGTGCGTTTGGATCTTGCTACCAAAGAAGCGGCTCGCGCTCAACGCCTCCTCGAGCGAAAGGCATTTTCTGAGCGGCAACTTCAAGCCGCTGAAGCTGACTTGAATACCGCGAGGGCTTCATTTGACGCGGCGGTAAAACGTCTTGCGGTGCTCAACTCATCGTCATCCCTTGCGGCTGTGCGCATGAGCGTGGGCAGTGCGAACGCGAGTTACACCGTGCGCGCACCGTTGGGTGGATACGTGACGAAGGTCAACAAAGCTATCGGCGAGCAGGTCGGGCCGGGGGAAGCAATTGTTGAGATCAGCAACCTCGATACCGTCTGGGTTGAAGCTCCTATCTTCGAGCGGGATCTGAATCGGCTGGCTGGAAACGTGTCGGCAACCTTCACCACGCCTGCGTATCCGGATCAGGAATTCAAAGGTGTCGTGCTTGATGTCGGCGCGGTGATTGACGAACAGACCCGCGCGGCGAAGGTCATCTTTCAACTTCCTAACGGCGGAAGGGCTTTGCGGTTGGGGATGCAAGCAAATGTTCGTTTGGAGGCTGGCGAGCAAGTTACGGCCATGATGATTCCCAAAGAAGCAGTGCTGGAGCACGAAGGCAAGACGATCGTGTATGTGCTTTTGTCGGGCGAAGAGTTTGAACGACGCGAAGTAACCGTTGGAGACGAGATGGGTAACAGAATTGCCATTCTCTCGGGCCTCAACAAAGGCGAACGCGTTGTCACTCAGGGTGCTTATCAACTGAAGCTTCAGGAGCTTCAACCGGCGGATGCCGGGGCGCATACGCACGAGACGTAGGAAGGATTGTCGGCTAGTGCTCAACCGAATCATTGAATGGTCATTGCGCAACCGACTCTTGGTGCTGATTGCGGCAGGAGCACTGCTTATCTACGGAGGCATCGTCACTTACCGCGCACACGTTGACGTCTTTCCCGATCTCACCGCGCCGACGGTGACTATCCTGACTGAATCACACGGTCTTGCGCCCGAAGAAGTCGAATCGCTGGTCACTCTGCCGATTGAAGCCGCGATGAACGGCACTGCCGGAGTTTTTCGAGTCCGTTCCAATTCCGCGATCGGAATTTCAATTGTCTTTGTTGAGTTTGAGTTCGGCACCGATATCTACCGCGCCCGGCAACTCGTCACTGAAAAACTTCAGCAGGTTCGGTTGCCTGCGGGCGTTCCGCCGCCAGTCCTTGGCCCCATTTCATCAACGATGGGCGAGATCATGCTCATCTCGATGACGAGCAAGACGACTTCGCCGATGGAGTTGAGGTCGATCGCAGACTGGATTGTGCGTCCGCGTTTGCTGGGCGTTTCCGGCGTCTCCCAAGTGATGATCATCGGCGGCGAAACGAAGCAATACCAAGTGCTCGTCGATCCCGGAAAACTTGCGGACTACAAACTAACGCTTGAGCAGGTTACCGAAGCTGTCTCGCGTTCGAATGCCAATGCTTCGGGAGGATTCCTTGAACGTCCCAACGAGGAATATCTGATTCGCGCCCGCGCGCGTGTTTACAGCCCGGCAGACTTGGCGAACTCAGTTGTCGCCGTGCGCGAAAGTACACCTATATTGCTAAGCAACATCGCTACCGTGCAGGAGGGGCCGGCGCAGAAACGCGGCGACGGTAGCTTTAACGGCCAGTCGGCTGTGGTAGCCACGATCCAAAAGCAGCCGAATGCCAATACCCTCGAGTTAACGAAGGAGATTGAGGAAACACTCGCGTCTTTGAAGCCGACCTTGCCGCGTGATGTAACAATCGACACGAAGGCATTCCAGCAAGCCGACTTCATCAAACGCGCTATCAGTAATGTGAACTGGTCGCTCGTCGAAGGCGGTCTAATGGTGACTGTCGTGCTGTTCCTTTTCCTCTGGAACCTCCGGACTACGTTTATTAGTCTGACCGCGATTCCGCTGTCGCTGGTGACAGCAATCGTGGTGATGAGTTACTTCGACATCACGATTAACACGATGACACTGGGCGGGCTCGCTATTGCGATTGGCGCTTTGGTGGATGATGCGATCATCGATGTCGAGAACGTCTTTCGCCGTCTTAAACAGAACGCGCACTCGCAGTCGCCCGAACCTGTCGCGAGCGTCATCTTCCGCGCATCGAGTGAGATCAGAAATTCAATCCTGTTCGCGACTTTAATTATCGTGCTTGTCTTTCTGCCGCTGTTCAGTCTCGGCGGCTTCGAAGGGCGCATGTTTGCGCCGTTGGCGTTTGCGTACATCATTTCGATTACCGCATCGCTGATTGTCGCGCTCACGGTAACGCCCGTGCTTTGCTACTTCCTGCTCGGTCATTCGCGCTTGCTCCAGGATGAAAAGGACTCGCGCCTAGTGGCATGGCTGAAGCGACATTACGCCCGGATATTGAACTGGACGCTCCGCCATCCATACAAAATCATCGGCGCATCGGCTGCGATGCTGCTGGTGGCCGTGTTGCTGTTTCCGTTGATGGGCCGAGAGTTTCTACCCCCGTTCAACGAAGGAGCGCTGAACGTCAATGCCAGTTTGCCGCCCGGCACTTCGCTCCAGGAATCGAACCGGATCGGAAAAGTTATCGAGAATCAACTACACGAAGTACCGGAAGTCGTGTCGACTACGCGCCGTACCGGACGAGCAGATCTCGACGAGCATGCCGCCGGTGTCAACACGAGTGAGATCGAAGTAGTAACGAAAGAAAGCGACCGCTCGCACGCGGAAATGATGGAGGATGTGCGGCAGAAGCTCGCGCGGATACCAGGCGTCACGGCGGAAGTCGGCCAACCGATCTCGCACCGCATCGATCACTTGTTATCGGGAACGCGTGCGCAGATCGCCATCAAACTTTTCGGAACGGATCTCGCTACGTTACGCAACAAGGCTGGCGAAATTCGCGATGCAATGTCCAGCGTGCCCGGCATTGTCGATCTGATGGTTGAGCCGCAAGTGGGAGTGCCGCAGGTCCAAATAAACATGAACCGGCAAGCAGCCGCGGCGGTCGGACTTAGCGCTGAGGAGATCGCCGAAACTGTCGATACGGCTTTCAACGGCCACGTCGCCTCGCAGGTTCTCGAAGAGCAAAGAACATACGATGTGTTGGTGCGGTTCGATGACAGCGCTCGACAGTCCGTCGAAACGATTAGTAAGACGCTGATCGACACGCCCACCGGAACGAGAGTCCCGATTGCCCAAGTAGCGGAAGTGCGAGTGGACCAGGGCCCGAACACTATTAACCGTGAGAACGTGCAGCGGCGGATTATTGTTCAGGCCAATGTCGCGAACCGTGATTTGGGAAGTGTAATTGAAGATGTGCGCGCGGCAATTGGGCAAAAGGTACAACTGCCGCAAGGCTACTTCGTCCAGTACGGCGGCCAGTTTGAATCGCAGGAAAAGGCTTCGCGTCAGATCCTGCTTCTGTCTATCGTGGCAATCGCCGGAATTTTCCTGCTGCTTTTCATTGCGCTCAAATCGGTCCGTTCTGCATTCCTGGTCATGGCGAATCTTCCGCTCGCCTTGATTGGCGGCGTGGTTATGGTTTTTCTGTCCGGTGGAACCTTATCGATTGCCTCGCTCGTCGGCTTTATCACGCTCTTCGGTATCGCCACTCGGAACGGCATCATGCTCATCAGTCACTATTCACATTTGATGACTGAGGAAGGCGTTGGATTCCGCGAGGCGATCGTGCAGGGTTCGATGGAAAGACTGAGTCCGATCCTAATGACGGCCTTAGTGACCGGTGTCGGACTTATTCCGCTGGCGTTAGGAGTAGGAGACCCCGGCAAAGAAATTCAGCAGCCAATGGCTATCGTGATTCTTGGCGGCATCTTTACCTCTACATTTCTAAACATGATCGTGATCCCGGCGCTCTATCTGAAGTACGGACGGGCAGAATCACCTTTGCGAGATCGCGACTATTCGCCCGACCGAGGGTTGGCGCCGGCGAAGTAGCTGTCTTATGGAGTCTGATGAGACTCTCCATACGCAAGCTTGCACTGCCCTTGTTGATATTGCTTCTTGCCGTCGTGGTTAAGACAGCGTGGGACTACCGACGCTTGCGCGGCGAGAAAGTGCATGAACTCGACATCATGCAGTTATTGCAACACTCGTCACTTGGAGTAACGGCTGGTTATGCTCATGGCACGCCAACCGTGATCCAAAGTGCCGTTGACAAACTCGCTGAGCCAAGAGGCCCAAGTTGTCGAATTTGCACAGCGGGCCGGCTAAAAAAATGTCGTCATCTTAGCGTCATCCTTATCCCAAGACCCCGGACGCTGTGAGCACGACGAGCCGAGAAACGAGTCCCAAGTTGTTTGAAATAGTGAGATTAGGATTGGTGCCGAGGGCGGGAGTCGAACCCGCACGCCCTTACGGACAACGGATTTTAAGTCCGTAGCGTCTGCCATTCCGCCACCCCGGCACGGCCAGAAAAATAGCACGCACCTCCGCTCGCAACAAACGCCCCTCGACGCTGGCTACAAACGCGGCGATTGCATTGCCGACCGTTGACCGACTTGCGGAGCGTAGGTACAGCGTCCCGCCGCGTTGACCAAGTTACGTGAGCCGCTATTTTAGCTCCCCTACCCGCAACCTAAAGGTTGAACTCTGAACTACTCGTCTTTATTCGAGGTCTTGCTGTTGCAACAGCCTCTTAGACACGGCGTTAGTGCGTGGAATAACTAACCTTCGCACCGGGACACGCTCGGTGTGAAGAGTCTCAACCTCCGAATGTCCGGCGGTGTAAACAGATACAACGTCCAGATCTTCAAGCGCGTAGATGAGCGCAAACCCGTCGAGGAATTGGCCCGACGGAACCTGTGTGTGCTTGTAGATATTTTCGCAGTCGATAGTCATCGCTTCGTCCGGTCCTAAAACCCCGCCAAAGAAATTCGAGATCTTGCCCGGGCGTTCGTCAGGCAGCGCAATAGCGAAGCGCTTGATATAAGGCGCTTTCTTAAAAGGCGACGGATTATGGACGTTGATCATCGTGAAGTACTGTCCCGGCGAGGCGATTTTCTGATCGCTCTTGCCGCAGACGAATTTTGCCGCGTAAGTCCTAAGCGTCAGTTGCGTTTGAGCGTGGGCCGGCCACGCGGTTGATAGTGAGCCGAGTAATGTAAGTGAGCCTAAAACCAGGCTGATGAGTGTAGATCTTTTCATGGTGAGTCTCCTTGCGGTAATCCGCGGTGGGTTGGTCCTTCCTCGTGTAGTAGAGGTGTGGAAAGGTTAAGCTAAATCATTGAGGATCGCGACTCCGGATGCGTGCGGAGTTGTCGGGGCCGTCGAACGCGAGCCTTTTATCACAAAGAGAAAGTGGAGTCGAGAGTTAGAGGATTGGTTGTCGTTAGCACATGATATGTCCGATCGAATTAACACATGAAGTGTCCGATCTGAGCGGAGGAGGTCAGGGCTGCATGACAGGATGCTGTTATGAAGCAAATGACACCGACCGCAGTGGAGCGGGCGATGAAACTACAAGATGTAATGTTGCGGGCGATGGCCAAGCGGATCACCTGGTTTCAGGCCGCGGAGATACTGGGGATCAGTTGCCGACAGATGCAGCGTTGGCACGCACGGTTTGAGCACGAAGGATATGAGGGACTGTTCGATCGGCGGCGGGGGACTCCTTCGCCGAAGCGGGTGCCGTTGGCCACGGTGGAGGAAGTGCTGCGTTTGTACCAGGAGCAGTACTTTGATTTCAACGTGCGGCACTTCCACGAGAAGCTGTGCGAGGAGCACGGAATCAAGCTGAGCTACACCTGGGTGAAGCAAGCCTTGCAGGGAGCTGGACTGGTAAAGCCGAAGCGGAAGCGCGGAGTGCATCGCAAACGTCGGCCACGGCGGCCCTTGCCCGGGATGCTGCTGCACATCGACGCCAGCCAGCACCAGTGGTTTTGTGATCATCGCTGGTATGACTTGCTGGTGATCATGGACGACGCCACCAGCGAGATCTATTACGCGCAGTTGGTGGAGGAGGAATCGACTCGCACAGTGATGGCTGGATTACGCGAGGTGATTGAGCAGGAAGGTGTGTTTTGCGCCCTTTATAGCGATAGAGCCAGTCATTTCTTTCTCACGCCCAAGGCTGACGAGCCGGTGGACCACAACCGTCTGAGTCAGGTGGGCCGAGCCTTAAGACAGTTGGGGATTCAGATGATTCCGGCCTATTCACCACAGGCTCGTGGTCGCAGTGAGCGAGGCTTTGGCACCTGGCAGGGACGGCTGCCGCAAGAACTGAGGCTGCGCAAGATCACCACGGTGGCGGCAGCTAATCAGTTTCTTCGAGAAGAGTATGTGCGGGAGTTCAACCTCCGCTTCAGCGTTGCCGCCAGCGAGCGCGGCACTGCATTTGTCCCCTTGCACCGGAAAGACTTGGATCTGGTTTTTTCCTTGCAACATGAGCGGGTGGTCGCCCGAGATAACACGGTGAGCTTTGGCAATCGCGTTTGGCAGCTCGAACGCTCCAAACTTCGGGGCACCTTGGCGGGTTGCAGAGTGACTGTGCACGAACATCTGGACCAGACCATCTCAATTACTTTTGGTCCACATCTGGTTGGTCGCTACACAGCTGACGGCCAACCCGCTATGGAAATGACGCCGCCGAGGAAATCCCGACTGCCTCGGGATTCCCGTCGCGGCTTGGAAAAGTCAGGCCAAAAAGCAGCCTGACTTTCCCACATTCCCACAGCTACTACTGCTGGTTAACAAAATGGCGAATCGGACACTTCACTTGCTAATAACACCGGACATTTTAATTTGCTAACAACAGAGTTAGAGGATTGGTGGGTAACGGAGGCATTGCACAAAAGCTTGAAGCGCCAAAGGCGCAATGGTCTAACGGCCATAGCACACTCCAAAATCCTATGTCGCGCCTTCAGCGCGCATCACACCGTTTTACGCTGGTATCCCTGGGCGCTGCCCCAGGCTTTTACATTTCGCGCCTTCAGCGCTGTCAAGCAGTCGCACAGGCGCACTATTCTTCACGCTAATCGTTTTTGAGTGTTAAGATCCCGACTGATGACAGAAGAGCAGGAAGTTTTCCTCAAGCACCTTCAGAAAAAGGGACTCAAACGCACTGCCCAGCGCGATTTGATTCTGGATATTTTTCTGCGCACTGAAGAACATCTTTCCAGCGAAGATCTTTACCGGCTGGTCCAGAAGGATGACCCGAGTGTTGGACAGACAACCGTCTATCGCACGTTGAAGCTTCTTTCTGAAGCGGGACTGGCGCGCGAGGTCCGGTTTGGAGACAACCGCACCCACTACGAACACAACTACAAGCATCAACATCACGATCACATGATCTGTTCGGAGTGCGGCAAGATCATCGAGTTTTTCTCCGCCGAGTTGGAAGGAATACAGGACGCGATGGCGGCGAAACACCGATTTCAAATAACCCAACATCTGTTACGCATCATTGGTTTGTGCGCCGAGTGCCGGCAGGCGATGAAAAAGGCAGAAAAAGAAGACGTCGCCCTGCGTTCAAGTGCCAAGCCCGCGATCGCGCGCTCAAGATAGTACGAGTAGATTCAAGCAGTTCAGAGTACAAGCTTCAGCTTGCGTCTTGGCCGCGCGCAACCTAAAGGTTGAACTCTAAACTGCTTGTTGAGTGTCGGGAAGAACGCAAACTAACAGTTTGCTTTACGTCCGCGCTCAAACGTCAGTTTTGCGCATCCGCAGCCTAAAGGCTGTACTCTAAACACCTCTTATTTTGCGTTTGCTTAAAAAACGTATTAACTTGCCTGCGATGACGAAATTCAAGCTCGGCAGTTCCACCTTCCGGATTCTAGTGTTCAAAAGCGCCACAATGCTTTGTCTCCTGGTCCTTTCGCTGTTCCTGACTGCGTGCCCCAAGAATGACAAGCTGCAGCCCCCTCGGGTTGGCGTCTCTGAGCCGGCATCGTCGCCGTCGAACCCACTTGTGCCCGGGGCAGTTGCGTTCAATGGTGAGCGGGCGATGGACCATGCGCGTAAGCAGGTGGAGATTGGGCCACGACCTCCTGGCTCGGCGGCGTTGAGAAAAACGCAGGAATACATCATCGCGAATTTGAAAGGCTCAGGGCTCACGGTGACGACGGAGGAGTTCACGGCCTCAACCCCGGTTGGCGCCAAGTCAATGGTCAACATTACGGGCGAGATTCCAGGCGAATCGAAAGACGTGATCATGATCGCCAGCCACTACGACACAAAACTGTACAACGACATGCGTTTCGTGGGCGCGAATGATCCGGCCGCATCAGTTGGAACGTTGCTCGAGATTGCCAGAGTGCTTGGTGCTAACCAACAGAAGCCGGCCTTTACTTATTGGCTGGTTTTCTTCGACGGCGAAGAATCGTTCTGTGAAGACTGGGACGAATGCAGTAAGCCAGGAGCGCCGGACAATACATACGGAAGCCGTCATTACGTTTCTCAACTTCAGCAACGAAACGAGCTTGGGCGTTTGCGAGCAATGATCCTGATGGACATGATGGGCTACCGGAAGCTCGAGTTGGGGCGGGACACACTCAGCACTCGGTGGTTGCAGGACATCATTTGGCAAACGGGCAGGGAATTGGGCCATGGGAAGATCTTTGTGGACCGTCCCGAGGGTGTCGGCGGTGACGACCACGAACCGTTCCTTAGGGCCGGGGTCGATGCGGTGGATATTATTCAACTCAATGGCTATCACTATTGGCATAAAGCTGACGACACGCTGGATAAGATTTCAGCACAGAGCATGAAAGTTGTCGGCGAGACGGTGATCACGAGTCTTCCGCGAGTTGAGAAGTATTTGGAGAGTAAAGGTCGGAAGTGAGAAGCAGGTAAATGGTAAATGGTGAATGGGGAACGTAAACCGTGAATCGTCAATCGTGAAAAAGGGTGGCAGTTCGTCGAAAGGCGATAGTCTTATTATCTACATTCACGACTCACGACTCACGATTCACGATTCACGATTTACGATTCACCCGGCACCCGGCACCCCAAGAATCTATGTCCGCTGAAAAACGCATAGCTGTTATCCCCGGCGATGGGATTGGTCCTGAAGTTATTGCGCAAGCGCTTCGGGTGCTTGAATGCGTAAAGAAAACGCATGGGGTGGAGTTGCAGTTGGTCCCCTTCGATTGGGGCGCAGACAGGTTTCTTCGTGATGGCGTATCGCTGCCGCCGGATGCGTTGGAAAACCTCACCGCTGAATTCGATGCGATCCTTGCGGGAGCGTTTGGCGATCCGCGCGTACCCTCGAATCAACACGCAGAAGACATTCTCCTGGGAATGCGGCGTGGTCTTGATCTCTACATCAACCTCCGGCCGATGCGGCTGCTCGATCCGCGTCTGACTCCTTTACGCAATGCGCAACCGGCTGACATCGACTTCGTCGTCTTTCGTGAAAACACGGAAGGCGCTTATTGCGGAGCCGGCGGATTTTTGCGAAAGGGAACTGAAAACGAGATCGCTACGCAGGAAGAACTAAACACCCGTCGTGGTGTCGAGCGAATAATCCTGGCCGCATTTGAATACGCGCGCGCGAATGGGCGGAAAAAAGTGACGATGGCTGACAAGTCAAACGTGCAACGGTTTGGTGGTGATTTGTGGCAGAGAGTCTTCAAGGAAGTCGCCGCGGAGTATCCCGAGATCGAGGCGAATCATCAATACGTGGATGCGATGGCGATGTTCATGGTTCTCGATCCCGCCCAGTATGACGTGATTGTGAGCAACAATCTCTTTGGCGACATCCTTACCGATCTTGGCGCTGCGATACAGGGAGGTCTTGGATTGGCGGCGTCCGGCAACATTCATCCCGGGCGCGTGTCGCTGTTTGAACCGGTTCATGGCAGCGCGCCTCCCCTGGCTGGAAAGGGAATAGCGAATCCGATCGGCGCTATTTTGACCTCGGCCATGATGCTAGAATATCTGGGAAACAAGCCTGCCAGTGCAGCAATCGAGAGAGCGGTCAAAGAGGCAATCTCGCACAACGAGACGACTCGGGACCTCGGAGGAATTTTGTCGACCGAAGATGTGGGCACCGCGATTTGTCGTCGAGTCAGTAGCTCATGAAATCGATAATGCAAAACCGTAGACAGCTTGTAATTAAAATCGGCGCGATCATCGGCGCCCTTTTGTTGGTTGCCGGGACCTGGAAGCTGGCAGGCATTGCACCGATGATTCTCCTGTGTGCTCTTGGGGCGGGCGTCTTGATTCTTCTAGCTGTTAGGCAAGCACGAAATCGAAAGACGGAGATCATTTTCGGATTCTATGTTAAAGCGGACGAAATACTCGGGGCTGATGGCAGCACCCGTTATCGATTTGAAATTTCCGAAGCTATTAAGTCTGGCGAATCCATTCTTCGTATGCTGCCTGACCCGCCGCCGTTAAGCTCGTTTGCTTTGGGCGCCTTGTATAACGCTATTGGCGATCATAACGGAGCGATTGGACATCTGGCATTGGCTGCCGAGGAAGAGATGTTGAAGGACAGCCCCCATGTGTCGCCGTCCCGTCACTTGCGCCGATACGTGCGGAGACTGCGCCAGATAGAGCGTCGGCCCGAACGTTGGCCCAAGATCAGCGCCGCGATCAGAAACCTGGAAAGGATGCAGCGCGAGCGTGGCGCGCATCTGCTGGCAGAAAATCAAGTGCAACTCAAGAGACTTGTGGCCGCCTTTGATAGTCAGGTCACCGACGAAGCCGCGCAGCCTCAGTCACGAACGCCTGTCACAAATTTCGCAGGACGTTCCTTCAAATCCATTACACCTCCACCTCCAATCTCGGAAGTGCTCAACGACGTCTATCAGGAAGACCGGAAGTCTTCCTGAGTCGCCAAACTCCGAGGTCAATACCTTTGCTCGAAACTCTCTCCGCCGAAATCATTGCTATCGGATCAGAGTTACTCGCTCCGGATCGCACCGATACCAACAGCCTGTGGCTGACGGAAAAACTCAACAGCGTCGGCATCGAAGTAAAATTGAAGACGATCGTTGGTGACGACGATGCGCGGCTGGAGGAAGCCATCAAGGATGCCACTCGCCGTTCGAAAGTTGTGATTACGACGGGCGGACTGGGGCCAACGGAAGATGACGTCACGCGCAAGGTGGCTGGGCGTGCGCTCGGCCGTCGCCTCTCCCTTGACGAAAAGATTCTTGAAGAACTGCGGAAGAAATTTCTGAGTTTCGGCTATGTAATGCCGGAACGAAATGCGCGTCAAGCGATGGTGATCGAGGGCTCCGAAGTGCTTCCCAATCCGAATGGCAGCGCACCGGGGTTATTCATCGAAGACAATGGGGTTGCGATTGCGTTGCTGCCTGGTCCACCGCGCGAAATGAAGCCGATGTTTGAGAACCACGTGTTGCCTAAGCTGGCAGCGCGCGCGGGTGCGATAAAAGTGGTGCGACGAATGCTCCGGGTAGCCGGTTTGGGTGAGTCTGCCGTCGATGAGAAGATCGCTCCTATCTACACCCAGTACGAAAACCCGCAGACGACAATTCTCTTTAACCAAAGTGAGATTGAAATTCATCTGACTGCGCGGGGACGAACTAACGCAGACGCAGAGACATTGCTTGATCGTCTATCTGCGCAGCTTGAAGAACGGTTAGGTGACGCAGTGTTCGCATTCGCTGGTGAGAAGATGGAGGAGATCGTTGGGTTAAAGCTAACTTTGGGTGGCTACACTTTGGCAGTCGCGGAAAGTTGTACGGGTGGGTTGATTGCGCAAAGGCTTACTGAGGTTCCAGGCTCGTCGAAGTACTTCATTGAAGGTGCTGTAACGTATTCAAACCAGGCGAAGACGCGCACCTTAGGCGTTGAGCCAGCGCTGCTTCTGGAGCATGGCGCAGTTAGTGCTGAAGTGGCTGAAGCGATGGCCGAGGGAATCCGCAAACGAGCGAATACAGATTTCGGTTTAGCAGTCACCGGAATCGCTGGACCGGGGGGAGGTAGCGATGAGAAGCCGGTTGGCTTGGTGTATATCGCGTTAGCCGATGAAATGCAGACCACGCATCGCAAGTTGCAGATTCCCGGTGATCGACAACTTGTGCGCTGGCGGTCGTCGCAAGCCGCGCTGGATTTGTTGCGAAAGCGATTGATTTGAGAAAGCGGTGGAGGCGGAATCAATCAGGAGGTGCGTTTATGCGCTGTCTTTTGAACCGCATCAGGAAAAACAAGTCAGGATTTCTTATTTTGCCTGACCATTGCGCCCAATGGACCCTCACGCTACTTCATCGATCTAACTTCAACGTCAATATCTAGATCTGGCCAGTAAAGGTGGCCTTCGTTCAATATCTCTACATTATGGATAGCCCCGACTGACGCTTCCCTAAACTGGGGAAAGTTCTCGAACGGGAGAAACGACTCCTCCTCGCCAAGCAATAACCAAATCCCGTGTTTATCAATTTGTGTGACCTCAACCTCCAAAGTGGTCTTGCCACCGGCGTCTAATTTCATCGCTGTGTTCCTCAATCAGTCTTTGCGCTGTACTTATTTCGCCCGACCGCAATCCGTAATTCTCTGCCAATTCTATCTCAGGTTCAATCCAGAACTTTAGCCTGGCCACTGGCACAATACACAATGTACGTGCCTTCGCGGTTTCTCATTTGAGAAGAAGGCGAATCGAAAACCTAGCTCTCGAAAGACAGTAGGATCACGACCTAGCGGCTCGCGTAACTCTGGATGGAATTTCAAACATCATAAGACGCCATAAGGTTACCCCAGGCAACACCTTATGGTTGGGCCGCTGTGATGCAGTCATGCCAGTTTCTTTTCATCCATGAGCCAGCGAATTACTGCGGAGCTTCCTCAAGGCCATGTCACAAGTGCCAGTCCGAAAAGGCCCGTCTCTGCGGGCACGTGTTCCTCCGAGTCGCCTGTTCCTATCTGCCACCCGTTGGATAATTTGAATTTGGTGTGGTAAGTGAATTAGCGCATATTATGATGCGCTCCAAATAATAATTTAGCGTCTATCACTGAGACGATTCCTTCAATAAGTCTGAGTTCGGAGAATTCAATTGCGTCCCGCGCTGGTTGTTACGATCGCATATCTTCTGGGTTCGGTTCCTTTTGGCTACTTGATTGTGCGCTTAACCCAGGACGCTGATATTCGGGAAACCGGCTCAGGGGGAACAGGCGCAACCAATGTTTCGCGTCGTGCTGGAAAGGTCGCCGGGGTCGTTACGTTGGTGCTGGATGCATTGAAAGGAGCGGCGGCGGTTGTTGTCGCGAGGCTGCTCCTCGAAAACGCGAGCACGCCAGAGACAACCGGCTGGTGGATTGCTGCGGCAGCAATTGCGGTAATCGTGGGGCACATGTTTCCCGTGTGGTTAAGCTTCAGAGGCGGAAAGGGCGTGGCCACGGGAGTTGGTGTCTTTCTGGTCCTGGCTCCTTGGGCTGTGGCTGTGGCAGCAGTCGTGTTTCTTCTGATTGTTTGGCGGACTCGTTACGTATCGCTTGGATCGATCGTCGCCGCAGCTTGCGTTCCACTAGCTGTCTTGGTTTATGGCATGCTGGTCCAAACGGGTGGTCCATCCATGCCGGTGCTGATATCAACGACCATAGGCGGAGCATTAATAGTGTTTGCGCATCGCGCGAACATACGTAGGTTGGTCGAGGGCAACGAAAGTAAGTTCCGTTAGAGGTCCGACATGCTTCAGCTTGTCGTTGCGATGCAGGAACATTCAATCTGGATGTAAAGACGGGCGCATGGTTGAGTATCACGAGCCTCACGAAGAGCTGAAGCATGTCGAACATTACTGAAGCATGTCGAAAACTAATACGATGAAGCTAAGGTACAAATGCGTGTAGCAGTGATTGGCGCTGGAAGTTGGGGGACAGCGCTCGCTATTCATGCGAGTCGCGCCGGGAATGGCGTGGAGATTTGGGCTCGTAGCGACGAGACCGTGGCGGCGATAAATCGTGATCACGCTAATCCTGGTTATCTTCGCGGCGTGACGGTCCCGAAAGAAGTTCACGCCACGGCTGATTTACAGTCCGCAGCGAAGGACTCGCAAATACTAATACTCGCTGCGCCGTCGCACGCTACTCGGGAGCTGGTCTCAAGACTTAGGAACTCCCTGCATGCAGGTTTGATTCTGGTGAGTGCCACCAAGGGAATCGAAACCGAATCGGGTAAGCGAATCTCGCAAATCGTTTCTGATCTCGTGCCAACGGAAGCGCACCCAAGATTTGTCTGTTTGTCAGGGCCATCATTTGCGCGTGAGGTCGTAGACAAGCATCCAACTGCTGTGGTGGCCGCGAGTGACGATCACGATGCGGCGCGCGCAGTGCAGACCAATTTGAGCTTTGACAATCTTCGGATTTACACCAACGATGATGTGGTTGGTACTGAGTTGGCCGGATCCGTAAAGAATGTGATGGCGATTGCGGCGGGCATGGTCGCAGGTCTGGGTTTTGGTTCAAACAGTGTCGCGGCGCTGATTACCAGAGGCTTGGCTGAAATGACGCGGCTCGCATTGCGTCAAGGCGGCAGAATCGAGACCCTGATGGGATTGGCTGGAATCGGGGATTTGGTACTCACATGCACTGGCAGCCTTTCTCGTAATCGTCACGTGGGGTACGAATTGGGCCTCGGCCGGAGTCTCGAGTCTATTACGTCGGATATGTCAGAGGTGGCTGAGGGCATCAAAACTGCACTTGCCGTGAAAAACCTTGCAGACCAATTGGGCATCGAGATGCCAATTACCAATGAAGTTCACGCAGTGCTTTATGAAAAGAAAACTGCTCGCGAGGCCGCGAACGAATTGATGATTCGGCCCTTGCGAGAGGAGGCCGATAAGTAGTCGATTGCATGCTGCACTCGCCGTCTATAAAAGTGAAATGGCTACATCAACTGAAGAAAAAGTACTGGCTTCAAATCGTGCCGCGTACCATGAGTATCACATCCTGGATAAATTCGAGGCGGGGATTGCTTTGACCGGGACCGAGGTCAAAAGCGTGCTTGCGGGAAGAGTTCAGCTCAAGGAAGGGTATGTCGCAATCCGTGAGGGGGAGGCATGGTTGTTTAATGCCCACATTTCCCCTTATGCTCATGGGAACCGTGAAAACCATGAGCCGCTTCGCACGCGCAAACTGCTGTTACACAAGCGCGAGATTGAACGGCTGGATGAAGCCGCCGTCAAGCAGGGCATGACGCTAGTGGCGACACGAGTCTACCTAAAGAGCCGCAAGATAAAGATCGAAGTAGCCGTCGCTCGCGGCAAGAAAATGTATGACAAGCGGGAAGCGGAATTGAAGCGCACGGTGGAAAGAGAAACCCGCGCTCAACTAAAAGAAAGAAATCGATGATGAATCTATTGGAAGGAAAATAAGACAATCCAAATGCAGATCGAGAATTCGAATGGACCATATAAAGAGCTTGATGTTCAAGCAGTTGCTATTGCAGTTTTCAAAGATGAAAAAGCTGACGATGGCTTTCTGAAAGATCTCGATGAAATAACTGGCGGCGTGGTCCGGTCGGTGATTGAATCGGAGGAACTCAAAGGCAAAGAAGCTGAGACAATTTATCTACACTTGGTCGGTAATTCCAAGATTAAGGCAAAGAGACTCTTGCTGGTTGGCGTTGGTGAACGCGAGGACTATACGACGACTCAAGTCGCTCAAATGGCGGGTACCGCTGTCCGTGTGTTGCGCGGAAAAAACGCGACTTCAATCGCCGTCGTGCCGCGTCTTGAAGGCGCCGCAGCCGATGTCGCCTCCGTCACTGTCGAAGGCGCAATCATGGGTTTGTTCGAACCGGACAAGTATCGAACCGTCGATAAGGAAGTAAGGAACATTGAACGGCTGGTGGTGGTCATCGAAGGCGCCGACGAAGGGGAACTGAAACGAGGCGTTGATCGCGGTACGAGCATCGGCGAGTCGGTCAATTTTACTAGGGATCTTGCCAACGAACCTGGTGCCTACATGACGCCGACGATCATGGCGGAACGCGCGCAGACAGTTGCCAGCGAGTTTGGTCTGAGCATCGACGTTTTGGACGAAGCGCGCATGGAACAGGAGGGAATGGGGTCGCTGCTCTGCGTGGCACGAGGGTCGGATGAACCAGCAAAGTTAATAATCCTGAAATACACTCCGGCAGACTCATCTTCGAACGACGATGGCCTGTTAGCATTCGTCGGAAAAGGAATTACCTTCGATTCCGGCGGCATATCACTGAAGCCCGGCGAGAACATGGAGCTGATGAAATATGACATGACGGGCGGGGCGACAGTCATCGGAGCCATGCGAGCCATTGGCCAACTGAAGCCGTCAATTCCAGTGCTTGGAGTTATTCCGTGTGCCGAAAACCTTCCCTCGGGTAAGGCAACTAAGCCAGGTGACGTCGTTCGGGCGATGACCGGAAAGACAATCGAGGTAATCAACACGGATGCCGAAGGGCGGTTGGTACTTGCCGATGCGATTGCTTACGCCAGAAAACTTGGCGCAACAACGATTGTAGACATGGCTACACTTACCGGCGCGGTTTCAATAGCCTTGGGCGATGTGAATGTCGCAATTCTGGGGACAGATCAGAAACTCATCGACGACGTCATAGCATCGGGCAAAGAAGCGGGAGAAAAGTTTTGGCAGTTACCTTTGGATAAGGAATATTCCAAGCAAATTAAGTCGGACATCGCTGACATTAAGAATGTGGGCGGCCGGAAGGCCGGCACAATTACGGCGGCCGCATTTCTGAAGGAGTTTGCCGACGGCGTCTCCTGGGCTCACCTGGATATTGCGGGTACTGCATGGGGCGACGATGCCAAGCCGTACCGCTCAAAGGGTCCCACGGGTATCGCTGTGCGGACCTTGCTTAAACTCGTTGCCCGAAGTTCGAAGTAAGGGAAGGGATTGGGGCTCTGATGTGTCTGTGTCCGTAGACGTGCTGTCTTCGATCAGGGACACTTCTTGATGCCCAAAAGGTGAGAAATCGGGATTTTCGTAGGCTATTACCGATCCTCGAGCGTGGCATCGGACTTGTTAGGGAAGGGGCATTCGCCAGAGAAGCGTAACTCACTCACAAAAAAACAATTGTCCTCGCCCCACCTCGAAGGCCGCTCGAGGGATCTTTTAAACGCTTCTCTGGCCCCCCTTATTTCACAAGATTCTCCAATCAAACAACCTCTTCCGACTGCCGTTGGCTGAAACAGATAGTGTTATAATTTTGAACCGACGGTTCGGATTCGTTTGCTAACGATTTTGGGGAGTTGTAAACGCGGGGTGACTGATTACTACAAGATTCTCGGGGTTAAGCGCTCAGCCTCCAAGTCTGAGGTTAGATCCGCGTACCGTAAATTGGCTCGCGTGCGTCACCCTGACGTCAACGGAGGTTCTGAAAGCGCTGCCCGCGATTTTGCTCTCCTTTCCAAGGCCTATCGTGTTCTGATTGATCCCCAGGAGCGGGCCTATTACGACGACAAACTCTCGGCTTTCACGAGCGGCGGCTTTTCGATACTCGATTCGAATAACGTTCACGCCAAGCGGGCTCGAAGTCTAGCAGTGCAGGCCCGGTGGGATCGGGTTGTTGACGAGGTGCTGGAGCGAGATCGGAAGGAAAATCGTGAACGTCAGCGAGCAGTCTTCACGACTGTCTCGCTTTTTCTTTCGACCTTCATCGTAGTTCTTTTGCGCCCGCAGCTTTGGCAGAAACTTGGTTACACAGGCCGGGCCATCGTGGCGACGCTCTTCCTGATCGGCATTTGGCACCTCGCAACACGCCTTCGCGAATACCTGGCCCATTACACCTACCGCCCCAAATCGATTCAAGACTCGATCATGCGAGACGATGAGAAGCCAGAGCAACCGTTTACGAGACTCTCGGCCTATACGTTCTTGCTGGTCGGCTATGGTCTGAGCGTGGGAGTGGGTCTTGTCATCGGCTGGCATGCTCAGGATTTCTTCAACGACCTGACGATGTTATTTCGCGCTGGAGTAGGCGAGGTGCAATCGAGTCTGTTGTCCTACACGTCTTCAACCTTGACCCTTCCTGATTTATTGGTTTATCCACCAATTGCCGTACTGATTGTTGATTCCATGGAAAAGCTGACTTCGTCTGACTGATCGCCGACGGTCGCGAGTATTCAATGCCATCAAAAACATTTTTTCGTCATGTCGGGTTTGCTGGTTTACTTATCGTTGCCCTGCAAGCAGCATCGATGAGCCAGGGACGACAGGGAACTGGTTCTTTAACTCCACATCAACTTGAGATTGCGAAGCAGCAAGATCGGCTGGCTTCAGGCGACGCTGAAGAGCGACGCGATGCGCTCTCACGTTTGCGGTCGATGCGACATCCGGCTGCATCTCGGGTGGCATTGACTGCACTGACCGATGCGTCACCGATCGTGCGAGCTACTGCAGTGGGCTCAATACTCTCGTTGCCGCCGGCTGAATCTTCCGCGAGTCTAATTCCGTTGCTGAGCGATAAAGATGAGTTCGTTAGGCGAGAGACGGCTTATGCGTTGGGCCGCACTCGTAGCCGTTCAGCCGTGCCCCGACTTGTCGAACTTCTTCTTACTGACAAGGAAGACGGTGTTCGGGGTGCCTCAGCGGTTGCCCTGGGTGAGATTGGAGATTCGGATGCTGTCATTCCACTCTCCACAATTCTTGGTTCACCGATCGTGGTGAGCGGTTCCAAGAAGAAGTCGAAGCCGCGCAAGGAGCAGAACCCCTTCGTATTGCGATCTGCGGCCCGCTCGCTGGGCCAGATTGGCAATAGTGCTGCCGCACCTGCTCTGATCGCTGTGTTGGGTGACGAAAAAGCTGAAAGTGATTTACGTAGGGAAGTGGCAATTGCACTCGGGAAGATTGGAGCTCCCTCGGCCCTTCCTGCGCTCAACGCTGCACTCACGTCTGTGGATCCATATTTGGTAGCAGCTGCCAGCGAAGCTATTCAAAGAATCTCAAGACACAACTAATATCTCGACCAAGTTTCTCAAATGAAAAGCGCCACCCACTTGAGTGGATGGCGCTTTTCATTTCTGGGGTGAGTGTCGTTTAGCTTTCAGTTTTTTCGCCACGGCTCTGGCTCTTCTTAGCCGCCTTGGTCTGTGGGATTGGCAGACCTACGCCGCCGGATAAGGTTTCCGTCACTTCCGGCTCTTCCGTCGGCTCGGGCATATCGTGGATGAGTGCCCCACCAGAGCTCTTGGAAAAGATCAGCTTGTGGGTGTACTCGTCGAGATCGACATGAACCAGGTCACCCAAGCCAATCTGGCCGGTAGCGACCAAATTCGAAAGTGGATATACGAGGAACCGTTCCACTGATCTCTTCAGATGGCGTGCGCCATACTTGAAGTCCAAGCCTTCCTTGAGCAGCGTGTCCTTGGCGCTATCTGAGCATTGGAAAACAAACTTGGTTCCTGAGCCTTGCATGATTCGTTCTTGAACTGCCTGTAGTTCCAACTCAAGGATCTGACGAAGGTGATGCTCTTTCAGCGAACGGAAGACAACTACCTTGTCAATCCTGTTCATGAACTCAGGTGAAAACTTTCGTCGCGCAGCCTCGACGGCGGTGCGATAAATCTTCTGGTCCACTTCGGTGTCGTTGGGATTCTTCACACCCTTCCCAGGAGCGAAGCCAATTCCGCCGGAGATTAGTTCCGACATTTCCCGAGCACCGAGATTGGATGTCAGAATCACCATGCACCGAGAGAAGTCCACGCGGCGATTGTCACCGAGTGTCAGCGTGGCTTTATCGAGAATGCCCAGCAGCAATTGCCAGAGGCTATCCGACGCTTTTTCGATCTCGTCAAAAAGTATCAATGAGAGTTTGATATCGTCGGTATGCATTCGATCAAGATTTTCTTGCGTCAGCATCGGCGACGTTTCACGGTGTCCCAGGTATCCTGGAGGCGAGCCGATCAATTTCGCAATTTCGTGCGAGTGCTGAAACTCGGCGCAGTCGATCTTCACGATTGCGTTGGCGTCGCCGTACAGAACTTCTGCCGCAGCCTCGATTACACGAGTTTTGCCCGATCCGGTAGGACCTAGGAATAGCATCGTACCGATAGGCCGGTTGGGCGGGTTCATGCCGGCAAGAAATATTTGGTAAAGGCCGCTCATGCGCCGTACTGCGCGCTCCTGTCCCACAATACGGGAGGTCAGTTGCTCCTCAAATTCTTGAGCGCGAGGACTCTTCTGATCTGGATCCAGGAAGACGGTGCCCATGGTTTCGTTTAGTTTTTTTATCTCCATCTCAGTAATCATGCTGTCCTCCTTGCATGCGCGGGAGCTTGCCTCCCCATTGACGTGGCCCTAATTGGCCAACCTCAATTATGCAAGGAACGATCCGCTGTTCACTTGATGCATGGCAATCAAGTCAGTTTGCCTCAATCAAAGGTTCCTAACTCTAAAACCGAAAATTGACTGATGCTATATATACGACACGACCAAAAATGTCATCACTAAATATGGTGTATGCGTCAGAATTTTGACCATCCGGCTTAATATCAAGGGTTAGTCGAGCTGACAAATCGTGTCAGAAGAAACCTGCCAATATTTGGTTCGGGGGGTAAGAAAGACCAGGCGGGGGATGTCAAGATGCACCTTTTAACGCGGTACTCCACGAAAGGGTTCATCGTGTTGGTTAGCAGGTTTGGCGCAGCCGGGCCAGCCGACTGCGCCCTCCCGAGCTAATCGTAATACTCCAGACCAAGGTGCGTAATTAGGTCTTCGCCCTTTAGATAACGCAAAGTGTTTTTCAATTTCATCAACTGTATGAACACATCGTGTTCGGGATAAAGACCGGGCGCGGTTTGTGGCGATTTGAAATAGAAGGAGAGCCACTCCTGAATGCCCTTCATACCCGCTCGTTGCGCCAGATCCAGAAACAACGCGAGATCAAGAACTATAGGAGCCGCGAGAATTGAGTCGCGGCAAAGGAAGTCAATCTTGATCTGCATCGGATAGCCGAGCCAACCAAAGATATCAATATTGTCCCAACCCTCCTTGTTGTCTCCTCGCGGTGGATAATAGTTAATGCGGACGACGTGCGAGAAGTCTTTATAAAGCTCCGGGTAAACTTCCGGTTGCAAAATATATTCAAGTACTGAGAGCTTGGATTCTTCCTTCGTTTTGAAAGATTCGGGATCGTCCAAAACTTCGCCGTCGCGATTGCCGAGAATGTTGGTTGAATACCAACCGGCCAGACCAAGCATTCTTGCCTTTAAGCCGGGAGCCAAAATCGTCTTCATCAAAGTTTGGCCGGTCTTGAAGTCCTTCCCACAAATCGCCAGATTTTTTTCTTCGGCCAGAGACCTGAGCGCAGGTATGTCAACGGTGAGATTGGGAGCGCCATTCGCGAAGGGGATACCAGACTTAAGCGCTGCGTAGGCGTAGATCATCGATGGCGCAATGGATTTGTGGTTCTCCTTCATCGCCTTCTCAAACGACTCGAGCGTCTTATGCACTGCGTGTTCTTTGAGAAATATTTCAGTCGAAGCAGCCCAGATCATCACCACTCGCGTGCAGCGGTTTGCTTTTTTCCATTCCGCAATCTCTTCAATGAGCTGCTGAGCAAGCTTGAATTTGTTAGGGCCTTTTTTAACGTTGGTGCCATTCAACCGCTTTACGTAGTTCTGGTCGAAGACGGCCTTCATCGGCTTGATTTTCTGAAGGGGCGTTTTCAGTTGTTTGAGGAGTTCCTTTTCCAGGACGCCTGCATGCACGGCGGCTTCATAGGCTGAATCCTCAAAAATGTCCCAAGCTCCAAAAACAAGGTCTTCAAGTCTAGCAAGCGGTACAAAGTCTTTGATTAACGGAACGCGATTCTCGGTGCGCTTTCCAAGGCGAACAGTACCCATCTGCGTCAAACTGCCTATAGGCTTTCCAATACCCTTCTTAACGGCTTCAACACCTGCAATTACGGTCGTACTAACTGCGCCGAGTCCTACGAGTAGCACTCCAAGCTTACCCTTCGGCTCAATAACCTCAGCGCCTTGTCTAACTGGCATCGTTCATTCTCCTGTGTCCAACAAATTGTGTGCGAATGATACAGATGTGACCGTTCGCTGTCATCTGGAGCCATTTTTTGAGCAGAGAATTGGCGAGTGGACAGTCAAGAGGTAAACGTGGAACGCGCCCGCACCATTCGGCTTGGATCGTTTGCGATCAACGCTTTTATCCCGATCAGCTGGGCCCGCTTGATCCACGATGGTTCATCAACTGTCCATAAGACAACGTCGAGTCCGCGCTCGCGCGCTCTTTCGACAGTGGCTTTATTAGCCAGGGTGTGATGGAGGGCTATTTCATCTGCTTCATGCTCAAGAGCCTGCGCCACCATATTCCGACGGCGGATAGTCGCCAAGGGATGGGAGAGCTTCGGCTCGAACAAAGCCGCCGTTCGCATGGTGCCGTCGAGTCTCTTGACCTCGCGAATTGACGGCAAATCGAAACTTTCAACTACCACGCGATCAACAAATTGATACTCACGCACAAGTCGCACAACCGCGGCGGCTAACAAAGGTCCCTGCTGACTGTCCGACTTCATTTCGATATAGAGAAACCCGGCCCGAGTCGAAAAGAAATCAAGGACCTCCGAAAGTAGCGGAAGAGGTTCTCCCGCAAATTGCCCGAGAGTCGGTCGCTTCCGGGCGAGCCAACTCCCCACATCAGTTTTCCGAAGTTCTTCTGCGGTCAGTTGAGAAACTAATTGATTGATCGAGGCTGTGCGCTTAAGCGAGTCGTCATGAATAACAACGGGCACTCCATCACTGGATAGCCTGACGTCAAATTCAATTCCGTCAGCGCCATCGTTCATGGCTTGCGCGAAAGCGGCGATGGTGTTTTCAGGGGCGCGCGCGGATGCTCCACGGTGACCGAGTATCAGAGGAGAACTCATCGGGAACGAGGGTGAGCTAAATCTAAGAGCGTATCTGAAATTTACGGAGCGAGTTTCGGAGCTTTTTGCTCAGGCTTGGATGCGTTGGTCAGATACGGTTGCGGTTCCGGGGTTTGACTGACTTTCCGCAAGCTAACGTTGAAAATGCCGTATTCGGTTTTGATTCTGGCTTTGACGGGTATCCTGCGATTGTCGTTGGTGTACCAGATAGAAATATGTCCGTTGCGTGCCATCATACCTTCGGGGCCAAAAAGTCCGGGATCTACGCGAATGGCATCGACCTTCCCTAGTATGGTCTTGAACCGCTTCTTTTCAACCACTCTAACTGGAATCTTGTAAACGCGTCCCGAGTCGCTGATGGTCACATCCAATGTCTTTCCCGGAGTTAGTGGCTGAGTTCGCAAAAAATAGATAGCCGACAAAACGTCCTGAATCTGGCCTGAAAATGTCGCATCTGCCTTCCGAGGAGCACTTTCCGGATTGTTTGGATCTTTTTCCGTCCACGAAACCTTACCGTCAGCAAAAACTGCTTCGCTAACCCGCAGACGCTTTCCTTGTTCATCAATTCTCTTGGACCAATGAACAGTAAAGGTTCCAGGTTCGACATGAGACTCCATCGACTCGCGGAACTTTAGATTAAACAGCTTGGCAAAAAAACCTTTGCTGAAAACCTCGCCGGTTAACTTAAGGAAAGAAGGCGCACCAACGTCAGTTAGTTGACCCGGGTCTCGGCGGGAAGTGAAACGAAATTCCGCAACATCCAAATTTTTCAAGAGCGCCCGCGAAAACTCAACGCCCATTACGAGTTCCTCACTCGGCTCGAAAGGGTGCGACTTAACATTCTCGGCGGTTTGAGCCGAAGCCAGACTTGCTCCTGTCCAGCTTATGACCAGGACGAGTATCGCCGTAAGGAATTTGCTTGCTCTAAAGTTCATTTCAGGTAAAACGCTTTCAAGGCCATCAGGCACCACGCGATTAGTAATCCAAGGGCCGCTCTATACTCCCGGTATCGCAAGTAGAGCGATTTGTCGAATCCAGCTTGAGAAACTTCGCCGCGGTAGGGGGAAAGGCGCGGCAAGAACAACGGGACTGCAGCTGCATATTTCTTGAAGCTCTCTCCAAAAAGCTCTGCCAACGTCGCGGATTCGACGCGCATAACCGGCAAATAGATGCCAAGAAAGAGTAGGGCAAAAAGGACTCCAAGTTGCCATCGACCGGAGCTAATCGTAAATCCTAACCCCAGGAGAAAGCTTCCGAGATAAAGTGGGTTTCGAGTGAAGGCGTAGGGGCCGGAAGTCGCGAGCTCGGCGTTTTTGCGGATGTGACCAGCTGCCCAGGCTCGGAGGAGTAGTCCCGGAATCGAAACGCACGCACCCGCAATCAGAGTCCGTACCGTCGGTCGCGCAAACAGCAGAAACAGTGCTGCAGACAAAAAACCAAGCGGCACTCGCCAACGTTGAAACCAGGTACCGCCTCTGCGCAACTTAAGTTAACTCCCAGTAAGACTTGAATTCGTCACTGCCTCGAGCGAGCCTCAGCAATCGTGAAAGTTCTTTATATGCTCTGAACGTTCAAGACACCAAGGACAGGTGAAGAAGTTGGCACGGTCTTCAATCTTTCGTTGACCGCCTCGAGTACACGACCCACCTCTATGTCCATACAGATCCAATTCGAACACGCTCGCCGGTGACAATCAGTTCGACAATCAATATCTACTCGCTCAACGCAGATGTCATCGGCTCGTGGACTACCATTCCGCCACCATTCGGTTGGACCGAATAGCCCCACGATAGGAGCGCCGGCCGCGACGGCAATATGAGTTGGGCCCGTATCGCCGCCCACATAAACTTCGGCGCGTTTAGCCAATTCGTAGAATCCCTTCAACGAAAGGCTGACGGCCTCGGCCTGCCCAGACAGGGCTGCTTTTGCAACGGCGTCTGCCAATTGTTGTTCACCCGGCCCATAGGTTATTAACGACCGCAGTCCGTAGTTTGACCACAACTCGTCGGCAAGGCGTCCAAAGCGTTCGAAATTCCATAACTTCGTAGGCCAACCTCCGCCGGGATTTAGTATGGCGAACCGCCTATCCGAATATGCAAGGGCTTCGGCTTCATGCGCCGGCCCGGTTGCGATCGGAAAAGAGAAGTCATCGCCTGACTCCGGCACCAAAATGTCCAAAGCACCTTTAGCAAGCGCCAGATTCTTCCGAATTACATGCGTTTTCTTGGGAATCGGTATTGTTTTTGAGAGGAAGACCCGGCTAGCCGGTTCCCGGAGGGACTCACGCGAGAAGCCAAAAACACGACGCGCGCCGGAAAGGCGCGCGATAGAGGCGGATTTAAGTAATCCCTGAAAATCTAAAGCTAAATCGAAGGCCGAGGCGCGTAGCCGACGTAACTGCTGGCGCGGTGCCCGCAGCGTCTCCCCAGACATCAACCCGCGCCTCAGCGCCTTCGTGTCGACTTCGATGAGACGATCTAAAATCGGGTTGTCTCTTAAAATTTCAGCAGAACGAACTTCTACGACCCAGGATATTTCAGCGTGAGGCAAGGCTGCCCGAATCGCGGCAGCCGCGGGCAGAGTGTGGACGATGTCTCCGATGCTCCCCAGTTTTACTACTAGAATTTTCATCCAAAATTTCGTAATCGACGATTGCGCGAATTTCTATTTTTGTTCGCGAAAGTAGTTGCTCTGGGAAAAGCGGGCTCGCAGCTCATCCGGAATTTCGGAGAGAGTCTTTTCCCAACCGCGAGATCATTTCCGTCGTTGAATGATTCTTTGGGTCTCCAACGATTGCAACGCGACCGCCAAAAGATTTTACAACCTCGCGTTCCGGAACCGTGTCCTCAGTATAGTCCGTCCCCTTGGCATGCACATCGGGACGCAACTCCAGAAGCAAAGCCTCGACTGTTGGCTCGTCAAAAACCGTTACGAGGTCAACCGCATCGATTGACGCGACGAGTTCTGCCCGGTCGCTCTCCGACATAACTGGCCTGCCTTCACCTTTTTGGATTGCTACCTGCTCGTCTGAATTAACACCCACTACGAGTAGATCGCCAAGCGCCCTTGCTCCCTGAAGGTAACGCACGTGGCCAGCGTGGAGAACGTCAAAACAACCATTCGCCAGAATCACCCTCGCGCCTCGCGCCTTCGCCGCTGCAACGAGCTCAATCAGCGTGCTGCGATCGACAACTCCTGAGTCGTTAAGAGATTCATCAAGGTCTCGATTCAAGCTAATTAACAACCTCCGATTGCAAGACGGACGTCTCCAACTCGTCGCGGCTCACGGTTGCCGTTCCGCGTTTCATAACGACAAGCCCGCCGGCGTAGTTTGCTATTCGCGCTGCATCGGGGAAGGACGAGTCCGATGCAATCGCCAACGCGTAAGCGGCCATTACTGTATCCCCAGCGCCGGTGACGTCAACCGGCTCGCGAGCGCCGACTGCATCGAGGTGGAACGGAGCCACTCCGTCTTCAAAGAGTGTGAGTCCACTGCTGCCCCGAGTAACTAATAGTGCGCGATAGCTGAGTGTCTCTCGCAATTCTTCACCGGCGGCATCGAGTTCGCTTAGCGTCAGCATTTCCTTGCCGATGAGTTTTTCAACTTCGTCCTGGTTGGGCGTCGCGGAAGTGAAGCGTCCAAAGTGGAAGAGCCGAAAGCGTGAGTCCGCCAGCACTGGAATCTTGCGGGCGGTTGCCACGTCGCGAGTGAAAGCTGCCATGTCAGAATCGGCGACGCCGTAGTTGTAATCTGAAATTACAACCAGATCAGCCGACTGTGCCTGTTCCAACAATTGCTCTCTCAGCCGTTCGCGCAAGTCATTGTCCTTTAAGCCTTCGCCTTCATAGTCGATTCTAATCACCTGTTGACGGGTGGAATGTAGTTGTCCTGCAAGGATACGAACCTTGGTAGTCGTTTGCAGACTGTCAGACGTCAATAAGCTGTCGCAGTTAACACCTGCCGCGGTTAGTTGTTCAACGAGGGCGCGACCCGCCGCGTCGGTTCCCGCCACGCTCACAAGCGAAACATTGGCCCCGAGCGCCGCCAGGTTCGTCGCGCAGTTTGCAGCCCCACCCGGCACCGTCTCCGTATGCTCGTGGCTTAGTATGAACACGGGCGCCTCACGTGAAACCCGACTGATTGCACCGTAAATAAACTGGTCCGCAATCGAATCGCCAACCACCAGGATGCGGCGCTGTGGAAAGCGACGAATGATGTTGACGAGTCGTTCCTGAAGTAATGTTCGCTCAACCGTCAAATTATTGTTCCTTCTGATGAACTCAGGTGATGTGGGACCAAATCAGCACTTAAGGCTGGTCCACGATCTGCTTAACTGCGTCCAGTAAATGTTCAGCGACTATGTCAGGGTGATGGTCCCACGACTGCTGCTGGTGTTCCCATTCACCACGACCGTAACCACTCAATACGAAAGCTGATTTGACGCCCGCATTTCGCGCCAGTTCAATATCACTGTAGCGATCGCCCACCATCCAACTCTTGCTCAAGTCAATATTCAGATCATTTGCGGCGCGTGAGATAAGCCCTGGTTTCGGCTTGCGGCAATCACAGTCTAGACGGTAGGGCGGTTCCCCAAGAGAAGGATGATGCGCGCAATAATAGATAGCATCCAGTTTAGCGCCCTCGCTTTCAATTCCTTCCGTTAAGCGCTGATGGACCGTCTTTATCATGTCCTCGGTAAAATAACCTCGAGCAACTCCCGCCTGATTGGTGGTAATTATCGCCAGCCAATCACTATCGTTAAGAAGTTTGATGGCTGAAGCTGAATAAGGGAAGAGACGGAACCTCGATGCATGATTGATATAACCAACTTCTTCCGAGATCGTACCGTCGCGATCAATAAAAACTGCTTTGTTCATCAGTAATCCAACCAACTGTTCAGACCACGGCCTGAAGTTTTTCTGCCAGCATAAGCTGCGCTCGTTTGAAAACCTGATCGGGGCTAATGGCTGTCATGCAGCGATGGTCTATTGGGCAATCGCGCAGCATGCAAGGGGCACAGTCCGGGGGCTCGCGTACGATTTCGCTGGTTGCTGAAAACGGGCGGGTCGTCAAAGGATTCGTCGGGCCAAAGATGACCAGCGTGGGTCGCATAAGAGCCGCTCCGATGTGCGCTGGCCCGGTATCATTTGTAATCAGTAGATCGACGACGCTCAGCACTGCAACTAGCTCTGCGAGATCAGTTTCACCCGTTAGCATTGTGCACGGATTACGCATCTGGCTGATGACGTCTCGAGACACTTCGATTTCCCCGGTAGACCCAATCAAAAGGACTTCGGCGCCAAGTTCGTCGATGAACCGATCAGCCAGCGTAGCAAAACGATCGGTGGGCCAGCGCTTAGCTCGACTGTTAGTTGAGCCAGGACAGAGTGCAATTACTGGTCGACCGGAATCTCCAACCTTTTTGCGAGTCATGTTGACGCCCCGTGCTTCCAGCATCGCCCTGGCGTCCGCCTGCCGGGCCGGACTTACCTCAAGTCTGCCACTGGGCTGGGAGTCAAAGTTCTCGTTCTCGTTTGGCTTAACGAAAGATTGGAGTTGTTCGACGATATTCAGGTAATAGAAGATTTCATGCTTTGAGTTGCGCCACTCCGGCAGATCCAAAGGATGTGTTAACAAGCGCTGCCGGCCTTCCGTGGCATAACCGATCCTGAGAGGGACACGCGCAATCGAAGCTACGAGTGCAGACTCAAGTGAATTCGGAAACAGCACGGCCACATCGAAGCGCCGGATTCTCCACTGCATCACCTGATTGACAACTGACCTGAGTCCGGAGGCATCGTGGACCAACAGGTCGTCAAGGAAATCAACTTCTGCGAATAGCCCTTTTGCCCAAGGGCGAGTAGCAAGGGTGATGTGAGCTTCGGGAAAGAGTTGGCGGAGAGCGCGCAGTGCAGGAATGGTCATCACGGCATCGCCGACCCAATTTGTGCCGCGAACTACAATGCGTTGAATATCGTCTAACCCTTGCCTCATGCGATTCACAAGCGAGAAAATTAGTTACAAGAGATCTCGAAGTCCTGCCTCGATGTCGATTTGAGGCACCCAATCCAACTGCTCGCGCACGCGTTTCAAATCAGACACATAATGAACCGGTACGGGGTGGGGTAAATATTCACCGTCTCCGATCACAGGTTCAAGCTCGATCAGCTTTCCGGCTGTTTGTGCAATCTCCAGCAAGCTGGCCGAGTTGTCCTTACCGCCACCGAGATTGAACAGGCCCGATTTCAAGTCTGAATCGATGAATGCCTGACAGGCGCGCGAAAAGTCGTCGACGTGAAGGATATCGCGAATCGGGTTTCCGTAAAGCGGCATCCGAATGGGCCAGCCTCGCTTAACCGACTCCACGTAATGGGTGACAAAGCTCGGCTCATTCCCGTCCGATGGGCGCCCGTAAACCGTCGACATTCGAAAGATACAGGTTCGCAGGCTTCTCTCGTGCGCGTAGTACTCGACATATTTCTCTGCCAATAACTTGGACCACTCAAACGCGGTCTGGCCACAGTAGTCTGTTTTGCACGTCTCCGGTACTTCGTCAAACGCAGACGCATGCGCGCCGTAAACATCCTTAGTTGAAGCGTAGATAAAAACAGTATTTGGCTGGAGATTCTTAAGCACGTTAGCCGTGCCCTCAGCGTTGGTGCGGAAACACTGATCGGCGCCAGCCGGATCCTTATCCAAATGGGCTGCAAGATGGATTACGACGTTACAGTCAGAAACGTGCTTGACGTCTTCAGGGTCAAGAATGTCATTCCCCGAGCGTCTGGAAAAGTCGTTTGCATTAAAAAAGCGGCGCACGTGGGTTCCCAAATATCCACTACCGCCGGTAACGAGGATTTTCATCTGATTAGTCCGAGATCCAATGTCCAAAGACTCAAGTCATCTACCGAACCGACGCGCGTAGCGCGCTCGGTTCCGAGCCGTTGAAAACACCAACCCGGCGCTTCGACGCCCAACTTTACGAATGACTTTGGACAGTCGACCTTGGACTTTGGGCATTCCCTCCGTCTTTCGTCATCGCGCTTAGTTTCATCAGCGACTCGGCGTGACCAATTGCGATCAGTATGTCGGCACTCTGAATAACTGCCTCGCCGCTCGGGTTAAATAGTATGGTTCCATCACTTCGGCGAATGCTGACCACAACAATGTCCAACTCCGACCGAATACTGGTTTCGCTGAGCTTCTGACCCACGAGCTGCGACGATGGTTCGACCTCCAGTTGTTCAAAGGCTAATTCAAGTTTGTTAGCGGTGATCGATCCGATGAAATCCTCCACGGCCGGCTTCGTCAACGCCATCGCCATGCGGTGCCCGCCAATTATTGTCGGAGCCACGACACGGTTCGCCCCTGCCCGAATGAGTTTTGATTCAGCTTGTTCCGCTGCGGCGCGGGCCACGATATGAAGGTTTGGATTAAAGTCGCGAGCGCTCAACACCACATAGACGTTGTCAGCATCGTCCGGCAGGCAAGCCGCAAGTCCTTTAGCACGATCTACCCCGGCTTCTCGCAAGCTTTCTTCGAGAGTCGCATCTCGCACCAATACGAGTACTCCGAGTTCGGTTAGCTCAGCGACTCTAACTGGATCTCGCTCGATGACAATAAAGGTCTCGTTTGTGGCTAGAAGTGCGCGCACCAGGTGTGCGCCAACACGACCCGCGCCGCAAACGATGTAGTGATTTCCCAATCTACTCATTTTTCGATATTGGCGCCGCTGGCCAAACTGCTCAACTAGCTCTGATTGAACAATCGTCTGAACGGTATTCGTGAGCGCATAGAGCACAACGCCGACGGCGACGAGCATGAAGAGTGAAGCGAAAACGCGCCCACCGCGAGTTGCCGGACTAAGATCGCCGTATCCTACAGTGGTAACGGTCTGCGCCGCCACGTACAAGCTATCAAGGAGCGACCATCCTTCGATCAGGTGAAACCCGACCGCGCCCATGGCCAGGGCAGAGCCGACTGCAATAGCCGGAATGAAAATTCTACGCCGAATGCGCGGCAGGGAACGCGTGCCGGTGGGGATTAAACTCATACATCGGGAACTGCATCAAAGAAGGTGGCCTAAGATGTTGGACGGTAACGAAAGAAAAAGAGGCTGTCAATCGGCCCGAAGTCCTGACGCATCCTACATTTCGTTCCAACCTTAGGGGGCGTTTCGCTAGTAAGAGCGCGAACCGGCAGTTTGCTTTTCGTGGACACGCTCGTTTCAAAGGGTTAGCATTCGGTTGCGAGGATGGACGAATGACCACCGAGCCCGCAGCCGGCCGGGGTCGACCCCGTTGGGCTGGGAGAACACAGAGGTCTATCGCCTGTCAATGCCAGTAAGATACCCACCTGAACAAAAACCCCCAGACGGAATGCGACCAAAGAGAGAAGTGTCACGTCGCGCACGCATGGTCGCGTATCAGGAAGCGCCGGTTAGTTTCAAGCGCCGCCTTGTGCGCCGGCTAATCAGTCCACCGGTAATCATCCCACTACTGTCAGTAGCGACAATTCTGTCCATCTTTCTCGTCTATTACTGGGTGACATTTTCGCGGCGTATCGACACTCTTTTGCAGGGCGAAGTCTTCACCCGGTCTGCTGGGATCTATGCGGCTCCAAAACAGCTTCGCGTGGGCCAAACGGTTTCGCAGGACAGATTGATTGAATCGCTGAAGCGGACAGGCTACGTAGAAAAGAGCCAGCAAGCCGAAAAAACCCGTGGCCGCTACTACGTCAGCGGTTCGATAGTTGACGTCGAGCCAAGCCAGAACACTGTTGTCGATGGCCAGAGACAGTTTCAGCGAGTTCGAATTCAGTTTGCTAAGAACGGCAAAACGATCAGCTCGCTCGATGAGTTAGACACGAACGCGCAACTTGAAAAGGCCTGGCTGGAGCCTGAGTTGATTAGTTCGGTCTCAGGTGGCGAACGTTCAAAACGAAAAGTTATCGGTTTTAGCGACATACCAACACATCTCGTAAAGGCAATCACAGTTACCGAAGATCGATCTTTCTTCGAGCATTACGGCGTTAACCTGCGCGGAATTCTTCGGGCACTCGTGCGACGTTACGACGCTGATCCTAACTCACCTATCGCGCGTCAGGGCGGCTCCAGCATCACGCAACAACTAGTCAAGAACTTACTGCTGTCGCCGGAAAAGACTCTGCAGCGGAAGATTGCCGAAGCGTACATGTCGATCATCCTTGAGACACGTTTGACCAAGGAAGAAATCTTTTCGCTCTACTGCAATCAGGCGTACCTGGGCCAGCAGGCAGGCTTTGCTATCAGTGGGTTCGGCGAAGCCGCCGACGCCTACTTTAATAAGGACGTCACGAATCTAACGTTACCGGAGGCAGCGTTTCTGGCCGGCCTGATCCGCAGTCCCAATCGCTACAACCCGTATCACGACATCAACACCGCCACCGCGCGTCGTAATCAGGTGTTGGATAACATGGCCGAGACTGGGGACATTTCGGCAGAAGAAGCCAATCTGGCAAAACAGTCACCGCTGAAAGTTGCACCCACAAAAGGCCGAATTGACGCCGCTGACGCTCCTTATTTTGCGGACTACGTGCAAAGCCAACTGGGCGAGATTATCGCCGGCGGAAATACCGCTGAACATCTTCGAATCTATACAACGATTGATTTGGATCTACAGCGAGCTGCGTACTCCGCGCTAACAAAGCAACTCGCGGAACTAGACAAAGTGCAGGCCAAGCGATTTCCTGCTGGCACCGTGCAGGGAGCTCTAGTGGCGATGAATGCCAAAACGGGCGAAATTGTCGCGATGGTTGGTGGGCGCGATTATTCAAAGAGTCAACTCAATCGCGCAGCGGATGCTTACCGGCAGCCCGGTTCGGTTTTCAAGCCCTTCGTCTATGCCACAGCATTGAACACAGCCTACGATCCAGTGCCGCGTGTCATCACGCCCGCGACCACCTACATGGACGAGCCTAAGACCTTCACTTATGACAATCAGGAATACTCGCCGGGCAATTTTGGCGATTCTTACACTAACGCCCCGGTAACCCTGCGAGATGCTCTGGTTCACAGTCTGAACGTTATCACTGTTGACGTGGCCATGGAGGTCACTATTGGACGAGTGATGAACCTGGCTGCGAAGGCTGGATTGCCGAAACCGCAGCGTTCATATCCTGCGATGGCTCTTGGGACGAGTGAAGCCACGCCGCTTCAAATCGCCTCCGCCTATACAGCGTTTGCGACGCTTGGCACGCGCACCACACCCATCGCTGTGAATCGAGTGACCACTGGAGATGGGGTGACAATTGCGGCGCCGATCGGGCAGAAGAATGATGTCTTTCGTCCCGACCTGGCCTATGTGATGACTTCGTTTATGAAAGACGTGGTCAACCGTGGGACTGCGGCGAAGGTTAGAGGTCGCGGATTCAAGGGAAATGTGGCTGGTAAGACCGGCACCTCGCGCGATGGCTGGTTTGCAGGTTACACGCCGAATCTTGTTTGCGTAGTTTGGGTTGGATTTGATGATGGGTCCCAGCTTGGCCTTACTGGAGCCAATTCCGCGTTACCCATTTGGACCGACTTCATGAGTACAGCGCTCGGTGAGCATCCGGAATGGCAAGGCGATTGGCAGATGCCTGCTGGTGTTGAGCAGGTAGCCATAAATCCCAGCACCGGCGGGCCAGCATCGAGCGATGACGCAAACAAGCGGATCGAATTGTTTATTAATGGCACGTCGCCGCAAGAGCCATCGAGTGATTTGCCCGAGGAGGAACCGTCACCCGAACCGGAGCAGCTCCAACCTGTACCCGAGGAGACTGCGACTCCAGCAATAATTGAGGCCCTGCCTGGCGGTTCACCGAAGGTCAGGCAACCTCGATATGAAACTCGAAGCACGGAAACTGGCCGTCTCGAGGGGACGGTAACGCTCGACATTGATCCCTCCACGGGCATGATTGCAGTGGAGAGTTGTCCCATTATCCGAACGAGAACATTCGCGCTTGGGACTGAACCGAAAAAATTCTGCGGTCCGGAATACCATCGAGGCTCAGGGGACACCCGCCCACGCCTAACGCGCCCCTGATCTGCGATCTTCATCGATCAGGGCTGTACGTAGGGTTTCAATCGCTAACGCCGCCGCGTGGTGTTTCCGAGAGGGTAACCCGCCGAGGGCATCCAACAGATCCTGTCTCGTCAACCGCTTCGCTTCATCGATACTTTTCCCCTGAATCATTTCAGTCAGCATCGAACCACACACGAGTGTTGGTGGACAGCCATACGCAAGGAATTTCGACTGTTCGATCCGACTGTTTTTGATTAACAGCGAGAGGCGTATTCGATCCCCGCAGACGGGATTGGTTTCTTCTCCAAAAGCAGTCGCTTCCGGAAACTCACCAACATTTCTCGGATGCTGGATGTGTTCCGTAAACGTTTCTGAGTAAGGCATCGATGGTGGGTGGTCCAGTTAAGCTTTCAGGTGAGCACCGGCGCGAGCACCGCCGGTTTATTAAGGGGAGACATCTCGCGCATGCGGGCGACTGAGCGAGCTAAGACTTCGATGACGTGTACCACCTCAGCCTCAGTATTGTCCTTGCCGAAGCTGAAGCGAATTGAGCCTCGAGCGAGTTCATCATTTCGCCCCAGAGCTCTGATCACCGGGGATGGTTCCAGTGTGCCTGATGAGCAGGCCGAGCCGGTTGAAACTGCGATTCCCTGCAGGTCGAGGTTGATTAGCAGGCCTTCGCCTTCAATGAAGCGAAAAGAAATATTAGAGAGATGGGGCAGCCGTTTGTGTGAGTCTCCGTTAAAGACGATGTCCGGAATGCGAGCAACCACACCTTCCTCAAAGAAGTCACGCAGTCGCTGCACGTGAGACGCACGGGCTTGCAACTCGTCATTCGCAATCCTCGCAGCCGCACCAAACGCTACGATGCCAGGTACGTTCTCAGTTCCAGCTCTGCGCTCGCGCTCCTGATGTCCGCCAATATTTTGTGGCGCGAGGCGAACACCTCGTCGCATGAAGAGCGCACCTACACCCTTCGGTGCATAAAGCTTATGTCCCGACAGCGATAAGAGATCGCATTCGAGCGTGTCAACGCTGATAGGAATTCTGCCTGCGGCCTGGACGGCGTCTACGTGAAACCAAATCCGGCGAGGGCCCTGTTTTATCAGCGCGCCAATTTCCTCTACCGGCTGAATGGTTCCTATTTCATTATTGGCAAGCATGATGGAGACCAGAACCGTGTTTGGCTTGAGGGCTGCGCGAAAGTCTCCCACCCGGACCAGTCCGTCGTCGTACACCGGTAACCTGGTGACCTCCCACCCGATTTTTTCAAGCGCGGCTAATGGTCCCGTTACCGATGGATGTTCGATGGCGGATGTGATGATATGACCGGCGCTGGCGGGAATCAGATCGCAGAATCCCTTAATCGCAAGATTATTTGCTTCAGTCCCGCCAGAGACAAAGATCACTTCGTTTGAACGGGCACCAATAAGCGCAGCTAGCTCGCGTCGAGCCCGGTCGACGGCTGCGCGCGCCTCCTGACCGTATGAATGAACGCTCGAGGCATTGCCATACGCTTCGGTCAAAAAAGGCAGCATCGCCTCGACTACGCGGCGATCCACGGGAGTCGTGGCACTGTGATCCAGATAAACCCTGGTGGTTTCAGCCATAAGTTTGATGAGTTTTGCCAACCAGCGCCGCAAAATCGGCATCTGAGCACCGGTCTACGCTGGGATAACTCACGTCTGCCGAGTCTAGGACGGGCAATAGGGACGGTCAAGCACAGCCAACGGGCCACATGGAGGCAGCATTTCATTGTGGGCCGTCTATTTGAGTGATAGCATTTCGGATGCACGAGGTTGGCTCTCCCAGACTCCTACGGCTGCATCGCACCGTAATTTTCGAAGGAACAACAAATGAAATTCTTTAGAATTCCCCTGGCAATGGTTTTGGTTTTTGGAGTACTGGCGTCTCCGGTTTCGCTGGTGACTGAGGCCACAGCTCAGAACCAGTCAAGCGCACTGGAACGTGGGTTCCGCACTGGTTACTCCGACGGTTATAACGCTGGCTTCCGAGATATCTCCGACCAGGCGCCACGCGATTTCCAGAACAAGTCTGAATATCAACGCGCCGACAGAAACTATAACGAAACCTGGGGCACCGCCGAAGATTATCGCGACGGCTATCAGCAAGGCTTCGAGGCTGGCTACGGGGCGGGCTACGAGCGCCGCGCATTCAATTCATCAATCCCAGCCGGTCTGGCCCGACGCGGCACAACGGATCCTGGGCCAGCGTCGGCGCCGAGTGCGGATGATGACAACCAGAATACTTCAGTCGACAACTCGAACAACACGTCTGTGCCGGTAATAAACCAGCCGGTCATTATTAACCGTGACCAGGTTTTGTTGATTGAGTTGCAGACCAGTCTTTCAACCGAAGCCAGTCAGCAAGGAGATCGTTTTCAGGCCCGTGTGGTCGATCCACGGGAGCTTGACGGGGCTGTCATTGAAGGCAGGGTATTGCGCGTCAAGCGCGCTGGGAAGCTTAAGGGAAGCTCCGAACTTCAACTCGCCTTTGAAACGATCCGCACGGTCGACAACCGTACCGGCAGCATGAGGGCTCAGGTTATTGAAGTTGTTGATATGGGCCAGGGAGGCAATGAGGCAGGCAGTGTCGACTCGGAAGGCGGAGTGAGAGGAAAAGACAGCACCAAGAACGACATTTCAAAAGTCGGAGCCAGTACGGGCATCGGAGCTATCATTGGCGCGATTGTCGGCGGCGGTAAGGGCGCGGCGATTGGTGCAGCAATAGGTGGTTCAATGGGAACTGCCGGAGTGCTAAGCAGTCGCGGCAAGGACCTAAGATTGTCGCGCGGCCAGCAACTCAGAATTCGTACCGCAACCGAATCACGAATTCAGTAACGCTCTCAGGTGTACAGAGTACAAGCTTTAGCTTGCGGCGTGAACGTAACTTCCAACTCGCCCTGAAGAAGAAGCAGCCTAAAGCCTGTACTCTGAACGCCTGAAGCTGAGTTGAACCCTCCAAAATTGGTGAATAAAAAACGCGGAGACACGATGAAGGGTCGACAGCATTCGGCATCATCGGTCTCCGCTTTTTCCTTTCCGCCGCGTCCCATCATCACGTTACTTACTGACTTCGGTACGGCCGATTACTTTGTAGCCGCGATGAAGGGAGTGATCCTTGGTGTCAACCCGAACGTCACGATTGTCGATGTCACTCATGAGATACCTCCCCACGACATTGAAGCGGGTGCATTTGTTTTGCTGACCGCTTGCGACGCATTCCCGGCTGGTACCATTCATGTTGGTGTTGTGGATCCTGGCGTCGGCTCGTCACGCCGAGCGCTCCTGATTCGAGCAGGCGATCAGTTTTTTGTCGGGCCCGACAATGGACTCTTTAGTTATGTCGCCGAGCGATTGTCCGTCGCAGAAGTCTTTCACCTCACGAACCCAAAGTATTTTCGTGACTCCGTAAGTCAGACCTTTAATGGCCGGGATGTCTTCGCGCCTGTTGCTGCGGCGCTTTCAACTGGAGTCACGCCCGATGACCTGGGAATCAAGGTGAGTGATTACGTGAAGTTGCGAAGTTTGAGGCCCGATATTTCATCCAAAGGAATCAACGGACGAATTATTCATATTGATCGATTCGGGAATTGCGTCACCAATATCACTCGCAGCGAATTGAGTCGGGAACAAATTGAAGCCGGAGCAACGTTGAAAGTGAACGGAAGAGTAGTGAAGTCGTTTAAGAACTATTTCGCCGAAGCTACCAAAAGCAAAGACAGAGTTTTCGCAATCTGGGGAAGCGCAGGGTTTCTTGAAATCGCTGTGACAAACCAGTCAGCAGCAAAGTTCCTACAAGCTAAACGCAGTGACCATGTGGTTGTTTCTTTGTGACGCAAACTGTTAGTTTGCGGTCGATGGTTAACAAACCAGCCGCGTGTTCAAACATGCGACGTCGCAAACTAACAGTTTGCTTTACAAGGCGACGCAAACTAATAGTTTCTTTACGCTAACTTGTCACTCAATGCGTCGTTTGTTATCTTCGCTTCTCTGTAAAAACTCATGACTACTAAAGCAAATGCGCCAGCAGGGAGTCCCACTGCAGGACTTAGGGGAGTCGCCGCTGCGACTTCTTCCATCTCAGATGTTAACGGCGAAAAAGGCGAGCTGATTTACCAGGGATACAACATCCATGACTTGGCAAAGCACTCGAGCTTCGAAGAAGTTGTTTTCCTGCTTTGGAACAAACAGTTACCGACAGCCTCCGAACTGCAAACGTTAGAGCAGTCGTTGCGTGCCTCTTATGAACTCCCCGCCGAGGTGGTCGCTCTGATGAAGCAGTTTCCTCGCGACGCGGATCCAATCGACGTACTCCGGACGACCGTTTCTGCGCTCGAGTTTTACGACACCAGCGCCCGCGATCTGTCTCGCGCAGCCAGCGTCGCGACTGCGATTAAATTGACCGGGCAGTTTCCAACAATCGTTGCCGCAAGTGATCGGATTCGCCGAGGCCTGGAACCGGTAAAGCCTGACTCGAGTCTGAGTATTGCAGCAAACTTTCTGTACATGCTGAAGGGAGAACGCCCGTCTGAGCGTGACACTCACATCTTCGACGTTTGCCTGATTTTGCATGCCGATCACGAGCTCAACGCATCAACGTTTGCGGCACGGGTGGTGGCCGGGACGCTGGCAGATATGTACGCCGCCGTCACAGCTGCGATCGGAGCGTTGTCAGGTCCACTGCACGGCGGCGCCAACACGGCCGTAATGAAGACGTTGTTGGAGATCGGCGAAACAGACAATGCCGAAGCCTTCGTCAAGAAGGCGCTGGCCGAGAAACGCAAGATCATGGGCTTTGGCCATGCGGTCTATAAAACAGAGGATCCGCGGGCCACACATCTGCGAGAGTTTTCGAAACAGGCCGGCGAACTTGCGGGCGATTCCAAGTGGTTCGAAATATCGCGCAAGGTTGAAGAAGTGATCATGAGCGAGAAGGGGCTTTATCCAAACGTCGACTTCTACTCAGCCTCAACCTATTACATGATGGGAATCCCACTCGACCTCTACACTCCAATTTTCGCAGTCAGTCGCATATCCGGATGGACTGGCCACATCCTCGAACAGTACGCCGATAACAAACTGATTCGCCCGCGTGCCGAATACATCGGAGCTCGGGACCTTCCTTACATTCCTATCGATCAACGCTAGCCGCCCAATCAGCGACTCAAGATCCGTAACGCAAACTGTGAGTTTGCATGGGTTCGGTTGTCTGACTCGGCGCGTAATTTGGCGACGATCCGCAAACTAACAGTTTGCGTTACACTGCGATGTGTTAAATTCCCGAGCGCTCTTCGGTGAACATTCCCTACACGAAAATGTCGCGGTAACGACCACAATATGAACGACAATGAACTTCGTTCCCCGGATGTTCCACCCGCGACTGCGGCTCCCGTTCTCGAATCCCCAACCCATCAACCAAAGTCTGAATCGAATCGTATGCGCGCGGTGAAATGGGCGCTGGTGCTCGGATCTGCCCTGGCTATCTCGCTCATTCCTCCTCCTGAAGGCATCACCGTGCAGTCATGGCGACTGCTGGCCATCTTTGTCGCTACCATCGTCGGCGCCATCGTTCGTCCCATCCCTGGTGGTGCAATCGTTCTGCTCGGTATCACCGCCATCATGCTCACCGGGACTCTCTCGCCGGCCGAGGCCTTGCGAGGCTACTCGGATCCGATCGTATGGTTGGTATTGGCGGCATTTTTCATTTCGCGTGGAATGATTAAGACCGGTCTTGGACGCCGGATAGCTCTGTTGTTCGTGCGTGCGATAGGAGGAAGATCTTTAGGGCTGGGCTATTCGTTGATCTCGACCGACATGTTGTTGGCGACCATCATTCCTTCAACCGGAGCCCGATCGGGCGGCATCATTTTCCCAGTCGCCAAGTCGATTGCCGAAACTTACGATTCAAAACCAGGTCCAACGGCTCGGCGTCTCGGTGCGTTTCTGACCACGCTGCTTTACCAGTGCGACGTCATCATCTGCGCCATGTTCCTCACCGGCCAGGCCTCAAACGTGATCATCGCGAAGTTTGCGAAAGAGGCGACGGGGATTGAATTAACCTACGCAAGGTGGGCCATTGGTGCGATTGTCCCTGGTCTCGTTTCCCTAGCCGTGGTGCCTTCGGTTATCTACAAGCTGTTTCCTCCCGAAATAAAGCGTACACCTGAGGCGGCGGAGTTCGCGCGACGTGAACTTCGTGAGATGGGGCCAACCTCCCGACACGAAAAACTGATGCTGTTTGTGTTTGCGCTGGTCGCGATCCTTTGGATGACGACTGCATTTCACGGGATTAACTATGCGGTGGTAGCGATGGTTGGAATTTGCGTGCTGTTGTTGACGGGCGTGCTCACCTGGGACGATGCCATCTCAGAACGCGGCGCGTGGGACGTTTTCATCTGGTACGGCGGACTCGTTCGCATGGCCGAAGCGTTAGGAGAAACAGGGATTACAAAACGCTTCGCAGAATCAGCGGCCGGATTTACAGTGGGGTGGCATTGGGCCGCGGCGTTGGCAGTGCTACTTCTGATCTACTTTTACGCACACTATGGTTTTGCTTCAATCACAGCACATGTGTCAGCAATGTATATCCCGTTCCTCGTGGTCATCATCGCTGCCGGCGCGCCGCCAGCTCTCGCCGTTCTAATGCTGGCATACTTTTCAAACCTCAGCGCCTCACTGACGCATTATGGCACCACGCCGGCGCCGATCTGGTTTGGTGGCGGTTACGTTAAGCAGCGGACCTGGTGGTATTTGGGATTTGTGGCTTCCGTAACCAACATTCTGATTTGGACCGTGGTCGGATTGGTATGGTGGAAAGTGCTGGGTTGGTGGTAGTGATCCGATGGATCGGCGCGATTGCCAATCGAGTCGCCGTCCCGCGGTTTGTAATCGAGGATTCACCATACAGACTCTCTTACATCGCTTGGATTTCTCTTCCTACGGGGTTCGCTTGCTCTCTGCCGCCGGCAAGCTTATAAAATTTGTGTGGTGACTCATTACACTTTGAGGTCATAAGCAATGCCTGAGGCCAAATTGCAATCAGGAACAATGCCCCCTATTATGAAGCCCATGCTGGCCGTTAGCGGGATTCACACTTCAACGAAAACCAAAATACATCATGGCGATGCTCGAGAGTTAGGATGGATTCCCGATGCTTCAGTCCATTTGGTGCTGACTTCGCCTCCGTATTGGACGTTGAAACGCTATCGCGAAAATGATCGTCAGATGGGCCATATCGATGATTACGAAACTTTCCACAATGAACTCGATAAAGTTTGGGAACACTGTCTTAGAGTCCTCGTTCCAGGTGGTCGTGTTGTCTGCGTGGTCGGCGACGTTTGCCTTTCTCGTCGCAAACATGGCCGTCATGTTGTGATGCCGATGCATGCCGACATCGTGGTAAGAGCGAGGCGGATTGGGTTCGATAACTTGACGCCAATCATCTGGCACAAGATATCAAACGCGAATTATGAGGTTGAAAACGGGTCATCCTTTCTCGGCAAGCCTTTTGAGCCAAATGCGATTATTAAGAATGATGCTGAGTTTATCTTGATGCTTCGAAAGCCTGGGGGCTATCGTCAACCGACGATGGAACAACGTGATTCATCACGCCTAACAAAAGAGGAGCATGCGGCCTGGTTCCAGCAGATATGGTCGATGCCGGGGGAATCTACTCGTGAGCATCCTGCGCCCTTTCCTGAGAAGCTGGCACATCGTTTGGTGAGAATGTTTTCCTTTACCGGTGATACGGTTCTAGATCCTTTCATGGGGACCGGCACGACCTTACTAGCTAGTGCTAAAAGCGGAAGGAATTCTATAGGAGTTGAGCTTGAGGCTGAGTATATAAAAATTGCTAGGCGTAGACTTGATAAGCAATTAACGGGACTCTTCAGTGATGCAGGAAGTGTTTTGGAAGTCACTGACCAAAACGATCTAGGTACTTCTCTGCAAGTCGCCTAACAAAGTTGTCGTAGTGAGATGGGCTTGAAACCTCTGGCATTCCTTCGACCAAACTGGCCGGATTAACACCGTCATATTTTATTAGAATCACAGCTAGCGCCTCGGGTAGCTCCGTCGGATCTGTTGGCCCATCCCGTAAGGGTATATTTTCAAAGACGCCGACTGTGTCCCTTACGACTTTTTCCATATTGAGGCTTGGTCTTATCAGACCGCGGGCAAACGAATCTGGATTTTCATAGGCTTCTGATGTGTTGATGATGACGGTCGCCGCCGCTATGCAATCTGCGCGGTGGTTATGCATGTGATTAGAATAGGCAATTATGTCACCGTAGCGGTTCTTCCGTGCCTTTCCGTGAGCAGTCATCAAGGTCTTATGTTCGACTGAGAGCTGAACACTCATAGGAGGATCTTTCTCACGCAATACCAAGTCTATGTTCCGGATTGTCAGTCCGGTTGAACCGACGGCCACGTCCGCATTCTTAATGGGTACCAATTCGCCGCTGGTGACAAGCGGTCTTATAGCCTCTTGGGAACTGAAACTGAGATTGTCTAAAACGTAGTCGGACAGCGCATTCGAATTAGCTGCACCCCGTGGGTTGAATCCCAAATGGGCGTTGATCCATGCCACATATCTTGCAGGTCCATCCATGGGCGGGATGCTATCAAAAGAAGGCTGTCATCACCATCTCGCCGACCGCTAACTGGTAAACCTTGACTTCCCCGAGTAACCGGAATATCGTCCCGGACGTTCTCACAAGGCTGAATTCTCACGAGATCTGCTCCAGGCAACTCGCTTAATCCAGCTCTTGTTTCTCTCGAGGCATTGTTAAGTGATGGATACCGCTATCCACCCACTCACTGTCTAACACTCACTCGCATTTCCGGAGCGGCACTCTGACGTCGTTCAGATGCCCCTCCAAAGGAGACACTCATGCCAAAGAAAAATACCTCCAAAATCTTAAAGGTTTGTCACGATAGAATTCTGCCAATGGAGATGTCGCGACGGCAGTCTACTGTGCGTGCCCGCGGAGGCGGCAACGTTCTACGTGCAGTATTCGAGTTTAGAAAAATGTGGATCAATGGATCGAAACTTCGCGTGAAGTTCATGGGCGGCAGCGCGGCCAAGCAAGCTATTGCCAAGGAGCAGGCGAAATGGTGGAGCCAGCATGCAAACCTCACCTTCGAATTCATCGATGTACCTGACGCCGAGATTCGTATTGCTTTCGATACCAATGATGGGGCATGGTCCTACATCGGAACAGACTGCCGCAAAATCCCCCAAGGCGAACCGACAATGAACCTCGGCTTCCTTGACGGTGGTACCGCCGGCCATGAATTTGGCCACGCCATTGGTCTCGGTCACGAACACCAGAATCCCGACGGCGGAATCGAATGGAACGAAGAAACTGTGATTCGTGATCTCGGCGGTCCGCCGAATTCGTGGACCCCGGATCAGGTCAGACACAACGTGCTTGAGAAGTACAAAGCCAATCAAATCCGCGGGACGAAATTTGATCCAGATTCGATCATGCTTTACTTCTTCCCGGGTAACTGGACCAAGAGTGGGAAAGGTACCAAAGCCAACGAGTCACTCTCCTCAACGGATAAGGCTTTTATCTCGAGCGATCAGGCCTATCCGCGCACTTCGATCGATGCGGTGGAATTAAAGATAAACGCCAGCAGCGCCACGTCAGCCAAAATTGGCGCTCCCGGTGAAGAAGATCTCTTCACGTTCAACGTCAAAACGGGTGGACGCCATACCGTGGCCACCAGCGGGAACACCGACGTTTATATGAAGTTGTTTGGCCCAACCAGCTCAACGAATCTGATAGCCGAAGATGACGATAGCGGCGTGGGGACCAATGCCCGCATTATTGCCGATCTGATTCCGGGTCAGTACTTCGCTCAGATTCGTCACTTCAACAAAGCCAGCGGCACTGGCTCTTACAAGATCGGTGTGACCAAGTAGGCCATCGCAAAACATTACAAAGGAACTAAACCATGACAAAAAAAGCATTGTGCGTTGGAGTAAACGACTACCCGTTTGGTGAGGCAAATGACTTGCGCGGCTGCGTGAACGACGCAAATGATTGGGCCGCTCTGCTCAAAAATCATTTCGACTTCACAGACGTAAAACAGTTGCTCAACGGCGACGCTACCAGCGCTAACATAATGGCCGGCCTCAAGGACCTTCTCAAAGGAGCCAAGGCCGGCGACGTATTAGTCTTCACTAACGCCTCGCATGGCACTTACCTGGCAGATGCCGACCAGGACGAGCCAAAATTCGACGAGGCTATTTGCCCGTACGACTGTGACTCAAAGCTGATCATCGACGATGATTTGCGTCTTCTCTTTGCAGATCTTCCAAAAGATGTGCGACTCACGATTGTTTCGGATTCCTGTCACTCCGGTTCGGTCACCAGGAAAAAGCCAGGGGAGGAGTATCGCCGCGCTCGTAAACTCAGCCCGGAATTGTGGGGACGTAAGGAACTCGATCCTCAGAAACTTCGGGCCGTGCGCAGCGTCGAAAAGTATCCGGAGTCAGGTATGAAGGAGATTCTGCTGAGTGGTTGTAAAAGTAATCAGACTTCCGCTGATGCTTACATAGCGGACGATTATCACGGCGCGATGAGTTACTACGCCATTGATGTGATTAAAGCTGCAGACTACAAGCTTACGTACGCTGATCTTCACGAGAGCTTGGTTTCTACTCTTGAAGATGAAAACTACGAGCAGATTCCGCAGCTCGAAGGGACCGACGAGAACAAGCAACGTCAGATATTCACCTGAGCTTAACGAGCCCTCGCTAACCAACGACAGAAGGCTGCCCTCGACCTTATGGTATTCATTTGTTGCTGGTTAGCGAGGGTTCGATTCAGGTGCTTCATTACCAGGCTCGATAGGGAAAAACATGGACGCCGTAAACCCGGAACAGAACCAACCTACAAATCAGAAAGCGGCCGCCGCGGCCAAACCAAAACTCAGGATCGTCGCCACCCGCGGCAACATAGTTGACGTTAAGACATCGGTTGTAGTGGTGGGCGGATATAAAGGGATTGCGCCATTGGGCGCCTTGACGGCGCTCGATGATGCGCTTGAACACTGGATCACCCGCGCCGGGGATCAGGGAATGATTGGCGGTAATCTGGGGGAATTATTTTTTGTACCCGTGCTCGAGAAGCAGATCGCGGCGCGCGCGGTGTTGCTCGCCGGCATGGGTGAATATGGGAGGTTCAACTACAACCAACTCCGCTACCTGGCCATGAACATCTGTTACGCGATTTCGGCGCTGAAACTACAGAGTTTCGGAAGCGTTCTAATTGGCTCAGGTGAGGGCAATCTCGAGGTCGATGAAGCAGTGAAGGGCTTGCTGTCGGGGTTCTGTGACGCCCTGCATCATGTGGACGCCAAAGAGCGAGTTAGCGAATTCAAGCTGGTGGAACACGACAAGGGCAGGCATGCCGAAATAGTTGAGGTCCTTAAAGAGATGATTGCCAAGGGCGTGCTTGATAATGTCGAACTAACTGCTGAAGAAGAAACGGTCAGGCCAAGAAAAGGTAAGGGGCCAGCGGCCGTGCCAACCACCATGCGCTCAGCTGCGTCACCAAAATTCGTGAATCGCATAACGATTGAGCGTGGCGAGGAAGGTTACAGTTTCTCCGCGCTGACCAACACTGCGGTGATTCCTGTGCGTGAGGTTGATGTCCAACCGTTCTTCACCGAGGGGATTGCCTCACAACTACGTGAAGGTGAAAGTGAAAAGAGTCTCGAAAAATTTGGGCTGCTACTGCACAAGTATATTTTCCCCGAAGATTTCGAGCGGATGATCGACGACGGCAGGGCATTGACGCTGGTGGTTGACAAGGATACAGCCGCGTTGCCCTGGGAAATGGCTTGCTATGGACCAAAGCATCGAAGAACTTACTTCGGCACCGATCTACGATTGACGCGCCAGTTCCGCACGATGCTGTCGGCCGCGCCCGGAATAGCGCCACCAATTAACAAGAGTCTGCGGATCCTGGTAATTGCCGATCCGGCGTCGGACTCAGACTTAAGACTCGAAGGTGCGGCAAGGGAAGGGGAGCAAGTGGTCAAGATATTGAAGGAATACCAGGCGCGAATGGCCGGTAGCCTCGATGTTGAGATTGTCTCTCGCATTGGTCCAAAGGAGTGCAATCCCTTTGAAATTTTGGCGCTAATAGTGGATGAGACGTTTGACGTTGTGCATTATTCGGGTCACGGCACTTTCGACTCTAAAAAGCCAAACAACAGCGGCTGGGTTTTTAGTCATAAGTTAACGCTTTCCGCCCGAGAGATTTTCCGAGCACGTCAGGTACCGCGTGTCGTATTTGCCAATGCTTGTTTCTCGGCAGTTACGAATCGGCAGGAAGAACCGACAACGGAACAGGCAACCAGAAAACTCGCCGGACTTGCCGAGGCATTTTTTGAGCGAGGTGTGCAAAACTACATCGGAACCGGTTGGCCAGTGGATGATGCAGCAGCAGTCCAGTTTGCAAGTGTGTTTTATGAACGGGCGATGAATGGAAAGCTGCTCGGTGAGGCGCTCGCTGAAGCGAGGCGAAGCATCTTCAATGCGGGATCTACCTGGGGCGCTTATCAACACTACGGACAATCAAATGCCAGACTCGTGTGAGGACATCGCCAAATCGCGAGACCTCTAAAATCACTCCGCCCCAAAGCCATTCGAGAAATCAAAGTCTTTAAGTAACGCAACGGGAAACTCTCTGCTGCTTCTTTGGGTGCGCGCGGGTCGGTTACCCTTCCTGGTCTTCTCTATTATCAATCCGGTCAGCAGATTCATTTCCGTATCTTTTGTGCTTGGTGATCCGGGCGTGTGGTCGGTCAGGTAAACAGTTAGACCAACCAGTCGCCATTCACCTTTGTACCATTTGAACTGGTGAGTCGCGGCTTCCATGACGCTCGCAGTCTTTGCATTGTTTTGAACGAAGATACTGCCGCCACGAATAGTCAAATCCTCGAGCCAACAACACCCCATTCCTGGGCTTTCAGCCTTCTGAGTTCGCTCCGCCAGTCGAAATCCTGACGCGGCTTGCCTGAGGAGAACGAACATTTCATAAGTAGGTGAAGTGTCCGGTTCCTGACTCCGAATCACCACTACCCAATCAACTAATCCATCAGCATTCAAGTCGCCTTTGGCTTCGGTACTCAAACGATCATTAGCCTTCAGTTGAGTTTTCAAGAATGCGTTGCGGCTAGTAAACGTTTCCTGCGAATTGGCCAGAGTAACCCAACTGACAACTGCTGTTATCGCCAGGACCACGTGACAGATTTGTTGGCCCACCTGCGCAAGAGACGTTGCCATGTTTCTGGACCGCGAATCAGATTGAAGTGACAAATCAATTACCTCCGGATGGATTAGACAATACGAAACATAAAGTGGAAAGACGAACTTGTTGCGCCCGGGTGTACTATACCGGCCAGTTCGGTACCCCAATAAAATAGGGCTTTTCTATAGAAGACAAGGGTGAATCGGACTATTTAAGTTAAACAGGCGCTGCTCTGCACGATGAGAAGATCCAGGAGAAGTTTTCTGGAATTTTGACTCAATTAGGTTAGGTGCGCCTAAGGAATGTTTATTGCCCCACAAGGTTCAACGTAAGTACAAGTATGTCCTCAAAAAACAAGGCAAAGAGATCTCGAAACAAGGGTCTGAAAGACCGGCTTAGCGCAATGAAGGACTTCATTATTGGTCCCAGCGAAGACGAGCCGAAAACGGGGAGCGAAGACCCTACTGGCAAGATCGATAACGCAGAGGAGCTTGAGCCCTCTGGGTCGCAGGATGAAGGGGAGACCGGGCCAGAGCAATCGGTTCAAGCGTCGTCAGAGAACAGTCAGAGTGAGGTCGATTCAGAAACTGACGATGCTAATGAGACCGCGGTGCGCAGTGAGGTGTCGCCTGACGATGAAACTCAATTAACAAAACCTCAGGAGGTTGATTTGGAGCAATTGGTTGAAGGTTTGCACTCAGCAAAGTCAGTCGTCGATCGCGTTGTTGCGGTTCGCGAACTAGGACGGTCGAGAAATCAAAGGGCGGCTGCTCATCTGGTCGCGGCTATGTTTGACGATGAACCACAGGTTCGCCTCGCCGCGGAAGAGGCAATGGCCCTGCTCGATCAATCCGCACCCTCAGTTTCGACTGCTGATGCCGGTCATCAATCAGACCTTGACTCGCCTCGTTCATCCGAATCAACAGAGTCAACCGATGAAAGTAAGTCATCAACTCATGAAGGAAAAGCCGTAAATGGTATGGCCCACCTCCATCTCGAGCGTGCTGCGACGGATTCCGGTGAACCGGAAGTTTTACAGAATGTCCCGTCACCTCAACTAGTTGCCGATGAAAAGACCACCGACGAAGAGCTGAAACTAATTCAAGAACATGAAGCCGCAAGACGAATAGTTGACGAAATCCATCATCAAATTTTCAAACTCGCCGCGGCTCGTACGGGTCAAGAGAAACAGGCGCAGTGGAGAATTAAGCGCGAGGCAAAGCTGCGCGACGACATAGCTGAGCGAGTTCGATCCGAGGAAGAGTCACGCAAACGCGCTGAAGCAGAGGCCGAGCACCGACGTCTCGAGGAAATTGAAGCAATCCAAGCGGAGTTGGAGGCGCGGACGGAAGCTGAAGCAGAAGCCCATCGCCTGGCGCAGGAAGAGTCGCGACTGCGTCTGGAAGCCGGCAAACAATCCCACCTGGCTGAAGAGATATCGCGTCGGCACCACGCGATGGTGGTGGCACGCAAAGAAGCGGCACAGGCAGCAGAAAGAGTGGAGGCGGAGCGCGCACTCGCGGTTGCAGAGCAGCAGAGGCAGGCTGAGATCGAACGCCTGAACCAGGAACAAGAGAATCTGCATCTGGCAACGGAAGAAACAGCGCGTCGTCGTGCTGATGTCGAAGCCGCGCGCCAACAGGAAGAAAGCGAAGCAGCAAAGCTCGCCGAAGCGCATGAGCGAATGCGCACCGCCGAAGAAATTCGAGCCCGAACCGAGGAGGCTCGCGCGAAGGTCGAGGAGGAACTCCGCGAACGAGTTGAGAATGAAGAGCGTTTGCTCGCCGAAGCACGAGAACACGCCCAGCAGGAACAACAACGGCTTGCCGCAGAATTTCGTCAGCACCAGGAATCATTTGAACTTGAGCTGGCAGCCCAGCGACAGCAAGCCGAAGGCTTACGCGAAGCGACGGCGCAACAGCACCAGGTTGAGGTCCAACGGTTACGCCAGGAAGAGGAGAATCTAAAAGCTGCGACGGATGAAGTAACACGTCTGCGCGCAGAGGCTGAAGCGGCGCGCGCGCGAGCTGAGAAAGATGCGGAAACGCTAGCTGAAGCGCAGGCGCGCATGGTTGCTGCCGAAGGGGAGCGTGCAAAGGTTGAATCGGAACGTGTGAAGGTTGAAGCCGAACTCGTGGAGCGTGTTAAGAAAGGCGAACGTATACTCGCCGAGGCTAAACAGCGTGCGCTGAAAGAACAGCAGCGACTTGAAGACGAGGCGAGGCTTCATCAAGAGTCGGAAGAGCGACGACTCGCCGAGCTGGTGATCGCTCGCGAAGCCGCCGAGAGCCACAATGACGAATTAGTTAAGCGCGAGCATGAGATTACAAGCGAGATCGATCGTCTGCGAATCGCCGACGCCGAGGCGCGTAAGCGAATCACCGCCGCCGAAGCCACGAAGCGCACGGCCGAGCAGGCTTACGAGTTGCTAGCCGGACAGATTCAGCGTCTTGAAGCTGAAGCTCACACCAGCAAGGCCGCTGAAGAACGGATGGCTGCTCGGATCGAAACTGAAAAACTGAATCTCACCAACGCCGCGCAGGTCCGTGCTGAGCACGAAAAGCGAATCCGTGAAGAGCTTGAAGTATTGCGCCGTAGCGAGCAGGAGGAGAACAACCGGCTCAAGGGGCTGGCGATTGAGCGTGCCCAAGCCGAAGAAAGAATCAAGAAACTTAACGAGGATGTCCTTGCCGAAGAGGAGGCTCGACGCGTTGCGGACTTAGAACTTGCGTCGCTTCGTGAACGACAGATTCCCGTTCCGGAGGCTGAGCCTGTCGAGGAGGAGCCAAGAGAAGAGACTGTGGCGGAAGTTCAGCCCTTGGCACAGCCGACCGAAGTCCAAGTTGATGAAACGGTGACCGTTGCCGCCATCCACGATCCGGTTGAAGCCGTTCCCCAGCCTGTTGGCGAAGAAGTACCTGATGCAGTTGGCTCCTATCTCAGAAGTGTCGATCCATACAAGCGTGCGGCTGCCGTTGCGGAATTAGGTCGTACCAACGCCGAGGATGCGTTTAGCTTAATTGTGACCTGTTTTGACGATCAGTCTCCGCAAGTGCGTAATGCCGCCGCGTTAGCGTTACGCGCACTCAACCCACTGCGGGTTGTTGATTCCTTTAATCGAGCGCTCGAAGATGCCTCGGCAAAACGCCGCGAAAACATCGGTGCAGCGATCGCCGGATCGGGACTGGCAACAGACGCTGTCAATAACCTTGCCAGCGATAGTAGGGAAGCTACATACAATGCCCTCTCAATTCTCTTTGTGATGGCGAAGGCGGGTGAGACCAAGCCGTTGATCCACGCTATTGAAGAGCATGAGAGTGACGAAGTCCGGCGAGCAGTCATTAAGTTGATGACGCTTAGTGGTCATTCGTCGGCTGGTGATGCCGCGCTCCAGCGGCGCGTATTGGGAGTAGCCGCGAACAGGCAGAAGACAAGAACGGATGAACCGAATTCGATGTCTGATGTACGCTCGAAAATGGCTGAGGTTGAGGTGAAACGAGCGGTTAACGGAAAGCAGAAACCCGAAGAAAGTTCGTAAAGCAGCAGTCAGCAAACAGCAATCAGCAATCCGCCAACGAACGTAAGATTCAACTCCTTGGAGTGCGCCGGCCTGGCGGCGCTTTAGCCCACCGTTAATCTTCTTTATTCCTAAGCTCTTCTCTGGACACAATCCGAGGACATCCAGACCATTTACTATTCACTATTTCCCATTTACCATCCCGCCCATCATGGAACGAGAGCTAAGGTTGCGAATTATCCTGGTGAAGCCACCTGCTGGTGTCGACTTCGGTCTGCAGAAAGGGCGCGGGAACAACTACGAGACAATTCAGACCCAACGATCAAAGGGCGCGAACCTTCAATTCGACTTCACGGTTCGAGTAAAGACTTCCGGCGCAGATTCCTCTCCTAATTTTCTTGGCCCCATGGTCCAGGGTCCGCCTGCCGAGCGCTTCGTATATATCGACATTGGAACGTATGCAGGTCAAAGTGAAACGTGTTGGAGCCGCCGATTGAAAATTCCCTTGAGAGGAATTAGCGCAGAACTGATTGATCGCGTTGTGGGTGATGAGGGATTGCGGCTAGAGACTCAGGTGCCGGGCACTGGCAAAGACGGTGGGCCAACGTGTGCGACGGTGAAGCCGTTCCCGGGTTGGACGATTGCAAGAGCGTAATTCGTCAGTAGTTGAATCAACTCTTTGGAGTGCGCCGGCCCGGCGGCGCTTTAGTCGGCCCTGGGCATCTCAGGATTCGATAGAATGAAAGTTGAAAGTGTCGTAAGGGTGGCCAAAGCGGCGCCAGGCCGCCGCACTCCAAGGAGTTGCGTCACCTCAAAGCAGTAGCTTTCTCCATGCTAAACAAAGTTCTATTGCTGTCGGCATCTGCTGGTGCGGGGCATGTACGTGCGGCTGAAGCGCTTGAAAAGGCCTTCCATATGGTTGGCGGCATAGGCGAGATTCGGCATGTCGATACCCTCGAATTCACTACCAAAGTCTTTCGCCATCTATACTCCAAGGCCTACATCGAACTGGTAAACAAGATGCCGGAAGTGCCGGGCTGGTTTTATGACAAGCTGGACACGCCCTGGCAAAATGAACGCCGTCGCCTTGCGCTCGACAAACTGAACACCAGACCATTCGTCAAACTGCTTCATGATTACAAACCGGACTTAATAGTTTGCACTCATTTCCTTCCTGCAGAGATCGTGTCGTGGCTCAAGGCAAAGAAGCGCATTGCCAGCCGCCAGGCCATCATCGTCACTGACTTCGACGTCCATGCGATGTGGCTATGTCATCACTACGAGCAATATTTTGTCGCGCTTGACGAGTCGCGCGCCTACCTTGAGGCCCTTGGCATTCCAGCCGACAAGATAACTGTGAGTGGCATTCCGATTGATCCAGTTTTTGCCATTCAGAAGGACAAGCACGAGATGCGACGGAAGCACGGGCTCACACTCGATCGCACAACCATTCTTCTTTCCGCGGGCGGCTTCGGCGTGGGCGCGATGGAGACTCTTATTGAATCACTTCTCCATCTGAAGCATTCCGCTCAGATAATTGCGATCTGTGGTCGCAACGAAAAATTGAAAAAGCGATTGGACCGGCAATCGTCGCGCAACAAGAGTAACGCGAACGTAACTGTGAAGCCGTTTGGTTACACGGGAGACATGGATGAATTGATGGCGGCGTCGGATCTGGTACTGGGCAAACCCGGTGGACTCACTACATCGGAAGCGCTGGCTAAAGGCCTGGTCTTCGCAATTGTGAATCCTATTCCAGGCCAGGAGGAGCGCAATTCAGATCATCTATTGGAAGCAGCAGCGGCAATTCGTTGTAATAACCTTCCAACGCTGGCTTACAAATTGGATCGGCTGTTTGCTGACCCGGTTCGTTTCGCAAACATGCAGGCGAATGCTCGCGGAATGGCGCAACCGAATGCCGCCCGCAACATCGTGGAGAAGCTATTAACCCTAAGCTAGATTCAACTCCTTGGAGTGCGGCGGCCTGGCGCCGCTTTGGCCATCGCAACGACTTAAACTCTTTTTGGGTCACTGCTTCGTATGGACCATAGATGGCCAAAGCGGAGCCGGGCCGGCGCACTCCAAGGAGTTGAATTTCCACTGCGTTCCGGAATTCAAGTTATGACTAAAGCTAGATTGGAAACATTCAGCGACGGGGTGATTGCAATCATCATCACCATCATGGTTCTTGAATTAAGGGCGCCTCACGATGCGAGTCCCGCTGCACTCATTCCGCTGGTCCCTGTGTTTCTCAGCTACGTAATGAGTTTCTTTTTTGTCGGCATCTACTGGAGCAATCATCACCACCTGATTCACGCGGTCGAACATGTGAATGGCGGTGTGCTTTGGGCCAACCTCCATCTGTTGTTCTGGTTGTCCCTGATCCCATTTGTAACAGCCTGGATGGGCGAGAATCATTTTGCTGAGTGGACGGTGGTGTTTTATGGGATCGTTCTGCTGTTTGCGGCAATCGCCTATTTCATCCTGGTGCGCGTTCTCCTGTCGCTGCACGGACGGGAATCCTTGCTGGCCACTGCCATGGGCAGCGACTTCAAGGGAAAAATATCAATGGTGGTTTGTTTAGTGGCGATCCCGCTGGCGCTCGTGAAATGGTGGCTGGCGTGTGCTCTCTACATTGTAGTGGCAGTTACATGGCTGATCCCGGATCGACGCATTGAAAGAACACTCCCACATTAAAACCGCACTGAGCACAAAGAAAGCGCTGACTGGTCTAACCTGCCAGGGCTTTCTGTTTCCAAACGCCTAATTCCGATCATCATTTCACCGCAGTCTTATAAGCCGCCCGATAGTTTTCGTACGCGGCTGAATAGTTGCCGGCAGTGCGATCCTGATCGCCCTTCGCCAGAAGCGAGTTTGCCTGTGATGCATTTGCTCCTGCCAGTCGCGCAATCGTCTGCACGACGATCTGGCGCACAAGGCCGAGCAGGCCACACTGCCCAAGTGGACCGGCTGGTTCCGGGACATGTACACGGTATGATTTACATCGCGCTGAAAGCGCGGAGTCAGATCTAAGAACGTTGGCTACTGGCGCCTTCAGCGAGATCGGACTCTCTCTACGAAGTTTCCTGGGCCGTTGGCCCAGGCTTTTACATTTCGCGCCCTTGGCGCTTGGTGCAACATCGAAGCTTAATCAACCATTTTGGACGCTTCGTCCAAACCATCTTGATTTTTAGAATCGCCGCGTAATCAGAGAAATCTGCGGACGATGACCCGTCAGCCGTTAAATACAGCAATCCCGGTACGATCCCAACTGCTCAGCACACTGCTTCGGTTCTCATTCCCTCCCACGCCCTGACTCTGTGCGAGAGTCCAAAGGTTCCCCAGCATTGGACCACCTTCCATCCCAAAATTCCCGTACACATCCAGCCACCAACGTCCAGGAATGATCATTGGAACCACACGTTGCAGCAAAGCCATATCGAGATAGTGAAGCTCACGGCCGTTAATAAATACGCCGGTGTTTCCATTCGAAGCGCCAGGTTGAAGTGGTCCACCGATATCATGATTCGGCTCAAGAGTGCATAGCACCGGTCCACCCATCATTCCCCAGGCGCCACACATTCGATCGTACCAGTAGTTTCCATCGGGAAGTGGCGTTTGGTATTTCTGCTCAAGAAGATCAATTTGATCCTGGCGAAGTAAGACTCCATTAACGAATACCTGGCGCGTGGGCTTCGCTGTTGCTGATTGCGGTTGCGGTTGAGACTGTGTCTGAGTTTTCGCAAGTGGGGCATGGCTCAGCTGCTCAATGCGTTCTCGTAGCTCAATCGCCTTTCCTCTGACATGGCTTCCCTGAATCGGACCAAAACCAAAATTAGACACCTCAATGGTGACTCGGGTCATGCGGCCGTCTCCCTGGTTAAGCACCACCTTGACGGTTGCCGGCCAGGTAAACCCCAGTTGGAACGACTCGACGGAAACCAGGCCGTAACCAAGGTCATTAGAGATAGGCCAACCGAGCGAGGTAATCGCATCGGCACACAATGGCTTGACGCGTTCGGGAGGATAGGGAATTTGAAACGACTCTTCATGACGAGACATAGAAATCTCCTGCGGAATGATTTATGCGCAGATTAAGCCGAGTATCCAGAAACAGGCAAGAAGAAGATTTCGCCGATCATGCCTGCCAATTCTAAGCTGCGTAATCTGCGGATTATGAGTTTATGTTGCAGCCTTACGTTTACTCTCAATCAGCAACCAGCTCGCGACGGCCCCACCCAAAGCCATAGCTGCTGAAATCAACATCACCATTCGAAAGCCTGCCACGAAAGATTCTTTCATAGCTTGTGTTACAGCGCGTTTCGAATTGTCATCGCGCGAAACCACCTCTTCTACATCGAGGCCCGCGAGTTTGATGCGTTGGTTGTAAACCGCATCGCGAGTTGATTGGGGCAAATCGATCGTCATTAGTTGGCGCTGTAGTTCGCGACTGAAAACCTGCAGCATCACTACGCCCAGCACGGCGATCGCCAGGAGTCCTGCCGCGCGCGAGACGGCATTGTTTATTCCGGAAGCGACGCCGGCTTGAGACTCCGCCACCGAACTCATCACCGTAGTTGTTAACGGGGCAACGGTTATAGCCATGCCCACTCCCAACACAATCACGCCGGGAAAGAATCCGGTCCAATAACCAGCCTGCGCAGTTTGTAGCGCCATGATCAAAAAACCCACGCTGGCAACAACTGGCCCAATTACTAACGGAGGTCTTGGTCCAAACCGGTCAACCAAGCCACCCGACCAACGCGACAGCGCAAACATCAGAATGACAAAAGGCAAAAGGGCAGCGCCTGCAGCGGTTGCTGAGAATTCCTGCACCTGTATCAGATTAAGCGAGAGAAAAAAGAAACCCGCACTGAGCGAAAAGTAAAGAAGTAGGGTTAACAGATTGGCTCCTGAAAAGTTTCTTGAGCGAAATAGTTCGAGCGGCAGCATCGGCGACTTGATGCGCGCCTCGACTAATACAAAGACGGCGAGTATCACTAGGCCTCCGCCAATCGTCGCCAGAACGGGAGTGTTTAGGTAACCGAGCCGAGACGACTCGATCAAGCCAAAGGTGACTCCTCCCAATCCAAGCGTCGCCAGCGTCGCACCCAGCCAGTCGATCGCACCCGTGTGTTTGCGATCGCGGCTTTCGGAGATACTACGCAGAGTAATGACTATCACTGCGACCGCCAGCGGCAGGTTAAGAAAGAAGACTGCCCGCCAGGAGACGTTCTCGATCAGCCAGCCGCCGAGCACTGGACCAATTGCGGTCGTGATCGCAGAGAAACCCGACCATGTGCCAATAGCTCGCCCACGTTGTTTGGGCGGAAACGACGCACTGATGATGGCCAAACTGCCCGGAATTAATAATGCGCCGCCGATGCCCTGTACTGCCCTGGCCACAATGAGTTGTTCGATGTTGGGTGCGAGTCCACACCAGGCTGATGCCAGGGCAAAGAGGGAAATTCCAATCAGGAAGATGCGTTTTCGCCCGTAGTGATCTCCGAGTGAACCGCCGACCAGAAGTAGGGCAGCGAGGAAGAGTGAGTAGGCTTCAACGACCCATTGAACACCGATCGCAGTTGCGTCTAGTTCCTTTTGCAAAGCAGGGAGGGCAACGTTAACGACAGTCCCGTCGATGAAGGCCATGCTCGAGGCAAGAATTGTGGCCGCGAGTACGCCGCGCGCGTGTTTGTTTGCCGTCATGGATTGGCAGAGTCTACTTTGGTTTGGCCGAGGCAACCAGTTACCAGGTTTCGGTACTAGTGACCTGGTTTTCAAATCATTCAACTCCTTGGAGTGCGCCGCCTTGTCGGCGCTTTGGCCGCGGCGCTCGGCGCCGCTGGTTGATTGATTGGTGTCAGGTCGCGCAAAGCCGCGACCGGTGAAAGCGCCGACAAGGCGGCGCACTCCAAGG
>DATEPB010000042.1:0-14315 GCA_035273425.1 Pyrinomonadaceae bacterium | reverse complement strand
TGCAGCTTGACAGGCCAAAAGGGTTCATAAGGCTCAGTAGTACCTATGTGAGACAGCGCGACGCGAAGCGCGCGCGCGGCCAAAGCGCCGACAAGGCGGCGCACTCCAAGGAGTTGAATCCCGGCGAACGACGCATCAGTCTGCTAGGGCTGTCTCTGTTCAGTCTCTTAATATTTGCATCAGCAGTTTCAGCGAAGCAAATCGAACTTACTGTAGCCGCGGACGGCAGCGCGAAATATAAAACCGTGCAGGAAGCAGTGATGGCCGTCCCAGCGGGCAGTCTCGAGAACCCGGTCGTCATTCGGATCAAGCCAGGCATCTACAAAGAACTCATTTATGTACAACGAGAAAAGCGCTTTTTCAGATTTGTTGGCGAAGACGCTGCGAAAACAATTCTCACCTATGACCTCAATGCGAACTTGATTGGGAAAGACAGCAAGCCCATCGGCACCTTTCGCACTCCTTCAACGATCATCGACGCTGACGACTTCACCGCCGAGAACATAACCTTCGAAAATTCCGCTGGGCCAGTGGGCCAGGCTCTGGCGATTCGGGTTGATGGCGATCGGGTGGTATTTCGGAATTGTCGTTTCCTCGGTTGGCAGGACACCATCCTTTTGAACCGTGGCCGGCAGTACTTCGAGAATTGTTACATCGCCGGTCATGTCGACTTCATCTTTGGCGCCGCGACGGCGTTCTTTGAAAAGTGTCATCTACACGCGCTCAAAGACGGTTACATTACCGCCGCCTCGACGCCTGACAATCAACCCTATGGATTCGTATTCTCAAACTGCAAAATCTCGGGTGACACTCCGGAGGTGAGAACTTACCTGGGCCGTCCCTGGCGTGCATTTTCCAACGTGATTTTTATAAGCACCGAAATGTCTGCTGTGGTTCGCAACGCCGGCTGGCATAACTGGAACTTTCCGGAGCGAGAACAGACGGCCCGCTATGCAGAATTTGAAAGTCGTGGTGAGGGAGCCGATCCAAAAGCACGAGTAGCGTGGGCAAGACAGCTTAGTAAAGGCGAGGCCAAGTTGATTACACCGCGCAGAGTCCTCGGCGGCGCAGACGGTTGGAACCCAACGCGACGAGTAGGAAAATAGGTAGTGCTTAATTCAACTCCTTGGAGCGCGCCGCCTTGTCGCCGCTTTGGCCGGCGCAGCGCTGTTACATCTATGACTACTGACCCGTCATGAAGGCCTTTGTCCCATCAAGCTGCGACACAGTCGCGGCTGGCCAAAGCGGCGCCAGGCCGCCGCACTCCAAGGAGTTGGTTTCAGGGCTCGATCCTAAACCAGTCGAAATCCGCATAACCGTTCTCGCGAGTTTTTCCTACGCTCACAGCGAAAAGTCCAAGCTTTGCTCCAATCCATTTCCCCTGGCGCGCGCGAAATGACTGGCCCACGGGCGCGAAACTCGTTCCGTCAACGTTGTAACTAAAATTGCACACCCCATCCTGTGTAACTTTCACTCGCAGGTAGAAAGTCGCATCCTTCAGTGGCATCGCGACACTTTCTTTTCCGAGTTCACCGCGCTCTGCATCTTTCACCACGGTCTGGGAAACAAATAATCCCGCAGGCTTCTTCTTCACGGACACATAGGCATAGTCGAGACCCATCACGATCAATCCTGCTTCCTCGTCGTCAGTTCGCGGTGTGAAAGTGACCTTGGTCGTCGCTGTGAATTCAGGTGCGGGAAACTTCTGCAACAGCAGGTTTGGCACATCCCAGAAATTCTTGTGACCTTCTGGAAGGGGAACATTAAACAATCTAATGAACCCAAGATTTGTGGGAAACATCCAGTTGGGTTGCCGATTCGCGTGCCACTGCCACTGAAGTCCCAATAAGTTGGTGTTGAATTCATCGGACTCAGGCGGCGTTGAGATCGCACTTTCGTTCCTGCCTACGTTGGGCTTCTTACAAGACGAAACCGGTTCCCCCGTTCCATCTCCATTCGGGTCATGGCCTATCGCCGGCCAGTCATTGATCCATTTCATCGGCTGCAGGTGTACGACGCGTCCAAAAGGGCCTTTGTCCTGAAAATGAATAAACCAGGATTCGCCGGTCTGGGTCTCGACCCAAGCGCCTTGATGTGGTCCATTGACCCTGGTTTTCCCCTGGGCCAGGACAACCCTTTCCTCGTATGGTCCGTACACACTTTTCGAACGAAGAACTAACTGCCAACCAGTCGCGACTCCACCGGCCGGAGCAAAAATATAGAAATAACCATTGCGTTGATAGAACTTCGGACCTTCGACGGTAGGGTGCTTCTCATGCCCATCAAAAACGATCACCCCATCATCGAGCAGTCTTTCGCCATCGGGACTCATTCGACTAACAATCAAAATGCTCTTTATCCCCGAGCGACTGGCGGCCATAGCGCTCACCAGATAGGCATTGCCCTCCGCGTCCCACAACGGACAAGGGTCAATCCATCCTTTTGCTTGCTTGACCAAAAGTGGTTCCGACCATGGTCCACTCGGGTGCTTTGCTTTAACCAGGTATATGCCGAAATCAGGATCCGGGTAGTAGATGTAAAACTCACCCCGATGAAACCGAATGGCCGGTGCCCAGACTCCATTCCCATGCTGCGGTTTTGCAAAAACTTCGAATGGCGGCAAACGAGCAAGCGCGTGACCGATAATTTTCCAGTTCACCAAATCCTTCGAATGCAGTATCGGCAAACCGGGCACGGCGTTGAAACTCGACGCCGTCATGTAGAAATCGTCGCCTACGCGAATCGCGTCTGGATCGGAATAGTCCGCATGGATGATTGGGTTTCTGTAGGTGCCGTTCTGGTTATCCGACACCCAAACGCGCGAGATGCGAGGTTCTCGGAGGGAAGTGGTTTGGTCCGTCCGCTGGGCGACAACGACGTAACAAAGTGGGTCCAACAGCAACGCTGCGGTCAGAATGATAATCGGCAGTGGGTTAAAAGAGGTTTCTGTGGCCAAGAGTACTCGTTATCACTAGCGTGGGAATGATTGCCTGAGCAGTCTTAATATAGCGCTGATAGCGTTCGCTAACTCCAGCCCAGTTGCTGCTCACTCATTTGTACAACCCCTCAAAGGATCTACATCAGCCAGCGCCTCTCACAAGTTGGGAAGGAGGATTTATCCCCGCTCCTCTCACTCATGTACAACCACTTAAAGAATCTACATCGTTTAGCTTGGCCCCTCTTGAGCTATTTTAGAAATTACAAGGTCGGAGAAGCGCACCATTGGCGGGGATAAATCCTCCTTCCCAACTTGTAAGAGGCCAAGCGAGACAGATTCTTTGAGGGGTGAGTGAGCAGCAGGTGAACTGGAGTTAGCGAATGCGTTCAGCGTTAATTCAAACTGCACAAGCACCTGTGAAGTAACGGTCGATGGACCAGTGCACGGCGGTGGAAACTTGCGCGCGTTCGACTTCACCAGCTCCTTTGCCAGTTTCAAGTGTTGAGTGCGAAGCGCTTCAACGACCAGTTCGGCCATAGTCTCAGCCCCGAGCGGCCGGAAGTGAGTATCGTCCGTAACTCCGTTTGGGTAATTGCTGTTTTCATTAGGCGCCAGATGAAGGAAAAGATCTCTCGACTTATCCACCCCGCAGTCCCTGAGCACTCGCTCACTCAGCCGATGCATATCAATTAAGGCGACCTCGTGCTCCTGCGCCACGGCTCGCACGACGTCGGGATAGACTCCGTGGGAATCTCGGAAATTTCCGTCCTGATCAAACCGGCGACGCATTACCGGAGTTAGTAATACGGGAGTGGCTTTCTTGTTACGCACTTCGTTGATGAAGCGAATGAGGTTTCGGCGATAGTCGTCTGGTGAGGTGTAGCGTTCCACTTTCGTCTTCGATTGATCGTTGTGACCAAACTGAATGAAGACGTAGTCTCCCTTTCTTAGGCTGGAAACAATATCGTCCCAAAGTTTTTCTTCAATAAACGTCCGCGTGCTTCGTCCGTTTTTCGCGCGATTCTCGATCTTTACTTTCTTCTGATCGAAGAAGTCCTGAAGGAACTCCCCCCAACCTGTCTCCGGCCGTTTCTCCGGTAACTTTGTAGCCATCGTCGAGTCGCCAGCGAGGTAGATCGTTACCGGCTCCTTAGCGAAGACAATGCTCCCACAGAAAAAAACGAAGGCGAGACAAGTTAAGTATTTCATCAACATTTAGATCGTCGTGCGATCACTTGAAGTGCGTCAGCGACAGGCGTATAGAGTCCAAGCTTTAGCTTGCTCGTCGGTTAAGACTAGTCGCGTGTCATTGGCCGGCACTCCTTGGTGGCGAAGACGCAGCCTGAAGGCTGTACTCTATATGCCTGGCAAACCGATGGTGACTGTTCTGCGCCTCGACCGTCCACACGTTTCCATTGACCCGCACATTCTGAAGACTCAAGTCTTTGACGTTCTTGATGATGCTCGGCTGGGCCACGTTACTAAATTCACAGTTAGTTAGACGGAGCTCGTAAATGGGAGCGTCCTTGAAACCCTGGACGTCGAGGGCGTGCTTACTCTTACCGCTGGTGAGATTGTTGACGACGAAGTTTCGCACGACGGGGGTAAATTTGCCTTTGCTTCCCTCTTCGTAGTTGAAGTCAATGGTAATCGCAGCATGGGCCACCTGGCCTACCTCGATATTGCGGAAATAGAAGTTTTCCAACAGACCTCCGCGCATAGCATTGTTCTTGACGCGCAGTGCGTGGTCCAGATTTGCGCTGTCAAGCCGGCAGTTCTCCGCAAAGAGATTGCGCACACCGCCGGAGATTTCGCTGCCGACGGTAATTCCGCCGTGACCGTCCTTCATGTGACAGCCGCGGATGATTATGTTTTCCGTCGGCACATTCAAGCGCCGGCCATCTGCATTTCTCCCCGACTTGATCGCGATGCAATCGTCACCGGTATCAAAGAAGCAATCCTTGATCAGCACGTCCTTACACGACTCCGGGTCACATCCATCGTTGTTCGGCCCATGACTGCTGATTGAGACGCTGTCGATGGTAACGTTTGTGCAAAGAACCGGATGAATTTCCCACATGGGGGAATTCTTTATCTTTACACCCTGAATCAATACGTTTTGACATCGGTAGGGTTGGATGAACTGGGGTCGCAAGTAGGAGCCCTCTCCAAAAACACGCTCACCGACCGGCACATTTGTTTCAATCATTTCCACGAGGGTGGCGCGAGCTTTTCTCTGATTAGGTTCGCCAGTTTTCCAACCGTATTGCGGCCGTCCATTCCAGGGCCACCACACTTCGTTGTTGGCCTGCCCGTCCAGAGTTCCCTGTCCGGTGATCGCAATGTTTCTTTGATTGAAGGCGTAGATAAACGGTGAGTAGTTCATCAATTCCATGCCTTCCCAACGGCTGAACACGAGTGGTAAATAATCAGCCATCTTCTGGCTGAACCTGATCGTAGCCGCCTTGGTGACATGAAGATTGACGTTGCTCTTGAGATGAATTGGCCCGGTCAGAAATGAACCAGCAGGCACAACCACTCTCCCACCGCCGGCTTTGTTGCAGGCTGAAATGGCTTTGCGAAACGCCGCGGTGCAATCGGTTCTTCCATTTCCAACTGCGCCATACCGCGTAATGATGAAATCACGTTTGGGAAAAACCGGCGGCTTGATGCGTTTGAGAATTGACGGCATCAAGGTTTCCCAGGGTCGAGCCACTTGAGGTAACCCTGACACTAATTCGGATAGCTCACGGCCATATAACTCGGACGAAAGCAACAGACCAGCACTTCCGGTTAACAACGCTGAAAGGAAATCACGACGATTTGTCATAGTTCGAGTCCCAAGGACCTTGTGTCCTATATGCCCTAAAAACGCCGATTAAGTTGATCCACACTTTTGACTGGCTTAGCCCGCGAAGCGCGGCGATAGCGTAAAGCCTGGGGTGTAGCGGAGCGGAACCCCAGGTTTGCTACGTCTATGAATTCAAGCGCGCGAAGCGTGCGATAGCGCAAACGCGACAAGTCACTGATGAAAGAACAAGCTGTCGCCCACTTCGCGGGCTGCAACATGATCTTCTGCGGATCCTGGGGTTCCGCGGGCTCAGGCGATGGCTAGGTAATGTTCAGCATCACCGCGCTTGCTTCTGTAACAACTTTTGCCGCCACGCAGGATATTCTTTGTTTAAGAGTTGGGCCGGTTCGTCATCGTACCAACGGTAGCCATTCCTTCGTTCCGCCTCAATTTCATCAACGCTGTACTTAATGACACTGTCACGGCCAATGAATATTCCACGGTTGCTCTCGAGCTCATAAAACCTGGCCCAGATGGGTCCGGCATTCTTGTCCTTAACTGCGACTCTTTCGAACTCTCCCGAGCTTTTGTCAGGCTTTTCAATCCACTTGATTCCGGAAATCTTCGCGCGTTCAAACCAATTGACTGCGGCTTCAACGGCGTTAATGACTTGCTGACTGGGTTGCTTAATACCCATCAGGAATCGAACGATTCCCACACTCTCTAAGCTGGCCAGAGCTACAGGCTCAAATGCTCTTGCTGGAGCCGGTGCGAGCGTCACCTCATCGTGCTGTGCACCCCACACAGTTAGACGATCTCCAACTTTCACCTGAGTTTTCAGGATGCAATCAGTTCCCTTTTGCACCGCGATTCGCGCGCGCTCACGTCGGGCAGGATCAACAAAGCTATAGACCACCTTCTCTTGGGCAATATCGCGGAGAACCTTTAGGACACCAATCATTGCCCCATCGTTATAAGTTATGTGTTTGTAGTAGCTCTGTGAATTTGGGAAATATTGCGGCCAGCCGCCATTGGCATATTGCGCTCTGAACAAATAATCCAGGCCCGCCAGAAATGATTCTTGATGTCGCTCTAGTTTCCTTGCCTGATAAACGCGGGCCAGAAAGATCAGTTGGGTGTAAGTCGCGCCGTTATCAATGTTGGAATCGATAGAGGCTTTTTGTTTGGTTAGAGCAGTAACCTGGTCGCCAGAAAGCACGGCGGCCATATCAATATTCTTGGGCCATCCACCGCTGTTCCGTTGATACACAAGCACGTTGTCGGCAATCCGCACCGCCTCGTCCTCGCCATACCAGGCGTCCTTCTGTTTAAGAATTGCATTCCACGCAATGCGGCTGTTATTGGAGGGGGAATCAGCAGTTTGGGCGGAAGATGAAAGGACTAAACTCCCAAGGCACAACGCGAATACAACTACGAAATTCATAATCGCTATTCTTCTAAATATCATTTCGACGTCCGACGAACAACGCTGAAAGCGTTCGCTCGCTGATCTGGATCCTTATTTCAAATGAGCCGCCCGGGCCGGGACCCTGAAGCGGCTCATCTGACTTAGCCTGTGACGTTCACTTAGAAGACAAACTTAATTCCTAGTTGCACGTCTCTGGGATTGTTTCGTTGCGTAGTTACTAAGCCAAAGGCCGTGTTTGGAGAAGCGGCAGTGCCGGGGTTGAGACCTATGCCCGCACCAAAATAGGGATGATTGAATGCATTCAACGCCTCACCCCGAATTTGCAGTCGCTTGGTTTCGCCAAACTTGAAGTTTTTCGTTAGCGAAAAATTTGCCACCGAGTAAGATTGGTTGCGAACGTTCTCAAGCGTGGTTGGAACATTTCGCAAACCAAACGAACTTAGCGCTACCAGGCCCGGCGCAACAATTCCTGATCGATCGATACCATATTTTCCGCCCTGTCCATCGCTCTGGCCTACCAGACTCTGGATCGTGGAAGGATCATCCGGGTAGTAAAGAGGCGCTGCGGTCAGCAGAAATGGTTCGCCGCTTTGCCATTCGTAGGTACCATTAACCTGCCAGCCTCCGATTATGGCGTCAAGGAATCGATTCATATCGTTGCCGTACGGCTTACCTCGGCCGATCGGTAGGTGATAGGTGCCGGCAAATGTAAAGCGATGCGGTCTATCAAACTGCGAGATGCGGTCCTCGAGTTCCGTATCGGAAGGATTTAGATAGTTCACAGATTCACGCAAGTTCGAATATGTGTAGGACATCGTGAAGGTGAAGTCCTTCGATAGTCGCTTGTTCGCCTGAAGTTGGAGCGAATTGTATCGGTTCGTTCCGTTGTACTCCTGAATAAACAAGTTGGTGTACTGCGGATATCTCAGCAACGACTGCGCGCGAGTCATTGTGGTTGCTGTATTAAATGGACTGCCCGTCCCCGGCAAAAGGTTTCGGAACGGATTAGAGTTAGCTCCCAACGAAGCCGAAAGGTAAGCGCTGATCGTTGTATCCGTCGCGGGAGTACTCCCCAACGTACATGGTGACGTGGCTCCAGCCAGTCCCGGACAATTAAACTGTAGCGGAACGAAGTTCAGGTTGCGGTTAACCGGAAGATCGTAACCCCATGCCGTAATGTAGTTAGCCTCAACTACAAATTGCCCTGGCAACTCATGCTGGATGCCGAACACCATCCGCGAAAAAATCGAGTTTTTTCGGTTCAGCGGAATGATCGGCAGCTCCGATGTCGCCACGTCGGCTCCGATTCCAGTCAGCAATCCCTGACTTGCCCCAGGCGATACATTGAGTCCGCTCGCGCCCCCAGGAAATGGATTGGTCAAGGTGGCGACGAACGTGAGGCCGTTGTTGTTTGTCGGTACGAAAGCTGTGTTGCCCGCAAATCCAGGTTGTTGCGGAGTCTCCACCTGAAATGGCGCCATGAAGATTCCCCACCCGGCGCGCACTACGGTCTTATCCGTCACTTGGTAGGACAGGCCTAATCGTGGTTCGAAGTTGCCCTTGTCACCCTCCCAAACCTGGCGTTGAGCGTCGTTCGCAAAGGTATATCCACCGAGCACCTGGAACTGAGCGGGGGCTACCGGATACGAAGCGGCATTATAAGTCGCTGCGTAGGCTGCGTTCGCCGCATTATTTACTGGATTCGCACTAGTCAGATCGAAGCCGCGAAGAATACGATTGTAACGCTCCGTCAAACCCATCTCGACTTCATATCGTAACCCAAGGTTCAACGTTAGCTTTTGGTTAACTCGCCAATCGTCCTGGAAGAACGCGCCGTGGTAAAGCGATTGAACCGAGTAGTTGATCGAGTTATCGATCAAACTCGAGTTCCCTCCGGAGCCAGTCGTAGGAACGCCGAGCATAAAGGCGGCGACGTCGCGGCCAAAAGCGTTGCGCAGAGTCGTCGAAGAGTTTGACGCTGGAGCTGTGTACAACCCGTCAAAGAAAAACTGCCCGCCCTGGTAGCCGTTGCTGCTGAAGTTCTCGCGCACCACGCGAAGGTCATATCCATACTTAACATTGTGGTTGCCGAAAACCTGGGTGAGCGAAGGCTGAAACGAGCCCATCATGAATGGACGTATGCGGCCGGCATTCCAGTCAGACCTGGTGGATCCGAGCGTTGAGCGAATGGGCCTCGTCGCATCGAGGTTTCGAATCATGATGCGGGGGAGATAGTCGTAGCCACGAAACGCCGACAAGGATGCCGCGGCAAAAGGAAGGCTTGTAGGATCGAAACTCGCAGCCGGTCGCCGTTCCTGCTCGAACCGGCTAAAGCTGGCACGCACATCCAAAACGGTCGAGCTAGACAACATTGCCGTGTAATCGACATTGCCCCCGTCGTTTGTTCGATACTCAAAGCCCGCCGTAATTGGGAAGCCGTTAACTACTCCGGCCCAGTCCTGTCGATCTTCCGGATTGAAGCTGTGGTAATACTTGCCGAAGATTGAATGCCTGTCATTAAACCGGTGGTCTACGCGAGTCATCCAGGCTCGGTAATTCTGGCGGCGAATCTGATTTGAGAAGAAATTGTTCTGGGTTCCGCCGCCTACACCTGCAATATTCGGCTCCGGATAGTATTTCACTAATGCAGCCGCTACCGGGTTAATCAAATTCGCTGGAATCATGTTGCAGGTTGAGCCCGCCGGCAACGCGCCGGTGGTCGGACAACCAAATGAAGAGCGCACCACATTGGCGCCACTCACGACTCCTGAGAACGGGTTATAGATAATTGTGTTTGCGGGATCAGCGATGTTGTTTCGGTTGACGATCAGAGCCGAGAAGTCACCGTTTCTCATCGCCGTTGTGGGAACAGTGAATAGTTGAGGCTCTGCGATGTTGTCCTTCAGTCGTTCATAAGAAACCAAAAAGAAGGTCTTCTGTCGTCCGTCGTAAATCTTTGGCAGATAGACTGGTCCGGTGACTACTCCTCCAAACCGGTGATAAGTCCGCTCCGGACGCTCCTGACCGCTGCGATTTGAAAAGAAGTTATTCGCGGTGCGACTCCGATCGCGATTGAAGTACCAGCCTGAACCGTGCAAATCGTTAGTTCCGCTCTTAACTGCAACGTTCACCGTAGCTCCAGCAGAGTAACCCTGCTGTGCATCAAACGTGTTCGTCTGGACCTTGAATTCCTGCACCGCATCCGAGGGTGGTGAAAACCCTACGCCACCGTCGAACGCGTAATTAGGCGAGCCATCCAGCGTAATCTGGTTTGAGCCGGTGGCTCCATTGGAACGAAAGGCCGCCAGGTTTCCGTTTGACGTAGGCCCGGTGAATAACGGATTACCGGTGTAGGCGATCCCTGGCGCCAGAGTCGCCAGCTGATACGCGGTTCCTTCAGTGAGCGGCAACTCACTAATCTGTTGACTGGTGATTACAGATCCGGTGCTAACGCTGCCCGTCTCTAGCAATGGCGCGCCTGCCATCACAGATATCATGGCCGAGACACCAATCTCCATCTTGATATCAAGCGTCAACTTGTCGGCTACCTGGACCACCACCCCATCGCGCGTCGCCGTTGTGAAGCCATCTTTAGCGACGCTCAACATGTAGCGTCCGGGCGACAGGAGCGCAAAGCTGTAGCTGCCATCATCCCTCGTTGTTGCCGTAAGTTCCACGTCTGTATCGACGTTCTTGATGGTCACGATCGCTCCGGGAAGCACGGCGTCTTGTGGGTCGGTAACTCGGCCCCCTATTGATCCACGAAACTCCTGAGCACTTGCAGGCAGGATCATCCAAACGAGGAGACACATGGCAATGGTGCCGCAACGCAATGTTAGCTTGGACATATAGTTGACCTTTCTAAGTCGTTATCGTGGCCAGCTGGGGTGAAGCCGGTCTTCGATAGATATCAAACGCTAGAGGTCTCAATCAGAGATCCAACTCAGCATTCGCTGAAAACGCCTTCGGTAAGACTAACCCCTTACCTCAGCCGAAATGGCATGTCTTAGACTGGCGCACGGATTTCGGTTTTCTTAACGGTTTCCCGATGGAGCTAACAAACTTCCGCCCTGAAGGTATTGGGGTAACGACAGCTCGCCACCATCCCATTGAGTCAGCGTGCAAGAGTTACAGACCCAGCGAATTACAGACCCAGGAAAATTCGCCCGCATTCTGCCTCACTTGTGCTCGGCTGTCAACGATTTAATCTTACCAATTCAAAAGAATTTTGCGAACGGTATTACCAGCGTCGGGACTAACGAGCACGGGTCCATATAAAATGCCTTCCGTCAGCACCCCTCGCTACTTAATGTTGATTTCCCTTGGATTGGTAAGACCGATTAGAGCGAAACTGTCTGTTCCGCCCAGAACTGAAACTCGCGATGTTTGTGCTCTTCAGCTTTAGCGAGTACTTCTCCGCTGGCCACCCGGCGGATATGATCGAACACTCGAGCGCCAACCTCGTCAATGGTTTCGGTGCCGTCCACCACGCGACCGGCCGATAGATCGAGATCGCGGGACATTCGCTCAAACACCGGTGTGTTGGAAGCCAATTTGACTACTGGTGTGATCGCATTACCGATCGTAGTTCCGCGTCCGGTTGTAAACACAATTATTGTGGCGCCTGCCGCTACTAAGCCGGGCGTTGATTCCTGATCGTAGCCTGGTCCCTGCATGAGATTCAGTCCCCGGACTTTTGGAGTCTCAGCATATTCAACTACGCCTTCAACGCGGGTGGTCCCTGCCTTCGCAATGGCGCCCAACGACTTGATCGTAATGTTAAGCAAACCTCCCGCGACATTTCCCGGGCTCGGATTCTGATTCAACACTGCGCCAAACTTGGAAGCGTATTCTTTGTACCAGTCCACCAAACGGTAGATCGCACGTCCGGTCTCTGCATCTTTAGCCCGGTTCGCTAACACGTGTTCGGCACCGCAGAACTCTGGCACTTCAGTGATGAGCACGGTTCCTCCAGACTTGATCAACGTGTCGGCCGCACGTCCCAAGGATGGGTTCGCAGAGATACCGGAAAAGCCATCAGATCCACCACACTTCACACCCAACACCAGTTCACTGATCGAACACTCAGTTCGCGTCACACTGTTAACCTCGGGAAGCATGCTCTCTACTTCGCGCAACCCGCGTTCGATGGCCGCTTGAGTTCCTCCCACGTCCTGGATGCCAATTTTTGCAACCGGCTTATTGAACGACTGTTCTCGCTTGAATAGATACTTCTCCACCAGCGAAAGATTAGTCTTCTCGCAACCGAGGTCCATCAGAATTACACCCCCGACGTTGGGATGGTCAGCATAGTTGGAAAGCGTTCTGAGCATGACGTCGACTGTGGATCCGTCCTGACAGCCACACCCTTTGTTGTGAGGAATCGCTACTACACCATCTATGTTCGGATATTTCTCGCGGTTATAGAGAGTGTACTCAGCGATCATCGAAATCTGCTGAGCCTCGTGGCTGGCACACATGCTCGTCGGGACAATCAGCACGTGGTTACGAGTGCCAACTCGGCCGTCAGGCCTGCGAAAACCCATGAAGGTTGCGCGTTCAGATTCCGGAAAATAAATGGGAGGTGGCGTGCGCAGATTCTCGGGAAGATTCCGTAGCAGCGGGACTTCATTTGTCATGTTGTCATGCGAAATGAAATCACCTTCGCCTATCCCCTTGGATGTTCCGATGGGTTGGCCATATTGCAGCACAAATTCGCCCGGCGGTATCTGGCGGGTCGCAAAGCGGTGGCCCGGAGGCACTGCGGCCTGGATGATCAAGGGCTTTCCGTTCGGAAGGCTGACTTGCAAACCCGGCGTCGTCTCATTCTTAACCACAGCTACGTTGTCGCGAGGATCGACAATGATTGCGTAATCACTAATTGGCGATGCTTGTAAAGTCGTGGACATATTAATTAACTTCCAATACGTCGGGTAAAACCAGGGATCGAACGTTGGGATGTAGACGAAGCCAGAGGCCCGGGTTCTCATCCATCTGCTTGGCCCGTATCACAGGATCGTCATCAATCTCGGTTTCTAGAACGCGCCGGTAGCTAGCGGGCTTACCCGGCGCAGTTGAAGCGTCGACGATCGACTGTACCACTCGCCGGGCACCAAGTATTGCGGCTGGTCCTAAAGTCATAATGTGAGAAGCATTCCGGCATTCCTTTTCATCCGCTTCAGAAACTGTGCTGCCTCCGACTTTGAACTTGGAAATGTGATGTTCAAGAATACTCGGCGAGATTGGTATTAAACCTGCCACATCACTCGCCGTAGCACCCGAACCTGGCTTGATGTAAGCGAGATGCGATGCCGCCTCAGCCTCTGGGCCCAGCCCCAGAAACAAAATGTCGATGCCTCCCAGCGATTCGATTTTGCTTACGTACTCGATCAGCTCCTCCTCGAGATTGTCAGCATCTGTCCGCATAGCCGTGAAGCTTTTCACTTTACGGAAAAACTGTGCGCCCAGTAGACGCTCAAAGTCTCGAACGAAACTCAGCCCGTTTTCCATTCGCATTGGCGCCAGAGCGTCCTGCGTGAAAACATGAAGCCGCCCGAGCAGTTCATCGATCTCGTCTGTGGCCGCCAGGCCTCGAATGAGTCGATACATTGCTTGAGCGCCTCGGCCTCCCAATAGCACTAAGACTATGTCGCCCTCGGAGGTACCGGCGCAGTGCCGTATTTCTTCAAATTGGGCTTGGGCCAGGGCCTCCTCCGTTTCCAAAACCTCGGGGTGAATCGCGTGAACGATAGAGCGGGACGGACTTAATCCCTGACCTTCCCAGCTAAGCCAGAGGTTGTTTCCGTTAACCCGGCGATTGATCTTTCTGATAGCAGGTGACGACAAGTTTGACCTATTGTGGGCGAGTCGAGCTTTACGTTATTTCAGTATGAGAAGTGGTTCGCGACGCGCTCCCAGGCAACTGGTTTAACCAATTCTCGTTCAGGAAACACATTCTTACCACAATACGGCTGGGCAAGACAATAGAATTTGCAAATTTATTGAAGGATTGGTAGTTTCTCTCGCTCTATCGCTGAGTTTTGGTGTGACACGCGATTTCGGGTTACGGTTGCTGGTATTACCTTTAGACTCGACAGCGGTTGAGGAGTCGAGGTTGGGCGCTTGATGGAAAGGCCTCTCCTTGGAGTGCGCCGCCT
>DATEPB010000041.1:0-110028 GCA_035273425.1 Pyrinomonadaceae bacterium | reverse complement strand
AGAATCTTTGGATGGTTGTACATGAGTGAGGAGGAGCGGGGATAAATCCACCTTCCCAACTTGTGAGAGGCTGGGCGATCTAGATTCTTTGGATGGTTACATGAGTGAGGAGGAGCGGGGATAAATCCACCTTCCCAACTTGTGAGAGGCTAGGCGATCTGGATTCTTTGGATGGTTGTACATGAGTGAGGAGGAGCGGGGATAAATCCACCTTCCCAACTTGTGAGAGGCTCAGCGATCTAGTTTCTTTGGTGGTTGTACATGAGTGAGCAGAGCGGGGATAAATCCACCTTCCCAACTTGTGAGAGGCTCAGCGATCTGGTTTCTTTGGTGGTTGCACATGAGGGAGTCCCGCAAACTAACAGTTTGTTTTACCTGGGCCGAGCAACATTTGCCTATTCATATGCGTCTGAACGATACTTACCTGTCACAAGGTCCCTCCCAAAACCGCATCCCCCGTTGTACCAATAGGAGTTAGTTGATGAAAAAAGTTGCATTCGCGATCCTGGCGTTGGCTGTCGTAGTCGGAATAACGGGCCTTGGTTTTGCTCAAACAAGTCCATCGCAAGCCGCGCAGGGCCGAGTGGTTGGTGTTGTCACCAACGTAGACTCAGCCGGTGGGACGCTGACGATAAAAACCGACACCGGCGACAGCATCAAGATCATCACAAATGACAAGTCTGCGGTGCTGCGCTTGCCGGCAGGTGAAACATCAGCCCAAAACGCTGCCAAGATCGTGTTGACCGATATTGCCGTTGGCGATCGCTTATTCGCACGGGGCGCTACAGCTGCGGATGGAAAATCCATCGATGCACGGCAGGTAGTTGTAACCGGTGGAGCTGTTGCCGTCGCGGCTCCGACCGACCCGCAGCGTCAGCGCGAAGACTCCCGCCAGCGCGGTTTGATGGGCCGCATAAGTGCGATTGACGCAGGTAAGAAGGAAGTTACCGTGCAGGCTCGTTCGCGTGAAGGTGCGGTGCCGGTAACTGTCTCGATCTCAGAAGCGACGAAGTTCTTTCGTTACGCGCCGGATTCCATGAACATCAAGGACGCTTCGCGGAGTTCGTTTACAGATCTTAAGGTGGGCGATCAACTGCGTGGTATCGGCGACAGAAGCGCTGACGGCGCACGCTTCACAGCCGAAGAACTGATCGCCGGCACAACGACAAGAACCGGCGGCCAGGTGGTCTCAGTGAACGCGGCGAAGAACGAACTGACCATCAAGAACACCCAGGGGCAGAATATTACGGTAGCTGTGGGCCAACGTTCGGCTCTGCGACGGGTTACACCGGAGATGGCTGCCTCGTTTGAAGCTAACCGCCCGCAACGCCAGCGTCCTGCGGGAACCGGCACTGCGGATGCAGGTGGCCAGGCACGTCCCGCTCAGGATGGTGCTGATCGCAGACCACGAGAACGGCGCGAAGGAGCGGCAGGTGACGAACAACGCCGAGCCCGTGGAGGACGCGGACTTCAGGAAATGCTGGAAGCATTACCGGCCATTACTGTTGTCGACTTGAAGAAGGGTGACACTGTTTTTGTGCAGGCGTCGGAAGGCGCTGACTCGTCCAAGTTGACGGCGATTATGCTCATCACCGGCGACGCGACATTCATGAGCAGATTTCTTCAGAATGGACCGAATCGTGGTCCACAGAGTCCCGGACTTCCCGGTGACGTGATTGGCGGCGGCGTTGGACCAGCGGAACGTCCGACTAGCCCCTAGGTTACATGGAGCAAACTGTTAGTTTGCTAGACGCCGGCTACTGCTAAACTTATGCCCCCTCGCTACGACGCAAACTAAAGAGTTTGCGTTACGCAATTCCCCCGCAATACATCAAGCATTACCAGCCAGGTTATCCCGACTGGCTTGGGTTGGTTTGACTTGAAAGGACAGAGAATCGATGGAGATGAGCGGAATGCGGAAATGGAGTTTGGCGGTATTGTTGGTGTTGACCTTCAGCTTATCCGCCCAGGCCCAACAATCTTCAGGCACGCTGCGAGGAAAAGTCGCAGATGAGTTTGGAGGCCTGATTATCGGTGCTACCGTAACGGTGGCCGATCAAAACGGAGTCGAGAAGACTACTACTACCGATGCGGAAGGCAACTATGCCTTTCCTTCACTTCCGCCGGGTCGCTATACACTGCGCGCGACTGCGCCCGGTTTTTCCGTCTACGAAAACACTGAGCTCGAAGTGACCGCGGGCCGCACGGTTCCGCTTGACCTGGTTCTCAGCGTAGCGGTGGAGCAGGCCGAAGTTACGATTACTGCGGAATCCCCAATTAGCACCGAACCTGAGAACAACGCCGGCGCTCTGGTCCTTCGCGGTGAAGATCTTGAAGCCCTGCCTGACGATCCTGATGATCTCTCTGACGCTTTACAGGCCCTCGCTGGTCCATCTGCCGGGCTCGAAGGCGGCGAAACTTACATCGATGGATTCAGCGGCGGACGCCTGCCACCAAAAGAGTCTATTCGCGAGATCCGCATCAATCGCAATCCATTCTCGGCTGAATACGATCGGTTGGGATTTGGTCGCATTGAGATATTTACCAAGCCCGGTACCGACAAGCTCCGCGGCCAGCTTTCGTTTAACTTCGGCGACGAGATATTAAACTCGCGCAATCCTTTTGCAGTTGAACGCGCGCAGTATCAAACGCGGCGTTATGGTGGGAACCTGAGTGGTCCATTGAGTTCGAAGAAAGCCTCGTTTTTTATCGACGTAGAGCGTCGTGAGGTTGATGACAATCATGTCATCAAGGCCGTCATTCTCGACCCTGCGTTCAATCCGATTCCTTTTAGTGATGTGGTCTTGGGACCATCACGTCGCACAACGATCAGTCCGCGACTTGATTATCAGTTGAACGCAAACAATACCCTCGTCGCTCGCTACACTTATACGCGTTCGTCGAATGAAAACTCCGGAGTCGGCGATTTCAATCTCGCGTCACGGGCCTATGACACCTCGAACCAGGAACATACTCTTCAGATCACCGAAACTGCTCTGATAAATCAGAAGATCATCAACGAAACCAGGTTTCAATACATTCGCCGGCGAACCAAGCAAGAAGCCCAGGACAATTCCCTCATCATTCGCGTTTCGGAAGCGTTTACCGGCGGCGGGGCGCAGACTAATTTAGCCGCAAATGACGAAGACCGTTTCGAGCTACAAAACTTCACCTCGTGGACTGCGGGCCAGCATTCCTTGAAAGCCGGGATTCGCGTGCGCGGCGTTCACATCACTGACATTTCGCAGCAGAACTTTGCGGGGACATATACCTTCGGAGGCGGCGCTGCGCCACAGCTCGACGGCAACAATCAGATCGTGATCGATCCGGTGACCGGGTTGCCGGTCCTGGTCCAGATCACCAGTATTGAACGTTATCGACGCACCCTGTTGTTGGGCAGTCTCGGATTAACGCCCGCGGAGGTTAGGTTACGTGGTGGAGGCGCGACGCAATTCTCCATAAGTGGTGGGAATCCCGAAGCCAGTGTTTCGCAATATGACTTTAGTCCGTTTATTCAGGACGACTGGAGAATCCGGCCAAACTTCACGCTTAGCCTCGGGTTGCGATACGAAAAGCAAACCAACATTAGTGACGCGCTGGATTTTGCGCCGCGCGTTGCATTTGCATGGTCGCCTGGAGCGGGCGCGCAGGGACGCCAGCAGCGAATGGTTATTCGTGGCGGGTTCGGAATTTTCTACGATCGGTTTCGCGAAAACCTGACGCTGCAAGCCAATCGATTCGACGGGCTGAATCAGCAGCAGTTTGTCGTGACTGTCGCTCAGCCTAACGGCGCAGCAATCCTCGACAGCTTTCCCAATCCACCGTCGGCAGCGGCACTCGAAGCGTTCAATGTTCCACAAACAATCCGGCAAGTGGCCGCGGATCTTCAGTCACCTTACACCCTGGAAACGTCGCTGAGTGTTGAGAGGCAACTCGTGAACAACGTAACGCTTTCGGTGAGTTACATCGGCGCGCGCACGTTGCATGTGCTGCGCTCGCGAAATATCAATGCACCGATTAATGGAGTCAGACCGATAGCCGGCGTCGGGAACATTTTTCAATATGAATCAAGCGGGCGATTTAATCAGAACCAGTTGATCGTTAACTTCAATAATCGGCTTAGTCGAAAGTTCACGCTCTTTTCGAATTACGTTTTGAACTACGCCAACGGAGACACAGATGGCGCCAACACGTTTCCGGCGAACCAATACGATTTGAGCAGCGAATACGGCCGCTCATCGGTAGACGTTCGTCATCGAATTTCACTTGGTGGCTCAATCAACGCATTGCCCTGGGGCGTCCGGCTCAATCCGTTTGTTAACTGGAATTCGGGAAGGCCCTTCAACATTACGACTGGACGAGATATCAATGCCGACTCGCTTTTCACTGACCGACCGGCGCTGGCTACCGACTTGTCACAGCCAGGCGTAATCGTGACGAGGTACGGGGCGTTTGTAACGAATCCTTTACCGGGCCAGGAAATTATTCCGCGTAATTTCGGTGCTGGTCCAAGTTTCTTTGCGATTAACCTTCGAATTAGTAAGGCAATCGGCTTTGGGCCGGAACTCAGTGCAACGCCACGCGGAGGCGCAGGCGGCGGACGTGGCGGAGGCGGACGCGGGGGTGGCGGTCGTGGTGGACGCGGCGGTGGCGGCGGTTTTGGCGGTGGCGGTGATGGCGAGTCCACCGGGAAGCGCTACAACCTGACACTGTCAGTGAACATTCAGAATCTGCTCAACCACACAAACCTGGGTACTCCAGTTGGGAACCTCACCTCGCCAGTGTTTGGCTTGTCGAATACGACCGCAGGTGGGTTTGGCGGTCCGGGCGGCGGAGCAAATCAATCGGCGGGAAACCGTCGCATTGAATTGCAAGCACGGTTTAGTTTCTGAGAGGAGTCCGAGCGATCTCGACAGGATTAACAAGATAACTCGTTAGAAAGACGGTCGATCAAACAATCTCAGCTTATCTTGTAAATCCTGTTAATCCTGTCTGACTCCCGCCAATCAGTCCAGCAGGAATTTCAATAAACCACTCGCTGAGGCGATGCCGCGACCATCTCCCGCAAACCCAGTCCCAATAGGTGACGACTTATGCATGTCAAAAGAGAGTTGCTCCTGACGCAGTCTCTCTCGTTCCTCGGCAATCTCAAGTCGCTCCTTCGCGCGCGCTGAGTTCATTCCGCCGCCCCGAATAAATTCAACAATCGCGCTCAACTCATCGCGGTCAAACCAGGTTCCATGGTTCTTGCAAACGTCGACCACAACTCCTGAACAGCGCGCGAAATTGATCCGGTTCATCAACTGCGAACACTCGGGACACGGAACATAACGCACCCGATTCGGTTTACCCGGCGCGTCGGGCGGCATCGCTGAAGCTGCACCCAGGACGGCAGATTGTTGCTCGTGATCCGCGCATATCTTTTCGAATGATCTGACATCGACCCAAAGCCCGTCACACTTGAGGCATTGGCGCAATGGCGTGGCGCCAATGACTACCGCATCCATCTCAGTTTGACATCGTGGACAACGACGCGATTCAGCCTCTGTGGGTTCGGCAACCACCGCCGCCGCCCCGCAGCGCTGGCAATGCTTGCTGCCTATGAACATCATCGCGAAGCACGACGGACAAGCGACGGTAGCCAAGCGAGACTCGCAAAATTGACACTTTGTTGCATCGCTGGAACTTGCTGCACCACAGTTTGGACAGTTCAGTGTTTCGGCCTGCATCGTTCGCAGTTTATCAGTTGGTCATGTAGGTGGACTAGAGTTTTGGCCTGTGCGATCCTGACGATTCAGTGTGCGACATGCTTCAGCTTGTCGCCGTAGTTTGTTAAAACGCAATTGCGTGTTTAATGAACCGTTTGTCGAGTGTGCCGTGAGTTCAACGACAAGCTGATGAAGCATGTCGGACACAACCAAAATGAGCAATGTCCTGGATGAAGTTTTGGAAGGGTTCGAGCCATCGCCCGAATTACTTTCAATGATGACTACATCACGAGCCCCGGTCTTACTGGCGTTGGATATCGGGACTTCAGGCGTGCGTGCGGCATTGTTTGATGAGGACGGGAGCGAGTTTTCAAGCAAGAACGTTCGTGCAGATTCAGGGTCCACCGTCCTGGCAGATTCAGGAGCGATCGACGCCGACCAGCTTGTCGAACAGGTGAGCGATGCAATTGACACGCTCTTTTCCAACTTCTACCAGGCAAATACGACCGTCGAGTTGGTTGCTATCTCATGTTTCTGGCACAGCTTGATGGGGATCGATGACACGGGAACACCGACGACGCCATTGTTTGGTTGGTCGGATCGTCGCTCAGCTCCGCAAGCCCAGCAGCTCAGACGCGAGTTCGACGAAGCAAAATTTCATTCCCGCACCGGCTCTCGCTTCCATCCCAGCTACTGGCCGGCGAAACTGCTGCGACTGCGCGATGAAGAGGCGCATGTTTTTCGAGCTACCCGAAAATGGATTTCGTTTTCCGACTACCTACTCCTGCGGTTAGCAGGAGAAACATCTACCAGTGTTTCTATGGCTTCGGGCACAGGTTTGATGGACCAGCGAACTTGTGAGTGGGATGTGGAACTACTGGGAGCCATCGGGATCAAATCGGATCAGATGCCGGAGATCGCTTCCTCAAAGGTCTCTAACCATAAACTCTCCGCCGCTTATGCGCACCGCTGGCCGCTTCTCGCTAACGCACGGATCTTTCCGGCAATCGGTGACGGCGCGGCCAACAACATCGGCGCCGGCTGCAGCACCCGTGGAAATATCGCGCTCATGATCGGGACGTCGGGGGCAATGCGCGTTCTTTACGAAGGCGCGCCGCCGGCCCAACTTCCTTCTGAAATTTGGTGCTATCGCGCCGATCGTGAACGAGTAGTAATTGGCGGCGCTTTGTCGGATGGCGGCTCGCTTTATAAGTGGATGAGAGAAACGCTGCTACCCGTTGAAGACGTCACGTGGATTGAGGGTGAGTTGGGTGAGATGGAGCCGGATTCTCATGGTCTGACAGTTCTTCCGTTCTGGTCCGGCGAACGAAGCACTGGTTGGCATGCAGACGCGCAAGGAACAATCGTGGGATTGACCCCGCAAACACGTAGCATCGAGGTTCTGCGCGCCGCGATGGAGGCAGTTACTTACCGATTTGCTCTGATCGCCCTCGCGCTGGAACCGTTCGCACCGGATGCAACCATTATGGCCTCAGGCCACGCGCTGCAGTCTTCACCTGCGTGGGTTCAGATTCTGACAGACGTTCTTGGCCGTCGAATGAATGTTTCTGAACGTGTGGAAGCATCAACGCGCGGCGCGGCCTTGCTTGCGCTTGAGGGGGCGGGCAAAATACAAAGCATCGAAGATTTTTCGGTTCCGGTAGCAGCGGTATTCGAGCCCGACTTGTCGCGGCATGCGCGATATCAAGTTGGATTAGCACGCCATCAGGACCTTTACGAACGAGTGATCCGTTGACAACTCCAATCCAGAATCAGGACGGTGAAATGAGCGCATCAGTGCAGAAGGAAAACATTCCCACGCCCGACCTCGATCAGCTTTGCATCAATACAATCCGTACTCTTTCGCTCGACGCCGTGCAAAAGGCGGAGTCGGGCCATCCTGGCTTACCGCTGGGAGCGGCGCCCATGGCTTACGTGCTGTGGACGCGTTTCCTGCGTCATAACCCTCGTAATCCGAAGTGGGAAAATCGTGATCGTTTCTTGCTGTCGGCCGGTCACGGCTCGATGTTGCTGTATTCGCTTTTGCATTTAACCGGATACGATCTGCCGATGGAGGAGCTTAAGAATTTTCGGCAATGGGGTTCAAAAACTCCTGGGCATCCGGAGTATGGTCTTACTCCGGGGGTCGAGATCACGACTGGACCACTGGGCCAGGGTTTTGCCAATGGCGTGGGAATGGCGATGGGGGCGGCGCATCTGGGTGCGAAGTTTAACCAGAAGGATTTTTCGCTGATCGATCATTACGTTTACGCGATCGTTTCAGACGGAGACCTGATGGAGGGAGTCGCTGCCGAAGCCGCGTCCCTGGCGGGTCATCTAAAACTCGGCAAGCTCATCTACCTTTACGACGACAACAAAGTAACGATCGAAGGCTTTACCGATCTGGCTTTCAGCGAGGATGTCCCGAAGCGATTTGAATCATACGGTTGGCACACCTCGACAGTGGAAGACGGGAACGATCTGGATGCAATTGAACGCGCCATTCGCGAAGCGCAATCAGTTCCAACGAAGCCATCATTGATCTCGGTGAAGACCGTAATCGGGTTTGGCATGCCCACAGCCGGAACGCGCAAAGCCCATAGCGACGCGCCAGGTGAGGAGGCAGTCCGCGAAACGAAGCGTCATCTTGGTTGGCCCGAAGACAAGCAGTTTTTCGTTCCTGAAGAAGCGCTCGCTCATTTCCGCGAGGCTGTCGAAAAGGGAGCGAAGCTCGAAGAAGAATGGAATGGGAAGGTAGGCGAGTACGTTAAGAAACACCCGGAACTTGGCAATAGTTGGCGGGCGTTGATGAAAGGTGACCTTCCAGCCGACTGGGAAAAGCATTTGCCAAAATTTGAGGATGCAAAGGCGGTAGCCACACGCGTTGCTAGTGGTGAGGTAATCAATGCACTGGCTCCACACCTGCCGCTTATCGGTGGTTCGGCCGATCTGGGTGTCTCAAATAATACTGACATCAAGGGCGGTGGTGATTTTGAAGCCGGCTCATACGAAGGCCGCATCATCCACTTTGGTGTGCGCGAGCATGCGATGGGATCGACGCTAACCGGCATTTCGCTTAACGGTGGTTTGATTCCTTACGGTGGAACGTTCCTGACGTTTTCAGATTACATGCGACCGGCAATCCGACTGGCCGCGCTCTCTGAAGTTCAGGTGATTTATGTTTTCACTCACGACTCAATTGGGCTAGGTGAAGATGGTCCGACGCATCAGCCCATTGAACATATCGCTGCCTTACGTGCTATCCCACATTTGTTTGTGATCCGTCCCGCAGATCCCGCCGAGGTGAGTGAAGCGTGGCGCATCGCAATTTTGAGGAGGAATGCCCCAACGGCTTTAGCGCTCACTCGTCAAAAGGTCGGCGTCATTGATCGAAAGCGGTTTGCGGCGGCCGATGGATTGAGGCGCGGTGCTTACACTCTCGCTGAATCAGAACCAACCGCGAACGATCCGATCGGCGAAGCGGCAGTCACCCCCCAACTCATCATCATTGCCACTGGCTCCGAAGTTTCACTCGCCCTCGACGCCCGAGAAAAACTTCAAGCCGACGGTGTTCCCACGCGCGTGGTATCCATGCCGTGCATGGAACTGTTTGAGGAACAGTCCGAAGAGTATCGCCATGAGGTATTACCGCCTTCAATCACCGCGCGGCTTTCGATCGAGGCCGGTGTTCCCCAGGGATGGGATCACTATGTTGGACCAGCTGGCCGGGTGATTGGCCTTGATCGATTTGGTGGTTCATCACCGGGTGACGTGGCGATGCGCGAACTCGGGTTCAACGTTGAGAACGTGCTGAAGTTGGCTCGCGAAGTGATCGCCAAATAATAGTTGTAGGGACGGCACTCCGTGGGCCGTCCCAGCGCGTGACGTAAGGTGCCAGTGTTCCGCCACATGCCCGCCGAAGTTCAAATCAAACAGTTTGAGTTATCCGATCAGGAAGGTGTCGTCGCCTTCCTGCGCGAGGCATACGCTGACGACCCACGTAAGAGTGATCCAGCCTTTTGGAGGTGGCATTATCTCGAGAATCCTTACACATCACTCGACGATGTGCCGCTCTGGATCGTTAAAGATGGCGATCGCGTGGTGGGCCAGGCCGCGACTATCCTGGTTGAAATAAAAGTGTTGGAAGAAATTCGCCGGGCCGTGTGGATTCTTGATTTCATGCTCGCGCCGGAGTATCGCGGTCAAAAACTTGGGAAACGATTGCTTTTGTTGGCTCGCGAGACTTATCCGACGATGCTGGCGCTGGGATATAACCAGATGTCGGGAAACGTATTGCGTAGCTTGGGTTGGATTGAGATGGGCGCGATCGATCGTTATCAAAAGCTGCTATTCCCCGGGTACGGCCTGCGTGAGACAGCGGCGTTTGCGCCGCTCCGTGGATTAGTCAACCTTGCGTATTCGCCATTCCGTCCCAAGGAAAAAGCGTTAACTCCTGCTGGCGCCTACACAATAGAAGAGGTTGCGAATTTCGGTCCTCAATTTGACGATCTATGGACCAGAGCCTCTGTTCCTTTTCCCTGCGCCATCATGCGCGGTTCGAATTTTCTTGAGTGGCAGTTCATGCGTCAGCCTGGTAAGAGATTCGACGTGCTCGGGTGTTATCGCGACGGCAGGCTGATGGGGTATGTGGTGCTGTTTTTCAGAAAGCCGGAATGTGACAACGCGCCACCTAAAGGCGCGATCACTGACATCTGTTACGATCCCGAAAATGGGGAAGAGACGATCGATGAATTGTTAAAGGCAGCGTTAAGGCTTAGCCTAAAGAAACGCGCAGGTAGTTTAGTGACAGACGTTCGCGAGCCGCGGATTAAAGCTGCGCTGGAGCGATTTGGCTTTTGGCAGATCAAGAAGTCCCCTCTCTTTATGATCTATTCGCCGAATCGTCAGGATGTCATGTACCAACCGGCAAACTGGTTTCTTACGCGCGCAGATTCAGATGTTAGTATTTTTGAAGATCCAAATTTGTAATTCTCCGGCGCCGGGTTCAACTCCTTGGATTGCGCCGCCTGGTCGGCGCTTTGGCCGCGGCGGCTTTGCGCCGCATTGTTGAGTATTGCCTACCAGGTCGCGCAAGGCCGCGACCGGTGAAAGCGCCGACGAGGCGGCGACTCCAGGAGTTGCCTTTGGGTTCAGTGCACCATGCGAATTCCTGTTTTGCTTTATCACAAGATTAGTAAGCCCCGACCTGACACGCGCATTCGTGGTGCGTTTACACCGCCGCGACGCTTTCAAAAGCAAATGGCGTATTTGAAAAGACAGGGATTTGTTTTCTACACAGCCTCAGATCTCGTCAAACACTTCGAACAACACGGCGAGTTTCCGAAAGGCGGCGTAGCGCTGACTTTCGACGACGGCTGGAAAGATAATTACACCAATGCCTTCCCCGTCCTGAAGGAGTTGGGAATCAAAGCCACCATCTTCATTATTCCTTCGAGCATCGGGCAGATGTCGTCAGGCGCGTCAGCCGAAGGTGAAAAACCGCACGAGCACATGTCGGATGGTGAAATTCTGGAGATGTCGCGCGCAGGAATCGAATTTGGTTCACATACCATGACCCACCGATTGCTAAACCAAATTCCGGAGCCTGAGATCGTTTCTGAGGTTACTAAGGCAAAGCAGGCAATTGAGAATCTGGTTCAACAAACTTGCTGGACTTTGGCTTACCCGGGTGGTTTTGTTACCGAACCGGCGCGCCAGGCTGTGGCCCAGGCTGGTCACATTGGCGCATTCTCAACCGTCTATGGACCAGAGGATCGCGTCGATTTGTTTGCCTTAAACCGGATTGAGGTCTTACGCCGCGATCGTTTTACGTATCAATTTGCACGCAAGGTAGCACCTCTACAATAGGAGCACTAAATGGGAACCAGAGTAGCAGTTGGGGCTGACCACGGCGGGTATCCGCTTAACGAAAGGGTCATCGCGCATCTTAGCCAGGCCGGTCACGAGATCGTTGATTTCGGAACGCGCACCGGAACGGTGGCAGACGATTATCCTGACTACGCGCTCGAAGTAGGGCGCGCGATTCAGAGCGGCGAGGCTGAAATTGGAATCTTGATTTGCGGCAGTGGTGTTGGCGCGGCAGTGGCGGCAAACAAGTTGAAGGGAATCCGCGCAGCGCTCTGCGGCGACACGTATTCGGCGCATCAATGTCGCGAACACGATGACTGCAATGTGCTGTGTCTGGGTGCGCGAGTTACGGGGTCCGCATTGGCCATGGAGATTGTGCGAGCTTTTCTGGGAGCAAAATTCAGCGGGGAAGAGCGGCACGTTCGACGATTGCGGAAGGTCGCGGCGATGGAAGAGCACGGGTAAAGGAAAAAACATTTTCCATATATCATTTTCCATTTCCCATTTGTCATCGCCAGCTATCCGTAGATTACACGGATTAGGCAGATTACTCAGATCACCTAGACAGGGAGAAGATAAACAACCTCGGTGGCCCAACTTTCTTAATCAGTTTAATCCGCGTAATCTGCGGATAGTCGCTCCGATGACAAATGAGAAATGCCAAATGACATATGGAAAATGGTCTTTGCTGCTTACGCTGTCACAAACCTCATTGCCCGAGGCATGATCCGAAATGAAACTGACGTCAACCCGCGCACGTTTCCATCGACCTCTATTGGCATCGCGTCCTGAGTCGCAAACGTTTCGATTCGCACGTAGGCGCCTTGCTGGATGCGCACTTTGGGATTTGCGACGTGTCCACCCTTGTGAATCCTCGTGAGTTCGCGAACTATCTGCGCACGATTAAGGCCCGACGCAGTGACCACATCCAGTTTTCCATCATCATTTCTTGCCTCCGGCGAAAGCATCATGCCGCCGCCCGCGTAAAGCGCATTCGCAACTGCTGCCAGATTCATTGGCCCATCAACCATTTCCCGATCGTCAACCGTCACGCGGACTCTCCGTTCACGCCAGTTAACAAGTGCAGCCATTGCCGCCGCGGCAAATCGCGCTTCGCCAGAAAATGAACGCATGAGTTTTCCCTGGGCAGCAACGCGTGCGGCCGTCTCGCCACCGATGCCCATGGTCGAAGCGTTGAGGCAAATGAACGGAGTCTGGAACTGATCGCATCGTCCGTACAAAACGTCGACAAGACGCACTGGCTTGGTTGGAATTTGGCAATGGGAGATGAGTAGGTCAATCCAATACTCGAGCGGCGACCTTTTGCCGTTTGTCAGGCCGCGCGCAAAGTCGTCGCCAGTTCCGGCCGGAATCACCGCTAATGACGCTTGCGAGTTTACCGCGGACGGAAGCTGATCAAGATCGGTATTGAATGCGAAAAAGCCTTCGGCTGCCTCGCTAAGTGTGCCGTCCCCACCGACAACTGCAATCGTGGTGGTTCCGGTTTGTAAGGCAGAGCGAGTTTGCGAAGATGCGTCACCAGGCTTCGAGGTTTGGTGGAGATCAAACTCGAGATCGGCCTCGCGAAGTCTTTCTCTGACGATGGGCCATGCGCGACGGGCCTTGGCGGCGGCAGGGTTGATTATGATCAGAGGTCGGGTCACGGTAAATTAGTGGGAGCCATTCTACCTTGGATACGTGTACAGCGATTAGAAGAAGGCCTCTCCTTGGAGTGCGCCGCCTTGTCTGCGCTTTGGTCGCGGCGGCTCGGCGCCGCTTGTTGAAAATATTCAACTGCGAGCGAGAAAATTTCGGCCAGGTCATATTCGTGATTGAGTGTAACGAACCAGGCGGCGCAGAGCTGCCGCCGGTGAAAGCGCCGACAAGGCGGCGCACTCCAAGGAGAGGTCTTCTGGGATCGTTCCTCATGTCGTCTGGTCCTATTTACCATTCACCATTCACCGCTTACGATTCTTCTATGAAAGCAGTTTTAATCACATCGCCCGGAAGTATCGAGGTTCTCGAAATCCGGGAAGTCGAAACACCATCACTGACTGAACCAGACAGTGTCCGGGTACGGGTTCGTGCCAGCGCCCTCAATCGAGCTGACGTCTTACAGCGTCGTGGTCTCTATCCCGCGCCAGCGGGTGCTCCGCAGGACATTCCGGGACTTGAGTTTGCCGGAGAAATCGATGAAACAGGCGAGAACGTCCACTCCTGGAAACGTGGACAGCGCGTTTTCGGTATCACCGGAGGTGGCGCCCACGCGCAATTTGTCGTCGTGCCGGCGGACCATCTGGCTGAAATTCCGCCGAATCTTGATTGGGTGGAAGCTGCCGCAGTGCCGGAAGCGTTCATCACTGCACACGATGCGCTTTTTACTCGAGCCAATCTACAGAGAAACGAAACAGTGATGGTCCATGCAGCCGGTTCGGGTGTAGGCACGGCGGTTAGTCAAATGGCGCGGGCGTCAGGCGCGCGCGTTTTTGGCACCTCACGCACGGCAGACAAACTGGAACGAGCGAAGCAATACGGACTGGCTGAATCACTTGTTGTGAGCGACTCGCCGGAGAACATTGTGACAGCAGTTCGATCATGGACCAACGGTCAAGGTGTCGACGTAATCATCGATCTGGTTGGCGCGAGTTACCTGGAGACTAACCTGAAGTCCCTCGCCAAACTCGGACGAATGATCTTTGTGGGTACCACCGCCGGCGCGAAAGGAATGCTTGATTTGTCACTGGTCATGGGGAAACGCGCAACGCTTGTTGGAACTGTTATGCGCTCCCGATCGACTGAGGAAAAAGCCACAGCTACCCGGCTGTTTGCTCAACAGGTTCTGCCATTGCTTGCCGATGGAAGTGTCCGACCAGTTGTCGATAAGGTTTACAAGCTGGAAGAGATTCGGGAGGCCCACCGCCGGATGGAGTCAAACGAAAGCTTTGGCAAGATCGTGTTGGAAGTTGACTGACTTCGTCCGCGCTATCACTCGGTTGCGAATTGTCGGCGGAAACAAAAAAGGACAGGTACGAATACCTGCCCTTTGTGGTTTAAGACCTGGCCGAGACTCAGCCGCGTGCTCGTGCGCGTCTGGCAGCCTGGGCCAACTCGCGCGCCCGCGGCATCGCATCAACTGCACGAGCGATTTGCGGATCCCGTTCGTTGTTGACTTGCGAAGCGGTCGTAGTGCCGTAAGCGGCAGTCGTCAGCTCAAGACGCAGCTGTCGCTCGACAAACGGTCGCGCCTTATCCAGTTGTTCTGGCGTCACTTTGAAGACGGGCTTCGCAGCTACAAATTTCTTGAACTCCTTCAGCACGCCCTCGGTGATCGGAAAATCTGTTGGCAGCAAGTCGTGACCATAGTCGATCCCGCCTGCAACTTTGTAGCTTTCGAAACCCTGTACACGGCCGCTGGTTAATTCCAAAGCGAAAGCGAAAATGGAATCGACCAATCTGACTTCTGCGGGAGTGAACCGGATCGGCTTAACGATCTCGTCCGGCATGATTCCACCACCGCCATATACTGCGCGGCCGGTGTCAGTGTGACTCTCAGGGCCAGCCGGTGTTGCCGGCGCGCCTTCTTTGTTGGCTGAGATTCCGCCGCGAGTGTAGTAATCGTAAACGCTGTTTGAGTAATCGCGCTGAATCAAGCGGCCTGACGGCGTGTAATACTTGGCAATAGTCAGCAGCAGAGCCGAATCATATTCGAGTTGAATCGGCAGCTGGACCAGGCCTTTACCAAAAGTGTTTTCGCCAACGATGAGCGCGCGATCGTGATCCTGCAATGCGCCGGCGACTATCTCAGCCGCTGAGGCCGAGTCGCCATTCACCAACACAACTAAAGGAGTCGGATCGGGGTTATCGTTTTGTCCCGGGAAGTGTTCAGTAGCTCCGCGTAGCCGGCCCTGTTGAGTGACGATGAGTTGGCCACGCTGAAGAAACGTGTTCGCTACCCTCACTGCTTGGATCAAAAGGCCACCGCGATTGCCGCGCAGATCGAGCACGAGCGTATTCATGCCCTTGTTATGAAGATCTTCGAGTGCGGCTTGAAACTCGGACGAGGTGGTCAGGTTGAAACCACCGGTCATTGCGATATAGCCGACGCCGGGTTTCAACATGTAAGCCTGTGGAATCGATGGTAACGAAACTGCGTCTCGCGTGATCGTTACTGTCTCACTCTTTCCAGTTCCGGTGTGCTCAACGGTGACTTTAACGATCGTGCCGCGAGCGCCCAGTAGAAACTTGCGCACTTCCGGATACGACTTGCCAACCATTGACTGACCATCAACCGCCGTTATCCGATCACCAAACCGCAGCCCTGCGCGCTGAGCCGGTGCACCCTCAAACGTGGCACGAATAAAAGTGCTGACCTGGTCGCCCTGGCGTAAGTCGCCGATCGTGGCGCCGATACCGAAATACTCTGAACGTTGCTCGGTCTTAAAGGACGCGTATTCAACCGGATCGAAATAGGTTGAATGCGGATCGAGAGCGTTTAGCATTCCGCTGATCGACGACTTGAAGACGGAGTTGTAGTCCAGCTTCTTGCCATCGACATAGTTGTTTTCGATTAGGGCCAGAGCCTCTGAAAGGTCGGTCCTTACTACGGCACTGTTAACCCGGAGATTTGTGCCCGCAGGTTTCGACACTCCTGCGCCCTCGGTGGCTGGAGGTTGGCGGCGTGCTGAACCGTTTTGTTGCGAGTAGATGATCGCGGGGAGCGAGATAGTCAAAAGAAAGAATATGACAGCCGGCAAGTAACTTTTTCTCACGAAAACCCTCCTAAATCTGGTTCCGACCCGTATGATCCCATTTTCGCTCCCGCCTGGGGTGAAAGCGGTTTGTCAGAATAGCATGAACACCCAACCCTATTGAACGCCGGATGGACGCAGGTGGCCGGAAAGTTTTGGGCGGCCTTCGCGAAAACCCGCCAATCATCTGAAAATTTGGAAATTCCCGAACTTGTTTAGTGATACAAACACTCCAAAAAGAATAGCCCCCGCAGTCTGCCAAGTTAGTGCGTCAGTCCGATAAAAAAGTTGCCTTCGCTAAGGTTTGCGGCTTCAGGTATTGTCAGATTCCTTTTTCGGTTGGCCGTGCTTCTTGTACACTATCAACCTCGCAATCAGATTTCGTATTTATCCTGGCGGACACGATTGCTCCTTCGGTGCATGTGAACCGTTGGATGTAAGACTGCTATCGATACTAAATCCGAGCCGGAGGAATGTCCTAAATGGCGAACGCCCTAAACCGAAACGATCTGTTCTCATTTGCCAACACTCATCGAGAAGAATATGAAGCGTTACTCAAACGGTTTGTCGAAACGCCAACCGTTTCTGTCGATCCCTCACACGCTGAGGACATACGTGCGGGCGTCGACCTCACTGTGGAAACGTTGCGCGGGTTTGGAGGGAAGGTCGACGTTTACAAGATCGATAAAGGTAATCCCGTGGTCCATGGGATTTTTGGTTCCTCGAAAAACGTTCCGACGGTGACGGTTTACAACCACATCGACGTGCAGCCGGCGTCAAAAGAAACTGAACCCTGGGACACCGAGCCATTCGTGATGACGCGTAAGGGTGACAGTTATTTCGGCCGCGGGACGACTGATGACAAAGGCCCGGCACTGGCCGCTTTGTATGGAGCACGCGCAGCCCTGGCGGCTGACATTCCCGTCAATATCCGTTTTCTATGGGAGTTTGAAGAGGAGATTGGATCGCCGAATTTCGAGAAGATCATCTCCAAAGCTGCGTCAAACCTGGGTACCGATTCGGTGGTTGTTTCTGACACTGTTTGGGTTTCGCGAAAGAGACCTGCCAACTCTGCGGGCCTGAGGGGCCTGCTGGGATTTCTGCTTACTTTGGAAACGGGCACGACCGACACCCACTCCGGCGAGGTCGGCGGTGCGGCCCGCAATCCGCTTGGCGAGCTGATGAAAGTGGTTTGCGATCTTTACGATCCGGTTACCGGGCGCGTTAAGGTTAAGGGTTTTTACGACGACGTTATTCCCCCATCAAAAAAGGAGCTTCAGGATTGGGCCAACTGCGGTTTCGATGTAAATGCGTTTAAGAAAGCGCATCACCTGAAAAAGATGCGAACCGACGATGCGCTCGACATGATGAAACGCATCTGGGGACAACCGACAATGGAGGTTCACGGATTGCGAGGTGGCTACCAGGGCCCGGGACTGAAATCAATTGTGCCACCGCGCGGTGAAGCCAAGGTTTCCTGTCGCTTAGTACCCGGTCAGGATCCAAAGAAGATTGCCGCATTGATTAAGGCGGAAGTGAAGCGACGCAATCCGGATGTTCAGATTCATTTTGAATCGATGGCTCCAGCCTTTCGCACAAAGGTGGAAGGCCCTTTACCGGAGGCACTCAAGCGCGCGGTCAAGTTTGCCTTTAATCGCGATGCAGTATTCGTTCGAGATGGTGGGACGATCGGCGCGATGACGAGTATTGAAAAGGTATTGCGGTGTCCAATCCTGTTCCTGGGTTTATCACTGCCGGAACACGGTTATCACGCTCCAAACGAAAACTTCGACTGGCAGCAGGCGTCGGGCGGGATGGTTGCGTTCGCGAAGTACTTTGAGGAGATTGCTAGTTTACCGAGGCGGTAGTTCAGGAGGCGGCAGGCGGATGCAGGAAGCGGGCGGCAGAAGAAAGGCAGATTTTCCATATCTCATTTTCCATTTTTCATTTGTCATCGCTCGACCTTCGGCTTCGCGACTGCTTACTACTCACCGCTTACGGCTCACTTCTTTATCACACACGCGAGGCGCTCTTCGCGTAACGTGATGAATCCGAGTTTCTCGTAAAAGCGGCGAGCTTCCTGATTGTCGAGGTGGACCGCCACGTCAATACGCGCTACCGCTTCTTTCCTTAATTGCTCTTTCAGTTGCTCCATCAACTCTGTGCCGATGCCTTTGCCGGTGCGGTCACTCTTAACGGATACGTCATCAAGTTTTGCCACCACCTCTCCCATTGAGGTGGAGATTGCATAAGAGATGACGCAAATCCCGGCCCCCCCATCTTCGTCGTAGGCCATCCACACAAAACCGAGTTCCGGGCGTTCCAGAAACAGATCCAGCGCATCGTTGAGTCCTTGAAATCCACGGTCGCCGTAAGCCTCGCTGCTGGCGAGATAGTGTTCGTCCTCGACGAGAAACGCCTGAAGCATGGCAAACGCATCGGCGACATCGGCGGCGGTCATCTTGCGGCAAGTAATCAAGGAAGCTCCCTTCTTGCGAGTAACGCAACCGTTAGTTTGCGGTTGGATCTAAGGACCTGGAACAAGGCTTTAATGCGATTCTGACCGACCTCATTTCAGCCCACGCAAAATCACGGTTTTCGTACTCGGTTTTATCATGCCATACAACTTTGGCGATGCTATAATCCGCGTTCCGCGTCCTAGCCAGTTTACCAGTAACCAATTCCAATCTTCGAAATGTAGGTCAAAATTATGAAGAAAATCTCTCTCTTTACGATGACTCTGATCCTGGCCGCTTCGTCGTTTGCCTTTGGCCGTGAAGCCCGCCTGGTCCGCTATCCGCACTACCATAATGGCCGCATCGTTTTCAGCTACCTCGGCGACGTTTGGACTGCCGATGAAAACGGCCAGAACATTCAGCGGCTTACGGTAAACCGCGCTCGCGACGTTTATGCGCGTTTCTCCCCTGATGGAAAATGGATCGCCTTCTCAAGCGATCGCAACGGCAATCTGGATGTCTTCATCATCCCTTCCCAGGGCGGCGCCGCAAAACAGCTGACGGCGCACTCCTCTGATGACACGGTGCTTGGATGGGCGCCCGATTCGAAGGCCGTGCTCTTTAGCAGCAACCGTGGCGAGGAATTCACAGCCCAGCTCTACCTGGTAGGCACTGAAGGCGGCATGCCGTGGCGAGCCGGGACCGACATGGGGGTCCAGGCTTCATACTCTCCTGATGGCAAACGAATCGCTTACAACCCCAAGTCACAAGCTTACTGGCGCAAGTTTTATCGCGGGTCGAATCAGAGCGACGTGGTCGTAATGGATGTGGCGAGCAAGAAATTTTCGCAGTTGACCGATTTCGATGGACACGACTCGTGGCCGATGTGGGGCAACGATGGCTTCATCTACTTCGTCAGCGATCGCGACGGCAACGGCCTGACAAACATTTGGCGCGTTGCCGATGGAGGCGGACGGGCCGAGCGCATCACGTCGTTTAAGTCTGGCGACGTGCGTTGGCCGTCGATTGGAACCGATGGGCGAGTCATCGTGTTTGAACATGACTTCGGCATTTGGAAACTCGACGTTGCTGCCAAACGAGCCACGCCAATCAAACTCGACATCGCCGCGGAGACTCAGGAAAACATGACTGAGATGCAGCCGTTTGCTTCGCAGGCAGACGACTACGATCTGGCTCCGTCGGCCCGCAGAATTGTATTTACAATTCACGGAGAAGTTTTCACTGCTCCGGTTGAAGAAGGTGACATCAAACAAATCACCGAGAGCGCAGCACGCGATCGGTTCGTTACGTTTTCACCTGATGGAAAGTCGATCGCGTTTGTTTCCGATCAGAGCGGACGCGAAGAGATCTATGTTGTTTCAGCCGATGGCGCCGGCCAACTTGAAAAGCTCACCGACATCGATGCCCTGAAGTCTTCCTACAACTGGTCGCCTGATTCGAAAGAGATTGCGTTTACGTCGTCTGACGACAAACTTCGCAAGGTGACGATTGCCACTAAGCAAGTCGTGGTATTGGACTCTTCACGATACGGTGGAATCGGCTCGCCGGTGTGGTCGCCTGATGGTAAGTGGCTCGCGTATTCGAAATCAGACGTTTCGCGAACCAGCGATATTTTTATGGTTGCGTCTTCCGGACAGGAACCCCAACCGCACAAGGTGACGTTCGATTCCAACAGTGACGTTGGGCCATCGTTTGGCGCCGACGGTCGAAAACTGTTCTTCCAGCGTATTGAAGGCACCACGGGTAATAACCCAACTTCAGTTCAGTTGTACTCGGTTGTCCTGGAGCGACTCGACCGTGATCCAGATGATCCCGAGGAGCGCACCGAACCAGAAGCAGCTCCCCGACCTGAAGGAGGCGAAGGCGCCGAAGGCGCACCTGGCGCGGGTGGACCACGGCGTGCCCCAGCGGATCGTCGTGGTCCCCCTCGGGAGATCAAGATGGACTGGGATGGTTTGAAGCGGCGGACGCGACAAATCACCCGGATGCCGTTTGCCGTCACAAACTACACAGTCGCTCCTGACAGTCGCACGATCGTTTTCGTTACCACTGAACCGGCTGGAACTGCCAACGTCCCCGTGGTCTATTCAGTCCAGGACGATGGGAAACGGTTATCGCGGCTGACGTCCGGCCTGCCGCCGAGTGAAGATGGAGAGGGCGGCGGCGGTTTTGGTGGCGGTATTGCGGAACTGAATGTGGCTCGCGATGGGCGCACTCTGTTCTTCCGCGAACGCGACGGTGTCTATTCGATCGCGCTTCCGGCCGGTGGTGCATCCGCCGCGGCGGGCGCCATGCGCACTGGCGGTGCTGACAGCGTCCGACGCAAGCTGGCTTTCAACGTTCGAGTTCGTGTGGATCGTCCGTCGGAATGGGCCGAGATGTTTGACGATGGATGGCGCACGATGAAGTATCGCTTCTACGATCCACAAATGCATGGCTTCGATTGGGACGCGGCGCGGGCGAAGTATCGACCGCTCGTCGACTACGTTGGTGATCGACAGGAGTTGCTCAACATTCTCAATGAGATGATTGGCGAGCTAAACGCCTCGCACACTGGAACCGCTCCGCCGCCGCGCGGAAGAGATGCGGCCGGGGTCTCCACTTCTCATTTGGGAATCGAGTTACAACCGGATAGCACAGCGGGACGATATCGCGTAACCCACATCTACGAAAATGGTCCAGCCGACAAAGACTGGGTGAAGGTGAAAGTCGGCGACTACCTGTTGGCCATTAACGGCAAACCTGTAAAAGTCGGTGACGAATACTGGCAACTGCTGAACAACCGTCTCAATCGCAAGGTTGAAGTTCAATTCAACAGCAAGCCTGCGGAAGACGGATCATGGCGCACGCGCATCGAGGCGATCTCCACTGCTGCCTATAGTCAGTTGCGTTACGAGCGTTGGGTTAGTGATCAGCGTAAGAAGGTGGACCAGCTTTCAAACGGCCGCGTCGGTTACCTGCACATCCAGGCCATGAACCAACCTTCGCTGCGCAAGTTTGAGAAGGAGATTCGGGAGTTTCGTAACAAGGAAGCTCTGGTGATCGATCAACGCTGGAATGGCGGTGGCAACATCGAACAGGAATTGTTGGCGATCCTGGTGCAGCGCCAGTACCAGGTTTGGCAGCCTCGGGGTACCGAACCGATGGGCCGTCCTTTCGCAGGTTTCTTCGGTCCCAAGGTGGTTCTGCAAAACTGGCGTTCGGCGTCAAATGCCGAAATGTTTCCGGCAGGTTTCCGTGCGCTGGGCTTGGGCAAAGTGATTGGCACGCCGACAATGGGAGCGGTGATAGGGACCGGCAGTTACAGTTTGATCGACGGTTCCACTGTTCGGACTCCGGGTGTTGGAGTCTTCCTGGCTGATGGCAAGCGAACTAACATGGAGAACAATGGAGTGCAGCCGGATATTCTGATTGACAACTCGCCCGAAGATAATCTTGCCGGGCGTGATCGACAGCTTGAAACTGCGGTTACGGAGTTGATGAAGCAGCTTCAATCACCGCAGAAGAACCTGGCGAAAACGGAATAGCTGATGGTTGGCAGGTGGATAAATCGAAGGCGCCTTTCAAAGTTGAAAGGCGCCTTTTGTTTTGGAGATTCGGTTGCCTGAAGCGCAGTGTTTGTTAAGAGGTTGGTTCCTCGCAAGTTGGGAAGGAGCACTTGTGCCCGCTCTCTTCCCATTTGTCTGGACTCTGAAAGAGTTTAATGACTGACCAATGAGAAGTTGACTGGCTAGTTGAGGAGTGGGAGATGAGTCAGAAGCGGGCACAAGTGCTCCTTCCTGACTGTGAGAACGTTTAATTGATTAGTGGATTCGGTGGTTGGAGATTAGTGAGAAGAGCAGACCTCCACACCGCAAGTTGCTCTACTCTAATGCGTTCTGTTAGTGCCGGGACAACGACGCCTCCGGCAACTGGCATCAGTTGATTAAGTTAATCTCAGGCAAAGGCAACTAACTCAATGACCCTCAAGTCCGCGCTTTCATTCCTCCTAATCTGGAGCACGATGGTGACGATCCTTCCTCTGGTCCCTTCACAACAGGTCCTGGCGCAAGACTCCAGTAGTGACGAACAGGTTGAAGATGGTCTGCGGTTTCGCTTAAGCGAAGGAACCGAGAAAACGGAAGCGCCAACTCCGAAGCCGGTGGTGAACGCGACCGTCTTGTCGCAGGCCGAAACTGCGAGCCTCCTGGCGCGTCTGCCAAAGCTACAAACTCAGGCTGATGACACGGTAGATTTCAAATTGCGCGAGAATTCGTTGCCACCACCTCGCGCCGGGCAAACAATCGCCGCCGCCTTTGCACCGTCTTCAACCGGTGGTCCACCGCCAGCCGTGACCAATCAACCGCTAGCAGTCACGCGGTTCACGCCCGAAGGTGAAGTAGCGATCGCGCCGGCCTTGAGTATTACCTTTTCACAGCCGATGGTTGCGGTAACTTCCCAGGAAGACGCTGCGGCCAATGTTCCGGTCACTCTTTCACCGCAGCCCACAGGAAAGTGGCGGTGGCTTGGCACTCAGACTCTCGTTTTCCAACCGGACGCGGAAGGCGGCAGGCTGCCAATGGCCACGCGATACACGGTCACGATTCCAGCCGGCACCAGATCAGCCCTGGGTAACAAGCTCGCTGAACCCACAACCTTTTCGTTTGCGACGCCACCGCCAACCTTGAAAAGCTCGTTTCCGTCAGGCGAAAGCGTTCGACGCGATCCATTGATGTTCCTCGAATTTGATCAACGCATCGAGTCGAATCGCGTATTCGAGCGCTTGAAACTTGAGCCCGCCAGTAGTGGCGTTCGGTTGCGTCTGGCGACGTCTGAAGAAATCGCTGGCGATCCAACTGTTAACGATCTAGTGAAACGAGCGCAATCGGGACGCTGGCTGGTGGTGCGAGCAACCGGCGCGAATGGTGAGACTAAGGATGCGCTGCCATCAAATACAAATATCAGGTTGGTGATTTCACCGGGGACGCCTTCTGCAGAAGGGCCGCGCACCACGACAGCGGAACAAGGTTTCGGATTCAAAACCTTTGGACCATTTCGCGTTGTGACGAAGCAATGTGGTTATCAGGAAGTCTGCTCGCCGTTTGATAGCTTTACTTTCGTTTTCAGCAACCAGCTCGACGTGAACGCATTTGACGCCAGCCAGATCAAGATAACGCCTGAAATAACTGACCTCAAAATCTCTGCAAATTACAACAACATCAACATCTCTGGAAACAAGCGCAGCAACACGACCTACACCGTAACCCTTGACCGCGCGATCAAAGACATATTTGGCCAGCAACTCTCCGGTGATACTCAATTTGTTTTTAACGTGAAGACGGCACCTCCCAGGCTGTTCAGTACCGGCAGTGGGTTGGTCGTTCTCGATCCTGCCGGCAGCCGAACGTTCCCCGTCTACAGCGTCAACTTTCCAAAAATCAAAGTTTCTTTTTACAAAGTCACGCCCGAAGACTGGTTAGCTTTTCGGGCCTATCAGGGCACTCGTTACAACAATCCGAAACAACCGCTGACGCCTCCGGGCAAGTTAATCTCCGAGAAAATAGTCGACATTAAAGCTGAGCCCGATCAAATGGTCGAGACGGCGATCGATCTCTCGCCAGCTCTTGATGAAGGCTACGGCCACGTGTTCGTCAGGGCTGAAGCGGTCGAGCCAACAACACCTGTGAACGTGTACGCTCGATGGCAAAACGTTGCCGAAGCGTGGGTGCAATCAACCCAGATCGGACTAGACGCTTTTGCTGACTACAACAATTTAGTTGTGTGGGCCAACTCGCTAAAGGACGGGCAACCGCTGTCTGGCGTGAGCGTGAAAGTAACACCCGACGATCTAACCGGTGTGACGGGAGCAGACGGCTTGGCGCGTCTGGTATTCAAGACTCCGGTAAGCTCTCAAACGAAACAGCCTGCCTTGGTGGTAGCCCAACGCGGGAAGGATGTGGCAATCCTGCCCAAGGCAGGCTTCTCGCCCTACTACTATTCTCCAGACTACGAGAACAGATCGTGGCGTCAGACTGACGCCCAGACGGCACTACGCTGGTACGTGTTCGACGACCGCAAGCTCTATAAGCCAGGTGAAGAGGTAAGAGTCAAAGGATGGATACGCAAAGTCGATCTAACGCCCACCGGCGACACCGAAATGTTTCCGTTTGCACCGTCAGAGAGCGTCGATTATGTGCTGGTGGATTCCCAGAGCAATGAAATCCTTAAAGGCAAGGCGAAACTCAACGCCCTCGCGGGCTTCGATTTCAAAGTCCAGCTTCCGGGAACAATGAACCTGGGTGGCGCGCACTTCAAGTTGAAGCTTAGCGATGACGATTCCGAGAGTACTCACTATTTTCAGGTGCAGGAATTTCGCCGGCCCGAATTTGAGATCACGACTCAGGCATCTGCAGCACCTCACTTCATAGGCACTGCCGCCACCGTGACTACCACTGCCGCGTATTACGCCGGTGGCGGACTGGCCGCCACCGATGTTGATTGGACGGTACTCTCAAGGCCGACAAACTACACCCCGCCAAATCGCGAAGACTACATCTTCGGAAAGTTTTTCCCGTGGTGGCGAGAGATAAATGATTCCGGGGAAACGCGGGAGCAATCGTTTAAGGGACGCACCAACACTGAAGGCAAGCACACGTTGAAGATCGACTTTGACGGAGTGAATCCACCACGCCCATCCAGCGTGGTCGCACAAGCTCGTGTCCAGGATGTAAATCGCCAGACGCTTGCCGGATCAGCCACGATGCTGGTCCATCCGGCTGATGTTTACGTTGGTTTGAAATCGGCCCGCACGTTTGTTCAAAAGGGCGAGCCTTTCAACATCGCGATCATCGTCACTGATCTGGATGGCAAAGCAATTGCCGGACGAGACGTGAGCTTGCGTCTGGTTCGTCTCGACTACGTTTTTGAGAAAGGCGCGTGGAAACAACAGGAAAAGGATCCGCAGGAAACGAGCGTCAAGAGTGGCCCCGACGCGGTCACCACGCGTTTTCAAACGCGGGAAGGCGGAATGTATAAGCTCACCGCGCGCGTGCGCGACGACCGCGAGCGCCTGAATGAGTCTGAACTTTCGCTTTGGGTGGCTGGCGGTAAGGCGCCTCCAAAACGTGAGGTTGAACAGGAACAAGTGGAACTCATTCCAGATCGCCGGAAATACGCGGGCGGTGAAGTCGCGGAAATTCTGGTCCAGTCACCCTTCGCGCCGGCGGAAGGCGTGCTTACTGTGCGTCGTTCAGGTCTGTTGCGTACGGAACGGTTCACGATGAATGGGAGTTCGCACACGCTGCGGGTCCCTATGACTGAGGCGATGACTCCCAACATTTTCGTTCAAGTAGATCTCGTCGGGGCTGCCACGCGAGTTGATGACGAAGGGAACGATCTGCCCAAACTGCCGAAGCGTCCGGCCTTCGCCACCGGTGAGATCAAGTTGGAGATCCCGCCAGACAGCCGGCGCTTGAGTGTAAAGGCCACTCCTCGCGAAACAATACTCGAGCCAGGAGCGGAAACCGTTGTCGATATCGAGGTGAAAGACGCTGGCGGTCGCAGTGTTGCCGGCACCGATACAGCTGTGGTTGTCGTTGATGAATCCGTACTGGCGTTGACCAATTATCAACTTCAAGATCCAGTGCGGCGTTTTTATGAAGAGCGCGGCGAGAGCGTTGATGACCATCACCTGCGTGACAAGGTCAAGCTTGCGGATCCAAAAATAGTTGAGGAAGAGCAGAGGCGTGCCGGCGCTGGCGGCAGCAAGGGCAAGGCAGAGTACAGTATTCAAAGTCTGACCATGGTGGCAAGACGGGCGACGGGTCTTATGGCCCTGGCGCCGGGTGCCGTGGATGGTGTCTCACAGACGGTTAACGTAACCAGCTCTGCCGAGCCAGAGATATCGGTCCGTCAAAACTTCGACGCCCTGGCTGTTTTTGTAGCATCGTTACCGACGGATGCGCGTGGTCGAGCGCAAGTCAAGGTAAAGCTTCCTGACAACTTAACGCGTTATCGAGTCATGGCCGTCTCGGTTGCTGGTGGCAGACTCTCTGGCTCGGGTGAGTCGGCGATCACCGCTCGCAAACAACTGATGGCGCGTCCGTCAGCGCCACGATTCCTCAACTATGGCGATACCGCCGACCTTCCTATCGTGCTGCAAAATCAAACCGATCGGGCGATGGATGTCAGCGTTGCCGTGCGCGCCTCAAATGCTGAGTTAACGTCAGGAGCGGGTCGACGGGTCACCGTCCCAGCTAACGATCGTGTGGAAGTGCTCTTTCCGATTGCCGCCGTGAAGCCTGGTATTGCCAGGTTTCAGATTGCCGCCGCCTCCGGAGCGAGGGTGGACGCTGCTGAAGTTTCGCTTCCGGTTTACACTCCCGCCACTACGGAAGCCTTCGCGACTTATGGTGTGATTGATAGTGGCAGCATAGCTCAACCGGTTAAGGCTCCACCCGATGCGGTCAAGTCTTTCGGTGGTTTGGAAATCACGACTGCCTCAACCCAACTGCAGGAACTGACTGACGCAGTTATCTATCTCTACAACTATCCTTTCGGCTGCAGCGAACAGATTGCCTCGCGCATCATCAGTATTGCTGCGCTCAAGGATGTTCTGACCGCGTTCAAGTCCAAAGACTTGCCGTCGCCGGAAGCGATGCGAAATTCTGTGAACGCCGATTTGAAAGCGCTCCAGGGTCTGCAAAATGATGACGGTGGATTTGGTTTCTGGCGCCAGGGCGATCGTTCATTCCCCTACGTTTCGGTGCACGTGGCCCATGCGTTGGTGCGCGCGAAAAACAAAGACTTCAGCGTGCCTGAAGAGACGTTTACTAATTCACACAACTATCTTCGCCAGATCGAACAAAGGATCCCAACTGATTACAGCCCTGAGTCGCGACGGGCCATTCAGGCATATGCGCTTTACGTCCGCATGCTCATGAAGGATCGGGATGCGGCGAAAGCCCGAAAGCTCCTGGCCGACGCCGGCGGGGTGGACAAGTTTTCGCTTGAATCATTGGGTTGGCTGTTGCCTGTCTTGTCAGGCGATGCCGCTTCCGCCACGCAGGTGGAGGCGATTCGTCGCTACCTTAACAACCGGGTCACTGAAACCGCCGCTGCCGCACACTTTGCCGATTCGTATAGCGACGGCGCATATACAATTCTTCATTCAAACCGCCGTGCCGACGGTGTGATTCTCGAAGCCCTGATCGGCGATCAACCCCAAAGCGATCTGATCCCGAAGCTGGTGCGTGGTCTGCTATCTGGTCGAGACCGAGGGCGTTGGACCAACACTCAGGAGAATGTCTTTATTCTTCTCGCCCTGGACCGTTACTTCGCGACCTACGAAAGCGTGACCCCGAATTTCGCCGCGCGGGTTTGGCTTGGGAACGGCTATGCCGGTGAGCAGATTTTTAAGGGTCGTTCGATCGATCGCCAACAATTGAATTTGCCCATGGCCACTCTGGTTGATCGAACGGCTGCCGCTCCCGCTAATTTAACCATCGCCAAAGAAGGCAGCGGCCGGCTTTATTTCCGCATCGGCGCCACCTACGCACCGGCGAACTTGAAACTAGCTGCCGCCGACTATGGCTTTGTGGTCCAACGTAAGTACGAAGCCATTGATGATCCATCCGATGTCAGGCTCGATCCTGACGGTACGTGGAATATCAAAGCAGGGGCACGTGTGCGAGTGAGGCTAACGATGTCGAATCCGTCGCGCCGGTATCACGTAGCGCTCGTCGATCCGATGCCGGCCGGACTCGAAGCGCTTAACCCGGAGTTGGCCACCACGGAGAGATTGCCCGAGGGATCAAACGAAAGTGCAATTATCCGGCGCAGCGGTGGAGTTCATGACTATTACTCTTACTGGCGCGGAACCTGGTATGAGCACCAAAATTTGCGCGACGAACGTGCCGAAGCGTTCAGTTCATATCTCTGGGAAGGTGTGCACGAGTACACCTACTTTGCGCGCGCCACCACACCGGGTTTCTTCGTAGTGCCGCCGACCAAAGCTGAGGAGATGTATGCTCCGGAAACGTTTGGACGCGGCAAGAGTGATCGAGTGCGAGTCAGGTAAGTGAGCAATGAGCAGAAGGCAGTAGGAAGTAAGCCGTGAGCCCTGAGCCTTGAGCAGTAAAGGGCCTGTCTCACTAATTGGTGACTCCAGCTCCTCACAGTTGGGAAGGCGGACTTGTCCCCGCTCTGCCTAGCGCCTTTAAAAACGGACGATCCACAAAACCACACGAAGCAACGCGAACAGAATTTCCTATTCGCGCAGCTTCATGTGATTTAGTGGATCGTTAGGATTGAGATTTGGTTATTTGGGCAGCAACACCGAATCAATCACATGGATCAATCCGTTTGATTGAATGACGTTACCAATCGTCACTCGAGACATCCCGCCTTTTTCATCACGCAGTACCAACTCGTTGCCCTGCATCGAAGCCGTCAACGTGTCCCCACTTACCGTCTTAAATTGAGCATGACCACCGCCTTTGCGAATCTTTTTTGCGATGGCGGTCGAGTCAAATTTTCCACCCAGCACGTGATAGGTAAGTATTTTCGTCAGGGTTGCTTTGTTCTCGGGTTTGACCAGCATTTCCACCGTGCCCGCCGGAAGCTTTTCGAAGGCAGCGTTTGTGGGAGCAAATACGGTGAAGGGACCGGCGCTGGCGAGCGTGTCCACCAAACCGGCGGCCTTCACTGCCGCAACCAGCGTAGTGTGATCAGCAGAATTGACTGCGTTCTCAACGATATTTCTTGATTTGTACATGGCGGCCCCGCCGACCATGGGATTCGAATCACTCGTCATTTGCGCGTTAGCGCTTTGGTTGGCGATGGTTAGCGAACACACTGCTACCAGCAGCATCAGAAAAACTTTCTTCACTGTTTTGTTCCTTCCTAAAATTGAACTAGAGATTTTCGAACTCGTGGAATATACGGCGGCGTCTAGCTGACCGGATTGCCTGAATTAGATGGAAATATAACTGTGAGGTTTAGTAACTCCCTGGAGTGCGCCGCCTTGTCGGCGCTTGGCCGCGGCGCTCGACGCCGCTTGTTGTAGATATTCAACTCCGACAGAGAAAAGTTCGGTCGGGCCAACTCGTGATTGAATGTAACGAATCAGGCGGCGCAAAAGCCGCCGCCGGTGAAAGCGCCGACAAGGCGGCGCACTCCAAGGAGAGGCTAGATGGCGGAGATTGATCGTTGCATCAGCAGGTCGGTCTGCGGGTCATCGCCCAAATGGAATATGTGTGTTCCCACTTCATGAAAATCCCATCGGCGGTAAAACGTTTGCGCGCGATGATTGTGTTCCCAAACACCCAGCCAGAGAGTTTCGTAACCTTGCTTTTGCGCTTCACTGAGACAAGCCCGCATCAGGGCCGCGCCCACTCCTCTACCCAGGGACTCACGCGAAACATACAAACGGACCAGCTCGATTGGGTTGGTGCCAGTGACCGAGTCGAACTCGCTCCCTGAACGGAGCATCGCGTATCCGACAGCGACTCCATTGTTCTCGGCGATGAGAAAAGTGGTGTGTGGGTCGGCCAATTCCTCTGCCTGTTGCTCAGGGTTGAAAGCGGTGGCCAGATAAGCACCCATATTCTCCGGTGTATTATCGAGCGCAAAGGTTTCCGAAAAAGTGCGGCTGCCGAGTTCTGCTAATAGTTCGGCGTCCCCGGCTTTCGCGGCGCGGATGATGAGGTTTGGTTGGGCCATCGATTGGGTTCAAACACCGAACGGGTCTTTGTCAGTCAGATAAGCCAGCAAGTCCTGCTTATTCGGCCTCGTCGCCAGCCAGGTGCGCACGCGTTCGATCTCTGCGTAGTCATCAGCCCCGAATCTGCCGATGTAGATCTGCTCCATTCGTTTCTTCCGGCGTTCCTTCTCGGCTTCATCCTGCCAGAATGCGGTGAGCATTGAGTTGACGTCGTCGTGAAGATTGCGTGCTTTCAAAGCTTCCCATTCGTTCTTGTCGAGCCAGATTCCTTTGCAGCCCTGGCAGTGATCGAGTGTGAAACTAAAACCGCGACCCACCAGATACTTCACCATACGGAAGCGGCACTCGGGGCAATCAAGTGGTTGGCCCGTCTCAGAAAACGTAAGACCGTTCTCTTCATGCGGCCGCTCAGGAAGGTTTGGATGTTCTTCGAGCCAACGCCAATAGACCACGCCGCGTATCCACTTGCCACGACAACTGCTGCACCTGAAAGCCGTCAACCCCGATTCCAACTCGGTCTGACTCAGCTCGGATGATTTACACACAGGACAGTTCATTCTACGTTGACCTTCAATTCACATTTAATTGGATTTCGAACGAGAGTAATCTACCGCCGGCAGGAATCACAAATTCAGCCGGCATCCATGTTCACAGTGTCATGAGGTCGGTGCCATCGCGCGGTAGCGGGTGGTCGTACGAATGCCAATTTGCGATTGCTGATTTGATCGTCCCTCAACACAATTGGCAATCGACAACTGCACTTTCGCAACCGGCAGACCAACCCGCTACCGCGAGGTGGCACTGACATCATCCCCACTCCGGCTTAGCTGACCAACAAGACATCCGTCAGCGAATCGGGAAGTGCAACTCCCAACGCGTGGACAACCCTTCCCAGGAAGCGTATAAGAGCGCCGTATGGCTAGGTCGCCGATCGTAGAATGTAGATCGCGGCCAGCGCCTCACATATCAGATAACGCCTCCCAAATCCTAAGCCCAGTGTTGAAAATCTTAGAGTCTGATCGAGTGTGCTTTTGGCTTAACGTCTCTCACTCGAGATGGCTTGGGGATTCTTACTCTAGGCTGGGCTGGTGCAAAAGAGCCAGCGAAGGGAGAGGCTATGAAAAAACTATCGACCTTAGTGATACTTCTAGTGATCGCGTCCGCGATCGTTCTTCATCAATCCTCCGCGCAATCCGGATATGTTCCGAAGGCACAGTTTTGTGCTGATGGCTCGAGTGCACCATGTCCAATTGTCCCCGCCTACATCGGACCCGATCCGATACTTCATTCCAAGGAGGTCGGATATTTCGGGCTCTTCGGAGCCTTGCCTAAGACGGCAGAGCAAGACGTGGAAACGCCGTTCGACAATATGTCGTGGCAGATGTTCGTAGCGCTTAACTATGCCGCGAACTCAGTCAATCAACCGGCGGCGAAGGGATTGAACGCGCGTGGCCTAAGGGTTTGGCAAACATATCGCAAAGTTAGTTCGCTGTTTGGAAACTCCCCCGTCAGAGCTCGTTGTACCAGCGCTTTAGCCTTGCCGATCTTGTATATCGGTTCAGACGGCCTGGGACATACTGAGCCGAATAACGAGGAATATTTTCAGGCATCCACCAATCTGCCTTTAATTGATATCAATGGGAATTGGACGATCTTCGAGCGGCGGGTCAACGACAGAGAAGCTTCTTATTTGAAGTCACCCAACGGGCTCTCCGCTCAAACTCTGACCACCACGACAGGACAAACGAATTTCATCAAAAACAACCCTAAGGGCGTTCAATTTTATGCTTCAGATACCACTCAGACCGGCAAGAACGGATCAATCGAAATAAAGACTGCCTGGCGTATCATTGATCGAAAGGCTGGCGACGATCCCTCACGTTATTACACACAGCTCGCGTTTATCGCTGTGCCCGGCGATCTGGTTAACGGCGGCAGACAGTTTTGCTCGAGCGTGATGTTAGGTCTCGTGGGCATGCATATCATCCAACGCAATCCGGTCGATCCGGAGAAGAAAAAATTGCTGCCTGAATGGATCTGGGCGACCTTTGAGCACGTTGACAACGCGCCCCTGGCGAAAGCGCCGTGCACCGTCTCAGACGGCTGCGGAACGAACCCAGGCACGGATTGGATCAACAAGCCGAGTTGTGGAGCGGCGGATGCATCTGCGTCTGTGCGTTATTCCTACTACCACCAAAACGCAGGCGTATCGGGTACCAACATTGGCCCGAAATCCACGGGGACCGGTAAAACCAAGTTCCCCTGGAACCGCACGCAGCCCTACGCTCAGAACAACACGACTTCTGAGACCTCGAAGCCGCAGGTAACGCGATGCTGGTCAATTTATCCAACCACCGCTCAGCTCAATTCGCAGTGGCAAACAGCTTTGGCGGCGTTGAAGACGCCTTTCCAGAACTACATGCTGATCGGAACGCAATGGGGTGGCACAGTCGAGCCGGAACCGGGCAACAAGGTGCCGCTTAACGCCGTGCCGGGGATGTTGTCGAACATGACACTGGAAACTTATATACAGAACTACACAGGCAGCGATCCGAACTTGCCGGGACCGGGTTCTTGTATTGGATGCCACAGTGGCGCGACACTGGCAGTGTCTCCCTACCCGTCGGCTAACTTTAGCTTCCTGCCATTACTGGCCCAACCGTCGGCCGCGCGTAGCAAGATCAAGACGCCGGAGTGAAGGCGTTCAGTGAGTGAGACTGGGAATGACAATACGATCCACTAATACACACGAAGGAAACACTAACGAAATTAGTGTCAGTTCGTGTTGTTTGGTGGATCGTCCTTGAGCTTTCCCTACCGCGGGTCTCCGATCAGTGAGAATCCGGCCCAGTAGTAAGGGTGTTGGTAGGCAGCTGAGCGCCTCACGCTGAGAGCGCTCTGTTGGAGTGCCCTGGCTTTTGAATTCGGTGTTCGTGAACGTAGCTGGGAATGAAAGTCTGCCATTAGCCGAGACCTGCTCGGTGACTCCACTTGCCATCGACTAAAAACGGTCGATGGGCTACCGGCGACAAACCATGACCACGCCAGTCCGGTCGCTCCACCGCCCGTTGCGACTCGATCATTTCTAGATCGCGATGCCGATAGCACCACCAACCGCGCCGGGGTCTGCAGGTTCAGGATCTCTCGGAACTGCAATAGACCATCGTCATTTCCCGATGTTGACGACAGGGCGAGGAAGGAATACATGGGACTGAAATCGTCGAGTAGAGATGGGCCAGCGAAGTGAAGTATGCCCGCACGAGCTATCTCAGATCTTGCTTGCTCCTCGCTGGCCTGAGGCCCAATGAAGCTGCGGCTCACCTTCTCGCCGTAGATATTTCTTAATCGCACGACTTCGTCCTCTTCGTCTGGTGATGGTTCAACCTTCTCATTCTTGTAGGTGAGTTCTATCAATTGCAGCAAATCTTTAGAAAGTTGTGGATTGGCAAAAGCCGACAGACCGAGAGCTCTGGCCCGATTTTGCGGCCCGGGTTTCTTCATCATCTCATGCAAGGCTGAAAGGGAAGGACTATACGAAATCGCGACTCTCTCGATTAGGTATTGATTATGAGCCGGTTTCAATGCCTCAAACGGCACGCCCCAGAGTATCCCGTGCGGGACAATCACAAATTTTGTTTTGCCGGCGAGCTGCTCCTCCGCTGGTTTGATCAACAACTCATACAACTCACTCGCGGGCGGACCAAACGACTCATCTTTCTTCACTATCAACTGATGAAGCGATGTTACTCGCTGTATCAGTGCGTCAACGCTCATCGCGAGCTGATACACCTTCAGAATCCCCTGCGCTCCACCTCTCGTGCTTTTGCCGATCTTTCTGGTTGTGGCATCGGAAGTCAGGACAAACAAATAGACTTTGTTCTCGGCTATCGCATATTCCAGTAGCGCAGTGCGACTGTCACTCAATAGCGGCCGCAACTGTTCGCGACTCAACGCCGCCAATTCACCTCGCTCAACTTTTAGGGACGGATGCGCCACGAAGAGACGTTTTTGAAAACTTCCGTACAAAGTCCGGGCTTGATTGAGTCTTTCTCTAAGGGTCGCGCGGCGGTTTTCGTTTGAATTGGGTAATACGGCTTCGCGATCGAGCTGGAGCTCAAGGGAAACTACGTTACCGGCCAGTTTACGTTCTTCGGTTTGTTCGCCGACCGAGATCCCCTTGACGCTCAACGCATTGCTTCTTCGCAGAAGTTCAATCAGCGACTGTACCTTTGCTCGTTCGGCAAATTCGAATGCTTCGCTGGCTCGTCCCAACTCCAACAAAAGATCCATGGCCGCGAGATATGGAAGGACGCCGCTGCGGTCTGCATTTGACTGACTAGTCGGAGGTCGCCCGCGCAACCCTTCTACGATTGTGATCGATTCTAATAACGACTGGAGCGCGGCCGCCGGCTGGTCCAAGCCACGTTGCGCCCTACCTGCTAACAAGCGTGCGTACCACAGGACTTCATTACTCTCAATTTGCTTACCCAGAACAGCAGCGCGCTCGGCGAAATTGAGAGCCTGATTGTAATTGAGCTGTTGCAACTGTGTTTCTGCAATCCTTGATACCGCAAGAGCGATCCCTTGTTTATGATCAGCTGCCTCGAATAACGTGAGTGCCCGTTGGTAACTATCCAACGCCTGCGCGGGCGCGTTCATGCGCAGCTGGACGGTGCCGATTCCCAGCAATAAATCAGCTCTCCCAGGCTTGTCTTCCATCGTTTCGCGAACAGTTAGGCCGCGACGGTAGGACTCGAGTGCGGCTGGATAATTGCCCTCTGTGAAATAAGCGTTGCCGATGAGACTCAACACGCGCGCCGTATCAATCTTGTTATCGGCTGCTTCAAACTCTGCCAAAGCCTGATTGTAATAATCGAGTGCCTGGGCGTTCTCGCCCTGAAGAGCGCGAACCAGCCCGATACTTCCGAGAGTGGTGCCCTTAGGCGCTTTGATTTGTGCCGCAATTCTCAGACTGTGCTGATAATTCTCAAGCGCTCGTCCGAAGTCGCCACGGGATCGATAGACATTGCCTGCTCCCCTTAGCGAGGTGGCGAGTCCGAGCGTGTCACCTTGCCTCTCCTGAGCCGCGGCATTTTTTTGAAAGTATTCGAGCGCCTCGTCATAGTTGCCCTGGTAGTAAGCTGAATTCGCGGCGCCACTCAGCGCGCTGATAACGCCGGCGGCATTATCTTGTCCGTCAAGAGCCGAGAGCGATTTCTTGTAGTAGTTCGACGCTTCCGCATAGTCGCCTTGCATGTAGAAGGAGTCGGCTATGCGAATGGTGTTATCGGCGTTGCTGTTGAGTTCAGTACTTTTCAGGAAGGCACTCGACGCTTCTGCATACTTCTTCTGTTCGTAGTAGAGCGTGCCGATACTGCTTAACGCATTGGCCATTTCCTCCTTATCATTCAGAGCCTCAAATTCCTGCAAGACCTGTTGAAAGGCTTTCAGGGCTTCGGGCTGTCGGCCGCGCTCTTTGTAAATCAGGGCCACACCGGAGAGGGCCTTCGCCGCTTCGTAGCTATTGCCCACCTGGACAAAAAGTTCTCGTGCTTGTTGGTAATGCTCCAAAGCGGAAGTGTAGTTGGCTTGAAGATAGTGGACGGTGCCGATGTCCAAGAGTGCGGTGGCAATGCCGTCTTTGTCGTTGGTTTCCACGGCGACGCGTTTGGCGAGACCGTAGACGTCAAAGGCCTTTGCGTATTGCGCGTTCGTGAGCAGAACGTTTCCCTTTTGAATTAGGATCTTACCGAGACGGCGAGTCACTAACTCTTTGCTGGAAGCGAGCAAAGTATTGCGTTCGTCGTTTGTCCCAGCCGCGACTAATTGATTAGCAAACTCGACGACGGGATCGGGAACGGCTGTTCGAAGTGTTTGAGATAAGACACTTCCACTTAAACCCGCGAAGGCGAGGAAGACGATGATTGAACGCAATCTACGGATGCAATTCATTACCTTGATCACGACGGGAAGGCATCAAGGGGAGAGGGGTATGGCAAAACACGACTTCATTTCTAGACACGGACGAAAGCAATGAGATCTCAAGCATCAGTAACGTTAAGGAAAGTACTTATAAATGTCTTTGCGGTTGAGGACTCTGATGAAGGTTACAATCTCGCCTTCAATTTTCAATCCTACCCGATGCTCGCCAATTCTAATCCGGTAATACTGGCCCTGTGCTTTTAACTTCTTCAAGTTTGAGAGGTCAGAAGGTTTGTTGACTTGCTCAACGCTGTCTATGCATTCTCTGATGCGCCGCAGCACGCCTTGGTCTTTGATGGCGCGCAGGTCTCGGAGGAAACTTTCACGGAAAGCGACCTTCAATTACCGGGCTCCAACGCGTTGAAGACTTCGTCCCGAGTAACGGGTTCGCTTTGTTCTCCTTCGTCAATGGCACGTGCGAGGGCGATGTCCTCCAGCGCTTCTTCAAGGACTTCGCGCACTAGATCTTTCCGCTCTTCCAGGATTTCTACAATCGCGGCCTTCAGCGTCTCCTTCAATTTGCCGTCATCAATCAATGTGGTTGCCATGTACCGTTCTCCCTGGAAGGCCGATGATCTGTCGAGCGAAGGTGGACCGCAAATATGGAATCCAACTCCGCGAGAGAAATCGCCTTGGTAGCGCCGGCCTCAATCTCAGCGTCACGTCGTAGCCCTTCGACCACGCCATCGTCGTCCCTCAGACAACACTCCTGTCAAAGAGTCGAGAAGATTTGCGGTAAGTGCTGCTCGTTCTCGCTCGGGTAGGTCGAGCGCGAGCTTCTCGACCTCAAGTATTGTGCTCATGAAGGAAGGATAACTCTTAGAGAGGTGGGTGAGCAATTATCTCAGCGCTCTTGGTTCCGCTGAAAGTTGCAAGATCTAAGACATGCCTAACCCTTTCAAGCTCAGTATGTTTTACGCCCGAACGCTCGCAATCAGCTTCGTGAGATTCTCGACGGGCTGCACTCCGCTCAGCGCAGCTTTCTGGTTTGCAATAAATGCAGGCACGCCACTCACACCCATCAGCGCCGCGTCCTGTTCGTCTGCCACTACACTCTCGGCGAACTCGTGGGTGATCAGAGCCTGTTGCAGCGAACCACCATCGAGCCCCAGCTCCAACGCGAGCGCGGTCAACACCTCCACGTCGCCGATGTCCTCGCCTCGTTCAAAGAACGCACGAAAGATTTTGTCGTGGTAATCGTCAAAGCGATGCTGCGAGCGCGCCCAGTGCGCCGCCTCATGCGTTAGCCGCGTGCGGGGTTTCACCGGTGGGAACCTCATCGTGACGCCGAGTCTCTCAGCCAGCGGAGAAACCGATTCTGTCCAAACTCGCTGCAAGTATTCGCTGTTTGGATCAATCATCGGCACCGGCTCCGGCCGCAACTCAAACGCGCGCCAGATTATTTTCACCTCGGCGTCTGACTCCGTTAGTTCATGCACGGCTGGCTCCGCCAACCAGCAAAACGGTCAAACGTAATCAGAAAAAATCTCGAGCGTTACTTTTTCCATGAACTTCCTTCTCAATTGCTGGGCCAACGATGGGCCAGGTGGCTGGAGATGCGATGCCGGTATCCGATGGTTACGACTTCGCCTCCGGCAGATTCAACGCTGGCTTAGTTTGCCCGCGATGACAAGTGGTGCAATTGACTACCGGGGTTTCGCTTTTCAGGTTTTTGATTTGTTTTAGGTGTTGATTGTTAATCGCGCCCACCATTGCGGCCATGTCGCGCGCCACTTGTTTCGTCGGCTTGTCATCCTTCTCAAAAGCGTCTGGAACATGACAGTGCGTGCAAGTCACACCCAAAGACCTGGAGTAGCCCATCTCCATGATTCGTAGTAGACGCCCTGCGGGTACTCCCTTTAGCAACTGGATGTTCTTGAAGACTTTTTCCGCCGGCTCGTTTTCCTTTCCGGCGATGCTCTCTCTCAACTTCGCCAGCGCTTGCGACTGGTCGAAAGGCTTCTCAGTCTGCGTTGGTGGCGCTCCGGCTGAATTCTGATTTTCTCCCGCGTGGACGTTTCTGGTTAATGGTCCACTCGCGAGCCAGGCGGCTGGAAAAACCAGAGCTGCCGCAAGTACAACCAGAATTCGAATGCGGATAACATTCTTCATAGAATTTCTCCTTAATTGTGGGTTCGGCAGAGTTGGAAACGGAGACTCGAATTGAACGGAGGGATTCTACCAGCAGCGTCGAGTTGTACACGAGAAAATGCGGGGCCTGAATTTCTCTGTGCGTCCTCTGTGTTCTCTGTGCCTCGGTGGTGGATTATTTACCTTTAAGGAAAGGCACAACGTCATTCTCAAAGTAAGGTTCTTCGGTGCACCAGAAAATGTAGTCAGCATTCAGGTATTCGCGGGCGAATTGGATCTGCTCCGCAATCATCACGCGTTTTCCGGTTTTCGGATTGACCCATTCGTAATTCCCATCCTGGACGGCCAGGCCGACCTTAACCACGCCGGCGACTTCTCTGATCAATTCATAACTACTGCGCATCTGGCCCGGCTTGTAGGGAAAGATATCCGGACCACCAACTCCTACTTTCGCTTCCTGCGCGGCCTTGTACACCGCTCGCAAATATCCCTTGTCATTTGTCGGACGCCACTCACCGGGCATGAAGTTGGCATACTGCAACGCAACCGACTTCGGAAACGCTCGTTTCAAAGCTTTCATATTAGTGATGAGAGCGTCGCGGTAGATTTCCGGCGAGTAACCTTTTGGATGGTGACGCCCGCTCATGCCAAAGGTAACGGACGATTCAGCGAAGTTGATCCCTTCAATTTGTCCATCAAACTCTTTGCCGAGTGCAGCGAGCAGCTTATGAAATCTCTCCTGCACCGCCGGGTCCCAGCGCCTCGCTGCCCAACCGGAAGGTGTAGCCTGCGCCTCGTCATCATTTTTGAACTCGTATTGCCGATCAGCACCGCCGTTATATTGCGGATCCTCGATCAAATACTTCGGCACCGGAACCCGGCGCTCGCTGAAAGTTACATCCTGAAGCTGCACCCAAAGCTTCTTGCCGTGTGATTTCAGAAAGGTAAGATCGTCACGAATGAGGCTGAAATCATAATTGTCTTTCCCTGTTTCGAGTTGTTTCCAGAAATACGACACCTGCGCGCCTTCAAAAGTCTTGGTCTCCAGAAACGACTTCGTCTCCCTGATCTTTTCCCGATCCATGCCAAAGAAGACGTAATGATGTAACGACTTCGCCGGGACGGAAACCGCGCAGACCAATATAAACGCGATGCTTAGAACCGAACTGCGGGTGATTTTGCCAACGCGTGAAGCCATAGTGCGCGGAAATCCTTTCTTGAGAATTATTCTCCTATAAACATTTGCGAGATTCTCCCTCGAAAGTGTTCATTCGCCTTATGCGCAAACGCGTGCTGTCTTTCTTAGCACTATTCTTAGGATGTGGAGTTTAAGGCCTGGGGAGTGTATTCGCGGAATTTCCGTTTTACCTGGACTGAGGAACCGAAGTTTAACACTAAGCCAGTGTCGATGCCGGTTGCAGTTAAGTAATTGACTAATTGGACTTCGTGAATCTTGGCCAACATTTGAACGGCTTTTATTTCCAGCACAACACATTCATCAATCCATAGGTCGGCAAAGTATTCTCCAACAATCTGCCCTTCATACAGGACGTTGATGGGTTCTTGCTGCTTAACATTATGGCCTAACTTGACCAGTTCCAAGCGTAGAGCATTCTCGTAAACCTTCTCGAGAAAGCCCGCACCCAACGCATTGTGAACCTTATATGCGCAACCGATAATTTCCCGAGTGAGATCGTCGTCCCTCATAGTCAAATGCTTAGGCGAACTGCCAGCACCTGATGAAAGATTTTAAGGCGTCGCGCGTAACAGTTGATACCCTGAGCTGCGAAGACGAAGATTGGGAGCTTGCAAGATATTTTGTAAGGCAAAAGATCGGACAGGATTCACACAATGTACACGATTGCCTATGAGCCCGTTACCCATCCTGTAAATCTTGTTAATCCTGCCTAACGGTCGCCAGTCGTGTTGCTAAGCTTTGCGATAGATATCACCGCCAGCCGCCGCAAACTCCTCTGCTTTCTCTTTCATGCCTAAACCTAACGCAGCTTGTTCGTCGATCTCTTTTTGCGCGGCGTACTCACGCACGTCCTGCGTGATCTTCATGGAGCAGAAGTGTGGGCCGCACATCGAGCAGAAGTGCGCGAGCTTGGCGCCTTCCTGCGGGAGGGTCTCGTCGTGATATTCACGCGCGACTTCCGGGTCGAGTGAGAGGTTGAACTGATCTTCCCAACGGAACTCGAAACGAGCTTTCGACAATGCGTTGTCGCGATATTGCGCACCGGGGTGACCTTTCGCGAGGTCGGCGGCGTGGGCGGCGAGTTTGTAAGCGATGACGCCGTCTTTCACGTCTTTCTTATTTGGCAGGCCGAGGTGTTCTTTCGGTGTGACATAACAGAGCATCGCGGTACCAAACCATCCAATCATCGCCGCGCCTATGGCCGAGGTGATGTGATCGTAGCCGGGAGCGATATCGGTCGTTAGTGGACCAAGCGTGTAAAACGGTGCTTCCTTACAAACCTCGAGTTGCTTGTCCATGTTTTCCTTGATCAAGTGCATAGGCACGTGACCCGGACCTTCAATCATCACCTGACAGTCGTACTCCCAGGCGATGTTTGTTAATTCTCCGAGGGTTTCCAGCTCGGCAAACTGTGCTTCGTCATTGGCATCAGCAATCGAACCCGGCCGCAATCCATCACCAAGCGAAAACGAAACGTCATAAGCAGCCATGATCTCGCAGATTTCGCGAAAGCGTGTGTAGAGGAAACTTTCCTCGTGATGGGCCAAACACCACTTCGCCATGATCGAACCACCACGGCTGACAATGCCCGTCGTTCGTTTAGCAGTTAAGGGAATATAAGGCAGACGCACTCCGGCGTGGATCGTAAAGTAGTCGACACCCTGTTCGGCTTGCTCGATCAACGTGTCGCGGAAAATCTCCCACGTTAGTTCCTCTGCTTTGCCCCCAACCTTCTCCAGCGCCTGGTAAATCGGCACCGTTCCAATCGGCACAGGTGAGTTGCGGAGGATCCATTCGCGGGTGGCATGAATGTTTTTGCCGGTGGAAAGATCCATTACTGTATCTGAACCGCAGCGGATGGACCAACGCATTTTTTCAACTTCGTCGTCAATCGATGACAAGACAGCCGAGTTACCAATGTTGGCGTTGATCTTCACCAGGAAGTTGCGGCCGATGATCATCGGTTCCGATTCGGGATGATTTATGTTTGCGGGAATGATGGCGCGGCCGCGTGCTACTTCGTCACGTACAAACTCTGGCGTAACGAAGCCCGGGATAGCGGCACCGAATGATTGCCCGCGATGTTGATGCTGGAGTGAATCGCGATCACCGTTGATCTTTGCGTCGAATGCAGTCTCGCGTCCCAAATTCTCGCGAATGGCAATGAACTCCATCTCCGGCGTGATGATGCCCTGCCTTGCATAATGCATCTGGGTGACGCAGCGTCCGGAAACTGCGCGCAAAGGAGTTCGACGCAAAGCTGGAAAATCCTCCAACCGCCCTTTCTCTTTCTGTCGCGCGAGACTCGCCGCGTCAAAAGTCAGATAGCCATCATCGATTGGTTGAAGCTCGCGCCCTTCATACTCCTCAACGTCACCACGCGCGCGAATCCATTCAGACCGCACACCCGACAACCCTGCGCGTGCATCGGTTTCGATCGAAGGGTCGCCGTATGGACCGCTCGTGTCATAAACGCGAACCGGCGGATTGTCTTCGAGCGCGCCATTGAAGTTTCGCGTCTGACTTTGCGCAATTTCCCTGAAGGGTACGCGCACTCCAGCTTGTTTGCCTGCGACGTAAATGCGGCGTGAATTAGGGAGTTGGGTATCTTCGATTGCAGTTGGCTTTATTGCGGCGCTCATTTGAACTCCTTCTACGATTGCGGGTTGTTGATTGCGGATTGCGGATTCATGAACTGAAACGTCGAGCCGTTTCAATCCGCAACCCGAAATTGAAAAGACCGCTCCACCTGAACAAAGGATGGAACGGTCATCACTGGCTGTTTCTCCCTTCGACGGTATTAACCGCATCAGGTTCAAGGGGTCTCCCGATTGCGGATTTGGGATCGCTGACTGTGGAGTAAATCAAATCCGCAGTCAGCATTCAGAAATCCGAACTCGCCAGGACTCTCAGCCGCCGCTGCGGCTCCCCCGAAAGCTGTTGTCTTTTCAAACTTTCCGACATCGATATTAGAACGCTTCAGGGACGGACGCAATCCAACATGGCGTTGTAATGCAACTCCTTGGAGTGCGGTGCCTTGTCACCGCTTTGGCCGGTCGCGGCTTTGCGCGACCTGATACGAATTAATCAACGAGCGGCTCAAAGCCGCCGCGGCCAAAGCGCCGACAAGGCGGCGCACTCCAAGGAGCGGTTTTAGCCCTGTCCTCCAAGGACGGACTACAAGGGAAGTTTTTTAAGCAAACTGACAATTTGCTTTACGATTGTATGGTTCAGTTATAATCAAAACCGTTACATCCCAATCTAATTCCCCCCGGAGTCCAAATGTTCAATAAACGCTCTGTCGCGTTCTGTCTATTACTTTCGTTTCTGGTCGTTCCGGTTGCTCAAGCGCAGCGTTTGGATGACGCGACGCGCGCCCGTATTCGCAAAGAGGGAATGGAAAATTCTCAAATCCTGAAGACGATGCACATGTTGGCGGATGTCTATGGACCACGCTTGACCGGCTCCCCTAATCACAAGCGAGCCGCCGAGTGGACCATCAAACAGATGCAGGAGTGGGGGTTGCAGAATGGACGTCTTGAGCCATGGAATTTCAAACATCCGGGTTGGCTAAACGAGCGATTGACGGCGCACATCACTGCTCCAGTAAAAGACGCTCTGGTGGTTGAGGTTCTGGCATGGACTCCGGGCACGCGCGGCACGGTGCGAGCGAATGCGTATCAGCTCATTACTCCTGAAAAACCGACCGCCGAAATTTTGGCCGCTGCTCTCGAAAAAGAAAAACAAAACGTGCGCGGTCGGATCGTGCTGGTTGGCAAGCACAGGTTGCTGCCAGTTAATCTGACTCCAGCGCCGAAGCGGATGGAAGACAAGGATGTCGAACGGCGCTACAGTCCCGACGCTCGTCCGTCGCCTTCACCTTCGCCCTCGCCATCGCCCGACCCGAAACTGCTAACCGCTCGCCAGATTGATCGACAGGTGGATAGTTTCCTTAAAGCTAACCGCGCCGCCTTGAGGGTTAACGATGCAGCGCGCGAGCACGGTCAGATACGTGCTTTCAACAATCGAACGTTCGACATTACCAAGGTCGTGCCGACTGTCGTAATGCGAAATGAAGACTACGGTCGCATCTCTCGTTTGTTGGCAGACGGCCCGGTCACGCTCGAATTCAATATCGTTAATCGCATTTATCCCGAAGGCAAAACTTCATACAACGCAATCGCGGAGATCCCGGGGACTGACAAGGCTGACGAGGTCATCATGCTTGGCGGCCATCTCGATTCGTGGCACGCGGCCACGGGCGCCACAGACAACGCGATCGGCTGCGCGATCATGATGGAGGCAGCGCGCATTTTGAAAACGCTCGGACTTACACCGCGCCGCACAGTTCGCGTTGCCTTATGGAGCGGCGAAGAACAGGGACTATTAGGTTCAAAAGAGTATGTTAAAGAGCATTTCGGGACTTTCGAGAATCCCAAGCCAGGCTTCGAGAAGTTTGGCGGCTATTTCAACATCGATTCCGGCACCGGTCGCATTCGTGGAGCTTCAGTGTTTGGACCACCCGAGACAGGGAAAATTCTGCGCGAGATTCTAAAACCATTCAAAGACGATGGAGTTTACGGTGCGGTGGCCACCCGCAGCCGTCGAACTGGCGGCACTGATAGCACGTCATTCAACAATGCCGGTTTGCCCGGGATTAGTTTGGGCCAGGATACGATTGAATACGGCTCGCACACATGGCACACCAATCTCGACACGTACGAGCGAATCCTTGAGGACGATGTAAAGAAGGCTGCGATCGTGGTGGCTACTGCGCTGTATGAGTTAGCCACTCGCGATGAACTACTGCCGCGGTTCGACAAAGCAGATATGCCTCCGCCGGTAGCTGTAGAGGCCAGCGAGTAAATAGACAACTAAAAATGAATGTTCAATCTGAAGGGATGAAGAAAAATGGGAGCAGAAACAGGAAGTCGGTTTCCGCAGTTTAGTTTACAGAACCAGGATGGCAAGAACGTCACCTTGGATGATTTTGAAGGCAAGTGGCTCGTGCTTTATGTGTACCCGAAAGACGATACGCCGGGATGCACGATTCAGGGGAAGTCGTTTACTGCGTCGAAACAGGATTTTGACGACGCCGAATTGCGGTGGTGGGTGTAAGCGCGGACGACGTCGCATCGCACAAAGACTTCTGTAACAAGTTTTCGTTCACGATTGATCTGCTTGCCGATCCGAATCAGGAGTTGCTAAAGGCGGCGGGCGTGGGCCAAAGCGAATACAAGGGGACCATGTACTGGGACCGGACCTCGTTTGTGATCGATCCGAAGGGCGTGCTCCGTAAGACCTACCTCAAAGTTAACCCCGAAGGACACGAGCAGGTATTGTTGGATGACATCAAAGCGATGCAGTCGGGCGAGTAAGCCGGTACAGAACCGCGAGCGGTAGCAACCGGGTCGATGATCCATGAGAGGCCACACAGAATCGAGAAGCGCTTTACTCCGGTACAGAACCGCGAGCGGTAGCGACCGGGTCGATGTTCCCAACAGGCTCTTCGATTTTACGAGGCACGCTTCGATGAAACAATTCTGGCATTCCCCGAAAAACAGGTAGTACCTTACTTCTCTGGTGCTCGAACTCTACTCCACGTTAGCCTCACCTCATGGCTCGCGACTTTGAGTTCCGCGATGTCCCGCTTGGCTACCTAATCACATTTCGTGCATATGGCACGTGGTTGCACGGTGATGCGCGCGGCGCGGTTGATCGCTTTCACAACCAGTATGGCAATCCACGACTTCCACCTAACGAACGCTGGCTAAAACACAACAGAAGCCAATTAAAGATGTCCCCGGTCCGTTGGGAAAACGAAGACGTGATCTAGTCATGGAGGCAGTGAGAGAGACTTGTAAGATACGAAATTGGAAGTTCTGGGCCACCAATGTGCGAAGCAACCATGTTCACACAGTCGTCACTGCACCTTGCGATCCCGAACTTGTTCTTATTGCGCTTAAAGCAAACGCAACTCGAAAACTACGAGAGGCTGGCGCATGGCTCAGCGATCGAACTCCTTGGGCCAAACGTGGGAGCAAACGACAGCTGTGGACCGAGAAGGCGCTGAATAACGCGATTGCGTATGTAGAATATGATCAGGGTGAGCCACTGCCGTAGATGACTATCGTGATGCGTTTTCAATCTTGCTGCGTGGAGTCGACCCGGTCGCTACCGCTCGCGGTTCTGTACCGGCGTAGGGCGCTTCTCGATCCTGTGAGGTCTCCTGATGGATCATGGACCCGGTCGCTACCGCTCGCGGTTCTGTACCGGCGTAACGTGCTCCCGGAATTTGCGAGGTCTCCCATAGATCGTCGGTCGCTACCGCGAGCGGTTCTCTGCAGCAGACGTACGTTGCTAATTGCTTTTCCGATGGCGGCTCACGGAGCTCCGGATAACGCGGCTTGTCGCCTGGTCCAATAAACCAGCGCCGCACCTGCTAACGTGTAAATTATCCCTCCCAGCGTAAACCACCCTGTATTTTTCCATTCTTCCGCCTGCGTCAGCGGATACTTGGCTTCAAACACGAGAATCATGAAATACAGCACCAGCGCGTAAGTGAGGAAGATCCAAAGAATAAACGATACCAATGCCTGCAGAACGATTGTGCCGCGACGGCTGAGCGCGCGAACAAAGTTGATAATGCCGAGGATTAATATGGAAAGGGGAGTGGCGCACATGACAATGAACAGCGCCACCAGAATTACTTGTCCAACGATATCGTGGAGTCGTCTCAAGGTCTTTGGGGTTACAGGTGTTTAGAGTACAGCCTTTAGGCTGCGGTTAGACGATAAGCCCTGAAGTTGTTTCCCGGCCCAAGCCGCAAGCTGAAGCTTGTACTCTGAACCGCCTGAAGCTCAGCCGCCGATAAAACTCATTGAGCGCGAGGGTGTGACAAAAGCAGGATCGTTAATGTAGTGGCGCGGCTCCTTCTTCAACACTACGCCTTCGATGTATTCGACGATCTCCGCCCGCGTGGCGCCGTTGCGCACCACATCACGCAGAGAGTGTTCGACAGTTGAAAAAAGGCAGGTGCGAATCTGTCCGTCGGCGGTTAAGCGAATTCGCGAGCAGGCTCCGCAGAATGGTTCGGTTACCGGAGCAATGATCCCGACTTCGCCGGGTGCTCCGTCAGCGAAGCGATAACGCGAGGATGTTTCAGAACCCCGCGCTACATCAACAGGAACCAGTTGGAACCGCTCCTCAATTCGTTCGCGAATCTCGCGTCCTGAAACTACATCCGTCTTCGACCAATCGTGACCGGAATCGAGCGGCATAAACTCGATGAAGCGCATCTTTACGTCGTGTTCGCGTGCGAACGCCGCAAAGTCGGCAACCTCGTCCTCATTGTGACCACGCACGATCACCGCATTGATCTTGATTGGCTGAAGGTTGGCATCCTTGGCCGCGGCAATACCTGCCAACACTCTATCGAGCACATCGACGCCCGTCATTTGTTTGAAAACGTCGCGCTTCAAACTGTCAACACTGATGGTGATACGATCGAGGCCTGCTGCTTTCAATGCCTGGGCGCGGTCGGGCAGAAAATAGCCGTTGGTGGTCAAAGCCAAATCCTGTAAACCCTTTCGTCTTAAGAGCGAGAGTTTTTCAATAATCGTCTCAATATCGCGCCGCATCATCGGTTCGCCGCCAGTCAACCGGATTTTTTCAATACCGAGCGAGACAAAAATGTCGCAGACGTATTCAATCTCTTCGTAGGAAAGCATCTGCTCTTTGGGTGCTATCGGTGGCTCACCGTGCGGCAAGCAATAAAAGCATCGAAAGTTGCAGCGGTCGGTTAACGACACACGCAGATCGCGTATCGGCCGGTTGTATGAATCTTTGAGTATCGTGGACATTGTTTCGAATCAATGATACGCGCACCTGTGGACCTATCAAAATCAAGAGCGATAGGTCGGAGTGGCGTGGTTTGGAATAAGCTCTCCTTGGAGTGCGCCGCCCTGTCGGCGCTTTGGCCGCGCGCTCGCTCCGCGGCGCGCTGCTTAGGTTATGCACTACAGAACCTGTCATGAAGCTTTTTGTGCCATCAAGCTGCGACTCAGTCGCAGCTGGCCAAAGCGCCGACAAGGCGGCGCACTCCAAGGAGTTGAATAATTTGAAATTAGGTTACGGCCGGAGGTTCGGGGCAGACTTGCGGAGCGAAATCACCTGCGGCCTGCGTTCATCTGGTAGTAGCGGCCGTTCCAACGATAAATGCGGCGCGAAACGTGACGGCCATCTTCATCATTCGTTTCGCGCTCGCTTTCGACATAGGCACTGAAAACGGGTGCCAGTTTCTTGTCGATGATAACTTTTAGTTCGCTTGGGTAGCGTGAATCGTCAGGCTCGCTGAGTAATGCGGCGGACGTAATCTTATTAGTTAGAATTCGACCCACTTTGAACAGGTTGCGGGGAACGGCGCACTTCGTTCTGGGATCGATGATGAAGTAATGATTGGTTAGATAGGGATGTAAACCACCGGTTCCCGTCGAGATCTCGATTATTTCCTGGCCTTTGATCTCGGCAAACGCAAGACCCACAGAATTATCGGCACGTGTGTAATAACCATCGATAACCAGACTCGCAAAAACCCGTCCTGCCGTCCGGTGCAACAGAAACAAGGACGACCCGCCATAGCCGGTCTGGTAACAAGGATCGCTGATCACCACCAGGCGAAACCGGTCGTTGCCAAAGAGTTTTGTCTGGTATTCACCGTCGCGGAACCGTTGCGACTCGTCGTCAGTGAGTGTTCCGACATCCTTGCGGAAATCACAGGCGTTGAGATCGGCGACGCTTGTTTGCCACCAGGACTCGTTGTTCAGCGACTCAAGTGAACGAATCAGCTTTGTTATTGCCGCACGTCTGACGGGTCGTTTCAACAACTTCTCATCGAAGTCGTTCTGCCCGTCAGCACATTCGTAGTTCAGCTCGGGTATTGGCCTAAGCGCGGACAAAGCATTGGCCTTGCAAATAGGATTCGGCCCGCTTTGTTGAGCCTGTAACAACTGGCAGGACAGAAGCAGACAACACAACAGGAGACTCGATTTCAGCCGGCGCGGCATGTGACTAAGCTCCAAGCATCGGGTTTGTCATAAAAATTGAAGCCGGTAGTTGCCTATGGGATCCGGGGAGTTTGATGGTGCGCTTCAGCGCAAAATCAAAAAGCAGTGGGTTGTAATCGTAGATTTCGTTGAGACATACGCGCTCGTCCGGCGTCAGATAACCCTGCTTCACGAGAGTACTGGTCCTAATCACCACGTTGATCGCAGGCAGAGGGTAATCACTCCCATTGACCAGCCGCTCCTGAAGATCTTCACGACTCAAAATCGTGTCCAGCGGTTTGCCGATGCGATTGAATTGAGTCATAGCAGAAATGTCGGCAAAGAGCAGACCTTCGTAGCGCTTGTCGTCCATCAGTCGCATGAACAGTTCGAAATTTGAAACACGTTTCCTCTCAGGGTCATCCAGGTCTTCATTGTCACCCAGACCGGCACAATGGGCCACAATCACTTTCACGCCTGCTTCGAGAGCTCTCCGCAGTAGCAGGGGATTTCCCAGCTTCTGATCCTCTTCGGCCTCAACCGCCTTTTCCTCGCCACCGTGACTCAGCAGGATCAAATCGAGTCCCTTCATCTTGTGGTAAAAGGCATCGCAGCGCGGATCAGAAGGATCGATCCCCATCGCATTGGGAAGCCACTTCACGATCCGAGCACCCAGTTTGGCCCACCGCTCCAATTCAGTTAGCGCATCTTTACGATATGGATTGACCGAGATGTTTGGAATGAAAAGATCCGGATAGTCTTCGGCCAGTTTAAATACATACTGGTTGGAAACGTAAAACTCTGTCTTCTCTGGATTCTCGATCCCTTCGGGTGAGTAGTTCTTATCGAATGCGAGCAATCGGTGTTTGCCGTGTTGCGGCATGTGTTTCACCAGGTCGACGAGTCGTTCGACCATGCGCTGATCGGCGTTTTCAAGATCCTCAATCCCCGCCGCACTCAGATAAACCTTGAATTTCAAATGATGAAACGGATGCGCCCAGGAAAGCATTTTGGGGTTCACAAGATTACCAGTGCCGCCCGTTCCAATTCCCGCAATGTGCGTGTGGTGATCGACAAACCGTGCAGGGTCGATATCGTCGTAAGCGCGCTTGACGAGATCGCCGGCTTTTGTTCCGAGCTTATCTTTGAGTTGAGCGGGCTGGTTTGTGAAGGCCCCACCGAGGCGATGTATCAGGCACATGTGGCGTGTCTTCTCCGATACAGAACTGAGCGCTTCCAGCGAATGAACGCAACTCCTTGGAGTGCGCCGCCTTTTCGGCGCTTTGGTCGCGCGCTGACTCGGCGGCGCGCTCTCTCACCAAAGTACAACTGGATTCCTGTACTGCTTTTACCTAACCAGGCTGCGACTCAGTCGCAGCCAACCAAAGCGCCGACAAGGCGGCGCACACCAAGGAGTTGCGTTCCTTCCGCGGGAAACGCTCGGTGCTGTATTGAAATTTGAGTCTTCTCTACTTTGATTTCTTCGCAGAGTTGAGAGTCGATCTTGTACTGAGCTTGAACCGACGAAGCAAACGCGACGAAGAAAAAGATGATGACGATGAAAGATCTTTTCCGGGACATTGATGGCTCCTTCCCTGGACCATATTTTGACGCCCGAGCTCGATTTAGCGGGGAAGATTAGTGCAAGTCGTTACAGGTGCGCAATGTAGAGGTGCGCGCTCACAATGTAACGATTGCGTTACGGAGTTCCGATTAAGGCCTCTCCTTGGAGTGCGCCGCCTTGTCGGCGCTTTGGCCGCTGCGACTCTGTCGCAGCTGGTCCGAATTGAATCAAGTTGAGTATTGCGAATCATCGCGGCACCCGAGCCGCCCGTCGCATGACAAAGCGCCGACAAGGCGGCGCACTCCAAGGAGAGGCCTTATTGCCCCGTTACGCAATCTGGGCGACGCGAAGCAAACTAACAGTTTGCTTTACGGTAAGGTTTGCGTTAAAAGATTGCTCATAATCAAGCCTACCGCATCGGCCGCAACTTGCCTCTGTAGCGCGACGCGAAGTAAACCCTTTTAGTGAACGACGAGAGGAGGATTCTCGTGAATAAACTTCGCATAAGTGTCCTTACCAAATTCACGTTGCTCATCGCCTTTCTGTTGATGAACTGGTCCAACGTGGCAGCGCAGTCAACCGTTTTCAATATTCCGGCAACCGATGTGCAGTCTCCCGGCCAGGTTTACCTTGAGGCCAACTTCATCATGCACTACGGCTCCATCCGCGAAGGTGGATACCGGAACTACGGACCGCGCGTCGTCGTTGGTTTACCCGGAAATACCGAGGTGGGCGTTAATGTCTATTACACGCGGGCCTTGCCGGCCGAACCTATCGACGTGCAACCAAACTTCAAGTGGCAGTTTTATTCGAATGAAGAGACGGGGCTGGCATTTGCTACCGGGGTGCTGGTTTCCACGCCAGTAACGCGTCGTTCACTCGGTACGACTTCAGCTCAGGTTTATGTGGTGGGCAGCAAGACTTTCAGCGGTTTCAAAGATCCCAGAGTTACATTTGGAGGTTATAAGCTCTTCGGGGATTTTGAGGACGGCACGGACAAGTCAGGAATCTTACTTGGTTACGAGCAACCCATAACCAAAAAGATTTCGTTTGTGACTGACTGGTCCAGTGGCAATAACGACTACGGTTATCTGGTGGTGGGAACGGGTATAACTTTCTCGCCGAAGAGTTTGCTATACGCTGGTTACAACTTCGGCAACCAGGGACGTAGCAACAACTCCCTCGGCATCTTCTACGGACATACGTTCTAGGAATCAGGCGTACAGAGAACAGCCTTCAGGCTGCGGCTTCGCTCCTACGAACGTAGTAATCAATCCGCAAGCTAAAGCTTGTACTGTGTACGCCTGTAGTCGACGTTGTTAACAGGTGTTTAGAGTACAGCCTTCAGGCTGCGGCTTCGCTCCTACGAACGTAATAATCAATCCGCAAGCTAAAGCTTGTACTCTGTACGCCTCTTAATTAGAGGCAGAACTTACCCTCACAGATCGTCTGTTCCAGCGGTCGGCGATTGCTCGGCGCTTCACGTCCGCGCAGTGCCTCCGAAAGCGAATCAGTATCCGCTGGCTTCCCAACCGCGATCATTGCCTCAACGGCGTAACCCTCTGGAATTTCGAGTTCAATACGCGCGCGGTCGTAGTCAAAGCCTTGCATGCCATGGACGACAAGACCCTGCAGCCAGCCTTGCAAAGCAAAATTCTCCCATGCCGATCCGGTGTCGAATGAATGCGTGATTGAAGGCTCGCCGTTCATGTCCATAGTAGTCTTGGAAATGAATAGCACGAGCACGCCGGCATTTTTCGCCCAGCCTTGATTGAACTCCACTAACAGGTTGAAGAACAGCGGCCATGCATCCGTATCACGATGGGCATACAACATGCGCCACGGCTGATTGTTGTATGAGGACGGCGCCCAGCGTGCCGCCTCAAACAGTGACATTAGATCCTCGTTGGAAACCTGCTCTCCGGTCATTGCTCGCGGTGACCAACGGTCAAGAAACAAATCGTCGATTGGATAATCCGCGGTTCTTTTCTCACTTCCTCTAATCAATGCGTTGTACTCCTTCAGGATAGGTTTGGTTCGTGGAATTGGTGGATCGTTCTTGATTAGCCGCAGCCAACGCACGAATCGCAGGAAGCAACCTGGAAAGCTCAAGTAGACCACGAACGTGTCACGGATTGGTGACGTAGGAAGCGAGTCCGACTATCATGATTGAAGAACCAATGACAAAGCAGTCAGACGCGAAAATATTACTTCACTACGAAATTTACGGTACCGGCGATCCAGTGCTCTGTATCCACGGCCTCGGAGCTTGTCTCTATACCTGGCGTGAGTTGATCGAGCCACTCTCGAAGGACCACCAGCTCATCCTTATCGATCTCAAAGGATACGGGGCCTCGCCAAAGCCGCGTGACGGTCGCTACTCAGTGTTGGACCAGGCCGAACTCATCTATCAGTTTATTCAGGAGCATAATCTGAAAAACCTGACGCTGATCGGAACGTCGTATGGCGGCGCCGTGTCATTGATGGTCTCGCTGATGCTTTGTGAAGCAGGCGACGGACGTTTGTCCAAGCTGATCCTCATCGACAGCGCAGGCTATAACGAGGCTCTCCCGTGGCACTTCAAACTGCTGAAAAAACCTGTGCTGGGTTGGCTGTCGATTCATCTCGTGCCCGGTAAAGCGTCGACACGCCGTGTGCTTCGGTATGTTTATTACAACCCGCGATTGATCACGAGGGAGCAGATCGCGTCCTACTCAAGACCAGTAAGATCACCCGGTGCGCGTCAAGCTTTATTGGAAACCGCGAGGCAGGCAATTCCAAAAGACATAGACGAGCTGACCGAGAGGTACAAAGATATATGTGTACCCACGCTGATTATCTGGGGTGAAGAAGATCGAGTTATTCCGTTGAAGATCGGAAAGATGTTGGCGGAGGCGATTCCCGATTCACAACTGGTGGTGCTCCCGAAAATTGGTCATGCACCGCATGAGGAAGCGCCGGAGCAAACGGTCCCGCTGATTAGGCAGTTCTTAGAGTCGCCGACGGGAAGGTAGCGGCTCTGCCGCAGCACAGTGCGGAAGGGCTCTGCCCTTCCAGGTGGTTCTCAACATGGGGAGGCTGAGCCTCAGAAGGCGGGTGGACGTCAACGGAAAGCCAAAGGCTTTCCGCACTGTGCGGCGGCAGAGCCGCAAAGTTTTCAACCACGCAAACAGATCAACGTGGCCTGCATTGTTGCCACCAACTCTCGCTCGTCGCTTTCGGAAATTCCAAAGACATCTGCCTGGACCACACTCAGCGTTTTCCCGGACTTGATCACTTCCGCTCGGGCAATGAATGTCACTCCCTTGGCCGGGCGCAGCAAGTTGATCTTGAATTCAACACTCAAAACTTCCGAACCTGCCGGCATCAAACTGAAAGCAGCATAACCACAGGCTGAGTCTGCGATCGTAGTAATGATTCCAGCGTGCACATAACCATGTTGCTGGGCGAGGTCGGCGCGATACGGAAGCGTGATCTCAACCACTCCCGGTTCGACGAGTGTCAGCCTCGCACCGATCAAGCTCATGATCGGTTGCTTCGCGAAGCTGCGTTCAACTTCTTCAGCAAAGGATAGGTTGGGTGGGGTTATTCGCTGCATCGGCAAGTCTGCGGTGAAGTAACAAAACGATCCACTAATGCACACCAATCACTCGAAAAACGGCAGCAATCACTTCATGGCCTGATCCAACGCTGAGCGATCGTCCAGCAGAATCCATTCAACTATCGAGAGAGGCAGACTGCCGTTTTTGATCAAATCGTCGTGGAATTGGCCCAATCGAAAGTTTGCTCCCTGCTTGTCGCGATACTTTCCCAGCAGTCGCATGATTTGGTACTTGCCCACCATGTAAGTGATTTTTTGGGTTGGGCTCGCCGCCGCGCCGGCTGCCTCGCCGGTAGCAGATTCGCGATCAAGTCCACCCGCCTCCATGAAATAGTTGACTGCCTGATCGAAGGTCCACCTACCAGTGTGCAGGTTAACGTCGACGCCGATGCGCGCGGCGCGGTAACGCGATAAGCGTAGGATCTGTCCCTGCGCGGCGGAGTTGTTTGGATACAGCCCAGTGCGCATCAACATCTCCTCGCCATAAAGCGCCCAGCCTTCAACCAGAATGCCGTCATAGTGCTGTCGCCGAATCTCATTGGGAAGGTGATTGGCAATCGACATCTGCAGGAAGTGTCCCGGAATCCCTTCGTGGCCGAGGATGGGTCGCGGGTCTTCGATGGCCGCACGAATATAGAAATTTCGAGACTGCGGGTTGTAAGTGGGAATGAAATAGAACCCGCTGTTGTCTTTGTCATAAACGCCGGGCGGGTTCATGAAGCCGCCGGGACTGGTCGGCTTAAACGCCTCGGGAAGTTGGCGAATAGTGAATGGACCAATGTAGTCAGGCAGCGTCACCAGCTTGTTGGTCTTGAGGAAACTAATCATCTCCTCCTGGCGACTTTCGTACGCTTTCAAAAACCCCTGCTGGTCTGCCGGAATATTTTTGCTTCGCGCTGGATTTGGATCTGCGAGCGATGGATCTGGGAGGAGAGACTCGAGCGCACGGTAGCGGGCCAGCTCAGCCTGGCCCAGCATGTCTACCTGCTTCGCATCCAGCGGCAAGTAATAAATATTCTGTAGCAGATAGTTATAGTTTTCTTCGCCCATCGGTTTGAAGGCGACCATTCCCGGCAAACGTCTTTCGAGCCAATCGGCAAAACCGTGAATTGAGGTAAGCGCAGCATCGCGTGAGACGACCAGTTCATTCTTTTCCGCGGGCGAGAGATCCTTCGCGAGCGTCATCAGGCTATCGTTAAAGAGGCTGTCTATTGAGCGCGCGGAATCGATTGCCAGCTGCGCATACAGACGTACCGGTTTGGTCAGATTTCCTTTCGCCTGTTCAATGAGGAAAGGCATCTGCTTCAGTCGCGCTGTGGCCGCAATCGCCCGCACGCGCGGGGTGTCATACTCCTTCTTGAGCAGAGAAAAGATGCCGTTGCTGCATTCGTTGACGTAGAGCTGCGGATCGGTCTGTTCAGAGTTCATCACGCGATTGAAGAAGTCGACGTTATCGAGCTGGGCCCGAAATAAGAGCCAGTCGATGCGGTCGTCTTTATTCCAATTCGTAGTTGGCATGGCGCGCACTTTTCCGAGTAGGCCCTGCACGTGGAGTTTCCGGTCCAGAACTCGCGAGAGCGAATAGTTAGTCAGTTGGTTGTCCCAGGTGTGGAGACCTGCGTCACTGGAAGCCACCGGATAATTTTGGTTACTCCAGGTGTAATAGTCCTGGGCCATCTTCTTTAGATCGGCCGGAGTGGTTGGGTTCTGGGCCAGGGCCGAACCAGAGAACGAGGTCAACAGCGTGCAAGCGGTTAGCAGGACAGTTAGGAATTTCATTAGTTAAGAATGGTCTCCGTAAAAGTTCTTAATTACCCGAGAACACGCCAAGAAGGCTTCGGGTAGGCTGGGAATGGGTTCGTGGATCGTGCACTCAGCGGTTCTGTAATAGCGTTCGGGCGTTGCGTTGCAGACCGCTCAGCTTTGCTCGCTTCATGGCGCTGCCTCGAAAACTCGTGGCATAAGATTCGGGCGTCATCTCAAGAATATCCGCAAGCGGCACATTGACATTGTTGTCTCGAGGCTTGAAACCCGCTTCGTCAGACACTTGTTGAAAGCGATTCCAGGGACAAACGTCCTGGCAAATGTCGCAGCCGTAAAACCAACCTTCCAACTTTGGTGCGACCTGCGGCGAGATTTCCGGCTCACGCAATTCGATTGTTTGGTACGAAATACACTTGTTTGAGTCAACCACATACGGTTCGGTAATGGCCCCGGTGGGGCAAGCATCAATACAGAGCGTGCAAGTGCCGCAATGGTCCTCTATTGTGTCGTGGTCATATTCAAGATCGAGATTCAACAGCAGCTCACCTATGAAGACCCAAGACCCGTATTCCGGCGTAATCAGATTGCTGTGTTTACCGATCCACCCAAGTCCGGCTTGAACGGCCCAGGCCTTGTCCATCATGGGCTGAATATCAACGCAGACTTTTCCTTCCACTTCCGGAACCTCTGATTGGATCCAGGAAAGCATCGAACGGAGTTTGGTTGCCACGATGTCGTGGTAGTCATCGCCCCAGGCGTAGCGCGAGACTTTCCCAGAGTGGTCATCTTCAGCATGTTGCGCATCCGTAAAATAGTTTTTGGTGACGACGACAACCGAGCGCGCAGGAGGAAAGAGTCTGACAGGATCAGTGCGCATCTCAGGATCGCGCGCCATCCACTTCATCTCACCGTGATAGCCGCGCTCCAACCATGTGAGCAACTGGTTGCGTTCCTCATTAAGCGGAACGGCCGGCACAATCCCGACTTTTTCAAAGCCCTCAGCGAATGCTCTTTCTTTGATCTCTTGTGAGAGGGAACGCGTACGGCCGGGAACGGTCCGTTCTGATGACGCAGATGTAACCCCGGTTTGCATGTGAGACTAGGATACGAGTGTGATTGATGAAGAGTCTAGCGGTCAGCCAAACATCGAGAGGAAGGAAAATCGATTGCAGAGGCCAATCGTCCCTCCCCACGACCGGGGAGGGACGAGATCGCGGGATACCAGCGTGAGGTGTCTATTGGATCTTTTGCAGCGTGACGGTGGTCAATGGTGAGTTGCCACTGGTGCGATTGTACGAAAGCCAATAGCCGGCTTTTGGATAGCGCACCAACTTATAAACAGACCCGTCCGCTTTCGCTTCTATTTCAGCTCCAAAGACGCCTTTCGCAGTTGGAACGTTAGCGCCAACGGTCGTGAAATCAGCAGAGATGGCTGTGACTTTGCGGGTCTTGTCATAGAGAAACTGTGCGGTTTCATTCTCGTTGAAGATGTAAAAGTCCTGCTCGTCACCCTTTTCTTTTGGTTCGCCGAGTTTCTTTCGCACCTCATCGGCAGTCATGCCGAGTTGCACTCCGCGATACTCAAGGAACAGAGGTGACGGATCCTCGCTCGGTGAATGATTGGCTACTTTCCGCGTCGTTTGTGCATTGGTGGCGATGACGGCAACAACGACCATAAAGACGAAGAAGGACAGTCGATTTGAGGTTCTGAGAAGTGGGCTGAACATTCGGAATCGCTCCTTTCCAGGGACTGGCGGTCAAGGCGGGCCGTCGGTATTTCGCTGGAATACGAAGATGAAGCCGGGCTCGGCGCGTGGCCGCGAGTTGCTTACAACTCTGCGGAAAATATACCCAAGTTTGGCCCATGTCAATGTTTCGCGAACCCGAAAGGCTTGTGCCCGGATGCGACCCGTAGATAACCTTGGAAACTCTGCTTTACGCGACGCCAGGCTATTGACTCAGCTACCTCTTTTGGAATATAGCAGCAGGTCATTGCTTGAAGGATTCCAGTTGATTCGAGTTACGAACCCAAAGGAGTACATCGATGAAAAGAAAAGCATTTCTGGCGATATTTTTGGCGGCGGTTTTTGCGGCGGTTTTAACCGGTTGCCAGCCGGCGGCTCCGGAAACCAATCGCTCTGCTGCTCCGGTGGCCACCCCCGAAACGGTCGACACAGCAGCCATCACAACCGAGCTGATGCGAATTGAAAACGATTGGCCGCGCGTGATCCGCGAGAAAGATGTAGCGGCAGCGAGACGCGTGGAAGCTGATGATGTGATTATTGTCTATCCTGACGGGAATGCCGGTGACAAGACCCAGGATCTAAAAGACATCGAGAGCGGCGCCATGACCGCCGAATCGGTTGAGATGGCAGATCTCAAGGTCAATGTGATCGACAAGGATGCAGCAGTTGCTACCGGACGCGTCATCATCAAGAACGGAAAATTCAAAATGCCCGACGGGAAGACAATCGAAATCAGCGGCCAGTATCGTTTCGTAGATACATTCGCGCGACGCAATGGCGAATGGAAACTGGTTGCAGGCGCCAGTGTGCCGCTGAGGGTGCCGATCGCTGAGGCATCGCCGGCGGCTGGTGCTTCTCCGGCGTCCAAGGCGTCGCCTGCAGCCGCACCCGCAAGACCTTCGCCAACAGCAAGAGCAACTGCGACTCCTTAATGCGTTCGTGAAGCGAGAAGGCGGTGATGGACCAATCTCCATCGCCGTCTTATCCTCCGAAGTTGCGCATCCGACGTAACCGTCATTCAACTCCTTGGAGTGCGCCGCCTGGTCGGCGCTTTCACCGGTCGCGGCTCTGCGCGACCTGACACGCAGTAATCAACAAGCGGCGCCGAGCCGCCGCGGCCAAAGCGCCGACCAGGCGGCGCACTCCAAGGAAAGGCTTCCCGGCTGCACTCCAAGGGCTTTGAGTTTCAAATTAGACCACTTCTAAGCTGAATTCCTTGACTAACCCCCTCGTTTCGATTAGAACCCACTCGCTCTTTCACCACAGCCCAGGAGTTTTAGAAATGAAAAAGTTTCTCGTACTAGTGTCTGCAATAATCCTCACAGTTGCGTGTGCGGCTCCTCCAACGAATCGCGAGGCTGCTCCCACCAACGCAAACCGCGCTGCGGATACTACTCTTGCTCCCTTAACCGAGGCGGACGCTATCGCCAAAGAGAAAGCTGTCTGGGATGCACTCAAAGCCAAGAATTGGGACACCTTCGGCAGCATGTTAGCTACTGATTATTTGGAGATTAGCTCGGATGGTGTTTTCGATAAACCCGGCATCATCGCTCGTCTGAAAGAGCTGGAATTCACTGACGCGACATTTGCCGATTGGAAACTTTTGCCATTGGGTAAGGATGAAGGTTTGTTGATGTATAACCTAACTCTCAAAGGAAAGTATAAGGGGCAGGATTTCCCCCCGGGACCATATCGCGTCGGTTCGGTGTGGGCCAATCGCGCCGGCAAGTGGCAGGCAGTGTTTTATCAGGAAACGCTGGGCGCGCCCGCGGAGCCTCATCCGGCCGGCCATGCTCCAACTCCCGCAGCCAGTCCATCAGCGGCCAGTCCAGCGAAGGCTAGCGACATTCCCAACGTCGCCGATCCGATAGCTCGAGAGAAGGCTGTTTACGACTCGCTTAAGCGTAAGGACTACGATGCTTTCGCTGCCATGTTGGATGAAGCGCAGATTGAGGCTTGGCCTGATGGATTTCATGACAAAGCGGCATCGCTCGCTGGGGTCAGGATGTTTGACGCCACCAAAGCGGAGCTGAGTGAGTTTAAGACGGTGAAGGTTGGTCCAGAGTCTGAATTGGTTACTTACCTGGTAACAATGAGTGGCGAAAAACCTGAAAAGGTTCGGGCTTCGACTATATGGATCAAACGCGGTGAAAAGTGGTTGGCTATCTACCATCAGGGGACTGAGGTAGATGCTCCCGCAGCATCGCCCTCGCCCGCGAAGTAACCCGTGGCGATTGCGTCAGCTCCAAATGCCCGGAATGGTCGTATTACATTTCGGGCATTTGCCGTTTGGTGTCACCTTTACCTGTTTGATGAGATAACCACGACGCTCTACCAGTAACTCATTGCAGGTGGGGCAGAAAGTGTGCTCCCAACGTCCGACCCTGCCGGGAAGATTACCGGCATAGATGTATCGAAGGCCGGCCTCGCGACCAATCTCGCAAGCATGGACCAACTGCTCAGCGGTCGTGTTTGCGTTCTCGGTCATGTTGTAGTCCTGATGAAACGCGGTGACGTGCCAGGGAATATCCGGCGAAACTTTGGCAATGAAATCCGCCGCTCGACGCAACTCATCTTCGGAATCGTTGAACCCCGGAATCACGAGCGTAACAATTTCCTCCCAGAACCCTCGATCATGGACCATCTGCACGGTCTCTAAAATGTTATCGACCACGCCGCCGAGCTGCCGGTAGCTTTTGTCGCTCATCGTCTTCAAATCGATCTTGTAACAGTCAGTCCACGGACGAAGGTAATCGAGTACTTGTGGTGTCGCGTTTCCATTCGAAATGAACGCAGTGCGGAAGCCTTCCGGGCGCGCCTTCTTGAAAACCTCTACGGCCCACTCGGCAGTAATCAACGGTTCGTTGTAACTGCTGCCCACCAGGGAAGCGCCGTGAGCCTTGGCCAGCGTCACTAGACGCTCGGCAGTCACTCTTTGTGGGGCCGTACCGGCGGAGTCGTCTCGCAGCGCTTGTGAGGTTAGCCAGTTTTGACAGTATGCGCAGTGAAGATCGCAACCCAGCATGCCGAAGGTCAACGTGTCAGAGCCTGGCAACACGTGAAAAAAAGGCTTCTTCTCGGTCGGATCGCAGGCCAGGGCGGCAACGTAATTTGCCGGGACGCGAAGCTGTCCGCCCTCGTTGAAGCGAACTTTGCAGATGCCACGCTTGCCCTCTTTGATCAGGCAGCGGTGTCCGCACGCATAACACTTAAGAGCTTGATCGGGGAGATGTTCGATTAGTTCAGGCGCGGCCTCAGCCGTTAGTGAGTCAAGAACTTGTGCGAGCGGCGCTGATTTAGCAGTGATAGGCATAAAACAACAATGAGTGCTTTGAGCGTTGTACTTTGTACTTTGTTCTTTGCTCTTTGTTCTTAGAGGTATTATCGTCCTATCAACTTCTGAGCACAAAGCACAAAGCACAAAGCACAAAGCACAAAGCACAAAGCACAAAGCACAAAGCACAAAGCACAAAGCACAGGGCTTGGGCAATTTCATGATCATCGAGGAAATCACCGTCACCGCATTCCAACAACACACTCGCGTATTGGGTTGTGAGAAAACCAAACGCGCCATCTGTATCGATCCCGGAGACGACTCAGAAGAAATCGCCCGCGCTATTGATAAACACGGTCTCGAGTTACAGGCAATTGCTGTCACTCACGCACATCTGGACCATATCGGCGGTGTCACGGCTCTGAAAAAATTGAAGCCGGCGGCCGACATCATGATTCATCGAGCAGATGAGTTTATTTACGAAGCTCTACCGGAGCAGGCTGCATGGATAGGAATTCCGCGCGAGCAATGGCCGGCGTTCGGATTTGATTTTGATTCGCCGCCGAAGGCCGACGGGTATTGGGAAGACGGCCAAATCTATGCAGTCGGCACGCTCGAGTTCAAAATCCTTCATTGCCCCGGGCACACTCCGGGTCACGTGGTCTTGTTTGAACCGAATGAACGAAAGGTTTTTGTTGGTGACGTGCTGTTTGCCGGCTCGGTAGGAAGAACCGATCTCCCGGGAGGTTCGTCGGAGGAGCTAATGGCTTCAATCACAGACAAGCTGTTGACGCTCGACGACGACGTAGAAGTTTATTCCGGTCATGGACCGGTAACGACAATAGGCAGGGAACGGGCGACGAATCCGTTTCTTACTGGAGCTTACAGGCCGGGCACGGGGCGGTTTTAGAGAAAACTCCCAGCCTTATTTTTGGGTGGGGCCTTTCAGCCGGCTCGACTTGAGCGTTTCCCACTTTTCCTTTTGCTCACCATCAAGCTGGCTCGGCAGCGTTTCTACCGGAATTCCGTTCTGATTGCAGAAATGCCGCCAGAGAATAAAACGCAGATCAAACTGTCCAGTTTCATCCGAGATACTGTTATCGACCTTAGGTGCTGGTTTCTTTTCCGACGTCATAAAGTTCTTCCCATGTATAAAAACTGGAAAGAGTGTAGCAGTTTTTCCCGCAAAGTTGATCGGTCGCTAAGTACGAGCCGCTACGCAGCACGATTTGTCGGATCATCGTTGCTAAGTTGCCGTCAACCTATCACCTGGAACGTTAGGCGAACTCGACTCCCCCGGCGAACGCGCTTCCCGGCAACGGGATCCTGGCTCGTAACGAAGGCCTCAGGTACGGGTTTCCCTTGATACTCAGCCTGCAAACCCGCGTTCTTCAGTTTTGCTTCCGCCTGTTCCCTCGAGAGGTTCATTACATCCGGCACATATACCAAGTCGGCTGAAACCTGCAGGTTAATCGAAGTGCCGCGCGGAACAACTTCGCCGGGTTTCAGACTCTGAGCCAGAATAGTGCCACCAGACTGTTGGCTATCAACTTCAGTAACCGTACCTACGGAGAGTCCGTTAAGCAGAGAGTAGATCTCCTGCATATTCCTGCCGACGAAATTTCCAACCACGACTGGCGGAATCGGAATAGCCACGGTTAGTTCAACCTTGCAACCGGCTGGAAGTTGCTTACCGCCGTCAGGGTCCTGACTCATGACGGTATAAGGCTTAGCGCGCTCGTTTTCGCGCTTCTTTATCTCGGGCCGGAGATCCAGGCTGCGTAACTGGTCTTCAGCATCCGTCTGGCTAACACCTTTTAGGGTGGGCATCGTGACTGGGTTTTCCCCAGCCGACGATACGAGGATGATCACCTCCGAACCTGAAGGAACGCTTTCACCGCTCTTAGGTTGAGTCCCAAGGACGCGTCCAGTCGCTTCGCAGTCGCGCTGATTTCGAAGTACTCCAATGAGCCCTTTACCTCGCAACTCCGCTACCGCTCTATCGGTCCGGTCACCCTTCATCGGCGGAATCTTTACCATCACGGGTGGAGTTATGGGGGTTACGGGTGGAGTTATGGGCGTTATCGGTGGCACATCCTCTCGGGGAGGAGTAGGTGTAACTGGTGGAATCACATCCCGAGGGGGAGTAGGTGTAAATCGAGGAGCGAGTGTCGGTCTTTGGATGGGCCGGCCGTCACTAACATCCCGCGCATCTTGTGCCTTCCTACCTTGCTTGAAAGGTGCGCGTTCGAGCTTCAGGTAAGCACGAGCTTGTTCAGCCGCGCGCGCGGGAGCTACGTCAGCGAGCGCTACTGCTAAATAGTAATGAGGCTCGGGCAGTTCGGGGCGCACCTGCGTGGCTTTATGGTATTGATTGCGAGCCTCAGCCTCGCGCCCCGTAGCGTCGAATACCCGGCCCAGACCTACATACGCTTCAGCCATATCGTTATGCAGCCGCAAGGCCTGACCAAACTGACTCTCTGCTCGCCGATAAAACTGATCTGCTTGAGCGCCATTGCCTTGTTGTCGGTGGGTGTTTCCAATTTCGCGATAGACATCGCCCAAACCGGCGAACCCAAACTGGTAACTCTGATCGGTCCTGACCGCGAGCGCAAACGACTGCTCGGCTATTTCCAGCTCTTTGATTGCAGTGGTGCCATCGCTGGTGACGCGAGCAATTTCACCAAGTCGCAGGTGCACTTCGCCGATGTTTGAGTGGGCAACCGCTTCAATCTTGCTTCCGGTTGGCAGCGTTTGCGACGCCGCTTGAGCGTGATTCTGTCGAGTAGGTGCACTCTGCGCCTTGAGTTGAAGCACCTTTGCAAATTCAGCTTGAGCCTTCTCGAGAAAGCTGCGCGCAGCCTCGTAATTTTTCAGATCCTGCTGGGCGCGGGCATGGTCCAGGTATACATTTCCCAACGCGTTGTAGGCAGGCGTCCAGGTGGGCTCAAAATTGATCGCCCGCTTCAACAGCTCCTCAGCTTTTGCAAGATCGCCCATCAGACGGCGAGCTTCTCCCAATGTGGTCCACTGTCCGGGCAATTCCTGAGTCGTTACCTCGACATTTTTTAGCTCCTCTTCAGCCTTGGCGCCATTTCCCCAGTCAATGTAGACATTAGCGAGCATCTGTTTGCTGCGCCGGTCGTCATTGATGATTGAACTGAGCCGCGCTTGTCGGAACACTCTGTCTCTCTCACTCCAGTTTGGGTAATGAGGAATAATTGACTGGGCCGAGTAGGTCGGTTCGCCCGGGACGATCACGCCATTGGACCAGTTCAAAGTCTGTTGCACTTGCTGGGGTGAAACGTCGGCTTTGCGCAGCTCGCCTACGACAGGCAGGATCGCTTCCTGCATCCTGGTTGCGAGTATAGAAACGGGAGGCGTAGGTGTCGGCGAAGCTGGGACGACTGTGTGGTCAGGTGACGAGATTACGTTCATGGTAATCGGCAGCAGGAAGCCGCCGATTCTACAACCCGGCTCTGTGTTGCAGTCGTTGCAGGGAAAAGCTATTTGACTCTCAATCGTCCCGGCGGGAACCCTGGTCGCATCCAGTCTGATTGCGAACTTGATACTGCGGGTTCCGTTGCCGTCGATCGCAAACTGATCGGCTCCCATAAATTGAAACCAGGGCAGGTTGAGTGGCGCCACTACCCGATAAACATGTCGTTCCCGGCAAGTGTTTGTGAGAATAAATTCCCGATCAACATCCGTTACCTTGCCTGACACGGCGACGAACGTCATCGGCGACTGCGACTGAAGGGCAGTTTCTCGAAAAGAGGAGTGATGCGACATTCCTACGGCATTCGGGTTTATCTCAGGGGCTGCTGAAGTGGTAGGAGTGAAAATACCGGTATCGCCCTGGACTGCGCCTTTCAGAACGCGGAGCACGTTTGTACCATCAGGCTGGACCACCAGCTCGTATTCGGTGCCAACTACGCTCCATTGGGCCCTGGTTGTTTTTGTCTGAAACTTATCCTTGACTCGAGCCAAAACCTTGCCGGCCCAGGCAAACAGGGATCCGATTTGCACGTGAGTCGACGCGTCAAGTACTACTTCGTTATCTCTTTCGGCAGCATTATCGAGGAACAGTATTGTTAGCCTGACACCTGCACCAGTGGTTACATGATCTCCGACGTAGAGCATCATCCCAGGCTCGGCTCCGCTGGTGTTTCCCAAACGCTGCACGGCCACATCTGAAGGGCCCACCTTTTCTACTTCAGCGCCTCTTACGACAATCGTTTTAATCAAAGCATAAGGGTTCTGCCCGGCAAGCGGCGGTGCGGTGTTTTGAGCAAGTGCCGTATGGTCCCTTTGATGGAATACCAGCAGAAATCCGATAACCAGACATGAGAAGAAGAGCAGTCCTATAGTAAAGACGGGTTGCTTACGCGACATTTAGATTTTCCTTTCGCGTACTATCGTACGAACTTCGATCGGCCAACGACAAATACAGAATAAGTAAGGATTAATGCGGCAAGGTGGTAGGACATGTCAAAAACAATGTAGGCCAGCTGGAAAGCCAGCACCGCAAACAAGAGATAGACGAGTGCAACCACAAAGATAGGGATCGGAATAGTGATGCTGTTGAAGGGAGCTGGAAGAAAGGGGAGCGGGATAGTCTGGGTTCGATCCATCCACTTACTAAACCGGATCTGCAGGAAAGCGGCAATTGCCACCAGCACCACGATGAAGAGGAAATGATAAACAACCGGCAGAGGTTTGATGTAGGAACCGGTCAGCAGGGTCGACATGGCGGTGGCATGTATTTCCACGGCGTAACGTGGTTCCTTTTCAGACGACGAACTCGGCAGCTTGTCATCCTTCTGATAACCGATGACCACCAACTTGTCTTTAAAGTTGCCGGCGTAGTCGGCCACGTGGCTGAGAACCTCCTGGTAAGAATAGTGCGTGATTTCGTCCTTGCCGAACAGATCAACCAACAGCTCCATTTCGCGATTTACGGGAATAGATGCCAGCAGTGGCCCTCCCGCGTCGCCACTCCTTATTCTAACCTGACTAGCTAACGGGCTAAACCAAACACTGGTTGGCACGCTTGGATAATTAAGCAATCGGACGGCCTGAAGCGCCAGCGACGGAATCACTGGTTGTTCATCAAGTCCGTTGAATGGCTCGTTGCTTTTGTCGGCGGCCAAACGGATGAAGCGCGCGTCGCCGCTCTTTGAGGTCGCGCCATCGACGATTCCCCAATGTTCGCCAACCGCCGCTTTTAATGGAGCGGAAATTTGGGGCTCAAAAGTTTTAATGGGCAGGAAGGCGCCGATTACGATCCTGGTCCCCGCTTTTTCAGCTTCAACTATCGCCTGTGCGAAGTCTGGATCTACTTCATCAGAGGTAGTACGAAAGAGTACGTCGAAAACGATCACTTTCGCGCCGGCTTTTGTCAGGGCGCGAACCATTTCCGCGTGATACTTGCGATGACTCGGGTTTGCGGCGCCAAAAGGCTGGTTAGGTTGAGTTGCCTCGTCAACCATTAAAAGCGTAACCCGGCTATCAAAGACGCGAGCCTCGCTACGGCCGGCGTAAGAGATCAGAAGATCCTGCAGGTATCGATCGACATTCAACAGATCGAAGAATTTGATGAATGAAAGAAAAAGAATCAGCAGGCTCAGCACGAGTAACGAACCGAGCAAAGGCCGCCAGCGCCATTTGATTTTTTCGACCGGTGCGGACGGTTTTTCAGCAACAGGCGCAACGTCGACCTTTGCTGCCTCACGGCGAGTCACTTTCTTTTGTTTCTTGCCAGCCACGGTGAGGGTTCTCCCAGAAAAAGTCTAAGGAGTGTTCTTTGTGCGTTCCCAAACGCGATCAGGATTGGTTAACCGGTGCCGTCATTTGCTGCCAAAGGTTTGCAAGGGAAAAGAGCATATTTGGGTGGTTCGTGCTAAGCGAGGGTTGTGGAACCGCCCATCTGGATTACGAGCGCACGAAGCTTACTCCACCATGAGGCAGGTCGCAATACCCATCGGAATGAAAAGGATTCAAACCGGTGGCCTACTTTTCAACGCGCCCTGAGTCGACGCTACCGAGACTGTGTGAAAACTCAAACAACGCTGACAGCGTTCGCTAATTTCAGCCCAGGGTTGGGCTTTGGCAACCCTGGGTAAATGCCGATTGTCTCGAAGAGGCAACTCTGAAGGAGTTGCGTCGCAGCACGCCCATCGTATCGCATTCCCAACTCCTTCAGAGTTGGGTGGAATAGCTTGCGGCATCTCACAACCCAGGGTTTCAAAGCAAACCCTGGGCTGGAATTAGCGAACGCTTTCAGCGTTGTTCGGCGCGTATGGAGTTTTCATTCTCGCGCTACCGCCCCCAGTTCTGTACCGAGAATGCGCAGCGGTTAGGAGGCGCTGACCAGATATATGGCGCCCGTGGGAATTTGAACCCCGTTTGCCGGCTCTAGCGTGATGGCGTAAACCGCCGAGCCAAGAGCCTCGTTGGGGATTTGATCTTCTAAAACCCCACTTCCGCTTTCATCGGTGGTAAACACCTTGCCAGGCATTTTCTTATTGTCCTTGATGAACCAAAGTTGATAAGCCATGCCCGGCGGCGCGGCCGGCAGGTTTTTCGTCATTAACATCGCATGGCCGGTCTTATCGTAGGCCAGCATTGCATGCGCACCGGGCGCTGAGTTTGTCCCCGACAGTTCTGTCACGCGGGATCCCGGCGTTCTCAGCAAAGCAACCAGAGCTCGTCCAGTGGCCAGTTGCTCGTTTGCTTCCCGCAGCCTGGTTGCCATGCGGTCCATCTCTACGCGGTTAGCCCGGTTTTGCTGCCAAAGAGCGAGGAGGCCAACAATCATCGCCACCATCACGAGTGCGGCAGCAATGGTTCCAAAAGAGCCGAGCGAGAACGAGTTCGTTCGTCGTGGCTGTTCAAAAGGCAATACGCGTTTGGCTAAATCAACACCGGGTCTTAAGGAATCAGGTTGGATGTTTTGACTAACTTCAGCATGAATGGTTGTCAGGATGCGTTCGCGTACAACGAGCGAAGGTTCAGACGGATTTGCGCCCAGAGCGACAAGAGCCGCAGTCTCATGCCATTCATCCAATTCAACACGACAGTCCGGGCATTGCTCGAGATGGATGCCAAGCGCCGCCGCATCGTCTGCGTCCAGCGCAGACAGAGCTTTGGCAGCCAGCATCTCTTTATAGTCTTCGTGCCTCATGCTTTTCCGTCGAAACCCAAATTCGAAATCTGTGAGCCGAGTAGACCTCGTAGCTTGTTCATGCCGGAACGCATTCGAGTTTTAACTGTTCCGAGCGGAGTGCCCAGCTGTGACGCGATCTCCGACTGTGTTAAGCCGTCATAGTAGGCGAGCACCAGGGCCTCTTTTTGTTCGGTCGGCAGTTCGTCCAGCGCTTTTTTCACCAGCTCTCGTTGTCCAGATCGAATCGTGTCGGACAAGGCATCTGAAACCTCGTCGGATTTATTTTTAGACGCTGATTCCGCCAATCGATTGCGAGCCCCGAGCAATCTAAGCCGATCGATGGCACGGCTGCGGGTCAGCGTAACCAACCAGGTAAAAGGCTTACCTCGTTTCTCGTCGAAATCGCGCGCCCGCCGCCATACCTGGATGAATACGTCCTGCAAAACATCTTCCGCTTCTTCGCGGCTGTTTAATATACGAAGGAGCAAGCCGAAGAGGATTACCCGATATTGGTCATAAAGGCGCGCTAACGCCACTTCATCGCCGCGTGCCACGGCATGAAGTAGCTCCACGTCAGAGAACTGCGCCTGTTCGGGCTTCACTTCAAGAGCCATTTACTGATGGATATACGAGAGAAGCATGATAACAAGATTGCCTGTGAGCGGCATGTTTTGCCAACTCACAGTTCCTCACAGGTCAGGAAGGAGGATTTATCCCCGCTCTACTGTGGTATCTCACAACATCTTAGGTAACTCTGCAACGCGAGCCTCCGCCTCACATCGGGAGGCGAGGCAGGGGTCAAGTGGTGGAGTGACCTATATATTTTGAGATACCACAGTAGAGCGGGGATAAATCCTCCTTCCTAACTTGTGAGAGGCTAGACAATCTAATTTCTATGGGTGGTTGTACACCAGTGAGTAGAGCGGGGATAAATCCCCCTTCCTAACTTGTGAGAGGCTAGACGATCTAATTTCTATGGGTTGTACACCAGTGAGTAGAGCGGGGATAAATCCTCCTTCCTGACCTGTGAGGAACCGTCAGACTCTATTGGATTTCATGAACCGGAATTATTGCGGCACTGCCCATCATGATCCGTCGCCGCGAAGAATAACCAGCACAGTTCGCAGGATGATCTTGAGATCGAAGAGGATGGACCAGTTTTCGATGTAAAAGAGGTCGAGCTTGACCATCTCCTCGAACGGCAGCCGGTTTCTGCCGGAAACCTGCCAAAGCCCTGTGAGTCCGGGCTTCATCTCCAAACGTTTGCGATGCCGCAATTCGTAGGCTTCCACTTCGTAAGGAATCGGCGGTCGCGGTCCGACAATACTCATGTCGCCGCCTATCACATTAAAGAGTTGAGGTACCTCGTCCAGACTGAAACGACGCAGTAAGCGGCCGACTCGTGTAATCCGTGGATCGTCGCGAAGTTTATAGGTGGGCCGATGTGAGTCGCCGAGGTTTGCTTCTGCGTGACCAGCGATAAACTTCCGTTGATACTCTCGATGAATTTCGCTGTCTTCACCTGCGCGCATAGTGCGGAATTTGTAGACCAGAAATATCCGGCCATCCATTCCTACCCGCTCCTGCTTGTAAAAAACCGGCCCACGTGAATCGAGCTTTATCAACAACGCGATCAAGAGCCAGAAGGGCGAAAACACGATCAGAGCGAGCGAAGCTATGAGCAGGTCAGAAAATCTTTTTACGCCTCGGGCGAAATCAGAAAGTGGTTCACGGAAGAGCCTGATCATTGGCAGCGCGCCAATCTGATCAACTTCGGTCTTGCTCGGCAAGCAGTTGAAGAGATTGGGCGCAATACGAAACTCAACGCCTCTACGACGGCCGCAGCGCATCATCACGTCAAACAACGCATCGCCATCCACATTTGGGTCGGTGATGATTACTTCGTTAGCGCCTGACTCCCGAATCGCATCAGGTAGTCCAGCGAGGTCGCTGACCACGGGCACGCCTTCGTAGTCTTTTGGCCCATGCAGTCTCGCGGGACCTGTCTCCACGGCCCCGATTACCCGATAGCCGAGAGACGGTCGGTCGCGCATTTCACTGATACAGAAGGCCGCTTCCGGCCCTTCCCCGACTACGAGAGTTGGAATCAAATTGATCCCGCGCTTCCTGACAGCAATCTGGGCGCTGCGTACGAGCAGCCGCAGAGTCTGATATGAAAGAAGAGCGAAGGCGAAGTCGAGCAGAAATACGCCGCGCGCATAGGAGAATGCCCGGTAGTTGAACCCGCCGCGATAAAGAAAGGCCGCGGCAACAAACAGCAGTGAACCAATCGCAGTCGCTTTGAAGACGCGGCTGCCGTCGTCTACGAGGGAAAACTCGCCGCGCATGCGATACAGATCGTAATAGCGCAGTGTCAAAAGGCGAATGAGGACGACCAGCGGAACGAGTACTCCGTAAGGCGCGAACTTACTGCTCCAGCTATAGAAGTTAGTGGTCTGGGAAACGATCGGGCCACCCTCACGCACATAAAACGCCAGCATTAGCGAGGCCGCGGCTACGACAGCATCGACAAACACGAGGGCGCCTTTGACCAAAGGCATCACCCACCTGGGCGCCCGTCCAGACGCTCGGGCGACACTCGCTTTGATTGTGCGCTCGTTGATGTGTTCAGCTCTCATCAGCATTCAGATCAGCAGCGATTGAGCGTGCGGAAACACGGATGAATGGATGCTCAGTCGTAAGGATAACAAAAAAACCGGTCGGTAGCCGGGTTCGACCGGGCCATGGCCCAATTACACGCCAGACTGATCGCGACCTACGATGCGAGAATTAAATCGGCCACTTCCTTTACGACGTTAACCGCGCGTCTGGCGTTAGGGACAGCCTTTTTTCGTATTTGCAATTGTTCGATGTCTTGTTGGGAGGAAATTTTTTGCAGGCGTCCCTCTCTCACCAGCGCTTCATCAATTGCGGCCCAGGCGCCGGCATATATTGAAGCGGCAGGGATCCCTAGCGCCGCGGCCTCGCGGTTCATCGTGCCCCCGGCGCTAACAACCAGATCGCTATGTGCGATTAGATTTGCACCGTCGAGCGGTGCCGGCGGCACGATTAGTGTTCCGCGCGAACGCTCCTGGTACATCCTGCGTTGGGCGTCGCTTCGAGGAAGAACGACCACCTTAGTGTTGTCCGCGCCAGTCAGATGATTAAGCAACTGATCAAATAACTCGTTTTCGAATCGATGATAGAGCGCCTCGCTGGCAGGTGGCCGGACGGTGACCAGCACTTGATTTGGAGCTATTCCCAGTTGGACCAATTGCTCATTAAATGAAGGATCAGGTTGAAAGTTTGACAGGTAAACGTCTTCCTTAAGTCCAGCGTATCGTCTCACTTTGGTTGGTTGCGCGCCGAATCGGGTCAACGCTGATTCGGGAAATGCTTGCGGAACGATGATGCGAGATGCGAAACGGAATGCGAGGTGGTTTGCCGGCTGGTGCTCGTAATCCATCAGCGTCACCGTCTTCATCGAAAGCGCACGCGCTGCGAGGATCTGAGAATAGGAATTGTGACTGACGGCCAGATCGAGTTCGCGGCCACGCGCCCAACGGCCCAATGCCATCGCCCGCTGGACCAGGTTACCTGCTTTTCCCGAAAGGCCACCGCCACCATGACCGCCGACAGTCTCCGCCGAGAAGCGAGCCGCTTCGGCTAAAGACACGGTCTCCGCAAAATCGCGCGCCGTGACCACCACCTCATGCTTGCGTTCGATAAACTCTTTACTTAACGAAGAGAAAAATGGGACATGCGGCGAGTTAGCGAGGTCGATCCAGATTCGCATAGCATGAGCGGTTACGAGTGAACGGCCACTGATCGCCTAGAAAATTCTTTCACGGAACTTATGATGTGGGAGATCTCTTCGTTCTCGAGCTCTGGGTACATCGGCAGCGAAAGCATTTCTCGGCAAAGGCGTTCGGTGATGGGCAGATCGCCAGGTTTATAGCCCAGGTCTAGATAAGCTCGTTGCAAGTGAACCGGAATTGGATAATGAATGCCGGTGCTAACGCCTGCCGCCTCGAGATATTCGCGCATTTCATCGCGCTGTTCGTCGAAAAGTGGAAACACGTGATAGACGGATTTGCAGTTTGTAGGTTCCACAAGCAAACGTGGCCCAACCTGGGCTAACTCGCGCTGGTATGTCTCGGCATGTTTACGCCGCAATGCGGTCCAGCTATCAAGGTGCTTCAACTTAACTCCCAACACTGCGCCCTGTAGCGCTTCCATCCGATAGTTGTATCCCACTCTTTCGTGATAGTACTTTTTGCTCTGACCCTGATCGCGCAACTCCTTGATCACCTGGACATAACGTTCATCGTTCGTGACCACCGCGCCCGCTTCACCGTAAGCGCCGAGATTTTTTCCGGGATAAAAACTAAAGCAGGCAAGTTCACCTATACTTCCGGCTCTTCGCCCTTTGTACTCAGCACCGTGGGCCTGAGCCGCGTCTTCTATAACAATCAGATTGTGCCGCCGCGCGATTTTCATTATGGGATCCATGTCAGCGCAGGTTCCGTAGAGATGCACCGGCATGATCGCTTTGGTCTTTGGAGTAATCGCAGCTTCGATCTTCTTCGGATCGATAGTGCATGTCTCTGGATCGACATCAACAAATACCGGCGTGGCCCCGGTATAACTTATCGCTGCCGCGGTTGCGATGAAGGTGAAACTAACGGTGATCACCTCGTCGCCTGGTCCTATGCCAGCCGCCATCATGGCAAGGTGGATTGCGCTGGTGCCTGAATTCACACCGAAAGCAAAGCGAGTCTGACAGTAGTCGGCAAAGTCTCTTTCAAACGACTCCACCTTTTCCCCTAAAACAAAGTGACAAGTGTCCAAAACCTCTTCGATGGCGACGTTCACATCGTCTTTAATACTCTGATACTGTTTCTTAAGATCAACTAATGGAATCATTTGTTTCTTCTCTTACATTCGAAGCGCATTACTTACTGCGCAATTTCTACCAACTGACCCCGCGCTCGTAGCGACTTCTCGGCGGCCTCCACTATCTTTACCAAACGAAGCCCGTCGAGACCATCCGTCTCCGGCCGCTTGTTGTTCTCCACGCAATCGATGAAATGCTGCGCTTCAGACTGCAGGGCCTCAGTGGCATCGAGGCGCGGCGCCCACATGTCGCCGGAGCGATAACTCACCAGCATTTCGTAAACCGCCTCTGGACTCTGGGAAACGGTTACGCCTTTATCGTAGATCTTTACTTTCTCACTCGGCTCCAGGTCGTCGTAAAGAATCATCTTTTCACTGCCACCGATCAAAGTATGTCTGACTTTGACAGGAGTTAGCCAATTCACGTGAACATGGGCGATCTGCGGTGCGTCAAAGAACAGCGTAATGTAAGCCACGTTCTCAGGTTGTCCCGGAATATGACTTATACCGGTAGCTGAAACTGCTGTCGCTTTCATGGGCAGAACGTAATCCATAATGGAGAGATCATGGATTGCCAAGTCCCAGATCACGTTCACGTCGTGCTGAAACAGACCAAGGTTAACTCGCACCGCATCGTAATAATAAATCTCGCCCAAGGCGTTTGAGGCAATCAAATCGCGAATCTTCTTGACGGCGCTGGTGTAGACGAAGGTGTGGTCGACCATCAGCAACTTCCCGCGGCTGGCAGCTTCCGCGATTAGTTCTGCGCCCTGTTCAGAGTTTGCCGCCAGCGGTTTTTCCACGAGGACGTGCTTGCCGGCTTTCAGCGCAGCCATCGCCAGCTCGTAATGCGACGAGACTGGAGTAGCGATGATAATCGCGTCAATGCTGTCATCCTTAAAGAGGCTCTGACAATCGCTCACCATCTGAATCGTCGGATAACGGCCCTGCAACAGGCTTAGCCGTTCGCTGCGAAGATCGCAGACAGCGGTTACAGTGGAGCCCGGCGCCTCCATGAAATTGCGCACCAGGTTCGGTCCCCAGTATCCGTATCCAATGACGCCGACTCTTATCATTCTTTACTACCCGCTGCTCGCCTACGCACGTCACCGATAACGCGAGCAGGCACACCTGCGACGATCGCGTAGTCCGCCACATCGCTGGTTACCACAGCGCCGGCGCCGATCATGGCTTGCTCACCTATTGTCACACCTGCCAGAACGCACGCATTGCTGCCGATCGAGGCCCGCTTTCTTACGCGCGTTTCGATCACGGACCAGTCAGCCTCGCTCTGCAACGTTCCATCGTCATTTACTGCCCGGGGGTACAAATCGTTGGTGAACATCACGCCGTGGCCCACAAAAACTTCATCCTCGATTACTACGCCTTCGCAAATGAAGGTATGCGACGAAATTTTGCAACGTGCACCGACCGCGGCATTTTTCTGAATTTCGACAAAGGCGCCGATTTTCGTTTCCGCACCTATGGTGCATCCATAAAGGTTGACCAGGTCCGGCTGAAAAATCTGAACGCCGGCGGCTAATGAAACGTCAGGGGCAATGGGCATTGGATTTCGTGTGAACAGTCAACTCTTTTGGAGTGCGGTGGCCAGGCGCCGCTTTGGCCCACGATTGATTTCTAAGTTCGCAGGATGGCGAAAGGCGCGACCAAAGCGGCGCCAGGCCGCCGCACTCCAAGGAGAGGCCTTTACACTTTCGCTTCCAGCAGACGAGCCAGAGCGTAAAGCATCCAGCTTTGCGTCCAACGCATAAACGGAGTGCGTATAGTTTGAAAGCGACGGCGTTGATAATAAAAAAAGCCGCGACTGTCGCGCAGGTTGCTGATAGACCAGGAAGCGATTCTCTCGGCTAACGGTAACGCCTCCGGATCAAGGTCCTGCAATTCGACAAGCGTCACAATGGCCGTCGCAGCCGCGTGTGCATCCGCTGGGTAAAGCGAGTCATGGTAGTATTTCGGCCACCCGTCTGCAAGAAAGAAGCTTTCTCGCCAAAACTTGAAACCACGGACCAGCGCCGGTTCAAACTCTTTACCGGCAGCCTTTGAATTCCCCATGATCCGGCTGAGCGAAAGCAACACGTAAGCAGTGTGAAAGTTATCGACCCAGGCCTGCTCACTGGCAGTGCCATAGCTCCAGGAACCGTCTGGTTGCTGATGTCTAACAACATAACGCGCCGCCCGAGTCGCCATTGCCGACAACTCGGCGTCACCAGTCAGTGATCCTACCGCTCCGAGAGTTTCCGCGGCGAGAAGGCTCGCATTGAAGATTTGAGTCTGGTCCAGAGGCGAATAGCTGAAGCAGATTTCCTCGGCAGACTCTGCGGTAACGTTCAGGTCGGCGCGAATAAAATCGCAACTACTCTTCGCTACTTCGAGATAACTCTGGTCGTTAACTGCTTGGTAACCCTCAAGCAGAGCGCGAACTGCAAAGGCGGTCGGCACTACTGTGGGAGTTCCTTTGGGAGCAAAGAAGTTGCGGCTTTGCCAATCGAAGTTGTAACCCCACGCGGCGCCGCTGTATCCCCGAATCTGCATTTGCAGTAATACGTCAAGGAGTTCGCTAGCGTCATTTTCGGTGGCGGGAGTCTTAAGCCGGCGATGGTTCGCGAGTGCGGCGAGCGCAAAGAGAGCAATCCCTTTTGCGTTTCTTTGGCGGGGAACGGCGGCGAGCGCTCGCAGGTTGAATGGGGATCGCTTATTTGCCTGCGTCCAGGCTAACCGCGCCAGTCTCGTGTTTCGAAATGGGGTGGCTTGGAAGAGCTGACTGTTTAAGGCATCAAAAGGATCGTGACCTGAAAATTCCTGTCCACGGCACCAACGAAGGAGTTCATCGAAAGCCTGACTAGGCGTTAGCTGCTGCATAAGAATGGCAGGTCACAAAGGGTCCTTACTCCCCGCCAGCATCAGGATTGACGCCGAGGAATTGCACAGAGGTTCCCTTATCGCTGGCCGCTGCCCACTGATGTCTCAATCCGCCTCGGCGTTTCAATAAAGCTTTCGTGCCACAACTCAAACATCAGTAGTGTCCAAAGCAACTTGCGATGATTTGCGACTCCGCGTTCGTGTTCGTCCTGGAGACGAGTCACGTAGTCGGCGTTAAAAACTCCTGCCCGGCGTACACGAGCCGGCGACAGGAGATCGCGGGCCAGCGGTCGCAGATTGTCTTTAAGCCACTCTGCTACGGGAACACCGAAACCCTTTTTGCCGCGCCGGGTCACAAACGAAGGCAGTGAACCCTTGATCGCGCGTTTCAAAATATACTTTGTTGTCCGGCCCCTAAGTTTGTAGTTGGACGGCAGCGAGGCCGCGAATTCCGCGACCCGGTGATCCAGGAAGGGGGCGCGTACTTCAAGCGAAACAGCCATGCTCGCCCGATCGACTTTGGTCAAAATGTCTTCGGCAAGGTAAAGCCGAGTATCGATGCTTTGCATGCGCTCGACCAGATCAGTTGAGTCGCATTCCTCCCACATCTGTTTCGCGTCGCGATAAATGTCGTCGTTACTTGATTCCAATACTTCTGGAGTCAATAACTGTCTCTGCTCCTCAGGCGTAAACGAGCCAAACCAAATGTGATGTCGCGAAACAGGATCGTACTTGGAGCCGGTAATAAACCGCTTTGCTTTGTAGTCAAAGGAAAGGTTCTTGGTCTTGACCGGTAGCAGCCGCACGAGCGGTTCGATTAGTCCGGCTTGCAGAAATCGCGGGGCGCGCGCATACATGCTGGCCCATCGGTGGCCCTGGTACATCGGATAACCAGCAAAAATTTCATCGCCACCATCACCCCCGAGCGCGACCGTCACGTGCCGGCGGGTGAATCTTGATAACAGGTAGGTGGGGACGAGTGAAGGATCGCTAAACGGCTCGTCCATCCAGGCGCCAATCTCGCCGACAAGATTCGCGGCCAGATTTGCACTGAGTCGCTCTTCGTGGTGGTCAGTGCCGAGAAATTTCGCGACTGCGCGCGCGTACGAAGATTCGTCAAACGACGACTCAGCAAACGATATCGAAAAGGTTTTGACCGGTTCCGACGATGCTCGGACTGCGAGTGCTGCCACCATCGACGAATCAACTCCACCGGAAAGCAGGATTCCCAGCGGCACATCCGAAACCAGACGTAGACGCACCGAGTCTGCCATTAGTTCCAAGACGCGCTCGGCAGCTTCGGCTTCCGATGGCGGCGGTTCCAGCGTCTTGTAACTCAATTTCCAGTAGCTGCGAACGTCAAGGTTGCCGTCTTCAAGCGTGAGGAAATGAGCTGCTGGCAATTTGTGAATGCCCTGGTAAATCGAAAGCGGCGCGGGAACATAATCAAAGGAAAGATACTGTCTTAAGGCCTCGGGGTTTAGTGCACTGGTCACGGACGGATGGGCCAAAAGCACTTTTGGCTCAGATGCGAAGATCAGAGTGTTATTAAAAACGCCCCAGTACAGTGGCTTCTCGCCAAACCGATCTCGCGCCAGCAGCAGCTTGCGACGTTTGGCATCCCACAACGCAAACGCAAACATGCCGTTAAGGTGGTCCAACATCCCATCGCCAAATTCTTCGTAGAGATGCGGAAGTACTTCTGTGTCTGACTGGCTCGCGAATGTGTGGCCGCGTTTTTCCAGGTCCCGGCGCAGTTCACGGTAGTTATAGATCTCGCCATTGAGAATCACGGAAATGCTGCGATCCTCGTTGCGAGTGGGCTGTTCGCCGGTAACCAGATCGATGATCGCCAGACGTCGCATTCCCAGGGCGACACTTCCTGAAACCATCAAGCCTTCAGAATCAGGTCCGCGATGGACCATACGCTCACACATTGAATGCAGCAATTCCCTCGCGCCATCTGGCGGATGAGCATAGGGATCAAGATTGGCCCAACCGGTTATTCCACACATAAGAAAAACAATGATGATTGCTGAATCGTGAACGATGAATATTCAGCAGTCATCGTTCCTCATTCCAACCCACTCGTTCCCTGATCGCATAGATCGATTTTGCTTGTGACTCGTGATACGTGCGTACGAGCATTTCGGCCAACAGGCCCATCAGGAGAAACTGAATACCCACGGCAAACATTACGATTGCGAGAATGGGAAGAGGAGTTTGGACGAAATCTGCTTTGTGAAACAGTTTCAAAAAGATCGCGTACACCGCGGCCAGCAGTGACACCAAAAACGCGAGCATTCCAAACGTGCCAAAAATGTAAATAGGTTTGGTCTGATATGAGGCCATGAACTTGATGGTCATCAAGTCGAAGACCACTTTGAATGTGCGCGACAGCCCATACTTCGACTTTCCCATCGTGCGCGCGTGATGGGACACCGGCAGTTCAGTTACCCGTGCGCCTTCCCACGAAGCGAGAATCGGGATGAAACGATGCATCTCGCCATAGAGCCTTACATGCTGCAGTGACTCCAGCCGGTAGGCCTTCAGGGTGCAGCCGTAATCGTGTAGCGGTACACCTCCAATCCAGGAGATCAGGCGATTGGCCAGCATCGACGGAAACTTTCTGGTAATTGCCTTGTCCTGTCGATTCTTTCGCCATCCTGAAACGACGTCATAACCTTCGTCTAGTTTTTCCAGCAACCGGATGATGTCGGCGGGGTCGTTCTGCAAGTCGGCATCCATAGGGATTAAAACAGCGCCCCTGGCGGCGTCGATGCCGGCGGCCATAGCCGCTGTTTGACCATAGTTGCGTTTGAGTGCGACCACTCGAACGCGCTCATCAAGCTCGGCGATCTCGCGCAGTACGCTTAACGTGCCATCGGTTGAACCATCGTCCACATAAATTATTTCAGCCGAGCGGCCGAGATTGGCCAACGCCTGGTCAAGTCGTTCATGCAACGGGCGGAGGTTTGGCTCTTCGTTATAGACAGGAAGAAAGATCGAGATTTCCGGGGTTTGATTCACCGGCGAAATCCGCAAGTCACTAGCTGTCTTCTCTTCCTGATCGTAAATCGTCATCTTCGTTTACGAACCGACCTTTCTGGCAACGCAAACTATCGAAACACCGAAAGGCAGATTCATGTGACGCAGTAAAGCGCTCTCCGCACCAAGTATGCTTCCCAGCACTCCGTTCAAGGCTTCAATGTTGATATTGGCTTCCGACGCCGGACGAATTCCCGTGACACGCATTATCAATCGCCCGAGGAGAGTGGGGAAAAAGAAACTAATATTTACATAACTTGCTCGTTCTACCTCGAAGCCCGCTTCAACGACCGCTCTCTTTATTTCAGCGATAGTGTAACGACGACGATGATTACTGACGTCGTCTTGAACGCCCCAAAGAAACATGAAAGCAGGAACGAATAACAGAATTCTTCCGTCGGGTTTTACCACCCGGCGCATCTCTTTCAGAGTTGCGACATCGTCATCAAGATGCTCGACCACATCGAGAGCGGTCACAAGGTCGAAGGAGTCGGCGTCAAACGGCAAAGTTTCCGCGGCACCATTTTTGACGTGTGGGAATCCACGTGCGTGACAATACGAAACTGCTTCTGCCGAGATATCCACTCCCGCGGGAACGCTAAACTCCGAAAGCATCTCAAGATTGGCGCCCGTGCCGCAGCCCACGTCAAGGACCTCAAAAACCGATTTTGAGTTCGGGTTCAACGAGCCAGACTTCGCCCGACTGATCGCCTCGACGAAACTCCTGATGATCTTGCGTCGGCCCCGATACCACCAATGGTTCTCCTCCACGCGGCGCATGATCGCGTACATGTGCTGCTGCATTTCGCGTGGCAACGGATTGCGGATGATGTCAGTGCTGGTGGACATTAGCGGTTGCGGACATTGTAAGGCATTGAGGCTAGGAAGCTAAAAAGTGATGGGGAATGGGCGTAAAGTGATGAGTAATGAGTAATGAGTCAGGAAGAACCTCCCAGCATACATCACTGGCGGTTCCGCTCATCACTCATGACTCATCACTCATCACTCTGGGTTTTTAAACCATTCAACAAATCGCTTGATCCCGTCTTCGATTTGCGTTTGTGGGTTATAGCCAAGTAGTCGGCGGGCTTTGGAAATGTCAGCGAAAGTTTGTGGGACATCGCCAGGCTGGAGCGGCTGCCGGTCGATCTTCGCTTTCATATCCAATTCTTTCTCCAGCAGTTCAATCAATTCTCGAAGTTCGACCGTGCGAGATTCCCCCACGTTAATGACTTCATATTCGCTCTTGCTGGGATCGGCAACGTATTCAATCGATGCTCTTACGCCCGAGATAATGTCGTCTACAAACGTGTAGTCGCGTCTCGTCGATCCGTCACCAAAGACCGGAATGGGTTTGCCCTGACTGATCAGCCGCGCGAATTTATGAATTGCCAGGTCAGGACGCTGGCCTGGTCCATAGACTGTAAAGAAGCGCAGGCAGACGCAGCGTATCCCGTAGAGATGAGTGTAAGTATGGCAGAGCAACTCACCTGCTCCCTTGGTTGCAGCATAGGGCGAGATGGGCTGCCGGATTGGATCCTCTTCGCTGAACGGCACCTTGGCGTTGATCCCGTAAACAGAAGAGGAGGAACCAAAGACAAACTCTTTGATACCGTGTTCCTTGGCCAGCTGAAGAAGATTCACCGTGCCATCAACGTTGGTTTCCGAGTACAGGAGCGGATCCTGGAGCGATGGTCTTACTCCGGCACGCGCAGCCAGATGAACGATCGAATCAAACTGATTCTCACCGAACATTCGCGCCAACGCCTGTTTGTCTCGGATGTCACCTTCGAACAATAGGTAATTTGAATTTCCCTCGTGACGCTTCACGTTCGCACGTTTTATCTTGGGGTCATAGAAGTCGTTGAAGTCGTCAACGACCGACACCTGCCAGGAATTCTCCGCGAGCAGGTGGTCCACCAGGTGTGATCCAATAAAACCGGCGCCGCCGGTAACTAAAATATTCTTCATTTTGTGTTTGTTGTGTCTAATGCTTTGTACTTTGTACTTTGTCAGTTGTCAGTTGTCAGTTGTCAGTTGTGGGATCTGTTTCAGTTGAATTTTCTGCTCAAATACTTAGTTGCAACTGACCACTGACCACTGACCACTGACAAAGCACAAAGCACAAAGCACAAAGTTCAAAGCACTAAGCTCTATTTCTTAGCATAAATCCAAAGGTGCCAGCCCCAACGCGACGCCAGTTGTGATTCTAATGAGCGGGACAAGACACTACCGATTAATGGCAGCCACCGTTTATTGAGAAAGTAGGTTTTCAACTCAATTTCCGCAAAATCCTTGAAAAGCTCGCGAGCCTCATCGCGCGTGTAGACCCGGGCGAGGGGATTGCCGGCGCCATCCGTGTTCTGATTCAGAAACTCGCCGGCCGAAAGATACGATGACTTTTCGGTTTGTAACAGGCGTGCATGCTGGTGGAGCGAATCCAGGGGCTCGCCTGTGATCAGATGGACCAATTTGATCCCTGACTCCGAGCGCAGCAAATGCGCGCCGGCGCGCCGAAGCATCGAAATGTTCACGCGATAGTTATAAGAATTACGGTGGTAGAGCATCACCACGGCGCGGCCACCCGGACGCAACACTCGATGGATCTCTTTGATGGCTTTCCTGGTTTCCGGAGTGTGGTGCAGGACGCCGTGTGAATAGACTAAATCAAAACTGTTATCCGTGAAGTCGAGATTCTCGGCATCTGCGGTCCTGAAATTTCCCGGAAGTTGGAAGAGTTCAAATCGTTTTCGCGCTAGTTCGACTGCGGCATCGGTAAGATCCACTCCAGTGTACTCTGCACCCGCTTCGGCAAACTGCGCGCCGTCTGTTCCCAATCCGCAGCCAATTTCCAGAACTTTTAGACCAGAGCTTTTTTCAAAGCCTGCAGCGGCGGGTATGTGCCACTCCTTGGTGTAACGATGCGCTTCCACTAGTTCGTAAAAGCGGCGTGTTCCCATCGGAGCGTCGGCGAACTTCACGCCGCAAGGATTCGCTTGCCAAAAAGCGCGAACCCGTTCCTTTAAGTTTGGAGCAGCAGTAGACATCGAAGCGAATGAGGATATCAGAGCGCGCTAAAAGGAGGTAAGTGAGGACCACCTCTGGTTATTTCGATACCGAAAGGATCCTGTCAATGATCTTCTGATCATCAGGCAATAGCCCCGATTTCGGCAGACGTGGTGTTAACGTTGCCCAGTTTTTGTCCATCCCGAAGACTTTCCTGAAGAGTGGCAGCGAGTCGTCCACTTTCCCCATGTTCACTAACGCGACTGCATGCCAATAGATCATTTCGGCGTTGTCAGGCACCAGTTTTTCCGCTGCTGAATACTCACGCAGCGCTCCTTCATTGTCTTTGTGCTCAACCGCCAGGTCGCCAGCATTCATGTGGTTGTAGGCGCGTTGGAGGGTGACTAGACGCCGCAATTCTTTCAGCGGTTCAGGGTTGTCGTCGACTCGCAAATCGAAAATACGATCCTTCCAGGGGTCGCCTGTCGGTTTGCCGGTCACAACTATCAGCGCGGCAGACTGTTTACCGCGAATGTCACCGCCGGTGGCTTGGGCAGCATCGAGGGCGGCAATCATTCGTTGCGCCAGATCGCCCTTGGTGCTCTCAAAAGCCCTAGCCATCGCCGGCCAGACTTTGTCGTTGAGCATCAGGTTGGCCTGGACCGAATAGTCTTTGCCGATGATGTGACCCGCAGATTGAATGTTGTTTTTGCCCGTCCACGCGTCGATTCCGCCTTTGAAGTCGATGATGCCCACCTGTCGCACGTCCGGAGTCTTGTCCCGCGCAATCAACTCCTTCAAGACCTCAGCTGCCCCTTTTCCGGTCTTCAAGAGTTGTAGACCCGATCGTCCGTAGTTTGGATCTACGAAAGACTGCGTCGCAACTGCTCCGACTCCCGCCTCGGCCCAGGCCACCAATGGACCAACGGAGAACCAGTGTGATTGAACGGCAACGCCGAGTTCGCCCGTATTTGGATCGCGAGCAACGATCGAAAACGTATGCAAGGGTCGACCCGGTGAATCTCGTGCTACTTCTGTTACCGTCTGAGCAGGAGCAATTCCGGGGAAAGCGATAATCATCAACACAACCAGGAAGAAGCGCATAGAGCCTCCGATCAGGTAAGTCGTCTAAGAGACGAAAGGATAGAAAGGAGTATTTCGAAATACCCAGAAGGACATGACCACGGCAAAAAACACCCAAATATATGCAGGTTTTACCCGATTACCTCTGACGGGTCGATCACCAAAAACTGCAATTGTGTGCCTTACCAACACGTACAGGAGGATCGGCAACAACAAGAACATTATCGGGTTGAATTGGAAGGCGCCGATTATGTCGCCGTGCAGCAAGCGGTGAAGGCCGCGCGTGCTGCCGCATCCGGGGCAGGCAAAGCCCGTTAACATTCGGAATGGACAATTTAGGAAGAAGCCAGATTTACCCGGCTCAAAGATGAAAAGATAGACGGCAGCAGCAATCGACAGCAGCCAGATCGCTACGATTGTCAGAGGGCGATTAAATGCACGGGTCATCAGGTGTTTAGAGTACAAGCTTTAGCTTGCGGCTCCAAAGTTACGTGCTGCCGAAACCGCAGCCTAAAGGCTGTACTCTAAACGCTTGTGAACGCAGCCATCTTAACCTTAAAAACGAAAAATTCTGACTGCGCGATGGCAGTCAGAATTTCGTTCACTGATGGTCAGACTTTTAGAACCAGCCTTTTTTGCTCTGGATGTAAGTTCTCACAAACTCTTCGTCTGACTTGGTGAGATAAATAATTCCTTCTACGAGGCCCACGATCGAGCCAATGCCGCAGGTCACAAATGTAATGACGATCTGGATGATCCCTTCGGTTGTGTATCCAAGAATAAACTTATGGACGCCAAAGCCTCCTAACAGAATTCCGCAGATACCGGCGATGATCTTCTTGTCAGCGCCCATTGCCTTGTAGTCAGTCATTCCCTGCGCTCCTTGATTTACTGATTGCATTGGCTGGTAGCCGCTTACCTGGCTCAAAGGCGCCTGGCAAGTTGTGCAGTATTGTGCGGTCTCATCATTGACCGCGCCGCATTTGGTGCAATATCTCGACATCTTTACTTTCTCCGCTCCTACAAATTTCGTTTGACCAGCGGCCTGAGGCCAGGCACGCCGGTCAACAATACTTTACTAAACGTTTGTTCTGCCTAACCCTGCATCGCGCCCATACCAATTCCGAGAATTGTCAACAGCAGGTAGATCACGCCGCCGGCTAATCCGAGTCCGATTGATATGTAGCTGAACAGTTTGGCTTTCTTCGAGGCTTCGGTGGCGCCGGCAATATCTCCGGAAGCTACCTTACCGTTTACCTGAGCCGCAAAAATGACAGCCACAATGCCGAGCGGCCAACAACAGAAAATCGAAATGATCGCCGGTACCAAGTAGTTTGGAACGCTGGCCGACCCGCCTGCTGAAGAGGAAGGGGGTGGAGTCCACGGTTGAGACATTTAGTTTCTCCTAAAAAAGATTTTGATTGATTTGACCAAAGCCTTGAGTAAACGCGCCGGATCGTTTCACGAGCGTTGTGCATCCGCCCGCGCCTAATAGGTTGGCGGTGGCGGCGGCCCACTTCCTTTGCGCTTCTCAAAAATTGGTACGCCGATTAATCCGCCGATCGTTGAAAAAACGATCAGTAAGACCGCCAGAATAATGCCGTTAACGATGTGCGCCACGATTGATTGGTTTTCCATTTGCGCTCTCATCAACTCGGCTTGGGCGGGATTAACGCCCTCCAAAAGACCTCCGATGATGCCAGACATTACGCCGCTCATCAGGAAACTAATAGGAATGCCGATTACGATCGCTATTACAGCTCCAACCAACCCTGCGAGTGCTCCAACAATGGCGCCGTCGCCGGTAGAGACTTGAGTGGGTGAACTCTTCACGTAAAGATGGGTAGCCAGCAAGCCACCGAGAATTGCCCAGAGGCAGCAACACGCATTCACCCAGTTTACAAAAGGAATTACCGATAAGACGCCTAAGACCACGCCGCCAATAATCGCGGGCTTCAGTTTGTTATCCATGAGATCGCAACTCTCTTGATTGAAATGGACGCTGGACAGTCCTATTTAGGCTTTGAAAGTGGGATGGTTCTAATCGCGTTGCATAACTAACAAAGAGGGCCCGGATTGTCAATAAAATTGACGTTTCAATCTTCAAAACGCAAGGGTGCGATTAGCGCGCGAGGTCTCCCTCTGCTCGACAAACCAAAGTTTTACGCACATTATTTCCGACATGTATGAATTTGCAGTAGCTCCGGCGGTCACCAGCATTCGACGCCGAGGTGTTGAGATAGCTGAAGTGTCGCCGGGAAGTCTGGGATCGGAACTGGAACTCGAGTCGGGTGACCGGATTATCAAGGTGAATGGCCGCGTCGTGCGGGATTACCTCGATTTTCGCTTCCAAACCGGGGGTGAAACTGAGCTGGTAATGGAGGTGCGCAAACACACCGGCGAAGAGTGGGAACTTCAGATTGAAAGAGCCGAAAGCGAAGATTTTGGGTTAAGTTTCGAACAAATAGTGCCGCGCCAATGCGCGAACGAATGCCTCTTTTGTTTCTGTAAGGGGAACCCAGACGACGCGCGACCCTCGCTGTTCGTCCGTGATGAAGACATCCGGCTCTCGTTTCTTTACGGCAACTACACGACTCTCTCATCCATCACCGAAGACGAAATGCAACGAATTGTGGAGCAGCGGCTCTCGCCACAGTATGTCTCGGTTCATGCTACCGATCTTGCGATTCGAGCTTATCTACTTGGTGTTGAAGAGCAGCGAGCTGATATCAGCGAGAAACTCAATCGCTTGTTGGATGCAGGCATCGAAATTCACGCGCAAGTTGTGCTGTGTCCTGGCATAAACGATGGCGCTGTGCTTCGAAAAACGATTGCTGACCTCGCGGCCGATCACCCGCGAATAACGAGCGTAGCCATCGTTCCGCTAGGCCTGACGCGCTACAACACCGACGAGCGCCTAACGGCAGTCACCCCAGACTTTTGCCGTCAAACGATCGCGGAGGTTTCGGAGATACAGCGATCCTTACGAAAACAGCTGGGAACCACTTTCGCGTTTCTAGGCGACGAAATTTATCTGCGAGCGGGCCAATCGGTACCTGGACGAGCACACTACGGCAGTTATCCACAGATTGAGGATGGCATCGGAATGGTCCGATCCTTCAGCAACGAGTTTGCGAACCTGGTCAAACGGCTTGCCAACAAGGAGATCGGTAACCTGGATCAGATTCGAGGGACGATTCTGACGGGTACGTTGTTCGCTCCAATCCTCAGGTCTCGAATCGACGATCTCAATTTGCGGTTTGGGATGGAACTAACCGTTGAGGGTGTGGAAAACAAATATTTCGGCGGTGATGTCTCTGTTGCTGGGCTCCTCACTGGTATGGATCTTATCGCCGCGCGTGAGCGAATTCGTGGCGACTTCGCAGTGATTCCAAAAAGCACGTTGAAGAGTGATGAAGACATCATGCTTGATGGGATGACGCTCGATGAAGTGACAAAAAGCTTTGGCGTGCCAGTGTATCCTCTTGATCTGAAGGGTTTTGGGCGGTTTCTGATCAATCAAAACTGACTCTGCTATGACTGTTCCCCGACCTCAAGCCTTGTCTGCGTCAGACCCGGCGCGGAAAATTCTCGACGTAGGTTGCGGACAAAATAAACATCCCGGCGCAATCGGAATAGATTCGAACCCACGAACAGCTGCCGATGTTATTCATGACCTTGGCGATGTGCCCTTTCCTTTTCCTGATGACGAGTTTGACGAGATCATCTGTCGTCATGTGATTGAACATGTTCCCGATGTCATGAAGTTTGTGAACGAGCTTCATCGCATCAGCAAGCCCGGTGGCTTAATCAAAATCGTTACGCCTCACTATTCAAATCCTGATTGGGCCACCGATATTACCCACCGAAATCACTTCAATAGTTATTCGTTTACATGCTTCATGCCGGATCGGACTCCGTTCCCCTTTTACACAACTGCGGAGCTGCGACCGGTGCGGACCTACGTATCACTCGCAAATCTTTGGAAGGCTCTGGGACTCGAATGGGTTACCAATCTTGACCAGCGTTGGCCTTCATTTCGATTCACTCGCAAGTTTTGGGAGTTCTATCTCTCGACTGTGATTCGAGGCAAAGAGCTTCAATTTGAGTTCCAGGTCGTGAAGGACTCGACAGCAGGAAAACAGTAGGACTGGGCAAAGGCCGGCATTCGTTGATGCGAGTAAGAATCGAAAGTTGGATTTGAAGGTGCGTCAGCCACTAAGGCAAACGCCATTTTTCTAAACGTCGACAGAGGGGGGACTAGTTTGCCAATACGTCGAACGACTTCGGATCGATCGGGTCGTTGAAAGTAAACTGCGCCAGATTGGCTTCCCACTCGGCTTGGAACGACGCGCCTGGCAGGTTTATCTCCAGGGAGATTTTGTATTTGTGCGGCAATGTCAGCTCGCCTTCCTTGCGGAATTCCGAATAGTCCTCGACCATTCGATAACGGCTTTCCCTTTGATGTACCGACTGCGCCGGCGTCTTACCCATCTCTGCGGCAACTACGCGTTTGTATTCCGTGCGAACATGTTGAAATGTCTCTGCGTCGAAAAATAAGGTGACGTCAAGTTCCGATCCTTTTGCTACATACCTCAAAGCATAGGCTTCCCGATTACCGACCTTTTTGGTACCGGCGTTCTCGAGTTTGAACTTATTGGACTCGAGATCGAGTAGGGGCCAGGCCTGAGTCAGGGATCCTCCGACAAGTCCTTGCTTGACGATCGAACGATGCGTTTCAAGAAAATCCCCCAAGGTGGATCTCAGCCCGGGCCGCACATAACTGACCGTCACGTTCTTGGCGTCGTAGCCGATCTTTTCCTGTGGATAGTTTTGCGAGTTGTCAAAAATCATTCCGATGAGGTGTTTTTCGCCCGCTGAAGCCATTACGATCCTTCCATGTGCCTGTCCCACCGAAGGAGTTCGGAAATTAACCACCACTGTGCCCACTGCAATTCGAGTTTTGATACCTGATAGTTGAGCAACGGGTCCTAGAGACTCGATGTGCCTGGCTACAACCTCTTCGGCCTTCATCTTTTGGTCACCTTGGACCACGGAACTCGATCCGAGAAGCATCACAGACAACAGCGCAAGGAAAATAGTCGGTTTGAATGACATAGTTCTGACCTTAGATCTACGAATTTTTGGATAGGTTTGTGTGGAGTTTTGACTAGCGACGCGCGCCATCTTACAGGAGATCAAGTCAGAATACATCAGCAAAAAATTTGTGAGTGTGGGCGCGCAGTTTGGCGTTAATCGAATCTTGATTTAGACCACCTTTAGGATTAGAGTAGGCTTGAAATCTCAACCTAGAGTGGCGACCCCCTATGAAGGTTATAGCGCAAACGGTTCTGCTGTTTTTGCTTGTGGACCTCGCTTTGGCCCAGTCTCCTTTTGACGCCCCAGCTCCCGGTGTAATCGTCCTTAAAAACGAGTGGCGGAAGATCGTACGAAATCCTGGACTCGACGACGATCCAATGCGGGCCACGCGCGACACCTCTGATTTTGAACAACAAAAAAGGGACGTGGCTCGTGCGAATCGCATCCGTAACGATATGGGTCGAGAACCACTCCCACCACCAACGCAAACTTCATCAGGTATCAGATTCGGGGCTCCGCTGATTACCTATCTTTACGAAGCAAAGATCAGGAACACGAGTGATCGAGTGCTGCGAACAGTCGTTTGGCACTACGCATTTATTGACGCCGAGAAAAAGGAAGAGGTTAGCCGGACTGCATGCACGAGCAGAGTTAACGTGAAGCCTGGCAAGACTGCCGAGCTGAGCGGAATCTCCAAAGCCCCGCCGATCAGAGTCATCGACGTATCCAAGACAGGTAAAGAATCAAAAGATGCGTACCTTGAACTGGTGGTAATCACCAGGTTGGAATATGAGGACGGCAGCTTTTGGCAAAGACCTCTCGACTGAGCTTCGTCCTCACGAAGGTCCTTCCCAGATCAAGATTTCAAAAGACAGAGTTTGTGAAGATTAACGGAGTGAGCCCACTCTCAGTGGACTGTGAATCTGGTTTGCTGGGTGGCGGTTGATTTTCCGATCCGGTCGATCGCGTTGACCTGGAGAATGTAGCGACCGGCGGGCAAGGCGCCCAGATCGATATCTTCCCCATATCCTATTCTAGAGGGATCGGAGAGTCCGGACGTTTGAACCTTAACCAGCGGCTTTGTGAACACGGGCTGTTCATCTCGCATGATTGTTACTTGAATTGCTACGTCAGGGCCCGATGGACCAGTCTTCGCGTTATAGATGTAAGTCAAGAAGCCCAGGCGTGAACGCATGGGAAATCGATGATCCGCATTAATGTTTAATTTTCCTGAGCTGAGTGTTTGGGCGTCGACCTCACCTATGAACAAACTGCTTAAAAGAAGTTCGCCTCCCTTATGATTGGGAACATCAAGCCACTGCATGGCACTACCTATACGGCCCGTCTTTTTCTCCTCGACGGCAACACGCATCTGATACAGGCCAGGTGTCACTCGTAGCTGGCGGTTATAGACAACGCGATTCGACGCAGACGAAAGGATCTCCGCTGGCTTCACAGTAAGGTCTTCACTGAAGTCACCCACTGACTTTCCTGTTTCATCAACGAGTACGCCCTCGAGATCAAGTTCAAAAGCGCCTTGCCTGTTCCCCAGATCGAGTGCTTCCTTTTGAACTTCAACAGTAGCCGTAACCAGCATTGTCGGCTCACCCGTCTCCATGTGACCGGCAGAAATTGAAATAGGGATCCCGCGACTAGGAAATGGGTTGCGCAACGCTACCCGCAACGGACGCGTCTCGCCCTTGGATTTCTCTTTTTTCTTGCCGGCCTCCGATTTCTCGGTGCCTGTGGCTGACGCTACTTCTGGCTCGAAATAAAAACCCTGTCTGGTACGAACAACTACCTCATCCTTACCCAACACTTTGATCTCCACCGCCTGGAAATTCCGGTCGCGAATTTCGTGTTCTTCAGGGCGCCAACTTAGCTGGTAATAATTGGCCGTTTCAGAAATTGCTCTCTTCATGAGAAGGATCGGGGCATTGGAATCCAGGATGGGATGCCCGCCTCCGTCGAAGGCAACTGTGCGCAGCACTTCTTGTGGCGACGTAACTGCTCGTGTGCCAGCGCTTGCAAGGCGACCAGTGTTATCGAAAGCCATCCGCTTCGCTGCTTCGGGTGACCCGCTAATCAGACCGCGAGCATCTATGGTGTAGACAGTTGTCCCCGAGCGGGTGGCAGCATCCGCGATCAAGCGAAGATCATATCCGGAACGACCGCCCGTCAGCTCAAATCCATCGGATACGAAGAACGCGAGTTTTTGCCAGGGAAGTGTGGCTGTCGAACGAATGAATTTTTCGAACCCACTCAGCGCCCCACCACTCAGCGCGGCCGATTGATCGACAATCGATTTGGCTCGTGCAGAGACGGTTGAGCCAGCCATACTGCGCGTTCTCGTTTGTCCTGAGGGTTGGCGGGGGCGCGGCTGCCCCATCTCTCTCAGCAGTTGCTCCAAAAAGTAATCGTGGATGCGGCGGTCACCATTCACTATAGCTATTGCTTCTGCTTCACTCATCGGCGGGCGTTCGGCGTCGGTTATCGTGATACTACGATGGGCCAATTTTTGAATGGCTCGTCGTAAAACCACCTTTTCACCCGTTAGCTGTTCGAGGAAACCGAGTTGTCCCGTGACCGTGATGATTCCCACTTCGTCGTTTGGGCCCATCTCGTTCTCGACAAAAGCTGTCAAAACTTCTCGCAGTCGAGTGATGCTGTTTGCGGATAGATGATAGTCGTCGAGATAGAAAAGGATCGTGCGACCCCGATCAAATGCGATTGAAGCAAAGCGTCGGTTAGCACTAGTTGGTTCGCTTCCTCTGGCAGCAGCTATGCGAGCTTCCTCCGACGCTGAGCCGGCGGTGAAGTGATCTAGAAACGACACGGGGCGCGGCTTCCCATTGATCTTGATTTCGAAGTTCTCAGGTTTCAGACCCTCAACAAACTGACCTTTGTTATCCAGGACGAGGACATCGGTCTGGACCAGCTGAGTAGTGACGCGGACAACGTCATCGAGCTTAGTTTCTGGTTTGTTTACCTGGGCAATGCTGGAGACGCACAGCCCCAACCAAAGGATCATCAACACCGGGCGGAGGAGGTGACTAATCTGGTTCATGATGGAGGCACCACGATACAACAGAGGTGTTAAAGAAAACACTCGCCGAGCGCCTTGCAGCAGTCGGCGAGTGTTGAAGTTCTTCTAAAGGGTAACTTTAGAAGAAGTAGCGAGCCCCGAAAGTAAAGCTACGTCCGGTGGCATTTGTCAGTCCGAAGTTCAGGAAGTTAGCCGGGTTAGTGGTGGCGCTCAAAGTGTTCGTTGGAATCGTCGTAAAGTTACGATGATTGAACACGTTGAATACTTCCATGCGAAGTTGCAGCCTTTGGCTTTCACCGAAAGTCTTGATGTTTTTCACCAGGCTGGCGTTTAGATTGTAAGTGCTCGGTGTGCGCTCTGTGTTGGCGCCCAGCGAACCGAAAATCCCTGAATTGGCGGGATAGATTAGGTAACGCGCGCTCGGATCCACCGGCACGCCGGCCGCATTTGTAGTAGTAAATGTGCCGGGTGTTCCGCTTGGATTGAGGCCCACATGCTGAGAAAGGAATACCGTTGTGATCTGGCTAGCGGTGATCCCGGCAGCATTGTTGGCGTTATAAATCGTGAATGGAATACCTGAGGCCATAGTCGCAACTCCTGAAATCTCCCAGCCACTGGCAAGTCGATTCATGATTGAGTTGCCCTTATACACCTCGGGTGAAATCCAAACCGCGTTCATCACAAAGCGATGAGGCTGATCGAACCCCGAACGACCTCGGTCTGAATGCGGATCACGTGGATCAGATGGAATGGTGCGGTTGGTCTGTCCACCCAGCACATCATCTGATTCGCTGATAAAGGAGCTCCAAGTGTAGTTTGCATTGAAGGTTGTACTACCCCAATTGATGCCAAACATTTCCATGGAGCTGAAGCGTCTATCCAACGTCAACTGCATTGAGTGATAGATCGAGTTCGCCAGACCCTGACCGTTGATGATTGAACCACGGGTTGGATCGATACGTTGTCCATTACCCAATGGAGCTGAGAAACCATAATTGGTTTCGATTTCTCGGACCAGGTTCGATCCCTTAGTGCCAATGTATTCTGCCTTGGCTACGTAATCTCGACCCAGTTGGTATTGGAAACTGACCGTCCATTGCTGAGACATCGGCGATTTGGCGCGGTCGTTCAATCCGTAGTATCGATAGTCGAGCACCTGGGCCAGGGCAGCCGGGAAGTTCTCCGGAGTTCGAGCGAAGAACGCGCGAACAGTTGCCACACCCTGGGTTGCCAGATTGGTTGTTGTCGTGGCGGTCAGTGGAATGGCGCCGAAGCCGGAAAACGCCGCGCAACCGGTGCAGTTCGCCAGTGAATTAGTAACGACCCGCGGGTAGTTTCGAGAGACATTCAAAAGAATGTTCTGAAATACCTGATCGTAGGAAACGCCGTAGCCGGCGCGGAATACGAAGTTGCCGTTAAAGCGATCCTTCGGATTCCACGCGAAGCCAGCGCGTGGACCAAAATTGTTCTTGTCTGGTTTCGTGTTTGAGAAGTAACCGAAAGGCGTGGTCACGTATTCATATCTCATTCCCAGGTTTACCGTCAGATCCGGATTAACGCGCCAATCATCCTGTGCGAAGAATGAATGTTCGTAAGTAATTGGACGCGTTTGGAAGTTTCCGGCGGCATTCTGAACACCATTGGAAATGTCGTTGAAGAAGTTGTTCAAACTACTATAGGAAATATTTCCTCTTGAGTTTGGCGCGAAGATGCTGTTTAGGTCGTAACGGAGCAGGTTGTAGCCAAACTTCAAGGCGTGGTTTCCGGTGGTGTAACCGATATTCTCGGTTATTTCCAGAACATGGTCATCGCGGCTTTGCGGGAAGTTGGCATTGCCGCCGCTGAATGCGCCGTTAGCTCCAGCCACAGCGAGTTGCGCGCCGTTGGCAAAGTCTTCGTAGTTTTCCGGGAAACTGATCTTGCGGCGACTGTAGGTAAAGCGCGCCTCATTAATCAGGTTGGGGGTGATCAGGTAAACGTCGTTAATTGTGAATGAGTCGTCAGTGACGATTTGGCCGAGCTCAAGTCCGGGGAGACTCGCGGGTTGACCGTTATCGGTGGCTTTGTCGTAGAGGAACCGGAAGGAGAGCTGGTCCTTATCGTTGATCTTGGTGTTAATTTTGCCCAAGTAACGCCAAAAATTTGTTTGGTAAGGAACGCCTGCTCCCGAAAAGCGGTTAAAAGTCAAAAAGGTTACTGTTGATGCTGCTTCCTGACCTGCGCCCGCGATCGGAACACCTGCGGCATTCCGCAAAATCACCTGTGACGCAGCGACGGTTCCCGCAGCAGGAGTTGGATCATTCGCGACCGGGAAATTGTTGAGCGCGAAGTCCACTGCAGCCGGCGAAGCAAAGTTGTTGCGGAAGGCTAACAACCGGGCTCTACTGGTCGCGTCGAGGGCCGCGCGCGTAACTGATCCGAGGGTAGTGCGAAACGGGTTGGCGTCGTAGCTGGTAAAGAAGAACGTATGGTTCTTCTTGATCGGCCCACCAAGGGTTCCGCCCCAGATCGTGTCAACGGTTACGTTCCTGCACTGACGAAGCACTCGTTCATCCGAGAGAGCTGCGTTCGCAGGAGCCGCACGATTCGAGTTGAAACATCGTTGTTGGTTCGTGGTGAGGGAATCAACACCATTACCCTGCCAAACATAAAACCCTGTGCCGTGGAATTCATTCGTGCCAGAACGAGTGATCTGATTCACATATGAGCCGGCGTTACGTCCAAATTCAGCGGCAAATGTGTTGGTGATGATCTGAAACTCACCGATCGCTTCCGGCGGCAGATTTTGACGTGGAATCGAAAGAGACTGATCGTTGTTGTTTGCACCATCGATCGTGAAGTTGTTTGAGCGCGTCCGGTTGCCGTTTACTGCAAAGCCGGATCCAGGGCGGCCATTCTGGTTAGGCAGGACACCCGGATTGAGCAACGCCAAACCATTAAGGCTATTTCGACCGGGCAGCTCCATGATTTTCTGTTGATCGACAGTCTTGATAACCTGGCTCTGCGTGGTTTCAAGCAGAGCGCCAGTATCGCTGACTTGAACCTCAGCGGTGACAGGGCCGGCCGAGAGTTTAAAGTTAACGGCGGTGTCAGCGCCGGTGCTGATTCGAGTGTTCTCGATTGCCGAGCCAAACCCACTCTTCTCAACCTTTACTTCATATGGACCACCGGGCAAGCTCCCGATGCGGTATAGACCTTCATCATCAGTAACCACATCTCGATTTAGACCATTCTCCAAGTTCTTAACGGTGACAGTAGCTCCCGCGACGGCAGCGCCGTTCGCATCAGTTACTTGACCTGTAATGCTACCGTTAATTGTTTGGGCAAAAGTCGGCACCGAGAGAAACAAGCCACACATAAACACCACGAGCGTGAATAGCAGAAGTTTCCTCATTCCCTTCTCCTTTAGGTTGTTGATTGAGCCGTGTGGGAAAAACCGAACCCGACTGTTGCCGCATTAGGGGGCTCCAACGCTGATGCGGCCCTGGTTAGTTTTTATTCTGAGCGCGGATGAGCAATCAACATGCCTCGAAGAAGCCGCATGGGGTCCTCACGATAAGTCCAATTATTTTTAGGTTTAAGCGGCGGCGGTTATCTTAAAACCAGAAGGTGTATATGTATTTTCGGATATACGTACGTAAAATTGGATTTAGTTTTTTATTTCAGGAGTGCCGCCTGGGCGCTTAGTGCGAGCAGGTGCCACCGTTGGAAGGTAGTGATGGGATCGTTCGGGATTAAGCGAATGTAGGCTGTCTGAAGATACAAGTTTTCTGGCGTTGTCCATTCCAACCGAATTATTGGATTAAATGAAGCAGGAATGGCAGATTGCGATGACGCGTTGGGGGTGGGCGAGCTCTCGGAATTTGGTTCGCCAGCACTCTTTTGTTCGTGACTTCTTGAAGCCGCAATCAACGGTTCGCGCAATCTGACAACTGCCTGAGTTGGTTGACTCGTAGCCGCGTCGTAGATCTTGACGTCAGTATCAAAAGCAGTGGCGACTTTTGATGAATCGGGAGACCAAACTGGCAATGCTTCGGTGAGGTCGTCATCGAGCAATCGCTCCGTGCCGTCAACTCCAAGAAGGCGTGGACGCCCAGTCGGTAACTTAAAATCTCTTTCGCGCGCATCCCATTCGCTTTCCCTACAAGCCATCGCCACAATCGCATGACTGTCCGGCGCCCAGGACGCGTAGAAGTAGATAAGTCCTTCGCGGGAACTCAAAGGTTTCAGATCGAAACCATCCCGATTACAGATGTAGATCTGCTCGGTGTTGAAGACCTGGACCGGAGCGAAAGCGGGAGCGACCGTGGGTAAGGGCGCTGCCTCTAGTGGGTCGGGAGGGGTGGCATCCAGAGGTGTCGGAGATGGCGCCGGCTTTACATTTTTGTGAGCGATGAAAGTGATTGAATTCCCGTCGGGGGACCAGGCCACAGCCTCAGGAAAGACACAGGAGAGATCCGGTGGCGTCAGGTTTCGTAAAAAATTTCCATCAGACGAGTAAAGGTCAATTCGGAACGACTGGCTAGGCTCGTCTCCGGCATTGTAAAGAACCAGAGCGCGATGTCCGTCGGGCGAACGGACAGTTCTAAGCATCGCGTCGTCCTTCCGACGTGAATCGAAATCCAGTTGAATGGCCTCAATCTTGGAATCGGTTTCCGCGTTTTTGATTTCATCAGGCATCGCGATATCCGGCTCAAACTTGTAAGCGAGTCGCTGCGCCGGAACGTCGCGTAACACGCGAGGTCTCACGTCGTCACCGCGCGGAATGATCGATGAACAGGCGAGGCCCGGTGCGATAGCCAACAATAATGTAAATAACAAACTCGGGCGGGAGTTACGCAGGCGAGGCCAATGGCCGAAAAAAACTGGCTTATCTTTTGGAGTTCGCTTCGATGCGGAAGAAATCGTCTTCGCCCTCAATACGGTCAAGTGGAGTAACGCCTCGCTTAATAGGGTTACCGGATGTTAGGAGTGAGGGCTCTGCACTGTCAATCGGACGATACTTCAAAATAGCCGTCGCTTGAGTGTTACTGCCTAGCGGCCATAAACGAGCGCGCGCGTAATGTCAGGGGCCAAACTGAGCAAGGCCCTGATTGTGGTTCGCGGTGAGAGATGATCATTGTCGCCTTCGTCCTGCTCAACGCAATTGTGAGCCAGCGATCGCGAAATTCGTCTTGGCAGCGGTTCATAGTTTGGCTCGCGGGCAACGAACGCGCGGGCCGCCAGAGTTCCAACTAAATCGCACGAGAGTTCCTCGGCCCGCTGGCCTGAAATTTGGGTGCCTGTAAGTTTCGACGCGCGAATTCCGATATTCCGAAACAGCAAAGCGAGGCTGTCTTCGCCTCCATCGCCAATATGGACTAACTCGTGCGACAACACCGCAACTATCCCTTCGTCAGAAGGAAGCCCGGCCAGAAAGATCGTCCCGAAGATTATCGTGTGAGGGTTGTGTAAAAACACTGACGCGTTGTCTCGCGAGTCCATGTCTGGTCGAACGTAGTTGACAGCCATTACCCGCCTGATTGCCCTTTGCACCTTCGCTGCCTGGGCACTGGACGTAAGGTTGTAATCGCGCGCCAGTAGCCGAAGCGAAGATGCTACTAACGCTTTAGCTGTGGGCAATAAACGCTGCGCGCGTTTCGCACCCGCTACCGCTTCAGGACTCTGCACCGGCAACGACGGGCGCGATTGCATATCGTCGATGGGCACACTTCCCTTGGGATCGGTAATGCGTTCTCGGCAAACCACAGTACTCGCCAGGTCAACCAATTCGAGGGCCTCGCCTGAAAGTACGTTTCGCGAATGGCTGGTCTGCGATTCACCGCGTCGTCCCTGACCATAAACATCGCCGCCAATCAGCAAAGCAGCAACAAATACACAGGCGATCAGCGGCGCCGCACCGAGCTGATGAAAGAGGTTTCGTTTCACGTTGTGCAGTTGTACTCCATTGCTGACAGTGATGGACTCATCGATTCCGCCAGACCGGCTTCCGCTTCTCCATGAATGCGTTGATGCCTTCGGTGGCGTCATGGGTTTTCATGAGTTCCTGAAGGTACATATCTTCGACTTGTTTCAGGGTTGAGTCCAGCGAACGTTCCCGCCCCATATCGATCGCACGTTTGGTCATCTCAAGAGCTGCTGCCGAAAGACCTCGCAACCTCGACAGAATCTCGGTGAGTTTCGCTTCGAGTTGATTTACGGGCACCACGTAATTGACCAGTCCCAGTTTTCCTGCTTCCGCCGATTCGATTAGTTCACCGGTGAGCATTAATTCTCGTGCTCGCTTGTCCGCAATAACCTGGGTCAACAGAACAGCCGCGACGGGTGGGAAAACACCCAGCTTGATCTCGGGTTGTCCAAAGCGGGCCCGTTCGCTGGCAATTGCCATATCGCAAGCCATAACCAGTTCGCATCCGCCCCCGAGAGCTGCCCCATCAACGACGGCGATGGCGGGTCGGGCAATCTGTTCGAGCGTCCGAAAAATTGCATGAAATTGATCGAGCATTTGGAAGATCGTGTCTTCGCTGTGCTCCTCAACTGCGACCCCTGCGCTAAACGCCCGGCAGTCTGGGGCCGCATCAAAAACGATAGCCACGAGGTCGCGTTGCTGTGAACACTGGTTTAGCGCATCATTTACTTCTCGCATCATTGCGATATTGAGAATGTTCACTGGAGGGCGCGAAAACGTCACTCTGGCGACACGATCTTCGATGCGAAATGTAATGTCTTGATAATCGATCGTCATTTTTATGATTGGCTTACTGCCTGAGGGCCATTGTACGGGCTTCGAGGACAACTCGGTAGAAGAATAAATATTTCGATGGAAAGACCTTCAGCAAGGATAGATCGTGGCGATCATCGGGCTGGCTGGTCGTCACTTCAGTTCTTTCAAAGATCCAGGAAATGTTCTGCACCGCAATCAAATAACTCTTTTGGAAAACTTTTGAGAACAAAGAAGAACTACACTCGCTCTGAGGGAGGAAACCAGCATGGCTATCGTTACTTGCAGCAGTTGTGGCACGAGGAACCGGGTTGTGGCGAGCAAAAGCGAGGCAATGCAGCCGCGCTGCGGCAAGTGCGGCCAACCTCTGAAGGTCGCGTCTGCTTCAGCCGAGCCGTTGGTGGTAACCGATGAATCCTTCCAACGAGATGTCTTAGGCGCGCCCGGACTGGTCTTGCTTGACTGTTGGGCTCCGTGGTGCGGACCGTGTCGCATGGTTGGTCCGATCATGGACCAATTGGCTCGAGAGTCAGACGGGCGTTACCGAATCGCCAAACTAAACGTTGATGAGAATCCGCGCACGGCGTCGCAGTTTCAAATTCAAAGTATTCCGACGATGCTGCTCTTCAAGGACGGTAAGCTGATCGACCGGCTCATCGGCGCTCAGCCAAAACAAGCGATCGCCGACAAACTGGCCAAAGCTGCGTGATGAATCGCGTCGGCTGCGAGTAACACATCACGAGAGGTTCGGAGGGCGACAATTCGTGACGGATACTCTAATATCTGCGCGGTCCAAAACAGTTTGAATAAGGGTGGTCCAAGATGCTACGCAAAATCACTATCACCTGGCCGGTTTGGTTTACGTTGCCTATTCGGTTGGCCCTGGGGGGCATCATGTTCGCGCACGGTGCGCAGAAGGTGCTGGGCACGTGGGGTGGTCCTGGCTTTAACGCCATGATCAGTAATCCGGAAGCGCCTTTTCCTTTCATGAAGCCTGCCTGGTTATGGTGGGGGGCAGCAGCTCTTTCGGAATTTGTTGGTGGGATTTTGATCGTGCTCGGATTGTTCACCCGGGTGGGGGCATTTTTCGTAGCGTGCACCATGATTACCGCAATCTTCGGAGTTCATTGGCCTGCATTCTTTGGTTCGAAGGGTATCGAGTATCCAGTAGCCCTACTCGCCATGTGTGTTGCGCTGCTGATCTCCGGCGGCGGATTGGCATCTTTCGATATAGCGCTGTACGGCGGGCGCAGGCGATAAGCGAAATTCTTTGGCGGATGGGTAAACCACTACTTTACAGATAACCATTTGCCATGAACCGCTCACCTCTCGTCGTTATCTTCACGACTGTCTTCATCGACTTACTCGGTTTTGGAATAGTAATTCCGGTGCTGCCGTTCTACGCTGAGGGTACCCAGTTCAATGCCACCCCTCGCACTGTCGGTCTGCTTTTCGCCTCCTATTCAATAATGCAACTGATCTTTTCTCCCGTGCTGGGCCGGTTGTCGGATAAGTACGGACGCCGACCAGTGTTGCTGGCTTCGATTATCGGGACGGGTATCGGCTTTTTGATCCTGGGTTTTGCGAAGACCCTATGGATGTTGTTTCTGGGCCGGATCCTGGATGGCATCTCCGGCGGTAACATTTCAACTGCTCAAGCCTATATTGCAGACATCACAACTCCCGAAGATCGCGCCAAGGGAATGGGACTACTCGGCGCCGCTTTTGGTTTGGGATTCATCTTTGGACCAGCGATCGGAGGAATTCTGAGCCGCTGGGGTGTCGCAGTGCCGTTTCTGTTTGCGGCTGGATTGTGCTTCGCCAATGCAACCCTGCTTTACTTCACCTTGCCGGAGACTGTTACACCCGACCATCCGGCCAGAGTTTCGGCGGCAGGTGGACGAGGCCTTGCTCAACTCTTTGCCTCGCTAAAAAGACCGCGCCTCGGATTCATCATCACGATTTACTTTTTCTTCGTGGTTGCCTTTTCGATTATGACCACTGCGTTTTCTCTCTACACCATGTTTCGTTTTGGATACGACGCGCAACACAACGGATATCTCTTTGCCTATGTCGGTTTGATAGCGGTAGTTATTCAAGGGGTGTTAATCGGAAGATTGGTGAAGCGATTTGGCGAAATGCCGCTGGTAATTGGCGGCGCGTTGTTCTTTGCGCTGAGCCTTTTTGCGGTGCCCTTTGTGGGACCAAACGCTGGCGGACTGCTGGGTCTGTTAATAGGTGGCGGAATATTTTCTCTGGGCAACTCGCTAGCGACACCAGCTCTCAATAGCCTGGCATCGAGGAGTGTGAGTGCGGCTGAACAGGGCAGCGTGATGGGGGTGGTCCAATCCGGTGCGAGTTTAGCGCGCGCGATCGGACCGATAATCGCGGCCATCCTGATTCATAGCCAGGTGGCATATATGGGCGCTGATGGCCTAACACACTATATGAGCGATCATTCCTTGCGCGTCACTTTCTGGACCGGGGCAGCGATCATGTTCGTGGCGTTTCTGTTGGCGGTTTATTTTAAGAGTTCGTACGACACGAAGTATCCGGGGAGTGAGGTAGCTCCTGCTGCGTGAGAAACTCTGAGCAAAGGTGTCGAGCTAATATCCCACCGTCCCAACATCGACTGGTTCTACAGACCAATCCAGAACCCCGTTAGAGGAACTTTCGAATCAGATAGAAGATAAAACTGAGCGCCAGCGAAACGATCAACATCGAAACGATGGGAATGTAGACTCCGCTGCGCTCGCTTTCGTAGCGAATGTCACCAGGCAATCTGCCAAACCAATTCAACCCACCTGAAAAGATCAAGAAACCGATCGCGATTAGGCAAATCCCTCCAGCAATCACGGATAAACCAACCAGACGATTCATTTGCGTTACTTCACAAACTGACCGATTGGACCATCAACTCGAATGATGTCTTTCAAGGCCGAATAAGGCACTTTAACTTCCTGAGGTCCGGCGGCATAAGGCGCAACCTGATAAGCGTCGAATGTGATTCCTAACCCGGTTTTCCCGATGGTCCAACTTTCATAGTTCTTCGGATCGGGTCCCGCACCTCTCTGCACCCAGTCATCGTCAAGCATCGAATCATCGCCCTGAGCTTTTGCCTGCTTTTTCAAATCCTGAATCGCGTACGCCGAAATAACCTGCACGTACTTCGAACCGGAGTTGAACAAATCTCCAAGTTTGATTGCCTTGCCACTCTTGAGATCAAAGTTGAAACTTTCTGAGTAGGAATTAGGATGGGCCGCGCCGGCGTAATAGCTTCCGACGCCGAAACTCAAACTGATCAGGTCGTCCTTCGCCAGGGCGATCGAGTAACCAATGTTGAAGTCACTGCCCGTGGTCGACGTCCCATCAGTGGTTGTCTCCTCTCCCGGCTCAGGCACCATCTCTTTCTTAAAGTCATTGACCTTCGAAGTAACCATCGAACGGACTAGTTGATTAAACTTTTCGAAGTTTGGCGAAGCAGAGCCACTTAACTGCGGATAGACCACATCGATCTCATATTTGAGCTTCTTATTGCTTTCGGCGATCTTGCGATCGACGATCTCAACGGCGCCACTAAACTCGATTGGCTGTTCGTGGAGGGAGAACGCAGTCTGCCTGTTGCTGTTTGGCGCAGACCAGTTTCCCGCCAGCGTGACTAGCCCCGTGTCTTCCGTTTTCCAGGCGCCTCTAAAAGTTCCGGTCTGCTTGCCGCTTGGATCAAACTCGTCAAGCACAAGATTTCCGTCGGCGTCGATTGAGCCGCGCAGATCGATCTTGGTGCCGACCTTTTGATAGAAATACGATCCGGCCAGCTTCTCTCCTTCACGGACGAGCTTCATTTGCAAATCAAGCGCACTGCCGATCGAACCCTTGAAATGTTTGGTCTGGCCCTGAGGTGTAGTTCCACCCTGCGCATGTTGAAACCCGGGAGCGGTGTTACTTCCGGTCGCAGTCTTTTCAGGTGACGGAGAGGTTTTTTGGCAAGCGGTTGCGGTCCATATGAAGATTGTGAGAACGAGAACTGCGCCTGCTTTCGTTAGTCTCATCATTATCCTGCCGTTTTAGATGACTGAAATAATAAATCAAGTGTGACCTACAGGACGCTTCGGCGCTAGCCCGCTCTTCTGTATCTCCGCTCGGATATCTTCAAACTTCAACTCGCACAGCCGGCCACCCGTGAAGAGAATACTATTGGTGACGTCGGCGATAGCAAACGGCGGCTTCGGAAAACTCTTTAATTCCTCGTCGGTTTCAAAACTAGTTTCGGCGAGTACCAGGCCAAACAGATCGCCAAGAAACATATCAACCGAAAAAGTTTTGCCCTCGTAATCGAAATGGTAGCGATTCTTGCGAATCTCATTAGCGTCAAACATAGAGAGCGTTTCGGCTTCGAGTGCGTTGAGATAAGTGTTGGTGATAATCGTGCGTGAAAGATCCTGCGGGTCGGGAGCAAACTTCTGAGTAAACTTCACGGTCCACTTGTTAGTTCGCGGTTCGCGCACCTTTCGCATGCGCAGCCGCGTTCCGGTAATGTAATTGTCGGTGATTTGCACGTGCGGATCCGCACGTGAGAGTCCTGCAGGAAGGTCCTGCAAGAGATAGCGTCGCTCCCGCTCGATCTTCGCGTACTTGCTCTCGGACGGAACGACTGTGTTCTGGTCGGTTAGTTTGGCAACACCCATGCGTAGCAGTGTAGTTCAAACGCTGAAAGCGTTCGCTAATTTCAGCCCAGGGTTGCGCTTTGGCAACCCTGGGAAAGCTCATTTCTCGTCAGAGCAACTCTGAAGGAGTTTGGTCGGCGGTTGGTGCTAACCGCGCAACCCCTTTCAGGGTTGAGAGCAATTTCCTCGGGCATTATTGAACCCAGGGTTTCAAAGCAAACCCTGGGCTGGAATTAGCCAACGCTTTCAGCGTTACTCGAATTTCGGCGCACCCACCGTCGTTCTTATTGCTCGACATTACCGATTTGGACTGGCCATGGTTGCGGGCATACCTGGCATCGGCATCGGGAGCTTCCCGTCGGCATGACGTGTAAGCGCCAGGAAATCGGAATCGTGGCGCAGCGACTCAAACACCGCATCGACCCGCGCTTCCATCATTTCTTTTTCTCGCACGGCGTGATAGCGCTCGTATTCATAGAAGTGTCGTTTGAGTAATGCGAGTGCTTTTTTTCGTTGTCCGTTCTGGGCGTAGATCCCCGCCAGATTGTAAGACGCAGGCAGTAGATTGAAGTTGGCGCCGGCGATCTTCAGTGCCTCAGCACCACGTCCGGCAGCGGACATCCAAACCGCGGCGAAGACCAGGTTGTAAGGATCCTTCGGATCCAGAGTCATGGCTTTCTGCGTGTACTCATCGCCTTTTACCATGTCGTGTTCAGAATTCCAGTAGACCGCCAGGTTGCGATAGGCGAGTGCCAGCGGATATTCCGCAACCGAGTCCTCCATCAAGTGAAGTCCCTTCTTGAACTCGCCATCATGGATGGTGATTTTTCCTATTCCATGAAGAGCTACTGCGCGCGAGAGCGGGTCAGCGGGCATATTTAATATCTCATTGAAGACTGCTTTTGCCTTGACCCAGTCACCTGTGTGGTGACGGTAGAGTTCACCCAGATAACGCAGCGGAGTCGGATCGGCGGGATCCATCACGCGGGCGCGATGGTAGAGTTTCTCAGCGGCCATGTACCGCGCACTATTTTCAGCAATGAGTCCGCGGACCATGATTGACTCAATCCGCGCGCTTTTCACGGTTTCAAAAACCGGTGCTGGATAATCAGCAGCGTCAGCGATGCCCGATTCGTCTATACCAAGTTTTTTTAGTTCCTTCGCAGCTTCCTTAGCCTTCTTGGGGAACATGCACTTCGATCCCAGGACAGCTTGAAACAACTGGACAGCGGCATCTTTTTCACCAGCGACTACCTTCGCCTTACCTTCCTTTAGTTGCTCATCCAGCGCGGTCTCACGGGTCTTTACTTCTGACTGCAGTACCTTCTCAACAGCTTCGACCTTGAGCTTTCCCTGGTTGTTTTCAACTTTGGTAACGGGATTGCCGTCGGGTGTGGCGATCACAGCCACGGGCAGTTTTGACTCCCCAACCAGCTTCTCCCAATTCGCAACACTAGCGTCAGCGAGTTCCATCGAGACGCACTGTGACGCGTAAAGAGAAAGCGTGCGAGAAAGACGCAAACTGGATTTCGTGATCTCCTCTTTTGAGGCCGGGAACCAGTAGACGACCAATCCCTTTGCGGGTGGATCTTTCGGCCCACGTACTTTCCATGGCACCGGGTAAACTTCTGGCGCCGAACCGCGGCTACCGCCTGAGACACCGCCACCGCCACCGCCGCCTCCACCGCCACATGTGGCCCATGCGGGAGAAACAGCAAATAGCATTATCAGAAGTGTTGCCAGGGAACGAGCGAGCAGGGAACCGGAGGATGTTTTCATAATTGTAACCTCTCACAAAAACGAAGTGGTTGGGCCGAAGCTAGACCAAGCGGGGAGAGCAGGAAGATATCATTTATTCCAAGTTCGAGAAAGGCAAACCCGGTCAGGATTAGTGAGGGTTTAGCACTGCAAAAGAAGCTAAGAATCAGGTGGGGAGAGGGAATCGACTAACGCTGAAAGCGTTGGCAAATGTCAGCCCAGGGTTTGCTTTGAAACCCTGGGTTCAAGAGACTCCAAACGAGATTGTTTCAACCCTGAAGGCGTTGAGGTTTCGCGGTGCAATGCCGACGCAACTCTTTCAGAGTTGGGCCTGCAAGAATGAAAGATACGTTTCCCAGGGTTGCCAAAGCGCAACCCTGGGCTGGAATTAGCGAACGCTTTCAGCGTTAAGCCTTTTTGGCTTTCCATTCGGCGACAAGCTTTTCCAGACTGGCAATATTTACCGGGTCGGCTTTGGCATCCTTGCCGAGTTGGATGGCCTTTTCGCCAAGAACGATAGCTTCTGCGGTCTTGCCTTGCGCTGCCAGGGTTCTCGCTTTTAGTCCAACGTTACCCATTGTCTCTCTGATTTTGATGGACTGGTCGAGCCATCCCATTGCTTCTTCGGCAGCGAGCTTGTTATTCAACGCAAAGCTGGCGGCCTGCGCGCGAATCTGGAAGTCGTCAGGCTTGGCCGCAGCGACTGCAGCACGCGCTTTCGTCAGGGCCAAGGCCATTACATCCTTTACTTCTACCGTAAAGGGAACGCTGACTTTCTCCCAACGAATGTTTACTCGCGCCGAAGTATCGTTGACCGGTTCAATCGTATATTCCAACCACTCCTTACTCTCGCCCACCCACTCCGGTTTCACCTTCACGCGCAACGTATCTTTCGTGGCGTCGTAGTTAAAGCTTCCCCACTGATTCGCCACGCTATTGAAGATGATGGTCCATTCGTCCTTATTCGGGACTGTGTGCAAGCTATAACTTCCGGCAGTTAGTTTCTGCCCGTTGATCCAAACATCGTCAGTGACTACAAACTGTGTTGCCTCGTTCGCACCAGTGCGCCAGGCATGGCCCCACGGAACGATCACGGCATCCTTTGGACGGACTCTGGAATCGTCGAGTGTTGCTTCGCCTTTGACTTCAGCCTGTGACGGCAAAGGGTCGCCCCAGATCTTGCGCCCCTTCACGCCCGGACGGCTGTAGGTAATAGTCACGTCGGTGACACCGAGGGTTTGCATTACGCTGGCTTTTTGGCTTGGTCGTGGGGCGCGAATCCCCTGGGCCAACGCGGAGATACTCGTGCCTAAGACGAGCAACGACAAAAAAGAGAGATAGAAACGTTTTAAGGAAATCATCGTAGTGGGCTCCTGTAATGGAATGGTTAATGACGACGGTAACAGCGCGGCTTGCGCATCAGTGCCACGGTTATCGCAGTGGCAGTCTTGATCCACCGCGAATGCACTGACGGACGGGTTCAAAGCCGGGTGTGCTGGTATTTTCTCACACTACTCTTCAAAGTCAGAACGAGTTTTCAGGACTCCCGATTTATGGAAAAATTCCCACTTTTCTGGAAAACTTTGCTCGCCCTTAACGTTCATGTTACAAGATGCCCGCTAACCCCCATTCTGATTCCGAGAGAAAACAAAATGCCCAGTCTCCTTAGCCGCCTTCGCGTACTTTTTGTGTGCGTCATCCTGTTCGCTGGAGTCCAGTCATCCGTTGCTCAAACCTCAAACACTCGACTGCTGCGAACTCCAACGGTGAGCGCCACACACATTGCTTTTGCCTATGCAAACAACATTTGGACTGTCCCGCGCTCTGGCGGTGCGGCGCGACGGATAACCAGTTTCCAGGGACTGACTACGACTCCTCATTTCTCTCCGGATGGAAAATGGATCGCGTTCAGCGGTGAATACGCCGGCAATCTGGACATCTATGTTGTTGCAGCAGATGGTGGCGAGCCGCGCCGGCTGACCTGGCATCCCGGCGCTGATCAAGTGCAGGGGTGGATGCCTGATGGCCGTTCGATTCTCTTCGCTTCAACCCGCGCTACCTGGGCGCCGAGTGGCAGCCCACGATTTTGGACCGTGCCGGTTGAAGGTGGCGTCGAATCGGCGATGGTCCTACCACGCGCGTTTCAAGGCAAGGTTTCGGCAGATGGTTCGAAAATCGCCTATCGCATGAACAATTCGTGGGACGAAGAACGTCGCAACTATCGAGGTGGTCAGAATCGACCCATCTGGATTGTTGATTTGAAAACTTACGATCTTGTTTCACCTCCGTGGACCGAATCGAAGGATGTGGATCCAGTCTGGGTAGACGACGCGGTCTACTTCATTTCCGATCGCGATGGCGTCGCGAATGTTTGGGAATACCAAACTCGTACGAAGAAGCTAACGCAGATGACGAAGTTTACCGACTTCGATGTGAAGGCGCTGGATTCAGGGGCTGGTGCAGTCGTCTTCGAGCAAGGTGGTTATGTTCACGAGCTGGATCCGAAGAATGGAAAATCCAATGTGGTAAGCATTAATGTGGTTGGCGATTTTCCCTGGATGATGCCGAACTGGAAAGACGTTTCCAATCGCATGACCAACATGGCGTTGTCTCCCACCGGCCGCAGAGTCGTTGTCGAAGCACGTGGTGAGATCTTCACGATACCAGCCGAGAAGGGGGACATCCGAAATCTAAGCAACTCGAGCGCTTCCGCGGAAAGAGATCCCGCATGGTCTCCGGACGGAAAATTCATCTCCTATTTCAGTGACAAGTCTGGTGAGTATCGACTCTACATCGAAGCTCAGGAGGGCTTAACTCCACCGCGCGAAATTGTTATTCCGAATCCGAAGCAATACTACACATCGTCCTGGTCACCTGATTCAAAGAAAATTCTTTATACCGACACCGATCTCAAAGTTTGGGTGATGGATGTCACGAGCGGGCAAGCGAAGGTTGTAGGAAACGATCCGTGGATGGTTCCGCAAAGGACGCTGAATCCGGTGTGGAGTCCTGACTCGAAGTGGGTTGCTTACGCCAGCAGGTTGCGGTCCATGTATCACGCAATTTTCGTTAGCAACGTTGAAACCGGCGAATCTAAACAGGTAACCGATGGATTAGCCGATGCGGTGTGGCCGGCATGGGACGCAAGCGGAAAGTATTTGTGGTTTTTGGCTTCAACGGATTTTGGTCTCCGCTCGCAATGGCTCGACATGACCTCGTATCCGCATGACGAGAATTTTGGTTTGTATCTCGCCGTGCTCAGGAAGAGTGATTCAAGTCCGTTACTACCGGAAAGCGATGAAGATCGGGGCGTTGGTACTGGCCGGCGAACGTTGCCGCCAGGTGTTTGTGTCGGTGATACGCCACCACCGGACAGCAATATGCCCGTTGAACCAGTGGCAACTCCTACCCCGCGCGGGCCTCGTGCACCAATAACGGTTCAGATCGACTTCGATGGCTTGGCCCAACGCATTCTTTCAGTTCCGGGGGTTCGCGAGCGTCAGTATTCGGAATTGCGTGCGGGTCCGGATGGCACGGTATTTTTTCTAGAGGCTTCGGGTGTCGCACCTGGTCCGGGCGCGCCGGGCGGCAATGAGTTATGGCGCTACCGTCTGTGCGATCGCAGGGTTATCAGTTTCGTCAACGGTGTGACCACGTACGAAGTCAGTGCCGATGGTCGCAAACTTTTGTATCGGGCCAGCGCTGCCTCGGGTGGTCCAGGTGCGCCAGGTGCACCGCCTGCCAGTCCCTCGCTCTTCATAGTTGAAACGGATCGAAACGCTCCCCAATCAGGCCAGGGAAGATTGAACGTTGCCTTGAGAATGTTTGTGGATCCGAAAGAAGAATTCAAACAGATCTTCAATGAGGGCTGGCGTAATCAGCGCGACTATTTGTATGTGCCAAACCTTCACGGGACTGACTGGCCGAAGATGAAAACAATGTATGGCCAGATGCTGCCTTACGTTATGCACCGCGCCGATCTCAATTATCTGATGGACATGATGGGTGCTGAGATTGCGATCGGTCACTCGTATGTGCGCGGGGGAGATATGCCTGACGTTCCCCAGGTTCAGGGTGGCCTGTTGGGCGCCGATTTCGTTATCGAAAACGGGCGTTACAAGATCACGCGAATCTACGACAACGAAAGTTGGAATCCTGATCTGCGTTCGCCCCTGGCCGCGCCCGGCGCAAACGTTGATGTCGGCGATTACGTCCTGGCAATCAATGGTATTGAATTGAAGGCGCCTGACAATATCTATCGCCTTCTCGATGGCACCGCGAACCGGCAAACTTCGATCACGGTCAACAAAACGCCAAGCATGACTGGTGCGCGAAACGTCACCGTGCTGCCGGTCGCCAGTGAGCAGGGACTCCGAACGCGTGCGTGGGTGGAGTCGAATCGACGGCTGGTCGATAAGATGTCCAACGGCCAGCTTGCTTACGTTTATATTCCAAACACCGGCCAGCCCGGTTACAGCAGTTTCAATCGCTACTACTTCTCGCAACAGGAAAAGAAAGGCGCAGTCATCGACGAGCGGTTCAACGGTGGTGGCTCGGCTGCTGACTACATCATCGACGTCATCGGCCGTGATTTCGATGGCTATTTCAATAACGTCGCTGGTGATCGGTTCCCGTTTACCAGTCCGTCCGCGGGGATTTGGGGACCGAAGGTGATGATCATTAACGAGATGGCCGGGTCAGGCGGAGATCTGATGCCTTACATGTTCAAGCGTCGCAAGCTGGGACCACTGGTGGGCAAACGCACCTGGGGCGGTTTGGTTCATACAGCCGATACACCGCCGTTCATCGATGGCGGATCGATGATCGCGCCGCGCGGTGGCTTCTTCACCCGCGACGGAAAATGGGCAGTGGAGAATGAGGGCGTCGGGCCGGATATTGATGTGGAGAACTGGCCCAAGGAAGTAATCGCTGGACGCGATCCGCAATTGGAGCGAGCTATTGAGGAAGCGATGCGACTGCTGAAAGAGCGACCAGTTGATCGTATGACCAAAGAACCACCACCGCCCGTTTGGGGACGACGACCGTAAGGTAGGGAAGACATCGGGGAATTGGCAGTCGGGAAGGCGGATTTATCCCCGCTCTTCGGTGCGCATCTCCAGGCATGGTCTCTAATGAAGGGGCTTGGTTCTTTCCTGAGGTTGAAGAGGCTAAAGCAAGAGCGGGGATAAATCCTCCTTCCCCACTTGTGAGAAACCTGAACCAGCAAGTGCCTCCCATCAATTTAATTTAGGAACAAAGAGATCGATCCTTATTCTCGGTGCTCTATAGTCCGATTCTTAGATCGTGCTCCGGTTGAGAGCAAGTTGGAGTTTTCCAGCAGGTCCTTTTGCTTCGAGCGAGCCTCCTCACTGCTTGTGTCAGCTTGCTTTCCGTTTTTGTCAACCCAGCGAATTAGCCGATCGTTATTGAAGTAGTAGCGGTTTTCAGTCGAGCGGGCGACTCGGCCCATCGGCTTGTTGTAGTGAGAAGTCTTCTCAAAAACGAAAATCAATTTCTCATCCTGGTAATAGTATTCCTCGGTCGATCGCCCCATCTCACCATAGTGTGTCGCAACCAGCTTCACGATTGATGGTCCATTCAAGTAGGCAATCAGTTCGCCGCCTTCCAGCGAAAATCCCGACAACTCTTTCTTGACTCTCTTGTAGCGACTGGCGCGCTTGTTGATTGACGCGTACTGCGCGCGAATAGTGGAGATTTGGGCGTCAGACTGCGCCGATACGACTGACGGTTCAGTAAATACGACAACTGCAATCATGGACGCGATCAAAATCACAAGAAGTGTTTTCATTAGTTTCTTTTTCCCGTCGGTAGGGGTGAATCCATCAGCACTGTAACGCAACTCCTTGGAGTGCGGCGGCCTGGCGCCGCTTTG